>NZ_JAGGMN010000001.1:1434882-2869765 GCF_017875325.1 Methanofollis sp. W23 | reverse complement strand
TCACCCTGTGGTGGTGTTTTTTTAATACCCCCCCCCCCCCCCCCCGTCCCCCCGCGGGGCGTCCAACACGTTTTTTTTTTTTTTTTTTTGGGCCCCCCCCCCCCCTGGGGGGGGGGGGGGGGGGGGGGGGGCGCCCCCCCCCCCACCCCCGGGATGACAAGAGGGTCAGGAAGGCAGAACGATGATCATGAAGACAGGACACAATCCTCCGCCACTCTTCATCTCCAGGGGCCAGGAGGAGGCGGCACACCCCCTGGTGGAGGACAGGGTTCGGACGCTCAGGAACAAAACACTTCAGTTCAAGATGATGTGCACCCCTAGAAGAGTCTGGGGATACGTTCAGAGCCAAAAAAACCAAAAAAAAGAGACGGACTTACGCCGCCTGCTGCGGCCCGCCGACCGCCTGCTGGATCTGGGCCTGGAGCTGCTCGAACTTCTTCTGCAGCACCTTCTCCTGCTTTTCCAGCGACGTGATCCGCAGTCCAAGCGTCTCGGCCTTCTCGGTGAGCGAGGCAAGCACCTTCTCCTTCTCCTGCTGCATCATGACCGTGCCCACGTTCACGAAGACCGGGGCGTCGTCGGCGACCTCCTTGAGGTCTTCAGCCGCACGGTTCGTCTCCTTCACTGCCATCTCGTACTGGGTCTTCTGCCCGACCACGGTCTGGAGCTGCTGCTGGATCTGCTGGAGCATCGCCACCTGCTGCTGCACCTTCGGGGAAATATTACTACTCATGCCTGATCATCTCCTGGATTTCATCTGCCACATTGATCAGCCGGAGCCACATGTTCAGCGCCGCCCGCAGGGCATGGACGTCCTCGGCCTGCACCGTAAGCACCAGCGTCTCAGGGTCAGGGAGAGTGACCGCCTCGCGCGAACGCGAGCCCGCGACCTCCCCGGCCTCAGGGGCGAGGGCCTGGTACAGGAGAGGCGCGGCAGGTGTTTTACATGAAAAGACCGCCTCATGCATCGGGTTCCACCTCAAGGACGACCCGCATCTTCTGCTGGCCGTCATAGACGACGAACGACTCTGTGGCCTCGACCAGTTCTGCTTCACAATATCTTTTCACGACATCATAAACCGATTGGTCAGAGACCCGGAGCGTCCGGACGATCGGTCCCTCCCGTGGAGAGATGGTGACCTTCCTGACCAATATCTCAAAAACGATCGTCCCTTCTTCGACGACCTGGAACCGGACCCTGCCGTGTTCACGCGAAAAAATGACCGCCGGTTCCTCTCCAAGGGCCGCAAGTCCCGTCTTCCCGCGGGGCAGGTACCTGGCACCGGTCGCAAAGGCGAGGTGCCGGGCAAGTGCCCGCAGTTCATGCGCCGCCTTTCTCGAGGTGGTGACGACGGTCATTGAGCCTTCAGTTCTTTGATCCCGGCCCCTCTTTCCTTAAAGAGGATACGGTGCCCGCAGTAGGGGCAGCGGATCTGCTTGCGCCCCTCGGAGTCGATATCGATCTCCACCTTCTGCTTGCACCGTGCACACTTATATCCGCTCGCCACGGCGTCTACTCCTGGAGTTCAATTGCGCGCTCGATCGTCCTGAGCGCCACGCGGAGCGACGGGGTCTGCGGCGTATAGGCACCGCCGGCGAACTTGAACCCGCACTTGCGGCACTCCCAGATCCCGGTGCCGACCCGCTTGACCGCGACATGGTCGCAGCGCGGACAGGTATGGGTCGCCCTCTGGACTTTCTCCACCTGCTGGACTCTCTTACGGATGAACCTACCGTACCGCGGTCCAAACCTGCCGGCACTCCCGGTGACTTTACCTTTTGCCTTCTGGTTACGCCTCGCCATTCTGGATTACCCCTGATTATGTCTTACTAGGTTAAACTTCTCGGTTAATATACTTGTTCAAGCACCTTGACCTCGCCGTCGCCCTTGGAGAGACGGTTGACCAGAGAGAAGAAGTCGTCCTGGACCCCGGCAGGGATGCGGCAGACACAGATCCAGGACCCGTCGTTCTGCCACTCCTCCTGCTCGACCGTCACCGAGGACTGCATCTCCCCATAGGCCTTGGGTGCGAATTCTGCAGGGATCCGCACCGCAAGCCGCAGCTCCTCGAAGCGGATCGGGATGAGCGGGCGCAGGGCCTTCATCGCCACCTTCACCTGATCTTCAACAGACTTGAAGGGATCGATACTCACCCGCGCCTCCTCCATCGCCATCTCGATCCGTTGCGGCGGATGCGGATACTTGGTCTGCGGGTTGATCGCGTTGCGTGCGATGAAGGTGACCACCTGCCGGCGCTTCTCCTCGATCATCTTCTTTCTCTGCTCTGAGGTCAGGTGGATCTCACCCTTCGTGAGGATCCGCCTGGCGACCGGTTCGAACTCGGCCGTCCCAAAGATCTTGGTCAGGGTCTCCTCTGAGGCCCGGTCCCCACGAGCAAAGTTCTCAAAGATCGTCTCTGCAGCGACGACCTCGTCGATCGGGACGTCTGCGCCCTGCCGCACCTCCTGTGCAAGGTCAGGGTCGACCCCGATCTCGAACCGCTCGCCATGGGTCTCCAGACGCGCCACGACTGCCCGGTCAAGCGGGATCATCTCACCACTCACTCCTCGCCGGGCGTCGTCTCAAACTCGGTCTTTTCGACGAAAGCCTTCACTTCTTCAGAGCCCATCTTACGGAAGACCGGGTGCTCACGTTCGATGATCCCGATCTCGACCGTCTGGACGTCGAACTTTCCTTCAGTCGCCGCATGAAGCGCCTTGAGTCCCAGGTGCACGCCCTGCTCGACATTCATCTCAGGGTCGTAGTCCTCCTCAAAGACCTTCATCACTGCAGAGCGCCCGATCCCGATCCCGGTGGCCTTGTACTCCAGGAGCGTCCCCGAAGGGTCGGTCTCGAAGAGGCGGCACTCGCCTTCAGAGACCCCTGCAATGAGCAGGGCCGTCCCGTACGGGCGTGCACCGCCGAACTGGGTGTAGACCTGCATATGGTCGCAGATCTTCTTGGCCAGGGTCTCGACCTCGATCGACTCGTCATAGGTGACGCGGTTGATCTGGGCCTCGACCCTGGCACGGTCGACCAGGAGGCGTGCGTCGCCGACCAGGCCGGACGACGCGACGCCGATGTGGTCGTCGATCTTGTAGATCTTCTCGATCGATTCAGGCTCAAGCAGGCGCGACGAGACGCGCTTGTCGACGAGGAGGATCACCCCGTCCTTGCACTTGACCCCCACCGCGGTCGTCCCGCGCTTGACTGCCTCACGGGCGTACTCTACCTGGTAGAGACGACCGTCCGGACTGAACACCGTGATGGCCCGGTCATATCCCATCTGATATTGTGGCTGCATTAGATCTCCTCACTCTCACTATCTGTCAAAAAGACTATGCTCTCTCCTTTAATATCTTCCTGTAACACATCTACCTTGTGCCGCCCATATCTGAAGGCCGGCACTTCTTTTTCGCCGTAGTGCACCTTTTCAGGTCGAAATCGACCAGAATCCCGGTCAAGCCGCGCTTTTAACGCGGCGATGGTCCCCGAACACGCAATCGTCCGCACAGAGACACGTTCGCCTCCGACCGAGGTGACGGTGGCGCAGGCCACGCCCAGGTCGTCCTCATACCCGCGCTGGCAGCGGATGACCGCGTACTCGCCTGCCGAGAAGACCACGGCCGGCTGGACCCGTGCCGCCCCGACATCCCCAAAGAGGGAGGTGACCGCCTCGGCGACCGCGAGGTACAGCGCCTTCTGCTCGACCGCACGCCAGGGCGGGAGGATCCTCACCAGGAGATAGCGCCGCTTGGCCCTGAGGGCTTTTGGTCTCGCCCTCATTCCACCACCCTCACCTGCTCCTCGCGGTCGAGCAGCCCTTCCACCGTGGAGAGGGCGGCATGCACCTCGTCCTTCTCCATCCCGAAAAGGGAACAGAGCCCCACCATATCATGCACGCTCCGCAGGTCAAGGACCGAATGAGCGTTGCTGGCGATGCAGAAGGGGAAGGCGTACTTCCGCTGGAGCCCGAGGAGGTCGGCATACCGGCCAAGGACCTTCTGCCTTGTGCGCCCATGGCAGGCGACCAGGGGGGCAAGGTCGATCTCGACGGCCACCCTGTGGTCGGCCGCGGTCTTTGCGGCCACGAAGTCGAAGCCCCGCCGCGGGACCCGGTGCATCCCTCTGAGGACGTCGACCCCCCCGGTCGAGAGCACCGCCCGGTTGAAACCGTCGTCCCCTCCTTCGACAAGGACCAGCGCATCCTGGGGCGCACGGCGTACGCTCCTGGCGACGTCCCTGGGGGTCCGCCCCCGCACCAGGACGCCTTTCACCACCCTGACCCCGAAATACTCCCCTGCCCCTGCAGTCGAGACGAGGATCTCAAGACCGCATGCACGAGCCTCAAGGGCAAGGCGGGCGGGGGAGGTATCGCCTGAAGGATAAGGATGCACACAGGCATCGGCATACGCCATCGGTGCACTCCAAAAAAATAAAGATGAGATTACTTTCCGCGGTTCGCGTGGGACCGGATGCTCGGGCGGGTCTTCTCGGTACCCTTGCCCCTGCGGCGCATGCCACGACCCTTCCGACCGGCCATCGTCTTGCCGCGCTCGGCACGACCGCGCTGGTTGGGGTTGATCACCCAGGCAAACGCCGGGTCGTTCCTGACCGCCGGGTGGCTGGCGTCGACGAGGATGACCTCGTACCACTTGTAGCGTCCGTCCTGGCCGACCCAGTACGAGTTGACGGCCTCCATGTTCGGGTACTTCCGGGAGGCGCGCTCCTCGGCGATCCGCTGGATACTCTTTGCGCCGGTGATCCTGCGCATCCCCATCCGTGCGGTCCTGCGGCCGCGGATATATCTGGGCTTTCTCCGGCCGCCCCGGCGGATCCGGGCACGGACAACGATCACGCCCTGCTTGGCCTTGTAACCAAGGTTGCGTGCACGGTCGATACGGGTCGGGTGGTCGACACGGACCACGGCACCCTCGCGCCGCCAGGTCTGCATCCGCTCCCAGAGGAGGGCCTTGACCTCGGTGGTTTCAGGGTTCTTCCACGCCTCGCGGACGTAGGCATACATTGACTTTGCCATTGATATTCACCTCAGGTTCGGCGCGTTCTGCGCCACATTCCTCAACGGGACGGATCCCGTGGTTCTGTATACTTAGACTTCAAGGGGATATTATTGTTCCGAACACCAGGACCGATCCGGTCCCCTCTCCTCAGGCACACGGGAGACCCCACCTGTCGCCGCCCTCACCCATCCCCATAGAAGGGGTAAGGAGGGCACGGTCCCCCGGCGCGAGACGAGGTGAAGATTTGACAATTGAGGGGGCGGCCATTCTGATCAGGGTGCCTTCTCCCATCACGTGCGCCGGGAGCTCAATCAAAGATCAAAGATCGTCTCACACTCCCTCGGGTCGCATCCTCCTGACCCCCAGGACCACGATGGGATTGGGGAGGCAGAATAAATGTCCATAATAAGGGGGGTGCCGTCCTTGGCCTATCATGTGGCGGGGGTCAGGGGGGTGGAAACCCCCGGCAGAGAGATTCATCAAGAGGATTTCTACAGAGCAAAAAAAAGGTCAGACCGTGCCCTTCGTCTTCTTGATCACCCTGATCCCCTCGATCCTGGTGACCGGGTACTGCCCGTCCTCGTCCTTCTCTGCAGACTTGACCATGTCCCAGACCGTGAGCAGGGCGGCCGAGACACCGGTGAGGGCTTCCATCTCCACGCCGGTCTTGCCGTACGAACGGACGCTGACCCGCGCCTCGATGGCGTCCTCCCCGGTCTCCTCGAACTCGACCTCCACCCCGCCAAGGGCGAGGGGGTGGCACATCGGGATGATCCTGGAGGTGTCCTTCACCGCGAGGGTGGCGGCGACCCTGGCGGTGGCCAGGACATTGCCCTTGACCGCGGTGCCAGAGCGGATCGCCTCCAGGGTCTCTGGACGCAGGTAGATCCGGCCGGCGGCGATCGCCGTGCGCACCACGTCGGGCTTGGCCGAGACGTCGACCATATGGGCGCGGTCATCGGCGATATGGGTAAACTCAACCATAGAGCACCTGTGGGATCTGTTCGAGCATCTCTGTTGCGGTCATCCCGGCGTCCCTCCCGGCGGCGGCGGCCTCACCGGCGAGACCGCTCGCGTATGCGGCGAGGCACGCCGCATCGAAGGGGGAGAGACGGCAGAAGAGCCCGGCGGTCAGCCCGGCAAGGACGTCGCCGGTCCCGCCCACGGTCATGGCCGGACACCCGCTCTGGTTGAAGCGGAGGCGCGCGCCGTCAGAGACGATGTCGACCGCACCCTTGAGGAGGACGGCCGCCCCTTCAGGCACCGCGGCCCGCACCGTTCTCGCCCGGTCGGCAAGTCCGTCAGGGAGGGCGACGCCGGTCATCCTTGCAAACTCGGCGGCATGCGGAGTATAGATCGTCTCATGCCCCGCGGGCAGGGGGCGGCGGAGGGCGTCGGCGTCCAGGACGAGTTTTCTGGCATGCGGGGCAAGGGCGGCCACCACCTCGTGGCTCTCGGTCCCCAGGCCGTTGCCGCAGAGGACGACGTCGGCCCGCTCGGCACACGGGACGAGCGTCTCCAGGTGCTCCGGGCCGATCCGCCCCCCCGCAAGGGGGAGATGGATGAGGTCAGGGGCAGGGAGGGCCACCGGCGAGGCGACCCGCACGATGTCGGCCCCGGCCCTGAGGGCTGCGAGCCCCGCGAGATAGGGGGCGCCCTGGTAGGGCCCGCCGCCGACGACGAGCACCTCGCCGCCCACACCCTTGTGGGCGGCCGAGCCCTTCGGCCTCAGCATCATGAGGTCGCCAGGTCCGGTGCAGACCTCCGCAGCGAGCGGGATCCCGATCTCTGCCACCCGGGCGCCGGGCGCCTTGGGGCGGTGGAAGGTGACGATGAGGTCTGAGCGCCCTCCTGGCGTCGGGACGTCGGTCGTCACCACCCTGGCAGGACTCGCGTTCATGAGCCTGACCATCGTCGCCAGGGGCTCTCGCGGCGTCCCCTGGACCCCGGTGCCGAGCATGGCGTCGACGATCAGGTCGGCCTCATTGAAGAGGGGGGCAAGGCCCTCGACGTCTGAGGGCATCCGCACCTCATGGAGGTCGACCGGGCAGGCCCTGAGGGCGGCGAGCTGGGCAAGGAAGCCAGGGGTGGCCGAACCCCATCCCTGATAGACCACGTCCACCTCCATCTCCTGGAGGTGGCGGGCGACGACCAGCCCGTCGCCGCCATTGTTCCCGCGCCCGCAGAGGACGAGCACCCGCGACGGGGCAGACTCCCGCACCGCCGCCGTGACCGCAAGCCCGGCCGCCTCCATCAACTGGGGACCGCTGACCCCGAGGGCCATGGTATTCCGGTCCACCGCCCGCATCCGCTCGGGGGTGATCGTCCCGGTCTCGCAAAACTCCCGCAATTCCCTGAAGTCCATAGTATATCCTCTCAAAGAGTCCTTTTTCGTGGTTCCTGCATAGATAATTTTGGCTCAGGGCGATCAGGTCGAGAGCACGCCTCAAGCATATCGATGAACAATAAACTGAGTGGCGCTTCTGAGTCTGAAGGGATCCATGACCCTTCTCCTCGCGAGAGGGCACCAGGCGGGAACATTGAATCTGGCCGCCCCCACCTATCCTCACTCCGTGGGGGGTCCGGGGGGCACTCGCCACCCGGCGCGAGACGACGGTGAAGATCCTGTGATCGGGGGCGGCACGTCCGATCATCACATCTCCAGTCTCAGGAATTCAGATCTCACGCCTTCCCACATCAATCGCGCCTGGGGCAGGGCCCCCAGAACCCCGGGGACAGCGATCGGGCCGAGACGGCACCATCGATGAATCTGAGGAGGTGTCGTCCCCAGATTTTCCCGCCACCGCCCTTCACCCGATGCATTATATGACAGCGACAAGGTACATACAGTCCATGAGTCTTGAGGGCGAGGTGCGCGAAGCTGCAGACACGATCCTGGACGCCGACGAAGTAACGGTCATCTCCCATATCGACGCCGACGGGATCACCAGCCTCTCGGTGCTGATGCAGGCCATCACCCGTGCCGGGGTGAAGGCGACCCCGGTCTTTCTCAGGCAGCTCGAACCCTTGATGATGCACCGCGTGCCCCAGGACGACACCCTCAAGGTCTTTTCAGACTTCGGGGCAGGCCAGCAGCACCTCCTCGAAGAGCACGGACTCTCGACAGACGAGGTGGTGATCGTCGACCACCACGTCTCGCAGGAATCCAATACCCCCTATCTCCAGGTGAACGCCCTCCCGTACGGCCACTCCAAGTTCTCGGCCGCAGGGGCGGCGTACCTCGTCGCCAGGGCGATCGATGCCGACAACCGCGACCTGGCCAAACTCGCAGTCATCGGGAATGTCGGGGACATGATGGCCAGGGAAGACTGCGGGCTCATCGGTCCGGCGAGGGCGATCGCCGCGGACGGGATCGAGTACGGGAACGTGACCGCCCGCCGCGACCTCAATGTCTTCGGGATCTCCACCAGGCCCCTTCACATCTGCCTTGCCTACAGCAACGAGACCAGGGTGCCTGGCGTGACCGGCAACCCCAGGGGCGCCCGCCGGCTCCTGGAACGCCACGGGATCCAGACCAGGACCGGGAACGGCAAGTGGCGGGTCTGGGAAGACCTTGACGAGGGCGAGCGCCGGACCGTCACCTCGGTCCTGGCCGAGCAGGTCGTCGCCGCCGGCGGGGACGTCGACAAACTCACCGCCGAACTCTACCTCTTCCCTGACGAGACCCCGCACACCCCCCTGCGAAACGCCGCCGAGTTCTCCACCCTCCTCAATGCCTGCGGGCGCTGGGCCAGGCCAGAGGTCGGGGCCACCGTCTGCGCCGGTGACCGGGGCGTCGCCTTCAGGGAGGCCGAGCACATGCTCACCCACCACCGGGCGGCGATCAAGGACCTGATGCACTACATCCTGAGGACCGGGGTGGAAGAACGCAGCGCCGTCCAGTACATCCACGTGGGCGACCGCTTCCCTGACACCGTCGTCGGGATCGGCGCCGGGATGGCCCTCTCCAAACTGCACTCAGACAAACCGATCCTGGTGATGTGCTCGCTCCCCGAAGACCCCTCCCTCACCAAGGTCTCGATGCGGGCGACCGACCAGATGGTCGAGGCCGGGGTCGACCTCCAGGCGGCGCTCGTCGAGGCGACCGCACCCTTCAACGGTGCGGGCGGCGGCCATGCCATCGCCGCAGGGGCCTTCATCCCAAAGGAAGCCGAGGAGGAGTTTGTCGGCCTGGTCGACGCCTGCATCGGGCGGCAGTGCGACCGGCGAGAGTGAACGCCCCTCGCCATCGAGTGACTTTCAATTTTTCGAGACACGGAGCTACAGCGAGTTCGAGAATGTCTCTGAGCAAAAATTCTACGATGAACCTGACCGACGTGCCTTCCCATCATTTCTTGCCAGAGACCCTATCAAAGACCTATCAGTCTTCGAACATATCCCAAAACTCTCTGGAAGTAAACCTTCTCATCGAACCAGAGTGCTCCCTTCCAGAAATTCTAAATCCTTTCCTCGACCGGGGGGCGGCACGCCCCCCGGACCCCCCTGCGGCACGATAGAACGAGGACAGCATCCCCTTCGTCATGGTCATCGATTCTGCCTTCCCGTTCCCATCGCCATCCCGGGGGTCCGGGGGCAGCGCCCCCGGCGGGGGGAGGGGGAAGGCGACAGATGCATGGGTGCGCGATGAAAAAACTGGGATCTCTTCATTGTCATCCACTGTTCTCAATCGGTGAGGAGGAGGACCAGTGAGTTTTGGGATGACCTCCCTGCCTGTGCCATCCTATCCCCGCCAGAACAGATGGCGACACCCTGCTCTCCCATCTCCATCCCCACATGTTAAATCCACCTGACACCCAAGTACTGACCGACCAGCCCCTGCGGGGGCAGAGACGGCAGGACCCGCAAACAGGAGTCTGTGTGTTGTGACAGGAAGATCAGGAGCGCGCGCGCTGGAGCAGGTTCGGGCCATCGCCGACTTCCAGTTCGGACGCGGAGCAGGCGAGGCCCTCTTCCCTGAAGGGTGCCGGTTCGTCAGGTCCAGGACCAGGCGGATCAGACAGGTGATGCTGGACAAGAAACGGCTTGTCACCCTCAGGGCCCAGGACGGACGGTTCACCCTCGGGATCGAAGGAGCACGGCGGCTCAAAACCGGCATCCAGGCCCCGGCCTATCGGGTCGTGATGATGGAGGACGCCGCCGAGTTCGTGGCGCAGGGGAAGAACGCCTTTGCCAAACACGTCATCGCCGCCGACCCAGGGATCCGCCCGGGCGACGAGGTGCTGGTGGTGCGTGAGGGCGACGACCTCCTCGGGACCGGCGAGGCCGCCCTTTCAGGCGACGAAATGATGGCATTTGATTATGGAGTAGCGGTAAAGGTACGGAAAGGAGGGAAGTAAACGTGTTTCCAGGCGGAAAGATCAATCCAAGAAAGATGAAACAGATGATGAGACAGCTCGGCATGCAGATGGAGACGCTTGAGGACGTCAAGCGGGTCGTCATCGAGACCGAGAAAGGGAACTATGTCTTCGACGAGGCCGAGGTCGTGGCCACGCTCATGCAGGGGACCACCACCTACCAGATCAATGGCGAGGCGCGGTTCGAGCCTGCGGCCATCGAGATCCCTGACGAAGACGTCAAACTGGTGATGGCACAGACCAACGCCTCTGCAGAAGCCGCACTTGAGGCACTCACCGCCACCAACGGCGATATCGCCGAGGCGATCCTGCGGCTGACCGGCGCATGATCCAGGCAGGGGAGCGGGTGCTCCTTGTCTCAAGCAAACGGGAGTACTATGTACGCGCCGGCGAGGGCACCCTCTCCACCGACCTCGGGATCCTCGACCTGGCCACCCTGGTCGGGGCGGCGCCCGGGAGCACCGCCGCCACCCACCTCGGGCACGAGTTCACGGTGCGGCGGCCACGCGCCACCGACTTCTTCACCCATGCCTCCAGGACCGGGGCCCCGATGCTCCCCAAGGACATCGGGATGGTCATCGCCTATACCGGAATGAGCAAGAACGACCGTGTCCTGGACGCGGGGACCGGGAGCGGGATCGCCGCGATCTATTTTGGCGGGATCGCCCGGACGGTGGTCACCTGCGAGGTGAGGCCTGAGTTTGCAAAGCGGGCCGAGAAGAACATCCAGGATGCCGGGCTTGAGAACGTCGAGGTGCGGGCCTGCGACGTCCTCGAAGTGGAGGGCGAGGCGTGCTTCGAGATCGTCCACCTCGACCTTCCGGTCACGGCCGAGCATGTCGCCCGCGCCCACGCCCTCCTGGTCTCTGGCGGTTACCTTGCCTGCTACACCCCCTTCATCGAGGGGATGAGGGCGGCCTATGACGCCGCCGCAACGCTCTTCTCAGAGGTGCACACCTATGAGTGCATGGAGCGCGAGATGACGCGGGGCAAACGCGGCACACGACCGTCGACGCGGGTCGGACACTCTGGCTACATCACGATTGCAAGGCGGTAAGATGCGGCAACATATCATCTCAATCAAGGAGTTTGAGAAGGCGGAGATCGACGCCCTCCTCGACCGGGCGGCGGCGATCGATGAGGGGAACTATGACCACAAGGCCCTTGAGGACAGGATCCTCGGGGTGCTCTTCTTCGAGCCCTCGACCAGGACGCGGATGTCGTTTGAGGCGGCGATGGCCAGGCTCGGCGGGGCCTGCATCGACATGGGCGGCGTGGAGGCGAGTTCGGTCGTGAAGGGCGAGACCCTTGCCGACACCATCAGGGTGGTGAGCGGGTATGCCGACGCCATCGTGCTCCGCCACCCCAAGGAAGGGGCGGCCCAACTGGCCAGCGAGTTTGCCTCGGTCCCGGTCCTGAATGCCGGCGACGGCGCAGGGCAGCACCCGTCCCAGACACTCATCGACCTGTACACGATCAGGCAGGCGATGCCGCTCGAAGGGATCGATGTGGGGCTCCTCGGCGACCTGCGCTACGGGCGGACGGCCCACTCGCTCGCCTACGCCCTCACGCAGTACGACGTCACCATCCACACCCTCGCCCCCGAGGGCCTGGAGATGCCCCCCAACGTCGTCGAGGAACTGCGCGAGCGGGGCGTCGAGATCGTGGTCCACGACGAGATCAAGGAGTTCACGCGGGGCCTCGACGTGATGTACGTCACCAGGATCCAGCGCGAGCGTTTCCCTGACTCGGCCTCGTACTACGCCGTGGCCTCGAGCTACCGGGTCACCCCAGAACTCCTCGCGGGAGCGCGGGAGCAGATGATCGTCCTCCACCCGCTGCCGCGGGTCGACGAGATCGACCCCAGGGTCGACGCCCTCCCGCACGCAAAATATTTCCAGCAGGCAAGGAACGGCGTCCCGATCAGGATGGCCCTCCTCCTGGAGGTGATGAGATGAAAGAGGAACCAGGGGTGCTGTTACAGATCAGTCCGATCAGGAACGGGACAGTGATCGACCACATCACCGCGGGCGAGGCCCTCAATGTCCTCAAGATCCTCGGGATCACCGGGACGACCGACGAGTGCCTCTCCATCGCCACCAATGTGGCAAGCGAGAAGTCGGGCAAGAAGGACATCGTCAAGATCGAGGAGCGCGAACTCTGCGCCGAGGAGGTCGACCGCATCGCCCTCATCGCCCCACATGCCACGATCAACATCATCAGGGACTACCTGGTCTGCGAGAAGATGGGAGTCGAGATCCCGCAGGTGCTCCTGGGCGTGGTCAGGTGCCCGAATCCAGGGTGCATCTCCAACACCAACGAACCGATCAAGAGCAGGTTCGAGGTGACAAAGCGGGGGCTGCACTGTCTGTACTGCGACTGGTACCTGAAGGACGATATCCCCGGGCATATTATCTGAGAGTTTTTTTCTTCTTTTTTTGGCTCTGTAGAATTTTTCATGAGGCGAGAACACGCCTCAAGCATACGGGATGAAAATATCGGATCAGATCTGGATTGATTCTTGACCCTCATCCTTGCGTTCGAGGAGTGAATCAAAGTCGAGCATCATGCCGCCCCCACCTATCTTCGGTCCGTGGGGGGTCCGGGCGGCAACGCCCCCCGGCGCGAGACAGCGGGGAAGATTCTATGATCGGGGCGGCACGTCTGATCATTCTATCACGCCTTCCCACATCTTCGTGCCGGGGGCGCTGCCCCCGGACCCCCGGGATTGCGATTGGGCGGGGAAGGCAAAAGGGAGAATCGTTCATACGGAGTATCTGTCCTCTGCGTATCAGTCTAGAAGGTGTTTGGTGGAGTAAAATCGCCATGCAATCTTGGAGTGATGGTCTTCTGGATCATTTTCATAGTAATTTTTTTCATGAGAGGAAAGCACGCCTCAAGCATATGGGATGAAAATTTCATAGCGCAGGTCTCTGGGTGTGGAAGGATCTTTGATCCTTCTCCTTGTGACAGGGGAACTGGTGTGAACACCGCTCCATCGCCGCCCCCACCTATCTTCGGTCTGTGGGGGGTCCGGGGGCAGAGCCCCCGGCGCGAGATGGCAGGGAAATCTCGTCGATGGGGGCGGCCGATCCATGAGAAGAATTTTCTATCCCCTGTGTATTGGCTTCAACGTGATATGACGAGTTCAAAATCTCATGCAAACTTGAAGAGAGGATCTTCTGGATCATTTTCATGGTAAATCCTCTCTATGACCATCTCTGTGGGAGGCTGGCCGCCCCCCCCCCGCACACACCCTGCCACATGATAGGGTCGAGGACGGCAACGCCCTCGTCATGGTCGCCCATGCCGCCTTCCCTGACCCATGTCATCCCAGGGTTTCGAGGGCTGAGCCTCCGGTGTGGGGCTGTGGGAAGGCGTTTGAATCATACTCGAACCAAGGGTGAGGTATTCTACAGAGCAGATTTTCCTCTTTTTTGTGGTAGGAGGGCGGCGAGGAAGCCGCGAGTGAGCACTCCTTCAGGAGGCAGCACGTCCGATCACCGACCAATCCATCTCGTGTAGGAGCAGAAGATCGAAGACGCACAAGAGAATGTTATCACACCAACGGGCTACCGAGAGATCCGGGAAATCAGCATGTACATTTTTTAGGTCATACATGTCCGTTAGGGCGAGCGAAATCCCGACGACAATTAGACGATCGTGCGAGAAACTACATATATTAATACAAATATATTTGACGCCGTGGAGGCCGATTCGGTCCCCCAGTAGGGTTCCGTTGCCAATGTCTAGGTGCTGACGGACCCCCACACTGCCCGGAGGCAAAGGGAATGTACGCGTCTCCTCTACTTAAGCGTGTACGTCTGCCTCTGGGAGAGAATGGAGGAAAGACACATGGTAAAAAGAATTGGAACGCGGGCATTCTCCATGCTCCTAGCAGTAGTGCTGGTGAGCGTGACGATGGTGCCGTTAGTGAGCGCCAGCGACGAAAAATGTGAGAAAACAAACATCATCGGTATCGATGTGCCCGTACCGGAGCCGGTTGTTGTACCATCGGATGAAAAATTACAGTCCCTCAGGGAAAAAGACGATGGAGTGATCATCGAGAGTACAATAACCTACCTGACCTATTGGAACGAAAAGATGAAATGGGACTTATCCGAGGAAGAGATCAAGAGATATTCCCAACACCTTGAAGAAAAAGTACTGGTCAGGTATTATGATGTGGACGATGGTTATTACCGCATACATGATCTGGACATCTTTGGCAAAGAATTAGGCTCCGTTCTAGGGCTCAATACTGAGCAAACCGTAGCTTTTGTCCAGACGCACAGAGAACAACTTGCGAAGGATCATCAGAACTATCACTGTGACTTCTTCCCACCCGATAACCAGATCAAGCATTACATTTCTCCCAGTACTCGGTCAGCACCCTACGCACATGGAAAGATGTACTACCTTTACATTATCACGAATTTCCAGACTCAAAGCAGTGACGGAGCATGGACCACCACACATCAAGATGACGCACTGGATGATGCATATTATGGGACACATGAAATAAGACAACAAGCGCCTTCAGGTGCTAATGCTGTCAACGAAGGCGGGATTTATACTGTAACTGTTTCTGGAGCAAATACTGGTGATAATAGCGATGCCTGGGGAGTAAATGGGTGGATGGAAGAAGCGGCAAGTAATATTGGCTATTCTGATAGCAACGGTGATGGACGAACGACAGATGACATGGCGAGATCGATCAAAAGTTGGTCTGGAGCAGATACGGTTATACTCTTGTATTTGACCCATGACGATATGGGTGGCTATGCGGTAGGCCCGGATCAGGGTTATGCAGACAGAACCGCACTTTCATACTGGGGTAAGGCAGACTGGGGAAGGTTCAATTCGGTTCCCGGGAGTTATGAGCATGAATCATTACACCTCTATGGTGCCCTCGACGAATATGAGGCACCTGGGACGTTCTGCGGCCAGTCTAGTATTCTTGCTGTCAGCCCGATGCACGATATGTACACCAATACAAATCATGTCTCATGTTCTTCTTCAACCAACAGCGTTATGAGATATTTATACAACACATCAACAATCAGTACGTCCACCAGGCGGTTCATCGGTTGGGGTGATTATGACAATGACGGAACTCTTGATCCGATCGACGCCACGCCGTGGGGTTGATCCCCCCCTCTTTTTTGGACAGGGATCGGCAATGCATATACCCCCGGTTATTGTCATACTGATGGTCATCACGCTTCCTGCAGTATGCTCCGGTCTTCCCTCTGAACAGACGGCACACCCCGAAGAGCCAATAAATCTCATTGTCACCTCCCCTAGTGAAGGAGATGAGGGCTGGATCGACGTCGTTCCACCTCATGTTGCAGTTGTCGGTGAAGTCTCTGCTCCTTCAGGAATACGGAATGTGGTTGTTCAGAGTAATACAGGAGAAGTTGCGTGCGGGAACGGGACGACATTCGCATGCTCTGTGCCGGTCTCCGCAGGAAAGAACACGATAACTGTCATAGCAACTGATAATCTTGGAAACCGGGCTGAAAAAACCCTGAACGTGACTATCCACATCGGGTTGCCCCCGCCTCCGGCGATCACCGTCTCGGGCAGGGTGACTGATCCGGACAACGGCCCGATCGCCGGTGCATCGATAGAATTCGAGTCGGAATTTACGCTCGACAACGAACCTCTCACGGTGACGAACACCACGGACCAGGACGGCAGGTACCTGATAGAGAACGCACCGGGATACCGGCAGAACATCACCGTCAGGAAAGAGGGGTATAAAGATCTCCATCGTGAAATCGAGTTCGAGAATCTGACGAACGAATGTGATCTGGAGATGGAACCATCAGGTCGGACCGTTCCGGGGTTTGGTCTCCATCTGAGTATCCTTGCCTTACTGGGGACTTTTTTGATCCTTCGGAGCAAGAGGAAATGAAGGCGTGCGCATCATCTTCCGAACCATAGAATAACGCACGCAGAAAAGCCCATCATTTCGTATCATAGAAAGGAATCGAGATGTATTGTCCGATGAATTTGAACCGCCCGGTTCATCGAAATACGCGATTCGTGAACGAGGGACATTAATATGGGCAATAGATTTATTTTCCAGGTTATTGCCGTTGCAGTGATTATCAGTTTCATCGGCTTAATTCCTACCGTCGATGCATCCGTTATTCAATTAGAATATTTTCACGCGCCCCGATGTCTCGAATGCGAAGATACCTCCCCGATAATTTCAGATCTGGAAGAAATATATGGGGAATCATTGAATGTGGAAAAAATTGATGTCAATACACCTGATGGATGGGAACGATGGCATCAATATGGATTTTTCGAAGTTCCCGCGGTGGTCGTGAACAGCACGATCAAAATTCCCCGAGAGGAGATCACCGAAGAGAATGTCAGAGTGGCGATCAGACAATCTCTCTCCGGAACCGAAGAGGAGAGCGGGCCACCTGCAATAAGTTGGAACATCCCGCTTGCATATTCATTGGGCCTCTTCTCCGGCTTTTCACCCTGCCTGATGGCAATATTGGGGTTTATACTGGTATATGTCACCGGTTCTTGCAAAGGTCTGAGAAGCAGTCTCATGAACTCGTTGATATTCGGCATGGGGTTGGTTGCCGCATACATCATCATGGGATGTTGCGTCCTGCTGGTGGGGATATCGCTTGGCAGATTCGGGCCTTATCTATCAGTCGCAGCGGGACTGATCACGATACTCGCGGGGGTTAGCCTGACAGGGTTGATAACGTTCCCGGTGACCACGAACAATTTCATTGATTCCTCGGTACGGAAATATTCAACCTCGCTGGCCGGATTATTCCTCCTGGGCATGCTGTTCTCGATCGTCAAAGCACCGTGTGCCGCACCGATGATCCTCATATTGCTGAGCAAGATCCTGATCGACGGCACGATACAGGACCTCTCGCTCCTATTGATTTTCGGTCTCGGAGTGCTTACGCCGTTTATCGGAATCGGGATCTTCGGAGGATATGTTTCATTGAGTAAGATAAGAGAATACAGAGAAATAATGAAAGTCAGTAGTGGAATTATCCTGATCGGATTCGGAGTCTGGCTGCTCTTCTGAGCTTAGTTGAGGTGTGAAACAAATTGAAGAAAAGGGCGTGAGACTTATTGGTCTTCTCGAAAACGCTCTCACTCGCATCCTCCGGGCCGTCGAAATGAAAGTAGGGCCGAAAAAGCTAAAAAAAGATCCTAAAAACCAGGGTGCCCTCCCCCGATGCTCCGAGGGAACTCCCGACGTGGGAATGTGGGAAGGTTTGAAAAATCATAACGTACCTCCTCCCGGTTGTGAGGAGAAGGATATCTTTCGCGCACTGCCTGCATCTCCCTCTCGTTCAACCCATCAACGATACCCCTACACTTCGCCAGAAAACTCTCTGATAGGGTCCACTCCCGCCCACATACCGACTCGAGGCGGCCCACAACCAGAACACAAGGATAATTTTCCGGGATTGGAACTGCCGTCTCCAGGCTGAAATAACCCTGGATGCCCCTGACGAGAAGAGAAAGAGCAGTTACTTATTCTTTTTCCACTCCAACCAACTTTCCATTTTCGTCATAAATCGTATGAACAATGATTTCACCACCATCAACAGACCGATAGGTAAAAATTCCCCCCCATTTGTTTTCATCTATAAACAACCGTACCATTTGTCCGTTATAATAGACGTTGCCAACGCTGCCTCCTTCTCGTTCTCTGTACTCAATTCCATATCCCTTATACTTGGAAAACCTCTGTGCAACTGATTCATCCTGTCCGGATCCTCCCGATACGTCCGCTACATAGGTGTCCGGTCCAGACGACTTTTTCAAATCAGACAGGTCTCTTTGTTTATATTCCTCTTGGCTATATCTTTCAATTCCTATTAATTCACCAAAAGGATTTTCACTCCCATCTCCATTGTCTATCACGTTTCGCGTTGTATGGACATCAACCGTACCATCAGCGTTAAGGTATTCGTAATAGACAGACGATGCATTATCGTCTAATTCGGCACCATCCCAAAAGTATCTGACGGGCTCTCCATTAAAACACATTTTACCTTTTTCATCAAAAGAGATGCCATATGCACCATATTCAGATAATAAATCCTGCTCAGTAGGGACATTTAGGGTTGTCTGAAAATTATCATTTTCTCCCTCGACCACATATGTGATGCCAGCGGTGTAATCTCCAATTGCGATTCTTGATATGCCTGATGTTGCAAATACTGCTGCAGTACCAACAACAAGCACCAGTGCCAGGACAATACCAAAAGTCGTCGTTTTCTTTGTTTTCATGATGGACACGATCCTTTCTTCAATCGCATTTCTGCTGAAGTTGTTGCATAAAGTAGTCAGTCCGCTTTTCTTTTCCTCCATGGTGATGAGGGTACGAGCATACGCAGATCTCGTCGTCTCACCAAACGTCCGCACGATCGCTTCATCGCAGGCAAGTTCGATATCCCGGTTTGCAAGGACATACATCACCCACACCACAGGATTGAACCAGTGAACGCACAGAGCAGCAGCCAGCAGACTCTTTGCCAGCGTATCAAACCGCATGACGTGCGTGTACTCATGGGCAAGGACATACCGCAACTGACGTTTGTCGGTATAATCCATTGATTTCGGCAACAATACCACCGGCTTGATGATCCCGTATGTCAACGGAGCGGAAATTGTATCTGAACGTTTGACCTGCACAGGTCGCCATGTCGGATGTTCCCGTTGCCACGCAGCCACAAAGTCGCTCTCAACCGGCAACGCCGTCCGGTATTCTCGACGGCATCGTACATGCGTGACGATGAAGAACAGGGCACAGACGAAGATGCCGGCCAACCACACCAGTGTCAGGGGGGAGACGGACAGGGCAGACGATACTGAGGGTGCGGGTGTTTCTGAAGCGATAACAAGAGAGTGAATCCCTTCAGCTGTCGAGATCGGAGTGACAATCTGTTCCGAGAACATACTTCCCACCCGGTCCATCAGCGTATAGACGCTAAACCGCGACGGTATGGAATACGGAACGAGCAAACGGCACACCACAATGCCCCACAGTACCAGAAAGGTAATTTTGGGTAGCCTGAGCAGGAACATCGCACGGACCGCCACGACCACCAGTATGAGGATAGACGCGGAGAGTGTCATACTGAGTATCGACATACCCACCACCTCATTCCAGACTGTTGACGATCTGCTTCAGGTGCTCGATCTCGTCTCTGGACAGGTTCTTGCGCCCTAATATAGAGGCGACAAGTTGGTCGGCAGCACCGTCGTACATCTTCTCGATAAGTTCATCTGTTTCAAATTCCTGTGCGTCTTCCCGCGTGACACGCGGGCGGCACACAAAGTGCGGGTCGATCCTTTGAATCGCTCCTTTCTCCACGCACTTTTTGATGACCGTATAGGTGGTCGTCTTGCTCCAGCCCACCTGCTCTTTCAGGATCTCTGCGATCTGCTTCGCGGTCGTATCCCCCTCTTTCCAGAGGACTTCCATGACCCTCAATTCAGAGTCAAATAATTTGATCGCCATGTGTACGGCTCCCTTGTGGCCGGGGATCGGATGTGGGTATCCCGGATCATTCTACTACAATAGAATGGCAGTACTCTGGGTGTATTTATCAGCTTCGATCTGGCCGCGAGAATGACAAGAGGACTAAGGGCGCGGCTTTCAGAAATCTGTCCCACCTGGGTGATGACCCCGACAAAGGTGATAGCCTGGGGGCCGCAGAACAATGGACCTTACGAGGACGATTGGCTCTTTAGAGATCCTTTTGATAGTTTTGAGGGAGGGGTCGACGCCTCCGCGTTCCCCCACGCAAGCGAGAGGCGGCGGACAGGGCAACACCCCCTTCATGATCATCCATGTGTTGCCTCCCCGACTCCATCGTCATCCTGGGGGACGACCGGAGGAAGTCCAGAAGATCTTTGATCTTCGCATTCCGAGGACTGCGAGCGCGAGCGGGCTTGAGAAATCTCTATTTTCGAGGGAGCCCCCGGTGTGGGGCTGTGGGAACGCCGTTCAGTCGAATCCATCCCAGGAGTAACCGAGGGATTCTCCAGAGCCAGGTCAACAATTTTATCCCGCCACCAGAGATATGAACACCCATAGTCTCAGGGTCATTGAAGGCAAGGACCATTCCGAGTGTTCCCTGTCCCACGCATGGATCGCGTGACCGAAGGAGAGGAGGAGTGATCGCACTCCTCCTCGTCCTCTTTATTTACTGTGCCGGGTGCGTTCAGGAACAGCCCATGAATCCATCTGAATATGACGACAATTCTTCTACAGAACCGATCTCTCGATCAGATGCTGTTATTATTGCTCTTTCTCATCCATGAGTTCCCGAAGCAATCAATAATGTCTCGTTCCAGATCTCGGTCAGAACGCTCGATGCCTCGACGCTCAGTATCTCAGACCCGGATTATCCCAAAGAGTTCTATGTTGTCTCCATCGAGCGTTCCACCATCAACACCGACGAACCACTCGAAACACTCCGTGTCGACGTGACCATGGACGGGCGGATCTATAGAATCCGTCGAATGCCTCCTCGGCCAGAGAATTTTGAGTGAGAGATCATCCTGGAACTCTTTTCAGGGGAAGAGTAGTGCCGCCCCGGACGTGATATGGCGGCAAAGATCCTGTGATAGGGACGGCACATCTGATCCATCACTCGCATCTTCAGGTCTTCTGAACGAGCACCTTCCCGGTCAGATCGCGTCGGCATCTTCCCGCCCAGGATAAAATGAGAACATTTTCGTATCCGCGAGAGAGAGCAGACATACACCGGAGAGAGCATGTGAATCACGACAGAGAAAAGATCACTGCATTGCTTGACCAGGATTCGGTCATCATCTCCCATCACGCCCGGGTCAGGATGTTTGCGCGCAACATCTCCACCGATGATCTCTCTGGTGATCAGGAGCGGCGAGGTGATCGAATCATATCCCGACGATGAGCCCTGCCCGTCCCGGCTCATGCTCGGTTTTATAGGGGACCGTCCCTATCACGTAGTACTCGGGATCTGCACAGACCACCTCAGGGTGATCACCGCCTCCATGCCGGATGACGAACACTGGACCGATACACGAACAAGGAGGAAGAGAGAATGATTCCAGAAAGGTGCACGTTCTGTAAAGGAACCCTGCACGAAGGGAAAACTGAGTTCATCGCGAGGGTCGGAGACAAGATCATCGTCATCAAAGATGTTCCTGCTTACATCTGCGATCGGTGCGGTGAGGCGTATTACCGCGCAGATGTTTCCCGAAAGATCGATGCCGTGATGAGAGATGTCCATAACGGCAGGATCTGCTGCCGTCCGCTCGCGGCAGGCGAGGTCGAACTCACCGGATAAGTTGGAACAGCGACAACGCGTTCACCCTGCCCTTTCGCGAGAAAAAAAGATTTTCCAGGTCTTGTAGAATATTTCATGAGGCGAGCGCCCGCCTCACACATACGCGATGAAAATATCATCTCAGAACTGGATCGATGCTTGACCCTCATCCTCGCGTTCGAGGAGTGAATCGAAGTCGAGCATCGTGCCGCCCCTCGGCTATCTTCGTCGGAGGGGTCCGGGGGTGCAACCCCCGGCGCGATTCAAGATGTGAAGGCATGTGATCTGAAGGCTACGCTGACAGATCAATGCATATAATTCCGCCATGATAGATCCCATTCACAGAGGGTATGAAGAGATGGAGAGAAAAAAGACGAGGAGCATCCTGGCCCTGGTGGTCACCGCCTGCCTCGTCGTCGCGGCGGCCGGCCTCCTCCTCATCGCCCCTGCGTTCGTCGAGACCACACTCTCGGTCAACTCCTACGTGATCGAGGTCACCGGCCTCTCCGGCATTCCTGTGGACGGCACCGCGACGATCATGGTCCCTCTCCCTGTGAATACGGATGGCGAGCAGGTGATGAGCGAGGAGACGTTCGCTGAAGGTCAGGTCGAGGGATGGAACGTGGCGGTACAGGATACCCCCTACGGGAGGATGCTTGCGTTCACGACGACAGAACGCAACGCCTCAGACATCTTCGCCCCCTTCGGAGTCGGAGAGCATGAGACAAAAGAAGAACCACGGCTGTTGGCACCCGTGCTCAGGACGCCAGACAACACGAGCCTCGCCGAATATTGTCAGGTGCCAGACGGGGCCTACACCACCGCCGTCTTCCTCGACGGGCTTGCACCAGGGCCGGAGGACCAGACCCAGGTCTCGTTCAGCCTTGAGTACAGGGGCGGCGGAGGCATGAAACATCTTGTGAAAGAGGATACCTTGACGACGACGGTGAAGACGGTCGTGCCGGTCACCGCCTCAGGGGTTGTCCAGGTCCCTGCCAGGTACCAGGTGATTGCCGGGGGGGTCTATTTCTGAAAGCTAGGGGCGTTTTTATTTATCACGGGGGATCAGTCTCCCGGCATCGTCGATCTCGCCCCTGATGATCCGTGTCGAGGAGATCCACCGCCCGTCCTCGGCAAGGACACAGGCGATCTGGTGGATCTCCACCATCTCCCTCCCCTTGGCACGGCGGAGTTTGTTGATCTCAAGCCCCACAGGAAGCGTCTCCTCTGAGACGACCAGGATATCGAAATCGACATCAAGCGCCGAACCGTAACGGTCGTAGAGAGGCTCCACCTCCCACCTCGCCGTGGTGCCAAGACTCTGAATATATGTTTCCAGCGCCTCCTTCCGCGCCTCGTAGGTCGTGACCGGGTGGCTCTTCCTGCCCGCAAAATTGTCGGATGAAAGCCCCAGGACGACCAGACCGTCAGGGCCCGCGAGTTCGAATGAGCGCGAGATCAGTTTCTTGTGCCCGGCATGAAGGGGTGAGAAGGTCCCCCCGACCATAATCTTCATTGATAGTAATGGGGAAACCCATACTATAATATGAACCACAATCTGCGCATCGGCGACGAGGTGTTCATTGCAGAGAATGCCACGGTACTCGGGGACGTCACCCTCGGCGAGAGAGCGGCGGTCTGGTTCGGCGCCGTCGTGAGGGGCGACCGGGACCGGATCGTCATCGGCGCCGACTCCAACATCCAGGACAACGCCGTCGTCCACGGCAGCACCGGTCACCCGAGCATCATCGGCGAACGGGTCTCGGTCGGGCATGGCGCCATTATCCATGGGTGCACCATCTCAGACGAGGTGCTTGTCGGGATGGGGGCGATCGTGATGAACGGGGCGGTCGTCGGAGAAGGTTCGATCATCGGCGCCGGCGCGGTGGTCACCGAAGGCAAGGTCGTCCCGCCGGGTTCCGTGGTCCTCGGCGTCCCAGGCAAGGTCGTCAAGGAGGTCGACCCTGAGCAGCGCGAGCACATCAGGGAGAATGCACGTGTCTATGTCGAATTGGCCGGGAGGTATAGGCGTGGCTGACGTGGTCGTGGTCGGCGGCGGGATCACCGGGATCCAGGCCGCTCTCGACCTTGCGAATCATGGAGTGAAGGTCCACCTCGTCGAGCGCGAACCGACGATCGGCGGGCATATGGCCATGCTCGACAAGACCTTCCCGACGAACGACTGCTCGATGTGCATCCTCTCCCCCAAGATGGTCGACGTCGAGCGCCACCCGCTCGTCACCCTCCATACCTGCACCGAGGTCGTCGGGGTCGAGGGCGAGGTCGGGGACTTCACGGTCCGCCTCCTCCGCCACCCCCGCTATATCGACGAGAAGGAGTGCAATGGCTGCGGCGACTGCACCGAGGTCTGCCCGGTCGAGGTCTACAACCGGTTCGACGCCGGGATCGGGGTGCGCAAGGCGGTATACAAACCAATGCCCCAGGCCGTCCCGAACATCACGGTGAGGGACGCCGAGCACTGCATCGACTGCGGGCTCTGCTACGAGGCCTGCGGCAAGGACGCCGTGCTCAGGGACGACGAGGACCACGAGGAAGAGACCGAGGTCCATGCCGCCGCGGTGGTGATCACCACGGGCTACGCCACCTTCGACCCTTCGCGGAAGCCCAATCTCCGGTACCTCCAGCTCCCCGACGTCGTGACCAACCTCGAGTTCGAGCGGATGATCAACGCGAGCGGCCCGACGAAGGGCGAACTCCGCCGGCTCTCGAACGGGGCGGTGCCGGAGAGCATCGCCTTCCTCCAGTGCGTGGGGTCGCGGGACATGCAGATCGACCGTCCGTACTGTTCCTGCGTCTGCTGTATGGCGGCGGTCAAGAACGCCATCCTGATCAAGGAGCACCATCCAGGGACCGAGGTGACCGTGCTGTACATGGACCTCAGGGCCTATGGGAAGGGCTACGAGGAATATTTCGAACGGGCCAAGGCGATGGGCGTTCGGTTCCTGCGCGGGATGCCAGGCGAGATCGCCGCCAGGGACGGCGGGCTCGAGTTGATGGTCGAGGACACGGAGAGCGAGGAGGTCGAGTACCTCCACCCAGACCTTGTCATCCTCTCAGTCGGGATGCAGCCCCCGGCAGGGGCCGAGGAACTGGCCGGGCGGCTCGGGATCACCCTGGAGCCGACCGGGTTTGTGCATATCAAGGACGAGAAGATGAACACGGTCTCGACGCTCAGGCCCGGGATCTATGTGGCCGGGACGGCGGTCGCCCCGAAAGATATCCCTGACTGCGTGGCGATGGCCGGGGCGGCGGCGATGCGGGCCTACCAGGACACGCGCAAGGTGGGAGCGTGATCCCGCGGACCATCGCCCGCAAGGGTGAGGGAATCGTCTTTATCGACCAGACTCTCCTCCCTGAACACCTGGAGATGGTGGAGTGTACTGATCTCGAACGCCTGGCGAGGGCGATCAGGCGGCTCGAGGTGCGGGGGGCGCCGGCCCTCGGGATCGCCGGGGCTTACGGGGTCGCCATGGCCGCAATGCAGAGCGAGGCCGCCGAGATGGAAGGGTTCCTCGCCGAGGCCGTCAATGCCGCCGAGTTCCTGAGGGCGACGCGCCCGACTGCGGTGAACCTGGGCTGGGGGATCGACCGGGTGCTCGCCGCCGCCGGGGCGGCAGAATCGGTCGGAGCCGCAAAGGAGGCGGCGGTCGTCGAGGCCGACCGCATCGCCGCCGAGGACGAGGCGACCTGTCGGGCGATCGGGAGCCATGGGGCGGCGCTCATCCCTGACGGCGCACGGGTGCTCACTCACTGCAATGCCGGGGGCCTGGCCTGCTCGACCTGGGGGACGGCGCTCGGGGTCGTCCGCTCGGCGGTCGAGGCCGGCAAAAAAGTCTCGGTCACGGCGTGCGAGACGCGGCCGCTCCTGCAGGGGGGGCGTCTCACCGCCTTCGAACTCGCAGAGGACGGGATCCCGGTGCGGGTGATCACCGATTCGACCGCGGCGTTCCTGATGCGCAAAGGCGAGATCGACTGCGTGGTCGTGGGGGCCGACCGGATCACCCGCGATGTGGCCTTCAACAAGATCGGGACCTACATGCACGCGGTCTGCGCCCGCCACCACGGGATCCCCTTCTATGTGGCGGCGCCGCGCTCGACCTTTGACCAGGTGCTGGGCGAGGACGAGGTGGAGATCGAGGAGCGCGACGAGGAGGAGATCGCGGTCTTCAATGGCAGGCGGACGGTGCGGGAAGGCGTGCGGTGCACCAACTACGCCTTCGACGCCACGCCTCTCGACCTGGTGAGCGGGATCATCACCGAGGAGGGGGTGTTGAGGCCGCCCTTCGATCCGATGCCTTGACCCCGGAATATATAAATTCCCTTCCCATATCTTATGTCAACCATGTTTCTCTCAAGCCCGCTCTGGACGCCGTTGATGACGCTGATCGGCGAGATCACGGTCCTTATCTTCATCGGGATGTTCGTCGGGGCGATTATTGTCATGACCATTGCCACGTTCTCGGTCAGGAACGGAGAGTTTTACTTCCCGCGGTTGATGAAGAGCGGGATGGTCCTGCTTGAGGGAATGATCAAGGGGATCTGCAAGTTCTTCGGGTTCGACGACAAGGACCTGGTCACCTTTTTCATCAGGCTCCACAACACCATGAACATGAAGACGTTCGGGGAGACACCGGTGAAAAAGCGGGCGATCTTCCTGCCCCAGTGCCTGAGGGCAGGGGACTGCCCGGCCCGCCTTACCCCTGAAGGTCTGGTCTGTCGCCGGTGCAAACGGTGCGCCATCGGGTCTGAGATCGATGCATATGAAGCGATGGGCTACCGGGTCTTCATCGTGCCTGGTTCGACATTTATCAAGCGGATGGTAAAGCAGTACCATCCTGAGGCGGTCATCGGGGTCGGGTGCCTGATGGAGATCAAAGAGGGGCTCGAACTCTGCGACCGGATCGGGCTCATCGGGATGGGCGTGGTCACCCTCAAGGACGGGTGCGTCGAGACCGTCCTCGACTGGAACGACCTCACCGAGATCGCAGAGATCGGACTTGGCTCTGAGAGTGTCCCAGGGAATACTTGAAGAAAGGGGGAGGCCTGGTGCCGGGTTTTCATGTGCCTGGCTCTGGCCTGATCAAGATAGATTTCACTTTTCTCGACTCTGTAGAAACGGGCATGAACTCGGGGTTCACGCATACGGGATGAAAATTCTTGTTGGTCTCCAGTGAGTGGATCCTTGTTCCCTCTTCGGAGCAGGACACCACATAGGATCATCACGTCATTGCCGCCCCCGCCTATCCTCGCCGGGGGGGTCCGGGGGGCACTCGCCCCCCGGTGCGAGATTGCAATGAAGAGTCGCAAAGAGGGCGGCACGTTCTGATCATCACGCCTTCCCAAACATCGATGTCGGGGGCAGCGCCCCCGGCGAGATTCATGAGGGAAGGGGGGTGAGGATTTCTACATAGTCCTTTTCTCGACTCTTTTGTTCGTCTTCAAAAATTAGACACGGTCTCCAGGTGCCTCCGGCACCCGAAGCCCTCACCATGAAGATTGGTCGAGGGAGGGACGCGGTCGAAACAATTGGGAGAAGCATCCCCCTTGATCACAGGACAGCGGTCCTCCACCTATCGCCATCGCGGGGGTCCGGGGGCGGCCAGCCCCCGGCGCGAGGGCGTGCGTACATGTAATCAGATCTCATGCTCTCCCTCTCTCTCATCCGATCACTCAAACAACAAGCTTCAGGCGCCTCCGACACCGAAGCCCTTGTCATGAAGATTGGCCAGGGACGGCACCATTCCTTCCATGAATATCAATGAGATCATCCCAGAACTCTCCGCCCCTCCTCCTCACCGATTGATGGCGATGGATGACGATGAAGAGATCCCCACGTGTTCATCGCGCACCCATGCATCTGTCGCCTTCCCCCTCCCCCCGCCGGGGGCGCTGTCCCAGGACCCCAGGGATGGCGATGAGGACGGAAAGGAAGAGTTGAGATCATGAAGATGGGACGCAATCCTCCGCCAATCTTCATCAGCGGGGGTCTGGGGGCGGAGTCCCCCAGCGCGAGGGCAACGGTCTCCAGGTGCCTCCGGCACCCTAAGCCCTCACTATGAAGATTGAACAAGAACGGCACAATTCCCCCCATGAATATCAATGGATCCCTCTCCGGCCCACTCTTCATCCAGAGATCCGGAAGCCGCACCCTGAGCAAGAAACAATAGGAAGGCTGGTGAATCACACGTGTATCAAGAATTGATAAGAGATTCTACAGAGCCAAAAAAAGTACTGATCATTGAGGCAGGGGATCTGCCGCTAATTCCCCATCACCTTCACGTTCTTGCCAGTGAGTTTGGTCGAGGCGATCTTGCCGTAGACATAGATGGTGGCCTCGCTCCTCACCTCGCCGACGTCCGCCCCTGGCCTGAGGATGATGTCCCCCTGGGCATTGACGCCATGGATCTCCGCCCGGTCAGAGATGGTGAGCGTGCCGGCCGACGAGAGCACCCCCTTGATCCGCACCCCTGGACCGATGACCCCTGAGCCGCAGGTGACGTCGTCGCCGACGGTCGAGAGAGGCCCGAGTTCGAGACAGCCGTCGACATCGAGGCGGCCCCAGATATGCGTCTCAGCAGGGACGATAAAATTTCCAGGGATATAGATATTTCCGTCAAAAAAAGATCCTTTTGGTGCAATATAGGTGTCCCCGCGCTGATAGACCTTCATGCTCTCCACACGATCATACCGTGCGAGAGAAGAAAAGGTTTCGGTTTGTTTATATTTTTGAGGAAGAGATCACCAGCCGGTATAAATTATTTTTCACCCGCCTGTCCACATTGCGGGACTGGATCGAAAAGGTGGGATATTTTTTGATTTTTTTCAGGTTCAGTATATCACCGCGGCGGCGGTGAAGACCAGCAACGAGAGGAACATCCCTTTCTTCAGGGTCGAGGTGACGCGGGAGTCGCGGACACAGGCCGGCGTGGCGCACTCGCGCACCCCCGCCGACCTGACGAAGACGAGAAGGTTGAGGGCGCCGATGGCAAGGAGGTACGGGAGGCCCCACCACCGGAAGACCGGGAGCATCGAGAGGACGGCGGCCGCAAGGGCGAAGCCGAGGGCAAGCCCGACCGACCTGGGCACCCCGAGGATCATCGGGAGAGTCCGGGCCCCGCCGGCGCGGTCGCCCTCGACGTCCTCGGCGTCTTTGAGCACCTCGCGGGCAAGCATGGCGAGGAGGGTGACCCCTGCCACCGGGAGGTTGGCGGCAAGCCCCGCGGGCCCGGCGAGCGCCCCGCCGAAGAGGAAGATCGAGGACGAGAGGTAGGCGACGGCGAGGTTGCCAAGAAAGGGAGTACCCTTGAGGCGCACGGCGTAGAGCACCAGGAGCACCGAGTTGAAGACGGCGATCCCAAGACAGAGAACGTTGGTGAAGAACGCCAGGACGACGCCGCCGGTAAAGAGGAGCGCGGCATAGACGAGCGCCCCGCGCCTGGAGACCGCACCCGAAGGTACGGGGCGGTCAGGGCGGTTGACGGCGTCGATCTCGGCGTCGCAGTAGTCGTTGATGGTGTTGCCTGCGGCGGTGACAAGGGCGATGATCCCGATGAGGAACGCCGCCTCAGGCCTGACCGTGCCGGTGGCGATGAGGTAACCGAGCACCCCGGCGAGCCCGGCGACGACCGAGTTGACCGGGCGGGTGATCGCAAGATAGCCGTGCATGCTGGAAAAAAGGTGAGCGGGAGAGGTATTTCAATCCCACTCACCTGACGACGACGAGGCGCCCCACCCCGGTCAGGAAGGAACGCACCTCACGCCACCGCCGCATACCCGGCGGTCCACCAGGGCCTGGGCGGGGGATCGTCCCTGAGCATCTGCATCCATGCCTCGTCGGTGAGGCGGTCGTCGAGCGGGTGCGTGAACTCGTAGTACGAGAGGACCGGACCGGCGCAGAGAGTGGCCTCGCCGTCTGAAGCGGGACAGGCGACGACGATGAGGTCGACGTACCCCACGCCCTCTTCGAGGACGATGTCATCGTACGGGTCTGAGTGCACGTCGGCGACCAGAGTCGTCTGTTCCTCAAGGCCGAGAACAAGGCCGTCGAGGGTCTCGGCGGCGCCCCTGATGAAGGCATGGTCATCGGCGGTGAGGGGGACGCCTTCGAGTTCTTTCATCGAGAGGGCGGTGAACCGGTCGATCACCTCGCCAAGGGCGCTGAGCCGGTGCTCTGCGTCGGGGTCAAGGACGCCGAGGTCAAAGAGCCCGTCGGCGGTCATGGCGTTGAGGGCGGCGAGGCGGTGGTAGGCCTCCGGGACCGGCTCGACATAACCCGGGATCTCTGGCGTCTCAAGGGGGAGCCGCACACCACCCTTAGCGAGGGTATAACTCTGCTTGGCATAGAGGAGGGTGTCGTGGCGGAGTTCGGTCCATGAGGCAAGCGAAGTGGTGAGTTCTTTCTCCTGCCAGGCCCGGGTCTGCATGAAGGTCGGGTAGCCTTCCCCGAACTCGACGAGGAGCGGGCGGAGCGAGTCCAGCCAGGCCCAGTAGAGGGTCTGGTGCCACTCGGTCTCGTTGCGCGCGGCAAGGTCCTCCTCAAGCCTGCCATAGATCGTAGCATAGTTCATGTAGGCGCTGTCCCCGCCCTCGTCCAGGAGAGCGCGGCCCCGGTCTGAGCCGAGGAGGGCCATCAGGTCCAGGCCGGTCGGAATGCTCCTTTCCTCGTCGATCATGGTGAAGGGCGCACCGGTCCCGTTGAACGTGCCGGTGTACGGAAAGACAAGTTCTGAGAAGACGTACGAGTCGGGGACGGCACGCTGGCCCATGAACCTGAAGCCCATGGTGGCGTTGAGCACCGCCCGCGCCTCTTCAGGCGACCCGACAATCTGGTAGCCGGTCCCGCTGTAGATCGTCGGCGGCGCCAGGGTCAGGAGTTCCTGCCTGAGTGCTTCGACCTCGTCAGGAGCGAGGGTCTGCTTCGCCTCGCCGAAGAGCCGTTCCATCGCGGCGATATAGTCCGCGGGCCCGAGGTCGTCCGCGTAGCCGACATAGAAGGAGGTGACCTCATAGACGCGGTCCCAGTGCGCCTTCAGGTCAGGGTCGGCGACGAGGAGTGCCGAGGTCTGGGCGGCGGCCGCGGTCTGGACGCGCGCCTCCTCCTCACTGACCTCGCGGGTGGCGTTGAGGAGGAAGGGCATCCGTCCGTGCCACATCATCGCCTGGAAATAGTGTTCCAATTCCTCTGACTTCGTGTAGTGGCCGCGTGGGCGGTACTGGGTGTAGTCCTCGGTGTACGAAAAGAGAGGCGAGGGCGCAAGCCCGGCCTGCCCCTCGATGAGGGCGAGTTCGGCCGCGGCCTCGTCACGGACCTCGGCCGGGACAGGGTGGGCTGAAGGGTCGAGGAGGGCGACGGCCACGGCATAGTAGCCCATGTTCAACCTGGCCGCCTCCTTCGCCTCGCCAGAACTCTGCCGATAGGCTCCCTCTGAGGCGTTGAGCAGAGCGGTGTCGAGAGCCAGGAGGTCGCCTGCGAGGGCGTCCATCTCGATCCGGCAGAGGGTGTCGTCGAACTGGGCATGATAGAGATGGTAGAGGGTGTCAGAGGAGAGGAAGAGCGGGACGTCATGCTCGCCAAGCGTCCTGTACGGCCTGACGATCTGGCTTTCTGGGCCGAACGGGTAGGCGGCGACGACAAACCCGTGCTCCTTGAGGAGGGCCTGCTCCCCCTCGCCGAGGTCGAGGGCGGCGACGACCTCGTCCCAGTTCGTAATATTCTCGGGGTCAAGGGGGAGGGGGTACTGCGGTGCCGACGGCGTGACCTTCAGGGGCTCGGACAGATAATACCCGGCAAAGCCGGGATCATTCTCCGCCGACGCACCCTCGATCGGAGGGGCGGGTCCGTCTACGGTGGTGCACCCCGCAACGAGGAGGGCCGCACCAAGGATAAGGACCGGAAGTATTCGGTGCATGATCTCACGACTGGAGATCTGGCCGACGGCGCAATAAAGATATCCAAGACTGCGAATACAATCGCAGCGATAAAATCGAGCGGGCTTGAGGGGATTCGAACCCCTGGTATTCAGCTTAGGAGGCTGACGCCCTATCCTGGCTAGGCCACAAGCCCTCAGTGCCTATAGATGTTGGTGCCAGGAAGGTATTAAGGTTTTGAGAGGTCACCTCTCTGCCGCAATGGAGAGAGTACGGGTCACCGAGGGAAAGACGTCATTTTATGCACCGGTCCAGGATACGAACACGCAGTTCCCCCCGGGGTCAGCCCCCATTTTCTACAATCCAAGGATGGAGGCGAACCGGGACGCCACCGTCCTCTTCCTCTCGGCGGTCCGCCCTTCCGAGTATCTCGATGCGATGGGGGCGACCGGAGTGCGCGGGCTACGGGTCGCACACGAGACTGGGGTCCATGCCACCATCAACGACCTCGACCCTGCGGCGGCGGCAGAGATCAGGGCCAATGTCGAGGACCTGGGTCTCGACGCCGAGGTGACCTGTCAGGACGCCAACGCCCTGATGAGCAGTCGCCGGTTCGACTGCGTGGACCTCGACCCCTTCGGGACGCCGGCGCCCTTCACCGACTCAGGGTGCCGGAGCGCACGGCGGTTCCTCTGCATCACCGCCACCGACACCGCCCCGCTCTGCGGCGCCCACCTCAAGGCAGGGATGCGCCGCTACTGGGCGCGGCCGATGAACACCGAGTACCATGGCGAGGTGGGGCTGCGGGTGCTCCTCGGGTTTGCGGCGCGCCAGATGATCAAGTACGACCGCGGGGTGCGGCCCCTCTTCTGCTTTGCCCACGAGCACTTTGTCCGCCTCCACCTGCGGGTGGTGCCCAAGGTCAGCGCCGCCGAGGAGACCCGCGGCCGGATCGGGTATCTTCTCCAGTGTCCGCACTGCTTCTACCGCGCTGAACACCCAGGGATGTTCCCTGAAGACCGGACCTGCCCGCGCTGCGGGGCGGCCCTCACCCCGGTCGGCCCCCTCTGGCTCGGGGCGATCAACGACCTCCCCCTCCTCGAAGAGATGGAGGCCCTCCTCCCGACGATGAGCCTCGGCACCGCCTCCTATCTCGGGCGTCTCCTCCCCCTCCTCAGGACCGAACTCCCGACCTCGTCGTTCTACGACTACCACAAGGTGGCCAAGCGGCTGCGGACCTCGCCGCCGTCGATGGAGGTGATGCTCCAGCGGGTGCGGGAGGCCGGGTATGCGGCGACGCGGACGCATTATCTCGGAACCGGGGTGAAGACCGAGGCCCCGCTCGAAGTGGTCGAGGCGGCGGTGAAGGGGGAGAACACCGAGAAATAATTCTAAAGAGGGTGCTCCTTTCCCCACCAATCCTTCACAGGACTACAGAGACATACGCATCTCCCTCTTTCCCTCCAGAAAAAGAATTCAACAAAAAAAATGAATCCCCTCTGAAGCCATCAGAGAGAGAAAGTGCAATCCCACTCAGGTGAAGAGTGGATAGACGACTTTCTCTAGAACCCGGTCAATCCCGCCGACTTCTACAAGACGAGAGTCCTCAATTTTCTTAACATTCTGCTCAGACCAGACCCGGTACACACTCGATTCCCCCACAGTAAGGACAATATAGCGTGATGTTGTGCGGATCGTAACGGTCGGATGTTGAGATCCTGGCCGTGAGATCCAGATCGTGTTTTCATTGTACTTCCTCCCCCTTGTCTCCCAGTTACAGGGGGAACTGTTCTGGCGAATCCCTTCACAAAGGTACTTCAGGGCCTTTTTACTCTCATTATTCTTTAAAACGTCAAAGACATGACCAAAACCTAGATCATTATAATATTGTTTCTGTTTAGGGCGTATGAAAGCATCAAACAAAAGATCTGGTCTCTTGTTGAACACTTCGTACAAACATGGCCTGGCTCTGAGATGGCTCTCAAAATTACCCGGTGACCTCTGCTGTGTATGGGAGATCGCATAATTATACCCCCTACACAGATCAATCTGTTTTGGCTCGATAACTTCGTCTATGAAATATTCATCTTCATCCTTGATACAGAGCAGGACACCGATGCCCTCATGATTACATAAATTTCTGATCTCATCCGACACTTTTTCAGCAGGATAGGAGATATAAACGGAAAGCGTATCCAGCCCGACTTTACTCCCCTGAGGAAGAAGAGAATTATCTATCCAGTTTTTCAGACACGACACCGATTGAGTAACGCTCTTTTCACTATTTTCTATTTTGATCGCATGGCCATGGAAATGCAGATAGTCAGAAGAGGTGTTTTCCTCATAGACCTCATAACGGATGCCAAGGACATCGAAAACGAAACTCTCTCCTAAACGAGCATCTATAATATATCCCTGAGAGTACTCATCTCTCTGACATTTTTTCTCTTTTGATAGCCATAGACCGATCCGATTTATCATTCCGCGCATATTAAACCCCATACCCATGGGATATGATCATATATATTCATCCTGAGGATTTCAAGGAACATAAGCCTTTTAAAATTGAAAAAAATCCCGCGATCACTCCATTCACACCAAATATAAGGAAATAGGAAGGGAAAACATCCCCAGAGGGCCGCACACCCTGACGATGTGAGTGGCCAGTGAACAGACATTCACCGCAAAATAGAGTTTAACAAGAGACGATCTGATCTCTCCACGATCATCTCTGATGAGTTCTAAGCTCGTATGACTGAATTATCTTCAGGCTTTGTAGAATCCCTCATAGATCGATATATCTGGGTGCCCTCTCCCTCCTCACGTCAAAGGCTCCCTCAAAGACTTCGTATTCCCATGCTCGCGCAGGGGGCGCTGCCCCCCCGAGCCCCGGAGGAAGATGGACCAGGAAGGCAGAGGGCGGACGTAGATGACGAGAGGTTGTTATCCTCGACCCCATTCATCCATGTGGCGGGTGTGAGCGAAGCGAAGATGAGAAGATCTCTCAAATGCCCGGCGGCGAAACCCCCAGCGCGATCGAGGCGAGACCGCACGGGATCAGAAGACCGCTCTGACAGATCTATGGGGGTATCTACAGAGCCGAAATATTCTCAAACTCGCTCGCGCTCGTTTCCACCGGACACCATCTCTCTTCGCACGAGGAGGATCAGTGGACGACCTGAGCGAACATGAGATAACTCTCAGGTCTTCGAGTGACGGGCTCGCCGCAGAGATTGCTATCCTGAGGATTTCTACAGTGTCCATCATAAGGAGAGACTACGAGACCGCACAACGATCCGCACACGCCACAAAAATATGAAAAATTTTTCAGAAATATTCAGAACCGCGAGACGATCGTGATGATGTCCTCGTCGGCAAGGACATGCTGGAGACCGACCCGCTGGGCATCGTGCTTGACCGAGTTCCCCCAGACCTTGGCGTACTTGAACTTGTCGACAAAGTCGCGGTGGAGCCGCTGACAGACTTCCTCGACCGTTGAGCCGGACCTGACGATGAGGGGTTCTTCCATATCCGCCTTGCCACCCAGGGGTTTCATGTACAGGCGCATGAACCCAAGGTGGTCATAGATCGCGTCCTTCAGTTCCTCGACATTATATCCTGAGTGGGCCGAGATCATATAGGGCTCTTCACCAAAGCGCCCGGTGACCGTCTCCTTGACCTCCTTCCTCATCTCGTCATCGACAAGGTCGACCTTGTTGACCGCGGCAAAGGCCGGGACATAGACCCGGTTGCCGATCATGGCGTCGATGAAGTCGTCCTGCGTGACATCGCCGCGGATGAGGACGTCGGCATTGTTGATCTTGTTCTCGGCAAGGATCGAGCGGACCTCGTCGAGGTCGAGAGATTCTCTCCCAACATAGTTGAGCCTGATACCCCCGCTTGAAGCCTTCTTAATGGTGATGTCGGGCTTTGGCCTGTTGATCCTGATACCGGCATCATAGAGTTCACGCATCAGGACGTCGAGGTGTTTGCCATTATAGACATCACCAAGAAGAAGGATCAGGTCGGCACTCCGGACGACGGCGATCACTTCCTTGCCACGCCCCTTGCCCATCGCCGCACCGGCAATGAGCCCAGGGATATCGAGGATCTGGATCTTCGCCCCCTTGTGCTCAAGGACACCAGGCACGACCGTGAGGGTGGTGAAGGCATAGGCTGCAATCTCGCTCTCCTTGCCGGTGAGCCGGTTGAGGAGAGTGGACTTCCCCACCGACGGGAAGCCGACAAGCACGACTGTCCCGTCCCCTGACTTCTTGACTGAATAGCCTTCGCCGCCGCCGGCAGAACTCATCGCCCGCTGAACGGCTTCCTCCTTCATCTTGGCAACTTTCGCCTTCAGGCGACCGATGTGTTTGGAGGTGGCCTTGTTATAGGACGTCCGCTGGATCTCATCCTCGATCTCTTTGATCTGATCTTCAAGACCACTCATTCCTCATAAGTCTGTCAGAAGACTACATGAGGATTGTGATGGCGGCCAGCGCTCTGCGCCCGCCACCGTCTCCGAGTCCTCAGGAGGGGCGATCAGGGCGCAGGAAGGGAAATCGTTATATAGCGCACACGTAGACATAATAGACGCACAAGTGTGTGCACCACGCTGCTATAGTGTAGACCGGCCAATCATGCAGGACTCTCACTCCTGCGACTGGGGTTCGAATCCCCATAGCAGCATTCCGACTTTCGGTCCAAATTCCGAACTTTTCTCTGAATGCATTGGGAGAGAGCCTGTGCCATCATGAGATCCCCACGCTCCCGCGGAAATGGTCCTGGATAACAGTCCAGAAGATCCTAAACCAATTCTGGCGGGAGCACATCTCAACCGCCCTTCTCCCCCATCTCGCACTCGAAAATCCGCCCAGGGGGCGTGCCGCCCCCTGACCCCCAGAACGAAAACTGATGGAAGACCGCGTCCTGTCTTCATGATTTCCCTCTGCCGTCCCTGTTCTCTCTTGATCCCGGGGGTGCGGGGGGCACGCGCCCCCGGCGCGAGGGTATGGGAAGGCACCGAATGCGTGGTTATGTCATGGAGAAAGGAGGAGGCGGTCCCCACTATCATTCATCGCTATCTTCGAGGGAGATATGGATGAAGAGTGGAGGGATGACCTCCATGAAAATAATCCTGAAGATCATCTCTCCAGGTTTCCATAATGATTTGAATCCACCTGACCCCTTCAAGAATGATACACAGATCGCAGATACATTTCCTGAATGATCGAGCCTCTGCTTTCCCCGCCCTATCTTGATCCTGGAGGCCAGGGCAGCACCTGCCCTGGCACGAAGGTGCGGGAAGGCACGTCGATCAGACAGGTCGCTCCCATAGAAGGACGAGAAACTTTACTCTGCTCTCTCGCGGGACCCCCCACGGCGACGACAACCGAGGGGCGGCGAAGTGTGTGGATCCCGTCACCTCCAAGGCCAGGAGAAGAGGACGCGGGCTCTGTAGAAATCCTCTGGATATCTCTTTTTTGGCAGAGGGAGGGTTGCACCCCCACATGTTCGTCTATTGTGCCTTCCCAGCCCTATCTTTATCCGGGGGTGCCCTCCCGGCGCGATATATGTGGGAAGGCAATTGAGTTACAGTCACATCAAAAATTTGTGAGGGGTCCAACAGAGCCAAAACTTTCTCACAAGTCAAAAAAAATCGAAGACCCCCCTCTCACCCCCATCTCCTGATCCGCCAGGAGGCCTATGCCGTCGGCGCAGGGTCGGGGGGGAGCGGGGTGACCAGCACCTTGTCCACGCGGTTGCCGTCCATGTCCACCACCTCGTAGCGCAGGTCGTCCAGTTCGATGTAATCCCCGGTCCGCGGGATCCGCTCCAGGACATACATGATCAGCCCGGCAATCGAGTGGTAGCGCCCCTCCTCTTCTCCAGGGAAGACCTCCACCGAGAGCACGTCCTTCACATTCTCGATCGCGGTGCTCCCATCGATCAGCCACGACCCGTCCTCCCTGACGACCACCGGTACCTCTGCCCGTTCCCTGAGGGTACGGACGTCGCCCACGATCGCCTCCAACACATCATGGAGGGTGACAAGCCCCTGCACACTCCCGTACTCGTCAGTGACCAGGGCAATATTCAACCCGGTCTGCTTGAACGACTCGATGAGTTTCAGGACCTGAAGACCCTCAGGGACAAAGAAGGGTTCTGTCATGGCTGCCCTGATCGCCGGCGAGGTGCCCTCCTCCATCTTTGCCAGCACGTTCTTCACCGAGACCATGCCGATGATGTTCTCCTGATCCCCTTCATAGACCGGGAACCTGGAGCGCCCGCTCTGGATCATCGTCTTCACGTTCTCGGCATCTGAGTCATCAAGGTCGAGGGCGACGACATGGGGGCGGGGCGTCATCAGGGACTCGACCCGCCGGTCGTCGAGGTCGAAGATGCCTTCCACCATACTCAACTCAGACCGCTCAAAGACCCCGGCCTCGGCCCCCTCCTCGAGCATGATCTTGATCTCCTCCTCGGTGACCGGGGGCTCTGCAGAGTCTCTGATCCCCATGACCTTGAGCACCGCCTCGGTCGAACAGGTGAGCACGAAGACGACCGGTGTGGCGACGACCGAGAGGATGTGCATCGGGCGTGCCACGACCGAGGCGATCTCCTCGGTCTTGTTGAGGGCGATGCGCTTGGGGACGAGTTCCCCGAAGATCAGGGTCAGGTAGGTGATGGCCAGGACCACCAGGGTGATGCTCAGCACCTGGCTGTAGGGGGCCAGGGCAGGGACCTCCTGGAAGAAGGGGACGATGCCCGCCGCAACCGTCGCCCCACCAAAAGCACCGGCAAGGATCCCCACGAGGGTGATCCCGATCTGGATCGTCGAGAGGAACGTCGTCGGCTGTTCTGCAAGTGCAAGGGCCGCAGCAGATCCAGTATCCCCTTTTTCTGCACGTTGCTGGAGTCTGACCTTTTTGGCCGAGACGATTGCGAATTCAGACATCGCAAAGATGCCATTGAGCACAATAAGGATAACAATAAGAGCAATCTCAAAGAGATACGACATTTGGTTAGTAGAGTGTTTCAAATTGCCGATATATAAATATTTAGAAAGAACGATAATGAACCGCAATTCTGGGACGGCATACGATTTCCCGACCAAAATGACGGGAGAATTATTTTTCATCCCTATAATGATCGCTATCGTCCCCCTGATCTGGTGCACCCGGTCTTATCGGCCATGTTAGATGACCTCTCCTGGACGTGATCTCCTGAAAACCCCATACGACATGCGCATGAAAAGAGAGCACGCTTTATTCCTGGGCGGACTTTGTAGAAACCCTCATCTTTTCTTAGTACGAGCGTGATGCACCCCCCTTCCTCCCTCTGGCCGGGGGCGCTGCCCCCCAGACCGCCGGGATAAAGATAGGGCAGGGAAAGCATAATCAGTGGACTTGAAGAGAGATTGGCCACCCTCGACACTCTCGTGTGGCGGGGATTCTGGGTGCAACCCCTAGATTCAAAGAGAAAAGGCCGCCCTTCACAGGACTATAAGGGTTTCTACAGAGTCATGAGAGACCATATGTCGGCACCATTATCTGCACAGAAAGCAACATTATCCGCTCCTATCCAGAGACCCCCGGAGCACTCAGAAAGGGCATGATCACCCTTCTTCCAGACCCCCAGATATTCTAAAAGGTATGATATGACAGAACTCCCCATCACCCCCGACCAGGACCAGGAACCGGCCGGCCACCAGAACATGATCACCGAAGGTGTCGCCGTTCTCACCGGCGACCCCAAACGTGCCATCTGGAAGATAGGCGGACCGATCATGATCGCCATGCTCTTCCAGGCAGTTTACAACCTTGCCGACGCCGTATGGGTCTCAGGACTCGGCGACGACGCCCTTGCCGCCGTCGGGTTCATCACCCCCATCTTCATGATCTTCATCGGGCTTGGGAGCGGTCTTGGGGCCGGCGTCACCTCGGCCGTCTCACGACGGATCGGGGCGGGAGATAAAGTTGGGGCAGACAATGCCGCGATGCACGGCATCGCCATCATCCTGATCCTCTCGACGGTCGTCACCCCCGCCCTCCTCCTCTTCATCGAACCCCTCGTCCTCGCCCTCGGTGCCGGGGAAACCGCGGGATATGCCGTCGAGTACGGCCGCATCGTCTTTGCCGGGGCCGTGTTCATCCTCTTTGCCGACGTGCTCTATGCCATCTTCACCGCCGAAGGGAACACGCAGAAGACGATGTACGCCTGCGCCGGGTCCGCAGTCCTCAACATCGTCCTCGACCCCATCCTCATCTATGGCGCCGGCATGGGCATCGCAGGGGCGGCCTGGGCGACGATCATCTCGATGGCCGCCGTCTGTGTCCTTCTCCTGTACTGGTCCCTCGTGAAAAAGGAGACCTATGTCGCCATCGACCGGTGGCACTTCTCCCCTGAGAGGCACACGGCCATCGACATCCTCGCGGTCGGGATCCCTGCAAGCCTTGAATTCGTGCTGATGTCGATCGCCGGGATCGTCATCAACTGCATTCTTGTCCATGCCGCAGGCTCCGACGCCGTCGCCGTCTATACCGGGGGATGGCGGATCGTCTTCTTCGCCCTGATCCCGTTCATCGCCATGTCCATCGCCGTCGTCTCGGTGTCGGGCGCAGCCTATGGCGCAAAGAAATACGACAGGCTCAGGGTCGCCCACTCGTTCGCGGTTCAATCAGGCCTCCTCATCGGGCTCGGTCTCTCCCTCCTCACCTGGTTCCTCGCCCCCACCATCGCCTGGATCTTCACCTACTCGGCAGAGAGCGCCCACCTGGCCGGCGGGATCACCGCCTTCCTCATGACCATGTGCTTCTTCTACCCCTTCATCGCACCAGGCATGATGTCGGGCGGAGTCTTCGAGGGGACCGGGAAGGGCCTCTTCGCCCTTGCAGTCGAGGTCCTCAGGAACCTCGTCTTCATCGCCCTTGCCGTCTGGGTGCTCGGCGTCGTCCTCGGGTTCGGAGAAGTAGGGGTCTGGTGGGGGATCGTCGCAGGGAACACCCTCGGCGGGATCGTCGGCTACCTCTGGGCGCGGGTCTATATCTCGCGACTCATCAGACAGGGGTCACCCTCCCCCACCCCCGCCCACAGCCCTTAAGTAACCCCGCGCACTATTGCCGGCATGGACCCGAGCGCCTTCTCAGCCGCGTTCTTCGCCGCCCTCTTCGCCATCGCCAACCCGGTCGGCAACGTCCCCTTCTTCATCATGTACACCACAGACGTCTCCTCGACCCGCATCAGGCACGCCGTCGCCCTCCTCCTCGGGGGGATCCTTGTCGGGACGATGCTGGTGTGCATGGTCTTTGGTTCAGGGATCCTCGGGTTCTTCGGGATCTCGGTCCCGGCCTTCGAGATCGCCGGGGCGATCATCCTGCTCACCATCGCCTTCTCCATGCTCTCGGGGACGCACACCGACCGCACCCATGCCCACACCACTGCCAGGGGCGACGCCTCAGTCTGGAAGCGTGCCGAGGCCGTGATCCCGAAGGTCATCGTCCCCCTCGTCATCCCGATCTATGTGGGCGCCGGCACGATCAGCGCCCTTGTCCTCTACGGCCACCAGACCCTGGCAGACGACGCCCTCCTCCTCCCGGCCGTCGGTGTCGTCCTGGCTGTCTGCCTGCTCATCACCCTCTGCAACCTTGCCTCAGACTATATCCTCCAGTTCTTCGGGAAACAGGGGCTCGAAATCGTGGTCAGGATCTTTGGGATCGTCATCGCCGGGATCGCAGTCCAGATGTTCTTCGAGGGACTCGGGCAGATGACGGTCGGGTTTGTCAACCCGGATATCAAGTAGGTCATATGCCATGGAAGATATTGGTCGGCCTCATGACCCTCCCCACACAGACCCCAGGAACCATTAAGTATGCGTACGGGTGCATCAACCAGCATTGCCGACCATTCTGCACCGGGAGAGAGGCGTATGACCCTGAAGATCACCACATGGAATATCGAGCATGCCGGAAAACTGATCGCCGATCCACCCTCAAAAGCCATCCTGAACCGGAGAGGGAGGGTGAAAAACACCATCGACCAGATCGATCCCGACATCCTCTGCCTGCAAGAGGGACCGAAAGGAGAAGAAGGAATAATCGCATTCGCATCGGAGGTGCTGGAAAACGGCTGGAGTCCGATACTCCTCCATGAAAGAGAAGGTACACGTCCCAACAGTCGTGCATACCATCAGAAAGGAACCCAGTGGATCTGGTTCCTCGTCAGGGCAGGGCTTGAAGGCCGGTGTGCCCTGCAATCACCAGGGATCTGGCAGGCATTCACCGCGTCAACAACCTGGCCGGTGCACTTCTGGGGACAGGAAGAGGCAATGCAACACTCCCATTACCGCCATCCCCAGGTGCTGGCCTACGACACCGGGAACAATCAGACGATCGAGTTCATCGGTGTCCATCTCAAATCCAAGATCAACCGCGAGAGGATAATCCGGGACGACGATGGAAACCTCATCGGCCCCTATGTCAACGAGGCGATCAAGGCCAGGATAAAACTCGCAACCGAGGCCAGAAACGTCCGGCAGTACATCACGTCAAAGTTCAACCAGATCGAACACCCCCACCTCGTCATTCTGGGCGACTGCAATGACGGTCCAGGACAGGATTATTTCGAGAACGCCTATCTTTTCTTTGATCTCGTCAGCAATCTGCAGGGAGACATGATCCTTGCAGAACAGTTCTTCATCCACGCACTGATCGTCGACCCGCCGCATCTCCGCTGGACGGCACGGTTCCGAGACGAGGTGCTGGGGATCCCTGCATCCAAAAACCCCCTCCTGCTGGACCACATCCTCCTCAGCAGGTCGCTTGTCGACGGCACCTCAAACCTCCGTATCGACGATGAGAGGACAAAAGTCGAGCATGAAGCATATGAGATCTTCAATGCCAACTGCACGAATAGCACCCGGACAAGCGACCATCGTCCGGTCTCCCTGGTGCTCAGGGAGTGCACCTGAAAGGCAGAGAAAAAAGGGATCTTTGGCCTTGTAGAAACCCTCATATATCGCAGGGAGAATGTGTGTCACCCGCCTTCCTACCCCTTTGGCCGGGGGCGCGGCCCCCAAACCCCCGGGACGAAGATAGGGACAGGAAGGCATATTCAAACTCCCTGAAGAGGGTATTGTCGGCCTCGACCTATCGTGTCGCGGGGGGTTCGGGGGGCGGCAAGCCCCCCGCCAGAGAGATTCATCAAGAGGATTTCTACAGAGCCGGATCTTTAGGTTTTGTAGAATTTTTCATGAGGGGAAAACATGCCTCAAGCATAGGGGATGGAAATTTCTCGTCGCTTACTCTCCCTCTTTTCAAGACCGGAGACTTGATGGAGACCTTGTTCCATTGCCGCCCCCACCTATCCTCGGTCCGCGGGGGGTCCGGGGGGTGCAACCCCCCGGCGCAAGACGGCGGTGAAGATCCTGTGATAGGGGGTGGCCGATCAGATCGACGTGCCTTCCTCCACCCGTGCGCCGGGGGCGCTGCCCCCGGACCCCAGGGATGAAGATAGGGCGGGGATGGCAGAGGACCGATCACGCGGAGGAATTTTCTATCCTCTGCGTACCGGCTTCAACGAGATATGGGGAGTTCAAACTCTCATCAAAACCTGAAGAGAGGATCGTCAGGATCATTTTCCATGAAAACCCCATTGAAATCAGAAATAGCATTCAATGTGTGGGTTTTCATCGGTTCAGCATGAGGCTCTTGCCTCATCCACTTTCATAGTAATTTTGCATGAAGCGAGAGCACACCTCAAGCATACAGCATGAAAATATCATCTCAGATCTGGATCGATTCTTGACCCTCATCCTTGCGTTCGAGGAGTGACTGCTCCCCCGACTTTCAGTCGTGGGCATCCTGGGATGTTACCCCTGAGATTGCAGTCCCAATCTCATAATATTGATCGCCGCGTTCTGGTCGCGATCCATCACCAACCCGCAATGCGGGCAGGAGTGAACACGATCAGAAAGCGTCTTTGCGACGATCATCCCACATCTGGACCATTGCTGAGAGGTGTTTCTGGGGTTCACCAGGATCACGCGTGAGCCAGCCTCTTCCGCTTTGTTCCCTGTGATCGAGATAAACATATTCCAGGCAACATCTGCAATGATTTTCGCCAGATGATGGTTTTTCTCCATTTTTATGATATTCAGATCCTCGAATACAATTCTGCCGAACCGGTCCACCACCTTCCGGGAGGTCTGATGAGCAAAATTGAGCCGTCTGTTGGCGATCCGTTCGTGGATGTGTACAACGATCTTTCTAGCCTTCTTCTGTTCGGGAGTGCCCTTCTCTGCGTTTGAAAGTCTTCTCTGTGCTTTCGCAAGGGCTTTCTCATCGGTGCGGAAGAACCGGGGGTTCTCGATCTTCTCCCCGTTCGAGAGGGTGGCGAAGGACTCCAGACCCACGTCGATCCCGACTACTGACTCCTTCTGCGGTGCAGGGGAAGGATCATACTCGACCGAGAAGCAGGCATACCACTTCCCGGTCGAAGACCGTCGGATCGTGAGGGTCTTGATCGTCCCTTCGACAGGACGGTGGAGAACGATCTTCACATCCCCAATCTTCGAGAGATGGAGACGACCCCTATCGAGTTTGAACCCATACTGGGGATATGTGAAGCTGTCGTACAGATCCCTCCCTTTGAACCGTGGATGCCCGGGGTTCTCCCCTGCCTTCACCCGCCGGAAGTATGCTTTGAAGGCAAGATCTACGCGCATCTGAACGTTCTGGAGAACCTGAGAATGAACCTGATTCAGATCAGGTCGTTCCTTTTTCCACTGCGTCAGGATCTTGTTCGTCTCATAAAGAGAGATGGAACGCTGTTCCTCTTCCTAGGCGTTCTTCCGCAATGCGAGCGTATCGTTATAGACCCATCGGCATATCTCAAGCGTCTGCTCAAGGAGAGAAACTTGAAACTTTGAGGGATAGATCCGATATCGATATGCCTTACGCATTATGGGGCCATATGGCCTGATGCGTACTAAGATTATCGGAGGACCGCATTCATCCCCCCACTAAAGTGGGGGGCCTTTTGCCTGTTTTCTTCGTAAATCGAAGTCGAGCATCATGCCGCACCCACCTATCTTCTGTCTGTGGGGAGTCCGGGGTTTTCTCCCCGGACACGCCCCCAGAGAAACTTCAGAAGATCCCGGTGTCGATGTATTCGCTTTTAATCAGGGTCCACCAGTCCACAGCCAGTCCTTTGAGGACATACTCATAGGGCAACCATCCATAGCCGCCCGAGCCCCACCTCGCCCCCCAGGAGTTCCGGATCAGCAGTGCCCCGGTTGTTTCAGCGTCGCAGTTGGCGTTCTTGATCTTCCGGTTGTCATCGTACCCCACCGCCACCACCGCATGGCCGCCGAGGACTTTTTCTTTCCTGCACGGATAGGGAATCAGACCGTCGTCATTCGCCTGCTCAATCGAGTCGTAGACCGTGAACCCGAACATCGATGGGAAGCCTGCAGCAAGATGCGCCCGGATCCATTGAAGGGCCTGCTCCTTGGTATAGTTCGGAGGATCAAGTTTGTAATAGTGGATCGGTTGGTATGACTGGCCGAAGGCATAGCAGAACGCCGGAGGCTCCTTGTCGAAATCTGCGATTTTATAGGGCCAGTACTCTTCCGGAGGCACGCCGAAGAGCACCATCGCCCCCATCGTCGTCCTCAGATAGGCCCCGGTGTCACCAGTCCAGTGAAGGAGGTTTCGTGTGGTCTTATAGAGGAACAGCCGCGATGCATCGATATGTTTCCCAAACGCCCTCCTTTCGAAGTACTCAATCAGAGTCACCCCTGCCTGAGCGGTACATGACCCAAGATTGCTCTGGTGCTCAACCGGAGGGCACCACTTCCGAAGGTCCACAGACGCGGGCAATTTCGCCTGGGAAGACCGATCGATTCTGGTCCTCTCAAGCAGCGGTGCAATGGCTTCATGGTCTGGAGAGTAGTCCCTGACATCAGGGTACTCATGCACCCAGCCCATGGCATAGGTATTCTGTTCGGTCATCGTCCATCCTCTCCTCAGGTAGCCGCGAGCAGCCGGAGCGACGGGGAATTCCCCCCACTCAATATATATACCTATCGTAGAGAAGACCAGACCATCCCTGAAGGGCAGGTCACAGCAACATCAAGGCCGTTGAACCAGGACAAAAATAGAAAAAGGACAAGATGAGGTACCAACGCAGGTTATCCAGATCCCGATCACTTCCCCATCATCGGCACCCCGCACTTCGGGCATGCCGTATCCCGGCAGGGCACGCCCCTGACCTTTGTCTTTTCACAGCCGCACGCGGGGCATACACACTTCTCAGGCGGCACCCCCCGCCGACCTTGCCCCCTTCCAGGCGGACCTCTTGCTCCATCAGGCATGATGATGCACCTCAGGCGAAAGTAGCATGCCAGGGTTAAAAATAAACTGGCGAAATTAGTTGCGTACGCAACTATTATCCCCTGTCAACACCCATGAGATACTCATGCACCTCTCCCCGGAAACGCCACCACTCGGGGCCCTCGTCTCGGTCATCCACCGAACCCACGACATGATCATCAACGAACGGATGAGAGCGTTCGGCCTCTCGTCAGGGCAACTCTTCACCCTCATCCACCTCGCCCACCAGCAGGGAGTCACCCAGGAAACCCTGGCCCGCCGCTTTCACGTCGACAAAGGCACCACCGCACGGGCGGTGCGGAGGCTGGAAGACACCGGGCACATCATCAGGACCACCGATCCAGACGACCGTCGGGCAGTCAGGATCTTCCTGACCAAAAAAGGGGAGGAGATCATCCCTGAGATCATCAGGATCGATCGAGAATGGGAGAAGGACGTCTGCGCCGGGCTCACCGACGAGGAGCAGCGCGCCGTCTACACCCTCCTTCAGACCATCGCCAGGAACAGTATCACCATTACCCAGGAAAACGAAGATGCACGCCACAGAAACAAAACACCCTGAACAGACCGGCACCACAAGAGGCGTCTCCGTCCTCACCGGCGATCCGAAGAAGGCGATCATCAAACTCTCAGGCCCGATGATCGTGGCGATGTTCCTCCTCTCGGTCTACAACCTCGTCGACGCCGTCTGGGTGGCAGGCCTCGGGAAAAACGCCCTTGCTGCCGTCGGGTTCGTGACCCCCCTCTTCATGGTCTTCATCGGCCTCGGGAACGGCCTCGGCGCCGGGGTCACCTCGACCATCTCCCGCCGGATCGGTGCACACGACAAGCCAGGCGCAGACAGTGCGGCCATGCACGCCATGGTCCTGACCATCCTCCTCTCGGCGGTCATGACCCTCCCGCTCATCCTCCTTGCCGGCCCGATCGTCGCCGCCCTGGGCGCCGGCGAGACCACTGACCTGGCGGCGACCTATGGGAGCATCGTCTTCTCTGGGACGATCTTCATCCTCTTCACCAACATCGCCTATGCCGTTCTCAGGGCCGAAGGGGACACCAGACGGACAATGTACGCCATGGCCGTCTCTGCAGTCGTCAACATGATCCTCGACCCCATCCTCATCTACTGGGCCGGGATGGGGATCGCCGGCGCCGCCTGGGCCACCGTCATCTCGGTCGCCCTCGTCTCCCTCGTCCTGCTCTACTGGTTCCTCGTCAGGAGGGACACCTATGTCACCCTCTCGTGGAAGGGCTTTTCCTTTGACCGGGGGATCTTCACCGACATCCTCAAGGTCGGGCTCCCGGCAAGCATGGAATTTTTCCTGATGTCGATCATCGTCATCATCATCAACGGCCTCCTCGTCCATGTCGCCGGCACCGACGCCGTCGCCGTCTACACCTCTGGGTGGCGGGTCGTGATGTTTGCGATCATCCCCCTCATCGCCATCGCGACCTCGGTCGTCTCGGTCGTCGGCGCCTCCTATGGGGCACGGCGGTTTGAAAATCTCAGGACCGCCCACACCTTCTCGGTCGGGCTCGGGGTGGCGATCGCCCTCGCGGTCAGCGCCATCACCTGGGTCTTCGCCCCGGTGATCGCCCTCATCTTCACCTACTCGCCTGAGAGCGCCCTCCTTGCCCCGGCGATCGTCGCCTTCCTCCAGACGATGTGCTTCTTCTACCCCTTCGCCCCGCCTGGCATCATGTCGGGGGCGGTCTTCCAGGGGACCGGGCGGGGGATGAACTCGCTCGTCCTCAGTCTGCTGCGCAACCTCGTCTTCACCGCCGTCTTCGCCTACCTCCTCGCCCTTCCCCTCGGGCTCGGCGAGGCAGGGGTCTGGTGGGGGATCGTCATCGGCAACGTCCTCGGCGGGATCGTCGGCTACGGATGGGCGCGGGTCTTCATCTCCCGCCTCCTCAGGACAAGTGAGAGAGGAGGGGAGGCGGCCACCTGAGCGGTGCACCGACCGCGACCTTCATCACCCCGCGGCGGGCAGAGGAGATCACAGGATGACGCAGATCTCACAGATGGTCACCCATGCCCGCCCCGACTTCGCCGCCCTCAGGGAGGCAGGGCTGATGCCGGTGGACATGCACACCCACACCCTCCACTCTGACGCTCCCATCAGGGTCAGAGACGCCCTCCGCAAGGCCGAAGACCGGGGGTTCGGGCTTGCGATCACCGACCACAACGGCGTCGGCGGCGTCCTGGAGGCGCGGCGTCTCGGTACGCGTGCGATGGTCGTCCCCGGGATCGAGGTGAGTGCCTGGGACGGCCCGCATATCCTCATCTATTTTTACGATATCCATGACCTGGAAGATTTTTACGAGAACCATATCAGGGACGCACTGAGCAAGAACCCGTACCTTGCCACCCGCCTCATGACCGAAGAGGTTCTGGAGCGGGCCGCTGGCTACTCCTGCGTCGTCTCGGCCGCCCACCCATACGGCTACCTCCTCTTCAACAAGGGCGTGCAGAAGTGTATCGACCGCGAATATCTCAACCCTGCGGCCCTCTCCGAGTTCGACGCCGTCGAAGCCCTCTGCGGGGGGATGGGAAGAGGACAGAACGAGAAGGCCGCCGCCCTTGCGAGGGACAGGGGACTCGGGGTCACCGGCGGCACCGACGGCCACCTCCTCTCTGACCTCGGGAATGTGGTCACCTGCGCCGATGCCGCGGACGTGGGGGGGTTCCTCGACGCCGTCGCCAGGCGGGAGACGAGGATCGTCGGGCTCGAAAAGAACACCCTCGAAAAATGTACGACGGCCGTCGGGGTTCTCCCACAGTACCTCCCGTACCTCGGCCCCTCTCTCGCGGTCCACTGGCACCAGAACCTCCCCCGTCTCCTCCGCATCCCATCGCGGCTGAAGACAGGGTTAAAGCACCCCTGAGAAGAGGCGGAAGACCGACTCCTTGGCCTTCACCCGCCGAGACCTGGCCACATAGCGGGCGGGCGTCACCTCGGTACAGTCGGCGAGGTCGGCCTCGAAGGCGGCTTTCAGTCGCCCGGCCACCCTTCGATCGTAGATGAAGGCGTTGGCCTCGAAGTTCAGGCGAAAACTCCTGATATCCCAGTTGGCGCTCCCCACCGAGGCCGCGACCCCGTCGACGACGATGGTCTTGGCATGGAGAAAACCGGCGTCATAGGTGTAGGCCCGCACCCCGGCGGCGACGAGATCGCCGATGTACGAATATGTCGCCCAGTAGACAAAGGGGTGGTCGGGTTTGCACGGGATCATCACCCGCACGTCGACGCCAGAGAGGGCGGCGACCGTGAGGGCGTCAAGCACGCTCTCGTCAGGTACAAAGTACGGCGACTGGACATAGACCGACTTGTGTGCCGAGGAGATGAGCTTGAGGTAGCCCTTCTTGATCTCTTCGCCGAGCGAGTCTGGGCCGCTTGAGACGACCTGGACAAGGACGTCGTCTGGATCGTCGCAGGCAGGGAAGTAGCGGCCCTCAAACCCGAGGTCGGCGCCGGCGGCATAGTTCCAGTCCTGGAAGAACCTGAGTTGCAGGAAGGAGACGGCCTTCCCGGCGATCTTGAGGTGGGTGTCTCGCCAGGGACCGAGGTGCGGGTCTTCGCCGAGGTACTCGGTACCGGGATTGAACCCCCCGATGAACCCGACGTTCCCGTCGACGACGGTGATCTTTCGGTGGTTGCGGTAGTTCACCCTGAGGTTGAAGGGGAGGTAGCGCAACGGGAAGAAACTCGTCACTTCCCCGCCTGCATCGGTCAGGGGTTTGAAAAACTTTTTTGGAAGTTTCCGGCACCCGACAGCGTCGTACAGCACCCGCACCTTGCATCCTTCTGATGCCTTCTCCGCGAGCGCCGAGACCGTCTGCCTGCCCAGCCGGTCGTCCCTGATGATATAATACTGGAGATGGATATGGTCGCGGGCCGCCTGGATTGCCTCGAAGAGGGTCGAGAACTTCTCGGCGCCGCCGGTGTAGACCTCCACCTCATTACCCGGACAGAGGGCCGCCTTGGTGTGGCGGAACAGCATGGAAGCAAGGGGCCGGAAGCCCCCGAGACGGTCGTTGAGCGGGGAGTCGCCGGTGGTCATCCATGCCTCCTGCTCCCTGAGGATCCCCCTCAGCACCTGGTCGTCCTTTTTTTTTTTGAGGATGAAGAGCCGTTCTTTGTAGAGGTTCTGACCGAGGAGGAGGTAGAGGACGAACCCCAGCGCCGGGATGAAGACCAGGACGATGATCCAGGCACGGGCGGCGGCCGGGTTTTTCTGCTCGAAAAAAATGATCAGGAGGGCACAGAGGGCGTTGAGGACGAGCAGTCCGGGACAGACGGTCCCCGGTCCTTCCATATCGCACCCCCTCTCCCTTCATAGAGACAAGAACCTCATCAGCCTTTTGCCGGGGAGGGCTCAGGCACCCCCCTCGTCGCAGAAGATAGAGGGAGGAGAGGAGAATAGGATGAATATTTGGCTCTGTAGGCCCTGTAGATACCCACACCTGTTGTTTGTAGGAAGGAGTGTGAATCGAATGCCTTCGAGGTCATCCCAAAACTCTCCTGGGGTGTCCATCTCCTCGAACCGAAGCGCTTCCTTCCAGAAATTCTAAACCCTTACCTCCACCGGAGGGCGGCACGCACCCCCACCAGAGAGAGCCATCAAGAGGATCTCTACAGAGCCCCAAGTTTCAAGAGAACCCCCGGCACCAGCGTGGGAGGGCGATGGACCCATGTCCTCAAGGCTCCATGCAGACCATAAAACTCAGACAAACCGAAACTCCCACAGCCTCTTCCCCGAGATGGTGCGGGCGTCGAGGTGCTCCATCTCATGGGCAAAGGTGAACGCCGCCGAACCCTCGAAGGTGAGGTCGTCGCCTGGCACCTCTTCGGTCGACACCTCACACCTGCCCGGGTCGACCCGCACCCGTACCGCCCGGCGCACCCTGAGACGCACGCGGGAGGGGCGGACGACGAGGAGGCGTTCTGGTTCTTCTCCGCACTTCTCCAGCCTGGCGACCGCCCCCTCCTCGTTGAGGATCTCCGGGTCGACGAGGAGATAGATCTCCTCGATGGTCGCCCCTCGCCCTCCGTCCTCATACACCGTTGTCTTTTTCACGACCGAGACGGCCCTGAGCCCTTCGACCGCGTAACTCCAGGCACCACCAAAACGCAACGAGAAAAAGACCGGGAGGAAGGCTTCAGCTGGAAGAGCGAACCGTTCGGCAAGCTTCCACTCAGCACCGAGAAAGGCCAGCACCCTGAGGGTCTCGTTGTCGTCATCCCTCTCCATAATCAGTGCAGACCCAGGGGAGGCAGAGCAGATAAATACCCCCCCACCCATCCACAGGCAGAGGGAGATGATGAGACTCGCACCACTCATAGTTATTCTCGTAAGTGCCGTTTTCATCGCAGGATGCACCTCAGAACCACCCGTTGGGCCACCTGAGGTCACCGTCACCGACATCGCCGTCAGTGACCTCAGCCTGGAGAGCATGGACCTGGTGGTCTTCCTTGCCGTGGACAACCCCAACCCCATTGAGATAACGATCGGCAGGGTTGAGATGGACGTGTCCTACTCAAAAGACAGAGCCGAGGTGCTGCTCGGGTCAGGAACTGCAGGGGCGATCACCGTGCCAGCCTCCAACCAGACCGAGGTTACGGTCCCGATCACCATGGACAATGCGGCCATGCTCTCTGCAGCCGCGGTCCTGCTCCTCTCCGGAGAACTCGAAGTGAAGGTAGAAGGCATAGCGACCGTCGATGCAGGCGTCGCCTCGTTCGACGTGCCTTTCGAGAAGACAGAGAAAGTATCGGTGCGGGACTGAACAGGCACCGCGCACCGGCACCAACCCTTTTTTGTACGCACGCCACCCTGCCACCATGCATCCAGTGAGCGGGATCGCCCGACCTCTCGATGTCTCCTACCTGACAAACCGCGCGATTGCCATCTTTTCCCTGGCGATCGTCGTCATCATAACAACGACGACGGCCTTCAACGGTGTCGGGATCGTTGAGTCGATGATTTCAGGCGCCGCCTCGGGCCTGGTCGTTTTCCTCGCCTGGGCGCTCGGTCGGGAGGTCGATCCCGACCATGACCTCTCCGCCCTGTTCGCAGCGGCACTCATGGCCGCCGCACTCTTCTCTGTCCTGCCGCTCCCTGACCTCGTCACCCCCCTCTGGCTCCTCCTTCTCCTGCGGCTCGTGAACCGGACGACCGGTCGTGCGGCAACACCCATAGACGTCGCGGTCATGCTCATCCTCACCCTCTGGCACCTCTGGCAGGGGTTTCTTATGGCCGGGCCCATCGCGGCCGCGGCCCTCCTCATCGACGGAACATTGAGGGGACCCGCCCCCCATCGCATCCCCGCCGCAGGCATTGCACTCGCGGCCGCGGCGGGTGCGCTCTTCGCCGAGCGGGAGACCGCGATCACGATACCTCCCCTCACGGCTGGCATCGTCACCGCCGTCGTCGCGACGGTGCTCTTCCTTCTGGTGATTGCCGAGTCATCAACCATCCGTACCTCAGGCGACAGCGGAGGAAGACCACTGGACGCCGGCAGAGTGAGGGCGGCGCAGGCCCTCGCCCTCGCGACGGCACTCATCACCCTCCTCTGGAAGAGCGGAGCGCTCGTTCCCCTCTGGGCCGCCGTCCTTGCTGCCGGAACCTGGCAGGTCATGCTGATGATACGAAAAACCAGGTGAGAGGACCACAACCTATTTATCTATCATGCCAAGGTAGAGGCATGCTCGGACCAATCATCGGGATCCTGCTCGCACTTCTCGTAGCATTGCTTCTGTTCTATTTTGTGAGAAAGGGGATCGCCCTCGTGATCAATGCCATCGCTGGCATCGTCATCCTCTTCCTGATCAACCTCTTCAATGTGATGAGCCTCTTTGGGCGGCCCGACATCCCGATCGACATTATTACTGTAGTCATCAGTGCCCTTGGCGGGATCATCGGCGTGATCATCGTAGTGATCCTCCACCTCCTCGGGATACCCCTGTGAGAGGGGACGTGAAATTGTGGCCCTGCAGAATTCGTCATGAACCCCGGGCTCACGCATATGGGATGAAAATTTCATATTGCAGATCTTCTGGACGTGGAAAGACCTTTGAGCCTTCTCCTCGTGACAGGGGAACGGCCAGAAATCGAGCATCGTGCCTCCCCCACCTATCCTCTCTCCGCTCTCTCCGTGAAGGGTCTGGGGGGCCACGCCCCCCGACACAAGAGGGGGGCGAAGATTCTACAATATGGGCAGCATGCCAGATCATCCCGCTTTCCCAATCCCTGGTGCCGGGGGAGCCGCCTCCGGCAAGAAGATGTGGGGAAGCAGGCGAGTCACAGTCACACCTGGACCTGGTGAGAGGTACTACAGAGCCAAAATAATGGATGAAATCCCCATTCAAAATGAATCAAGCAGATCACCCGCCTCCCATTTACTTTCATCCTCCAGTGCATAGAGCGATATATTGGTCAGTCCAAGCGACATCATGGACCAGAGTACCGAGGTCTGCGGGACGATATGTACGGAGTGCGACTATTTCTCCAGATGCGGAGGATGTGGAGCGGTCCAGGGCAGGCCATTCTGGACGGCATCCGTCGGGATCGAGGAGTGTCCGATCTATGAGTGTTGTGTAGGCGAGCGGCACCTCGACCACTGCGGGGAGTGTCCCGAACTCGTGTGTGAGCGGTTCACCCGTTTCAGAGATCCTGATGTAACCGACGAAGAGGCGGCAGCCGCGCTTGAAACGATGAAGACACGGCTTCTCAGAAAAAAGAGGGAAGAGCAGGGTCTGTAGATACTAATATCGATCTCTCAGAGTGATCCTCTGATCACGTGCCTCCCCTCACCGGTACCACTTGAGGGGCTCATCAAGAGGGATTTGAAGACGTTCGCTTCATGAACTCTGTAGAAATCCTCTTGATGAGTCTCTCTGGCGGAGGTGCGTGCCGCCCCCCAAACCCCCCGCCACACGAGAGGTCCGAGGACGGCAGCACTCTCTTTATGGTCATTTATTCTGCCTTCCCGACCATATCGTGGTCCCGGGGGTCCGGGGGCCGCGCCCCCGGCCAAAGGGGTAGGAAGGCGGGCGACACATGTCTCCCCCACACAAGAGGTGAGGGGTTCTACAGAGCCGCTTCATGACCTATTCTGCAGAACCGAATTTTAGCTTTTTTTGGCTCTGTAGAAAGCCCCATAAATCTGTCAGAGCAGCCTTCTGATCATATGGCTTCCTACCTCTTCGCGCTGGGGACTGCACCCTCGGCGAGAGACTATATCGGAAGACGGGAGACACACATTCTCTCCACACAATAGGGAAGGGTCTCTACAAAGCCCTTTTTTCACGAAGAGATCGTCTGGGCCGACACGCCCTTCATTCCAACCTCACCTCTTCTCTCAGGTCCAATCTCACTCCTGGACTCTAAGACTTGCGGGTCTCCTCAACTCACCCCAGCCGTTTTTCCACAAAGATGATCGACAGAGGGCGTGAAGTGTAGTGTCCCCCCTATCCTAATGAGAGGAGTGAGAACAAAGGGCTCTGTAGAAATCCTCTTGATGATGCTTTCTGGCGAGGGGTTAGCCGCTCGAAGATCTCCAGGTCAAGAAAATGCTCCGCACTTCCCGTGCACGAAATAAATATTTCATATTCTTTTCTTCACAGGAAAACTCTGATACCCTGCGTTCTCAAGTTTCCTTCGGTCGCACCTCGAAGATCAGAGATCTTCTCATGTTCGCTCCGCTCACACCCGCCACATATAGCAGGGTCGAAGACTGCAACACCCTCTTTATGATCATTGATTATGCCCTCATGGCCCTATCTTCATCCTGAGGGCCGGGCGGAGCCCCAGGCACTGGGGTAAGGGAAGGCGAGTGAATCACGTTCATCCAAAAATGGGTGAGGGTTTCTAAAGAGCCGAACTAAGATTTCTCATGAGCATCTCATTATGTGCTATCCATTTGGCCTGTTCCTGAGTTATAGCAGTCAATAGAATCCCCACATAGATTGAGCCGCAATCCCAGGGACCTCCCTGAATACCTCCCTTCAGACGAGGAGGCGGCCGAGATCGCGACGGCGTACCTGGAGGAGAAGGGGTTGATGCCCGCGGATGCAGTCCCCTGCAGCACCGAACATGCGCAGATCATCAGCACTGATGAAGACGGCGAGGTCGGCGGCGGCGGAGACGTCACCGGGATCGATCTGGGCTACTACGAGGCGCAGGCCATGGAGGACCCGGCCTACCTGGTGCCGGTGTATATCTTCACCGGCGAGGTGGTGGACGGGAATACGACGACGCCCTTTGTCAGGTATGTCGCCGCCGCCCCAGAGTGCAGGGGAGAGGTGCCGCGGGTTCAAGCGGCATCATGATCTTTTTTGGCCCTGTAGAAACCCTTACCTTTTCTGGGTGCACGCGCGGTTCAACCGCCTTCCCCCATCTTCTCACCAGGGGCGGCGGCACGCCCCCCGCCAAAGAGAACTGTCCTGAGGATTTCTACAGAGCCTTTTTTTAGTAATATTGGCTACATCAAAAACTTTGGTCACTTCCCTCCCGGCAGGGAGCAACTCCCCCTTCACGATTCTCTCCCCAGAAGATGGCAGGAGATGATGGAGGGGAGAGCCTCACCTCTTCGTTGCGCACCCACGCATCCATTACCTTCAGACACCACCGCGCCGGACCCCCAGATGACGATGAAGCCAGGGAGGCACAACCCGCAAACTTGAAGAGAGATTTGCCGTCCTCGACTCTCTCTCATGTGGCGGGGAGCTCGAAGCCCCTCCAAAGATGGTCATCCAGAGGAATCCTACAGGGCCTTTTTCCGTCATCCTCTCTATCATGAGGGGACAAATCAGAGGCTCCAGGAGATCTGAAGAAAAAAAGTCTGAAGAGAGGGGGCCCTCGCCAGGTCACTCCTTCTTCTCGTAGGTCTTGCGCGCCTTCTCGGCCATCTCGTTGACGGCACGCTCCAGCGCCACCCCGGCGTCCCGCGCCTTCTTCTCCAGGTGACTGCGTCCCTCCTCGGTAAGAAAGAGGTGACGGCCAAGAGAGGTCACGTCGCCGACCGCTCTGCGCACCGACTTCGAGGCCTCATCGACGAGGTCGTCCACCGACGGACCCGAGGGGGTCTCCGGTGCCGGTTCCTCGTCCTCGACCCACCGCCCCTTCTCAAAGTGTCCTCCATTCTGAGTCATTGAAGATCGTTTTTCCGCGCATGGGAGATAATACTCGTGCCTGATCTCCCACACCCCAGCAGAGGGGTGGTCCCCCTGCCAGGTAAAAATGTCAGGGCGACGGTCTCTGCGAATGCTTCGCAAGCGCATAGACCCTGGTTGCGATGAGCGCGGAAAATCCGGGAGCTATCATGGAAAAGAAAAGAAGGGAAACGGTGCTGATCATCTCGGCCTGGACCTCCATCCAGATACTGATCAAGATGACGACCCCAATCGAGACTGTGGTGACAAGATAGATCGTCAGGAATATGAGGAGCCATGGATGACTGGTCCTCATCGAGGGCCTGAAGGGCGGATCGGTGAGAAGATAGGCGCAGGCACCAGCAAGGACGCCGGGCATCCATGCCACCCCAAAGTAACCGACCATATGCCCCTGGCACTCTTTCAAGCCAGAACCACAGGAGCATGGAGAAGAGTATCAGTACCGCATACTCCCCGCTTCCCGCCTGGGACTGATATGAACTCGGGATACGAGTGCGACAAGAAATATCAGGAACCCTGCGATGAAAACCCATGGGAAGACGAAGAAGATCACACACGCACGGAGAGGAGTCGGGAGATTCCGGCTGGGGTGGTCGTCCAGCCATCCCACCACCTCACCGCCGATCAAGAGGGCGCCGCAGACAGACGCGGAGAGATAGGCGACGCCAGGAAAAAAGGAGAGGAAAACTCTGTAGAAATCCTCTTGATGAACCTCTCTGGCGGAGGTGCGTGCCGCCCCCCAAACCCCCCCGCCACACGATAGGTCCAAGGACGGAAACACTCTCTTTATGGTCATTTATTCTGCCTTCCCGACCTTATCGTGGTCCAGGGGGTCCGGGGGCAGCGCCCCCGGCCAAAGGGGTAGGGAGGAGGGCGACACACGTCTCCCTCACACAAAAGGCGAGGGTTTCTACAGAGCCGAGAGGAACTCGATTGACCCAAAAAGGACTCCGAGCGAGGTCGAAAGATTTTCAAACGCGAGGACTCTCGCTTCATCAGGCACCCCGCCCATGACTTGCCCAAATCCTCAGAGAATGAGAAAGATCATGACCAGACAGGAGGCAAGAAAGACCGACAGCCACTGAAATGATCGCCTATTTCTCAGGTCGGTCAGAAGAAATGGGATGATAACAGCAGAGGCCAGCATAAGTCCAGTCACCATCGCACCACCACCGCACGGATGAGTATGTGCTGGATACCTGCACATCAAGCACAGAGCACGACCAGGGCCGAGCCGACACCTTCCTCCTCAGGAGGACAGAGAAGACAGTAGCATAGACCGGGAAGAGGAAAAGCCAGCATATTTCGAGATCATAGGCCGCAATGGACACCACCAGGCATCCAGGTCATAAATCACAGGCATTATGATGACCAATTAATTTTTAAACCGCCATAACTCATGCGAAATATATCATGCCGCTGATCTGAATCTCTTCTCTGGGTACATCCCAGAGAGATTGACTCTGGCGTGACCATGGAATCCTCCCAGAGGCAGAACCCCCATATCCCCCACCCGGTCGAACCGATCATTGAAAAAAATGCATGAGACCGAATTATGATCCAAGAATCATACAAAAAGTATAATAACTATCGCCTGTACATGCCCTATCATACGGCACGTCGCCGGTTGTAGCACCCCCTGATCCCAGCCTTCATACCCACTTTTCAGCGTTCACGCCCGGCCGTACCATCTGGTGATATGCACATGGGCAGAGACCCCCTGAAACTGGCACTCCTCTCAGCCTGGGCCGCGGCCAGCGGGCTCTTCGTGGTAGGTGGCGCAGGATACGCACTCACCGGCGACATCTCTAGTTATCTTGACCACATGCACGCCCTCTCGGTGGTCATCCTCCTTCTCGCGGGTTTCACCCTCCTCATATACGCCACCTTCAAGCTCAGGGCCTGGCTTGACCGCCGCCACCGCGAGAATATCGGGATGAATCAGGAGTTCGTCGAACTGAAGCGTTCGGTGGAGGAGATCAGGGAGAGGGTCGAGAGGATCGAGGGAGGCCTGGAGAAGAGAGAGGGATAAAAGAGGGCAGAGGACCGGAGACTACTCGACTTTGTAGAGAGCCTCACCCCTTCTGAGCGGGAGCGTGACTTCACCGCACTCTCTCCCTCATCTCTCCGGAGGTTCATCGAAAACCTGCTATTCCAGATACAAGTGTGAACCAACACCTCTCCTACATCGAGCGCACAGGGAAGGAAAAATGGACGAACATGAAGAATGAGAAGCTGTCCTCGACCCAATTGTGTGGCGGGAGTCCGGGGATGAAAACCCCGGCGCGAACATGGTGGAAGGCACACGATCAGGAGGTTACTCTGACGATCTATGAGGATCTCTCCAGATCCCAATATTCCGAATACCTAAGTATCCTCCAATCGCACAGCAATGATCAGAGATATTCCCGAACTCGTTCCCACCTGACCCCCATGATAACGATGGAGTTGGGGGGGGCAATTCAGACCCCTCACTGGATATTCGCAAGCCGCCCCTTTACCTCTTCAAGACTGCAATGCTTCAACTCCATCAGGGCCGAGAGGGCGGCGTCTGAGAAGATCAGGGCGGCAGTTTCGTACAGCGTCCCGAACGGAGCAAACGCCGGCGAGACCGACCGATACTCCCCGGTGAGCTGGCGGACCTCATACTGTCCCGACGAGGTCCTGATCGGGGGGGTCGAGGCACCCAGGTCCACGACACAGTCGGCCATGCGCCCGAGCTGTGAATCAGGGGTGGCCGTGATAAGACAGATCCGGCCGTCGAGTTCCTTCACAGTCTCGCTGAAGTCGACGACCGAGGTCGTCTCGCCTGATCCTGAGAAGGCAACAAGGGTGTCGCCCTCCCCAAGAGCCGGGGTGATCGTCTCCCCGACTACATAGGCCTCCATCCCCAGATGACAGAGCCGCATCGCAAACGCCCTCGCCACAAGCCCGGACCGTCCCGCCCCGACCACGTAAACCCGGCGTGCCGCAAGAAGGTGGTCGACAAAACCCGCCGCCTGCTCCTGGTCCAGACTGCGAGCCGTCTCCGCCACTTTCTCGGACATCAGGAGCATCAGGTCGATGATGCTGTAGCACTCCTCTGCCATGGATGGATCTTAGAACATACCAGTAATCTTCCTGTCGATCTGGCCCCGGTAAATTCAGGCCTCCACCTCGGCCTCTTTCTTCTTTTTTTTCTCCTGATAATCCTCGATCGCCTCGTGCAGGGCGTCGGCCGCAAGGTTGGAGCAGTGCATCTTCACCGGCGGAAGCCCCTCCAGTTCGTCGGCCACGTCCTGGCGGGTGATCGCCAGCGCCTCATCGAGGTGCTTGCCCATCGCCAGTTCGGTGACCATACTTGCCGTCGCGATCGCAGACCCGCACCCAAAGGTCTTGAACTTGATGTCAGTGATCACGTCGTCCTCGACCCTGATAGTAACCTGCATCAGGTCGCCGCAGACCGGGTTGCCCACCAACCCCACACCGTCGGCGTCCTCGACCTCACCCACATTCCTCGGGTTCATGAAGTGGTCCATGACCCGTTTCGAATAGCCAATCTGTGGCCTTTCCTCCATTCTTCTCACCTCAGAGATCATAACGGGGAGATCCCCCGCAGACGCCCCACCGTCTCGCGCATCGCATCGGCGACATAGCGCACGTCGGCGACGGTGTTCGACCGCCCGAGGGTCATCACCACCGACCCGTGCGCCTGCTCGTGGGTCAGTCCGATCGCAAGCAGGACATGGGACGGCTCCAGTGTCCTGGACGAGCAGGCCGATCCGGTTGCCACCTGGATATCAAAGAAGGTGTCAAGGTTCAGGAGGATACTCTCCCCCTCGATCCTGCTGAACCTGAAACTCGCGTGGTGCGGGAGACGCTCAGTCGGGTGCCCGGTGAGCGCCGCTTCCTCGACCTCCAGGACCTCCCTGATCAGGCGGTCGCGGATCGCCTGCTCACGCCCCATCTCATCGGCCATCTCCCTTGAAGCAAGCCGCGCCGCCTCGCCCATCCCGGCGATGGCAAAGACGTTCTCGGTCCCAGAACGCAGCCCTCGCTCCTGCCCGCCGCCAGGCATCATCGACTGCACCTTCACCCCAGGCCTGATGTAGAGCGCCGCCGCACCCCGCGGCCCCCCGAGATCGTTTCCAGAGAGGGTCAGGAGATCGGTCCCGTCCTCCTGGAGATCGATCGGGATCCGGCCGGCCGCGGCGGTGGCATTCACATGGAGGTACGCTCCCGCCTCATGCACCACCCTGCTCACCTCGCGTATCGGTTCGAGCGTCCCGATCTCGTCGTTCGCATAATTCACCGAGACAAGAATGGTCTCTGGCGTGAGCAAGCCCTCAAGGGCGGCCAGGTCGACGGCGCCATATTCGTCCACCGGGATGAACTCCAGTTCAAACCCCTGTTTCTGGAGATCTTTGGCCGGGTTCATCACCGAGATATGCTCGATCGCACTGACAAGAACTTTCTTGCCCTTCCGCCGGTTTCGCAGCACTGTCCCCCTGATCGCCAGGTTGTTCGACTCGGTCGCACTCCCGGTGAAGACGATGCTCCGCGGGTCGCCGGCATTGACCAGGGCCGCGACCTCTCCTCTCGCCGCCTCCACCGCACGCCGCGTCGAGAGCCCACGGTCATATAATGAGGAGGGGTTGCCGAACTCCTCTTCCAGGTACCGCCTGGCAAAGGCAAGGACACGCGGGTCGACCGGCATCGCCGATGCATGGTCGAGATAGACCATTTGCGCCCCCCCTCAGAAGGTCAGGACCGCATCGGCCTCAAGGGCGAGGTCATTGAGCGTCGCCCCACCGGCGATCACTCCCTCAGGGATGAATTCGCCCCGCGGGATCCCGAGCAACTGCGTGCTCTGCTCGCAGATATAGACCTTCACGCCGGCATCGAGCGCCTGCTGCATCGCTTCTGCAAGGGGCGGGAAGGCCCCGACCCTCACCTTCTCAGCCTCGCCCTGCTTGACGACCATCACCCCCTTGATCATAAAGAAGATCGCCGCCTCGACCCCCATGCTCACCGCCGTCGCCCCGAGGATGAACGGGGCGTACAGCCGTTCAGGCGTATCAGGCCCGCTCGTCTGGACATACACGATCTTTGCCACATTATCACCTCACACCGTTCTCCTGATATAGAAGGTCAGGATCCCCCCGGCCTTCCCAAACCCGACGATCTCGTGCCCGGTCCGCTTTGCCCAGCGGGTGATGTCCTCCTCTGCCGCCGGGTCGTCGGCCTCGACCTTCAACACCTCGCCGACGGCGACCTTCTCGATCTCTTCTTTTGTCCGTGCAATCGGTTCCGGGCAGAAGAGGCCGACGCAGTCCAGTTCCCGTGCTGCGCTCTCCTCCTCAGCCATTCAACCAACCTCTCAGGCAGAATTGTCCTACAATCATCCCGGTCCTGTCCCCCCCATCTCGGGGGCATAGGTGACCGCGGGGGATAAACCTACCTCTGAAGGGGGGTCTGGTGAGGCTGGCGGCAGGATGACCTGAAGGGTCACTTCTGAATATAATGGCGAGAAGGTTCGTTCGATGATCCAGGTGAGTCGAGAATATCTCTGAACCTCGAGTTGCTCCCCGGCGCAAGCATGACTGAATCGCCCTCCCACCGCCTCGTGCCTGGCCCATCCCCTTGAAAATTGGGCTTTGTAGAACCCCTCACCCCATATGGGTGCAAACGTGATTTTCCCACCTTCCCTCATGATCCCCGCCGGGGGGGGCACGCCCTCCACCAGAGAGAGACATTCAGAGAGTTTCTACAGAGCAGAAAATTGAAAATTCTCTCAAGATCGTTCATGCTCCGAGCCATCAGATCCCCAGGACAAAGATTGGAGCAGGAAGGCAACATGGACGACCATGACGAAGGTGTTACCGTCCCCAACCTCTCGTGTGGCAGCATGCCTCCTGCCGGAGAGAATCACCTCAAAGATTTCTACCGGTGGTGAGTCATCCCTCAAATGTCGGACCTTTCGAGACCTTTGATCACGCTCCTCAAGACGAGACAACGGACAGGGACACAAGCCATCACCGCCCCCCGCCTCTCTTCATTCCAGGGGGGCCTGGGGGGTTCCCACCCGTGCGAGATGACAGGAAAAACTCTGCAATGAGGGTGGCACACCTGATCATCACACCTTCCCCCCCCATATGCCCAGGGGGCGCGGCGCCCCCAGACCTCCAGGATTGCGATTGGGCCGGAAAGGCAGAGGAGGGATCATGAAGAGGAGGGTGTCGTTCCCTACGATTTCTTCACACGAAGAAAGAGAGATCCTGTTCAATTGCATCATGGTGCCGACTATTCGTTCTTGATGCACCACTAGTGTCGTGTCATCCCTCAAATGTCGGACCCGGACGCCGCTGATCACGCGCTTCACGCGGGGGCAGCAAGCAAGATCACCACTTCGTCGCCGCCCCACCCCCATCCTCGTCGTAGGGGGTCTCGGGGGTGCAACCCCCAGCGCGAGAGAGAAAAATTCTTAGCTCTGTAGAAACCCTCACTTCTCGTGTGGAAAATGTGTGTCATCCGCCTTCCCATAGCCTCGCGCCGGGGGCGCTGCCCCCGGACCCCTAGGAGGAAGATAGGGGCGGGAAGATATTATGGGAAATTGTGACGAGAGTGTTGCCATCCTCGACCTATCTTGACGCGGGGGGTGCGGGGGGCGGCCAGCACCCCGCCAGAGATAGTCATCAAGAGGATTTCTACAGGGCCAAATTCTTCGTTTTTCTGTGGCCGCAGCACAGATGATCGATGTCCCTCCCCACAGCACATACGCCAGGGGGGTGCTCACGGCCTCCGAGATGAAGATAGGGACAGGATCATGAAGAGGATGATGTCGTTCCCTACGATTTCTTCACGCATTTTCGGCCCTGTTGAAACCTCCACCTCCTCCTGGTATGTGCATGTATCAACTGCCTTCTCACAAGCACACACGCCGGGGGTGTTACCCCCAGAGCCCCACAGGATGACGAGGGGGTCGGGAAGGCAGAATAGATGACCATGAAGAGAGTACTGCCGTCCTCGATCTATCGTGTGGCAGGGTGTTTGAAGAACGGCCTGCCCCCCGCCAGAGAGATTCATCTAGACAATTTCTCCAAAGCCGAAAAAAATGGAAAAAAGATTGAGTCCCTCACACAGGGACGGCGTATTTCTTCTCAAGCCGGTTTGCGACCAGGGTCGTAACCGTGACCAGGAAGAGATAAACGATCCCGACCACGATGAAGGTCTCGTTGAAGGTGAAATACTTTGTCGCCACCAGTTTGCCCGCACCGGTCAGTTCAATGACCGTGATCATGTAGGCCAGAGACGAGTATTTGATGAGATAAATGAACTCGTTGGTCAGCCCTGGGATGGCCCTGCGGAGCGCCTGGGGGAGGACGATATTTTTGACCGCCTGGACGCGCGTCATCCCGAGTGCCTGGGCCGCGATCATCTGCCCCTCCTTCACCGAGAGGAGCGCACCCCTGATATATTCCGAACTATACGCTCCATTACAGAAGATAAACCCGATGATCGCCGCCCACTCTGCCGACGGGAACCTGATCCCGACCGAGGGCAGGCCAAAGTAGAGGATGAAGAGGAGGAGGAGAAGTGGGATCCCCTTGACAAAGATGACAAAGGCCTTGCATGGGAACGAGATGAGACGGGTCCCATAGGTCCTGCCGACCGCAAGACTGATCCCGAGGAGGAATCCGAAGGGAGCTGCCACTGCGATGAGAAGGAGGGTGACCAGCACCCCGTCCCAGAGGGCAGGGAGAAGAACCGTCGTCAGGAATACTATATCATCCATTGTCTCGCCACGTCACTGCTCGTCAAAGTCCTGGAATGTTCCTATGAACTCGCGTGTGCGGGTAAATGCAGGACCTGTCATGAGGTCGGCAGGAGCACCATGCTCCTGGACCTTCCCATGCTCCATGAAGATGATCTCGTTTGCCACCGACCTGGCAAAACTCATCTCGTGCGTCACCACAAGCATCGTCATCCCCTGCCGAGCAAGCGTCTTCATCACCTCGAGCACCTCGCGGGTCAGTTCAGGGTCGAGGGCAGAGGTCGGTTCGTCAAAGAGGATCACGTCGGGGTCCATCGCAAGGGCGCGCGCGATCGAGACACGCTGCGCCTGACCACCTGAGAGTTCGGCAGGATAGTTCTCGGCCCAGTCCTCCATCCCGACCCGACGCAGTTCGGCGAGCGCCTTCTCGCGTGCCGCCGCAGGGTCCATCTTCTTCACCTTCAGGAGGGCGATCTCCACGTTCCGCAGCGCCGTAAGGTGGTCGAAGAGGTAGAAGTTCTGGAATACCATCCCGATCTTCTGCCGGAAATAATTGATACGGTTCCCAGAATGCGTCACCTCCTCCCCCTGCAGGAACACACGACCAGCGTCGGGCTCGGTCAACTGGTTGATGCACCGCAGCAACGTGCTCTTCCCGGTCCCCGAAGGACCGATGAACACCTTTGTCTCACCCTTCTTTACCTCGAAGGTGACCCCGCGGAGCACCTCGCGATCACCATATTGTTTATGGATATCCTCAACACGGAGGATGCAGTCCTCTGAACCCATATCTCTAGACACCTCCTTGTCCAAACCCTGGAATACTGGTCTTCTTCTCCAGCATATGCAGTCCTTTCATCCCCGCATAGTTGAGGACGAGATAGATCCCGGCTGCCGCCAGATAAAGCGGCATCGCGATGTAGGTCTGGGCCACAATCTGCGTCGTCCGTGTCAGGATCTCAGCCACCCCGATCGCATAACATACCGACGTATCGGTCAGCACCGTCGGGTACTCGTTTGACCATCCAGGCAGGGCGATCCGCGCCGCCTGCGGGAGGATGATGCTCCTGATCGCCTGCATCCGCGTCATCCCGAGCGACCTCGCGGCGGTCATCTGCCCCTCGCTGATCGAGAGGATCGCGCCCCTAAAGATCTGGGACTGGTACGCCGCTCCCCTCAACCCCAGGACAACGACGGCCACGTAAAACGGTGCGACATCAAGGTTCAGAGAGGGGAATATGCCAAAGAAGAAGAGGAACAGGAGTACCAGGACAGGCATGCCTCTGAAGAACCAGACATATACCGAAATTATACTCTGGAGCACACGGTTCCCATAGATCTGGCCGAGTGCCATCGGCAGGCCGAAAAGCAGCCCCAGACCAAGGGACGCGAGCACCAGAGCAAGGGTCTGAATGATCCCCAGGACAAGATATGGGAACCATTCCACCAGGATAGTTACAACATCCATGTTCAGTCCCTATAGCCACACAAAGGAGCGGCCATGTTCTATGTGTTCACCAGGAATACAGTATCTCATGGTTATCCGGCATTTCACAAAAGGTTTGGGGTTTAACCCCTCACCCTATCGGTTGCATCGCAACCAGAACAAAGAGATGGCTCAGAGCATCTCGTATTTCTTGAGAAGTTCTTCCCACTTTGGAGAGGCCATCAACTCGTCCAGGCCCTCGTTGACGGTCTGGAGGAGTTCGGGGTCGTCCTTCCTGATCGCCACGCCATAGTTCTCGCCGGTGTAGATCTCACCCACGATATGGAGGGGCTGACCCTGGATCGCGTCGAGGTGCGGGGGCTTATCGTAGACCGTCGCATCGACCTGCCTGTTGTTCAGAGCGGTGATGGCAATCGGGAAACTGTCAAAGTATTTCAGGTCGTCCTTGGACATCGTGCCATTTGCGATGAGGTTCTGTTCCACCCAGTAGGCACCGGTGGTCCCGCGCTGGGCACCGATCACGACCTTGCCAGCCATGATATCCTCCATCGTGATCCCGGAGTCGTCATGGACGGCGAAGGACTGGTTGATCGTCAGGTACGGCTTGGAGAAGTTTACCATCGCAAGACGCTCAGGCGTGATGGTCATGCCAGAGTAGACCATATCGATCTTGCCCTGCTGAAGTGCGGGGATGATCCCGTCCCATTCCATCCCTTTGATCTCGACCTTGAAGCCTTTCTTCTCGGCGATCCACTGGATTGACTCGACGTCAAGTCCAGTGATCGTGCCGTCTTTCTCCATGGAGGCATATGGAGGATACGCCGCATCGACACCAACAATGTATGTAGGGACATCGTCGGCACCGTCGGATCCCTGGTCCTGGTCCGCTGGCGTCGCACCACCCGTACACCCTGCAAAGCAGACTGTACAGGCAAGTATAAGGACCAGCAGACCACCACCCAACTTCATATTCATTCATAAAAAAATAGGGTCGGCCGTGATATATCTTTTATGAATTAGCAAGGGCCTGGACGAATAGAGGAGAGGCCCGAAATACCTTCTATTTTACCCCATGAACTGATACGATCGCACCAGACCGACCCTGCTGCCCCACGCCATTCCTCATCATTCGTGAACGATGGAAAACGCACCTGAGATGAGAGAGGAAGACTCTCAGGCTCGGAGAGCAGGGCAAAAAATCCTGGAGAATTCTCCTGGAGCGGCCCTGTAGAAAGCCTCACCAATTCTCGGTGCGAGCGCGATTCAACCACCGTCCTCCATCTTCTCGCCGGGGGCGCTGCCCCCCGACCCCCAGAAGGGAGATAGGGGCGGGAAGGCATCATGGGCAACTCTGACGAGAGTGCTGCCGACCTCGACATATCGTGTGGCGGGGGGGTTTCGGGGGGCGGCAAGCCCCCCGCCAGAGAGATTCACCAAGAGGATTTCTACAGAGCCGGAATTTGAAAGATCAGTCCTGTAGGAAACCCTCACCAATCCTTAGTATGCGTATGATGCACTCACCCTCCTACCCTTTTGGCTGGGAGCGCTGCCGTCTTTGACCGATCGCATCGCGGCCAACCCACTCAGAGATAGAAATTTTCTTGATGATTCTCTTCGACGGGGAGCGAATGCCCCCCGACCTCCAGACGAAGATAACCAGGTGGGCTGGGCATTCGATGATCGTCCCGCGTGGTGTCCTGGTATACCGAGGGAGCAAGGGGTCACTCACTCTTAAAGAACTCCAACAATTTTCACGCGTATGCCTGAGCCAGGGGCTCATGCCGGATCCTACAGAGCCAATAAAAAAAAGAAATTATTCTGAGGCCTTTTCCTCGACATCCACGCCCTTATGGTTCCGATAGATATAGGTGAGAGCCATCGCAAAAACCGGGAGGAGGATGACCTCAGCCCATCCAACAAGGGTGGCCGCAAGCGGATAGTCACCATAAGGATCAGAAAGGTCGGTGACGATATTGAAGAGCAGGGCCGACCCAAGGAAGAGCGGGACGACGACCCAGATACAGGCGTCCCACCAGCGCCCGGCCTTCCAGTCAGAGAACTGGTTGACAAACTCACGCAGTTTGGGAGCGCCATAGACATACCCGATGGCAAGGGCCTCGGCAAACCCGACCAGAAGGATCAGGAACTGGTTGACATAATTGTCGACGATATCGAGCCAGAGGATACCGGCATCGGTCATATAGATCAGGCTCACCGCAAAGGCTGCGGCGCAGATGACTGCATTGAGACACCAGCGTTCGGTCTTGACATAATCAGAGAGACTGGCGCTCACCGCCTGCACCAGAGAGAAGGACGACCCGACCCCAAGGGTGATGAGCATCGCAAAGAAGAGGATGCCGAAGAGCTCAGGGAGGAACGGGAGCGCACTGATGACGGCGGGATAGGTCACGAACGCCAGTTCGATCCCGCTCCTGACCACCTCAGTCACCGGGACGCCATGCGTGAAGGCAAGATACCCAAGCGTGGAGAAGACTGCAATACCTGCAAAGATCGAGGTGAAACAGTCGGCGATCGCGATGAGCACGGTGCTCTTCACCACGTCGGACTTCTCGCCGAGGAATCGGGAGTATGCGATGATGATCGCCATCCCGATTGACATCGAGTAGAATACCTGGCCATAGGCGGCGATCCAGACGCCTGGATCAAGAAGAGCCTCGAACTGCGGGGTCAGGTAGTAGGAGAGCCCGTCCATCGCGCCAGGCAGGGTGATCCCCCTGAACACGAAGAGAATGATCAGCAGCCAGGGGACGACAACCGTGATCCAGGCCATCTTCTCGACCGACCTGACGCCCTTGAAGATGGAGAGATAGATCCAGATCCAGGCAAGGACCGCACCGGCAAGGACCACCAGGTTCAGGCCGCCGATGGAGAAGAACCCATCAGAGACCTGGAGAAAATCTTCGTAGAAGAACGTAGCCGGGTCGCTGCCCCAGGCCAGGTTAAATGAAAAGCCAAGATAGTCGAAACTCCACGCCACAATCACCGAGTAATAGGTGACGATGAGAAAGGCGACCAGGACCGCAGCCCATCCGATCACACTGTACCACTTGCCCAGCAGACGCTTGAATGCCATCGGCGGGCCTGCCTGGGTCTTGTATCCCACCCCTGTCTCAAGGATGAGGAGGGGGATCCCGACAGTGAACATTGCAATCAGGTAGGGGATAAGGAACGCGCCGCCGCCGTTCTCATATGCGACGTATGGGAAACGCCAGAGGTTTCCCAGACCTATCGCCGAACTGACAACGGCGAGAATGAACATTTTTCGAGAACTCCAACGCTGATTTTCTGCCATAGTACTGAAAAAACGTTTTCAAAGAGGTTTGATTAATGATTTGGTTCTATATTTTCTCTAAATTCTCATAGATGAAGAGATGAATCCTGATTTACAGTGCATATCCCGTCGGCATTTGCAATATAATATCAGCAATATAGATCCCGGTTCCCGCCTAAAACAAGGAGAGAGCGCCAGATGCGCTCATGACCTGACCATGCCCGGGACGGCGGTCCGCTTCTCCAGCCAGTTGACGGCGAGGGTGGCCACCGTGACCATGACCAGATAGAAGACCCCGACCATGGCAAAGGCCTCGAAGTATGCAAAATATTTGGAAGCGATATCGGCACCCGCGCCGGTCAGTTCTGGGACCGTGATCAGGTAAGCCAGGGACGAGTATTTGATGAGATAGATGAACTCGTTTGAAACGCCAGGGATGGCCCTGCGGAGCGCCTGGGGGAGGATGATATTTTTGATCGCCTGGAACCTGGTCATCCCGAGGGCCTGGGCTGCGGTGATCTGCCCCTCCTTTACCGAGAGGAGCGCACCCCTGATGTACTCGGAATTGTAGGCACCATTACAGAGGATGAACCCTATCACTGCCGCGACAAAGGGCTCGAAGACGATCCCGACCGAGGGCAGACCGAAGTAGAGGATGAAGAGGAGGAGGAGGAGCGGCGTCCCCTTGAAGAAGATGACATAGAGTTTGCAGAGGAACGAGAGCAGCCTCCCCCCATAGGTCCGGCCGACGGCGATGCCGGTACCGAGCAGGAACCCGAAGGGGGCCGAGAGAAGGATCAGTTGCAGAGAGATGACCGCTCCGCTCAGGAGAGCGGGGAGGAGGATCTCAAGGAAAAAATCTGCTTCTGTCATCCTAATCAGTCAATGATTCACTGAATGTTCCTATGAACTCGCGTGTGCGGGTAAATGCAGGACCTGTCATGAGGTCGGCAGGGGCGCCATGCTCCTGGACCTTTCCGTGCTCCATGAAGATGATCTCGTTTGCCACCGATCTGGCAAAACTCATCTCGTGCGTCACCACGAGCATCGTCATCCCCTGCCGAGCAAGCGTCTTCATCACCTCGAGCACCTCGCGGGTCAGTTCAGGGTCGAGGGCAGAGGTCGGTTCGTCAAAGAGGATCACGTCGGGGTCCATCGCAAGGGCGCGCGCGATCGAGACACGCTGCGCCTGACCACCTGAGAGTTCGGCAGGATAGTTCTCGGCCCAGTCCTCCATCCCGACCCGACGCAGTTCGGCGAGCGCCTTCTCGCGTGCCGCCGCAGGGTCCATCTTCTTCACCTTCAGGAGGGCGATCTCCACGTTCCGCAGCGCCGTAAGGTGGTCGAAGAGGTAGAAGTTCTGGAACACCATCCCGATCTTCTGCCGGAAATAATTGATACGGTTCCCAGAATGCGTCACCTCCTCCCCCTGCAGGAACACACGACCAGAGTCAGGCTCGGTCAACTGGTTGATGCACCGCAACAGCGTGCTCTTCCCGGTCCCCGAAGGACCGATGAACACCTTTGTCTCACCCTTCTTTACCTCGAAGGTGACCCCGCGGAGCACCTCGCGATCACCATATTGTTTATGGATATCCTCAACACGGAGGATGCAATCCTCTGAACCCATATCTTATGCTCCTTTCCCAAATCCAGGTATGCTGATCTTCTTCTCGACCCGGCCAAAGATCCACATCCCGCCATAGTTGAGGAGGATGTACACCACCGCCGCCCCCACATAGACGGTCATCGGTTCATAGGTCACCGAGACGATCTGGTCGGCCCGAAACAGGATCTCCATCACCCCGATCGCATAGCAGACCGCCGAGTCGGTGAGGAGGATCGGGTACTCGTTCGTCCATCCTGGCAGGGCGATCCTCGCCGCCTGCGGGAGGATGATGCTCTTGATCGCCTGCCCCCTGCTCATCCCAAGCGACCTCGCGGCGGTCATCTGCCCCTCCCCAAGCGACTGGATCGCGCCCCTGAAAATCTGCGACTGGTAGGCCCCAGACCTCAGTCCGAGCACGATGATGGCCACGAGAAAGGGCGAGACGTCGCCAAGTCCCAGCAACGGGAAGACCCCGAAGAAGAAGAGGAACAGGAGCACCAGGTTTGGGAGGGCCCTGAAGAACCAGACATAGACCGATATGATCCCTTTGACCGCCCTTGTCCCGTAAACATGGGCGACTGCCATCGGAAGCCCCATCAGGAGCCCAAGGCCAAGGGCGGCAAGGACAAGGACGAGCGTGATCACTACGCCTTCTGCAAGATAGGGGAGCGACTGGGAGATCACCTCGAGGACACCGGTCACCTGAACTCACCACACTGCAGGGGACCCTGTCCTGTCCTGAACATGGGGGCTCTATTCACGCGTGATATGAGTTGAGCCCCATCATTGAAAAATGTAGAGGAGATAAAGACGCACAAGACCGCGCCTACTCCATCTCGTATTTCTGCTTCAGTTCTTCCCACTTCGGGGATTCCATCAGTTTGTCCAGGCCTTCGTTGATGATGGCACGCAGTTCGTTGTCGTCCTTGCGGACAGCCACGCCGTACTCTTCATCGGTCTGGATCTCACCGAGCATCACGAGGGGTTTGTCCTGGATGGACTCCTTGATGACCGGGACGTCGTACATCACGGCGTCGACCCGCTTGTTCAGGAGGTCGTTCAGGGCGAGTTGAACGTTTTTATAAAGTTGACGGTCGTCTTCAGAGATCTTCCCGGTCTCGACCAGGTGCTGGTCGATCCAGGTGTGGGCGGTGCAGCCGCGCTGGACACCGAGCACGACCTTGCCCTCCTTGACGTCATCAATGGTGAAGTCAGAGCCCTCGCGGACAGCGACAGCCTGGTTGGTGATCCAGTAAGGCTTGGAGAAGTTCACCTTCTCAAGACGTTCAGGGGAGATGGTCATGCCAGAGTAGACCATGTCGATCTTGTTCTGCTGGAGGGCGGGGATAATACCGTCCCAGGCCATAGGCTTGATCTCGACTTCAAAGCCCATCTCGTCGGCGATCCACCGGATCGACTCGACGTCAAACCCGGTGGGCTCCCCCTCAAGGGTCACCGAGGAGTAGGGCGGATAGTCGCCGTCGATGCCCACGATGTACGTTTTATTCTCGTTTGTTGGAGCATCAGCGGCATTACCGGTGCATCCGCAGAGAGCAACCGCCAGAACGACGATCGCTGCTACAAAAGCGGTCAGGATCCTTTTGTCCATAAAATATGTTCAGCGCCCGACAATATATAGCCCTTCTGAAATAGGAACGCCCACAGGCGCATGTTAACCAAAATCAACCCAAGTTAAGGATTTTTGTCCTGCGAGGAGGGGCGCGCCCGCATACACCCACATGTCGCAAGCCCTATGGTGGTCGGCCCCTATCGGGATCTATGCGCATCGGGATCATGGCAGACACCCATGACTGTCTTCCCCTGGTGGAACGGGCGGTTGAGGTGTTGAACAGGGAAGGGGTCGGACTGGTCCTCCATGCCGGGGACTATGTTGCCCCCTTCGCCCTGAAAGTGCTTGAGAGCCTGGAGGCACCGGTGATTGGGGTCTTTGGGAACAATGACGGTGACCGTGAGGCGCTCAGAAAAACTGCGTCTGACGGGGGGAAGGTCGACCTGCGCGGCGATTATGCCAGAACAAAGGCCGGAGGGCTCTGCATCGGGCTTGTCCACGGTCATGACACCGGCCAGATCGCGTCTCTCATAGAGCGCGGCGACCTCGACGTCCTTGTCTCGGGCCACACCCATCACCCGCTCATCGGCCGGCACGGGGGGACGCTGATGATCAACCCTGGCGAGATCTGCGGGTATCTCACCGGGACGCCGACCCTCGCCGTCCTGGAAACGGAGATAAAAGAGGCGCACCTGGTCAGGCTGTGAGGGAGGAGAGGAACGCTTGAAGATCGGGGTTGTAGAGGGCTCACCTATTGCAAGGAGAGTGTGACCCAAACGCCTCCTTGCACCCACGTGCCGGCGACACAGAGAGTCTTCACAAGGACTGACCATGAAACCATCCCAAAACTCTCCGGCCCTCCCATCTCAGAAGAGAGCAATAGATGAGGGGGGAGTTTCTCACCTTTTTGTTGCGCACCCATGCATCATCGCTTGCCCTGATCGATCGTGCCGGGCGGGAGCGCGCACCCTCGGCACGAAGAGGCGGGAAGCACGTGATCAGAAGACCACTCATTCCTCTGAATCACTATCTCTATAGAGGAGGGCGTGCCGCGACACGACTGGTCAAGGACAGCATCACCCATCTCACATTCATCTATTCTGCCTTCCCTGCTTCATCGTGGTCCCAGGGGCCCGGGGGCAGCGCCCCCGGCATGATGATATGGGAAGGCACGTCGGTCAGAATGGCCGCTCCCAATCGCAGGATCGTCACCGCCACCCCGCACCAGGGGAGGGGGAGGACACCACCTTTCCTCTCCTCATAGAGAGATCAAACGACAAAAAATTTCATCAAGAACATATCTCAAAACTCACTGTGGTTGAAAACCATCTTGAACTGAATTTTTTCGTACCTGAATTTCTAAACTCCATCCTCCCCCAGGGGGCTTGCCGCCCCCGGCACGGTGGAGTTGGAAGGCATGAAGCCATCGTTGGGCAACGAAGAGAGGGAGGATCTCTCCACCCCATTCAGTGCTCTCTTCTGAGAAGAGGGAGGACAGGAGAGTTTGGGGATGACTTCCAAACCAGATCACAGAATCAAGAACGCCCCTCTCAACTCTCCGCCTCCGTCTCCCTCTTCCTCTTCCCACTGAGGATGATCCCGATATTGGGGACGATGGTATAGACCGTGAAGTGACCGGCAAGACGGTGGCGTTCAGGCCCATAGGCACTTAACTGGACGAGGGTCTTTCTGATCTCTGTGAGTTCTTCTGCAATCTCGGGGCCGTCCTCTCCCTCTGCGGCCCGGTCGGCCAGGCGCTCTGCCGCCGGAAGGAGGCGCGCTTTCATCCCCTGGACCTCGGCCCTGTTCACCTCAAGGAGGAGCGCTCTGGAGTACCTCCCCTGCAGAGAACGGAGCACCACAAATTGTGAGAGGAGGAGCGGGACCACCGGGAGAAATGTCCTGAACCGTGAGATCCCCTCGACATCCAGGAGTCTGCCAAGGGTCATGCCAGGGAGCAGCATCGCCGAGACGATCAGGATCCCGGCGACCGCAGCGATCCCGCCGATCACCAGGAGGGCGACGAAGCCCGACCTGACCCCGCCGGCGATCCCGGCCTTGAGGTCATGGCGCAACCCGAGGACCCGCCCAAAAAATCCAGGCGAGTAAGGCTTCATATGCCAGATGGCAAGGTAAAAGGCGATGATCGCCCCCGACTGCACGGCGACGATCGCCGCCACGTGCCACTCGGTCTCCCCGGTTGCGGTGAGGACGAGGGCGAAGACTACGTCGAGCAAGTAGATGAGCCAGAACCCAGGGGCCAGGGGCTGACTGTTGATGAAGAAGAGGTTCCAGAAGACTTCGGCGACCGCATTCCGCCTGGACGTCACCGTTTCCTTGATCGCCCCGGCATCTCTGAGGTACCTCGTGTATTCGACCAGGTCCTCCCGGCGGGGTGCACCCTTGCCGCTCCCGCCCGAGGGGACGAACATAGCGAGAGGGTGGAACATATAGAGGTAGAAACTGGCCACAATCCAGAAGAGGAGAGCACCGTCGACGAAGAGAAAAAGTGCTGCAGTGGTGACGACGGCGAGGAGAAGAATAGAGGTTTCAACCCAGGTCCATCCTGGGGTCTTCTGCATCTCCTGGTGGTAGTCTTCCGCACTCCTGACCGCGTCTCGCACCTCATCCCTGAGGGCCGCAGCCTCCCCGGCGTACACGTCTCCCATACAAGAATAACTCCTTAATCTGGATTAAGGGTTTTCCTCCATTCTGCTCACCTTTCGGTGAAGACCAGGGAGGCGGAGTTGATGCAATAGCGCAGACCGATCGGCGGCGGACCGTCCTCGAAGACATGGCCAAGATGGGCACCGCACCGCGAGCAGAGCACTTCAGTCCGCACCATGCCATAACGCATATCTTTTCGTGTCGCGATGTTCAATTCAGAGACCGGCGCCCGGAAACTCGGCCACCCGGTGCCAGAGTCGAACTTCGCCTCTGAGAGAAAGAGGTCGGTGCCGCAGCAGACACAGCGGTAAACCCCCCCCAACTTCCAGGCATGGTATTTTCCGGTGAATGGCGGTTCGGTGCCCCCCTCTCTGGCGACCCTGAAGGCCTCTGGCATGAGTCGCTGCCGCCACTCGTCCTCTGTGAGCCGGCACCGTGCCACCGTCCTCACCGTCCCCGAGGCGGCGTCATAGATCCTGACCTCGTCCATCGCCCACCTTCAAGCGGAGGAGGGAGATAAGGATGCCGGTACTTATACCGGCCTCTTGATCTCTCTGAGGATAAGGGTGAAGGTGAGATCCTTGCCAGCAAGGGGGTGGTTGGCGTCCACGACCACCCAGCGCTCGGTCACCTCCTTGATCGTGACCAGCGAACTCTTCCCGTTCTTGAGACTGACTCTCGCGATCCCTCCGGGGACCGGTTCTTCAGGGAGGTTGAGTTTCTTGCGCCTGATCCTGAAGACCAGTCTTCTCTTGTACGGACCATAAGCCCTTTTTGCCGGGAGGAAAATGGTCTTGGTCTCTCCAGGGGCCATCCCGACCAGTGCTTCCTCAAAGGCCGGGTTGACCATCCCCTCACCGATGGTCACTTCTTGCGGTGCCTCAGAGTGGTCGAAGACGGTGCCGTCCTCAAGGGTGCCAGTATATTCGACAAGGACGAGATCGCCCTCTGCTGCCCTCTCCATGCCTCTCAGGTGCGGCGGGCCGGCGCATAAAGGTGCGGTGCGGACGAGGACGTATGGGAGTCCCCCCTATCCCCTCCAGCACACGACCGGTCGGAGACCGTGTGGAGCCAAACTATGATAAACTGGCTATGGAGCAATCCTCATAATGGTGCTCTCTAGCAGGGGAGGTGGGCGTGCCGTCCCCCCGCAACACGATAGATCGTAGAACTGCAACCCCATCTTCATCCCAGGGGTCCGGGCGGCACTCGCCCCCGGCGCGATTCGATATAAGAAAGCAAATGAGTCACACTCAACCAGGAATTGGTGGGGAGTTGCCAAAGAGCCCATTTTCGAACCGTAAGCAAAGGGAACATCAGAAGAACAGAAGTTCTTCGATGAACCCAGGCGCATATAGAGCGAGGACACAAGCAGGTCGCGCCTGCATCACAAATTGGCAAGAGTTTCTATGGAGCCATAATTTTATGTATTCTGGTGATGACTGAAACCCCAGTCTCTCCGGTTCCGGGACGCAACCCGACCGGTGGAGAGGTGGTGAATATGCGTACAAAAACCCTTCTCCTTACCCTAACGCTGTGTATCCTCTGTTCAGCGCCTGCCGCGTCGGCAGTGCTCCTTGAGGTCACAGAAAAAGGGACCATCACGGCACTTGATGCCGAGAACGGTACAATGACCATCCTGCCTGATGCCAGGTATGCCTGCAACTACTCGGCAACCCCGCCATGCGGGTGGGAGGCGATGAACGAAAGTGCCAAGGTCAACGGCACTGTCCCGGACCCCGCGGTCTTCTCGGTCTTCGAGGTCGGCGATACGGTTGAGGTCACCTCGCTTGGCGGCGAGGGCGGGCCGTGGATCGCCGTCGGAAAACTGGTAGCCTCTGAGGGCACCTGGTATGCAAGCGAGATCGTCGGCGACCTGGCAACCCTGCCCGCTCCATTGGTCGGCAACTACTCCCTCACCTATGAAGCGGTCCCTGACTGCGCCAACTGCACCGGGTCGGTCTGCCCGGCCACCGCGATGAACATCACCGTCATGAGCGAGGGGATGACCGTCTTTGAAGACCTCGTCGAGCCCGGTGGAGAGTTGATGTACAATGGAAGAAACGACAACTCAAGCGTCCTGATCACCTTTATTCAGGGAGAAGCCCCGTCTTCGGCCTGTACCAATGTCCCCGCGGTGAGCGGCCCACAACCGGTCTCGGTCTTCCTGGTCCACGTGAACCCGCCGATCGGGTTCGAGACCGAGAATGTCTCTGCCCAGACGACCGTCCCGGCCACGACCACCACGACCGCCCAGGCCTCGTCGAGCGCCCTGGTGGTGCCCCTAACTGCAGGTCTCCTGGGCTGTGCCGCTGCGCTCAGGCAGCGCTAAATCTTTTTTTAATTGGCTCTGTAGAAAACCTCATTTTTTCTTGGTTCGAGTATGATTCAACCGCCTTCCCCTATCTTGTCGCCGGGGGCGAGTGCCACCCGGACCCCCGGGATGAAGATAGGGTGGGGGGGCAGGATGGACGAAGATGAAGAGGGGATTGCCGTTCCCCGCCTCTCCTGGACCCGGGGGGTTAGGGGGGCGGCCAGCCCCCTGCCAAGATGGCTATCTAGAGGAATTCTACAAAGCCTTTTAATTATTTAAACCAGGAGAAGAGAGGCCCTGGTGTGCGCGCGGGACGGAGGTCAAGATTTCACAATCTCTCTCCAAGAACTCCGGTCCCCCTCATCAAGCCCGCTCTTCATCCCGGAGGAACGAGTGAGAGATCGGCCCCCCTCAGCGCAGAACTTTCACCGCCGTCTCTCCCCAGAGGAAACCCCGGACCCCCCACGGACCAAGGATGGGCGGGCGGCACTGAGGCGGTGGCTCTCTGTGGTGCCCTGCTCTAAAGGCGGAGCAGGGATCACCCACCCACTCGATTTCATATCTCTGGCTCTGTAGAAACCCTCTGGATCTCTCTGGCCGGGGACGGCAATCCCTCTTCAGGGAGTTCAAATATGCCTTCCCTGCCCAATTTTCTTCCCGAAAGTCAGGGAGCAGTGGCATGGCCGATGGGGAAGGCGGTCCTGTCGCGCTCAGCCCCCAGGACCGGCGAGAGTTTTTTTCAGCGCAAAAAAAGAGATTAATAGTCCTCGAGACGGTCCAGTTCGTCCTCATATTCATCGGCCGGATCTTCCCCGCCCTGCCAGAGATCGTCCTCATAACACTCTGGACAGACCTCGTGCGGCCAGGTATCGGTCCTGAAAGTACGCTCGCAGTAGGGACATATCCGGGTATACGCCCGCCTACAGGCGGGACAGAACACTTCCTCTCCGTTTTCCAGAGAATGGGGAATAAACCATTCCCCACAGAGTTCGCAGCACACGCGCTCAGGCGTTGAGACCCCGGCACCCCCGGCAATCCCCCCAGATTGTGACGGTTCACAGGGATACGCACCATTATCTTCTCTAATCTTGCGTGGCATCTTCATGTACTTCTCGAATTTACCGCGATTTTAAATTTTTCCATCTCACGACCCAGAGAAGGCCATGAGGGTACCACAGATCACGAAGAGGGGAGATTGTGGTGCGAGACCTCTGGGTCCGAGAGAACATGAGAGAGAAAGCCCTGTAGAATTCAGCATGAGGCGAGATCACGCCCCACGCATACGAGATGATAATTTCCTGTTGCTGGACCATTCTTTTTTAAGACAGGAGAATCGGGGAGGGCCTTGTTTCATCGCCGCCCTCACCTATCCTCATCATCGGGGATCCTGAGGAGATCTCCCCAGGCGAGACAGCGGGGAAGACTCCTCAATTGAGGACGGCACGTCGGATCATCACGCCTTCCCATACTTCGTGCTGGCAGCGACCCCATAACCCCCATGATGAAGACAGGGTCGGGAAGGCAGAGAAGAAAACCATTTAGAAGAGGTATTTTTCCCTGCGTATCACCCTTGAGGAATCCTGAAGAGAGAAAGTCACCATACAATCCCTGATAATCAATTATCGCCTCTGTAGAAATCGTCTTGATGAATCTCTCTGGCGGGGTATGGGAAGGCAGGGAAATGTATGAGTACGCAACAGAGAGAGGGGGCGCCCCACCATCTCTACTGTTATCTTCTGGGAAGGGGAGGGTCGGGGAGTTCTGGGATGAACGCATGGTAAATTCTCACAGAGATTCTCTGTGGGGGGGCGTGCCGCCCCCTACCCCCCACACGCGACAAGTCGAGGACACAACCCCTGTCATGCCCATCCATCGTGGTCCAGGCGGTCCGGGAGATCCGGGTGGTCATGCCTGTACACAGAAGGGTCGAGGAGTTTTACAACGCTGAATTTCTGGGATAAATGGATGGGAGCCAGGCGAGGACTCGCGTCCCCGACACTTCGGGGACCAGGGACTACCCTGGATTTTCACGGTGAATCCGCTCATACTCTTCACCCCATAACCCCACGAAATTCAATCTCTCGATGGTTCTCCTGTGAATTCACACTCCCCCAGAACCGATAAGTGCGAAATTTTTCGGAGTTTAAGGAAGGTATTTTTATTCTCTCACCAGACAGTAGCCTGATAACCATGCGTACGCGCACATTCGTCCTCTGTACCGCTCTCATGGTGCTCGTGGCCGCCTGCGTCTGGAGCGCCAGCGCCGCAGTCGCCCCCAACACCACTGACGAGCGGCTCATCCACGCCTCAGGTACCGGCGAAGTGACGACGACTCCCGACCGGGCCGTCATCTCCTTCGGCGTCGAGACCAAGGACACCGACCCGAAAGCCGCCCAGGCGGCAAACAGCCAGGCGATGAACAAGGTGATCAACGCCATCAAGGCCGCAGGGATCGCCTCTGAAGACCTCAAGACCACCGGCTACAACATCTGGGCCGAAGAACCCGACAACGACAAGCCGTTCAGGAGCAAGGCAGTGATCTACCATGTCACCAACACCCTCCAGGTCACCCTCAAGGACGTGGACCGGGCCGGTGAGATCATCGACATTGCCGTTGCAAACGACGTTAACCGTGTCAACGGGCTGTATTTCACCCTCAGCCCAGAGAAAGAACAGACACTCAGGGCCGACGCACTCACCCAGGCCGTCACCCATGCACGGGCAGACGCCGACGCCGTGGCGACCGCCGCAGGCGTGACCATCACCGGGACAAAAGAGATCACCATCGGCGGCACCTATGTCCCGTACTATGAGCGCAGCTTCAACGCACCAATGGCAATGGACGCTGGTGCCAGAATGCCGACTCCGATCGAGGTCGGCGAGGCGAAGGTCACGGCATCAGTCTCCGTCTCATATCTCTGTGCCTGAACACATCCCATTTTTTTGCCCTGAAGAGATCCTCATGACAGCTCCCTGCAACGAGGAGCGTGCCATCAAAGACTTTCAACCGCCTCAACTCCTTCCAGTCATCCCCTCAGTTTCCCACGTAAAGAGTGAGGCAAGGACGGCAGCACTCTCTTGATGGTCATCGATTCTGCCTTCCCGGCCAAAGGGGCAGGAAGGCGGGCGACACACGTCTCACCTACACAAGAGGTGAGGGTTTCTACAGAGCCGATCTTCGTGCTTTGTAGAACCAGGGATGAGCCCCCATCTCACGCATACTGGATGAACATGGTCATGGGTCTCCAGGGCATGTGGATCTGTGCTCCCCCTCCAGAGCGGGACACCATGGGGGCATGGGGGGAAAACGTCTCATTGCTGCCCCGCCCTTATCCTCGGGGGGGTCTCGGTGCAAGATAGCAGAAAAGATTCAGCGATTGGAGACGGCTGATTGCCTGGAGAAAAATTTTCTCCCCTATGTATCAGCCTCAGTGGGGTTTTATGGGTGCAAATTCTCATGCAAACCTTAAGAGATAATCTTCAGGATCATTTTCATGGTAACCCCCCAGATGATTCTCTTAGAGAGAGAGAGGACGACAATGCCCCCCTCATGTTCGTCTATTGTGCCTTCCTGCCCCATTATTAATAAGGAATTCTACAGAACCGATCTTCAATAGACCATAAAAACGCAGGGGAGTCTCGCTCATATCCGGACCTGGTGAGAGGGAGGGCTATAAAGCCCCATTTTTCCTCAAACACAAAACCTATAGAAGAGGCCCCCCTCTCTTCTCCCATGTACACAATCACCGAGGTCTACAACAACATCCCCTTCGACCCGGCGCTCAGGACTGCCAAAGGCTTCTCATGTTACATCGAAGAGGCCGCCCTCCTCTTTGATACCGGCGGCGACCCCGCCATCCTCTCGGCCAACCTGAAGACACTCGGGATAGACCCTGCCGACATCCAGACCCTCGTCCTCTCCCACGACCACTGGGACCATGTCGGCGGGCTCCAGGCAGTCCTCGGCCGCAACCCCGACCTCACCGTCTGCATCCCCGACACCTTCTCGGAAAAGACCAGAGTGGCGGTGGCCGCGGCAGGCACCGTCGTGGTCATCGACGGGTGGCAGGAACTGGCGCCAGGCCTCTTCACCACCGGGCCATGCGGCGAGCATCCTGCTGAGCAGTCACTCGCCCTCAGGACCGAGCAGGGCTACCTCCTCGTCACCGGGTGTGCTCATCCCCACATCGGCGAGATCATCAGGAGCGTCGGGAACCATGGCCCGGTCATGGGCGCGATCGGCGGGTTCCACTCAGTCTCTGATGACGACCTTGACGTCCTCACAACTCTCGTCTATCTCTCTCCATCACACTGTACAGAAGGAATAGAGACAATCAGAGAGATAAATACCAGAGCATTCAAGCAAGGAGGGGCGGGCCAGCGACACCGGTTTTCCTGATCCCTGTGTCTAAGAAACATATATATATAATATCATAGAGATGGAGGGATGGTCCATCCGTGGGTGGCCGGACATCCCACCCGGGGTGACGACCAGACATCTTCATTCCACTCAAACCCTCTATAAATCCGAGAGTAAACACCATACCGGTGTGTGTTGGCAGGGTGTCAGACCTGCCAACCTTTTTTTTCCTCCGCACAAACTATATATGAACATCAGTCAGAATTTCCCATGAATAGGAAAAATCAGAACGAAAACCAGAGAATACACATAATTATAAGGGACTCATAAAAATGGAACGGAGTATTGGATTTAAAGAGAGAAGATACATCGAGGAACTCCGCATTCTCACCAAATCAGTGGCATATGACTGCCTCATCGACGACCGGTTCGACCGGGTGATCTACGTGATCAAACCCGGTGACATGGGCCTTGCCATCGGAAAAAAAGGTGAAAACATCAGAAAAATGCAGAAAGTCCTCGGGAAGCGGATCGAGATGGTCGAATACGCCGAAGACAGGGGGGGGTTCATCGCAAATATCCTCAGACCTGCGGAGGTCAAAGAAATCAGGACCGACGAATTGACCGGCAAACTCGAGATTGTGATACAAAAAAAGAGCGAACTCGGGATCGCAATCGGCAAAGGCGGCAGCACCGTGGAAAAAGCAAGGCTCCTGGTCAGACGTTTCTTCGGTGACGAAATCGGCGAGATCATCCCTCCCGTTGAAGAGGAGGTGCCGCAGGCATGAAAAACCAGGCAGTCCTTGAAGAACTCTGGAGTGTCATCAATGATCGGGCCGCCCATCCCTCGCCCGACTCCTATGTCAGTTCACTTCTCACCCACCGGAAAGGGATCGACAAACCCCTTGAAAAGGTAGGAGAAGAGGCGACCGAGTTCATCCTTGCCGTCAAGAACGGAGAAGATAACCGGACCATCGAAGAAGGTGCCGATCTCCTCTTCCATTTCCTTGTCGCCCTCAAAGCGGCAGAGATCGATATCGAGGACGTCCTCGGTGAACTGGCGGCACGAAGAAAATAATCCCACTTTTTGGCTCTGTAGAATCTGACATAAACCTTGGGCTCACACATACTGGATGAAAATAGTTCTGAACGGCACTTCAAGGTGTGGGGGAACCTTATTCTCACAACAGGCATCTGAAGGATACAGGGTCAGTGTCGCCACCGAAACCTCTCGCCACACGATAGATCGAGGACGATAAATCTCTTCAGGTCCATTGATTGTGCCTTTCCGCCAATCTTCATCGGTGGAGGACCAGGGGAGCGGCACGTCCCCCGGCGGAGGAGAAAGTGTAGAATTTCTAGAAGGATACACTTCAGTTCGAAGAGATGTTCACCCCAAGAGAGCTTGAGATATACTCCATGAAAATGGTCCCTAAGATCATCTCTTCTGGTTTGGATGAGAATCTGAACTCACCTGATCCGAGTGAAGTCGATATGCAGAGGATTAAAAACTCCTTCTGAATAATCGACCCTCTGCCTTCCCACCCCCATCATCATCCCGGGAGTCCGGGGGCAACGCCCCCGGCGCGAGCATGAATGAAGGCGGTTGAGTCACGCCTGCACCAAGATGAGATTAAAACCTCTACCCACCCCTCAAAACCCGGTTCTCGCTTTTTTCGACGGGGTATAATTCCTCTTCCAGATGGAGCGACCGAGGGCACCATTCAGTCGCTGCCTGCCTCTGCCATGAAGGAACCCGGACGGCGACGGAAGACTCCAGAACGATCTACGCTGAAAAATATTTGCAATGCAACATGCCTCAAGGGGGCGCTCGCCTCACCACCCCTGCATGGTCCCTTCTCCCCTTCAAGGCGCACTGGTCACGAGAGATAGGTCGAGAGATCAACGAAATCAGGGAGTTCCTCCTCTTCAACCCCCGCCTTCTCGGCCACCACCTCCTCAATCGCGATCGGTGCCCCTGCCCTGAGAGCGATCGCGATCCCGTCGCTCGGCCGGCAGTCCAGACTCTCCTCCCCCTCCTCCCGCGACGAGGCAAGGGTGGCATAGAAGACGCCGTCCCGCAGGTCGTCGATGGTGAGCCCTCTCACTGTGATCCCGTACGACTCCAGCATCGCCACAAAGAGGTCATGAGTCCCCGGCCTCGGGAGAAGATCGTCGTTGAGCGCATTGTTGATCGAGATCGCCTCCCACAACCCGATATAGATCGGCAACGTCTTCCCGGAGGGCAGGTTCAACAGGACCGCAGGTACTGCCCCGCCAGCACTGGTGGTGAAGAACACCCCTCGTACACTCGCGTCCATGACTCCCATAAGCTACGAGATCATTTCCCCGCAGTTAAGAGTTGCGGCGGTCAGAGCCTCTTGACCTCACGCTTGAGGATCCCGATGCTCGCCACAAGACCCACAAAGATGTTGAAATAATAGAATATCATCCGCCAGAGAAGGACAAAGACACCGACAATCGCGGGATCTACAAAGATCCCATAGATCGAGGTGGCGCTCACCTCTGCAATCCCTGACCCCCCGGGCGTGAGCGGGATCATCATCAGGAGGGCAATGAGGATCTGGGCGATAAACGACTCCACAAAGAACGGCTCTTCCCCCAGGCCCATCAGGATGACCGAAGCAATGACAAATTCGATGATCCAGAAGAGCGCGGTGCACCCCATCCCTGCAATAAGTCCCACCTTTCCACGGCTCACAAACATCCCCAGACTCTCGTGGAAGTTGTCGACCTCGCTGTCGATCCTGGCAAGGAACGCACTCAGTTTTTCCGCGTTCCGCTTCCTCTTCCTCCGGTCCAACCAGAGCGAAATCCTCTTCAGCCACCCCTTCAGCACATGGGGATTTTTGAACAGGTAGAGCAGGAGCAGGACAAACGAGGCGATGACCACCCAGGACCCATAGATCAGCCCTGACTGCCCTGAGCCGATATCCCGCCACTGCTGGCCCAGCAGGAGCATCGAGATGATGCTGATGGCCACAAGGACGATGGCGTCCAGGATCCGCTCCATGATCACCACCGCCGTGGCGTCGCCAAGTTTCACTCCTGAACGGTAGAGTTCATGGACTCGTACCGGTTCGCCCCCGGCCTGCGAGGGGGTGATCCCGGCGATGAGCAGGTTTGCAAATACGGCGTTGAGACAGCCAAACAGTCCCACGCGGTACCCGAGCGACCTGGAGAGGACCTTCATCCTGAGCGCCCAGATCCCGAGGGCCAGAATGTGGGCGAGGAGGGCAATCAAGAGATACCAGGGGTTCAACCTGGAGAGATAGGTCAGCGTCCTCTCGTCGAAGGTGAAGTACAGGACAAGGACGAGCACGACACTGCTGAACCCAAGCGAAACAGCAAGCCACTTCCACTGCGATCTCTTCATTCGCCACCATTGCCCCCCATGTCAGGGAAAGATGCGGGGGAGTTCTGTTCCACTACGTTTATGGACCATAGTATAAACCCTTTGAGTCTCCAGAACAGAGAGAAAAGAGGATATGAATGAATTCAATCGGAAAAACGAGGAGATAGAAGGTTCATACGGTAAAGATATCTCTTCGCCCCAGGATTACAAAAAGACCAGCCTGCACCCCGGCATCAAGCCACCCGTACCCGTACGAATACCAGCCAAGTGCTTCTTCCAACCGTCCGTCCCCTGCACACCCTTGTCCCCGTGCCAGGGCAACTCCGCCAGTATCGGCGACCTCACAGGCTGCTCTGTACATCGGGGTCTCTGAATCGGGGGCCGGGGAGACCGAACCGGTCGCCTCGACAAGGAGGTGTTCATAGCGTGCAGTCTTCTCCTCAAGATGGGCACGGAGGTCGGGACCGGTCGAGGTGACAAAGTCATAGTCCATGGGCACCGTCCGCCCATGGTACAGCCCAAGATGGGCACCGGCGTCCAGCCACCCATATGCATAGGCAAAACTGGCATGGGCATTGACCAGGTCGCCCCTGCCCGCAAAGACTGTCCCGTCAGAGAGATATGAGGAGACCATCCTGAGAACACAGGCGCAGACTCTCGCATGAGCCGACCCCTCTGGAGGGGCAGGAGAAACCACAGAAAGGTCGGCGTCAAGGGCATCGTGCAACGACGAACTCATAGGCCAGCAAAGGTCTTGAGATATTCCTGTTCCATAAGATGGAGTGCTGCCGGAACGACAAGGATATGAAGCGGACCGCCGAAGTCCACTCCAGCCAGGTCGGCCGCATTCCCGGCCGCGACCACCGGCGCGGGCGAACCCGCCCTAGCCACCCCCACATAGAGGGGGATTGAAAGACCGCGTTCGGCAGCCATTTCCTCGAGGAGCACCACCGCTTCAGGGACTCGCATATACCGCTCAGGCTGGATGTCAAGATAGACGAGTGTGTGGAGGTTCTCGGCCATGTTCTGCTCGATCACCTCGATCGGGGTCTTGGGCGCCCATTTCCCATAGGGGAACGGCAAAGAGCACGACTTCCCGAAACGATAGTTCTGCAGCCCGGTAAGCCCACAGACCGCACTCACGATCGAAGCCCCATGGACAATCGAAGTCCTGACCCCCATCCTTTCGGCCCTGATCCGCAGATCGATATGTGTCGTCGAGACCATGGGGTCGCCCGCCGTAAGGAAGGCAACATCTGTGTCGAGCGCAAGCCTGAGAAAATCTTCAGGATGGCCCTCGACATCGTCCCTGGCCAGCGTCTGTATCTTCTTCCCAAAGAGGTCCTCCATCCTCTCAAGGGTCGTCCCGGTCAGGACCGAGGTATATGATTCAAGAAATACATAGTCGGCCCGCCGGATCTGCTCCAGCCCCTTGACCGACACATCATGCTCATCAAAGAGACCAAGCCCAATAAATGTCAGCATTACGTCTTCACTCCATAGATTTTCCGCGGACGATCAATTCCACGAGGGCGTCGACCACGGCCGTCGCCTCGTCGAGCCGCTGTGCCGAGAACGAGATGACCGGCGTTTCTTCAGGCACACCGAGCACCTCACGCACCTCTCCGTCGTCGGTCCTCAGGGGGAGGTCTTTTACATTTACGCCCACGACAAAGGGAGCACCGAGGGCCAGCACAGGCGCCAGCATCCCGCGCGCCCCCTCTAGATCCCCGTCTCCCGACCCGTCCACCATGAAGACGACCCCGGTGGCGTTGGTAAGCAGGTGCCTGATGATCGGCCCGAAGTGCTCCTGTCCTGGGGTGCCGAAGAGATTGACCTCAAAACCGCTACATGTCACTGCAGGGTTTCCAAAGTCCATCGCAACCGTCGTCGGCGTACTTGAAACTCCCTCCCGTTCAGAGGAGACCCACCGCTTCGAGACCGTCCTGATGAAAGTGGTCTTCCCAGCATCCACCGGACCGGTCACGACGATCTTCGGGATCTGCGGAACCAGGCGCCCGTCCCCATGGACCACAAAAGGGAGGGGGCGGGGTGGGACGTCTCTCCACGAGACCTCCTCCACCCTGAAAGTGCTCAGGAACATATGGCCCCCAAACCCCTCGCCAGCGGTCACCACCAGGTCGAAGGGCACCGCATCCAGCATGTCCCTGAGATGACAGGCATTATACAGGTTGAGATACTCCACAAAGAGCGTCACCTTTCGCATGGCACAGAGGTCGGCAAAGAGCCTGAGTGTCCGGGCCGTTCCGAGGGTATCACAGAGACGGTTCGGGTACAGGAAGACCGCATCAATGGAATACTCTTGCAGCACCATATCGATCCGCTCTTCCCATGCCCTGGCCTCACTCTCAGGAGTCGCCGTACGGAGGGCATCGATCTCCTCGAAGACGTGAGAGTCCAGGAAGTACAACCCCTCTCCCCCCCTGATCTCGTATGGGGTTCCCCTGGTCCCGGAAAGGAATGCGGGCCCGGTGGCATAGGGGATCACGACCAAGCAACGGTGCCCCTGCACCCTTGCGCACCTGAGGGTGCTGAACATGAACTGTTGTCCTTCCACCCCCATGCCAAGGGAAAAGAGGGCGCTCTTCCCCTCAGGAACCCCGCCGCCGATCATCCTATCAAAGGCCAGAATGCCTGTCCTGATCATGCTTCAATCACCACAAGTGCATTCCCCAAGATGCGGTAGCGGACATCCCTGACTACGACACCCCCTTTTGTCCTGAGGTCCAGCGTTCTGACCCCATCGCCGCCGTCTTCCTCAGAGATCCTGATGACCCCGTTCATCAACTGCTCAATGGTCGAGATGGTCTTCTCATCGACTGCCGCGGGGTTGAGCAGATAGACCGCGACCCCGTTCATCCGCCTCACCCTGGCCGAGAGGATATGGAAAAACCGGTAGATCGCCTCAAGTTTCGAATAGATGAGAAAACTCGAGAGAGAGTTGACACAGATCCGCACCCGCGGCACTTCCCCGGTCCCCGCCGCCGCTTCGATCTCCTTGATCTCTTCCAGGATCCTGGTGACCTTGATCCCCATCCCGGTCAGGTCCACCGGACTTGCCACGTACTTCACCTGGTCGCTGTCGGTGGCCGTGGGCTCCATCGTCCTGGTGATACAGTCGACGACCCAGAGACGGTGGCTATCTTCTCTTGAGAGTCCAAATGAATCTTTCACATCCAGAGCATCGCCGTCTGCCGAAATTACGATGGTATAGTCATTTTTCCCTGGATGAGTCAGTTGATATGCCAGGCGATCGGCGCCTGTAAAGGGAGGGGCGAGAAGGAGCAGGTTGGAGGCCGGGGGGATCCCTCCTGCGGTCTCGTCGATCGCCCTAATGCCAGTCTTGAACGGATCCATCTCAGACCAAACCTGTGATCAGATGTATGATCGCACCGATAAAAAATCCAAGCATGATCGTGTATGCCGACACTGCAAGTGTGATCTTGGTCCCCACCTGTTTGAGGAGGACGGCGATGGTGGAGATGCAGGGAACGAAGAGGACGCTGATCACGGCAAAGGTGTAGAGCTGCACAGAGGTCATCACCGCGGCAAGGTCGGTCGTCCCGGCCAGGACCGCAAGCGTCTCGAAAGCCATCTCCTTCCTGAGGATCCCAAAGAGGAGGGCGGTGGATGCATAGGCCGGGAGACCGAGCACCCCTTCTGAGATGGGGGCGACCGCCGTGGAGAAGGCGCCGACATACCCGAAATAGTCCAGCGCCCCAAGGACGATACTCCCGACCAGGAGGAGAGGCATGGCGATAAAGAGGAACTCCTTGATCCGCTCCCACGACTTGCGCAGCACAAGGATCGGGTCTGGACGGCGGAGAGGGGCCATCTCGAGGATCATGCCGTACTGCCCACCAGGGATGTACTTCGCAAGGACATACCCGGTGAGCAGGATGAGCGCCATGACGATGAGGTAAACTGAGAGGGCCGCACCTATCCCTACAAAGGCGGCGACGATCCCGGCGATGATCACGGTCCTTGCCGAGCAGGGAACCATCGTGATAAGAAAAGCGGCGATGGTCTTTTCCCGGCCGCTCCGCATCTGCCCGGCCGCCATGACCGCAGGGACATTGCACCCAAAGGCCATTACCATCGGGATGAGGGCGCCCCCGTGAAGCCCAAGGTGGTGCATTGCCCGGTCGGCAAGGAAGGCGGCCCTGGTCATGTAGCCTGAGTCCTCGATGATCGAGAGGAGGATGTAGAAGATGAAGACGAACGGGAAGGCGATCCCAAGCCCTGCCACGACCGCAAGAAGGGCGGCATGGCCGAGAGTCTCCGCAAGTGGAGGGAGACCGAGGGCAAGGAACGGATCGATGATATAGAGGTTGAAATTCTCGACGATCAGTTCTTCAAGGAACGATCCGGCGATAAAGACCGTGATCAGCATCGAAAGAAGGACCAACACCAGGATCGGGATGCCTGGAAAGGCCTTCGTCAGGAGACGGTCGAGAGAGAATCGTCGGTCGGGTTCTTGAGCGCCGACGACGGATTCGATGATCCGACGGGCACAGAGATACCGGTTTGCGGCGATGATCTGGTCGGGGGCCATATGGTTTCTGGCCTCGATCTCGTCTGCGATCGTCTGCGCCCCTTCAAGGAGGACAGGGTCGTCCCCGATCCCCTGGAGGGCCTGGAGGACCTGGAGCCTGGAGGCTCCATAGAGTTTCTCCAGGCTCCTGATCCCGGCCTCGACCTGGGGGTTGTATGGGACCGAGAGGGTGGCGGTCTTTGCTTCGCTCAGGACCGCCGGGATGATCTCGTCCACATTTTTCCCTTCGGTGGCAGCGGTCTCGATGACTGGCAGGCCCCCGAGGAGGGTGGAAAGACGTACGCGGTCGATGGAGATCCCCTGGGCCGCGGCTTCGTCGGTCATGTTCAGGACAACGACGGTCGGGATCCCATATTCAGCCACCTGAAGGAGGAGGTAGAGGTTACGCTCAAGCCTGGTCGCGTCGAGGACGGCGACAATGACTTCCGGGGACTCGGTCATCAGGTAGGTCCTGACCAGTTCTTCTTCGACCGAACCGCCGTCCAGAGAATAGACCCCAGGGAGGTCGATGACTTCGATCGAGGACTGGTGATAGCAGAGTGTCCCCTGCATCAACTCGACGGTGGTCCCTGGATAGTTGCTTACTTCAACCCCGAGCCCGGTGAGCTGGTTGAAGATGAGCGATTTGCCGACGCTCGGGTTCCCGACAAGCGCACACCTCATCCTGTTCTCTCCACAAAGATGGTCGATGCGACTTCAGGAGAGAGGGCGATGTCGGCGCCCATCACCCCGACCACGAGGGCGTTGTTGTGGAGTTTACGCCGGACTGCGATCTCGCGTCCGGGGATGAGTCCAAGGTCGATAAGCCGCCTGTTCCGGCCGATGCACTGGATTACGGCGACCTTCACGGTCTCTCCCTCCGAACAGTCCAGGAGAGGGCGGCGTCCATTGGGCGTGGCACCTACCGGGCAGGCGGCGGCCCTGGGGCCGCGCCGGTGCCGTAGTCCCCGGCGCGCCGGGGGCAGATCGCCATGCGGGTCCTCGATATATGAGGAGAGACGGTCGATGGCCTCGTCTGAGACGGCATGTTCAAGGATGCAGGCTTCTTTTGAGGCAGCACCGACGTCCATTCCGAGCATCTCATGGAGAAAACACTCCAGTACCCGGTGCTTTCTCAACACCACCTCCGCGGCATCGTGTCCTGGCGGGGTCAGCAGATAGCCGCCGTCCTCGTTTCTGAGGTATCCTTCCTCGGCCAGCACCCTGACTGCAGTCGTGACCTCCGATGAAGCCGCCTCCACCACCTCGTCGATCTCTCTTTCGGTGACAGGGCGCTGATGTTCCTGCACCAGAGTGAGGACCGCCTCAAGACAGTCTTCCCGGACGGAAGAATTCATACCTACATTTTTAGAGGTCTCGTATCTTATGGATTTGCTTCTCTGCAGGGCGCGAGGCGGGTGTTTTTTCAAGGTGCATTCAAAGATCGTCCCTTTTAAATCCCAATTCTGGAAAATCGGCCATGACGCAAGAACGAATTTCAGGGTTCGATAGAATGACCTATAAAATTGGCCCTGTAAAAATCCTCACTTTTTTTGGATTGAATATGATTCAATCGCCTCCCCTCATCTTTTCGCCGGGATCAAGTGCTGCCCAGACCCCAGGATGAAGATAGGGCGGGAAGGCACTCTCAATGACCATGGAGAGCGTAATGCCGTCCGCCACCAATCACTCGCGCGGGGGGACAGGGTGCGTGCCGCCCCCTGCCAGAGATCGCCGCCAGGAGGGTTTTTACACAGCCCTCTAAACAGAGAAACCACACCTGTACTTCACAACCCGAGGGCATGGCCATGACTTCTCTCAGGTCCCGAACCGGCGGGCCCTGGACTGATAGTCCCTGATCGCCCTGAGAAAGTCCACTTTTCTGAACCACTTCCAGTTCACGTCAAGGAAGAAGAGCTCGGAATAGACTGACTGCCAGATGAGAAAGTCGGTGAGATAATTGCCGCCAGTCTTGATCACCAGGTCTGGCATGCAGGTGAAGGTGAGGTGGCGTTCGATCATCTCCTCATTGATCTCATCAGGCGCTGCCCCTTCCCTGGCGATCTCTCTGATACATGCGGTGATCTCCTCGCGCCCGCTCATCCCGACGGCGACGGTCACCTCCATCCCCTCGCCGATGGTCTCGACGGTGTCTGCATAGTGGAGAGTGAGTCTGGCGATCTCTCCGATCCTCCGGATCGTCGGGAGACACCCTCTGATCTGTTCAGGTTGGTCGGTGGAGATGTGGAAGGTCGTCCCCTGGATCCCCACCTCCCGGCACCACCCGGTCGCCTCAATGATCTTTTCTGGCGCTTCGAGCATGTCCTCTCCGGTGATCATAAAGCAGATCTGCTCAGGGGGCCTGTTAAGATCCCTGAGAAGGAGGCGTTCGTAGAACCACCGGATCATCCGCGCCACTCCATCAGGTCCACAAGAGACATGGTATTGAGGATGTCACCCGCCCCACACCATCCCCGGCGCGCGAGGGTGACCCCGTGCCTTATATGGTCGAGATCAGAGGGGGCGTGGGCATCAGTCCCGATTGCAAGTTTCACGCCCCTCTCTTGGGCCTGCTTGATATAAATATCATCCAGATCGAAGCGACCAGGGGAAGCGTTGATTTCCAGAGCCTTTCCATTCTCTGCCGCGGCACCAATGACCCGCCCCATATCAAGGGCGACCGGTGGGCGTCGGCTGATGACCCGCCCCGTCGGATGGCCGATGATATCGACATGCTCTTTCTCGATCGCCGTGATCACCCGTCGGGTCATCACGTCCTCCGCCTGGCCGAAGCCAGAGTGAACTGAAGCAACGACCAGGTCGCAGTCCTGCAGCACCCTGTCAGGGAGAGCAAGTCTCCCGTCGGCGAGGATGTCCACCTCGACGCCAGCAAGGAGGGTGCATCCTGATCCCAAGGTGCGGTTCACTTCCCTGATCGCCTGGTGCTGACATGCGAGTCTGTCGGCGTCAAGACCATGGGCGATCCCAAGGCTCGCAGAGTGGTCGCTGACCAGAATATATTCATAGCCCCTCGACTCCCCGACCAGTGCGATCTCGTCCAGACTCATCGAACCATCGCTCCACTCTGAATGGAGATGGAGGTCGCCCCTGATCTCCTGCGCCTCCACGACTCGGGGGAGATGCCCGGCAAGGGCCAGGTCCACCTCGCCGCGGTCTTCACGCAGTTCAGGGGGGACCAGGACCATACCGAGGGCGGTAAAAACCTCGTCTTCGGTCCCAAAACTCCTGAGTTCCCCGGTCGTCTGGTCGGTCAGGCCGTACTCGTTGAGGCGCATGCCCCCTGACCTGGCAACTTCCCTGAGTCTGATATTGAAGCCCTTCGAACCGGTGAGGTACAGGAGCATCGCCCCGAGGTCTCCAGATGTCGAAAACCTGACATCGATCCGTATCTCATCGATCCTGACCGAGATCTTCTTCTCTCCGGCGTCGATCACCTCGTCGGCGATCCCCTCGAGGGCCAGTGCGGTCTCGGCGGCCGGAGCAAGGGTGACGACGTCAATGTCCCCGATGGTGGACCGCCCGCGCCGCAGGCTCCCGGCCACCCATGCCTCCCCAGGTATGACCAAGAGCACCCGCTCTGCCAGGCGTTCGGCCTCGGTCATGCTCATCCGCGTGGACACCTTTCTGGCGGCAGCGACCGCCCTGAGGATCTCGTCCTCCTTCTTCTCCCCAAACCCCCTGAGCCCCCTGATCCGGTGTGCCCTGGCGGCGGTTTCGAGGTCGTCGATCCCTGTCACCCCAAGTTCTTTCCAGAACCTGTGGACAGTCTTTGGGCCGACGCCCCGGAGATTCAGGAGGGCGGGAAGCCCAGGCGGCGTCGCCTCGCGGAGACGTACCTGTTCCTGGCAGGTGCCGGTCTCGACGATCTCCGCGATATTCCCTGCAATCACCTTCCCTATCCCGGGAAGCGCCTCAAAGTCGTCGTCGTCCATCCCTGCGACCGGTCGGCCGAGGTGCCTCACCGTCTCCGCGGCCCTGGCATAGGCCCGCACCTTGAAGGGGTTCTCACCGTGGACCTCAAGGAGATCGCCGATCTCGGCGAGCACCCCCGCGACCACCTGATTGGTCACGTCCATGTATGGGGAGTCGTATGCTGGATATTTATGCAGTGCGGCGCCCTCGAAAAAACCAGGTATAGACCGTGCCGGGCAGATCGTCATCCCGGCGATCGGGTGGCACTCGCCCGCGGCAAGAGAGATGAGAAGAAGACACATCATGCATCTGGATCACCAAATCGCCTTCCCAGGAGGGCATGGACCCATGCCCCCCGCGTCCTCAAACAAGGGTGTAGGTCTCGGCCCCACCCCGGTAAAAGACCGCTCTCTGAACCTCGCCGACCCCGGTGAGGTCGAGGTTCATCACTCCAGTCGAGTCTGGCAGCAGGGCGGAGAGGACGACGCCGTGTCCGTCCCCCCAGTCTTCAATGACGATCTCGCCGTTGACGAGAAGAGAGGTCCATGCAGTCTCGGGTTCGACCGAGAGGGTGAGGGTAGAGGTCGGGTTCTCGTACCCGCTGATCCAGATCCCGCCAGATCCGATTGCACCCGCCCCAATAACCTCATCGTTGACCGAGACCTGAATGTCAGGGAACTCGAAGGTGGTGATGGTAGCCTCCGCAAGATGGAGCATACCCTTCTGGTCTCCCATGAGGGTGAGTTCGACCCGGTCGCCCTGAACGAGGGGGAGGTAATCCTCACCGACCTGGAGGTATGACCAGGGACCGGTGACGGTGAAGGCAAATGTCCCCTCAAGTGTGCCGTCCTTGGGCGGGGAGGTGACCAGGGTGATCTCCTTTCCCTTTACAGGCAGTGCCGTGACCATGATGGTCCTGGATGCAGTGTCGGCCCCGGCACTGTTCCTTGCCGTGAGAATGACGGTATAGGTGTCGGGTGCGCTATAGGTGTGCGCCGGGTTCTGCCAGGACGAGGTCTCTCCGTCGCCAAAGTCCCAGGACCAGGAGGTCGGCGACCCTGTGGAGAGGTCGGTGAACTGGACAGTGAGGGGGGCCTCTCCTACGATCTGGTCAACGGTGAAGTTGGCCTCGATCCCGGACAGGCCCTGACAGAAGAATTCGACTGGCCGCCGATCAAAGGTGGAAGAGGACCATTCCAGATGGAATACAGCCTCGCCTTTGTTCTCAAACATGATTGTCCTGATCCGGTGGGCCCCAGCAGGGAGATTGACTGCCGCACTCATTTCGTGTACCTGGTGATAGTCCCAGTTGTCGATCAGAGGTTCGTCGCTCTCCGTAACTGCATCCAGCCAGAGTTTCGATCCGTCGTCTGAAGTCAGATAAAACGTGTATGTGTCGTCTGTCGGCACGATGACGTATCCCTCGTAGATCACACTGAACTGGTCCTGTTTCCCGATCATCGACTGGGGCCAGTCATATTCGTCGGTTTCAGCCATGATCCAGGAGGTCGTGTTGGCTTTTTGGTCTGCAAACCAGATCCTCCGGTCGACCCTCTGGACCGATGTGCCGGTAAAGCCTATGGTCGGGTAATAGGTTCCTGTGATGCCAGGGGAGACACACTGGTAGACCATGATATATCCAGTCCTGGCGAGAATGTCTGACCCTCCGGAGTTCGTGACCGTGAGGTTGACGGTGTAGATCCCAGGATCAGTATAGGTATGGAGGGGATGCTGCTTGGTCGAGACCTTCCCGTCCCCAAAGTCCCAGGACCAGGAGGTCGGCGACCCTGTGGAGAGGTCGGTGAACTGGACAGTAAGAGGTGCGGAGCCTGTCGTCAGGTCCGCGGCGAAGTGTGCGACGAGAGGCGACGGGCTCGGGGTGGGGGTCGGCACTATCGTTGGCGTCATGGGGGGAGTGATCGTCGGGCCCGGAGATCTGCCGCCGCCGTCCCTGAGGGTATGGAGGAGCCATCTGCTCCCGTCCTCTCCCACGCCGTCGCCGACAATCCTGATATCGGCCGGTTTGTGCCGGCTTTCGAGGCCAAGGACCAGGATCTCTCCATTTGTCCAGGTCGTCCACGCTCCAGAACCCTCAAGAGTGGTGAATGCGTCAGTCAGGTCTCTGCCGTCGACGAGGATCTGGAAGTGTCCCTTCTCCAGAGGGTCGCCGCCATCATGACAGAGGACGATGCGCCCGTTGACCAGGGCATCGTCGTCAAGGTGTACGAGCGTCGCTGGAGGGGCGCTGCCCGGGTGAATGGAGAGTAGGGTGAGCCCGAAGACTGCGGCAGCGGCGACAAAGACCGCAATGAGCAGGACCGCAGCGATCTCTTCTGAGACTGCCTCTTCATGATCCCTATCCATTCCGTCTCCTCCCCGTGTCAGTATGCCGGCCATACCTGTACGGTCACGCGGTCCCTGGCCACTTGGGCACCGGTGTGGTCATAGGCGACGACCGCGAGAGTGACCTCCCTGCCCGTCATCTTCTTGAGTTGCCCATAGTTGCTGACGATATCAGCATAGAACTCTCCGTCCCCACCCCGTATTGCAGGGTATACCCCCTCGATGAAGATCTCCCCTTCTGAAGATTCAAGGACGAACTCCACCTCCTCGATCGCCTCACCAGTCGCTCTCGCCCTGACGGTCGAAGAATACTTCGGGTGCCCTGAGAAGACCATATGGCCGCCGTCAGAGGGTGTCTCGATCTCAATACCTGGAGTGCCGGGCTCTGGGCCCGGCCCTGGCCCCGGACCAGGCCCAGGCGTACTTCCACCCCCGTCCACGACAGTGGCGATGGTTCCTTCGGCCCATGGCTCAGCGATCACCGTCTCACCCTCTCCTATGAGTACAGTGACGACGACGCGGCCGCCCGGTTCTCTGTCGGCATAGGTCAATCCCTCCCCGACCGACCAGGCACCGTCCCCCTCAAGGAGGAACCGATCGGTCCTGTCGACGAGGCCGTCCCCCGCGTCCACATAGAGGTGGTAGGTGCCAGACGCCAGAGGGTCGCCGCCTTCGTGGACCAGGACAAAGGTACCGTCAGAAGTGGTCCCGGCAGTGAGGGAGACCGCCGGGACTTCGGCCCCCGAAGGAGTGGAGAAGAGGAGGGCGGCGACGACCGCCACCCCGGCGACACTCAGAGCGATGAGCAGGACGCTTGCGACCACCTCTGAGATCCCTTCTTCTCCCCTCATGTCCATCACTCGATCCTCGCCGCCGCCCCATGGAGGGAGGCATAGAAATCTGCCCTGTGGACATGGAGAGAGACATCCTTGTTCTCACCATGGTCGGGGCCGTCGATGAAGACAGAGGCGACATTGCCGTCGTGTGTTACCTGATACCACTCCTCAGGAACCCCTTCTCGCGCGGGCGCCTCTCCCAGGACCCGCGTCCAGGCCACCGTGCGCTCCGGATCGTCACTTCTGATGCTGAGACGCACCCATGCTACAGGGGCGTGGTCGCCATATGGTCTCTGATCGCCTGGCATCTCCTGCAACCGCGTTTCGAGCCGTACCGGTCCAGGGCCGCCGACGAGTCCGGACCCTCTGAGATGCACCGGGGTGATGCTCACCGACGCACTCGTCCGGGCAAGGTCAGAGACAGCAAAGAGAGGAGCAAGCCTGACCGTCGTCCCGCCATCCTGGGCGAGGAAGACTCCCCCCATCTGGTAGGTCCAGGTCTGGTCCACCCAGTAGCGGTTCTCTGAACAATATTCAAGGGCGCCGAGCGGGATCTCCCATCCTTGAGGGTGGTCGCTGGTCTTGATGACGAGGACGTCGCCCTCTCTGATGCTCAGGGATCCTGCAGATGCCGTCGGCGAGAGGAAGGGAAGCCATCCGTTCGGTGCCGTGGCCTGACCGGTCCCAAGGTCAAGTGCGGTGGAGACAGGGACGGTAACAGCGTTGTTTATCCAGAGCGAATCGAGTGCGAGTTTATAGTCGAGAAAAAAGTCCTTGACCCCGTTCATATGCACGATCTCGTCACTGCGTCCCTGTGCGGGGACGGCATAGGCCTGGTAGACGGTGAGTGCGAGCATGAGGACACCAAGGAGGAGGACAAACCCCACCACTTCAGAGAGTCCCTCCTCGTCCTGTCTCGGGATCATGGTACCGATGTACATCTATGGGATATTTATCCTTTTCAAAGGGGTACATGCCTGCTGGGATATGGTTAAAGGTGACAGCAGGTACATATACGGTAGAAAGGTCGCATGAACGGAGACAAGACAGGTCGTATCGACGGGTGCACATCGCATCTCTCTGAGGGATGTATCCTCTGCTACGAGGGGGCGAAGATGGTCCTCTTCGTGACTGGTATCTGCGCAAGGAACTGCTGGTACTGTCCGCTCTCGGAGACGCGCCGGGGACGCAGGGTGGTCTATGCCAACGACCGACTGGTGAAAAGCCCTGACGACATCATCACAGAGGCCGAGATGATGAGCGCACTCGGCACCGGGGTTACGGGCGGCGAACCCTTCCTGGTCCTCGAAGAGGTCGTCTCATATTGTCGTCTTCTCAAGGAGCATTTCGGGCCCGAACACCATATCCACCTCTACACCGGGATCGCCCCCACACGGGCGCAGCTCGAACCCCTCTGTGGACTTGTCGACGAGGTCCGCCTCCACCCCCCTCAGGAGACATGGGCCGGGATCCTGACCAGTCCCTATGCCGCCTCAGTGGAGGTCGCCAGGGAACTCGGGTTTTCCATCGGGATCGAGGTCCCCTCCCTCCCCGGGATCGAGGCCCTCGGCGCCATCATTCCTGCCCTTGATTTTCTCAATATCAATGAACTCGAGTGGAGCGAGACAAATGCCCAGGCCATGCGGGAGCGACACCTCGACCTTGAAGACGGCCTTCACAATGCCGTCGGAGGGGCCGTGGCCTGGGCCGCCCCTCTTCTCGACGACCCGAAGGTTCACTTCTGTTCGTCGGACTTCAAGGACTCGGTCCAGTTGCGAGAACGGCTCAAAAGAATCGCAGCGAACACCGCCAGGTCCTTCGATGAGATCACCGAGGACGGGACGATCATATATGGGGTACTCGAACTGGAAGACGGTGATCTCCCTCCCGCACTCCAGGAAAGTATATATGAGATCGAGAGATCTGGAGATCTGGTCGAGATGGCATGGTGGGTGCTTGCCGAGATGCGGGACCGACTGTCAGGGCGCAAATATGTGGTGGAACGGTACCCGAATAACGGGATAATCCTCGAGGTGACGCCTCTCTGATCCTACGAACCCAGGCCGAACACCTCTATGAACGCTACCTTGGATGGCAGTGCAAACATATCCCTGGCCACATTGCGATCATCCAGGACGGCAACCGCCGGTATGCACGTCTCAATAATGTCGGCACCATCGAAGGGCACCGGGCAGGAGCGCAGGCCACCCTGCGGGTTTTAGAATGGGCGCAGGATCTGGGAGTCAGGACGATCACCCTGTATTCCTTCTCGACCGAGAACTTCAAACGCGACGAGGCCGAGGTCGACTATCTCTTCGATCTCTTCAAGGAGAAGTTCGCAGAGATCCCCACCGACGACCGTATCCACAAGAACCAGATCAGGGTGCAGATGATAGGCGACCGCTCAATGCTCCCCAGAGATCTCCTCTCGCTCATCGAGTCTGCAGAGGACGCCACCCGCCACTACAGTCGCTATTTCCTCAATATCGCACTGGCCTATGGGGGGAGAAACGAGATCGTCCATGCCGCCAGGCGGGTCGTGGAAGGGGTGAGGGAAGGCAACCTGAAGGCCGATGCGATCACCTCAAAGACGGTCGAGCACCACCTCTATGACGGGGCACCTCTCCCTCCCGTCGACCTTATCGTGAGGACAGGAAATGAGCGGCGGACCTCGAACTTCTTGCCATGGATGGCAAATGGGAACGAGTGCGCGGTGTACTTTTGCGCCCCATACTGGCCGGTCTTCAGGAAAATCGACCTGATGCGAGCGATCAGGGTGTACGACCAGCGGATGCGGAGACACCGGTAGGGTCCAGAAGGGATGATATGGCCCCAGGCATCTGGCCCCCTCATCACAGCATCTTCACTGCCATCTCGCACCATGGGTAGGTAAAACCCCCGACCCCCCCCACGACAAAGATCGGCGAGGATGGCAATCGAGTTTTTCTGACCAACTGCAAAGATTCACCATACCTTTATTCATCCCCCTGATGACAGATCCCTGTCTCTCCGGTCCTGGGACGTGATCAGACCGGTAGAGAGGTGGAAAATATGCACACAAACTCTCTTCTTCTTGTCCTGGCACTGTGCCTCTTCTGCCTCGTACCTGCCGCGTCGGCAGTCTTCCCCGAGGTCACAGAGAAAGGGACCATCACAGCACTTGATTCAGGGAATGGTACGATGACCATCCTGTTTGATACCAGGTATGCCTGCAACTACTCGGCGACACCGTCGTGCAGATGGGAGGTGATAAACGAGAGCGCCGAGACGAGGGGCACCGTCATACACGGGGAGATGACAGTCCTTGAAGATCTCGTCAGGCCCGGAGAAAAATTGATGTACAGCGGGAGAAACGACAACTCAAGCATTTCGGTCACATTTCTCCGGGGAGAAGCTTCTTCATTTGGCTGTACCGGCCTCCCAGTTGTGTCGCCCGGCCCACAACCAGTCTCGGTCTTCCTGATCCACGTGAACCCACCAATCGGGTTTGAGGCCGAGAATGTCTCGACCCCGACGACCGTCCCGACCACAACCACCGCGACTGCCCGGGCCTCGCCAAGCACCCCGCTGCTGTCCCTGGCTGCAAGTCTCCTGGGATGTGCTGCTGTGTTTAAAAAACGGCGCTAAATCTTTTTTTTGGTCGACCGCGTGGCACCCATAGATCTCTCTGGCTGAAGGAATACCGCATCCCTCGCGAACTAGATTGAGAAGATGCAGTAACCTCTTCATCGTCATCCATACTACCTTTCCAGCCCGCCTTTTATCCTGGAGAACCCGGGGCAGAGTTCCTAGCAAAAAATAGAAGGAAAACGGGCGCTGTAGAAGCGCTCAAAATGAAATTCCTGACAGGGAGCTTGGCCACCCACCAGTGAGATGATGGGAAGAGTGGGTGAGGCACGTTCACACCAGGAATTGGTGAGGGATTCTACAGAGCGGGAAAACCGGCGATTCACCCTCGCGCCCTGGATGGACAAGGGGTTCTCAGGAAAAAATAGAGATCAGATCGGGCAGGTCATCCCGGGCAGGTCTGCAGGATCATGCACCGGGTCAGTATAGTCATCAAACCAGAGTGCCGCTGGATTGCGCCTGAACGCCATGAATTTCCCGATATGCGCCGGGTCGGCCGCCTGGTGATACTTGAAATACACACACTCGTCGGTCAACCCCGCGACCTCGATCTTCCCGCTCGCATGCGACATCACAAGCCGCGCCCGCTTTGCAAGCCCGGAGACCTGCGCCTTCGCCTCCTCAAAGATCTCATACGTCTCCTCGACCGGCACCTGGAACATTCCGTTCCCCTTCGTCGGGCGACACTGGAAGACATAATACGGCGGGACACCGATGAAAGAAAGTTTCTTGAAGAGTTCGGCAAGCACCACGGGATCGTCATTGATCCCCCGCACCAGAGGCGTCTGGTTGACCACGATCGCCCCGGCATCAATGAGAAGGGAAACTGCCCTCACCGCCTCAGGGGTCAGTTCCCGCGGATGATTGAACTGGGCCATGATATAGATCCGCTTTTCAGGCGTCGAATACCTCCGGATCATCTCACACAGGGCCGGATCCTCCGTGACCCTGAACGGATTGAAGGCCAGCATCTTGGACCCGATCCTGATAATCCTCACGTGCTCGATTTCTCGCACCGCCCGCACGATCGGTGCAAGCCTCGACGTGGCCATGATCAACGGGTCTCCCCCGGTGAGGAGGACATTTGTGACCTCAGGATGCTCTCTGATATAGGCAAGTTCTTCAGTCACATCTCTTGTCACCTCCGCGCCCCGGTCCATAAACAACCGTTTTCTGAAACAAAATCGACAGAACGACCCACATACATCTGAGACCAGGAGCAGGGCCGTCTCCCTGTATTTATGCTGGAGCCCCTTCACCACCGTATAATCTTTCTCCTGCGATGGGTCAAGGACTCCTTCTTCATCCAGTTCCATCAGGTCAGGGACCGCAATCCGCCGGATTGGATCCATCGGATCGTCCCAGTCGATAAGAGAGAGATAATATTCATTTGAACGGAAGGCAAACCTTTCTTCGACCCTGCGAAGGGCCACCTTTTCTTCGAAATCCAGGGCACTGATCTGATCAACTCGTGTCAAATATCGGGGTTTCATCTCCGTTCACCTCCTTAGACCCGGATCTTTTCCTGACATTCCAGGACAGATACATCTCACAGAAAAAACCGGGCCTGAACGACACGGAACATCTCGACCTCCCTGCCGTCCAGATATGATAGGAGATCCTATATCCCCAATATTATAAATATATTATAGGCCGCACACAGGAAAATCAGTGCCTCCAGAAACGCCTTTTACGAGGTTTCCGGCCCATCGAGAGGATATCAACCATATACTTCCCCTCATCCCCCACGCCAACCACCATGTCCTCGGTCTGCGCGAGTTTTTCAATATTCAATTCATATGACCCTGGCCCGACAATACGGATCGATTCAACACGCTCATAGGTGCCCCCCGACCCTTCCACATCTCCAGTGACCTCAAGTGCTTCCTCGCCGGTTTCCTCGGCGATTTCGCCGACCGATTTCTCCTCGAGCACGTCTTCGTGCCGCTGTTCCTCTCTCACATAGAGAAACTTCTTCCCGCCACAGCTCGGGCAGCCCTTCAGGATATCAGTCGACCCGTCCTCAAACTCCCGTCCGCACCTGGTACACTTATGTGGCATTCCACCTCACCGTGAGGAGACCCATGCACTGATCAGGCCGTCGTCCTTTTTCAAGGTTTTGAGCTGGTTTGCAGGCCCTATCACCGTGAGTCTGGATTCATCTGGTTTTTTCCCGACAAATCGAGAGAAGAATCCCCCCAACCCTTCGTTTCCGTCCTTTGTAGGATAGGTCTCGATCTCAATCCCTGAAAACCCGCCAGGACTGATCTCCATCATCGTCACCTCGATGAGCTTGCTCTGCTCTTCAGGGGCAAGCCCCCGCTCAAGCACCACGATCCTGCCGGCCCTGACATCATCAAGGATAAGCCTGATCTTCTCCATCATCCCGAGCCTTGACATCCTATCTGCAGAGACAAAATCTATCTGAACTCCCTGGATCATCATGATCACCCAAAGACCTCTGTCATCGCATCATAGAGCGACTCGATATTCTTCCCCTCCATCCCTGAAATCTGCACCACCGGGTGCTGGGGGAATGCAGACCTGATCCGTTGCGGTGCCGCATCAGGGAGATCGATCTTGTTGGCGACGATCACGACTGGGAGTTTCCTGCTCTCGATGATCCCGATCATCATGATATTCACCTGCATGAACGGATCCTGCGTGGAGTCCAGCATATAGATGACCCCGTCAAGATCCCCGCGCAGCCAGTGCATCGCCTCGGCAACCCCCTCGGTCGCCTCCCTGGCACGGCCAACGGCCTCGTCCTTCTCAAGACCATATTCCAGGAACTCGTGATAATCGATCTTGGTTGTCACTCCGGGCGTATCGACGATATCGATGGCAATCGAACTCCCGTTCGCACCAGTGATCGTGATATCCTCCTTCCGCCGGGCCCGTCTCGTCTCGTGGGGCACCTCACTCACCGGACCAACTGCATCGCCGGTCCAGTCCCTGACGATTCTATTGGCAAGGGTGGTCTTACCTGCGTTGGGAGGGCCATATATCCCGATCTTTGAATGTTTCTTTCCGAATAATGTTCGGAAGAACTTGGATGCCTTCAGTTTTGCCAGAAACAGAAAATTCATAATTCCAACCCCTATCCGAGAATTATCAACTATTCATTAGAAGATTGCTCCCACCGGTATAAATAGCCCCCTATATTGACGAGGATATCACTCCAGAGCATATGGTCACGATTTCTAAAATATCCTCCAGTATTCTTTTATAGAGGAATCTCATAGTAGTGTTTTGTCTGGAAATAATCCAGAGAATAGCGACCCTCGGGGTGAACTCATGTCAAATGGACGAGACACGATGTACCTTGAAACAAGAGTTCCTCTGAAAGAAATTATGAGGGTCAACCCCACCACCATCGAGGCTGAGGCAACGGTCGCAAAAGCTGCAGCCCACATGTGCCGTGATGAGGTCGGGAGTTGCATCGTCCTTTCAGGGAACATTCCCACCGGTATCGTCACCGAGCAGGACATCAACTGCAAGGTTGTCGCAAAGGATCTCAAACCCAGTTCAGTATATGTCAGGGAGATCATGAGCACTCCTCTGATCACCATCGAGACCAGACAGACGGTTGGGGAAGCTGCACAGATGATGATTCAGCACCGGGTAAGGAGACTGCCTGTGGTCGAAGACGGGAAAGTGACCGGCATCGTCACCGTCAGAGACCTCCTTTCTGTTGCGAACGAACTCAACGAGGTGATGTCAGACCTTATCGTCATCAACCGCGATGAGAGTTATGCCATGGGCGTCTGTGACCGGTGCGGGCAGATGAGCGACAACCTTATACAGGTTGACTCTATGCTGCTGTGTGAAGACTGTCGAGAGGAGGAGCGCTTGAGATGAAGGTGGCTGAAGATATGATGGTGAAGACCCCGGTCCTCACCACAGGCGATCCCATGACCAGGGCACGCCAGGTGCTACGGGACGACATTTTCCGTGAGATTCCGATTACCAACCCCAATGGGCGTTATGTCGGCTATATCAACATCACCGACGTGCTGAAGATCACGGAGACAAAGTCCAACGTCCTCATCGAGGGATTTGTAAGGGAAGGGACCACGGTCCTGCCAGACCTCCCTCTCCAGGATGTCGCAGAGGCGATCCGCGAGAATGGGACTGATACGGCCACGGTAATAGACGACACCAGGAACGTACTCGGGAGCGTGTTGCTCTCCGAGATCTTTCCGGTCCTCTGCACGCGCAGGGAACTCCACGGAGAGATCAGAGACTACATGCGTCGGCCTCCACCAGTCTGCGAGGCTGCCGAGAGCGTCAGCAGAGTCTATGCACAGATGCTTGACAGGAATATCACCGCCTTCGCAGTGATAAAGAACAATACCCTATCAGGGATCATATCGAGGAGGGACATCTTAAATAACGGCAGAGTGAGAAAAAGCCTTGAAAGGGGGGGGAAAGTTCCAGTCGAGAGCGTGATGGTCACGCCGCCCATCACCATCGACATTGAGGAAGACATCAAGACTGCGGCAGAGCGCATGGTCGAACATGACCTCTCGCAGATCCCAGTCATGGACGGCGAGACCCTTGTCGGTATGATCGACAGGCATGGCGTACTGAAAGGCCTTTAGAAAAAGGAATGATGGCATGCATCAGAACTGGCAGAACTCGAAGCAGGGCGACAAACTCTTAAAAATGCCCGGTAAACTGGACCGCGGACCGATCGATTTCAACTCCCGGGTCGTCGAGACCAAGGGAGACGTGATGGGAATCGCAACCAGAAACGTGATCTCGGCCCCCCCTACCACCCGTATCATCGATGCAGTCGAGATGATGACTGAATACGGGTTCAGGAGACTGCCCATCACCGACGCCGGCACCCATCACCTGCGGGGGATCGTCACGGCCCGCGACATCATCGACCTCCTCGGCGGGGGCGACCACTACAACCTTGTGCGGGTCAAACACAACGGCAACCTCATCGCCGCGATCAACGAGAGCGTGCGGTCGATCATGACCCAGCGAGTCAGGACCATCTCTGACTCGGCCTCGCTTTCCGAGGTTACCAAGACGATCGTCACCCAGAAGATCGGCGGGCTCCCGATCGAGAACGACGACGGGGCCGTCGTCGGGATCGTCACCGAGCGCGATGTCATGAAGGCCCTGGCCACCGAAGAGACCAAGACCATGGTCGAAGCGATCATGAGCACCAGTCTGCGGGTCACCGGCCCTGACACCCCGATCGGCACCGTCACCAATGAGATGATCTCGCACGGCTTCAGGCGCCTGCCCATCGTCTCGGACGAGGTTCTCTTCGGGGTCGTGACCGCCTCAGATATCATGAAATATCTCGGGAACGGCGAGGTCTTCAACAGGCTCTCCACCGGAGACGTCGGCGAGGTGATGGCCCTGCCGGTCCGCACCCTGGTGTCGAGCGACCTGTACACCACCACCCCCATGACAAACATCAATGATGCGGCACTCAAGATGCTGCAGAAAAAGGTCGGTGCACTCCCGGTCATCGAGGACGGGAAATTGATCGGCCTGATTACCGAGTTTGATCTTGTAAAAGCGTTTTCCAAGGAGTGAATGAGATGAAGGCGGAAGATGTGATGTCGTCACCAGTCAGAGTGGTCGCTCCCGAAGACACGGCCGCGCATGCGAGGAACCTGATGATCAAACATAAGATCTCCCGGCTTCCGGTGACGGAAGGGACACATCTGATCGGGATCATCACCAAAAAGGACCTTGCCTACCGCCTGCGCCAGACCGAACCGGTCTGGCGGAGGAGACCGATCGACCGTATCCCGGTCTCCATTCTGATGACGTCCACACCCATGACCATCGACCCTGAGACCGAGATCAGAGACATCGCCGCCATCATGCTTGACCGCATGGTCAATGGTCTGCCCGTGATCCATGAGGGAGAACTCCTCGGGATCGTCACCAAGTCCGATCTCCTCAGGTCCGAGGTGGCGGGGGCCCTCGGGGTGCCGGTTACCGGGCTCATGGAAGAGCCGATGACCGTGAACCGTTACCATTCTCTCGACCATATCATTGACCTCCTCTCTGAAAGAGAGGAAAAGTTGATCGTCGTCAACAACAACGGGACGATCGCGGGCATCATTACAGAAACCAATCTTGCATTCTTTGAATATGTAAACGAGTCCGGGGGAATACCCGAAAAAGATATAAAAATGCTAAGAAAAGAGGAGTCTGGTGGTAGAAAAGCATTCAGGCATGTAACCGAAGTCTCGGCAATTGCGGAGGACTTCATGACCAATCCGGTCGTGACCGCGCCCCCCGAGGCCACCGCCGCCAAGGTGGTGCAGACAATGATCGACCACCATATCAACAGCGTGGTCATTACACGAGGAAATGAGATCCTCGGTATCGTGAAACGGGATAATATCTTACAGGAAGTGGCAAAATGAGCGAAGACATGTACATCTATATCAAAGACGTGATGGCAAAACCAGTCACCATCGCAAAGTCCGCACCTATCACCGATGCCCTCGACAAGATGCTGAGCGAAGATGTCGATCCGCTGATCGTCACCGACAATGGGTCGGTGGTCGGCACCATCTCGAGGGAGGCAATCGCCGACAAACTCGGGAAAAAACGGAACTCTGATATCTCACCTACAAAGATCCATGTCGCCAACACTGTATCAGCCGATTTCACTGCCGCCTATCCAGACCAGGGCATTGAAATTCTTCCCGCACTCCTGCAGCATGCAAAGATCGTGGTCGTCTTCGACAGCGACCATAAGCTCATCGGCCAGATCGGGTACAGCGATCTCCTGCGGGTCCTCCAGCCCTCCACATCCCTCTCCGATGTGATGGAACCGGTGTTCTCCATCAATTTCGAGGAGCGGGTCGTCCATCTCCGCCGGAGGATGGTGGACGAGGGGATCGCGAGGTTCATTGTCACCGACGAGAACGGCGATCCCATCGGGATCGTCACCGAAACCGACGTGGCAAGGTCGATGCGGGCCTTCCGCGAAGTCGTCGAAGATAAATACCAAGACCATCGGATCAGGAACCTCCTGGTCAGGGACATCATGTCCTCCCCCCTGATCTCGGTCGCCCCCAGTTACTCGCTCTCAGAGATCATCGACCTGATGCTGAAGAAAAAAATCAGTTCAGTCGCGGTCTCTGATAGGAACAACCATGTCGCCGGGATTGTGACCCGTGCGTCGCTGGTCCAGGCACTCTGAAAACAACAATTATTTCTCTTTTTTTGGCTGTGTAAAGACCCTCTCTTCTAGGCGCAATCGTGACTGGACCGCCTTCTCTGGTGCGGGGGTGCGGGTAGGTATCCATCGTTCCTCCTCATGCTCGCACCTGGAGACCAGGGGGAAGCGATTCCCCCACAGGGATGGCCAAAAAGCGGCGGTGGGCATGATATTCTCTGTTGCACTGTTGCGAGGATCGGGATCCACCTACATCCCGAAAAGTTGCTCAGAACAATTATCATGGCATATGTCTGAACCCAAGGTTCATGCTGAATTCTACAACGCCAAAAAAAGAGAAGCCCGCACCCATCACCACAACACCTCTATAAGGTACTCTCCAGACCCCCCCTCAGGGACAGATCAATGCCTTCTTCTCATCTTCATCCCAGTATATCTCTGGAGAAGAGCCATGGAACTCAACCCACGCCGACCAGTCCGCCCGAACCGTGACATCCCCTCACTGGTGCACGCCATGAGCATGACCGGGTTCCAGGGCAGAAAACTGGGAGAATCGGTCAGAGTCTGGTCGTCGATGATCCAGGACCCGGACTGCACCATCATCCTCGGGCTCTCAGGGGCCATGGTCCCGGCAGGGATGCAGGAATGCCTCATCGAGCTGGTCGCCCATCACTACGTCGACGCCATCGTCTCGACCGGTGCAAACATCTTCCACGACATCGCCGAGCACCTCAGCATCAACCACTACCTCGGACACCACTGCGTCGACGACGCCACCCTGTACGAGGAAGGGATCGACCGTATTTACGACGTCTTTGCATACGAAAACGAGTTCAGGGACGTCGACCAGAAGGTCGCCGCCTTTGCCGAAAGTCTCGCTCCCTATCACGCCTCTTCGGCAGACTTCACCCGCCGCCTTGCCAGGCACCTCGTCGCCACCGCGCCCGAAGGCCGGTCCCTCACCGCGACCGCCGCCCAGGCCAAAGTCCCGATCTATGTCCCGGCCCTCTGCGACTCGTCCCTCGGGATCGCCCTCACCGTCGCGCGCAGGCGCGGTGCAAAAGTTGCGATCGACCAGATCGCCGACGTCGACGAACTGACCAGGATCGTGGAAGACGCAAAAAAGACCGGGGTCGTCTACATCGGCGGCGGCGTCCCGAAGAACTTCATCCAGCAGACCCAGGTGACCGCCTCGATACATGGGCACGACCCCGGGGGCCACGCCTACGCCGTCCAGTACACCACCGACGCCCCCCACTGGGGAGGACTATCCGGGTGTACCTTTGAAGAAGCGATCTCGTGGGGCAAAGAATCCGTAGAGACCAGGAGCGTCCAGTGCTTCTGCGACGCCACCATCGCCCTCCCTATCGTAGTCTCGGCCCTCCTCGGCAATGGACTCGTGCGAGCCCGCCAGGACTGAGACAGACCATAACCCTTATTAAGAAGCCTTTCTAATAGTAATGAACATCATTCATGGAGCAGCGCTGAGACGTTGCGAGTATCCACGGATGCGCAATTCAAATGTTGAGGTAGCCAAGCCTGGTATGGCGCAGGTTTGCTAAACCTGTGTCCCCCTGGGACTCGAGGGTTCAAATCCCTCCCTCAGCGCTTTGACCAGATCTGACGAGGCGATCAGATGGATCAAGAAGAAGAAATCAAATACTTCGTCCGGGTCAGAGACACCGACCTGGACGGTACGAAAATGGCGCTCGTCGCCCTGACCGGCATCAAAGGGATCGGGCGACATGCTGCAAAGATCATCGCGCAGCAGGCCGCAATCGATCCGCGTGCAATCCTCGGAAAGATGTCTGACGAGGAGATCGACCGGATCCGCACAGCTGTCGACAACTACGCGTCAAGCGTCCCGACCTGGATGCAGAACCGTCCCGTCGACATCCTCTCAGGTAAACCGCGCCACCTTATGGGCAGCGAAGTCGGACTTACCCTCGAAGAGGACATCAACACCATGCGCAAGGTCCGCAGCTACCGCGGGATCCGCCACGAGACCGGCCAGAAGGTCCGCGGCCAGCGTACCAAGGCTTCAGGCAGGACCGGCACCACCGTCGGCGTAAGAAGATCAAAGGTGTGAAGAGGCAGAAAGAGAGGCAGAAAGATGGGATATCCAGGCAAGAATCATAAGACCTACTCCACCCCAACGCGCCGGTTCGAGAAGAGCCGCATTGAGGAGGAAGTCAAGCTCGTCATCGAATACGGCCTGAGGAACAAGAAAGAACTCTGGAAGGCCCAGAACACCCTGCGCAAATACCGCAAGGCCACCAGGGAGATCCTCGCTCTTGAATCCGCAGGTACCGACACGGCCCAGGCCGAGACCAAGAAGAACCAGCTCCTCAACCACCTTGGACGCTACGGCCTGGTCGGGGACGAGGCCAGCATCGACGACGTCCTCGCCCTGAAGATCGAGCAGGAACTCGAGCGCAGACTTCAGACCATCGTGTACCGGAAAGGCCTCGCCCGCTCACCAAAGCAGGCCCGCCAGTTCATCACCCACGGTCACATTGCCATCAACGGCCGCAGGGTTACCATCCCCGGATACATGGTCCCAAGAGAGCAGGAAGCCCAGGTCGAATACTACGGCCACTCCCCGCTCGCCACTGAGTCGCACGCTGAGCGCGCCAGGATCAGCGGGAGGTAATCATGGCAAATGAGAAGGAAAAATGGGGTGTCGCACACATCTTCGCCTCATTCAACAACACAATCATCACGGTGACCGACATCTCCGGTGCAGAGACCATCGCCAAGAGCAGCGGCGGTATGGTTGTCAAACAGGACAGGAACGAGAGCTCGCCCTATGCTGCAATGCAGATGGCCACGAACCTCGCCAACGTCGTGAGAGAGAAAGGCATCGTCGGACTTCACGTCATGGTGCGCGCCCCCGGCCAGGGGAAGCAGCGCAGCCCAGGCCCCGGAGCCCAGGCCGCCATCAGAGCACTTGCACGTGCAGGCATGCGTATCGGCAAGATCGAGGATGTAACCCCGGTCCCGCATGATTCGATCCGTCAAAAGGGTGGGAGACGCGGCAGGAGAGTCTGATGCAGATCGAATTTGCCAGAATTGATGATGACGCCGCCCGTTTTGTATTGAGCGGCGCCACCCCAGCGTTCGCCAATGCCCTGCGCCGTGCCATGATCGGCGAGGTGCCGACGCTCGCCATCGAAGATATCAGGATCTATGATAACTCCAGCGTACTCTTCGATGAGATTCTGGCACACAGGCTCGGACTAATCCCGATAAAGACTGACCTATCTCGATTCGTTCTCCAGAGCGAGTGTTCGTGTGGCGGTGAAGGCTGCTCACTCTGCTCGGTGAACTTCACCATGAGCGTCGAAGGGCCTAAGACCGTCCTCTCAAGTGACCTCATCTCAGACGACCCCGATACCGCCCTGGTCCATGACGACATCCCGATCGTCAAACTCTTCGAAGGGCAGAAGGTCGTCCTTGAGGCCCGTGCCGTCCTTGGCAAGGGGAAAGACCACGCCAAGTGGCAACCGACCAACGCCTGCGGTTACAAGGAATACCCTGTCATCACCATCTCAGAGAACTGCGATGGATGTGGCATGTGCATTGATGAGTGCCCACGCGGGGTGCTCGAACTGAAGGGTAGGACGATGGGCGTGGTCGAAGGCAAACTTGAGGAATGTTCGCTCTGCAGACTCTGCGAGAACGCCTGCCTGACCACCGGCATCGGCGAAGAGCCCGCAGTCAGCGTCACTGCAGACAGCTCACGGTTCATCTTTGTCGTGGAAAGCGACGGATCCATGCCTGTTTTAACAATAATCGAAAAAGGACTCGAATTCATCAGAAAACAGTCGACGGATCTCTCAGATACGTTGAGTGAGATAGCCGGAGTGAATTAGATGGCAAAGAGGACAAACCAGAAGACAAACCCGCGCCTGACGCACCTGATCGCGACGCTCAAAGAACTTGCGCGCGAGAATGATGCAAAGGTCTGGCGGGCCCTCGCACAAAATCTGGAGTCACCCAGCAGGAACTATGCTGAGGTGAACATTGGAAAGATCAATCGGTACGCCCAGGACGGGGAAACGATCCTGGTGCCCGGCAAGGTGCTCGGGAGCGGCGTGCTCAACCACAAGGTCTCGGTTGCAGCACTGACCTTCTCCGAGTCTGCAGTCGGTAAGATCACAGGCCTTGAAGGGAACTGCATGACCATCGAAGAACTGGTCCAGACAAACCCGAAGGGATCTGGCGTGAGGATTCTGAGGTGAGACCAATGGTGACGATTATCGATGCAGACGGAAACCTGCTTGGGCGGCTTGCAAGCAACGTCGCAAAGCGCTCACTTCAGGGCGAAGAGTTCGTGATCGTAAATGCCGAGAAGGCGATCGTCTCGGGCAAGCGCGCCATGGTGCTTGGCAACTACCTCCAGAAGCACCAGCGCGGCTCAGTTGAAGGTGGCCCGTTCTTCCCGCGACGCCCTGATCTCATTATGAAGCGGACGATTCGCGGTATGCTCCCCTATAAGAGGCAGCGCGGTGCCGAAGCCCTCAAGAGGGTCATGATCTACACCGGCGTTCCAGTGGAGTACCAGGATAAGGAGTTCGAGACCCTCGAGAGCGCAGGGATCGAACGGCTGAACAACCCGAAGTACATCACGCTTGGCGAGATCAGCAAGAACCTTGGGTCCAAGTTCTGAGGTGATGGAGAGATGGTAAAGGTCATTAATACGAGTGGAAAAAGAAAGACCGCGATTGCACGGGCGACCCTCAAGGAAGGAAAGGGCCGGGTCAGGATCAACTCCGTGCCCCTCGAGGTCTACGGGAGCGAGCTGGCCCGCATGAAGATCTCTGAACCCCTGCTCCTCGCGCCGAGCGCGATCGAGGGCGTCGACGTGACCATCGAGGTCGCCGGCGGCGGGTTCATGGGCCAGGCTGAGGCGGCACGGACCGCTCTCGCCCGCGGCATCGTGAAGTGGCATAACGACCCGAAGATCAAAGACGCCTTCGTCACCTACGACCGCACCCTCCTGGTCAACGACTCTCGCCAGAAGGAAGCGAAGAAGCCACACGGTCCAGGCGCACGGGCAAAGTTCCAGAAGTCTTATCGTTAAAGCTGGAGAAAAGAAATGGAGGAAATCGAGATATGATCCCGGTACGTTGTGTCACCTGTGGTAAGGTAATCTCTCCCGCGTGGGAAGAATTCAAACAGCGACGGGAGGCAGGCGAGGATCCCCAAGAGATCCTCGACGATCTCGGTTTGAAGCGGTACTGCTGCAGGCGGATGCTGCTCACTCACAAGGAAATTGTGGAGGACATCAATCCGTACCAGTGAGAGGGGTCGTGGGGTAGCCTGGACTATCCTATGGCGTTCGGGACGCTGTGACCTGAGTTCGAATCTCAGCGACCCCATTTATCTATTATGAGTTTCGAGGGTGAATGATGGACCCATATACTCGCTATGAAAAAGCACGGATCATCGGAGCACGAGCGCTCCAGGTCTCCATGGGTGCCCCAGTCCTGATTCAAACCACCAGTGTCGATCCCCTCAACATCGCACTCGAAGAATTCGAGAAGGATCGGATCCCCATTACCGTAAAGAAAAAAGCGTGATCTGATGACTGAGATTGAGAGAATTGGACTGAGGACAATCCAGGACAGTCGGGGCAACCCCACTGTTGAGGCTGAGATCTACACTGCATTTGGTTTTGGTCGGGCCGCGGCTCCAAGCGGGGCTTCGACCGGCACCTGGGAAGCAAAGGTGCGGCCGCCACGCGAGGCAATCGCGGCGGCACGCGAACATCTCCTGCCCGAACTCATCGGGAGAGACGCCGCAGACCAGGCAGGTTTCGACGCCGCCCTACATGAGATCGACGGGACGGCAGACTTCTCAAACATTGGTGCAAATGTCGCGGTTGCGCTTTCCCTGGCCTGCGCAAAGGCCGCGGCAGATGCAACCGGAACCGACCTCTTCAGGTATCTTGGTGGAGCCTTCGCCCAGAAGACTCCCCTGCCCCTGGGCAATGTCATCGGCGGAGGGGCGCATGCGTCCAATGCCACCGACATCCAGGAGTTCCTGATTGTACCGACCGGTGCATCGTGTGCGGAGGAGGCAGTCTTTGCCAACGCCACGGTACACCAGAAAGTAAAAGAACTCCTGGTCGCAGCCGGAAAAGGGTGCGGCAAGGGGGACGAAGGCGCGTGGGCACCCAGGATCCAGGACTCCGAAGCATTTGAACTGCTCCAGGAAGCCGTGGGTGCAGTCTCTGACGAACTGAACTTTGCGATCAACATGGGTGTCGATGTTGCGGCCTCTGAACTCTGGGACGGCAAGACCTACACATACAAAGACGCAAAGCGGACAACAGAAGACCAGGTTGCCTATATTGCCGAACTCATCGACCAGTATCATCTGGTCTATGTCGAAGACCCTCTTCAAGAGGAGGACTTCGAAGGGTTTGCCGAGCTCACCAGGCAGGTCCGCGACCGGTGCCTTATCTGTGGGGACGACCTCTATGTCACCAATGCCGAGCGGATCACCAGGGGCATCGAGACCGAGGCGTCCAACTGCGTGCTCATCAAACCCAACCAGATCGGTACCCTGACCGACACCTACGAGGCAATCCACCTCGCTCAGGCCCATGGTATGGAGACGGTGATGAGTCACCGGTCTGGTGAGACAACCGACGAGACCATCGCGCATCTCGCCACCGCGTTCGAGAGCGTCTTTCTCAAATGCGGGGTCGTGGGCGGCGAGCGGATCGCAAAACTGAATGAACTGTTACGCATTGAGGAGCTGATCTAAATATGGCTGAAGCAAATGAGATGGAGATCGTGCTGGAGGAGCCCCTCGCGCCGGTGGAAGATTACCTCGCCGCGGGCGTCCACATCGGCACACAGCAGAAGAGCCAGGATATGAAGAAGTTCATCTACCGCGTGCGCGGGGATGGGCTGTATATCCTTGACATCAGGTCGACCGACGAGAGGATCAAGACCGCAGCAAAGTTCCTTTCCCAGTACGACGCCCCAAAGATTCTGGTCGTGGCTTCGAGGCAGTACGCCCAGTACCCGGCCAAGAAGTTCGCCGAGAGCATCGGCGGGACGTCGGCAATCGGCCGTTACATCCCTGGTACCCTGACCAACCCGAACTTCAGGGACTACCTTGAGCCTGAAGTCGTCGTGGTCACCGACCCGATGGGTGATGTGCAGGCGATCAAGGAAGCAATCCAGAACGGGATCCCGGTCGTCGGGCTCTGCGACACGAACAACATGACCAAAAACCTCGACCTGGTCATCCCGACGAACAACAAGGGGAGAAAGGCACTCTCACTCGTCTACTACCTGCTTACGAAGGAGATATTCCGTATCCGCGGAGTCTCCACCTCTCTCACTCCCGAAGACTTCGAGACCGAACTCTAAGGAGGGAACATGGATGGAGACGAGAGCATGCAGCGTCTCTGGCATGTATTATCCAGGTGACCCGGCCCACCTTGAGCAGTTCCTCGAGATGGTCTTCCTGGATGCTGGAGAGACCGACATGCCCGATGATGCCCTTGGCATCGTCTCCCCCCACGCAGGCTACCCCTATTCAGGGGCCGTGGCGGCACGGGCCTTTGCCGCCATTCCATCCTCTTTTGACGGGACATTTATTGTAATCGGCCCAAGTCATGAAGGGTTCATGACCTGCGCCTCGGCAGTTCCCTGGGAGACTCCCCTCGGGATCATTGATACCGATGCCGCACTGGTTGAGGCGATCGGGGTGCCAGTGGACGAAGGCGCCCATGCCGGCGAACACTCGATCGAGGTGCAGATGCCCTTCATCAAGTACCGCTTTCCACGGGCACGGGTCGCTCCTCTCATGATGGGAGACCAGAGTATGGAGAGCGCCGAAGCGCTGGCGGCCGCGGTCGTGCACGCCACACGCGAGACCGGACGGGAGGTGCGGGTCGTGGCCTCAAGCGACTTCTCGCATTATATCCACATGGATCTCGCCAGGCAGATCGACCTACAGGCGATCGAGGCGCTGGAGACGCTGGATATCCCCCAATTTTACCAGAGGATCCGATCCCTGCATGTCAGTGCCTGCGGATACGGGCCGATCGCCGCGATGGTCCTTGCAACCAGGGGTCTTGGCGCCACGCGAGGACATCTCCTCTCCTACACTACAAGCGGGGACGTCACAGGGGACCCGATCGCCGTCGGGTATGCGGCGATAGCGGTGGTATAGCGTGGCCACCTGGAGCGCACCCGGCAAAGTCTTCCTTTTTGGAGAGCATGCCGTCGTCTACGGGAAACCTGGCATGGCAATGGCCATCAAACCCAGGGTCACCGTAACAGTCAGGAAACACCGCCACCCAGCCCATGTACGTTCGCCCTATATCGAGGAATGTTTTAAGTCGGCCGGGGTGAGGGGGAGTGTCTATATCAGATCCCAGATCCCATCGTCTTCAGGTCTGGGTTCATCCGCGGCCGTGACAACAGCGACTCTTGCCGCGATCTCAGACGAGTTCAAACTCGGATTTTCGCGAGAAGAGATCGCACGTCGCGCCTTTGCCATTGAGAAAAAGGTCCAGAGAGGAAGAGCAAGCCCGACCGACACCTATGTCACGACCTTCGGGGGGATCGTCCTGATCACCGGGGACTCGAAACGCAGACTTCCCCCGCAGAACCTCCACTTGGTCATCGGGAACTCACAGATCTCCCACTCGACCGCAAAGATGGTGGAACTCGTCGCAAAAGAACAACGGCACCACCCCGAGATCGTGGACCCCATCATGGACGCCATCGGGGCCGTGACCACCCAGGCGATCAAGTCGATCAACAAACCGCAACAACTCGGGAAGTGCATGGACGTCAACCACGCCCTTCTCGAAGCCCTGGGGGTTGGTCACCCGGTACTCTCCAAACTGGTGCTCTCGGCCAGGGCGGCCGGCGCCTTCGGGGCCAAAATGACCGGGGCAGGCGGCGGCGGATGTATGGTCGCACTCTGTCCCAAACACGCCAAGAGCAGGGTCGCAGGTGCGATCGACGCAATGGGCGCACGCTCGATCATCACCACCATCGACACCAAAGGCATACGCAAAGAGAAAAATGGATAAAAAAGTCATTCTGTTAAAACTCGGCGGGAGCGTTGTCACCGACAAGGCAGGGACAGGAGCGATCGAGTACGCGCGCCTGGCGACACTTGCCGGGGTGATCGCAGCCAGGCCCGACCTTCGACTGGTCCTCGTCCATGGGGCGGGATCCTGCGGCCACCCTGAAGCAAAGAAATACCAGATCCAGGAAGGCGTCGGCCCTGGGAACAAGACGGGGATCGCCGTGACCCACGAAGCGGTCGCCAGCCTCAACAGGGCCGTGGTGGCGGCGTTGCGCGAGCATGGAGTGGACGCGATCGGTGTCCACCCCCTGGCCGCGTGCCGTGCCGAGAGCGGACAACTCATATCCTGTGAGTGCATACCTATAGCTCAACTGGTGCGGTTGGGCGTCACCCCGGTCCTTCATGGGGACGTGGTGATGGACGCACGCCGCGGTGCCTGTATCATTTCAGGTGACCAGATCATCCGGTACCTCGCCCTTGCACTTGATGCAGGACGGGTCGGGCTTGCAACCGATGTCCCGGGCGTCCTCGACAGGGGGGCGGTCGTGCCGGAGATCACAAGGGACTCAGTCGGACGTCTGTCTATCGGGTGTTCAGGGAACACCGACGTCACCGGCGGGATGAAAGGGAAGATTACCGAATTGCTCGCACTCGCCGAAGCAGGAGTGGAGTCGCATATATTCCATATCTCCCATATCGAGGACTTCCTCGACGGAAAAGACCACGGTGGAACGATAGTCAGAAGGTGAGATTCAGAGAAGTCTGCAGGCACACCCAGATACTTTCGGAGGGATTGAGATCACACAAGATATGCAGACCCCCTCCCGCAAACTCGACCACCTCAAGATCTGCTGCAACGAACAGGTCGAGGCAGGACGAGCCGGGTTCGACGACGTCAGGCTCGCGCATGCGGCCCTTCCTGAACTGGACCTGGACGGGATCAGACTGCAGACACGCTTTCTGGGAGCGGAGCTCGGCTCCCCTCTCTTTATCGCGGCGATGACCGGCGGTCACCCGGCGACCACCGAGGTAAACCGAAGACTCGCCAGGGTCGCCGAGAAGTTCAAACTCGGGATGGGCGTGGGGTCGCAGCGAGCGGCCCTCGAACACCCTGACCTTGAAAAGAGTTTCACGGTGGTACGAGACGAGGCGCCGCACGCCTTTCTCTGCGCAAACCTCGGGGCGGTACAACTCCGCGACCACGGTGCAGAATGGGCCGAGCGGGCAGTCGAGATGATCGATGCAGACGCCCTCTGCATCCATCTCAACTTCCTTCAGGAAGCCACCCAGCCAGAAGGCGATCATGATGCCCGCGGGTGTCTTGCGGCGATCGGAGACCTCTGCAACAACTTCAAGACTCCGGTGATCCTCAAGGAGACCGGGGCCGGGATCTCGGCAGAGACCGCACGTCTCATCTGGGGTGCAGGCGCCGCGGCGATCGACCTCGGCGGCGCAGGTGGCACCTCGTGGGCCGCAGTCGAAGTGGAACGCGCTGGAGAGAACAAAGAACTCAAGGCCCTCGGCCAGCGTTTCCTCGGATGGGGGATCCCCACTGTGGTAAGCCTCTGCGAGGTCGCAGGCAGCGGGCCGGTGATCGCCACCGGTGGCGTGAGAAGCGGGATCGATATTGCCAGAGCCATTGCGCTCGGCGCCGATCTCGGGGGCATGGCCCTTCCCCTTCTCAAACCGGCTATGCAAAGTGAAGATACACTTGAACAGACTGTCAGGGCGTTCCTCAGGGAACTGCAGGTCGCAATGTTTCTGACCGGCTCTGGCAGCATCCAGGACCTTGCGCATGTACGGACCTATATTACCGGGACTACAAGGCTGATGCTCTGTGAATAAAGACACAAGGAGAAGAAAAATGGATGTTGAGATCGTTGCAGTGGGCGGCTATAATGAAGTCGGCCGAAACATGACTGCAGTCCGCTGCGGAAAAGAGATCGTCATCTTTGATATGGGCATAAGGCTCGATCAGATCATGATCCACGAGGATGCAGACCTTGAGAAAATGCATTCTCTGGACCTCATCGAGATGAAAGCCATCCCCGACGACACGATGATGAACACAGTCGAAGGGACAGTGAAGGCGATCGTGTGCACGCATGGTCACCTGGACCATATCGGTGCGATCCCAAAACTCGCCCACCGGTACAATGCTCCCATCATCGGGACACCATATACTATCGAGCTGATCAAACAACAGATCCAGGGCGAACAGAAGTTCGGGGTAAACAACAAGCTCCAGGTGCTACGGTCAGGCAACCGCTACCGTATCTCCCAGAACCTCACCCTTGAGTTTGTGCGGACGCAGCACTCGATCATCGACACAGTGATGGCAGTGCTCCATACCAAACGCGGGGCGGTGGTGTACGCCAACGACTTCAAGCTCGATCGCACCCCGGTGCTCGGTGACCCCCCGGACTTCGCGCGGCTGCGCCAGATCGGGAAGGAGGGAGTGCTTGCCCTCATCGTCGAGTCCACCAACATCGAGCGGAAGGGCAGGGCGCCGAGCGAGCGGATCGCAAAAGAACTGGTCAGGGACACGATGACCAGTTATGAGGACGACAAGAGTGCGATCATCGTCTCGACGTTCTCGTCCCATATTTCAAGGATCAAGACCATCGCCGAGTGTGCATATGAGATCGGGAGAAAGCCGGTCCTGCTCGGGCGGTCGATGGAGCGCTACTCGACGACGGCGGAGAAACTCAAACTTGTTGCCTTCCCCAAGAACCTCTCGGTCTTCGGGAACAGGCGGACGGTCGACCGGACGCTGCGCCAGATCATGAAGAATGGGAAGGACAAGTACGTCCCGATCGTCACCGGCCACCAGGGTGAGCCAGGGGCGATCCTGACCAGGATCGCCCACGGCGATACGCCGTTCAGGACCGCAAAAGGGGACAAGATCCTCTTCTCGGCAAAGGTCATCCCAAACCCGATGAATTATGGGCAGCGTCACCTGGTCGAGACCCTGTTACGGATGAAGGGAGCGCGGATCTTTGATGAACTTCACGTGAGTGGTCACGCCTATGTGGAAGATCACTATGAACTGATCCACCTCCTCAACCCGCAGCATATCATCCCCTCCCATGGGGACATCGATATGACCGGGGGATACCTGAGGTTTGCAGAGGGGTGCGGGTACACTCTCAACAATGACCTCCACCTCCTGAGGAACGGGCAGAGAGTGTTGATCAAATAAGGAAGGAATGGTTCCGTATGAGCGAAGATCTCAAAGATTATCTGGATAAGACCGCCGAGCAGGTCGACATGATGCTCGAACGGTATTTCAGTGATGCGTTTGGCGAACTCTATAAGGCAAGTGCACACCTGCTGCTCGCAGGCGGGAAACGCCTGCGGCCGGCGGTGCTCCTCCTGGCGGCCGAGGCGGTGCGGCCCGGGTCTTCAGACGACCTGATGCACGCGGCGATCGGCCTGGAGATGACGCACACCTTCACCCTCATCCATGACGATATCATGGATGGGGACGCGACGCGCCGGGGCGCCCCGACGGTCCATGTCAAGTGGGACGAACCGACGGCGATCCTGGCAGGCGATGTCCTGTATGCGAAAGCCTTCGAGTTCATTACCCATGCGGTCGCCGACGACCGGGCGCGGGTGAAGGCGGTCGCGATGCTGGCACGGACGTGCGCCGAGATCTGCGAGGGGCAACACCAGGACATGGCCTTCGAAAAGGCCGAGAAAGAGGTCGACGCCTTTGAATATCTCGAGATGGCCGGGAAGAAGACTGGGGCCCTGTATGCGGCATCGGCAGCCATTGGAGGGGTTCTGGCCGGGGGGAACGCCGTCCAGGTCGACGCACTCTACCAGTACGGGATGAACGCCGGGATCGCCTTCCAGATTCAGGATGACCTCATCGACTTCATCGCTCCCCCTGAGAAGAGCGGGAAGGACCGTGGATCTGACCTGCGCGAGGGCAAACAGACGCTCATCGCGATCACGGCGCGGGAGAAGGGGCTCAACCTCTCGAAGTACCGCCGTCCTGACCTCACGCCCGAGGAAGTGGACAGGGCGATCGCCGAACTGAAGGAGGCCGGGGTGGTCGACGCGGTCAGGCGGGTCGCCGAGGAGAAAGTGGCGACGGCCAAGCACGCTCTCACAGTCCTGCCAGAGTGCAAGGAGCGCCAGCACTTAGAAGACCTGGTGGAGTTTTTCATCAGCAGGAGTTTCTGAGATGGACGCAGCGCTCAGACAAATCCTCCTCGTCTACGCGCTCGAGAACGCGGCAAAGCATGGCAGCGTCCCCAGGGCGAAGGCGGTGATGGGCAAGGTGCTTGGCACCCATCCTGAACTCAGGCCGCACGCAAAAGAACTCCCGGCAGCCCTCGACGAGGTGCTGGCCGAGGTGGCGGCGATGGACCCGGAGACGTGGAAGGCAAAACTTGCCGAACTCGCTCCAGAGGTCGCCGGCGAGATGGACACGGGGAAGAAGAAAAAGAAAGAGAAGAAAGAACTTCCCCCCCTGGAAGAGAGCGAGGGCGGCGTGGTCATGCGGTTTGCCCCCAACCCCTCAGGCCCGCTCCACCTTGGTCATGCCCGGGCGGCATTTCTCAATGACGCCTATGTGAAGCGGTACGGCGGGCGCTATGTCCTGCGGATCGAAGACACCGACCCGCGCCGGGTGGACCCTGAGGCATATAGAATGGTCCAGGAGGATATCGAGTGGATGGGACTTGGGGTGACCGATATTGTCTACCAGTCCGACCGGATGGATATCTACTATGACCTGGGCAGGAAACTCATCGAACTGGGTGGAGCGTATGTCTGCACCTGCGATGCAGGGCGGTTCAGGGAACTGAAACTTGCCAAGAAGGCCTGTCCGTGCCGGTCACATACCATCGAGGAGAACCTGGAACTCTGGGAACAGATGCTCTCTGGCGGGTTTGCCGAGGGACAGGTGACAGTCCGCGTCAAGACCGATCTGGAACACCCTGACCCGGCGATCAGGGACTTCTCCATCTTCAGGATCGTCGACGCCCCGGCCCACCCGCGGATCGAAGCAAAGGTCTATCCGCTGATGAACTTCTCGGTGGTGGTCGACGATCATCTCCTTGGGATCACCCATGTGATCAGGGGCAAGGACCACATCGCCAACACCAGGCGGCAGCGGTATATCTTTGACTATTTCGGTTGGAAGCCACCAGTGTATCGCCATTATGGCCGGATGTCCATCGAGGGACTGGTCCTCTCGACGTCTTCGATGCACCAGGGGATCGACGAGGGGACCTATACGGGCTGGGACGATATCCACCTGGGGACCTTGCGGGCGATCGCACGCCGGGGGATCCAGCCTGAGGCGGTGTGCCAGGCGATGGTCGATCTCGGGACCGGGGATACGGATATCTCGTTTTCGTGGGAGAATCTGTATGCTCAGAACAAGGCGGTCATCGACGAGACTTCAGATCGGTTCTTCTTTGTCCCTGACCCGGCACGCTACGAGGTGGAGGGGGCGCCTGAGCAGACGGCAGAGGTGCCGAGATACCCAGGCGACGAGAAGAGGGGGATGCGCACCCTGGAGTTCACCGGGGGGGTCGTCCTCCCGGCGGCCGAGGTGGAGGGGACGGCGATGGTTCGTCTCAAGGATCTCTTCAACATCGAGGTGAAGGGAGAAGGGCAGGCAGCATACGCAGGCGATGACCTCGCGGCGGCACGCGAGGCAAAGGCCCCGATCATCCAGTGGCTCCCGGCAGGATATGGAGTTCCATGCACGCTCCGCACTCCAGAGGGCGATCTCGACGGGGTCTGCGAGCCAGAAGTCGCAGAGCATGTCGGCGGGACGGTCCAGTTCGAGCGGGTGGGCTTTGCACGCATCGATCGGGTCGAGGACGGCCGGGTCATGGCGTTCTTTGCACACCGGTGAATTGGATCTCTGTCTCTTTTTTTGGGTTTTCTGGGATGACGATAGGGTCTAGAAGGCCGTCGATCTGATCGGCCGCCCTCACTATAGGGTCTTTCCTGTCGTCCGCGTCGAGGGGTTTCACCCCCGGAAACCCCCAGGACAATAAGAGAAAGAAAGAGGGGCGGCAACCGAACAAGATCTCCACTGACTCTCCAATCTTGGAAAATTTGGCTCTGTAGAAATCCTCTTGATGAATCCCTCTGGCGGGGGGCGTGCCGCCCCCCGAACCCCCCGCCACACGATAGGGCGAGGGCGACAGCACTTTCTTTATGGTCATCGATTCTGCCTTCCCGACCCTATCGTGGTCTCGGAGGTCCGGTCCGGGGGCAGAGCCCCCGGCCAAAGAGATAAGAAGGGGGGTGACACACGTCTCCCCCACACAAGAGGCGAGGGTTTCTACAAAGCCGAGATTTTGAGGGACAAAATTTTTAGTCCTTTTTCTTCAGGCCGATGGCGACCGCAGCGAGTGCGGTCCCAAAGAGGGCCATGACCGGAAGCGGAGCTCCTGCCCTGGTCTGGGTCGTCTCGGGACGTGGGGTGAGCGTGCCGTTGACAGGTGTCGTCGTCCCGGCCTGGACCTGAACCTCTCCGCTCCAGGGTTCATACCCTTCGAGTTCAAGAGTGACCGAGTAGTTGCCGGGCGCACGGTCCGGGACCGTGACCGGGGTCCTGCCGACGAGGAGGTTGTCGATATAGACCGCCGCGCCTGCAGGATCAGAGGAGACAACCAGGGTGCCGGTCGAAACTGTGGTTTCCAGCGTGGGGGCGGCCGTTGGAACTTCAATAGGGGTTTCAGTGGGTTTTGCCGTGGCCATGGTATAGCCCTGCACCACCCCGTCATTATCCCCGGTGATCAGACTGAGACCGTCAGATGAAAGGGCGACCGCCCTGATCCCCGCGCCGGTCTCTCCGGTCAGGAGAGTCTCTCCGTCTTTCTCGAGGACCACAAAAGTTCTGTCAAGCGATCCTATGGCAACATTCCGTGCGTCTTCGGTCATGGAGACCGAGGTGACCGATCCTCCAGCCCTTGTCTCCCAGAGGAGTTCGCCCTCTGCAGAGAAGAGGTAGACCCCCCCTTCAGACGTGCCTGCCGCGATATATCCACCGTCAGGTGAGATCGAAACTCCCAGCACATCCCCAAAGATCGCCTTCGTCCAGAGAAGTGCACCTGATCTCTCGAAGAGGTAGACCTGGTTGTCGGCAGACCCCGCGGCGATCCGCGATCCGTCCGGGGTGATCGCAGTGCAGAGAAGGTCGTCTCCAGATTTATATTTCCAGAGAACTTCTCCCTCACCGTCGAAGAGGTAGACGCGGCCGTCCGATCCACCGGCGGCCACATATTTCCCACCGTCGGCGAGCGCGACACCAAACCCTCTTCCTGGCAAGAGGTAACTCCAGCGTTTCTTTCCGTCGATCTCGTAGAGGTAGACACGGTTGTCAGAAGAGGCCGCGCCCACCGCACTCCCATTCGGCGCAACCGAGACACTGTTCACCTTTGCCCGGGCGTTCTCCTCCCAGCGCACCTCGCCGTCAGGGCCAAGGAGCGTGACCGTCCCATCGTCTCCACCTGCTGCGACCAGTGCGCTGTCTGCAGAGACGGAGACCCCGCGCACCGTCCATTCTGTGTCATATATCCAGTCAGGAACCGTCTCTTCTGCGGCCACGACACTGCAGAGGGAACAGAGTGTGATGGACACGAAAACCACAGCCCATACTATCTTCTGTGTCATGGAGGGAGATCTCTTGGTGCCTCTATTTATCTTCGGCGGATGAAGAGCGCCGCACCAAGAAGTCCAAGGGCATTCGCTATCCCTCCAGTCGCGGCCTCGGTTGGAGGCGTCTTCAGGGTTTCAGGGGTTTCAGGTACTGACGTCGTGGCATTGGCAGTCGTCGTGACCGTCCCGGTCATCTCCTCAGTGACAGTGAAGGTGGTGCTTGCCTGTGCGTCCCCTTCGATCCACATGACCGTGACGGTGTACTCATCAGGCGGGAGGTCGACCTCGGTCGCGAATTCCCAGGTGTTCAGCGGCGCCCCGGCCTCGACTGTCACCGTCCCGCGTGCTCCATATGCCGGTACTTCGGTCTCTTTCCCTACTGGCTCAAAGCCCGACGAGGTCACCTCGACCTGCAGTGTATTTCCAGGGGCGATATTTGTCGTCCCGAAGATCACCAGACTTTCCTGGGTGTCGGCCTCGACGGCGTCAATATTGATCATCCCTCTTGTCTCGGCCTCCGCTCCCCCGACGACGACGGTCACGGCCAGGAGAGCGATGAGATATGGTACATGACGTGACATGAAAAGGCGTGATGGGAGTCGCAGTATATGAAGATAGAGGTGGTGTCCTCACGCTCCCTCTCAATTAATCTTTTCAATAGTTCTCTTAGAGAGATGGAAATCCTCTCTCCATGGTCATTGATGGTGCTTTCCCGGCCCAATCCACATCCCAGAGGTCCGGGCGGCACTCGCCCCCGGCGAGAAGATGGGGGAAGGCAGTTGAATCATACTCGAACCAAAAAAAGTGAGGGGCACCACAGAATAGGATCCAGACTCACACATATCTGATGAAAATATTCTGAGAACATTGTCCTGAGCGGCGTTTCAACGTCCTGATGGGTGCGGTCCATCTCCTCATAAGAGAGGGAGCACCCCAGCGCCACCTTCGCTTCTCATCGTCGAAAGATTCCACGAGAAGGTGGGAATGATTCTGTGATATAGGGGAACTCCGTCTCCGGTCCTCAGCGATAAAGATTGGACCTGGAAGGCACAATCGACGAACATAAATTGGGGATGATTGCTTCCCGTCCTCCCCTGGCCCCGGCACTGGCGCGGGAGGAACAGGGAGCAGCACGTCCCGCCTCACTGAGATGATTATTCAGAATCCAGGCTGTGTTGAAAAAGTGACTTTTCATGTCCATTGATTGTGCCTTCCCAGTTCAATCTTCGTACCGAGGTCAGGGGGCCGCGCCCCCAGCGCGCTCGATGTGGGAAGGGTTCTACAGAGCCAAAATCCAGAGACCTTCTAATGAGGTATCATCCCAGGAAATGCCTGATATTCGCGGCCCTGAGGATCCCGGACCTGACGTCTGCGGTCCGGCCTTCCTTCATCGCCAGGCGGACCGAGGCCGCGCACTCCAGGTGTTCTGGGTCTGGTTCGACATCGACAAGGTCGCAGACCGACTGGACCAGGGACGCAGGGGCGTACGAGGATTCAGGATCGAAGTACCGCACCGCATCGGCCAGGTCAGTGTCGAAGTTCACGTAGACCTCACGCAGGTACTCGATGTCGTCTGACTCAAGGGCATCGAGTCCGAGGAGTTCAGGGGGGAGGCCGATTGAATAGAGTGCCGAGGTGAAGGTGATCGCCCTGGGGAGGGTGACCCCGCCCATACTCCGCGAATACCCGAAGAGTCCGATATGGAGTTTCCGCTTTCTCCGGCTCGGGACATAGGCGGCAACGCGATTGATAAGGTCTGAGAGGGCGGTGACACTTTCCATATACCGTACCGTGCACTTCTCAACCACCGGGAGGACGTCTTCTTCTCTGATCTCCATCGGGGCAGATACCTCACGCTTTTCAAGATCTGTGACTGCTTTACAGACTTCATCCTGGGGATAGTCATATTTGAAGGCCGACTGCACCGTGAAGGTGTGGACACTTGGGTACTCTGCAGTGCAGCGCTCGACGGTTTCGGGGCTGAGATTTCCCCTGAACGGAGCGGACCCGACACCGATGATCGGGTAGATCGGGACGCCGGTCTCCTCGGCCAGGAGGTGAAGACGGTAGAGCGCAACTTTGTCAAGGAGGATTGCCCCCACCATCCCATAATTCATTGCGGGATCTGAACGCGCAAGAAAGACCCGCTGATAATCGAGGTTTTTATCCTCCATGTACCGCCCTACAATTTTGGCCGCATTGAGCAGGCTTGATTGGTCTTCAAAGAGCGGGATTACATCGATCTTTTCTGGATTAAATCGCCCTATCCAGTCCGCAATTGTTTTTTCACGCCCCCCAAGTCGTTTGTATTGTTGGCCCACCACAAAATCGCGGTAATATTGATAGATATTATCAATGGCCGGGTATGATGACGCCATCGGGAGAATAACCTGGAAGATCGGAGGGGTGGTACCACCTGAGAATAGGTGAGCGACATCATATGAGCGTGGGATGCTCTCCAGGGTCTCGAGGAGGATCTTTGCCTCGGCCTTCTCTACCTCAGGATTCGGTACCCTGAGGGTCAGAAAGACATCTTTCCCGAGGGGATGTTCATGGAAGAATGGACCATATCTAGACAGAAGTTTTTTGACGACAAAGTTGTCGACTTCTTTCCCTTCGCAGTCCCACATCTGTTCCCCGCACCCGAGATGTGAATAGGCATAGTAGGCCTCCCTGACCTCGTCCTCCCCACCGAGTTGTGTGTTCTCAGCAAAAAACGGGATATGAACATTGTCAGGATGCTGGGTGCTCATACACTGTGGTATTCGTGGAATCTCTGCCATCTCTATCACCATACATCCTGAATGAGCGACATGATCTCGCACTGCTCAGGATGGACACACGCTGTCGCGAGAACTGACACTGACCGTGTGCCTGATGATATGTGAGAATATACCTTATAATAGTGCTTCAAGAACGAGGCAAAAGGAAAAGAGAGATCAGATATCACGGTATCCACAGGTGATCGCCGGAAGCATAAACCTGCACCAAGACTGATCACAACAGCCTGGGGAAGGAGTGTCTGCAGGAATGAGCTGAATTGAATAACAAATAGAAAATAGACATCTACTCATTGCTCAGGAAGAATATAGCAGCGCACTACCGTTCCCAAGTGCTCGCGCAACTCAGTACAAGGCAATACGTGAACAGGCTTAACTTCTGGGTTCGGAAAGAGTCCAGGTGTTTCCCTGTTGCTATGGCCGCTATACATTGTACTAATCGGTCCTAATACGATATAAGGATATGCACATAAGACCAGAGGATAGGACAGGGAAATACTTGAGAGACAATAATCGATCGAAATTCTAAAGTCCTGGGATCAATTGTTGGAAGAAGTACATAGGATCGAACACTAATGGCAACTGAACACTGGATTGATAGATCTTCCTATTGGATAATCCCAGGTAAGTCCATGTTATAGAATAAGAAATACACAATGATGATGCTGAAGATAACAAGTCCTGTACACATGCAGGAAACAATCTCCTAAACAATGCATATAAGAACAGTCTAATTATAAGGAAGGGGATAGCAGCGCATTACCGTTCCCAAGTGCTCGCGCAACTCAGTACAAGGCAATACGTGAACAGGCTTAACTTCTGGGTTCGGAAAGAGTCCAGGTGTTTCCCTGTTGCTATGGCCGCTATCACCCAAAGCCAAGGCCCGGATTTGAACCGGGGTGTAGTTGATCTGCAGTCAACCGCGTAGCCGCTCCGCCACCTTGGCAGCCGTGTTATCAGTCTATAATGTTAACCATTATATGATTTAAGGGTATGCACATCGGATTTCGTCTGGGTTCAACGGAATACTGGATTCGGACGTTAGTACTCGCGGACTGAACACGTCGTTGCCTCCGTGCTTACATCCCGAGCCTATCAAGCGGGTCTTTTACCCGTGTCCTCAATGGAGTCTCTTTTCAGGCTGGGTTTCAAGCTTAGATGCTTTCAGCTTTTACCCCTTGTCGCGTAGCTGCTCGGCAGTGCCTTGTCAGACAACCGATCGACCAGAGGCGACGAAAGAAAGTTCCTCTCGTACTATTTCTTTCTTACCTTCAGACTCCGAACACCCCAAATAGATAGTAACCGACCTGTCTCACGACGGTCTAAACCCAGCTCACGATCCCCTTTAATAGGCGAACAACCTCACCCTTGGCTGCTGCTGCACAGCCAGGATGGAAAGAACCGACATCGAGGTAGCAAGCCGCCGGGTCGATATGTGCTCTTGCCGGCGACGACTCTGTTATCCCCGGGGTAGCTTTTCTGTAGTCAATAGCCCTCATCAAAAAGGCGTATTGGTTCGTTAGACCCGAGTTTCCTCTCGCGATTATTTGCTATTCATAATCGCGTCAGGCCAACTTTTGCTCTTGACACTCTTCTGTGAGTTTCTGACTCACATGAGTTGACCTTAGGGCACCCTTGATATCTTTTCGAGGGTGTGGCGCCCCACCCAAACTGCCTACCTATCGTTGTCCTCGAACGAGTTAGTGTTACAGCAAACTAAGGATGGTGTCTCATTGTCGACTCCCTACCCCCCGCAAGGGGCAGATCGACGTCTCCCATCTACACTGCGCAAAGAATACCGTAACACAACGACAGGCTGCAGTAAAGCTCCACGGGGTCTTCACTTCCCATTTGGGGTCCCTGGCCTCTGCACCAGGATAAAAGGTTCAACGGATTCATGTTAGGGACAGTAGGGCTCTTGTTAATCCATTCATGCAAGTCGCCAATTAAGCGACAAGGTACTACGCTACCTTAAGAGGGTCATAGTTACCCCCGCCGTTTACGAGTCCTTCGTCCGGTTGAAACCAGTGTTCAGATACTCGCACTGGGCAGGAATCACTGACTATACTAGTCCTTTCGGAGTTGCAGTCAGCTATGTTGTTATTAGACAGTCAGAGCCCCCTGGTCACTGCGACCTGCCTGATCACCAGGCAGGCACCCCTTCTTCCGAAGTTACGGGGCCATTTTGCCGAATTCCCTTAACATGATTCATCCGAAACGCCTTAGCCTTTTCAGCTAGGGGCACCTGTGTCAGATCTCGGTACGGACATTTGGTCACCTTTTCATGGACTCCAGGAATTTGCCGAGTTACCCCATCACACTTTCACCTGGTTCTCACCATAACGGTACTCCCCAGACTTAGATGCTTAGACAAGGCGACAACCTTGCCCGGCATATCCCAAAGCGTCAGTGCTTTCGCAAAGACCAAATGGTACAGGAATATTAACCTGTTTCCCTTTTGCTGCACTCGCGTTACGGTGCAACTTAGGACCGACTAACCCTCGGCTGACGAACATTGCCGAGGAAACCTAGCCCCTCCGGCGGATGGGATTCTCACCCATCTTTGCTTCTACTACTGCCAGAATTCTCATTCCTACACGGTCCACAGGAACTTACGACCCTGCTTCTCCCCATGCAGGATGCCTTCCTACTAGATCACCTTTCGGTGCTCCGTGGTCTCTGTAGTAGGCTTTAGCCCCGTCCATTTTCAGTGCCCTAAACCTAGACTGGTAAGCTGTTACGCACTTTTTGAAGGATAGCTGCTTCTAAGCTCACCTCCCAGTTGTTTTTGGCCTAGGACGCCTTTCAGTATTGACACTTAGCCTACATTGAGGGACATTAACCACGGTCTGGGTTGTTTCCCTTACGCATTACAAGCTTACCCCGTAATGCGGACTTCCAGCCTTCCACGACGTCGGGGAGTTTGGAGTTTGACAGGGGAGCGAGAGATTTCTCTCCCGGGATCCCCAATCAGTGCTCTACCTCACCGACTATCTCTGGCCAGGTCATGCTACGGCATGTTTCGGAAGGAACCAGCAGATGCCGGGTTCGATGAATCTTTCACTCCTATACGCAGGTCACGAGAATGATTTGTATATCAAAACCTCATGCGGTCCTCCACGCGACTTTCGTCACACTTCAACCTGCCCACGCATAGATCACCCGGCTTCGGGTCTAGTCCCATTGACTTCACGCACTTTTAATACGTCGTCCCATGCCCGAAGGCTACGGACTTGTCGCTTTCGCTTCGGCTTCCCTCTACGGTTAACCTTCGCCAACGAGACTAACTCTCTGGCCCATTCTTCAAAACGTAAGTTACGACACTGGCAACTACACCCGTACTACCGCCTCGCGACGGGTTCCTTCATGCAGAAGATCCTTTCGCGCCGTAACACACTATCACCTATCAGTTTCAGGCGCTTTTAACCACCTTTTCAGGGTTACTTTTCAGCTTTCGCTCACGCTACTACTGCGCTATCGGTTTCGAGTTGTATTTAGTTTTGGAGGTTGATGACCCCCAGATTCCCGCGAGAATTCCAACCCACGGTACTCAGGACACTGCCAGGATGAATTGATTTACATGTACGGGACTGTCACCCCCTATGGTGCCTCATTCCAGAGGACTTCCACTTCATCGCATCACCCAGACGGCAGGCCTACCACACCACATGTCCCCGAAGGGATTCGGTTTGAACTATGTCGTTTTCAATCGCCTTTACTCGCGACATCTCGGTTGATTTCTTTTCCTGCCCCTACTAAGATGTTTCAATTCGGGGCGTTCCCGATCCTTACGGATCAACACCGAAGTGTTGGGATGTCCCATTAGGGGATCTCCGGATCGTAGATTCCTTGCCTCTCCCCGGAGCTTATCGCAGCTTGGCACGCCCTTCTTCGGCACTCGAACCGAGCCATTCACTGACAGGCTTGACTCCAGCGTTCCGCTGAACCCATTTGACGCCCGATGTGCATTCCCTTTACACGGCCTCTTCAGGTCATTGACTTGACCTTCAGCCCTTCCCTGAGGACTTGCGTCCCCAGGTGCATTGAAAGTGGACTCAGGGGGATTTGAACCCTCGGCCTCCGCCTCGCAAAGGCGGCGATCTACCACTGATCTATGAGCCCGCTCCCTTCTTGGCACTAGCAACTTTACGGTCTATCTAACAACCGCGAACCCTATTTCGTTAGGAGGTGATCCAGCCGCAGATTCCCCTACGGCTACCTTGTTACGACTTAACCCCCCTTGCGGAACCTAGATTCGACTATGGCAACAACCACAGCCTCACCCAAACCCCACTCGGGTGGTTTGACGGGCGGTGTGTGCAAGGAGCAGGGACAGATTCACCGCGCTATCTTGAAACGCGATTACTACGGATTCCAGCTTCATGTGGGCGAGTTGCAGCCCACAATCCGAACTAAGAACAGGTTTAGGGGATTACCTTCACCTTTCGGTGTCGGAACCCATTGTCCTGACCATTGTAGCCCGCGTGTAGCCCGGGTAATTCGGGGCATGCTGACCTACCGTTGCCCATTCCTTCCTCCTCTTTAGCAGAGGCGGTCCCAACAGTGTCCCCATCAGTCCGGAGACCATGCTGGCAACTGTTGGCGTGGGTCTCGCTCGTTGCCTGACTTAACAGGATGCTTCACAGTACGAACTGACGACGGCCATGCACCTCCTCTCAGCTGATCAAGCAAGGTCTTCAGCCCGGCTATCATATCGCTGTCCTACCCGGTGAGCTGTCCGGCGTTGAGTCCAATTAAACCGCAGGCTCCACCCGTTGTGGTGCTCCCCCGCCAATTCCTTTAAGTTTCAGCCTTGCGACCGTACTTCCCAGGCGACGCGTTTCACGGTTTCCCTTCGGCACCTCGGTAACTCGTGGTCACCGATACACCTAACACGCATAGTTTACAGCTGGGACTACCCGGGTATCTAATCCGGTTTGCTCCCCCAGCTTTCGTCCCTCACTGTCGGAGTCGTTCTGGTGAGACGCCTTCGCCACAGGTGGTCCCCTAAGGATTACAGGATTTCACTCCTACCCCCAGAGTACCTCTCACCTCTCCCGATCCCTAGGTAGCCAGTATCCCTTAGACGCCTTCCGGTTAAGCCGGAAGATTTCCCAAGAGACTTAACTACCCAGCTACGGACGCTTTAAGCCCAGTAATAGTGGCCACCACTCGAGCCGCCGGTATTACCGCGGCGGCTGGCACCGGTCTTGCCCGGCCCTTTCTCCAAGTGTTTTTTACGCACCTGAACAGCCCGTCCATACGGGCACTCGGGGTTCCCTTATCACAGTTTCCTGCATTGTAAAGTTTCCGCTCCTGCTGCGCCCCGTAGGGCCTGGATTCTTGTCTCAGAATCCATCTCCGGGCTCTTGCTCCCACAACCCGTACCGATTACAGGCTTGTTGGGCCATTACCCCAACAACTACCTAATCGGCCGCAGACCCATCCTAAGGCGGCGGACCTTTCACCTACAGAGCATTCCAGCACCTGTAGATTATGAGGTATTATCCCCAGTTTCCCGGGGTTATCCCTCACCTTAGGGCAGGTTGTCCACGTGTTACTGAGCAGTACGCCGAGGGCCGAACCCTCTCGACTCGCATGGATAAATCGAACCCCGATAGCAGTAGCCTCTGGCAGGATCAACCAGAATTTAAAGTAAGCACACTATTTTCTTAAAGGGATTAGCGGTTGCTAGATAGATTTCCGCATTGCCAGTGCCAACGTCAGAACCAACACCGACCAAATTCGGTGATTTTGATTCTCCATTAAAACGCAGAACAGTATTCTGCGCCCTTTGTCAGGGGCGAACTTCCTCGCACCCGAGTGACTTCTTGGGGATACAGTATTAGACTTCAGAGGTTATAAACCTTTGGAGTCACTGTCTCGAACCAAAGATATGATTCGAGGTCACCCATTGAGGCATATTATGTTTCACTTCACCAGTTATATACCTTCGCTCAGACCGAGTGAAAGACAAACCAGATTGGTGTCGCCCAACACCGATCCCAGAACATTCCGGGGTCTTCGGTGCCAGCCACCTTGCGTGCTAACAATATTAGAGTTCAGGACATATAAACCTTGTCTGCCCCTGACTCCAACATCATATGCTCGTTTAGAGGTAACAATATTGGGCGCTTCAGGATATAAACCTTCGCAGTCACACCCCCGGAGGAGCGCGTTAAAGGAAGACCACATCCGATGCCTCAGGTCCCATAAAGGCTCGATTCCGATCTCGCCGGATTCATCGAACCCCAGTCACTTTGAGAGGTAACAATATTGGGCGCTTCAGGATATAAACCTTCGCAGTCACACCCCCGGAGGAGCGCGTTAAAGGAAGACTTCCCAAAGACCAACAAAAGACCAGTTGCATTGCAACCAGTCCCCGTCACCTTGTGCGTTATCATTGTTAATCTTCGACGCATATATACCCTTCGACCCCGGCCCACAGCCAGGATCGAGAATACAATCCCCAGAGGGCCACCCCATGAGCAGCCCTCTGGAAACCGTCTCAGACACGACCTTACAATGTTGTAAGGTCCAGCATAAATAACTACCGCACATCCAGGCGTTCCTGGACACTCGAAAGGGTTGCAGTTTTAAAATACCGGGAGAATTCAGGAGTCGTCTGGAGTTCATAACTCCGCCCGCTCCGCTGACGCGCCACCAGACCCCGCTCCACAAGTTCCTCCACATGCGCATATGCTCCACTCCCGCGCACCCCCACAAGATCACTCTGGAGCATCGGCTGCCGGTATGCGATCACCGAAAGCGTGCGTAAAACCGCACGAGAAATCTCAGGGCGCATCAAAGGATAAACAAACTCGCTATACTCCTCCTTAAGGACCATGTACAGAGTTTCACCAGAATCGAGCACCTCAAGAGGAGCTGCGCGCCCCTCCAGCCGAGTTTTCAACTCAGATGCAAGCGCCGGCACCTCATCGCCCCGCACTTTAAGCATCTTTGCAATATCCCTATAATCAACAGGCGCACCTGCCACAAAGAGAATGGCTTCAAGCATCGCGACTCTGTCCATGCAGATCCCTCCTCACGTACACATCACCAAAATATTCCTCCTGCCAGAGCGCCACTTCTCCCTCCAGGGTAAGAAAAAGAAGTGGGATATAGACATCTATCGTTCTCTTCCCTAAAGAATCACAAAGTGCGCGCACTGTCACTGTCTCCCCACCAGGAGCCAGAGACTCATAGCAACCGAGCACGGCCCCGGCCGCACCTCCATAATCCTCATCATGGGCCACCGCCACAACCTCACTGACATGAGGAGGAGGGATCTCCTGCTGCTGCGCGCGCCTCCGGTGACGACGGCGCTCCTCTTTCTCCGCCGCTTTCAACTCAGTGATCAGTTCATAGAGTGTGACTGGCCTGCGGCGCACTTTCTTGCGACCGATACGCCGTTGAATCTCGCGCTCCAACTGCTCGATTGGTTCAGTCTCATCAGCGGCACACTCAAGGATCTCTTCATCCTCCTCTGACCCGTCCAGATCGTCCTCACCCTCATCTTCAAACGGATCAGTCGTAAGGTACTCCGACTTCATCCTCAGCAATGTCGCCGCAAAAAAAAGTGTGCGCCCCGAGATCCTGAGGTCCAGTTCACGGCGCCGTTCAAGTTCAGAGAGAAAGCGATCTGTCACTTCGACGATGTCGATATTCCATGGATCGATCTCACCCCGCTCCGCGAGCTGGACCAGAATCTCTACAGGCTCCTCATGCATGATTCTCGACACCGGTCACAAGCGTACTCTTGTCAGGGCGGATCGTCACACCCATCACCCGGTCAGCCCGCTCAATCATCGGCTTGCGCAGAGAGACCGAGATGAACTGGGCATTCCTGGAAAGTTCCCTGATCATGGCAGCAACCTGCTCAACATTTGCCCCATCAAGGAACATATCCACCTCATCGAAGGCATAGAACGGGGCGGGCATGAACTTTTGAATCGAGAAGAGGAACGCCAGGGTGGTCAGCGACTTCTCCCCCCCCGAAAGCGCAGAGAGGAGCTGGACCTTCTTCCCTCTCGGCCGTACCGCAAATGAGAGCCCCCCTGAGAAGGGGTCGTCAGGATTCTCGAGGTTCAGATGTCCACTCCCTGCAGTCAGACAAGCAAAGATCTCCCTGAAGTTCGCATCGATCGCGCGGAAAGCCTCCATAAAAGAGTCATATTTCAGGGTATCAAAATGCTCGATCCGCTCAAGGATCGACGTCCTCTCCCCGGAGAGCACATTCTTCTTCTCAGTCCGCTCGTTGATACGGTCGCACACCCGCCCATACTCCTCTATGGCCAGCATGTTCACCGCCCCGATGGCGCGCATATTCCGTTCCGCCTCTGCGATCCCGTCCTCGATCTGGGAGAGTGAGAGATCAGTCTCCTCCCCCGCGTGCCCGCGCAGTTCCTCGATCTCCGCGGCCAACCCTGTAACCTTCTCCTTGTAGGAGACGATAAGGAGACGGACCCGATCGGCCTTTGCATTCAGTCCCGCACACCGCTTCTCGGCCTCTGTAATCGCCCCTGCAACCTCTTCGCGTTTTTTACGCAGCCCGTCAAGTTCAGTCGAGAACACCTTCTGCCGCTCTTCAAGCCCGGCGATCTCGGCCTTTGCCGACGCGATCTCGGCCTCCGCCCCCGAGACCTCGGCATCAATCCCGGCATTCTTCTCTGCCAGGCGTTCCCGCTCGGCGGCAAGTTCCTCCACCCGCCGCTCAAAGTACTGCCTCTCGCGCTGGGCATCGGCAACATCTGCCTCCTTGTTCCGGAGACGACGCTCGATCCCCTCGCACTCCCGACGCCTCTGCTCCAACTCCTCGGTGAGCCGCGGGATCTCAGTATCGTCCAACTCCTGCTTGAGGCCCTCGACCTCCCGGTCCAGCGCCGCAATCTCATCTCCCACCGTGTCCAGCGCGGCCTCGACCAAGGCAAGTTCTCCCGCGCTCTCCTCCACCTCAGCCTTGAGGGCGGCAAGCGATGTGGCAAACTCCCCCTCATCACTCTGCTGCGAGGTCGTCCGACGTTCGTACTCCTCGAGGACCATCGCATACCGTGCCGCCTCCTGCTCGATCCCTGAGCGGCGCCTCCGCAACTCTTCGGCCTCAGAGGTGAGACGGGCGACAGAACGCTCAAACTCCGTAGCCTCCTCCCTCTTCTCTGCAAGCGAAATCGAAAGACGTGCGATCTCGTCCTCGACCGCCGCACCGAACCCACCCTGCTGCTTCTTCTTTAGATAGCCGCCAGTCATCGCTCCTGAGCGCTCCAGAAGTTCGCCCTCCAGCGTGACCATCCTGTACCGCCCCATCAACCGCCGTGCATTCGCCAGGGTTTCAACGACCAGCGTCGTCCCGAAGACCTGCTGGAAAGCAAGGTCGTACTCTGGACCAAAAGAGAGGAGGTCCTTCGCATACCCGACCACCCCAGCTTCCCGCACCGGTGGATACTCCCTCCGCTTCAGTTTATTCATAGGAAGGAAAGTCAACCGCCCGAGACGCTGCTCCTTGAGGTACCGGATCGCCTCAGCCGCCACCCCATCACTCTCAGCGACGACATAGCGCAACTTTCCCCCGGCCGCCACATCCAGCGCGGTGGCATACTCAGGCGGCGTCTTCCCAAGCTGCGCCACTGTCCCACAGACACCGTCCATCCCAAGAACGGCCTCAAGCGCAGGCCCCCCCACGCCACCGCGCGACTGCTGCTGGGCCTCAAGCCGCATCAACTCACGCTCAGTGTCCTGGAGTTCTTTCCTGATCCGCTCAAGAGACGACCTCCGACCAAAGAGCGTACTCTCCGCCTTCGAAAGGTCACGGTCAAGGGCACTCTTCTTCTCCACCAGAGCGGCCGACGCCTTCCGCACTTTCTCGACCTCAGCGGCAAGCCCCTCCCTGCCTGACCGCACCTCATCAAGACGGGCCTGAAGACGCTCCATCTCCGAGGTCCGCATCCGACTTTTTTCAATCAGGAGATCCTGGCGATGCAGATACTCTGAGCGTGCCCCTTTCTTCTCCTCCACCCCCCTCATCAGGGAGAAGAGGTGCTCTTTCAGGTCTTCTGCCGCCTGCCCGCCGCGTGCGATCTCGGCCTCCAGGTTCTCGACCGCCGCCTTTGCACCGGCAAGTTCCATCGAGAGATTTGCCCGGTCGACCGAGAGCGTCCTGATCTGCGTGGTGCACTCCTGCACCCGCTCAGAAGCACGCTTCTCATCAAGGAACGCACGGTTGACCCCCTCAAGGTTCCCTTCTTTTTCCTTCTTCAACCTCGCGATCGTCGACTCAGATACCTTGATCCTCCCCTTAGCGCCTTCAAGGGCCGAGATCATCTTCAGGTATTCGCTCCCGCTCTTCTCATTGATCTCTGCATCGACCTCTTTGAGATCCCCACGCAGGTACTCAAGGTCGTTCTGCTCGATCCCGAGATCCAAGAGCGTCCGCTCAAGGTCAGTCTCTGCATCAGCCACCTTTGAAAGGAGAGACGTGTGCTCCTTCTCCATATCGCGCAGCTGCGCCGCGGCACGACACCCCTTGAAATGCTCGAGTTGTTCCTGCCAGTGACGATATGCCAGGGCCTGCTCACGCTCGTGCTTCAGTTCCTCAAGCCTCGCATCGAGTTCAAAGAGCACCACCTCTTCGCGCTCGATCCGCTCGCGCACCACCTCGAGTTCATCAAGGGCCCGGGCCTTCTTTCCCTCGAACTCCGAGACGCCAGCGATCTCATCAATGATCTTGCGGCGCTCGAAGTCGCTCATCTCCATAATCCTGGTGATGTCACCCTGCATCACCACATTATATCCCTCAGGTTTGACCCCAAACTTTGCAAGGAACTCGACAATATCGTTCTGCTTGACAAGTTTGCCATTGAGATAATTGTATGAATAATAGTTTGACGCCGTCCGCTTGATCCGTCGCCTGATCTCGGTCCCGTCAGAGAAAGTTATTCCCACCTCGGCAGTATTTTTTCCAGAATTGAGGTTGATGAGGTCGGTCAACTTCTCAGCCCTGAGTCCACGCGAACTGGAGAGTGCCAGGGCGAAGAGGAGACTGTCGATAATATTACTTTTACCAGAACCGTTCGGGCCTGAGATGACAGTGAAACCCTCTAAAAATGGGATTCTCGTCTTTTTCGCAAAAGACTTGAAATTATCGATCTCAATCCCGGTAATGTACACCCAACAGCCCCTTATTTCGTAATAGAGTCGTCTTCTTCCTCAGCGAAGATGATCTCTCCGCTCTTTCGACCGGAACTGCTGGACTTCTCACCCTTGCGCCTCCCGATCAGACTGGGGGGCGCCTGATACCTAGTGGGGGCGATAATATAATCAGACCCATGGCGGCGCTCGCGCTTAAGTGTGCCGTCGGTCTGCATGATCAGGTCCAGGTCCCTCTCGTCCTCTTCCACGGGCATGGAGACCTTTTTTTCAGGAGCCGGCACAGGGGCCGGTTCTTCCTTCTCCCCAGGTACCTCTTCGACCAGAACCTGGTGCCTCGGTTTCTCCGCGGCCTTCACTCTCACCTCAAAGGCGTGATCGATCTTCATCGTGACCGTCTTGAGGTCAAGCATCTCTTCAGTCAACCCCTTGACCAGGGCCTCAAGATCTCTCACCCGCTGCTCAAGCCGGTAGATCCGCTCGTCTCCCTCGTTGATAAAAGTCTTCTCTGCACCCTGCATAGACATCTCCCGCTCCCTCTCTTCAAGTTGATGCTCAAGAAATTTTACTTTTGCATCCTTTTTGAGCATATCTTCCCTCGAAATAATGATGATTCTATTGCCCTATAATCCTTGTGCTCTTATCCTGCGGTATTCCTGCGACGAATCAAGGTTAAAGACGTGAGAGACATTCTCCCAGGTAGATCCTACCTTCGCTGGAGCGCTGGAGCATACCTCCATCCGTACCCCATGTCTTCTCTCCATCTGGAACCCCCGGTCCCCGGTCCCCTGACCTGACCCGATTGACCGATTTCAGGTCTGTAGGATCATGCATGAAGTGAGAACACGCCTAAAAAATACTGGATGAAAATTAAAATTTTTTGTCGCGTGATTTGTGATTTCTCTTTTTTCAAGACCGGATAATCGGTGAAGGCCCCATTCAAGTCTCCGCCTCCCACCTCTCCTCATCACGAGGGATTCCATGGGGTGCACCCCGTGGACCAAAGAGAAGGGAGGGCGGCGATGAGGGACCTCCCAAGACCTCTCGCAGAGCCCTCCGGCGCGTAACAATGAAGGCAGGTGAACGAAGTCACATCGGCGAGGAACACTACAGAGCCAATTCTTCGGGACGGACGCGAGATGCAACCAGTCGCCTCCCCACGTCTTCGCACCAGGAATGCTCGTGAGGACAGATTGGTAAAGATATTTACAGGGCCATTCTCCCAGAAAACCGGACCGATCCATGACCCCTCCCCCCCCCTGGACATGAACCCGACCCTGCCATCTCCCGGGATCCCCGGCCACCGCATCCAGAAGACCGCCGGACGAAGACATAATACCTATTCAATACAACATTCCTGTACATGTCTAGTCTTGCCAATACCGATCCCGAAATCGCAGCACTCATCGAAAAAGAGCGGCTGCGGCAGACAAACGGGCTTGAACTGATCGCATCTGAAAATGTTGTCTCCAAGGCAGTCCTCGAAACCGCGGGCTCGATCCTGACCAACAAATATGCAGAAGGCTACCCCGGCAAGCGCTACTACGGGGGATGCGAGTACTACGACATCATCGAGAACCTCGCAAAAGACCGCCTGTGCACCCTCTTCGGTGCGGAGCACGCCAACGTCCAGGCCCACTCGGGCTCTGGCGCCAACATGGCCGTCTACTTCTCCACCATCAACTACGGCGACAAGATCATGTCCATGAAGCTCTCCGAGGGCGGCCACCTCTCCCATGGATCCCCGGTGAGTTTCTCGGGCAAGAGATACAACGTCGTCCAGTACGGCGTCGACCACGAGACCGAAGTGCTCGACTACGCCGCCCTCGACGAGATGGCCAGGAAAGAGAAGCCCCAGATGATCGTCTGCGGCGCCTCGGCCTACCCGCGCGAGATCGACTTCAAGGTCTTTGGCGAGATCGCCGAAGAGGTCGGGGCCTACTGTGTGGCCGACATCGCCCACATCGCCGGGCTTGTCGCCACCGGACTCCACAACTCTCCCGTCGACGTCCTCCCCTTCACCACGACAACCACCCACAAGACCCTCCGCGGCCCTCGCGGCGGAGCGATCATGTGCCGTGAAGAGTTCGGGCAGGCTATCGACAAAGCCATCTTCCCTGGTCTGCAGGGCGGGCCGCTGATGCACATCATCGCCGCCAAGGCCGTCTGCTTCAAGGAAGCCTCGACCCAGTCATACAAAGACTACTGCAAGCAGGTCGTCGCCAATGCACGGACCCTCGCCGAGACCCTTGACAGCGAAGGGTTCCGTCTCGTCTCAGGCGGCACCGACAACCACCTGATGCTCCTCGACCTCTCCGACAAGGGGCTCACCGGACTCGACGCCGAGAACGCCCTTCACGACGCCGGCATCACCGTCAACAAGAACACCATCCCGCGCGAGACCCTCTCTCCCTTCGTGACGAGTGGGCTGCGGATCGGCACCCCGGCAGTCACCTCACGGGGCATGAAAGAAGAGGAGATGAAGAGCATCGGGCACTTCATCGCCACTGTCCTCAACGACATCGAGAACAAGGAGAAGATCGCAGACGTGAAGACCGAGGTCGAGGCACTCGCGAGCAAGTTCTCCATCTACGCGGTAACAGAATGATACTCAACGGCAAGACCCTCTCTGAGAAGAGACTCAAACTCCTCACAGAAGAGATCAAGAAATCGGGCATCTGTCCATGCCTCGCCACTGTGTTGGTAGGGGACGACCCCGCCTCCCATATGTACGTCAGGATGAAACACAAGGCCTGCGAGAAGGTCGGGATCACCTCGGTCGGTGCTGAACTCCCTGCCGAGGCGACTACGGCCGAGGTGCTCGCCACCGTGGAAAGGCTTAACAAGGACCCAGAGGTCTCCGGGATTCTGGTCCAACTCCCCCTCCCGCCGCAGGTCAACACTCAGGCAGTAATCGACGCCGTCTCTCCTGAAAAGGACGTGGACGGGTTCCACCCGACCAGCATCGGCCGCCTCTATTCCGGGCACCCGGGGTTCGTCCCCTGTACCCCGCAGGGGATCATGACGATGCTTGCCGAGTACGGGATCGAGATCGCCGGAAAGAACGCCGTCGTCGTGGGGCGGAGCGTGGATGTCGGACGGCCGATGGCCGCTCTGCTCCTCAACGCCGACGCAACCGTGACGATATGCCACTCCAAGACCCAGGATCTCCCTGCGATCATGCAGCAGGCCGACATCCTTGTCTCAGGGATCGGCAAGGCAAGATTTGTAACCTCTGAGATGGTCAAAGAGGGCGCCGTGGTCATCGACGTCGGGATCAACCACGACGAGAACGGCAAACTCTGTGGAGACGTGGACTTTGACGCGGTGGTCGAGAAGGCGTCGGCCATCACCCCGGTACCCGGCGGTGTCGGGCCGATGACCATCGCCACCCTGATGGAGAATACTCTCAAGGCGGCCAGGGCGATGTCATGCAACCCTGCACAGTAAACGGGATGCAGGTCGGCGGCGGGGCACCGGTCCGCCTGATGGGCGTGATCAACTGCAGCCCTGAATCCTTTTTTTCCGGCTCATATGTACCTGAAGAGACAGTGCGAGAACGCGCCTTCCAGATGATCGATGCAGGCGCCGACCTCATCGACCTGGGGGCGCGGTCCACGGCTCCTCACTCGGTCCCGATCACCGTCGAGGAGGAGGTCGACCGGATCACCGCGGCCCTCTCTGCCCTCGACGGTTCAGGGGTCACCATCTCGGTGGACACCATGTACCCCGAGGTGCTGGAGGCCTGCCTGCGCCATGACGTCCATGTGATCAACGACATCAGCGGGCTTTCAAACCCCGAGTACGCCAGGACCGCCGCCGACTCAGGCCTCCCTGTCATCGGGATGGCGGCACAGAACCTCCCAGGCGACCCGCGTGGGACCGAGGCGACCCTTGCGGCCCTCAAAGATGTTGTCGTGCGGGCCGAGAAGGCAGGCGTCACCGACCTCATCCTCGACCCAGGCGTCGGGAACTGGACGCCTGAGCGGACCTTTGCCGACGACTGGGACCTCTGCCGGCACTTCGACCGTTTCCAGGAACTCGGATATCCGGTCCTGATCGCGATCTCACGAAAGTCCTATCTCGGCGGCCTCATCGACAGGCCCTCCGAGGAACGGTTGGCCGCCACCCTCGCGGTCACGACCAGGCTCCTGCCACATGCCGACATGGTCAGGGCCCATGACGTCGCCGCCACCAGGGACGTCATTCTGGTGGTCAGGGAGATGGAGAAAGAGTTATGAGCCGGTGGTATGCGGTGTATGCCCTGGAGACCGGCATGGTCCAGGACGGCGACGACATCGGCGAGAAGGTAGTCGCAGCCGCAGAGGCCGCACCCTGCGAGGGGATCAGGGACGGCGACATCATCCTGATCGCCGAGACGGCGGTGGCGACAGCCGAAGGGAGGGTGGTCAGTCTTGACGGGGTCGTCCCCTCCGAAGAGGCACGCCGCCTCGCCGTGCGCTATGCCATGGACCCGGCGATCACCGAGGTGGTCCTCCAGGAGAGCGACCGGGTGGTCGGCGGCATCCCTGGATTCCTGCTCACCCTCAAAAACGGGACGCTCCTCCCGAACGCCGGGACCGACCACTCAAATACCCCTGAGGGGACGGTCGTACCCCTGCCCCTCGACCCCAATGCTTCGGCAGGAAGGGTGAGAGCAGCGGTGCGCACCCGCCTCGGCGTCAACGTCGGGGTGCTCGTCATCGACTCGCGCACCCACGCGATGCGCCTTGGATGCAGCGGTGTCGCCATCGGGTGCGCGGGGCTCTCGGCCGTCGTCGACGAGACTGGCAGGCGCGACCTCTTCGGGCGCGAGCTCGAGGTGACCAAGCGCGCGGTCGGCGACTGTCTGGCCTCGGCCGCCGAACTCCTGATGGGCGAGGCTGACGAGTGCGTCCCGGCCGTGCTGGTGCGCGGCACGGGTATCGAACTCAACGAAGACTACGGCATCCCTTCGATCGATACGTCAGAGTGTCTCTTTATGGGCGCGGCGCTCCACGCCGACCCTGCCATGTTCGATGGAAAGGGCAAATCCGAGTGACTCGAGGCACCTGCAGGCGGCCGACTCCCGGCCGTGGATCAGGACCTCGACCAGGTCCTCTTTTTCGTCGACATCGGTGTGAAGCCTGAACGAGTCGGTGACCTCACATGACAGTCCTGCTTCGGCGGCGATCGCCATGTGTTTGCAGAAACTTGCGCCATAGTAGTTCACATGGTACCTGGAGGGCTCTTTCACAAAGATCGCGTTCGTCCCCCCACCAAGGCCTGGAGCGATCGCCATCTGGGCGTCGGTCTCGATCATCCTCCTGACCGCCTCAGGGGTGGCGAGGGGGAGGTCTGCCATGATGATGAGGACCGGCCCTTGCGCATGTGCAAGCACACGGTTTAATGAGTCGTCGAGGCCTGCAGGGTCTTCGACGACTCTGGCGTCAGGGTGTTCGAAGGGGCTGGTGCTGATGAGTGTGGGGGCGCACCCCGCCGCACGGACGGCGCCGAGGACGTCCGAGAGCATGGCTCGGGCGAACGCCTCCCGTTCCGCCTGCTCCATGACACAGGAGAGGCGGGTCTTGGGGTTCTTCGGCTTGAATGGAATGATCGCGTCTATGGCCATTTGAGAGAGAGTTGGCAAGATAGATGCAAAAAGCAATCGGAAAGGGATTCCCCGGAAACTCAAGTCGGTCCCATCCTCCCCTCCTGGTCGGTTCTTCCCCCTCTCGCAAGGGATTATCGGCCCAGGTGAAATCCTCCTGACGACCACAACCGCCATCCTAAGAGAGGACTGTGTCTTCTGTTGCCGCTCTTCGTCCACTGGATGGCGATGGGGGCAGGGAGGCAGGATGGACAGCCATGAAGAAGGTATTGCCGTCCACACCACTGCACCAGGAGCACCGCCCCCGGATCCCCAGGATGGCGGTTGTAACAGGGAGGCAGAGCGATGACCGTGAAGACGGGACGCACGCCCCTGCCAATCGTCATCGCTGGGGGTTCGGGGGGCAGCACGTCCCCCGGTCGAGGATAGAGCTTAGAACTCTAGGAAGAACAGATTTCATTTCAAGACGGTAGCCAAGCATTAGAGAGTTTTTGGATATGCTCACCGTCAAAGATCAGAGTCTCCGAATGACCGTCCTGGAAAAAATATCGAGAGAGCCCTCTGTGCCAGTAGGTTCACAGAGTTCTGATCAGTGGGTCTGTTTTTGCGAAAAATAAGGGAGAAATTAGTTCTTCTTCTGGTCCTTCTTCTCATCGCCGCCCTTCTTCTGGAGGTAGTAGCCTACCCCGACAAGTGCGACGATGGCCACAAGAAGCGCAGCGATCCAGCCAACCGGGAGACCTTCACCCGCGCCGGCCTCGCCGGAGGGTGTGGTCTCAGTGGTCTCGACACCAGACCCCACATCAGTGGGGCGCACGGTGACGCCAGTCGACTCGGTCACTGCGACCAGTCCGATCTCAGAGAGACCTTCAGGGGAGACGGCCTCGAAGAGGTAGTTGCCGTCGGCGTCATACCCCTTGAAGACCGTCTCAAGCACCTGGGTGGTGCCGTCGTCGGCCAGCCTGAGGATCCTGATCTGGTCCATGCCGCCCGAGGAGGTCACCCATTCAGGTGGGGCCGTCATGGTGATCGTGGCGGGACCGGTCGCCTCGATGCCCTTCTTGGTCACCTTCAAGGTGTAGGCGACCTCTGAGACGTCGAGTCCCTCGTCAAGGAGAGCAAGGCTGTAGGCAGAGACCACATTCTCGCTCACATTCTCGACCAACGTGGCACCAATTGTGGCGTTCACCGGGAAGGACGCGAATTCTGCGGTAAACTGTGCAGAGACATCACCGAGACCTTCGACCTCGCTCTTAATCGGGTCGGCCTTGACCTTCACCGACGTAATGGTGCCGGCGATCGTCGTGCCGTCTTCCTTGAGGTCGGACGCCAGGATCTCAAAAACCATCCCATCCTTCTTGAAGGTGATGACATTGCCATCGACCTTGACACCCGTCGCCTCATCGAGGTCGATGGAGAAGGTCTGGCCGTCGTCGGTGCTCTCGAAGGTCGCACCGCTCAGGGAGAAGGAGGTCCAGAGATCAGCGCCAGGGGTGGATGGCTCAGAGGGGGTGGAGGGACCGGTGGGACTGCGACCACTGGGGCCGTCGTCATCAGATGGGGAATACCTCTTCACGGTGAGGGTCTTCTGGTCGAGGGCGACGATGTCGTGCTCGTCATTGAGCCCGACGGCATAGATCGCATAGGTGCCCTTCCCAAGGGAGTTGAGGGCCGCCTTCGGGACCGTCGCCGAGGATGCCGCAGCATACCCGGAGCAGCCATATCCAGGTGTGATGGCGATGTCAGACCACTCGGTGCTCGGCTCCGCCGATTTACCTACCGCCTTGACCGTGTAGGTCACCGGTTGGTCCTTCCCGAGTTCATGAGTGACACCCCAGGTCAGGATCTCAAGGAATGAATTTGCCGAGGTGAACCCCTGGGCATCTACGTCTTCGAGGAGCGTATCGACATCAACCTTTGCGTCGAGGTCATAGGTCGTGCCCTGCCTGATGATCACGTAGCCGATGTGCTCGACATCGTTACGGTCCTCGAAGGAGAGGGTCACATCGCTCGCCCTGTTGTTGTAGACAGAAGATGGCGTAGTCTTGCCGTTCCAGGTGAGGGAGGAATCCTTGTCCAGGATCACGACCGGGTAGGAGGCAAGCACCTTGACCTTCTTGTCGCCAGGGAGGTACTGGATTGCCGTGAGGGCGTACTTGCCCTGGGTAGGGGGTAGCGCTTTCTTTGAGTACTCAGATTTTGCCGTGAACGGCGAGAGTATGACCTCGTTGTTGATCAGGGTTGAACCCAGATCCTCTGGATTAACTGTGATGTGATATGTTCCCCGGCCTTCCGGAGTATCATAGGCGATACCCCCCGCCGCGTACAGATACCCGCCATTCATGGCACCCAGCAGATCCTCAAAGCCCACCTGCTCCTCATCCTCTGGACATGTGTAGGTATTGTTGTACTTCCCGACAAGAACGTTCCCTGAATTACCAGGCACATTCACCTTCGGGGTCGGGACATGGAGGGCGGTGTAGACATTCAACTTTGCCGCGCCATTGATCTCCACTGGATCTTTGAGGGTGGGGTTGAGCGTGATCGTTGCTCCTCGCATTGTAATGGGCCCGTCCCCGGTGTAGGAACGGGTGAGATACCGCACCTCAGGTGCAGTGAGCGTCTTGAGGTCATTACCATCGGTCGGCAACAACTCAGCCCGGGAGACAGAAGGGTCCGCAAGGTCAAGGACTTCGATGGAGGAGACACTCATCCCCTTCTCACTATAGACCTTGTCGAGATCCACCGTCACGCCGCTCTCGGCGGCCGAGGCTGATGCCGGCACGAGCATGAAACAGAGAAGTCCAATGATGATAAAAGGACTCCAATGTTTCAAAAATCGTACAGAACTCATCATGGCACATGGATATATCTTATGGATAGATATCTTTTTTTGTTCATGTCCTGTACTAAATGAAAAAGATATCGAAATAAAGTGATAATATGATGAAAAAGATCGTGCAAATTGCGTGTATTGGCTGCCTCCTCTCCACTCTTATCATGGGTGCGAGTGCGGTCAGCGTAACCGCCTCACCAGACTCTATCCAGAAAGGGGAGACTGTCACCGTCAGTCTCAGCGACATCCCTGACGGCGCCCCCTTCTCGCTCAGGATCGATGCCACCTTCGCCGTTAGTCCAGGTTCGGAATTCGCTTTCAGGGCCGAAGACTTTGTGATGCCAATCAGCCTCAAGGACTCGACCGTTTCGGCCTCCACGGAAAACGCCCAGGAAATTCTCCTTGAAGTGAAACCGTCTGATGGGAAGATGATCAGGATGATAGATGACGAAAAGTACTCTGTGACCCTGAACAAAAACATCGGTGCCGGCACCTACGACCACCTCATCCTCGGCGGCACGGCTGGCGAGAAGAGCACCGAGATCAGGACGAGCATGAGCCTGACCGGTGAGAAACAGGGACCCAAAGACTCTGCGATCACCTTCCGAGTCGCCGGGATCACCGATGGCATCGTCACCGTCACCGCCCTGGTGGACGGGCACAAGGAACTCGCAAAGGAGATCACCATTGGGCAGGGTATTGTCCCGACCCCGACCACTTCAAGGCCCAGCAACCCGAGTGGACCGAGCGGGCCAGGCAACCCCGGCGCAAGGACGACTCCCACCCCACTCCCTGAAAAGTACTCGACCGACGGCGTCGTCCATGTTCTCGGAGAGGACGCACCAGGGATTTCAGTCCTCACCACCCAGACCCCCACCGTCCCTGAGGAGTGGCAGGCCGTCACCGGCACCTATCTCCTGAACCCGCAGGAGAAGACCTTCTCCCAGATCGTCACGCTCACCTTCAGGCTCCCGCAGAAGGTTGCGGCCGACCCAGATGCATACACACTCTTCCTGGCAGAATATGCCGATGAAGAGTGGACCGCACTCCCGTCCAGCATCGACGGCGACGAGATCTCGGCCACGATCAGGAACGGCGGGACTTATGCCTTGATGACCTTTGCCCGGGCCGAGGTGCCGTCTGCCACCGTCGCTGCCGCGGCCCATGGTCAGGCCGACACCTCAGAAGAACCCTTGACGACGACGGTCACCCCCGCCCCCACCCAGTCGCCGACCGGGATCCTGGCGGCGATCGGCGCGATCGTCGGCACCCTCTATATAGCAGGAACGCGCAAGAGGCTGTAAAACCTGGTGACATCTGTGAGTCCTGACGAAGAATATGCCAGAGCCCGTGTGGCGGTCGACCTCTGGTCGGTCCCAAAAGACATCATTTTTATCGCCCTCTGGACCGTGGCGACCGTCGCGGCGATCTACCTCCCGGTCCTCCACGGGACCTTTGTCCAGGCGGTCTTTGGCCTGCCCATGGTCATCTTCATCCCCGGTTATGCACTCATCGCCGCACTCTTCCCGAACAACGAAGACATCGACGGTATCGAACGGGTCGCCCTCTCATTCGGGCTCTCGATCGCGGTCACCCCCCTCATCGGTCTCGGTCTCAACTACACCCCCTGGGGGATCAGGCTCGAGCCCATCCTCACTTCACTCATCATCTTCACCTTCGTCATGCTTGCCATCGCCCACTGGCGACGAACGCTTCTCCCCAGAGACCAGCGTTTTTTCGTCCCATTCAAGGAGATGGTCGCCGAAGCGAAGACCGAACTTTTCCCTGAAGAACAGTCCGGCCTTGACCGTGCCCTCTCGGTGATCCTGGTCCTCTCGATCCTTACGGCGATCGTGACGACCGTCTATGTCATCGTCGTCCCCAAAGAAGGTGAACACTTCACCGAGTTCTATATCCTCGGTGCAGGGGGGAAGGCCGCTGACTACCCGACTTCCTTCTTCACCGGGAGCGAACAGTCCCTGATCATCGGCGTCGGGAACCACGAGTACAGGGAGGTGCCCTATACCGTGGAGGTGTTGCTCACCAACCAGACCCTCGACAGGACGACCAATACCTCCAGGATCAACGATATGGAGCGGCTCGACCGGTTCACCGTCACCGTCCCGCACAACAAGACCGTTGAACGTCCGTACAACTTCACGGTCTCCAGGACCGATATGAACCGTCTCCAGTTCCTCCTCTTCAACGAGACGGTGCCGTCAGATGCGGTCTGGGACCAGGACAGGATCAACGCGAGTTACCGCGACCTCCACCTCTGGGTCACGGTGAGGCCAGCAGACGCGGCCCTATGATAAGGTGAAGGTCGTTCCCATTTTTCGAGGGGACCGCCGCCAGGATCTGGCACGGCACCCCCATCCCTTCCGCGGCGATGCAGGCGATCAGCGAACAGAAAGGACACCCGACCATGGTGCAGCACTTTGGGGAGACCGCTCTCACCTCCCGGCACCCATCGGCAAGGGCAAAGCCCTTCAGGTCGACGACCAGGTTGTAGCCGTCAAACGAGGCCTCGACATGCTCAGAGACTTCAAGCACGTCCCTGCAGACTTCGACAACCGCCTCACAGAGACGGTCCCGCTCCTGCGGCACCACAAATGCACATGAATCCTTCAGATACGAGAGAAGAGGAGCCGCAAGCGGAGCGAACACCGCGCCGTCCCCCTCCTCGGTCATGACATACGAGTAAGTGCTCTCCGGGAGCGCGGATGGGACAGACGGTCCGGCCGGGACCAGAACCCGACTTTGCCCTGATTCATCAGGAGGATAGAAGAGGGCGTCCCTCTGTAACCCAAGATCGGCAAGAAGTGTAGCGATCTCGACGGGGCCCTGTACCAGGAAGAGGGAGGCGATCTTCGTGTCAAGAGTCTTGCTTCTCCCAAGGGAGATAAAAAAGATCCCCGAGATAAACGTCCCGAACCCTGCAAGGATCAGAACGGCGGTCGTGAGGTCATTGCGGCCAGTCAGCGCCGCCAGGCCGAGCGCCGCAGCGGCGGCCCCGAGGAGGAGAAGACCGGCAAGAGCGGTATCATTCATCACAGACAGTTTTTTCATTCTTCTTCACCCCTTCGTGCAGACCACACCAGGCTGTACCATGAGAAAGAGATGAACAGACCACTGAACACCAGGAATACTATCAGGAAGACGAGGGGGAGGGAGACATGCCCGTTCCCGAGTGCCAGAAGGAGAAAGACTGTGGCGACCCCAGCAAAGAGCAAAAAACCCATCATATCCCCGGGCGACGTAAAGAGGCCAAACGAGTCCTGCACCCAGCCAAGCACAACAAGGATGAGAGGGATGGACCAGAGAGGAGAAGAGAGCCCGACGACAACCGCCACAAACGCCCCTGCCGCAAGAAGAGCAAGCCAGTGATCCCTCTCACGGGAGATGACAGCGACGGCGATGATCAGTGCACCGATCCCGACCAGCCCTCCCTGTCCCAGGACTGAGGCAAGAAGCCCGGTCACCACAATGAGCCCGAACCAGATCCGTTCGTCCACTCAGATCTCCTCCACCTTATCTGCCCCGCATGCCCCCAACTCACGCCCCACCGCCACCCCGCCCATGCCGGAGAGGATATGGACCTCGACCCAGAGCCCCTGCTGTTTGGCCTCAAGGACCACCTGGACGAGGTGACTGCCATCCCCCCGCCCTGGCGTATAGAGATGGACTGAAGATGCCTCAGAGAGACGCACCTCCTCAGAGACCTGTCTCCTGAACGGAAAATCGGGAGAATGTGCCCGGAACCGATGTAAGGTCCCTGAATAGTTCTCCCTGAATGTCCCTGAACCCCTCGGCCCATCCTCAGCCTTCCTGAGCAGCAGGTGAGCCATGAGCGGGTCAAGGTACCGGTAGAGGAGGGAGGTACGTTCGGTCGGCCTGACCGCGGTGAGCGCACCAAAGACCTCGTCTTCTGAACTTTCAAGGGGGACCGAGGCAACCACGCCGCCTCCGGCAATGAGGAGAAGAGGGCAATTTCCGAATTTGTTGTATGTCCCTTCAACCGCACCGGTCGCGGCAAGAGAATACCTTGATATCTCTTCTTTTGAGAGTCTCTCGTCAACACCCGGGAGATCGATGATGACCATCGGGGCCCCACCGCTCAGTCCCTCCCGCTCCCTGACATACATCTTCCCATACTTGGCCGTGAGTTTCCAGTCCACCTGTTCAAGGGGGTCGCCAGGAAGATATTCACGGCAGGCACGCGTCTCCTGCCCCCTGAAGAGAAGAGACCGACCCCCTTCCATATCGCCAAGCCAATTCCCTGACGCCGGGCCAGACTGCGCCTGTCCAACCGGGACAACCGCCACAGATGGGAGACTTAAATCCGTGTGTCTGAAAGAGAGAGAACCCGAGAAGAAGGGGTCGCGGGCCGTAAGTTTGATGCCTCCAAACAGAGTCTCCCCGGGCGCCATGCACCTCATCCTGTACCTGATCACAGCCCGCCCTGGCTCAGGGAAAACTGTCTTCTGCTCCTGGTCAAGCACGGCAACAGGCGGAAGAAGGTCTTCCACCTGCACGGCAACACCCGACTGAAATGCATAGGAGACCACGGTCTCCACGCGGGCGACAGCACCCTGCCTGACGACCTTCTTGTCCACCTCTCGCGAGAGGGCAAGGGACCCTGCAAGGCGCGTATATCTCTTGAGAAAAGAAGCGGCTCGGTACACGAGATAAACAAGCAACGCCCCGGCAACGACATATCCCGCAAGGTCGTCGAAGATGAGGGCATATCCCGCGAGTGCAAGCGCAAGCACCCCCATCCCTTCCGCAACCGGGCCCGGTTTCACGGCTCAGGACACCTCAACAACACCCAAGATCTCGTTGATGACCGTATCCGTCGAGATGCGCCCGATGATAGCCTCACGCTCCATGATCAGGCGGTGGCGGAGGGCCGGGAGAGCGAGTCCCTTGACATCGTCCGGGATCACATAGGTCCGGCCTTCAAGGGCGGCATTGGCCTTGGCACCACGCAGAAGCGCTAAAGTGGCCCGGGAACTTGCTCCCAGGCGGACATCAGAGTGTGACCTGGTGGCCATGACCAGATCAGTGATGTACTGGAGGATCGGGTCTTCCACATGGACCTCCCTCACCGTCCTGATCATCCCCTCGATCTCCTCAAGGGTGAGGCGGGGGGTGAGCGTATCGGCGTAATTCTTCCAGATCAGTTGTCCTGCCTGGTCGCGTCTCAGGACTTCCAGTTCGTCCCTGGCGTCAAGATAGGTAAGCGGGGCGCAGAACATGAACCTGTCCCGCTGGGCCTCGACCAGGGCGAAGGTCCCTTCAAACTCGTACGGGTTCTGGGTGGCCATGACAAAAAACGGACGGGGAAGAGGGTAGGTCACCCCATCGATCGTCGTCTGCTGCTCGCTCATAGCCTCAAGGAGGGCGGATTGCGTCTTGGGGGTGAGCCGGTTGATCTCATCGACGAGGACAAAATTCGAGAAGATCGGACCTTTTTTAAGGATAAATTCCTCTTCGTCATTGGTATAGATCCGCACCCCAATGATGTCGGCCGGCTGGACATCCACCGCTCCCTGCACCCGCCCGAATGAGGCGGAGAGGAGGTGCGCCATGATCTTTGAGATCGTTGTCTTTGCGGTGCCAGGAACCCCTTCGATGAGGATCGCACCCTCTGAGAGGGAACTGATCGCGATCAGTCTGATCAGGTTCGCGTTCCCGACGACATACTGGTTGACGGCCACCTCGATCTCCCGGAATTTCTCGGCAATCGGTGCCACATCGCGCTCACTCAGTTGCATTTCTTCTCCTTCCTGATCCTCTTTCTGAATACATATACCGCCCCGCCGATGAAGAGGGCTACAATCCCGATCTGAACAATAGGGTGATCTTTCACCCATAAAATCGCACCTGTATATGGCCCGCCGGTAGACGTCCTGCTCCATCCCTCGTCGACCAGCACGACCGGTCGGAGGGAGAGGAGGTTTTTGAGGAACATCTCGTTCCCCTCTCCAAGGCCTGCCATCGAGTTGAGAAAGATCCCGGGGTCACCGACGACGACCAGTTCACCGCCGCCGATCTCTTCATAGGCCACAAGGTCGTAGCGCCCGACACTCTCCTCACCATCGATCCTGCCGTTCCCATTCTCGTCGGCCCACGAGAGGAGAGAGGTCTGGAGGAAAGGGGTCCCACCTTCGAGTGCCATGGGCCGGTTGAAGAGGACGGCCGGCACCCCGTCTATGAGAGTATGGTTCCCGGCCGCATAGCCCCTGACCGCCGCCGTGGTGACATAGTCCCTCTCGACCGATGAGACCGTGCCGGGGAGCACCGAGATGGTGCTCTGAAGCCCCTCAAGGAGAGGCGCGATCTCCCCGGTGTCGTCGCAGAGGAGGAGGGTGTTGTTGTGTGCCAGGAAGTTTCTGTAGGCCCTGGCCCTCTCCGGGTCAGGGGGCCCATCAGGGGCGATGACCAGGAGAAGAGCGTTGTCATAGGTGATCAGATCATCCCGGTCGGTGACCATCTGCGCCCCATGGCCCTCGAGATGTGAGAAGAAGGTCGAGGTGCCGTTCCACTGGACATTGTACCTACTGTAGTCGTCATAGGTGGTCGAGAGGTGGAAGACGGCGGCATAGAGGCAGAGAAGCAGGACCGCAACGGCGACAAAGTACCGGGTCCGCATCAGAAACTGTTCCTCCGCGACCTGCCCTGCGCCAGAGGAACACTCCGGACCACCGGCATATCGCTGTCATCGGTGGGATCCCATGAAATGAACCTGGCAGAGAGAGGGGGCCTCATCAACCTGAAGAATACGGTCAGACGATAAATATATCTTCCCTCTTCATGGTCTCGACAAAACCTTCGCAGTCATTGTAGTCGGCGGCGACCATCCCGGCGAAGAGCACGGGGGTGAGGAGAGAACCAAATTTCCATTCCTCTGGATCAGGGAGCGGGAGGGAGGCGGCGATGTCATCCGCGCTCAGGGTTCTGATCCTGGCAAGGACGTCCGCCACCTCGCCTGCAGGGTCAGGGCCGGTCATCCCCCTGACACAGATCCAGAGGTCGGCGGCCGTGACTTTCGGGCCGTCAGGGAGAAGGGCAGTGAGGACGGCAGCAAGGACGCGGTTCACGCGACCGCCACGAAATGAGAGGACAATGATCCCTTCGGGTCGGTCCAGAACGGAGAGCCCCTCAGGCGGCACGGGCGCACCGATCTCTCCTGCGATGCCCTTAACCGATGCCTGCTCTGCTCTGCCAAGTGGGAGATCAGAGTGGCCCCTGGCAAGGAGGCGCCCGACAGAGGCGGCGACAACCGGGCTGAGGGGCGCACCGGCGCCGGCCCAGAAGGGGCGACGGTCCGAGGATTTGCGAGTTCCTGCAGCCGGGAGGACGGTGGCGATATGGTAGTCCTGGTCGAGGGCGACGACCCGCCACCTCCTGCCGCCAAGGGTGCAGACGGTCCCGGTGCCGCCGGCCACAAACCTGGCGTCGAGTTCCCCGACCGCCTCCCCCTCAGGAGTGAGGGCACGATAAGCAGCCGATGAGGCGAAGACCGAGAGGAGCGCGGCCCAGTGAGAACGCGAGAGGGTGCGTTCGGCCTCTGGGCCGAGCATCAGAAGCCCCTGGTCGGCAACGATATGACCGGTAGCGAGGAGGGCCCCAACCAGGGTCTCGGCCGCGGCTTCCATCCCCCTGAAGGGCAAAAGTCCGCAGAGCCAGGCGATAACCGAGTGCGCGGGCACCCTCCCGCGGGCTCGGAGGACGAGGAGGAGTTGCTGGGCAAGGACAGTGTAGGGTGCCCGTGGGGGGAGAAGGGGTTCGACCTCGTGGTGGACCGCAGCCTCGACGGTGGCGACCGCAACGAGGAGGGCAAGGTCGTCGCCAAGGACGAAGGCCATCCTGGCTGGTGCACCCCGGCGGCCGGTCCGGCCGAGGCGCTGGAGGAAAGAGGAGACCGAAGGGGGAGGTCCGACCTGAACGACAAGGTCGAGGCCTCCGATATCGATCCCGAGTTCGAGGGTGGAGGTGCAGATGACACAGGCGCTCCCCGGCCCGACAAGAGACGCCTCGGCCGCCCGGCGCATCGCGGGGGAGAGAGAGGAGTGATGGACTGAGAGGGAGTCAACCTCCCCGTCAAGGGCGGCGGCAAGCCCTTCAGCCTGGCTCCTGCTTGCGACAAAGACGAGGGCACGTTTGCCGGCGACAAGACGGGCGACAGCACGGGCACGTGCCTCGCGGTCCCGTGAGACCGTAAAGGAGAACTGTTTTTTTCCGGGGGGTGTGGGGACGGCGACGACCTGGCGACGACGGTCAGGGCCTGAGAACCAGTCAAGGACTGCCTCAGGGTTCCCCACCGTCGCCGAGAGCCCGACCCGCTGGAGAGGTCTCCCGGCCACTTCGTCGAGACGGTCGAGGAGACACCTGACCTGCACGCCGCGCAGATCCCCGGCAAAGGCATGGAGTTCATCGACGATGACAAAACGAAGATTTTTCAGAGCAAGCCTGAGGGTGTCGTCCATGAGGATCACCTCCAGGGACTCGGGGGTGGTGAGGAGGAGGTGGGGGGGGTCTTCTCCGGCCCAGGAACGCTCACTTTTCCCGACATCGCCGTGCCACCTCGTGACCGAGAGCCCTGCCGGGGTGCAGATCTCCTCGACCCGGTCGGTCTGGTCGTTGATGAGGGCCTTGAGGGGGAAGAGGCAGAGGCAGGCGACGCCGGAGCAGCCTTCCTTGAGGACGGCGTCGACGACCGGGATGAGGGCGGCTTCGGTCTTGCCTCCGGCAGTGCCGGCGACGACCAGAAGGTCGGCACCGTTGGCAGCGGCGCGGCAGGCCTCCTCCTGGACAGGGCGGAGGTCGCCCCAGCCGAGACGATGGGCGAGCACATTCCTGAGCGTGGGGTGAAGAGAGGCGTAGACTGACGACACAGAAGAATGGTGAGGGTTCCTTCCATAACAACTTATATATCTCAGGAAGAGCAGGCAGGTGCATGCCACTCAGCACAGAGACACCGGTGCCGGTGACGCCAGGATCGGCGCCGCTCACCAGACGGGAGATGCTTGCGCTCCTTCCTGAGGTGCCGGGGTGGACCCTGGAGAATGGAAGACTGTGGAGGAGGTTTACCTTCCAGTCTGTCGGGGAAGCTGCCGCGTTCATCGGCAAGGTCATCGAGATCGGGTCGAAGAGCGGGGCAGACCACTATCCCGACATCGTCCTCTCGCAGTATCGCCATGTCGACGTCCTGTGGTACACCTATGCGTGCGGGGGACTGACACGGACCGATTTCGTCCTTGCTGCAAAACTCAGTAGCCTGACCCCAAAAAAAGGATTTTTCAGATGAACGAACTCTCGTCTGTTGGCAACAAGAATCGTTCTGGAATATGTTCAGGATTATTCTAATTTCGGCTCTGTAGAACTCTTCACGGTGGGCCTCTCTGCGGCGGGCGTGCCGCCCTCCGAACCCCCCGCGTCAAGATAGGACGGGGAAGCGCGACCCCCCCCTTCATATCCATCGGTTTTGCCTTCCCAACCCAATCTTCATCCCTGGTGTTCGGCGGAAACGAACTATTGCCGGGAGGTCAGGGGGTGCAACCACCTGTCACAGAGCACCATCCAGAGGAGTTCTACAGGCCCCTCACTCCGCATCATGCTTCAAAGACCTATAATCCCGGCCTCACCAGAGGTCATACACTCTCCTGAGATTGGCGCGGAGCACATCGGCAGAGACCGCACCGGTAAGCCGTCCCACCGCCCTGCCATGCGAGAAGAAGACAAGGGTCGGGACCACCTGGATCCCGAACGTTGAGGCGACGCCAGGAGCCTCGTCGACATCGCAGGTGGCAAAGGCGACTGTGCCGGCAAGTTCGACGGCAAGTCCCTCGACCACCGGGCCGAGACGCTGGCAGGGCCCGCACCACTCTGCCGAAAAATCGATGACAAGACGGGGGTGCTCGCGCACCATCTCAGGGAAGGTGAGGTCGGTGACCCTGGTCACCCCCTCCCTGAGGGCAGCGAGACGTGCCGCAAGCGCCTCCTGCTTCCTCTGCCTGATCCTCTCAAGCTCTTCATCCATGATCCAAAATGAGATGGCATGCATAATCTATCTGCCTCAGGGCGAGCCAGAAAAATATATATAGAAATGAATCAGAAACTATAGCCCACAGGATAGCGAGGTGGGGTAGTCAGGAAATCCCGACGGGCTCATAACCCGTAGACCGATGGTTCAAATCCATCCCTCGCTACTTTTCTCTATAAGAAAAGTTTATTCTGCACAGATAGCGAGGTGGGGTAGTCAGGAAATCCCGACGGGCCCATAACCCGTAGACCGATGGTTCAAATCCATCCTTCGCTACTGGTCCCATAAGAAAAATCTCACAAGAAAAATTGATTTTATACAGGATAGCGAGGTGGGGTAGTCAGGAAATCCCGACGGGCCCATAACCCGTAGACCGATGGTTCAAATCCATCCTTCGCTACTGATCTCATAAGAAAGATCTCACAAGAAAAATTGATTTTGCACAGGATAGCGAGGTGGGGTAGTCAGGAAATCCCGACGGGCCCATAACCCGTAGACCGATGGTTCAAATCCATCCTTCGCTACTTTTGAACACTATTTCTTCCAGCCAATGCTGAGGATTCTTCCCATCTCTGCAAGAACGAATGAACACGTACCGGAGCGCATCCATATATATCCTGAGCATATCCCGAAATCCCTGAGGCCCGACCATCGTCTTGAACTGAAGACTTTCCTTCCTGGAGATCTACGCCCTATCCTCCACCAGGGAGGCGTGCCACCCCCCGACCTCCCGCTGAGGACGAGTGGCGGGGGGTCGCATCCCATCGTCACGATCATCGCCCTGTCTTCCCGCCACCTATCGCTCGCGCAGGCAGGGAGATCGGGGGGCAGCCAGCCCCCTGCAGAGGGGATCATCAAGAGGATTTCTACAAAGCCAAAAAAAGGGACGAATTATTCGTTGCCGTCGTGGGGATCGCGGATCAGCGCTGAATTCCCGGTCTCGTCCTCGATGATCAGCGTGACCTTCTGCTCGCCCCGCTTCACCGCCGCGATCAGATCCTTGATCGCCAGGCACCGTTCCTGTTCCTCGGCCCCCGCCGTCTTGAGCGCCATATCCAGGACCGCATCGATCCGGTCGAGCACCCCCTCGACATTGGAAATGAAAGACTCGGCGGCCGGTCCAGGTTTGATCTCGACGCCGAGTTCAGGCACCTCGATCCGTCCGGCCGAACCACGCACCACCCGCACCGAGAGGTCGTCCTCAGAGGAGACCGTCAACTCGTCCTTTGTCGGCACCCCCTCGCGCATGATGAAGGCATCGCTCATCCTCCACCCACACGAGCAGGTCGCACTCTCGATGAGAATCTCAGAAAAATACGGGATCTCTTCGGTCTGATAGATATATTCGATCTCTTTTCCACAGACCGGGCATGGGGCACGGAGCACGTTTCGCACTACAGGCCCCCGATCTTCTCCCTGGAGATCTTCACCGACATGGGCGCCACGATCACATACTGCTGCTCGCCAAGACCGATGATATCGCCGTTGACGTCGTTTGCCACCTCACGGAGGTCCTTGAGCACCCGCTCGTACATGATCTTGTCCAGTTTCAGGCGGGTGATGTCCACGATGACCATGTTGCCATTGTAGACCTCGTCCTTCACGCGAGGGGTATCTTTGATATCATTGATCTGGGCGACCTTGACGTACATCGACGCCGGCTCATCACGAGCCGCCCCTTCAAACGTGCTGAGGTCGAGATCCATATAGTCATCCTGCCTCGGAGGTGCGCTCCTGCCTATGATGGATTCGAGGAATTTTCCCATGAAAATAACTCTATAATAGAATTTATTTAATGGTATCCTATTTTTGTTCAGAGTTCAAGGTTCCAGATGCTATCCCCGACCCTGTGGAGCGTCCTGACGACCTTCCCCTTCTCCTGTGCCAATAATTCGGCCCCATCATACAGGGCTATCCCGACAGCAAGCGGTTTCCCGTAGCGCTCTTCGGTGATGATGCAGGGTGCGCCCTCTTTCACGTCAGGCGTGGCATCGACAACCCCTGGCCGCATGATGTCAGCGCCGTTCATCACATAGGGCACCGCCCCCGAATCGACGGTCACCCGTCTCGCCTCAAAAGGCCGCTCGACCGCACCCCGCACCGTCGGGAAGGTCCATCCCTCGAACTCCATAAGGAGGGGTTTCTTGTCCACCAGATAGATCAAGAACTCCGAGTCGGTCTCGACGACCTCGAGCCTCTTGGCGTCGAAAAGCGCTGCATCGGCCCCAAGTTCCCCTTCCAGTGCTCTCTTGAGCTGTGCCACCGCAGATTTCTTGATGCTGTGCCGTTTTTTTACCTGAATATCACCCATGGCCAACCTCAATACCCCGTATCTCTCATTAAATGGTTCGCCGCGGTATATTTAAGTAGATTCCCCTCGCATGTATGGTACTCTTAAACGGGTCAAAGGGTAATTACCATGTCAAAAAGACCACTGGAGATTCTTGATCAGGTACTCAACGGCCAGCCGGTCATTATCGCTCTTAAAGGCGGGCGTGAGATCCGCGGGATCCTGCAGGGGTACGATGTCCACCTGAACCTCGTCCTCGACCGGGCTGAAGAAGAAATTGAAGGACAGGTAGAGAAACACGGTACGGTGATCGTCCGTGGAGACAATGTGATCTATATATCTCCGTCAATCGAATAATCTGGGTGAGCGAGCATGTCAAAAGGTACACCATCGATGGGTAAGCGGCAGAAGAACAGCCACATTACATGCCGCAGGTGTGGAAAGAAGTCATTCCATGTCAGGCACAAGGTATGCTCGGCCTGTGGCTTTGGCCGGAGCAAGAAGATGAGCAGCTACAAGTGGATAAACAAGCGCCCCAAAGTACCAACACACTAAGGTAGTCAGATATGTGTGGGATCGTTGGCATCGTGGATGCTGGCGGTGTCTCTTTCCCGTTGTACTATGCCCTATATGCTCTCCAGCACCGCGGGCAGGAGAGCGCGGGCATGTCCACTTTTGACCGCCGCCCCTATGTCCATAAGGACAAGGGGTTGGTGGCCGAGGTCTTTGATGAATCAATTCTTCAGGAGCTCAAGGGGACCGTCGGGATCGGACATGTCAGGTATCCGACAACTGGTGCGAATCTGCCGGAAAATTTTCAGCCGTTCAATTTTGTCTTCCGTGATCAGACCATCTCTCTGGCACACAACGGAAATTTGGTGAATACTGAGGAACTACGAGCGCAGTACGAGCAGGACGGGCAGATCTTTTGTACGAGCACCGATTCTGAGGTGATCGCCACGATCATCGCCCACGAGATCCGCACGTCCGGGTCGGTAGAGGACGCGGTGGCGGCGGCGATGCGGCTCCTGCGGGGGTCGTACTCGATTGTGCTGATGCTCGACGAGACGCTGTACGCCTTCCGCGATCCCCTGGGGATCAAGCCCCTCTGCCTTGGCAGAACAAAGAACGGCCATATCGTGGCGTCTGAGAGTGTGGCGATCGACGCCCTTAACGGGGAGTTCGTCAGGGACGTGCGACCCGGAGAACTTATCACGGTCACCGCAGACGGGGTCAAGTCCACCCAGATCACGACCTCAGACCGGAGGGCCCATTGCATGTTCGAGTACGTCTATTTTGCCAGGGCTGACTCGGTCATCGACGGGACGCTGGTCTATGACGTGCGCCGAAAGATCGGCGAACAACTGGCAAGGGGTGCACCGGTCGAGGCCGACATGGTGGCGCCGGTCCCTGACTCGGGGACGGCGTATGCGATCGGGTATTCCCGGACGTCGGGGACGCCGTACCTGGAGGGATTGATGAAGAACCGGTATATGGGCCGGACGTTCATCATGCCGACCCAGCAGATGCGGGAGAATGCCGTGCGGATCAAACTCAACCCGATCAAAAAGCACCTGGAGGGCAAGTCGGTGGTGCTCATCGACGACTCGGTGGTGCGCGGGACAACCTCGCGGCGGCTCATCGATATGGTCAGGGCCGCTGGGGCAAAGGAGGTCCATCTCAGGGTGGGGTCCCCCCCGATCGTCGCCCCCTGTTATCTGGGGGTGGACTTCCCGACGAGGACCGAACTCATCGCCCACGAGCGGTCGACCGAGGAGGTGCAGAACCTGATCCATGCCGATTCGCTCTATCATGTGCCGATCTCCAGGATGGTGGAGGCGATCGGGATCGATATGGACAACCTCTGCACGGCATGCCTGACCGGCAAGTACCCGGTCGCGGTGCCCGGAGAGGAGTGCGCCTGCCGGAAGGTCGAGTTCGTGAACGCGAGTGTCCAGAGTCATCTGGAGACCGAGTAATTTTTTTTCTTTTTTTTTGGCGTTGTAGAAACCCTCACCAATTGTGTGGGGATACCATGTGCCACCCGCCTTCCCTTATCCCCATACCGGGGGCTCTGCCCCTGGACCCCCTGGATGAAGATTGGGGCGGGAAGGCACGTCCCCGGAAGTCAGAGATCAGCTCAGGTCCTCTCCCTCATTCTTTCACTTTGCACACGGCCCCCAACACTTCGCGCCAGGGGGGTGCAAACCAATCTGGCGCCGTAAACTCTCTCATTTTATAATTCACGACTACCCTACAGGAATAGAAAATCGTTTGCACTTCGCCGGGAAACACCCCCATCAAGTATGCTCTGTGTTCTTCCATCCTCGTGTAAAGATCACTTTATACACGCGTGTACTACTCTACCTTATGCACAAATCATGATCGGCCGCCATTCTGCCCCATCCTATCTTTCCACCACCAGGGTGCGAAGGTGGTGCGAAGGTGCAGACCAGGCATGAACCCCGCACGCATCCTGGATGAAATATTCCTGTGGGCCTCCAGAGGGCGTCCTATTCGCCGGTGCGAGATCAAAAAATGTTCTCGATGAGGGCCGACACACTCGATCATCCTGACGAGGGTAGTGCCGTCCTCGACCTCCCTTTGGGCGGTTCGTCAGGTGATGGGGAAGACGTTTTGATCCGACGTGCCGCCCCCCCTCTTCATGATCTTCTCTTTGCCTTCCTCCATGAATCGCACCGGGAACACCGTCCCCGAACCCCCTGAATGACGTTGGAGTCAGTAAGGCATAATGGACGACCATGAAAGAAGTGTTGCAGTCCTCGGTCTATCATGTGGGAAATGTGAGCGACAGCGGACTTGAGAAGATCTTTGATCTCCGAGGTCACGCCCCCGGCGGGAAATATGCATCTAAAAATCCTGGACTGAAGGGATTCTGTTCACGTACCAGATCCCCCGCGTCCCAAAAAAGATAGAAAAATTACCTGATCTGCCTGCCCCTGAGGTACGCCCCCGCCTCAGGCACCACGACCCCGACAACTTCGGCGTCCGGCACCACATTTTTGAGGACCGGCAGACTCTCCTCAGGGATGACGAAGGCGTAGCCCATCCCCATATTGAAGGTCCGGTACATCTCTGCCTCGGCGATCTCGCCCTGCTCCCCGATCCAGGCGAGGATCTCAGGAACCGGCAGGGGATCGGTGATATCGAACCCATAGTCCGAGAGCCGCGTGAAGTTCAGCAGGCCGCCGCCGGTGATATGGCACATCCCATGGACCTCGCAGGCCGCTGCGGCGTCCAGGGCCTCGCGGTAGATCCTGGTCGGCGTGAGGAGGGCCTCGCCCACCGTCCGGCCCGACGGGAGGACATGGTCGAACCCGCCGTGCTCCAGGGCCACCTTCCTGGCCAGGGTGTAGCCGTTTGAATGGACTCCGGTCGAGGGCACGCCCACGATCAGGTCGCCGGGCGCCACCTTCTCGCCGGTGACGATCCTGTCCTTCTGCTGGGCCCCAAGGCAGGTCCCTGCCAGGTCAAGCCCGGTCACCAGACCCTTCAGCGTCGCCGTCTCCCCGCCGACGATATTCATGTTGGCCAGGCGGGCACCTTCGTTGAGCCCCATTCCGATCTGGCGCATCTTGTCCAGCGAGACCTCGTTGCACGCGATATAATCCACGAACGCCACCGGCTCGATATTCATCACAAAGAGATCGTTGACATTCATCGCGATGCAGTCGATGCCCACCGTCGACCAGTCCTCCAGGGCGTCGGCCACCAGCATCTTCGTGCCCACGCCGTCGACCGCCAGAGCCAGGGCCGTATCGCCGAACTCCACCAGCCCGGCAAAATGCCCGCTCTTCCCGACCGTCTGGAACGCTCCCGACCGCCTGAAAGTCAACTGCTCGATCAGCGTCCGCACACCTGCCGCCTCAAGGTCGATATCCACCCCGGCCGCCGCATATCCTTTCTCTGTATTACTCATCGTCACACTCCTCTGAAAGCCTGAACTCGTCGTGCAGCACCTGCAACGCCCGGTGATGCTCCTCCTGCTTCACCACAAAGGAGACATTCACCTCAGATGACCCCTGCGAGATCATCATCACATTGATCCCCGCATCTCCCAGCGCCGTGAAGATCCGGCCCGAGATCCCTGGCGTCCCTGCCATCCCGGCACCCACGACCGCCACGGCCACGACATTCCGGTCAGCCGTGACCTCGCGGACCAGCCCGGCCTTCACCGGACCGGAAAGGACGTCTTTCGCCACCGCCAGGTCGGCCTCCTCGATGACCATCGAGATATTCGCCTGCGACGAGGCCTGCGAGATCATCATCACATTCACTCCCGCGTCGCCGAGAAGCGAGAAGATCTCCTTGGCCGTTCCTGGCCGTCCGATCATCTGGACGCCATTGACATTGAGCAGGGCCACCTGGTCGATATGGGAGACCGCCTTCACCACCCGCTTCTCCCGGTTCTCCTGCCGGCGCACCACCGTGCCAGGATGATCCGGGTTGAAGGTGTTCTTCACCCGCACGACGATGTTCTTCTCCATCGCCGGTTCGATGGACTTGGGGTGGAGCACCTTTGCCCCGAAGTACGAGAGTTCCATCGCCTCACGGTAACTGACATAGGGCAGCACCCGCACATGCTGGACCACCCGCGGGTCTGAGGTCAGCACCCCGTCGACGTCGGTCCATATCCAGACCTCGTCGGCCTCGATCCCGCGACCGATCACCGCCGCCGAGTAGTCTGAACCGCTCCTACCCAGCGTGGTGACGATCCCCTCTGGCGTGCACCCCATATACCCGGTGATCACCGGGACCGTGTCCATCAGGAGGGGGAGGACCCGACTGTTGATGGTGGCGTCGCTCGACGGGAGGACCAAGGCGTCGCCGTGGCGGTCGGTGGTGAGAACCCCGGCCTCGCACCCGTCAAGGGCGACCGACGAAACCCCGGCCTCGTTGAGGGCCGCGCTCACGATCAGCGACGAGAGACGCTCGCCATAACTGACAATATAGTCCCTGGAACGCTGGGTCAACTCATGGAGGGAGTGGACCGCGGTCAGGATATGGTCAAGTTTCCAGAGGCGCTCGTCGATGACCGCCCCGACCTCGTCCACTCTGGACGGCGCGACGGCCCGGAGGGCCTTCATATGTTTTGTCCGTAGTGCCTGAACAAAAGTGGCGATCTGCGGATCATCTACGCTGGATTCGGCCTCTGCGGCGATGGCATGGAGTCGGTCGGTCACCCCGGACATGGCCGAGACGACGACGGCAAGTTCGTGTCCCTCGGCATGGTATTGGGCAAGAATATTGACCACCCGGGCGATAGACTCGGCATCCCCGACAGATGTGCCCCCGAATTTCATTACAAGCCTCATTTCTGGCTCACTCTCTCTATTCCCACACGATGTTATTTATGTACTGACACCGCCCACGTAATAAGTGAATGCGCGCGCTGGACGTGATCGACTGCCATGTCCTCGTAATCGGGAGTGGCGGCGCCGGAGTGAGGGCGGCGATCGAGGCCGACCAATACGGTGAGACAGTCCTTCTTTCCAAGAGCATCACCGGGAAAGGAGGCTGTACGACGATGGCCGAGGGCGGGTACAACGCCGTCCTCAAAGACGACGATACCTGCGACCTCCATGTGGCCGACACCCTTAGAGGAGGCGCCTACCTCAACGACCCCGGCCTGATCGAGGCCCTGGTCCATGACGCCCCCGCGCGTCTCGACGACCTGGTCAGATGGGGGGCGGTCTTCGACGCTTCGGCCGACCACGAGGTGGCCCAGCGTTCTTTCGGGGGGCAGTCCTTCCCGCGGACCTGCTATGCAGGCGACCGGACTGGCCACGAGATCATGGCCACCCTGATGGAACGGCTGCGCGGGAGCGGGGTCGAGCGGCATGAGGAGACGGCCGCGATCGAACTGCTCAAGGACGGGAACCGGGTCTGCGGGGCCCTGGCCCTGGACAGGAACGGCGAGATGGTCGCGGTGCGCGCCGACGCCGTCGTCCTCGCGGCCGGCGGGGGCGCGCGGGTCTATGACGTCTCCACCAACTCAGGCACCGGCACCGGGGACGGGTTCGCCCTCGGCTACCGCGCCGGCGCCGACCTGATCGATATGGAGATGGTCCAGTTCCACCCGACCGGTGCGGTCTTCCCGTACGACGCACGGGGGCGCCTGGTCACCGAGGCGGTGCGGGGCGAGGGGGGGCACCTGGTCAATGCCGAAGGAGAACGGTTCATGCACCGTTACGACCCTGAGCGGATGGAACTTTCCACCCGCGACGTGGTGGCGCGGGCGATCGCCACCGAGGTGCTGGAAGGACGGGGGACTTCCCACGGCGGCGTCTGGCTGGACGTCACCCACCTGCCGGCACACCAGATCGAGGAGCGCCTCCCCCTGATGCTCGCCCAGTTCCTCAGGTACGGCGTGGACATCAGGACTGAGGCGATGGAGGTCGCCCCCACCGCCCACCATGTGATGGGAGGGCTTCGGATCACCCCAACCTGCCAGACCAACCTCACCGGGCTTTTCGCCTGCGGTGAGACCGCCGGCGGGGTCCACGGGGCCAACCGCCTCGGCGGCAACGCCCTGGCCGACACCCAGGTCTTCGGGAAGCGCGCTGGCGAGGCGGCCGGGCAGGCGCCGACACGGGCAAAGACCCTGGACAGAACCCAGGTGACGGCGCAGGAAGCACGGCTTGCCGCCTTCTACGAGGGCGAGTCCTCCCCGGTCTGGGCGCAGGAACACCTCCAACGTGCGATGTGGGACGGCGCCGGGATCAGGCGGGACGCGACCGCACTGCAGACGACGCAGCGGGCCGTCGAAGGGCTGCTCGCCGCCCCGCTCAGAGCGGCCTCGGGACGCAACCTCATCGAGTGCTGCGGGGTCCAGAACCTCTGCACCACCGCACTGCTCATCGTCCGCTCGGCCCTGCTCAGGCCTGAGAGCCGCGGAGCCCATTACCGGACCGACGTCTCCCAGGACTGGGACGCCGCCCACTCGCCGTACGGCCACACAAAGATCAGTCTCCAGGGATCGTCCATCGAGGAGAGAGCGCAATGAAAACGATCACATTCCAGGTCTCGCGCTTTGACCCTGAGACCGACACCCGGCCACACCTTGAAGAATATACCGTCGAGGTCCACGACGGGGCGCGGGTCCTCCACGCCCTTCACGCCGTCCACGCGATGGACCCGACACTCGCCTACCGCTGGTGCTGCGGCGCCGGGCAGTGCGGGAGCTGCGCCGTGAAGGTGGACGGCACCCCTGGGCTCGCATGTCTGACCGAGGCCCACGACGGGATGGTCGTCGAGCCCCTCGACCTCCCGGTGACACGGGACCTGGAGGTGGACCTGGCACCGTATCTGGATCGGTTCACCTCCATCGCCCCGAACGACTCTGCGGTCTTCCCGACTAGGGCCGAGATCGAGGCGATCAAACCGCTGCGCGAGTGCATCGAGTGTATGTCCTGCGTCTCAGTCTGCCCAGCCCTGAAGGTCTCAGAATTCGCAGGCCCAACGGCGATGCGTCAGGAACTCCGCCTGGCCCTCGACCCCCGCGACTCGGGCGACCGGGTGGCTGAGGCTGTGGAGAGGGGGCTCTTTGCCTGCACCTCCTGCCAGCGATGCAGGATCGTCTGTCCCAAGGAGATCCAGATCCCGGGCAAGGCGATCGAGAAACTCCGTGAGATCGCGGCAAGAGAGGGGCTGGCTCTTCCACGCCATACCGACCTGGCCGGGACAGTCAGACTGACCGGTCGGAGTGTGGACCGGACCAAGCCCACCCTCCTCGAAGAGGTGCCTGAGGTGATCGAGCCAGAGGGGGAGGTGAAGGCGACGGTCGGGTTCTTTGTGGGCTGTATGTACAATGGCCGCCTCCCTGAGACCGCACGCGATATGCTTGCGGTGATGCGGAGAAACGGCATCAGGGTGATCATTCCCCACGAGCAGGTCTGCTGCGGCTCGCCCCTGATCAGGTCAGGCCAGACCGGGGTGGTCGACCACCTCAAGCGCCGCAACATCGAGGCCTTCAGGAGCCGTCATATCGACCTCGTGATGACGATGTGCGCCGGGTGCGGGTCGACGCTCAAGAACGACTATAACACACCGTTCACGGTGATGGACGCCACCGAGGTACTCGCGAAATACGGGTGCGAACCCCCGGCACACCTCCCGGTCACCGTCACCTATCACGACCCCTGCCACCTTCTCAGGGGGCAAGGAGTCAGCGAAGAGCCGCGGGCCCTGCTCAGGAGTGTGGTCAAGCAGTTCGTCGAGACCCCGAACCAATGTTGCGGGTCAGGCGGCGGGGTGCGCTCTGGCCGGCCTGAAGTGGCGGCGGCCCTCGGGGACCAGCGTGGTGAGGCCTTCGAAGCAAGCGGTGCCCGGATGGTCGTCTCGTGCTGTCCGTTCTGTGAATACCATATCTCAGAACATACAATACTCCCGGTCAAGGACCTCATGACCCTGCTGCGCGAGGGGTATGAGGAGAAGGACCGCCAGAGAACGCAGAGACCCTAAACCCCTTTTTTCCCTCTCATTCTTAATTCGCTCATCAGGAACCCCTCTTTCCAGGGACACCGCCACCACTTGATATCCATACCCCTCAATGACCAGTTTCTTACTGAAATTCTCATCATATTCACACTCTCGATTGTGGCCTCGCATTCTGCCAGCAGATGAAGGTGCCAGGCATCGTCGCCTTTGTCCTCACCGGGGTGCCTGCAGGACCGTACGGTCCGGGACTCATCGGGGACCAGGCCGACGTCCATCTCCTCACAGAGATCGGGATGGATATGTCCCTGAAATGTCATGCCGCTCCCGCTGCCCTCCAGGGAGATCGACCCCCGATCCCACAACCCTTTTATCTCCCCTTTACTACCCCCCTCACATGCCTGAAGTCATCGTCTACTCCACCAGACAGTGCCCTTACTGCCGGATGGTCAAGGCCTTCCTGGAAAAACACGGGATCACTTATCGTAACATCGACGCCGGCGCCGACGAGCAGGCGGCCGCCGACCTGTACCGCATCTCAGGGCAACTCGGCGTGCCGGTCACCGTCGTCGGCGAGGAGGTGATCGTCGGTTTCGACGCTCCCAGGCTCACCGAGGTCTTCGGGACAGAACGGGGCGGCGACACCTTCGACGTCGTCATCCTCGGGGCAGGACCCGCCGGGTTGACGGCCGCGGTCTACACCACCAGAAAATCTCTCTCCACCCTCGTCATCTCAGAGAATATCGGTGGGCAGGCCATGGAGAGCTGGGCTGTCGAGAATTATATGGGCTACCGGATGGTCACCGGCGAAGATCTCATGAACCGGTTCGAAGAACAGGCCAGGGGCGCCAATGTCCGCCTCGAACTCGACCGTGTCACCGGGGTGAGCCGGGGGCCAGACGACCTCTTTGCGGTCGCCACCTATGCAGGGGAGACCTTTAAGGCCAGGAGCCTCATCGTCGCCACCGGCCGCCAACCCCGCCGGCTCGGCGTCGAGGGGGAGGAGAAGTTCTGGGGCCGCGGAGTCTCTGTCTGCTCCACCTGCGATGGCCCCCTCTTCAAGGGCAAAGACGTCGCCGTCGTCGGCGGCGGGAACTCGGCCGTCACCGCTGCCCTGGAGATGGCCAGGATCGCACGCTCGGTCCACCTCATTGTCCGTTCACAGATCAGGGCTGATCCCGTCTATGCCGACCGCCTGGACGAGCACGAGAACATCACGGTGCATATGCCCTACACCGTGACCGGCCTCCTTGGCGGAGAGGTGCTCTCTGGCGTACGGATGAAGGACGCGGAGCGCGGCACAGAAAGGAGACTCGCGGTCGACGGGGTCTTCGCCGAGATCGGCCACGAACCCAACACCGCCGCGGTCAAGGACCTGGTCAGGCTCAATGACCAGGCCGAGATCCAGGTGGACGAGAACTGCCAGACCTCTCAGCCCGGGATCTTTGCCGCCGGCGACGTCACCTCGGTCAGGGGCAAACAGATCATCATCGCCGCAGGCGAAGGGGCGAAGGCCGCCCTCGAGGTCCATACTTACCTGATGGCCGGAGAGGCGAAGGCCGCGGCAAAAGTTGCCAGGCCGCCGCTCATACCCCCTCACCCCTGAAGAGCGGGTCGACGCCAGCGACCTTCTCCTCGGGACCGATGACCACGCAGACGTCCCCGGCCATGAGCTCTGTCTCCCCGCTCGGGGTGGAGAGGACGGTGGCCCCCCGGCGGACCGCCAGGACCGTCACTCCGTATCGCCTGCGCAGGTCGAGATCGGCCAGGCTCCGCCCCTCGACCTTCGCGCCCTCACCGACCCTGAGGCTCTCGACCTCGGCACCTGGCTGGAAGAACCCGATGTCGTGGAGACGTGGTGCTTGCATGGCCGTGGCCCTGAGGAACCCGTAGCCCCCAGCCCGCACCTCAGCAGTGAACCGCTCGATCTCTTCTCTCGGCACCAGGTAGGTAGTGAGGATCCTGGTGAAGATCTCGACCGAGGTCTCGAATTCGGCAGGGATCACCTCGTCGGCTCCGAGCCTGAAGAGGTCCTCCATCTCGCTCACATAGCGTGTCCTGGCGATGATCTGGAGGTGCGGATTGGCCCGCCTGGCTGTCGCCACCACTCGCCCGGTCGCCGACGGGTCCGAGATGACGACAACGAGCGCCTTGGCCCGGTCGATGCCTGCCTGTTCGAGGACCGCCGCTCTGGCCGCATTGCCATAATAGATCACCTCGCCCCGCCCCCGCTCCTCGCGCACGGTCTCTGGGTTCATCTCGACGACGACGTATGGGATTTTGGCGGCCCTTGCGGCCCTGGCCACATGCCTGCCGCTGAGCCCGAACCCGACGATGACAATATGATCGCGCAGCACCGGTTCGTCGGGAGGGGCCTCCCTGATACTCCCTGTCCTGACCCGTTCGGGGAGAGGGAGACGGCAGGAGCGTTCGGCAAGACGAGGTGAGAACCCGACGGTAAAGGGCGTGGCGATCATCGTGACCACCGCCACGGCCAGGAAGACCTGCTCGGCCCAGGGACTGAGGAGGCCATATTGCACGCCCACCACCGAGAGGATAAACGAAAACTCACCGACCTGGCTGAGCGCCGTCCCGGTGAGGACTGAGGTCCGCAGGGACGACCCGAGGAGCGAGGTGACGCCCGCGGCGACGACGCTCTTGCCCATGATGACGGCGAGGGCCAGGAGCAGGACGATCCAGGGGTGGTCGACGACGAACCTGAGGTCAAGGAGCATCCCGACCGAGACAAAGAAAAAACTGGTGAAGACGTCTTTGAAGGGGAGTACGGTGCCGAGGGCTTCGTGGGCGTATTCGGACTCGGATACGATCAGCCCAGCGAGGAATGCGCCGAGGGAGAGGGAGAGCCCGGCGCTCTGGGTGAGCCAGGCGGTGAAGAGGCAGATGACGATGATGGAGAGGAGAAAGATCTCGCGGCTCCGCAGCCTGGCGGCATGGAAGAGGAGTTTTGGGACGAGCCATTTTGCCGAGACGACCACGTAGGCGATAAGCCCGGCCGAAGTAAGCAGAAAAACCAAGACCGACCCGCTGCCAGGTTCGCCGCCCTCCCCTGCAAGGAAGGGGACGAGGAGCATCATCGGGATGATGACCAGATCCTGAAAAATGAGGATCCCGAGGGTGGTGCGGCCGTGCGGGCTTTCCACTTCAGAGCGTTCCTGGAGGAGCGAGAGGACGATGGCGGTGCTGGAGAGGGAGAGGAGAAACCCAAAAAAGACTGCCTGCCCAGGTACGAGCCCGAAGAAGGTGCCTGCGGCCGCCACCGCGACGACGGTAAGAACCACCTGGAGGGTGCCGCCGATGAGCACGGCCCGGCGGATCCGCAGCAGATGCTGGAACGAGAACTCCATCCCAATGGTGAAGAGGAGGAGGACCACCCCGATCTCGGCAAGGGCCTGGACGCTCTCGGGGTCGTCGATGAGCCCGAGGGCGTGCGGCCCCGCGACCATCCCGGTGATGAGAAACCCAACGATGCCAGGGATCTTCAGGCGTGAACAGAGGAAGAGGATGGCGATAGAGAGGGTGAAGATGACGAGGATGTCGTCGAGGATTACTGCTTCCATGAAGGCTCCTGTTTCTTCAGAAATCGGGAACCATCTCATTTAGGGTTTCTGGTGAAGGGCGACGTGCAGGGCTGTGGAGAGATGCGCATGAAACAAACTGGCGTCCCGGCCCTACCGCGAGTTTGTCCCGAAAGTGTCACGCCCCAGCCGTGTAGAACCCCTCATGATCTGGGACGGTATGAGCATCACCCCACCATTCTCCCATATCGATCATGCCAGACGCCAGGGGAACGACCAGAGGGAGTCAAGAGGATACAGCACCCATGGCGTGAAAGTCCACCGGATAAAAGCAGATTTTCAACTCAAGAGTGCCCCCCATAAAGAGGAGCAGAGAATGTCGGAGCAACGATTCAGAAAGTTTCGTTCACACAAGAAAAGAGCGGAAATGCCCTCTCACTCCAGGTCACCCCCCATCTCCCCCTCCATATTCTCCACAAACCTGATGAGAAACGCATGCCGTTCTTCGGCGATCTGTCTCGCCCCCCCGGTGTACATCAAGTCCTTCAGTTTCAGGAGTTTCTCCTCGATATGGCCCATGGCGTCCTGGATCCCTTCGCCGTGCTCTCCTGCCCGCAAAAAGGTCCGGGCAATACCGACCGCCCCGATTGCGTCGAGTTTGTCGGCGTCGGAGAGGATCTTTGCCTCCAGGGTCTCGGGCGTGGCGCGGGAGCGGTAGCGGTGGGTGCGGATGGCATGGGCGATTGCCAGGATAAGAGCGGGATCATAGTGGACGCCCTTGAGATAGGCATCCGCGACCCGAGCCCCCTCTTCCTCATGACGAAGCCCGCGCTTCTCCTCCAGGGGGCGGGCGACGTCATGGAAGAGCGCCGCCGGGATGAGCACCCGCATGTCGGCACCCTCGACCCGGCCGATCACCTGGCAGAGGCGGGTGACCCTGAGGATATGGTCATAGCCGTGGGACCCCGAGGCCCCGAGAGCGGTCTCCACATATGCTCGCATCCGGTCCATCTCGTCGTCCATGCCCTGCATTGTGGAAGGATATTGGGAGGCCGGGATGATAGAGGCGACGGTCCTGGACCCGGTCATCAGGGATCTGGAGAACTCATTCCCTCTTCTTCAGGATGAACCCGGCATCCCCCAGGCGGCACCCTGATCTCAAAGCGCGCCCCCTCGCCTTCCCGCCCGGTCTCGGCGATCGTCATCCCGGTGATGCCCAGGATCGACTGCACCAGAAAAAGCCCGAACCCCCCGGCCTTCCTGCCAAACCTTACCTCAAAGATCGAAGCTTTCTCGCCGTCAGGGACACCGACACCGTTGTCCTCTACGACGATGACCCCGCCGCGCTCATCCCCTGAGAACCCAACCCTCACCATGGTCACGCCACCCCCGTGACGGACAGAATTCTCCAGGAGGTTGAAGAAGACCTTCTCCAGCATCGGGTCGGCATAGACTTCCAGCCCCCCTGTCTCAACACTGAAGTCAAGATGTCCTGGCAGGACTGTGGCCGCCGCATGCCGCACCACCTCGTCCACCGACTGCCACACCGCCCCGTGCACGCCCAGTTCTTCATAGTCACGGGTAAACGATATCTGGCGCTGGATCGTCTCTGCAGCCGTCTGACACCGTCCAAGATACTTCTGCACCGCCGGGTTGTCCTCCCCCTCCAACTCGCGGCCAAGAAGATGAAGGTAGCCGGAAAGGGCGGTGACCTGATTGAGGATGTCGTGGCGCGTGATGCCAGAAAGGAGATTGAGTTTCCTGTTCGCCTCCCGCACCGCCGACACCGCCTGCTTGTGGTCAGAGATATCCCGGGCGATCGCGCAGAGATATTCCGTGCCGTCAAAATGAAGATATTCCCCACTGATCTCCAGGGGGATCGTCTTCCCCGCCTTCGTCAGGTGTGAAGACTCCTGGGATACACGCCGACGCAATTTCATCCCCTTCCAGGCTTCGGGCCATCGCTCTTTCGGAAAACCAGGATCAATATCGGCAAGCGTCATCGTTGCAAACTCCTCGCGTGAGTAGCCCAGAAGAGCCGAGGCAGTCTCGTTGATATAGACAAACCTCCCCTCGGCATCCAGCCAGAAGACCAGATCACCGGCGCGTTCAAGAGCGATCCGCGCCATGCCGAGGTGGCGCACTGTCTGCCGCTGTGCCGCAAGGCAACGGACAACGGGTTCAAGCGCAGAACCATCGCCGACGGTCGGGAGGAATAGGTCGGCCCCTGAGACGATCCCCTCCGAGACCTCATCCGCCGCCGTCCCGGCAAAGAAGATAAAAGGAATATCTGGGTGCCGGGCCCGCACCGTCCTGAAGAAGGCGAGGCTGTTGGTATCCGGCACCTGATACTGTGCAAATATCGCGTAACAAGGAGTGGTTGCAAGATATTCAAGGGCTTCGTCCACCGAATGATGGATCACGACCGGGAGCGTATCGTCGTACCCGAGGGCGTCCTTCATATGGTCCTTAACCCGGTCATCTGGATCAAACACCAGAATAGAACCTATCGGCCACCTTTTCTGCTGTCCTTCCTGCATCCAAAAACCCATCCCGATGCTCTCCTTCGGGAGAATTATAGGTTTCCATTTATCTCCTCGGACATATCGGGGATGACAGTCACCAGAAAACCCTCATAAATTCCCTCCATATCAATCTAAAATGTCGAGGGCCGAACGCTCACATCATATATTGATGTGAGCGCGACTCGCCCGCCTTCCCCATCACATGTGCCGGGGGCGCTGCCCCCTGACCCCAGGAAGCAAGATAGAGTAGGGAAGGCAGAATAGACGGCCATAAAGAGGATGCTCCCGTCCTCGACCTCTCGTGTGGCAGGGGGTTCAGGGGGCAGCACGCCCCCGCCAGAGTGAGACATCCAGAGAATTTACCATGAAAATGATCCTGACGACAATCTTCCCTGGTTTTTATGATGAACCATCCTGATCTCGTCGATGATGACATACAGATGAGAGAGACACCCTAAGCACGATCGGAGCCCTGCTTTCTCACCTCTATCGCCATTCCCGGGGTCCAGGGGAGCCTCGCCTGCGGGGTGAAGGTGGGGGAAGGCGCGATGTGATCAGGGGTGCCGCCCCAGATCATAGAATCTTCTCTGTCATCTCGCGCCGGGAGGCACCCCCTGGACAGAGGAGAGGTGGGGGCGGCAGGTGAGTGGTGGTCCCTCTGTGGCGTCCTGCGCTACAGGGGGAGCATCATGGGCCCACACACCCTGGAGACCAATGATCATGTTCATCCCATATGCGTGAACCTGGGGTCCATGCCTGATTCTACAGAGTTAAAAATTGCATAAAAGAATGTCAGGGGAGACTTTCACTCCACCTTCATAAACTTCGCACCAGGCACTCCGCAGATCGGGCAGCGCTCAGGGGGTTTGCCAATCTCGATATTCCCACAGACCGGGCAGAGAAAAACCTCGGCGCCCTCGAAGTCCTTGCCGCCCCGCAACGCCTCCAGGGCCCTGGTGTACAGCCCGGCATGCACCTGTTCGGCCTTCATCGCATGAGTGAAGATGACCACGGCCTCGGTGTTCCCCTCCTGCTTCGCCTCCTCGATGAAGCCGGGGTACATCTCGGTGAACTCCTCGGTCTCCCCTTCAATGCTCCCTTCCAGGTTCTCGGCCGTGCTCTTCACCCCGCCCATCACGCTGAGTTCGCGACGGGCATGGATCGCCTCGGCCCTGGACGCCGCACGATAGAGACGTGCGACATTCGGAAACCCTTCTTCGTCTGCCTTCTCAGAGAAAGACTGATACTTCCTGTTCGCCTGCGACTCCCCGGCAAAGGCGTCCTTAAGGTTCTCCATCGTTGCCATATGCAGTGCTTCACCCTGGCCGTTAAAAATACTTTTCACCGTCAGGAGAGAGAACGGCCTGATCAACGAGGGAAAATACTCCCCCATGACCCTGAACTCCAGCCAGGAAGGCATTCAAACACATATATATTGGAGACGACGATACCGGAGATGATGATGAAACGGATCTCCGAGGTTCCGGCCCTCGACCGGCCCAGGGAGAAGATCGCCGCCAGAGGCCCTGAGGCTCTCACCGACCGGGAACTCATCGCCGCGATCATCGGAAGCGGTGGCCCTGGCCATGACGTCCTTGAGGTCGCACGGGCGATCGAAGGGACTCTCCCCCTCAGCGATGTCCCGGCCTACGCCGACCTCCTTGCCATCCCCGGCGTCGGCGCCGCCAAGGCCTCCCAGATCACTGCCGCCTTCGAACTGGCCAGAAGGCGACTCGTCCCGGATGATATCAGGATCACGAGGCCCGAAGACGTCCTCCCGCTCGTCCGCCACATCGCCGAACGAAAACAGGAATATTTTGTCTGTCTCTCTCTCAACGGCGCCGGGGAGGTCGTCGGCAACCGCGTCGTCACCAAAGGCCTCCTCAACTACAGCCCAGTCCACCCTCGTGAGGTCTTTGCCGACGTCATCACCGACCGCGCCGCCTCGGTGGTCTTCGTCCACAACCACCCCTCGGGATCGCCGGAACCCAGCCGCGAGGACATCGCCATCACCAGGCAACTTCTCGACGCCGCCGGGATCCTCGGGATCCGGGTCCTCGACCATATCATCCTCACGAAAAAAACCCACCTTTCGATGCGTGAGCGCGGCCTCCTGTAAGGTCTGGAGGAATCTTTCAGATGCAAGGTGATTAGAAAATCTCACCTTGTGTGTCACTTGCTCTCCTTTCTCTTCGACCTGGAACTCTGCCCCCAGACCCCCAGGACCTCGATATGGTCGGGAAGGCCGAATGGATGGCCAATGAAGAGGCAAGTTGTTCTCCTCCCCTTTATCGTGTGGCAGGGGGAGCAGGGGGAGGCAAGCCCTCCGCAGAGATGGCTATCTAGAGGAGTTCTACAAAGTCAGATTTTCAAAAATGTGAGCAGAACGAACATGAGCCTCGGGCGCGGTGCATGAGAGTGGGCGAGTGATCAGAAGGACATTCAGACAGATGTGAAGACTGACTTCTCCGAACACTCGTACTGGAGGCAGGACACAGGATCATGATGTCCCGGAAAGACTGAACCCATCACCCCTCTCCTCTCCCAGATCCTGCGTATTCCCATGACATAACCCTAAATATCGCGGCGTCAATCTACTTTCGATATGCAGTACGTGCGGGCCAGGCGGGTGCTCTGGCTCATCCTCATCGCCAACATCACCGTCGCCCTGGCCAAGGCGGTCTTCGGCCTCCTTGCCGGGTCGATGTCCATGGTCGCCGACGCCCTCCACTCGACCTTTGACTCGGTCTCCAACATCATCGGGATCGCCGCCATGACCATCGCCGCCATCCCGCCCGACCAGAACCACCCCTATGGTCATGCCAAGTTCGAGACGATGGGTACCCTGGTCGTCGGCGGCCTCCTTCTCCTCACCGCCTACTGGGTGATCACCGAAGGACTGACCAGGATCACCACCGGGGCCGTCCCCGAGATCACCCTCCTCACCATCGGCGTCATGACGGCGACGATCGTGATCAACATCCTCGTCGCCCGGTACGAACGCCGGGCTGGTAAAGAACTGGGGAGCAGTTTTCTCATCGCTGACTCTAAACACACCCAGAGCGACATCCTCGTCTCACTCTCGGTCCTGGCCGGGTTCGGGTTTGTCTGTCTGGGCTACCCACTCGCCGACCCCCTCATCGCCCTGGCCATCGGGGCCATCATCGGGAAGATGGGGCTCTCCATCCTCAAGGACGCCGGGATGATCCTCACCGACGCCGCTACCGTCAACTGCGAGGATGCAGTGAAGAAGGCCGTGACCGCCATCACCGGTGTCCAGGGCTACCACCGCTTCAGGTGCCGGGGCGGTGCTGGCGACCTCCGTGCCGACATCCACGTCACCGTCGACCCCAGGATGAGCGTGCAGACCTCGCACGCCCTCACCATTGAGATCGAGGCGGCGATCATCGCCGCGGTGCCAGGCATGAAAGAGGTGATCGTGCACATCGAACCAGGCGAGGAAGAGGACAGGGAGGTCAGTCCTCTCTCCTGACCAGGCGGCAAAGTTCTTTTCCCTTCTCGTACGCCGCCTCGACCACCTCCGGGCGCGTCCTGATGTCCCTGACATGGTCCATGTCCCGCTGGAAGACCCCATCCCAGTACGGACAGTCGACGATCTCGCAAAAGGCCCGCGTCGTCTGGAGGGCCCCGTCGAAGTTGTCGGGCAGGTCCATCCCTGATATGCAGATGAAGAGCGTCTTCCTCCGTGCCCGGTGCTCTGGCGAGATGAACGAGTGGTGCCGCATATATTTTGCCATATAAAAGACCTGGAACCGGTCCATGAACGACTTGAGTTTGCCAGGAATGCCCATCGTCATGATCGGCGTGGCGATGATCAGGCCGTCCATCTCCCTGAACTTCTGGTAATATGGCGTGAGATCATCCTGCATCTGGCAGTCCTCATGGGCCATACAGTGGAAGATCTCCATGCAGGGCTGAAAATTGAGGAAGGGAACCATCACCTTCTCGACCTCGCACCCCTCCTCCTCGGCTCCTTCCACCGCTTTTTGGAAGAGATATGCAGTGTTCCCCCGCCGCACCGGACTTCCCAGGAGAGCGATGATCTTTCCAGGCATGGATGACACCTCTGCCCTGGCCTATATGTAGTTATGCCCGGTCAGGCCCTGACCTCCCCATACCGGGAAGAAATATATAACAGCGACTATAATCTCCCGTCGGTGAGAGCATGACAGCAGAGGAACCACAGAAAGTAAAGGCCGGGGAGCGGGTGGGGCCTGGCAAGTACATCTGCATCGACTGCGGGCGGGAACTGAAGGTGACCGACGCCGAGAAAGACCTGGTCAAGTGCCCGAGTTGCGCCTGCGAGGAATACCAGTGCTTCCCCATGACCCATATCAGGCCTGATATCAAGACGCCAGAAGACGTCCTCCACCCCCCGAAACGAAAATGAGGGGATCAATTGGCCAATGTCAAAGAAGTGGGGCAGGTCTTTCTCTGTGAGATCTGCGGGAACGTAGTCGAAGTCAAAGAAGTAGGAGGAGGAGAACTGGTCTGCTGCGGCGAACCGATGGTCCTCCAGGAGTGATTGTATGGAGCAGAAACTGAAAGACCTGGAAGAGAAGATCGGCAAGGTGCCGAAGATCTTTGCTGAACTCAAGGAGATGGAACCCGACCTCTATGAGAAGGTGATGGGCCTGGACCAGATGGTCTGGGCCGACGGGGCGCTCTCCAAACAGACGAAAAAAGTGCTTGCAATTGCGATCGCCGCGTCGCTCCGCGACCGACACGCGGTTCGTGCCCAGATGGCCGGGGCAAAGAGTTTGGGCGTGAAGAAGGAGGCGATTGAGGAGGGACTGCGGGTCGCTTTCCTCCTGGCCGGGATGCCAGCTTATGTCTATGGGAAGGCGGCACTCGAGGAGTTCATGGACTGAAGCCGGGGGATCGAAGGGGGACACATAATGGAGGAGATACACTCCCTCCCCATCCTAGGGGAGGAAGCGCCTGACTTTGAGGCCCTGACCACTCATGGCCCGCTCAAACTCTCGGACCTGCGTGGCAAGTGGGTCGTGCTCTTCTCGCACCCGGCCGACTTCACGCCGGTCTGCACCACCGAGTTCATCGGCCTCGCAGAGGCGAACGACGAACTCCAGCGCCTCAACGTCCAGTTGATCGGGCTCTCCATCGACAGTGTCCACTCCCACCTTGCGTGGGTCAGGAACATCAAGGAGAAGATGGGAGTGACGATCCCCTTCCCGGTCATCGCCGATCTGGACATGGGAGTCGCACGAAAGTTCGGGATGATCCATCCAGGCCAGAGCAGCACGGCAACGGTGCGGACAGTCTTTTTCATTGACCCCGACGGGATGATGCGGGCGATGATTTACTACCCGCTCAGCAATGGGCGGTATATCCCCGAGATTGTCAGACTGGTCAAGGCCCTCCAGACCTCAGACCGGCACGGGGTGGCGACGCCGGCAAACTGGCAGCCAGGCGAGAAGGTCGTGGTACCTCCGCCGAAGACCGCGAAAGCGATGGAAGAACGGGAGAAAGAGGGGTACGACTGCAAGGACTGGTACCTCTGTTTCAAGGAGATCTGAGCAGGACGCCCCATCGGCCCCTGCCTTGTGAGCCATGGAGACGATACAGAAAGGGGTTAGCATCCTGATCGTCGGGAAGAGCCCCAGGCCCCGGACAGAGGAGACTCAGGTCACGATTGTCCCCGGACCTGACGAGGCGTTTGCCGAACTTGACCGGCAACGCTACGAGGTCGTCATCGCCCCGATCGAGGAGACCGGGACAGACTTTTTTGAGCAGGTGCTCAGGAGCGAAACCCCGCCCGACCTCCTGATCGTCCCGTCTGAAGGCGACCACTCGGTGGTCATTGAGACGCGATCGGTCGGCGGGATGGCGGGGGGGACCGGCGAGATGGTGCGGGCAGCGCTGGAAGCCCATGAACGGCGCCGCGCCGGCGAGGCCCTCAAAGAGCGGGAACGCCAGCTCACCACCCTGATGGCCAACCTGCCAGGCATGGTCTACCGGTGCAGACTTGAACCCACGTACACGATGGAGTTCGTGAGCGACGGGAGCAAGGAGGTGCTTGGGTACGCCCCTGAAGACCTGGTGATGAACAGGCGGGTCTCGTACGGCGACCTGATCAGGGAGGAGGACCGCGACTATGTCTGGGAGGATATCCAGTCGGCGGTGCAGCGGGGGACGGCCTTCAGGGTGACATACCGCGTCACGACCGCCGACGGGAGCGAACGCTGGGTCTGGGAACAGGGCCGGGGGGTGCTCGGGCCCGACGGTTCGCTCGTTGCCCTTGAAGGTTTCATCACCGACATCACCGCACGGGTGACGGCCGAAGAGGAACTTCGCTGGCGAGAGGTGGTGCAGAAGGCGATCCTGGACAACATCCCTGATTATGCCTGGCTCAAGGACCGGGATAGCCGCTACATCACAGTGAACCGGGCGTTCGAGGAACTTGTCGGGAAGAAGCGTGAGGAGATCGTCGGGCGTACCGACACTGAGGTCTGGCCGGCGCACCTGGCCGAGCGGTATCGCGAGGAGGACCAGGAGGTGATGGTCTCGGGGGCACGACGGTTCCTGGTGGAACCCCTGACCAGGCCAGACGGGCTTGAGGCATGGGTCGAGACGGTGAAGACCCCGATCACCGGGCCCGACGGCGCGGTGATCGGGACCACCGGGATCGCGCGGGATGTCACCACGCGGATGGCGATGGAAGACACACTCAGGCGGAGCGAGGAGAAGTACCGCGTCTTCCTGGAGAACTTCCAGGGGATCGCCTTCAGGGCGAAACCCGACCTCAGTCCAGCCCATATCTTCGGGGACGTCGAGGGGATCACCGGGTATACCCCCGAAATCTTCCTCTCAGGTGAGGCGGACTGGCGCGAGATCGTCCACCCAGACGACCGGGAGATGTTCAACGCATTTGTTGCCGACCTCATCGAGAGGCAGGGGGCAGGAACCCTTGACTTCAGGATCAGGAAGAAAGATGGGAGTGTGGGATGGATCCACGAACAGATCCAGACGATCCAGGATCCCGAAGGAGAGACGAAAATTCTTCAGGGTTCTCTCTACGACATCACCGCCCGAAAAGTGGCTGAAGAAAAGGCACAGGACCTGGCAAAGTTCCCTGAAGAGTCACCCGAACCCATCCTCAGGGTGCGGGCCGACGGGACGGTGCTCTATGCAAACCCGGCAAGTCGACCGCTCATGGACCTCTGGGGGATCAGGGAAGGCGGCATGGTGCCAGAAGATCTCTGGACTTTTGTCAGGGAGACGTTCACTGCCGGGGAGGGAAGGCGCCAGGACTTCCAGGTCGACGGTGCCGACTACTCAATCACCTGCGTCCCGGTCCTTGAAGGAGGCTACATGAACCTGTACGGGACCGAGATCACCGAACGCAAGGCGATGGAGACCACGGTCCATGAGGCAAACCGGAAACTCAACCTCCTCAACTCGGTCCTCCGCCACGACCTCCTCAACCAGCTCACGGTCCTCCAGGGCTACCTCGAACTTGCTCGCCAGAGTGGGGAGGGCGGGGAGTACCTGGACCAGATCGTCGGGGCTTCGGAACGGATCAGGCGGCAGGTCGATTTCACCCGCGATTACCAGGAACTCGGGGTGAAGGGCCCGGTCTGGCAGGGGGTGAGGGAGGAGATCGAGCAGGCCTTTGCCTCACTCTCGCCCGCCGACCTCGCCCTCAAGGTCGAGGTCCCGTCCGATTTCGAGGTGCTCGCCGACCCTCTGCTGGAACGGGTCTTTTACAACCTGGTGGACAACTCGATCCGCCACGGGAAGGGGGCGAAGACGGCCCATGTCAGACTCGTGCCTGCAGGTGACGAGGTCATGATCGTCTACGAGGACGACGGCGTCGGGATCCCTGAGAGGCAGAAAGAGCAGGTCTTCAGGTATGGGGCCGGACACGGTACCGGCCTGGGGCTTTTCCTTTCGCGCGAGGTTCTCGCCCTCACCGGGCTTACTATCACCGAGACCGGGCGGGAAGGCGAAGGGGTGCGTTTCGAGATCAAGGTCCCTGTAGGGCGGTTCTGGTCCCATGAGGAGGCCTGACCGCCACCTTTTTTGTGGTCCCGGGAGATAGAACCTGTAATGGTGCTCCATGTCCTTGCCATCGCCGGCAGTCCGCGCCGGCATGGCAACTCTGAGACTCTCCTCGACTGGGTGACCGCCGCCATGCAGGCCGAAGGAAAGGGCGGGATCGAGGTCGAGAAGGTTCCCCTCAACAAAGTGACAGTCGGACCGTGCCGGGGGTGCAATGCCTGCGAGCGGTTGAACCGGTGCGTGCAGCGCGACGACCTTGACTGGCTCGGGCAAAAACTCCTGGACGCCGACTGTGTCATTCTTGCCGCCCCGATCTACTGTATGGGCATCTGCGCCCAGGCCAAGGCGCTCATCGACCGGGCGCAGGTCTTTCGGTCGCGCAAATATGTCCTCCACCTGCCAGTCGTCCCGCCCGAGCGGAAGGGCAAACGGCTCGGGGTCTTTCTCTCGACGGCAGGGCAGACCTGGGAGCATGTCTTCGATGCAGCGGTGCCAAGCGTGAAATGTTTTTATCATGTGATGGAGATCAGGGACGTCGATATCTCGTACCTGATGGTAAAGGGGGTCGACCATGCCGGCGAGGTGAAGGAACACCCGACGGCCGCAGCCGAGGCGTCGGCGTTGGGAGTGACCCTGGTCAGGGAACTGAGGGAGCGGTTCGGCGATGACTGTTAAGGTGCTCGGGATCTCGGGGAGTCCGCACAGGCACGGGAACACCGAGACCCTCCTTGACGCCTTTCTGGGAGGTGCCGACGAGGCGGGCGGCGAGGTCGAGAAGGTGGTGCTCAGGGAACTGAGGTACTCGGCCTGCCGCGGGTGCAATGCCTGCCATACCCATGGGATCTGTGTGGTCAGGGACGACCTTACCGGGCTCTTCAAGAAGATCCTCGCCGCCGATGTCCTGGCCCTCGCCTCCCCGATCTACTCGATGGGGATCACCGCCGACCTGAAGGGGCTCATCGACCGGGCGCAGTTTCTCTGGGCACGTAAGTTCGTGATCAGGGATCTCTACTACTCAGACGAACATATACGGGCGCACAAGGGTGTCTTCATCTCGACGGCCGGGCAGAGCTGGGACCATGTCTTTGACTCGGCCTATCCGATGGTGACGGCGTTCTTCCATGGGACGGGGTTTGAGTATTATGACAATGTCATCGCAAACAACATGGACGAGTTTGGAGGGATCCATGGGCACCCGACCGCACTGGCCGAGGCAAAAGAGAAAGGAAGGGAGGTGATCGAGGAGGTGACCGCCATCCAGACTACAGGAAAGTCAGTGCGGCGATGACCGCCCCAAACGAGGCGACGAAGAGGACGGCAAAGATCCCTTTGTCCCAGTCCAACACTTTTTTCCCGTCGAGCACGCTCACCGGGAGCATGTTGAAGGCGGCAAGCATGGCGTTGATCTGAACGCCCATCATCCCGAGGATCATGACCCAGGGGGAAAGGCTCGCCCCCACAAAGTAGATGCCGGCAAAGATGGCGCAGAGCACGAGGTTGGTCGCAGGCCCGGCGGCCGAGATGACACCGTTCTCCCGTCTGGTCGTGGCGCCGTAGACCATGGTGGCGCCAGGCGCAGCGAAGACGACGCCGACAAGGGCGGCGAGGAGCACCGCCATCAGGAGCATGATGTTGTCTTTCCTGAACTCGGCCCAGTAGCCGAAGTGCATCGCGGCGAACTTGTGGGCGAGCTCGTGGAAGACAAAACCGATCCCGACGGTGAGGAGGGAGAAGACAAAGATGATCAGGAGCCACACCAGATCGACAGAGTCCCGGAGGTAGAGAAAGGTGAAGGCGACGGCGATCGCCGCCCAGGCCACGAGCAGGTCCCGCCGTTCGCGCCGCGGGATTCTCTCAAGCATGTAAATAAAGTGCACCTTCTGGAGGTTTATCCTTGTGGGTCGGCACCGTTTTGTAGCGGGAGGGTAGAGGTAGAGGCATGACGATCGAGGAGGTCAGACGGGAGATCGACCGGATCGACGCCGGGATCATCGATCTCATCGCGGCGCGGCAGGCGGCGGCGGTGAGAATGGCCCACGAGAAGTACCTGGCCGGGGCGGCAGTGCGGGACGAGGCACGGCGGGAGGCGCTGCTGGAAGGGATCTTTGAGACGGCGGTGGAGAAGCAGGTCGACCCGGTGCAGGTGCGCCGGATCTTTGAGATCTTGATCGAGATGAGCGAGGAACGGCAGCGCGAATGGAGCGGGGAAGGGAATTTGCCGTGAAGAGTGGCCATTACCCGGCCCTGTAGAAACTCTTTGGACAGTTATCTCTGCGGGGGGCGTGCCGCCCCCGGCCAAAGAGGGGGGAAGGCGATTGAGTCACCCTTGCACCGAGAGGAAGTGAGGGTTTACCATGAAAATGATCCCGACATTCAATTATGGAGTTATGGATGAGAATTCGAAGATACATATTTTTTTCATAACTGATATGCGGAGAATAAAGCCGTCCTCAGAACGATCCGAATCTCTGCCCTCCCCGCCCTATCTTCATCCCAGGGGTCCGGGGGCAGCGCCCCCGGCAGGAGCGTGTGGGAGGCGTGATGATCAGAACGTGCCGCCCTCGTCGCGACTCTTCATCGCAATCTCACACCGGGGGGCGAGTGCCCCCCGGACCCCCCACAGCGAGGATAGGCAGGGGCGGCAATGACGTGATGATCCTATGTGGTGTCCTGCTCTGAAGGGGGGCACAGGCCCACACACCCTGGGGGCCCACGGTCATGTGCAATCGTGTATGCATGAGCCAGTGGTTCATGCCTGATTCTACAGAGCTAATTTCTCGTCATTTGATCACTCTACTTCAATACAGAAGAAGCAGCGGAGATCTTGTTCCATCGCCGCACCCACCTATCTTCGTCGTGGGGGGTCCGGGAGGTGCAACCCCCGGCGAGAGATTCAAGGAGAGATTCTGCGATAGGGACGGCACATCTGATCATCACCCCGTCCCACACATCGGTGCCAGGGGCGCGGCTCCCCAAGGCCCCGGGATGGCGATAGGAAGGGAGAGGCATCTTTGATAATTCTGAAAAGAGGATTACCGTCCTCCTCCCTATCCCCTGCGTGGGGACGGGGGGGACAGCCAGTCCCCCGGGGAGTCTTCTCCCGGCAGGAGAACACAAAGAAAGAAACCGGATCCTATCGACGACCCTCTTTTTTTGATCTGTCCCTGGTGCCGTAAAGATAGGAGGCGGAGGTGATCCCGCCGAGGGCACGTGCTTTGATCTCTTTTTTGAGGGGAGCGAGGTCGGCACGGCGGGACCAGTCGGCGGCAAGCGCCTCGCGATAGATCCCGGTCATCTCCCCTGCATAGGCTGGGCCGCGCCACCGTGCGTCGATGATGAAGGTCACCACCCCTGCACTGGCAAGGTCAGGGAGGTAGTCGAGGAGACAGGTCTCGACGGGGTTGCCGATCGCAGTCCGGCATGCGCCGGCGTTCCTGAGCGGGAAGACCATGCCTCGTTCGTCCTTGAGGCCCCAGGCCTTCCCACCGCACCCTGCCGGGCATCCAAGAGCAGTGGCCGGCGGGCAGTCCTCGGTGACCGCCGCCTCGACGGTCCCCTGCACGAGGAGGCCCAGGGCCGGCGAACCGGTCGGGCGGCGGGCGGCGAGATCACGGACCTCGTCGCCTGAGAGTTCTGGCGAGAGGGTGAGGAGGGCGAAGTCGGCATAGGCCTCGACGGCGACGTGGTTCCAGATGTTCAGCCCGATACCCCCGTAGAGGGGCATCTCGGGCACGATCAGGCGCACGGCGTCGGCGCACCCGTGCCCCTCGACCATCACCCCGGCGATCCCGGCGGCATGGACGGCAGGGAGCAAGGGGAGGGCGCGGTTCAGGAAGGCGCGGGTGACGATCCGAGGCCATTTCCAGACCACAGGGTGGTCGGCGGCGGCCCTAACCGCCTCCTCAAAGGTCTCAAGGCGGCATGCCGGCAGCGTTGGTTCAAAGCAGATCAGGTCGGCACCGGCGTCGGCGGCCGCGGCCACCCCCTCAAGGGTGTCGGTTATCACCGCAAGGGCGGGGCGCACTGTCGGGGCGGGAGTGACGTTTGTCTCCAGGTCAGGGAGGAGGGCGGCAAGGCGCTCGTAGGCGGCCTCGACCGTTCCGGCAGGCGGGCGGGCGGCATAGACGAGGGCCGACTCGGCGGCGGCGAGCATGTCCCGCCTGAGGGTGTTGAGGTAGGAGGCAGGGGCGAAGAGGCCGCCGGGGTACTGGAGGTCGAGGCGGCCAATGAAGAACTGGGTGCCGCCGGTCCTGACCAGATGCTCCCTGATCCTGTCGGCACTGAGCGGCCTGGTCCTGGCCAGGCCCATCGGTTCGTCGGCGCGAACATGGAACGCGACGCATTCCCCGCGGGGTGGGGTGCAGATCCCGGCTACCACCGGGGTACCATCCGCCTCCCAGGTAACGGTGGCGTCAACCCTGAGGCGTTGCCGCCCGGCACGGACGATTTCGGTGGCCTGCGCTTCCAGGGCGGACCGGCGGGTGACCGCGATCTCGGCACCGAGAGGGGCAGGGCGCGGGAGCCTGAGCCTGAGGGTGCCATCCCGCACCCGCGGTGTCCCATGCACTACGAGTCCGAACTCTCCGCCAGGCCACCTCACCGCGAGCCCGTCGCCACTTTGGGGGACGAGGTCGCTTTCGGCAAGAGCGACAGTCGCCTCCATCCGCGGGCTCGAGAAAGCAGTGACCGTGCCGAGGGCCACCCCGCGGTTGTCAGGGCGCTCTGGCCCGATCACCCCGCGGTGCCGCTCGCCGCAGAGATAGCCCTGAGTAAACCCGCGGGTGAAGGCGAGAGCAAGGTCGCGCTCTGCCGCAGCAGGGTCGGGGAGGGATCGGCCCGCGGCCAGGGAGTCGAGGGCACGCCGGTAGACCGAGACGACGGTGGCCACATAGGCCGGGGTCTTCATCCGCCCCTCGATCTTGAGCGAGGCGACTGGCGCACGGACGACCTCCTCAAGGGCCGGGTACAGGCAGATGTCGCGCGTGGAGAGACGGTACCTGTCAGGGAGCCTGACTGGCCTGAGCCCGACCGGGCGGCCATAGGTGTCCAGGTCGCCCCTCAGCAGGGTGTAGGCTTTGCGGCACGGCTGGGCGCAGGCGCCCCTGTTCCCGCTCCGTCCACCGATCACCGATGAGAGGAGGCACTGGCCAGAATAGGCATAACAGAGGGCACCGTGGAGGAAGACCTCCAGGCCGATCCCGGTCTCCTCGACCGCGGCCCGCATCCCTTCCACCTCGTGGAGCGGGAGTTCACGGGCCAGGACGACCCGCTCGATCCCGTGCGCTGCCGCCCAGCGCACCCCCTCCTCGCTGGTGATGGTCATCTGCGTCGAGGCATGGAGAGGGAGGTCGGGGACGAGTGTCCTCGCAAGTCTGAGGAGCCCGACGTCCTGGACCAGGACGGCGTCGACCCCTATCTCGTACAGGAAGAGGAGATACCTCACCGCCGCCTGGAGTTCGGCGTCGTGAAGAAGGGTGTTGACGGTCACATAGACCCGCACGCCGCGGGCATGGGCATAGGCCACCGCCTCCTCGATGGCGGCATCGTCGAAGTTGGCAGCGTACCGGCGCGCCGAGAAATGTGTCCCGCCGAGGTACACTGCATCGGCTCCGGCCGCGACCGCGGCACAAAGGGCCTCCCATGAGCCGGCAGGGGCAAGAAGTTCGGGCATCGCTTTGGGTTTCGTGTGCATAGATGGGGGAGACGGAGATAAATCCCTTTCAGAGGGGGCATCTATCCTCTGCACCTCGGAAGGTGCGGGCCCCCCGTTGGGATCCCAGAAGGGGGAGATCGCAGACAGATGAAAGATGGCCTGAAACTACACTCTAGCCAGGCTATGGAGAGAGTCTCTCTAAACTGGTGAGTCCAAGGGTCTTCTCAAATTCCTTCCAGTCGTGACTCGAAAATTGTGCCCTGCAGATCTCCCCGTCACCTTGAGGTGTGAGCATGACTCAACCCCCTCCCCCGATGCTTGTACAGGGATGAAGAGAGGTCAGGAAGACGGAATCAAGGCTTTGTAGAGACCCTCATAGATCCTGTCAGAGTAGCCTTCTGATCACGTGCCTCCCTCCTCTTCATGCCGGAGGTCGCACCTCCATACCCCTGGATAAGGACAGGACCAGGAAGACAGAGGGCCGATCATTCTGAAATGAGGTTCCCGTAATTTTGGCTGTGTAGAAATTCCCTAGAAGGTAATTTCTGCGAGGGACTGGCCGTCCCCACGTCGCCCGTCAAATGATAGGTCGAGAAAGGTAACGCACCCGTCATGGTCATCTGTTCTGCCTTCACGACTCAATCTTGATCCCGGTGGGCCGGGCGGCACTCGCCCCCGGCCGAAGAAAGGAGAAGGCTGGTGACACGCATTCTCCCCACCAAATAGGTGAGGGTTTCTACAGGGCCCGATTTCTCCGTTCAAATATCCCTGTCATCTGAACTTCATTACGCCATTTCATAGCCATTTATCGGAGACAGACCCATATAGAACAGGATACCATGACCGACATAGACACCTACGTACGCCAACTGGCCCAGACGCGCAAAGACCTGGAGGGCTTCGATCCCGATGCCTGGAATGCCTTCTCCTCCTTGGTCAAGACCACCTCAAAGAGAGGGGCGCTCCCTGAAAAGGTCAAGGAGATCATCATGGTCGCCCTCGGCGTCGCCGACCACTGCCAGTTCTGCATCGGCGTCCACACGAAGAAAGCCATCGAGGCCGGGGCGACGCGCCAGGAGATCATGGAAGGTGCCATGATGGCCATCCCGATGGGCGGCGGACCGTCGATGGCTTTTATGCGCCATGTGATCGACGCCTGCGATGAATATGGAGCCAGGTAATCGGTCGCCGAATTTGGAGAAAGGGGAAAGGAATAGATATTCTGGCTATGTAGAATCAGGCATGAACCTTGGGTTCAAACCAAGCATACCGAATGAAAATTCCTTTGGGTCTCCTGGTCGTGCACTGATCTGTGTTCCTCCTTCTGAGTAATACACAAGACAGGAATCACCGGATGCTCCCCGATCCTCGTCGTGGGAGGACTGGGAGCAGAGCCCCCAGTGCGAGACGAGGATGAAGGTTCTACGGTGGGGGCGGCACACCTGATCATCACGCCTTCCAAAATCCCGGTGCCGGGGGCGCCCAGACCCACGGGCACCACGACGGGGGCAGGAAGGCAGAATAGATGACCATGATGAGTGTGTCGCGGCACGACCCCCACCAGAGAATTTCATCCAGAGCGTTTCTACACAGCCGATTCCATCCCTTTGAAACGTTTCATACCTCTTATCACGGATGAAGGCGAGAAAGATAGATGATAGCATGACCGACATTGCCACATATCTCAAAGAGGTCCAGCAGACCAACGCCGAGATCGCCGAGTTCGACCCTGAGGTCTGGGACACCTTCCTCCCGATGGTCAGGAGTATCTCGAAAGAAGGGGCGATCCCGGCAAAGTACAAAGAGATCATGATGATCGCCCTCGCTGTCGCCGATCACTGTCCCTTCTGCATCGCGATGCACACCAAGATCGCCATCAAGGCCGGGGCGACGCGCCAGGAGATCATGGAAGGCGCCCTCACCGCAATCCCGATGGGAGGCGGGCCTGCGATGGCATATATGCGCTATGTGATCGATGCCTGCGACGAGTTCGAGGCACCATAAGACATTCTGACTCTTTAGAGATGCTCGGGATGGCCATCTCTGCAGGGGGCGTGCCGCCCCCCGAGCTCCCCGCGCGAGCGATTGGTGGCAGACGGCGCTCAACTCCTCATGGTCGTTGATGGTGCCTTCCCGGCCCTATCTTCATCCCAGGGGTCCAGAGGCAGCGTCCCAGGCGCGTTCATGGTGGGAGGTGGGCGAATCATACTCAAACCAGGAGAAGGTGAGGAGAATGGATGTCACTCACCTTCTCATAGTCTCTATCCGGGGCTCTATCGAAAATTAGACATTTTAAAAAACTTCACTCATTCCCGGTATGAGCGTGACTCACTCGCCTCCCCCCCCCTTCGTGCGTGGGGGGAGTCCCTGGAAGGAGTCGAGACAATCCCTGATCTCAGATGGCCATCAAGAGAATATCTACAGAACCTATTTTTCTGGACACAATTTCTTCAGAACAGGGCAACATATCGAGACAAGGAGATCATTCCATTCACGCAGAGGCGATGCGCGTTTTCACCCCTTGAGGATCAGGCATATAACTGGTGAGTGTGTGATCCCTCTGTGTATGAAGATCGTTGTCTCGCTGGCGAGCCCGGCCGAGATCCCGAAGGCGGTGGCCCTGGGTGCGGACCTCATCGAGCTGCGGCTCGACCTCATGAGCGATGACCTTTCCTCGGTGATGGCAGGGACCGGGGGGCAGTGCACCCTCCCGATCATCGCCACCCTCAGGAGCAGAGAGGAAGGCGGCGCCTTCACCGGTGATGCAGAAGAATGGTTCTCGACCATCCAGCCTTTCCTGGACCTGGTGGACTATGTGGACGTGGAGCGGAAGTTCAGGAAGTTTGCCAGGATGATCCACTACCAGCCTCTCCAGGTCGTCGCCTCGGCGCATATCAAATACATGCCCTCACCAGATGATCTCAAGGCGATCGAGCGAGACCTGAGAGAATACGGCGATGTCCCCAAGATCGCCGTCACCCCGTCGTCACCCAGGGACCTCCTGGACTTCCTCGAATTCACCCTTGAAGCCGAGAGACCCCTGGTGACGACGGTGATGGGCGAGGAGTTCAGGTATGCCAGGACCTTCCTCCCCTTCTTCGGGTCAGAATGGGTCTACTGCCATATCGGCACGCCGACAGCGAAGGGGCAGTACGACATCAGGGAACTCGAACACCTCCAGGAGTTGCTCACCTATCGGTGACGTCACCGGGACGATATGAATTTCAGGCCTTGTAGAAACCCTCACTCATTCCTGGAAGTCATCCCCAAACTCTCCAGTCCCCCCCTCCTTCTCAGAAGAGAGCACTGAATGTGGTGGAGAGATCCTCCCTCTCTTCATTGCCCAACGATGGCTTGCTTCATGCCTTCCAACTTCACCGTGCCGGGGGCGAGTGCCCCCCGGACCCCCAAGATGAAGAGAGAGTCGGGAAAGCATATTCAAATCTATGAAGAGGGATTGTCATCCACGACCTATCGTGATGCGGGAGGTCCAGGGGGCGGACAAGCCCCCTGGTAGAGGATGGAGTTTAGAAATTCAGGAACGACACAAATTCAGTTCAAGATCATTTTCAACCACAGTGAGTGTTGAGATATGTTCCTGGTATGAGTGTGACCCATTCGCCTTCCTCCATGCTCTCGCCGGGGGCTCTCTCGAAGATCAAAGATCCTCTCGAACTCATTGTCGTTCGTTTCCCCCAGACCCCAAGGATGGCGATGGGGACTGGAAGGCACATCCGACGTTCTTGACAAAGATTATGCGATCTCCGACTAATCGTGTGGCGGGGTCCAAGGGCAGAGCCCCCGGCACGAAGAGGGGGAAAACCACGCGATCAGAAGGTTGCTCGGACAGGATCTAAGGGATTTCTACAGAACCGAATTTCACGACGATCGGCTCTGTAGAAACCCTCACCCTTTCCTTTATGGTGCACGCGTGACTCAACCACCTTCCCCCATCACAACGCGCCGGGGGCGCCGCGCCGCCCCCGGATCCCTTGGGATAAAGATTGAGCCGAAAGAGCATATTCAAACTCATTGAAGAGAGAGTGCCGTCCACGACCTATCGTGGCGCGGGGGGTGTGGGGGGTTGGCCAGCCCCCCGGCAAAGAGAGGCATCACGATGATTTCAGTTCCCCAGAATCTTCAGAAATGATATGAAGGAAACAATAGCGTTTTATGAATGATCGGGACTCACTATTCTCGCTTCCATCTTCATCCCAAAGGTCTGGGGACTCTGCCCCCAGAACGGTGGTGCGGGAGGGTACTCCACTCAGAACAGCCACTTTCATCACAGAGTCGTTCCTGTTGTCTCCGCCAGGGATGAAGATAGAGAGATCACCATGATGAGAGGGGTGCCGTCCACCGACCGCCTTCGTGCAGGGTGGGGTCAAGGGTGAAACCTCCGCGACGGCGATAGGATCACGAACAGCAGAGGATGAACCCACCCCTGCGATCCCTTCGCCAGTCACGGAGGTACCGTCTCCCCCTCGCCACCCAACACCATTAAATACCGTCACGATCCACCATGGTGCCAATGTGTGGTGGATGTTTTTTCGCCAGTGAATGTTTTTACCTTCACGAGTGTTGACCGTCGTCCACATACCGACTTTTCTCTGACCGTTTCACCTGGAGCGGTCGCGCCGTACGGCGTCTATTTTAGGTATTTTTATCGCTTTTAAACTCAGCAGAATCATTTGATCCTGCTGAGGGGTGTTTCTATGAGAGGAAAACAGATTAGGATGGAACGTATTATGGATCGTAACACCGGACGGACGATCATCGTCCCGATGGACCACGGTGTTACGGCCGGGCCCATGAACGGGCTCATCGATATGGGACGGACCGTCGACTGCATTGCGGAAGGGGGGGCCAACGCCGTGCTTGGCCACCTGGGGCTTGCGCTGTACGGTCACCGCCGGTGGGGGCGGGACATCGGGCTCATCCTCCACCTCTCGGCCTCGACCACGCTCGGGCCCGACCCGAACGAGAAGGTGCTCGTCAACACCGTCACCAACGCCCTGAAGATGGGCGCCGACGCCGTCTCGGTCCATGTGAATATCGGGGCCGGGTCGGAGGCCAGGATGCTCGAAGACCTCGGGAAGGTCGCGGTCGAGTGCATGGAATGGGGGATGCCGCTCCTTGCCATGATGTACCCCAGAGGGCCGTCGATCGAGGACGAACGCGGGGTGGAGGCCGTCGCCCTCGCCGCGAGGGCTGGGGCCGAACTGGGCGCCGATCTGATCAAGACGGTGTACACCGGCGACCCCGACACCTTCAGGGAGGTGACGCGGGGGTGCCCGGTGCCGGTGGTCGTGGCCGGCGGGTCGAAGACCGGCGAGGCGGCGACCCTCGCCATGATCGAAGGTGCCATAGAGGGCGGGGCCGCCGGGATCTCGATCGGGCGCAATGTCTTCGGCCACCCGCACCCGGCCCAGTTCCTGAGGGCGGCGGCCGCGGTCGTCCACCAGGGACGGAGTGCCGAGGAAGCAATGGAGATGATGGAATTATGATTGGAAAAGCGATACGACTCGAACGTATCATGGACCGCAACACCGGAAGGACCGTCATCGTCCCGATGGACCACGGGTTCACCCTCGGCCAGATCGAGGGGCTGCGCCGGATGCCCGAGACCGTCGCTGCGGTCAGCGACGGCGGGGCGAATGCGATCGTCATGCACAAGGGAATGGTCAGGGCAGGTCACCGCGGCCACGGTAGGGACATCGGGCTCGTCGTCCATCTTTCGGCCTCCACCTCGCTCAACCCCGACCCAGACGACAAGGTGCTCGTCTGCACCGTCGAGGAAGCCGTCTCCCTGGGGGCGGACGCCGTCTCGGTCCACATCAACCTGGGGGCCCCGCACGAGTCGAGGATGATCGAGGCCGCGGGCGAAGTCTCCCGCGAGTGCGCCAGATGGGGCATGCCGCTCCTCGCGATGGTCTACCCACGGGGCGTCGGCATCGACCCCAGGGACCCCGCCGCCGTAGGCCACTGCGTCAGGGTGGCCGAAGAACTCGGGGCCGACCTGGTCAAGACCACCTACACCGGCGACCCGGCGACCTTCGTGGAGATCACCGCGGCGAGTTCGATCCCGGTCCTCATTGCCGGCGGGGAGAAGGCCGGTGACCTCGCCACCCTCCAGGCGATCCACGACGCCATCGACGCCGGGGCGTCAGGGGTCTGTATCGGGCGCAACGCCTTCCAGCGCGACGACCCGAAGGCCTTTGTCCGCGCCATCTGCCAGGTCGTCCACTCGCGCCTCGACCCTGCAGCCGCCCTGGAGGAGCGATGACCCATTTCTGGGTGGACGTCCGTCCCTGGCGGACCGACCTGGCCACCGCGGCGATCGAAGCCGGGGCCGGAGCCCTTGTCGTCGAGGCCGCCGAAGACGCCCGCGCCCTCGGACGGGTGACCACCGTCGCCCCTGACGGCGACCTGGTGCCGGGAACCGACGTCCTCTTCGTCGAGGTGACGCCAGATACCCCGCCCCTCCCGGTCGCTGGCGAGACGCTTCTCGTCGTCTCCACCCCTGACTGGACGGTGATCCCGCTGGAGAACCTGGTCGCGGTCTCAGACCAGATCATCGCCGTGGTCCATACTGCCGAGGAGGCCGCCCTCGCCCTCGGCATCCTGGAGAAGGGAGTTGCTGGGGTGCTCCTCAGCACCGACGACGCAACCGAGGTCGGGCGGGTGGCCGCCGCCGTCGCCGCAAGGACGCCGGCCCTCGCCCTCGAAGAATTCACCGTCACAGGGGTCCGCCAGATCGGGATGGGCGACCGCACCTGCATCGACACCTGCTCGCTCCTGGCCGAGGGGCAGGGGATGCTCGTCGGCAACACCTCCTCCGCCTTCTTCCTGGTCCTGGCCGAGACGGCCGAGAACCCCTACGTCTCCCCCAGGCCCTTCAGGGTGAATGCCGGGGCGGTCCATGCCTACCTCCTCGGGCCAGACGGGAGGACCGCGTACCTTTCCGAGGTACGGGCCGGCGATGGCGTGCTCGTCGCCGACGGCGAGGGGGTTACCGAAGAGGCGGCGGTCGGCAGGGTGAAGACCGAGCGCCGGCCTCTCCTCCTGGTGGAGGCGAAGACCGCGGCCGACAGACCGGCCGGGATCGTCCTCCAGAACGCCGAGACTGTCCGCCTCCTCGGCCCTGACGGTCCGGTCTCGGTCGCCGCCCTCCGGGAAGGCGACGTGGTCCTCGGCCTCTCGATGACCGCCGGACGCCACTTTGGGATGGCGGTCGGGGAGACGATCACGGAGACCTGAGGATGCGTCTCGGGATCATCGGCGGAACCGGCGGGATGGGCACTTTCTTTGCCAGGGTCTTTCGGGAGGCCGGGTGGGAGGTGCTCATCTCAGGCCCGGCGACCGCCCTCACCAATATCGACCTCGCCCGGACCGCAGACGTGGTGATGGTCTCGGTCCCGATCAAAAAGACCATGGCGGTCATCGAGGAGATCGCTCCCCACCTCAGGGACGACCAGGTCCTCTGCGACCTCACCTCGCTCAAGGCGGCGCCGGTGGCGGCGATGCTCAGGACCAGGGCCGCCGTCCTCGGGCTCCACCCGATGTTCGGCCCCACCACCCCCACCCTTGCCGGCCAGACGGTCGTCGCCTGCCCGGCGAGGATCAATCCTGACCAGGCCGACCTGCTCCTCGACGCCCTCAAGGCCGGCGGGGCCAGGGTCATCGAGATGGACCCGGCGGCGCACGACCAACTGATGGCCGTCGTCCAGGGATTGACTCACTACACCACCCTCACCCTTGCCGGGACGATGCGGAGACTCGGTGTCGACCTCGACACCCTCCTGGCCGTGACCAGTCCGGTGTACAGGACCGAGATGGCCCTGGTCGGCCGTCTCCTCGGGCAGGATCCCGCGCTCTACGCCGCCATCCTCCAGGAGAACCCGGCTATGCCGGCGGCCCTCGACGCCTTCAGGGAAGCCGCGGCAGAGGCCGAACGCGCGGTGCGGGACGGCGAGAAGGAGTTTGTCGACCTCTTTGCCAGGGACGCGGCGTTCTTCTCGGCATATATCGAGGAAGCGACCGAAGAATCGGAGGCGCTGGTGCAATGTCTCGCCACACGCTGATCCTCGCCGCCCTGGGCCCGGCCGGCACCATCTCCCATGCCCTGGCCGCCCGCCTCGCCAACGAGGTCCGGCTCCTCCCGACCATAGGAGCGGTCTTTGAGCATGTCGCCGCCGGAAAGGGCGACGGGCTCGTACCCCTGGAGAACAGCGAGGCCGGCGGGGTCGGGCCGTCCCTCGACGCCCTCCTCACCCACCAGGTCTTCATCACCGCCGAGATCTGCGTCCAGGTCAGGTTCCACCTCGCCGCAGCGGTCGGCATGGACGCGGTCACGGCCGTCTATGCCCACCCGCAGGCCCACGAGCAGTCCTCGCGCCTGGTCGAGCGTCTCGACGTCCCGGTCGTCCACACCTCCTCCAATGCGGCGAGTGCGGAGGAGGCCGCCCGTGTCGGGGGTGGGGCGGCGGCCCTCACCACCGCCCTGGCCGCGGAGCGGTGCGGGCTCTCGCTCATCGCCCGCGACGTCCAGGACGCTCCCGACAACACCACCAGGTTCGTGCAGATCTCAAAGGCCCCCTATACCGGGGAAGAGGCGACAAAATGTTCGCTCCTCCTCGACCCCATGACCGACCGCGCCGGCCTCCTCGCCGACCTCCTGACCGTCTTCGCTCGCCGGGAGATCAACCTCACCAGGATCGAGTCGCGCCCGGCACGACGGGGACTTGGGCGGTATGTCTTTTTCATCGACGGCGAGGCCGGACCAGAGTGGGGCCGGGCCGTCGCCGAACTCAAGAACCTCGTAGAGGTGAAGGAGTTCGGGTGCTACCCGCACCTGGAGGTGAGCGGATGGAGATGACGCTGACCCGCCGGCGCGGGGTCGACCTCGACATCGCCGCCCCGCCCTCGAAAAGCCTCACCCACCGGGCCCTGGCCGTCGCCGCCCTTGCAGACGGGGAGTCAGAGATCGTCAGGCCCCTCGACGCCGGGGACATCGCCCGCACCCGCGCCGGGCTTGAAACCCTGGGGATCCGGGTCGCCGGGGACGCCGATGTCCTCATGGTGCAGGGGTGTGCCGGCCGCTTACCCCTCGACGCCCCGACTGTCATCGACGCAGGGGATTCAGGGACAAGCCTCAGGTTCCTGACCGGGCTTGCCACCCTTGCCGGGCACCGGGTCACGCTCACCGGAAGCGCCAGGATGCAGGAGCGCCCGGTGGGGCCGCTGGGCAAAGCGGTGGCGGGTCTGGGCGGCGAGGTCAGGTATGCGGGCCGCCCCGGTTTCCCGCCCGTCACGGTCCGTGGGCCGGTGCGGGGCGGGAGCGTGTCGATGCCAGGCGACGTCTCAAGCCAGTTCATCTCGGCCCTCTTCATCGCCGCCCCATGCTGGGCCGACGGGCTTGCCCTCACCCTCACGACACCCCCGGTCTCCGCGAGCTATCTCGACCTCACCACCGGGGTGATGGCCGCCTTCGGCGTGGAAGTGCGCCAGGAAGGGGACACCTTCCTGGTCAAGCCTGGCCGGTATCGTCCGACGTGCTACGTGGTCGAGGGCGACTGGTCCTCGGCCTCGACCTTCTTTGCGATCGGGGCGGTCTGCGGCGGGGGGGTGCGGGTCGACCACCTCGACCCGGGCTCGGCGCAGGGCGACCGCCGGTTCCTCGACGCCCTCGCGGCGATGGGATGCCGCGTCCGGGCCGACGCGACCGGCGTGGTCCTGGAGTCAGACGGCGTCCTCGAAGGGGCCGAGATCAAGATGGCGACCTCGCCCGACACCGTCCAGAACCTCGCGGCCGTCGCCGCCTTTGCCCGCGGCCCGACCACCATCACCGGGACTGCCCATCTCAGGTACAAGGAGAGTGACCGGGTGGCGGCGATCGCACGGGTGCTCCGCGGCTTCGGCGCGGGAGTCGAGGTCGGGGAGGACCAGATCACCATCTCGCCCGGATCCCGCCGCGGCCATCTCGTGGTGGACCCGGTCCACGACCACCGGACGGCGATGAGCGCCGCCGTCCTCGGGCTCGGGAGCGGCGAGGTGACGGTGCAGGAGGCCGAGTGCGTGGCCAAGTCCTTCCCTGGGTTCTGGGAGGCGTTGCAGGAGGGAGGTCTGGTATGAAGGTCGTCCTCATCGGCTACCGCGGCACCGGAAAGTCGACGGTCGGCCGCATCCTGGCCGACCGCCTCGGCCTTCCCTTCTATGACACCGACGCCATGGTCGAGGCACGGGCCGGCAGGTCCATCCCGGCGATCTTCGCCGACGAGGGGGAAGAAGAGTTCAGGGCCCTGGAACGTGCGGTCGTCGCGGGCCTCACCGATGTCGACGGGGTCGTCGCCACCGGCGGCGGGGCCGTGCTCGACCAGGCCAATGTCGCCGCACTCCGACGGGGCGGACGGGTCGTCCTCCTTGAAGCAGACGCGGAGACGATCGCGGAGAGGACAAAAGGTTCTGACCGCCCGCCTCTCACCGCCCTCCCGCCTGCCGACGAGGTGGCGGCCCTCCTGGCCCGGCGGCGGCCACACTACTGCGCCGCCGCAGACTTCGCCCTCTCCACCGCAGGCCTGACCCCGGCGGAGACCGCCGACGCCGTCCTCGGCCTCCTGAAGGGGCGCGAACGCGATCCACAGGTGATGGACGGCTTCCGCCTCCCGCCCGAAGAGGCCGAACGCCTCCACTCCCTCAGACCGGCGACCGGGCTCTACGGGATCGCTGGTCACCCCTGCCTTCACAGCAGGAGCCCTGAACTCTACACCGCCCTCTTTGCGACCTACGGCATCGACGCCGCGTACACCTTCTTCGACCACCCTGAGTTCGGGGAGATCCTCAGGGCGGCCAGAGCCCTCGGTGTGCAAGGACTCTCGGTCACGGTCCCGCACAAGGCGGCGGCCCTGGCCGCGGCCGACGAGGTCGACCCGCATGCGCAGGCGATCGGAGCGGCAAACACCCTGGTCTTCTGCGGCGATCAGATCAGGGCGACAAACACCGACTGGACCGGGGTCCGCCGTCCTCTCGAAGGCGCAGGCGCCGGGACGGCCGTCGTCCTCGGGGCCGGGGGCGCGGCGGCGGGCGCGGTCTATGCCCTCCTCGACCTGGGATGCGAGGTGACGGTCCTGGCCCGCAACCTCCGACAGGCCGAGGGCCTGGCCGGGCGGTTCAGGTGCCGGGCCGGGGAGATCAGGGACTTCGCCGGGATGACCCCTCCCGACGTCGTCGTCCATGCCACCCCGGTCGGGATGGGCACCGACCCGCGTACGCTTCTCTCCGCCACCGACCTCGACCCGGCGACGACGGTCTTCGACCTGGTCTACACTCCGCAGGAGACCCCGCTCCTCAGGGCCGCCGCCGCCCGCGGGTGCCGCACCATCCCAGGGACCGAGATGTTTGTCTACCAGGCGTGTGAACAGTTCCTTCATATGACCGGGATACAGGTCAGGCCCGAGACAGTGCGGGAGGTGCTCGGGCTATGAACACCTTCGGGCAGTGGTTCAGGGTCACGACCTTCGGGGAGAGTCATGGCCCGGCGGTCGGGGCGGTCCTCGACGGCGTCCCGCCGGGCCTCCCACTCTCCGAGGCCGACATCCAGCCCATGCTCGACCGCCGCCGGCCGGGCGGCCCGCTCGCTTCCCCACGCAAGGAGGCAGACGCCGTCGAGATCCTTTCAGGCGTCTTCGAGGGGCGGACGACCGGCACGCCGGTCGCCCTCCTTATCAGGAACCGCGACGTCAGGAGCGGCGACTACGACGCACTCCGCGAGGTCTTCAGGCCGGGGCATGCCGACTACACCTATCTCCAGAAGTACGGGCTACGCGACCACCGGGGCGGCGGCCGGAGTTCTGGGCGGGAGACCGCCGCACGGGTCGCCGCCGGGGCAGTGGCCGCGAAGTTCCTCATGACGCACGGCATCGACGTGGCCGGGCGTGTCGGCGAGGTGCACGGCGAACGCGACCCCGGCGCGATGGAGGAGGAGGTGCGGATCGCGGCCGAAGCCGGCGACTCGGTCGGCGGGATCGTCGAGGTGACCGCCGAGAACGTCCCTCCTGGCCTGGGCTCACCAACCTTCGGGAAACTGGACGCCGCCATCGCCGCCGCGATGATGGGGATCGGGGCGGTGAAAGGCGTCGAGATCGGGGAGGGGTTTGCCGCCGCTCGCCTCCTGGGAAGCGAGAACAACGACTCCATGGACGCCTCCGGGTTTCTCTCCAACCATGCCGGCGGCGTCCTCGGCGGGATCTCGACCGGGCAGGAGATCAGGGTCCGCCTCGCCGTCAAGCCCACGCCGTCCATCGCCAGGCCGCAGCAGACCCTCGACCTCCACGGCACCGAGGTCGAGGTCTCGATCACCGGGCGTCACGACCCCTGCATCGCCTTCCGCCTGGTTCCGGTGGCCGAGGCGATGCTCGCCCTCGTCCTCGCCGACGCCCTCCTGGCGCAGAGGGCAGTGAGGAGTGGTGAGGAGTGAAGAGCAGATCAAGCAATGTGACCCTATAGAGATCCTCACCAGTTCCTGTTAGAAGTGTGCCGCACCCGCCTTCTCACCCCTTCGGCCGGGGGCGCGGCGTCCCCGGATCCCCGAGATGGAGATTGAGCCGGGAAAGCATATTCGAAACCTTTGAAGAGGGGGCTGCCGTCCTCGACCTGTCGTGTCGCGGGGGGTTCGGGGGGCGGCAAGCCCCCTGCAGAGATAACAGTCCGGGGGGTTGCTACAGAGCGAAAAATTCGGCTTTGACTTTGTAGAGATCCTCACCTCTTTTAGGTGCAAGGGTGACGCAACCACCCCCCCCACACCATCACGCCGGGGGCTCCCTCGAAAATCGAAAATTCCCTCAAACTCCTTCCAGTCGCATCTCCTGGATCCCCGGGATGAAGATAGGCATGGGAAGGCATTCTCAATGACCCTGAAGAGGAGATTGCCATCCACTGCCTATCTTCTGCACGGAAGTTTGGAGGAGTGACCGCCCTCATCACAGAATCTTCCCCATCCTCCCACAACAAGGGCAGACGGGGCGCAGGCGGCCATTCGATGATCTTCCCACCAGGGGTCGTGCTCAGAAAGAGGCACACAGATCAGTGCACGACCCAGAGACCCACGGCCATGTTCAATCACGTGTGCGTGAACAAGGGGTTCATGCCTGATCCTACAAAGCCGAGAATTTCTCCAGCGCCAAAAAAAGAGAGTCTAATTACCCATGCCGGGGCACAAACGCACCCTGCACCAGGTCTGTGCCAAACTCAGGAGAGATAGTGCCTTCTTTTGCATACCGGTAGAGCACTGCGACAAAGATCCCCTGGAGAGCGGCATAGACGACGCCGAGCACCACGGTGACGACAAACCCGAGACCAAGCAGGGCAAGTGCTGCGGCACCGAGGTCCACCGCCAGGGCGACCACGCCGACGACGATGAGGAGGATGCCCGGCACCATGATCAGCCCGAGACCAAACCCGCCGACGACGTTCTCGCCCCAGGTCCGCTTGAAAAGGCGCCAGGACTCGCCGATCGCGTCGACGACCCCCATCTTCTCGAAGACCATCACCGGGACGACGAAGAAAGTCGCAAGGTTCCAGGCCGCACCGACAAGGGCGACGGCAAGCTGTCCGAGCCCTTCTGATTTTTCTGAGACCAGGTTGAGGACGAGACCCACGGTCGCCGCCACAAGGGCCCAGGAGAGGAGGTGACCGAAGTTGGCGGTGGCGGCCCGGAGACCGTCGGCAACCGTCGGGTCACCGCCGCGGAGCCTGATGTCGGCGCAGGCGATGAGGGCGGTGTTGAAGTAGATGACGACGGCGTAACTGACGAGGTAGAAGAGGAAAAGGAGCATGATCCCGCCATACTCCCCGAGAGTGCCCTCAGCCATGAACCCGGTGAAAATGAGGGGGAGCGCAAAGGAGGCGGCGAGGATCAGAGTGACGATTCCTGAGAGGATGGGGAAGAGCATCATCTCCTTGTCCTTTCTCAGGACCGAAAGCGACGCCTTCGCCAGCGTAATACTGCGGCTAATGGTTCCTGCCATTCCAGATTATGAAACCTGACAAAATTTAAGATCTCTCTGGGCGTGAAAAAAAGGCGGGCCACCTGCCATGACCCCGCACCAGGACAGAGGCGAGTGCGGCAATGAGGCGGTGTTTCCCTCTGGTGTCTTGCTCAGAAGGGGGAGCAGAGACCCACTCACTCCAGAGAACTCCAATAAGTTTCATCCCATATGCCCGAGCCCCAGGGTTCATGCCTGATTCTACAAAGTCCTCGGAATAATTTTCCCCTGGCACGTCGGGGCGCGCATCTGTTCCATGAACAGTTCTTGAGAATTCGGTCAGACCTCCTCCCCCTCGATCGGACACCGCCCGATATATTCCAGACTAAATTTGTAAAAATGCGTGTAGCCACAATTGTGGCACCGCGTCGTGAACTGGTTGCACCCGACGATCAGGTCATGCAGCCCCTCGACCCCGCAGTTCTTGCAGAGGGCTGTCGGCGTCAGGTGCCAGACCTCATAGCAGCTGATTGGAGTATATGCCCCCTCGGCCCCCACTTCCTCCACCCTCGGGAGAAAGATCCTGGTGGCTCCACAGTGGTCGCACACCACCTGAGCCTGTGACGAAACCGCCTTGATCACCTGGTCCGCCTCTTCATGGCAGCGATAACAGACTGTCCGGTGTGTAGTGAAGATAAACCGCTCGCCCATGCCCTCTCATCATAGAGGATGCATATAAAGGTTCTTCATGCCCCGACCAGGCCGACACTACATTCTGCGTTTTTGATGCAAAATATACCGATATTTAATGAGAAATATCTAAAAAGTGAATTGATTGAGAATTTGAATAAATGAGAAGACATAATAAGGAGTTCATTGAATTGATCAAAAGCAACAATTGATCATTACAAAGAATGGAGGGTATAGAAAAAATGACTACAGGAAATCCAAAAAAAGTCGAAGACATCCTGGAACAAGCCCTGAACGGCGATTACTCCGTCCGGGTGAATGAAGACCAGGTCACTGACGAGTTCAAACCCCTGGCCAGGATGGTCAACAAGGTTGTCAGGATCATGGGGGAACGCGAGGAAGAGAGAAAAGAACTCGAAAAACTGAAAAAAAGGTCAGAAGCATTCTTAAAATACAACCCCCAGGCCATCGCCGTCCTTGCCGGTGACAAACACCGTCTTGACCTCAACAAGGAATACGAACGGGCCTGGCACGGCACCTATGACGAACTGATGGCCAAGAAACTGTACGACTTCGACATCAAGACCAGCGGCGACGACTTCTACGCCTCATACCAGACCAAGAAACTCGCCATCTCAGACATGGAAGTCTCCTGGGAAGACGGGACCACCTCATATCTCCGCCTCTTCCAGGTCCCCATCCTTGACGACGACGGTGAGATCGACGTCAACTACTACATCTACCAGGACCTCACCGAGCAGAAAAAAGAACTCAAGAAAGTCAAGGCCCTTCAGAAGCGGGCGGACGCCTTTGTCAACCAGAACCCCCTGGCCATCGCCGTCCTTGCCGGTGACAAGCACCGTCTTGACCTCAACAAGGAGTACGAACGGGTCTGGCACGGCACCTATGACGAATTGATGGCCAAGAAGTTGTACGACTTCGACATCAAGACCAGCGGCGACGACTTCTACGCCTCATACCAGACCAAGAAACTCGCCGTCTCAGACATGGAAGTCTCCTGGGAAGACGGGACCACCTCGTACCTCCGCCTCTTCCAGGTTCCCATCCTTGACGACGACGGCGAGATCGACGTCAACTACTACATCTACCAGGACCTCACCGAACAGACCAAGAAACTCAAGGAGGTCGAACTTCTCCAGAAGAGGTCTGACGCCTTCATCAACCAGAACCCCCAGGCCATCGCCGTCCTCGCTGGCGACAAGCACCGCCTCGACCTCAACAAGAAATACGAAGAAGTCTGGCGCGGGTCCTATGACGAACTGATGGCCAAGAAGCTGTACGACTTCGACATCAAGACCAGCGGCGACGACTTCTATGCCTCATACCAGACCAAGAAACTTGCCGTCTCAGAGATGGAAGTCTCGTGGGAGGACCATACGAAGTCGTACCTCCGCCTTTACCAGCTCCCCATCCTCAATGACGACGGCGAGATCGACGTCAACTACTACATCTACCAGGACAACACCGACCTGATCCTGAACGAACTCAAGACCAAAGATCAGGCCCGTCGGCTTGCAGAGAGTGCAGAAGAACTCAAGTCCGCGATGGACGAGATGGCTGCGGGCGACCTCACCACCCTTGTCAACATCGGTGACGACGACCTCCTCAAAGACCTCAAACTCAATTACCGCCACTCCAGGGAGTCGATAAAAGAGGTGCTCAAGAAGATCACCGATCTTGGCAACAGGGTCGAGGCAAGCACCAAAGAGAGCGGGAGGAGTGCCGAAGATATCAGCAAGGCCGTCGAACAGGTCGCCACCAAGAGTCAGCAGACCGCCGAAGACGCGAAGAAACAACTCGAAAACCTTGAAGAAGTCGCACGCTCGATGGCTGACCTCTCCGCCTCGATCGAAGAGATCGCAAGCACCTCCCAGGAAGTCCTCAAAGGGACCGAGTCGGCGGTCGAGGCTGGCGACGAGGCAGAAGAGATCGGGCGTGAAGCGACCCAGAAGATGGGTGAAGTCGAAAGGATTACAAAGAAAGGTGTCGAGGAATTCTCAAGGCTGAAAGATGAGATGAACGAGATCTCCAAGATCGTCAAACTCATCAACGACATCTCCAACCAGACCAACCTCCTTGCGCTCAATGCCGCGATCGAGGCGGCACGGGCCGGCGAACATGGCCGTGGGTTTGCGGTCGTCGCAGGCGAGGTGCGGAATCTTGCCGGCGAGTCGAAGAACGCCACCAACCATATCGAAGAACTCATCGGGAGCATCCAGGCAAAGAGCGAACAGACCGCGCATGACCTTTCGGCCGCCTTCGACGAGATCACCGCCGGGATCACGAGCGTCAACAAGACCATCGATGCCATGAACCAGATCGTCTCGGCGTCCAAGGAGGCACACACCAGTGTCACCGAGATCGCACGGGCGACTGAAGATCAGGCCAACTCCACCAACAGCGTGATGGAGCGGATGGACTCGACGAACACGATGACCAGGGACACGATGTCCAGGATCGAGGACATGGCCGCCCTGGCAGAAGAGGTCTCGGCATCGGCAGAAGAGGTCGGAAGCGGGGCGATGGAGGTAGCAGACATGGCCGGCGAGATGAAGGAAAGCCTCGACCGGTTTAAACTGGAGTAAGGTGAAAGGAGTGGCACATATAGACATCGTTGAATTTGAAATTGCAGGAGAACGATACGCGCTCGACATTGCGCTTGCCAGGGAGATTGTGGAGATGGTCCCGATCACCCCGGTGCCGCGGTCACCCGCACATATCGCCGGGATCATCAACCTCCGCGGCGAGATCACGACGGTCATGAGACTCAGCTCCATCCTCAATATCCCTGATACGACTGTGGAGGAGCGGCAACAGAAGATCATCATCCTCGTCCCTGAAGCCGCCGGAGGGACCAATGTCGGGGTGATTGTCGACGATGTCCTCTCTGTGATGCAGGTCGCAGAGGAGGATATCGAACAGATGAACGACACCATCTCCAATGACGCCCATGTGAAGGGGATCATCAAGATCACCGAGAAGGCCCAGGAGAAGGAAGACGACGAAGAAGAGAAGAAAAATCTCATCATCTGGGTCGATATGGCCCGGATCCTCGGTGAGATGACAGGCGCTCTCGCCTGATTCTTTTTTTCTGTTCTAGGGGCCCAGGAGAGAACCCCATTAATCTTTCAGAGTACCCTTTTGATCACGTGTCTTCCCACAGCGGTCGCACCGGGGGCCGGAAAGTGCGAGCGACCGCGAGTCTGACAAAATCTGGATCTGTAGAATCGGGCATGAACCACTGGCTCACGCATACACGATTGCACATGATCGTGGGTCCCCAGGGGGTGTGGACCTGTGCCCCCCTTCAGAACAGGACACCATGGGGGGAACACCGCCTCATTGCCGCCCCACCCCTCTCCTCGTCGCGGGGGATCCGGGGGGCGGCACGCCCCCGCCGCGAGACGACAGGAAAGATCCTATGATAAGGGCGGCCGATCAGATCGACTTACCTTCCCCTATCAATCGCACCGGGGGCGCAGTTCTCCCGGACCCCCTGGAGCGCGATGAGGCCGGGAAGGCAGAATGGACGACCATGAAAAGTGGGTTGTAGCCCTCAACCCATCGTGTGGCGGCATGCCTCTCACAGAAGAGTTCAATCCAGGGGTTTTTTACAAAGCCCAAAAATCTGTCAGAGAAGCAGGTGTTCTCACGGAGCACATGAGGAATAAAGTGTTGCCCAAGAACGCACGAGACCAAAAAAGACGGTGCCCGGGATCCCGGGCATCTGCAGTATATCTTTTAGGGTGTTCACATCGGGGGCATGCCGCCCATGCCGCCCATGCCACCCATGCCGCCGCCGCCCATGGCCGCCATCTCCTCGGGTGAGGGGCCGGCAGACTTGGCAGAGGCGATGACGTCGTCGATCCTGAGGATCATCACCGCGGCCTCGGCGGCCGAGGAGATCGCCTGGGTCTTGACACGCAGGGGCTCGACAACGCCCAGAGCGAGCATGTCGTCGGCCTTGCCGGTGTAGACATCGAGACCTGCGGTCTTCTGGCCCTTCTCGTGGGCTGCACGGAGGTCGACCAGGGTGTCGATGGGGTCGAGGCCCGCGTTCTCGGCCAGAGTCCTCGGGATGATCTCAAGGGCGTTCGCAAAGGCCTCAATGGCGAGCTGCGCCCTGCCGCCGACGGTCGCCGCATACTCGCGGAGCCTGAGGGAGAGCTCGATCTCTGGGGAACCGCCGCCAACGACAAACTTCTTGTCGCGGATGGCAACCTCGACGACCCTGAGGGCGTCCTCGATCGCACGGTCGAGTTCGTCGACGACGTGCTCGGTGCCGCCCTTGATGATCATGGAGACCGCCTTCGGGTTCTTGCACTTCTCGACAAAGATCATGTCCTCGCCAGCCACTTTACGCTCCTCGACGATGCCCGCGTAGCCGAGTTCTTCGGGGGCGATGGCATCGATGGAAGAGACCAGGGATGCACCGGTCGCACGAGCGAGCTTCTCCATGTCTGACTTCTTGACACGGCGGACCGCAAAGACACCGGACTTGGCAAGGTAGTGCTGGGCGATGTCGTCGATACCCTTCTGGCAGAAGAGGACGTTCGCACCGGAGTTGACGATCTTGTCGACGATGTTCCTGATCATCCGCTCTTCCTCGTCCAGGAACATCTGGAGCTGGTCAGGGCTCGTGATATTGATCTCGGCGTCGACCTCGGTCTTCTTGAACTCGACTGCGGCGTTGAGCAGAAGGATCTTGGCTTCGTCGACCTTCTTTGGCATCGCCGGGTGGACACGCTCCTTGTCGATGAGCATGCCTTCGACGATCTCGGAGTCCTCGATGGACCCGCCGACTTTCTTCTCGACCTTGACGTAGTCGGTGTCGATGGTGCCGTCTTCGTCGGCGACCATGGTGACGGCCTTGACGACGAGGTCGCAGAGCTTCTCCTTCGCGGCCTCGGCACCCTTACCGGTCATGGCGGTGCCTGCAATCTTCTTGAGGGTCTCCTCGTCGCCGGTCTCGACATTGATCGCAAGATCGTTGAGGAGCTCAATAGCCTTCTCAGAGGCCTTGCGGTAGCCCTGGGCGATGACGGTGGGGTGGACGTCCTGCTCAAGGAGTTCCTCTGAACGCTTGAGAAGTTCGCCGGCCACGACAACTGCGGTGGTGGTGCCGTCGCCGACTTCGTCGTCCTGGGTCTTTGCGACCTCGACCATCATCTTGGCGGCCGGGTGTTCGATGTCCATCTCTTTGAGGATGGTCACACCGTCGTTGGTGATGACGACATCCCCGATCGTGTCGACGAGCATCTTGTCCATGCCACGGGGACCAAGGGTCGTCCGAACGGCGCTGGCCACGGCCTTTGCGGCGGAAATGTTGATGCTCTGAGCGTCCCTCCCGCGGGTGCGGGAGCTGCCTTCCTTCAGAACAAGGATCGGTTGTCCTCCCATTTGTTGCGACATTTCAAATCACCATATAATGTAGTGCTAAAATAGATGGTTTGTAGTTCTATATATAGTTTCTTAGCGGGAGACCAGGTCGATGAGGTCAGAACCATCCTCAAGAGTATGGAGATGCCCCTCTCCAACAACCAGCGTCCTTCCGATCCGTTTTTTCTTTTTGTAGTCAGAGATGACACACATCGCATACGCCCCCGCGATCTGCGAGATGTTCCCGATGAGAGCCGCACGCCTGACAGTCTTCTGCGCCGTTCCATAGCAGGTGAATATCGTCTCGCTCTCCGCCATGGCCAGGGCCTGGAAGGGGGCCCGCCGCATCTGGTGGACCTCGACCCCTATCCGTTCGAAGTCGTCAGGGAGGACACTGGTTGGTGGCTCCTCGGTCTGGCCTGCCGGGACATAGGAGAGGAGATCGATCGCCTCGATCACTGCCTCGTCAAAGAGTTCTTCGAGCTGCACCGCCACCTCGAGGGTGGTGTTCATCCCGTCCTCGTACTTGGAGATGGTCCGGCGGGAGACCCCGAGGTACCGAGCCAGGTCGCCGAGGGAGAGCTGGTGCTGTTCACGCAGTCCTTTGAGTATATCGCCGTTGACGTTCACGTACAGTCCGCCGGGCTGGGCATAGATAAGAGGCGGCACCCCGTCGACAAGGTAGTCGTACAGCGTGGCCGGGCTGATGGCATAGATCCCATAGCGCACATAGACGGTCCCACGCTCGAGGTCGGCGTCCCGGGCCCGCTCACCCACGATCATCGGGGATGCGTTGAGGTGGCGGGCGATGGCGTCCAGGTCCCGCGAGATCTCTTCAGTGACAGAGTCGATGTGCGAGACCACTTTTAAGACCATGAGAACGTCTTCTCTGCCTGCGATCAGATCAAAAGACCTGGGCCTGAGGCTACAGCGTTCGGAAACCTCAAACCCCGCTGTCAGCATCACGCTGACAACCATATCAAGGAGACGTCCATGCGACATTGTCACTCGTTAAAGGTGGATATAGTACGACGCCCTAATAAATAATCGCTTCATGCTCATCGGTATCGACGACACCGACTCGCCGGCGGGGATGTGCACGACCTATCTGGGGGCCGTGCTGGCCAGAAACCTCAGGAGCGCAGGCATCGGGGTCACGGAAACCAGGCTGGTCAGGCTCAACCCGAACGCCCCCCATAAGACCAGAGGGAACGCCGCAGTCTGTCTCAGGGCCGAAGGGAACCCTGAACTGGCGTTCTCGATCGCCGGGGCACTGGTGGACGACCTCGCCGATCTCTCCTGCGAGAACACCAACCCCGGGCTAGTGGTCGTCGAGGAGGCCCCGGCGCCGGAGTTCTACTGGCAGGCGGTGCAGGATTTCTGCATGGTCGAAGAGGCGCGGGAAGTCCTCGAAGGTGCCGGGGCGCTCGCACGCGGGTGGAAGAACTGCCGCGGCCTGATCGGGGCGACGGCGGCGGTCGCAAGCGTACTGCCAGATAGAACCTACGAACTCCTGGCCTACCGCGCCGCCGACCGCTTCGGGACACCGAGACAGGTCGAGCGCGACTCGGTCTTTGCGGCAGAGGCGGCGACCTGGCCGCATACGTGGGACTCGGTCGATCCGGAGAACAAAGTCGTCGTCTGCGTACCTCACACCCCCGACCCGGTCCTCTACGGGATCAGGGGCGAGAGTCAGGCCTGGGTGGGGGCGGCGGCCGGGCGGATCATCGCGGAAAAGGCGCCAATCGCGCAGGTCTGGGTCACCAACCAGGGGACCGACGCCCACCTCGTCCCTGGCACGGTCGGCGCCCTCCTCGACGGGCGGTCGTACTGCGTGGCGGCCATCGTCGCGGAACGGGCGACGACCGGCGAGGGAGGTCACGTCGAGATCACGGTCCGCGACGGCGACGAGTGCCTCAGGTGCATGGCCTATGAGCCAACAAAGGGGTTCCGCGATGTGGTGCGGGCCCTGGCCCCAGGTGACCGGGTCGTCGTCTGCGGGAGTTACAAACACGGGAGCCTCAACCTGGAAAAGATCCGGCTTAGAGACGCGGCGGCAGACGTCCGGTATCGCCCACCCCTCTGCCCAACCTGCGGGAAGCGGATGACCTCGGCGGGACGGGAGAAGGGTTACAAGTGCCGCCAGTGCGGGGCGAGGGTGGCCGAGCCCGAACAGGTCGTCTCGCCACGAGCGATCATCCCGGGGTGGTTCGAAGTGCCGCCGACGGCACGCCGGCACCTCTCAAAACCCCTGGTGCGAGGAGAACCCGGGCTGCGGTGGAATGAGTCCAGTTAATCTTGTACCCGGGGGGGTTACACCCCCCGACCCCCCTGCTGTGAGGATAGGAGGGGGATGGGATCTCGTCGACAAAATATAGGATCGCACATACGTGATCCATCGAAATACCGTCCCCCGCCAATCGTCGCAGGGGGTCCAGGGACGGCAGTTGAGTGGCAGTCCCCCAGGTCGTCAGGCTCCGGGGGCACAGGCCCATGCAAACCCAAAAATCCATAGGAATTTTCGGCTTTGTAGAAACCCTCACTTCTTCTCGGTGCAAGGGTGACTCAATCGCCTTCCCCACAATCACGCCAGGGGCGTTGCCCCCGGAACCCCCGGGATAACGGTAGGGCCGGGAAGGCTGAATCGATGACCATAAAGAGAGTTTTGCCGTCCTCGACCTATCGTGGAGTGGGGGTTCGGGGGGCGGCAAGCCCCCGTCCGAGAGATTTATCAGGGGGCTCCCATAAAGCCAAATTTAGGCCAGTTTTTCAAGTCCGAGTTCTTTCAGCTTCTCCTGCGTCGGGACCCCCTGCTCGTCCCAGCCGCGGACCTTATAGTACTCGGGTAGCATCTCGGGCAACCTGCTGACCCGGCCCTTTGCAGGCCCCCGCGGGATCGGGTCGTTGAGCAACCTGGGCGGGAGGGTGTCGTCTGCAGCGGTGTAGCCGTTCTTAAGGTTGAACACCCGCTCCATATTCCAGATTCTCTCGCCGATCGCCATGATCCGCTCAGGAGTATAGTCGACCCCGGTGGTCACCTTCAGTTCGGCAGCGATCTCGTCGGCACCGATCGCAAACGAGGCAAAGAGACAGGTGCCCGACGAAGAGAGTGCGGCAGTGAGGTCCTGGAAGATCTTAAGAACATCGGCCTTCCCCTCGGTGACCGCCGGGTCCAGTTTCATCGGGAGGCCAAGGATCTCGGGCGAGATGGTGTAGCCCCGGACATGGCACCCGCCGCGGTTGGAGGTGGCGTACTCCAGCCCGATCCCCTGGATCGCCCTGGGATCATAGGCTGGCATCTCCTGCTTCTTGACACTCATCGAGAGTTCGGGGTGGCCGTACTTCTCGCCCAGGCGGTACGAACCCAGGGCCAGGTCATCACCGAACCCCTTGCGATAGGCGGTGGCCCGCGTCAGTTCGACCAGCGCCTCCGTACTCCCAAAACGGACCTCGATACCGTCCTGCACCTGATCGATCGCCCCGATATCGGCGAGTTCCATCGCACAGGCGATCGTCGATCCCATTGAGATGGTGTCCATCCCAAGTTCATTGCAGAGGAAGTTCGCCTTCAGGACGGCATCCATGTCAGCGATCCCGCAGTCCGCCCCAAACGACCAGGCCGACTCGTATTCAGGCCCCTCGCCGACCTCCTGGTAGCGCCCATGGGCCTTGGCGACGCGGCCGCACCCGACCACGCAACTCCCGCAGCCCTTGCCATGGACCAGGTGCTCGCCGGTGAGCGTCTCCCCCGAGATCTTGTCGGCCTCGTCGAAGTAGGCCTCGCGCCAGTTGTTCGTCGGGAAGGCCCCGGCCTCGTTGATGATGTTGACCAGGATGTTGCTCCCATACGTTGGCAGGCCCTGGGAGGTGACCGGGTTCTCCGCGATCTTCTTCCTCGCCTCCCTCACGATGGAGAGGAACCCGTCTCTGTCGGCGACCTTGATCCCCTTGGTCCCGCGGATGGCGATACCCTTGAGGTTCTTCGAGCCCATCACCGCCCCGATCCCGGTCCGACCAGCGGCACGGTGTTTGTCGTTCATGATGTTCGCAAAGAGCACCATTTTCTCGCCAGCAGGACCGATACAGGCCACCTCTGCCTCGGGATCGGTCTCGGCTTTCACGGCGTCGTCGGTCTCATAGACCGTCTTGCCCCAGAGATGAGAGGCGTCGCGGATTTCGACGACAGCATTGTTGATCCAGATATATACCGGCTTTGCCGCCTTCCCCTCGAAGATGATCAGGTCGTAACCCGCGTACTTCACCTCGGCACCGAAGTACCCCCCCGAATTGGACGAGGCGAGAGTATTGTTCAGCGGGGCCTTGGCGACGACGTCGTAGCGCCCGGTCGAGACGCCCATCGTCCCGGTCAGCGGCCCGGTGGCAAATATGAGTTTGTTCCCCGGCGAGAGGGCGTCCACCGTCGGGTCGACCTCTTCCATAAAGTACTTCTCGCCAAGTCCCCTGGACCCGATGAACTCCTCGGCAAACGTCTTGTTCAGTGCCTCTTTCTTGACCGTACCCGCCGCAAGATCGATCCGGAGCACCGTCCCCATCCAGCCGTACATCAGATCTCCACCTCCGAAAGTCCGGCGGCAATCTTCGCCGAGAACGCCTTCTTCCGCTGGATCGTTGCTGTCTCCGCCGGCAGATACTCGATGGCGTTCGTCGGACAGAACTCGGCGCACAACGGACTGCCGCCGCAGTGATCACACTTCAATGGTTGTTTCTCTGCCATGCTGTACGAAATGTTGCCGAACGGGCAGGCCATCACGCACATCCGGCACCCGATACACTTCGACGCAATGACATTGACCATCCCGGTCTCGGTGTCCTTCTCGAGGGCACCGGTAGGGCACCCGGCCACACATGCCGGTTTGTCACATTGCAGACAGGCCATCGGGACGTTCACCCCGGCCTCGAACCGGTGGACCGATATTCTTGATACCGCCGGCCGAAACTCCCCTTCATGCCCGAGCGAGCATGCCAGTTCACAGGTCCCGCAGCCGATGCACCTGTCAGGCGTGATCAGCAGCAGGTTCTCAGTCTTTTCCATCTTTTTCCCCCCTCAATAGTCCCACGATCTCTACTCTCCAATTTAACCGTTCCCATCCCGTCACCAGGGTGAGATAGTCACCCCTTCTTCTCCTCACGCGACCCCACCCCGGCCCCGACCTCCCGCGCCTCGACGATCCGCCGACACCTCGGGCAGAGAAGCCGCAGGCCTTTCGTCTCAAACCCGGGTTCCACCACCTCGATCTGTTCCTTCGTCGCAAACAGTTCGCCGCAGACCTCGCAGGCGACCAGGTCGAAGGTCCGCCCCCAGATCGTCCTGGTGCCCGCCTCCTCGTCCTCGACGACAGGGATCGCACCAGTCGGGCAGACCTCGGCACAGGCCGCACACCCCCGACAGTCAGCGGTCGGTTCTCTGAATGGCGTATGCACCTCCTTCTCCCATCCGCGCCCGACAAACCCGAGACAGTTCCCAAGGTCGGCGCAGGCCCGCACACACCGGCCGCACCTGATGCAGAGGTCGGGTTCTCCGCCTGGAGCGAAACGTTCGTCCAGGGGTTCGACGCCGTACTCCTCCGCAAGGTGCTGGAGGACCGGTGAGTGTGGCGAACGGGTAAGGAGCAGCCTGAGCACAAAGGCGCGGGCGGCAAGGACCGCGGGAGTGTCGGTCATGATCTCGACTGGCCGCGTGATCGGGTACATGCACGAGATGACCAGTTTGCTCCGCCCGAGTTCGCCCACCTCCACCTGGCAGAGGCGGCAGTTCCCGTCAGGCGCCATCCCCTCGTGGTAGCAGAGAGTCGGCACCTCAATGCCCAGGGCACGCGCCGCCTCCAGGGCTGTCGTCCCTTTTTCGACCTCAGTCCTCTGCCCGTCGATCGTCACTTCCACCATCTCACCTCACCTCCCTCACGACCTTGACCGCCCTGACAGGACAGACATCAATGCACGACCCGCAAGTGATGCATTTCTCCATGTCGATATGGTGGGTCTGCTTCTTCTCCCCGGTCGCGGCATCGACCGGGCAGACCTTGGCGCAGAGGGTGCACCCGGTGCAGAGTTCAGGGTCGATTTCAAGGGCATACAACCCGCTGCAGACCCCGGCCCGGCAGAACCCCTCGTTTTCGTGCTCCTCATATTCTTCAGGGAACCAGTGCATCGTCGAGAGCACCGGGTTTGCAGCGGTCTTGCCAAGGCCACAGAGGGAGGTGTCGCGCACATACCCGGCAAACTCCTTGAGCAGGGCGGTGTCGCCGGGCCTGGCAGTACCCGAGGTGAGACCGTGGAGCAGCGTCTGCATCGCCTTGAGTCCCTCGCGACAGGGCGTGCATTTCCCGCACGACTCCTCGACCAGGAAATCGATGAAATACTGGGCGACATTGACCATGCAGGTGTGCTCGTCCATCACGATCATCCCCCCAGACCCCATCATCGACCCGGCCCTGAGCAGTTCGTCGAAGTCCACCGGGAGGTCGAGTTTCTCGGTCGGCAGACACCCCCCTGACGGCCCGCCGGTCTGGACCGCCTTGAAATCGCGGTCTTTCAGCACCCCGCCACCGATCTCGTAGATCATCGTGCGCAAGGGTATGCCCATCGGCACCTCGACAAGCCCACTGTTCTTGACCTTGCCGACGAGCGAGAAAACCTTGGTCCCACTGCTATTCTCGGTGCCCATACTCCTGAACCACTCAGCCCCATGCACCAGGATCTGCGGGATATTCCCCCAGGTCTCGACATTGTTGAGGACGGTCGGGGCCTCCCAGAGTCCCTTCTCGGTCGAACGGATGTACTTGACCCGTGGAACCCCGGCCTTTCCCTCGATAGAAGTCATCAGGGCGGTGGACTCGCCGCAGACAAAGGCCCCGCCGCCCCGGAAGATCTCGATCTCGAAATCGAAATTGCTCCCAAGCACCCCCTTGCCCAGGAGCCCATACTCGTGCGCCTGCTCGATGGCACGGGTGAGGTGCCTGACCGCGAGCGGGTACTCGTTCCTGACATAGATGATCCCACGGGTGGCGCCGACGGCATAGCCCCCGATGATCATCCCCTCGACGACGCTGTGCGGGTCGCCTTCCATGAGACTACGGTCCATGAAGGCGCCGGGATCCCCCTCGTCACCGTTGGCCACGATGTACTTCTCAGGCGCCTCGATCATGGCAGCGGCCTCCCACTTCACCCCGGTCGGGAACCCGCCGCCGCCGCGGCCGCGCAGCCCAGAGGCCTTCACGACCCCGACCACTTCGGCCGGCGCCATCGCAAGGGCCTTTGCAAGCCCGGCGTACCCCCCTTCGCGGATACAGTCGTCGATCTCGAAGGGGTTGACCTGCCCGGTGTTCTTGAGGACGACCCGGTGCTGACGTGCATAAAACGGGATCTTCTCGGCGGACTGGTAGCGTTCTTTCGTCGAGGGATCGCGGTACAGCAAACGCCTGATCACCTCGCCGTTCAGGACCGTCTTCTCGAAGATCTCGGGGACGTCCGCGACCTTCACCTGCTGATAGAAGATCTCGCCCGGGTGGACGACCACCAGGGGCCCTCGCTCGCAGAATCCATGACACCCGGTGGCGTCGGCCATGAAGGCGACCCCGACCTCCATGCCCCTCTTCCTGGCCTCCTCCTCGAAGGCCTCGCGCACCGCTGCGCTCCCGAAGGCGAGACACCCGGTGCCGGCGCAGACCTGTACCCACGCCCTGGTCGTGCCCCCTTTCGGTGGCAGCGAGGTGCGGTAGCCCTCGAGCGCCTCCTTACTCTCCAGCCTCATCCTTACGCTCCGTCTCGATCATACCCGGGATATCGGCGATCCCCATCTTGCCGTACACCCGTTCGTTCACCACCACGACCGGCGCCATCGCACAGGCCCCGACACAGTTCACGGTCTGGAGGGTGAACTGTCCGTCTTCGGTGGTCTCGCCGTCCCTGATCCCAAGTGCGTCTTCGACGGCCTCGACGAGTCGCGGCGCCCCGCGGAGATGGCATGCCGTGCCTGCGCAGACCTTGATCACCTTCTTTCCCAGTGGGACAAGACTGAGCGCCTTGTAAAAGGTGGCGACACTAAAGACCTGGCTTTCCGACACGCCAAGATACCTGGCGACCTCTTTCATCGACTCGATCGAGAGATACTTGTATTCGGCCTGGATGTCCTGCAATGCCGCGAGCAGATGCCTGGGATCCCGCGGATAGGCCCCAAGGATCTCCTGCACCTCTTTGTGATCTCCCATGCCTCCAGTCATCTCTCCCTCCCGTGCTACCCTCACCGGGTCTCAGGGTAGAAAAAACCTTCGTGGGCGGGAGGTCCGGATCTGACCGCGGGAAAGGGAGGAAAAGATGGAGCCGGTTTCATTTCCTGATCAAAGTCGAGGAAGAGTAGTCTTCATTTCCAGACCCTTGACGGCACCTTTCCCGGGTTCACGCATACGCGGTTGGAAATTCATGGGGGTCTCTAAGAGTGAGTGGGTCCCTTCTCCCCCCTCCGAGCAGGACACCACAGGGAAACACCGCCCCATTGCCGTCCCCACCCATCCTCGTCGTAGGGGGGGTCCGGGGTCCATCCAGGGGGCACAGCCCCCCAGGTACGAAGAGGCAAGAAGACACGTGACCAGACGGCCACTCTGAGAGGGCTACGAAGGTCTCTACAGAGCCAGATTTAAGGGATTTTCGAAGTACCAGTATGGTGCTGCGTCCCCTGGCATCACCTGCCAGGGGCAGATCAGGTCTCAAGAACCTTATGGCGAAAAGCATAAGATATACAATACAGTAGGAAGCCGACATGAAAGTAGGAATTATTGGAGGGACCGGGGGGATCGGACAGGGGATGGCGTTGCGGCTCTCACAGGACCACTCGGTTTATATCGGGTCGCGCATCGAAGAGAAGGCCCAGGCCGCCTGCGAACTCTGCGGCTATGCCCTCAAGGTGTTGGGTCTTCCTTTCGACCTGCTCCCGACGACCAACCAGGGGGTCGTGGACGAGTCCGAGATCGTTGTCTTCTCGATCCCGGCCGAGAACCTGGAGAGGACAATCGAGGGGCTCACCGGACTGGAGGGCAAGACGGTTATCAGCCTGATGAACCCGATGATCAGGACCGACTACTTCAAGTACAACCCGCCAGAGGACGGCTCGGCCGCCCTTAAACTCCAGAAACTTCTGCCAGACTCAAAGGTCGTCGCCGCCTTCAACAACATCCCGGCGGGCAAGTGGCAGCAGCTCTCCGAACCTCTCGATTACTCGGTCTGTGTCTGTTCAGACTTCGACGACGCAAAAAAGAGAGTGATGGAACTGGTCAACTCGGTCTCAGAACTCAAGGCCCTGGACGCTGGTCCCCTTGCAGTATCGCCGTACATTGAGGCCATCACCCCTCTTGTCATCAACATCGCCAGGTTCAGCAAGATGCGCGACGTTGGGGTCTATTTCAGGTAGACCTGAAGATTTTTCATTTTTGGATCCTGAGAGGTCCGTCGTGGTCATCGATCCGGCCGGTTCGGTAGAACCCGGCATGACCCCTGGACTCACCTATACGCATTCGAACATTCTCACGGCGTTCAGATATGAGAACGGATTGATCCCTGATCCCCCTCCTTGTGTCTGATGAGCAAACACTGATCAAGCATCGTGCCGCCCACCCCATCCTCATCTATGGGAGGTTCATGGGGATGCAGACCCCCAGGACTGATCTTCAGGACCACTGTCAGCACCCCGGGATGCCCGTGCCCCCAAAGAAGAGAGAAACCCACACCAACACCATTCTGGCCTCCATACCCCTTGACCGCACGCTCTCCCATCCACACACAGAACAGAGATTCCGCCAGACCACCTACAGGGGACCGAGACGTAAAGAGATTCAGACCAATTTTGAGGAGAAAACCGAAAATCTCTCAAACCGGGCAAAATATTTTATGCCCTCAGGGGATCTCTCACCCTCACAGGGTACCTGTTGCGGTGCCCCATACGGAGGGGAAAAAGAAATGACATCCACCTATCTCAACCCGCCAGTCGCTCTCATGGGCGCCGGGGCGGTGAAAGATATCGGGACCTGGGCCACGATGCTCGGGGGAAAGAAAGCATTCATTGTCTGTGGGATCGGGAAACATGGGAAGGCACTCGCCGAAGATGTCGGGGTCCTTCTCAAGGGCGCGGGTGTCGACTTTGTGATCTATCCGGGCGCCGAACCCAACCCGACCGATAACGCCGTCCACAAGGGCGCCGAGATGTACAAGAAAGAGGGCTGTGACATGATCGTCGCCGCAGGAGGGGGATCCCCGATGGACTGCGCCAAAGGCGTCGGGGTCATCGCCACCAACGGCGGGAAAATCTACGACTACGAGGGTGCCGGGCAGGTCGGAAAACCGCTGCCGCCGCTCATCGCCGTCAACACCACCGCCGGCACCGCCTCTGAGATGACCAACTTCGCGGTCATTACCGACACCCGCCGGCATGTCAAGATGGCCCTCGTCGACTGGAAGATGACCCCCAAGGTCGCGATCAACGACCCAGAACTGATGGTCAGCATGCCGCCGGCACTCACCGCCGCCACCGGCATGGACGCCCTCACTCACGCCGTCGAGGCCTATGTCTCCACCATCGCCACACCGACCACCGACGCCGCCGCTCTGATGGCCATCCAGCTCATCGGCAAATGGCTCCGCCCGGCCGTCGCCAACGGCGCCGACATCCAGGCACGTGACATGATGGCCCATGCCGAGTACCTCGCCGGCATCGCCTTCAACAACGCCAGTCTCGGCTACGTCCATGCCATGGCTCACCAGCTCGGTGGGTTCTACAACCTCCCGCACGGCGTCTGCAATGCCATCCTCCTGCCGCATGTCGAGAAGTTCAACCTCATCGCCGCACCCGAGCGCTTTGTCGACATCGCCAGGGCACTTGGCGAGAATGTCGAGGGGCTCTCCACCACCGAAGCTGCAAACAAGGCCATCGACGCCATCAGGACACTCTCGACCGACATCGGGATCCCGCCAGGGGTCAAGTCGCTCGGCGCCAAGGAAGAGGACATCCCGACCCTGGCCGAGAATGCCATGAAAGACATCTGCAACCTCACCAACCCGCGGGTCGCGACGAAAGAAGAGGTGATCGAGATCTACAAAGAGGCGATGTAAGGGATTTACCGCGCCATGCATGAGCCAAAAACGCATATTTCACGCATAAAATAGTTCAGATGGATCCTCTGATCCCTTTTCTGACGACAGGAGAGCAGAAGGGAGATCATTCCAGTGGGGCGTCAAGAACGAGAGGGCGTGTGAAGAGAATGTAGGGAACTACACCCCCCATTTTATGATCCCTCCTCTGCCTTCCCGGCCCAATCGCCATCCCAGGGGTCCGGGGGTGCCGCGCCCCTGGGGCGTATGGGGGGAAGGCACGTCGATCAAACAGACCACCCCATAGATATACGAAGACATTTTTGACCTTCATCTCGCGCCGGGGGAACCCCCCCGACACCCAACAATAAAGATAGGCGGGGGGGGCGATGGCTTGTGTTCCTGTCGGATCAAGATCGAGTCGGGAAGGCAGAATCGACGAACCTGATGAGTGTGTTGCCGCCCTCGCCCTATCGTGTTATGTGGGACTGGGAGCGGTACGCCCTCCCAGGAGATAGCCGTCCAGAGGATTTCTACAAAGCTGAAAATTGAAGATATTCCTGTTCAGGCAGATCTATGATCTGCCACAGACCCACAGGTCTTCGAGGAGCCTCCTACACAATGGTATGAGAAGACATGATGATCAGATGTGCTGCCCAGACGAAGAGCAAGGGTCCACACACCAGAGACTCACACGAATGCCCAATCACATTACCAGGAGATGTGCTCTCGATACATGCCCTCATCTCCAGAGGTGATGTAAGGAACACCCTGATCAAAATCAGAGTATATCGGAGGAACTGCACCGTCCTGATCCCAGACACAAATTGGACGGATAAAATAAGATAAAAAGAGGGGGTTCAGGCCATCTCGGCCAGACCAAGCGCCTCCAACTTCTCCTGGGTCGGGATACCGTCGGCGTCCCAGCCCCTGATCTCGTAATATTTCGGCAGCATCTCAGGCACATGACTGACACCACCCTTTGCCGGGCCTGCCGGGATCGGGTCGTTGAGCAGCCGCGGTGGGAGGACATCGTCCTTGCTGGAGTAGCCGTTCTTGACGATGAACATCCGCTCCATGTTGTAGATCCGCTCACCGATCTCCATCACCTTCTCGGTCGTGAACTCGACCCCGGTGGCAGCGGAGAGTTCGGCGGCGATCTCGTCGGCGCCGATCGCAAACGACGAGAAGAGACAGGTGCCCGAGGCGGAGAGCGCACCGGTGAGATCCTGGAAGACCTTGAGGATCTCAGGCTTGCCCTCGGTGACTGATGGGTCCATCTTCATCGGAAGGCCGAGGATCTCGGGCGAGATGGTGTAGCCCCGCACGTGGCACCCGCCACGGTTGGAGGTGGCATATTCCAGCCCGATCCCCTGGATCGCACGCGGGTCGTATGCCGGCATCTCCTGCTTCTTGACGGTCATCGAGAGTTCGGGGTGGCCGTACTTTGCAGCCATCCTGAAGGACCCGTCGGCGATCTCGTCGCCAAAGCCCTCGCGGTAGGCGGTGGCACGGGTCATCTCGACCATTGCATCGGCGTTGCCGAACCTGAGGTCGCACCCGGTCTTCTCTGGGTCGAGGGCGCCGATGTCGACGAGCTCCATTGCACAGGCAATTGTCGAAGCAATTGTGATGGTGTCCATCCCGAGTTCGTTGCAGAGGAAGTTCGCCTTCAGGACGGCGTCCATGTCGTGGATGCCACAGTCTGAACCGAAGCCCCAGGCCGACTCGTACTCTGGCCCTTCCCCGATCTCGTTGAACTTGCCCTTGGCCTTGGCGACGCGCCCGCACCCGATGACACAGGAGGCGCACCCCTTGTTGTGAATGAGGTTGTCGCTGGCAAGGGTCTCGCCTGAGATCTTGTCTGCTTCTGGGTCATAGGACTCACGCCAGTTGTTCGTCGGGAGTGCCCCGGACTCGTTGATGATGTTGACCAGGATGTTGGACCCGAAGGTCGGCAGGCCCTGGGAGGTGACCGGGTTCTCGGCGATCTTCTTCCTGGCGGCGCGGACGGCGTTGAGGAACTCGTCCTTGTCGGCGACCTTGATCCCGCCGGTACCGCGAATGGCAAGGGCCTTGAGGTTCTTCGAACCCATCACCGTGCCAATACCGGTCCTGCCGGCTGCACGGTGCTTGTCGTTCATGATGCAGGCGAAGAGAACGAGCTTTTCACCGGCAGGGCCGATGCAGGCCACTTCGGCGTCGGGATCGGTCTCGGCCTTCACGGCGTCGTCGGTCTCGTAGACGGTCTTGCCCCAGAGATGGGAAGCGTCGCGGATCTCGACTTTGTCATTGTTGATCCAGAGGTACACCGGTTTTTCAGCCTTTCCTTCGAGGATGACCAGGTCGTAGCCGGCATACTTGAGCGCCGGACCGAAGTAGCCACCAGAGTTGGACGAGGCAAGCGTGTTGTTCAGCGGGCCCTTGGCGACGACGTCATAGCGCCCGGTCGAAATCCCCATCGTCCCGGTCAGCGGCCCGGTGGCGAAGATGAGTTTGTTCTCGGGGGAGAGGGCGTCGACAGCCATGTCGACCTCGTCGATGAAGTATTTCTCGCCGAGTCCACGTCCGCCGATATAATTCTCTGCGAAGTCTTTATTGAGGGGTTCTTTCTTGACCGTGCCCTCGGTCAGGTTGACGCGGAGCACCGTTCCAGTCCATCCATACATTATACATTCACCTCTGAGATCCCGGAGGCAAGTTTTGCAGCAAACGCCTTCTTCCTCTGCACCGTGGCGGTGTCGGCGGGCAGGTACTCGATGGCGTTGGCCGGGCAGAACTCAGCGCACAATGGGTGGCCGCCGCACTGGTCACACTTCAGGGGCTGCTTTGCCGCGGCATTGTAGGTGATGTTGCCGAAGGGGCAGGCCATCATGCACATGCGGCATCCGATGCACTTGGCACCGTTGATACCGACAAGACCGGTCTCAGGGTCTTTCTCAAGGGCACCGGTCTGGCACGCTGCAACACAGGCAGGCTTGTCGCACTGCAGGCAGGCCATGGGCACATTGACCCCGGCCTCAAACCTGAGGACCGAGATATTCGCAACAGTCGGGTTGAATTCTCCGACATGCCCGATCGAGCATGCCAGTTCGCAGGTCCCACAACCGATGCACCGCTCAGGGGTGATCAGTAGCAGGTTCTCAGTCTTCTCCATGATTGTACACTCCTTTGATCTGAGAATCAAATGATTGATTATTTATAGATTTCTATGGTCGATACGATTATTTTACGCATATATTAGATTTTCAATGATAAAATGTGTAGTTTGTGTCAACACCCCTTGATTAGATTCCAAACTGAAATGAGGAGGTTTATTTAACCTCCCTTCAGTTCTCCTCCTGCGCTCCCAGTCCGGACGCAACGGCACGGGCCTCTGCAAGTTTACGGCACCTCGGACAGAGCACATGCCCGTCCGTCGGCTTGAACTCAGGGCTGACTGCCTCGAGTTGTTCAGGTGTCGCAAAGCGCGCCCCGCACCTCTCACAGGCGACGAGGTCAAAGGTCTGGTCCCAGATCGTCCTGGTGGCCCCGTCTTCGATGGCACGGATCGCACCGGTCGGGCAGACCTGGGCACAAGCCCCACACCCGATGCAGGTATGCGACGGTTCCTCGAAGGGGGTGTTCACCTCCTTCTCCCAGCCACGCCAGACAAACTCGATACAGTTGTTGCCAAGGGTGGCACAGGCCCGCACACACCGGCCGCACCTGATGCAGAGGTCGGTCTCGTCTTCAGGGACAAAGCGCGCGTCCAGAGGTTTGACGCCGTACTCCTCCGCAAGGTGCTGGAGGACCGGGGAGTGAGGCGCACGGGCGAGGAGCAACGTCACCACAAAGGCGCGGGCGTCGCGGACCCGCGGCGTGTCGGTCCTGATCTCGACCGGCCCCTTGATCGGGTACATGCACGAGATGACCAAGCTGGTGCGGCCACGCGCGTCGGTGACCTCCACCTGGCAGAGGCGGCAGTTTCCATCTGGGGGGAGGCCCTCGTGGTAACAGAGGGTCGGGATCTCGATACCCAGGCTACGCGCCGCCTCGAGGGCGGTCGTTCCCTTCTCAACCTCAATTTTCTGCCCGTCGATCGTCACTTCAACCATGTTACTCATTCCTCCTCACGACCTTGATCGCCTTGAAGCGACAGGCGTCGATACATGACCCACAGGTCACACAGGCACGTGTATCGATTGTGTGCGGCTTCTTCTTCTCTCCAGAGACTGCATCGGCCGGACAGACCCGCTCACAGAGCGTGCACCCTGTACAGAGGTCAGGGTCGATCTCAAGGGTGTAGAGCCCGCTGCAGACCCCACCCCGACAGAAACCTTCCTTCTCATGCTCCTCGTATTCTTCGGGGAACCAGTGCATCGTCGCAAGCACCGGGTTTGCGGCGGTCTTGCCAAGGCCACAGAGGGCAGTGTCGCGCACATGTTCGGCGATCTCCTTGAGCAGGGCACAATCGCCAGGTTTGGCGGTGCCAGAGGTGAGACCATGGAGCAACGTCTGCATCGCCTTCAACCCCTCGCGACAGGGGGTGCATTTCCCACACGACTCTTCGACCAGGAAGTCGACGAAGTACTGGGCGACATTGACCATGCAGGTGTGATCGTCCATCACGATCATCCCCCCTGACCCCATCATCGACCCGGCGGCCTTGAGCTGGTCGAAGTCCACCGGTCGGTCGAGTTCACTTGCCGGGAGACATCCGCCAGACGGTCCACCGGTCTGGACGGCCTTGAACTCGCGGTCATTCAAGACCCCGCCGCCGATCTCGTAGATCATCTCGCGCAGGGTGACGCCCATCGGCACCTCGACAAGCCCGCTGTTCTTGACCTTACCGACGAGCGAGAAGACCTTGGTCCCGCTGTTGTTCTCGGTGCCCATGCTCTTGAACCACTCGGCACCATTGAGCAGGATCTGCGGGATGTTCGCCCAACTTTCGACGTTGTTGAGGACGGTCGGGCCTTCCCAGAGACCCTTCTCGGTCGAACGGATGTACTTGACCCGCGGGACACCGGCCCTCCCCTCGATGGAGGTCATCAAGGAGGTCGACTCACCGCAGACAAAGGCTCCGCCACCCCTGACGATCTCGATCTCAAATTCGAACCCGCTTCCCAGGATATTCTTGCCAAGGAGGCCGCACTCGTGCGCCTGCTCGATGGCGAGGCGGAGGTGGTCGACCGCGATCGGGTACTCGTTCCTGACATAGATCAGGCCGCGTGTCGCCCCGATCGCATACCCACCGATCGCAAGCCCTTCGAGCATGGTGTGCGGGTCGCCTTCCATGACGGCGCGGTCCATGAACGCACCAGGGTCACCCTCGTCGCCGTTCACGACCACATATTTCTGCGGGGCGTCGACGATAGCGGCCGACTCCCACTTCACCCCGGTTGGGAACCCGCCGCCGCCGCGGCCGCGCAGCCCAGAGGCCTTCACGACCCCGACCACTTCGGCCGGCTCCATCGAGAGGGCCTTTGCAAACCCTGCATAGGCGCCAGCGGCAAGGGCCTCGTCAAGGGAAAGTGGATTGACATGCCCACAGTTCTTGAGAACGATCTTCTTCTGGTGAGAATAGAACGGGACGGCCGAGGTCGAAGCGATCTTCGACTTGGTGGCCTGATCACGGTACAGGAGACGGTCGACGGTATTCCCTCCAAGAATGGTCTTCTCCATGATCTCGGAGACGTCCTTGGGCTTGACATGCTGGTAGAAGATCTCTTCGGCGTCCTTTGAGAGACGGACAGTGACGAGGGGGCCGCGCTCGCAGAAACCCTGGCACCCGGTCGCCTCGGCCCTGAGATCGATATCGGCCTTCAGACCGTGCTCATCAGCATATGCCATGAAGGCCTCGTAGATCGCCATGCTGCCGTTGGCAAGACAGCCCGGTCCCGCACAGACCCAGATATGGGGAACATCAGGCGCTGAGGCAAGAAGCCCTGCGCGGTATTCTTCGAGGTCTTTTATCGTCTCAAACCGCATCTTTCCTCTCCTCCTCGATAATTTCTGGGATCTGTGAGATCGTCACTTTTCCATACACCCGGTCATTGACCATCACCACCGGAGCCATCGCACAGGCTCCGACACAGTTCACTGTCTGGATCGTGAAAAGACCGTCTTCGGTCGTTTCGCCGTTCTTGATGCCAAGCTCTTTCTCCAGCGCCTCGACGAGTTTGGGAGCGCCGCGCAGGTGACAGGCCGTGCCGTTACAGACCTTGATCACCTTCTTGCCCTGCGGGACAAGACTGAGCGCCTTGTAAAAGGTGGCGACACCGAAGACCCGGCTTTCAGGGACGCCGAGATACTCGGCGACCATCTTCATCGATTCAACTGATAGGTATTTGTGGTGTTCCTGGATGTCCTGCAAGGTTGCGAGCAGATACCTGGGCTCTTTCGGGTAACCCTCGATGATCTGACGCACTGTCAGGACCTGTTCTTGTGTCTCTGTCGTTTCAAACCCTCCATGATATTGTATACTCTGGGTCTAATTAATGAAAAAATCTCTAACTATTTACATCTGTTGATATTCTCGTGAATTTGAGAGTTTTTCATGATTAAACAGTACAAATGAGACATTATACAAACAATATTTTATTATGTAATTGAAAATAATTCCACCCCAGGCAGGTACAGAGAGACGATGAAAGCCGAGCATCAATCGGCCACAGAAGGGCGCGCACAGGATCAGAGCACAAATTAAAGAGATTTTTACGCCATATCCAGGTCGGATCCTCTCATGGAGGTGGACACCCCCCATGTGGAGAGCCATGGACCCGCACACCATCAGAGACCATATACGGCCTTAATTGTTGAATTATCTGCGAATCCCCGCCACATCCAATTCTACATGAATTTTAGCAAATATTTAGTCATACTAGAATAATTTCAAACCGAAACAATTAATTAAATCTGAAAATCCATCCATCGACCATGAAAGTAGGAATAATCGGTGGAACCGGTGGAATAGGACAGGGAATGGCACTGCGGCTCTCGCAGGACCACACCGTCTATATCGGATCGCGCAAAGAAGAGAAGGCCCAGGCCGCTTGTGACATGTGCAGCTATGCCCTCAAAGTGCTCGGCCTCCCCTTCGACCTCAACCCGACGACCAACCAGGGAGTCGTGGACGAGTCCGAGATCGTCGTCTTCTCGATCCCGGCCGAGAACCTGGAAAGGACGATCGAATCTCTCAACGGACTGGAGGGCAAGATCGTCGTCAGCCTGATGAACCCGATGATCAGGACCGACTACTTCAAGTACAACCCGCCAGAGGAAGGGTCGGCCGCCCTCAAACTCCAGAAACTCCTGCCAAACTCAAAGGTCGTCGCCGCCTTCAACAACATTCCGGCAGGCAAGTGGCAGAAGCTCTCTGAGCACCTCGACTACTCGGTCTGTGTCTGTTCAGATGATGAAGACGCAAAGGAGAAGGTCATCGAACTGGTCAACACGATCTCTGAACTCAAGGCCGTGAACGCCGGACCCCTCGCGGTCTCGCCATACATCGAGGCCATCACCCCTCTTGTCATCAACATCGCCAGGTTCAGCAAGATGCGTGATGTCGGAGTCTACTTCAAATAAAATACACAAAATTATATTTTTTTCAGAATTATCCTCTGCCTCCCATTCAGGGGTCCTCTTCTCGAACATACCCTAAACTCCCCTGGAGTGAAGATCCCCTCTGACCGAAGATATCCTCTAACAGGGGGGCGTGCCGTTCCCCGGACCCCTCGCCGATGAAGATTGGCAGAGGGTTGCATCCTGTCTTCATGACTTCTCGCTGCCTTCCCCCCCAATCGCCATCTCACCGATGATAGCGATGAATGATGATTGGAAGTCCCTCGCCTCTTTGGTGGGCAAACCTACATCCATACCCTTCCCCCACCCTCGCGCTGGGAACTCTGCCCCCAGACCCCCGGGAAGAGGGGCGGAGAGTTTTCGGATGACCTCCTCAACACTATTCTCAGCACCTCATGCACATCACCCTGGAGGGTGCCGCACCCCATGACTCCCGGGAGACGAACGCGCAGATTTCGAGATGGCCGCACGACAAAAATATCGAAATTTTCCCGGAAAATCGGGCATTGTACATGATTGTTCATGACGTATCTGCATAAAATGAGTGAATTACCATCATAGACCATTATAGTATAACTTTGCAATATACGCGACCAGGAAGCAGATCAGAACAATATCTTACGCTCGATTGCGAATTCAAGGATTAATAGTTATAAATATTTCATATATAAGTCCATAGACCTGGAATAAAATATTCACCCTTTATATTGACCGATGTGGACTCTTCGATCATAGGATGTTCAGAACAGAACGTCCTCAAATGGAGTGGGAATAAATGGTATACACCTATCTGAACCCGGCAGTCGCCCTCATGGGCGCTGGAGCAGTGAAGGAGATCGGCAACTGGGCACAGATGCTCAGCGCCAAGAAGGCCCTGATCGTCTCGGGGAAGGGGCGGCACGGCAAGGCACTTGCAGAAGACGTCGGTGCTCTCCTCAAGGAATCAAAGGTCGACTTCCATATCTATGCAGGCGCCGAACCCAACCCGACCGACGTCTCGGTCCACGAGGGCGCGAAGGTCTACAAGAAGGAAGGCTGTGACATGATCGTCGCCGTCGGCGGCGGGTCCCCGATGGACTGCGCCAAGGGCGTCGGCATCGTCGCCGCAAATGGCGGCGAGATCTATGACTATGAAGGCGTCTCAAAGGTTGAAAAAGCGTTGCCACCTTTCATCACCGTCAACACCACTGCAGGCACCGCCTCTGAGATGACTAACTTCGCGGTCATCACCGACACCCGCCGGCACGTCAAGATGGTCCTCGTCGACTGGAAGACGACCCCAGACGTGGCGATCAACGACCCAGAACTGATGGTCAGCATGCCGCCGGCACTCACCGCCGCCACCGGTATGGACGCCCTCACTCACGCTATCGAGGCCTATGTCTCCACCATCGCCACCCCGACCACCGATGCCGCCGCAATCGGCGCGATCGAGCTCATCAGCAAGTGGCTCCGCCCTGCCGTCGCCAACGGCGCCGACATCAAGGCCCGCGACATGATGGCCCACGCCGAGTACCTCGCCGGCATCGCCTTCAACAACGCCAGTCTCGGCTACGTCCATGCCATGGCTCACCAGCTCGGTGGGTTCTACAACCTCCCGCACGGCGTCTGCAATGCCATCCTCCTGCCGCATGTCGAGAAGTTCAACATGCTCGCCGCACCCGAGCGCTTCGTCGACATCGCCAAGGCACTCGGCGAGAACGTCGAGGGGCTCTCCACCATGGACGCCGCCGACAAGGCCATCGAGGCCATCAAGAGGCTCTCTGTCGATGTCGGTATCCCAGCAGGTGTGGCTGAACTCGGCGCCAAGGAAGAGGACATCCCGACCCTTGCCGACAATGCCATGAAGGACGCCTGTGCCCTCACCAACCCGCGTGTCGCGACGAAGGAAGAGGTCATGGCCATCTACAAGGAGGCCTTCTAAGCACCAATTGCCAGGTGGTCTGCACATCATCTCCACCTGAACGTTCGTCCCTTGACACCAGCATGGGAAATGAAGAGGCCGCAGAAAAATTGCGGCCTTTCAAGATACATACACGCATAAGCCTCGGAAGCAGTGGAACTAAACACCATATACCAATAGGGGGACAGGCACCCCCACCCAATATCCTATAAGGTACTACAAATCGATCCCTTTCGCCACCAATGAGAGGATCCGATACTGGGGAATAACGATACAACACCCATATCACAATATATCTCTTTTTTTGGCCCTTTAGAATCAGACATGGTCCACAGGCTCACGCATACATGATGAATACTATCCAGGACGCTACCGCCGCAAATCCCAAAGGCTGATCTTCAAGATCATCTTCATCCTTCCCCCATCCTCGCACCGGAGGCGTTGCCTCAGGACCTCCAGGGACAGCACATCCTTCACTCAAAAGGCTCATCCAGAAGATTTTACAAATCGGCTCTGTAGAATTCCTAAGGTTTGCTATCTCTGCGGAGGGGCGGCAATACGGCTCTTCACGGTCATTGATCGTGCCTTCCTGTCCCTATCTACATCCAGGAGGTCCAGATGGCACTCGCCCCCGGCGAGGAAATGGGGGAAGGCGGTTGAATCGCGCTCGCACCCAGATAAAGTCAGGGTTTCTACAGAGCCTACAAATCTTTTTTTTTTTGCACCTCGTCCTGGTCAAAACTGTTAATGGATCTCAGCACGAAGATCATAGGCAATCTGGTGTCCTATGGAACCTAATACTGATGAATATAATACTGAAGAATGCGGAGATCCGGTCAAGCAGCTCAAACTCGCCCCTGGCATGACGGCCGACATGCTCGTCCGTGCTATCGGCGGCGCCGGGGCATATAACGGCGGAGCCCTTGCCCAGGCGGCAGACATCTATGAAGCGATGCTCAGGGACGAGAAGGCGACAAAGTTCTTCGGTCTTGCCGGAGCGATGGTCCCTGCCGGGATGGGTGGAGTCGTCAGCGATCTCATCGAGAGGGGCCACATCGACATCCTGGTCTCGACCGGCGCCAACCTCACCCATGACACCATCGAGGCGATCGGGTGCCACCACTACCACGGCACCTCGGTCTGCGACGATATCGAACTCCGTCACGAGGAGATCAACCGCATCTACGATATCTTCCTCCCTGATGAGGCCTTTATCCGTCTCGAAGAATTTATGCAGGACTGTCTCTCCGAACTCCCTGACAAAACGACGATCACCATCTCAGGGCTCCTGCGCCATATCGGCGAGCACCTGGATCACGGGATCCTGGCGACCGCGGCGAAGTGCGATGTCCCGGTCTACTGCCCGGCGATCCAGGACTCGATGCTCGGGATGCAGTTCTGGTTCTACAACCAGATGCACCACATCACCGTCGATGCCTTTGGCGATATGAAAGATATCATTGACCGCTGCTATGCAGCCGAGCGTGCCGGTGCCTTCCTGGTCGGCGGCGGGGTGCCGAAGAACTTCATCTTCCAGAACAAACTCATCACTCCGACTGGCTTCGATTACGCGGTGCAGCTCACCGGCGATCGTCCTGACCTCGGCGGACTTTCGGGTGCGACCCTCACCGAGGCGCAATCCTGGGGCAAGATCAACGAGGACGCCGCGGCTGTCACAGTGTACGGCGACGCGACCATCAACCTCCCCCTCATCGCCGCCGCGGTCCTGGAGAGAATGGACCAGGACTGAACTCGTTCTCTTTCAAGACGTCACATCATCATTAAATATGATCTCACACGGAGCATAGGAATATGACTGATCTTGTCCTCTCCCTGGATGTCACCGACCGGGCTTCCGCCATTACGATCGTAGCGGCCTGCGCAGGAGAGGTCGACGCGATCAAGGTAGGCTATCCCCTCGTGCTCGGGGCAGGCCTCGGGATCGCCCGCGACCTCGCGGGTTTCGACCTCCCGCTCATTGCCGACTTCAAGGTCGCGGATATCCCGAATACCAACACCCTCATCTGCGACCAGGTTTTTGAGGCCGGGTTCTCGGCGGTCATCGCCCAGGCCTTCCCTGGCCCCGACTCAGTCACCGCCTGTGTGAAGAGCGCCCATGCCCATGGCGGCGAGTGCTATGTCGTCGCGGAGATGAGTCACCCAGGTGCCCTCACCTTCTTTTCCGAAGGGGTGCCCGAGGAGATCTGCCGCCTTGTCGTGGAGACGGGCGCGGATGGGATCATCGCCCCGGCGACGCGGCCCGCGCGCATCAGGGCGTTGCGCGACCTGATCGGCGAGAGAAAGATCCTCTCGCCTGGCGTCGGGGCGCAGGGCGGCGACCCGGCAGAGGTCGCGCCTCTCGTCGACGGGATGATCGTCGGGCGCGCGATCTACGGGGCGCCAGACCCGGTCGTAGCGGCAAGGGCCTATGCCCCGTACCGCCGATGATGAGATTGACCGTTCCGAGCCGGTCCGTCCGGCGCTGAGGAACCCTATGAGTCCTCTGAGGTGGCTGGTCAGGGCCTGACGGCCCCGGCCTGCTCGTTCTTTTCTGAATACACTCCACAGCACCTTCTTCCAGACGATCGGTTCGCGACCTTCCTGGCCCACTCGTCATCATAAGAACTCGGGCGTGAGAAACGCCCTGATCTTCGACGAAAGGAGAGCAATCATGAGAGATGCAAGGTGTTTCGAAGGACCTGGGCCCCTAGAGTGCATGATGTGGGAGGACGGCTCAGTCACGCGTGCATCATAAATCTGGGTTTATAGAACCCCTTCGAATGGCCATATCTGTGGGGGGTCTTGCCGCGACACAATCGGTCTCGGAAGGCAACGCACCCTTCATGGCCATCCATTTCCCCTTTCCACCACTATTTTCCTCACGAGGGTCCGGGGGCAACACCTCCGGTGGGAATCTATGGGGAGGCGGATGACACGCATTCTCCCCACGACACGTGAGAGTTTCTAAAAAACCCAATTTTCGAGATGCGAGTGAAAAGAGCATGAGAAAGTCAGTGGCTTTCGAGGGAGCCCCAGTGGTGGGGGTGTGGGAAGTCGATCAGAATAGCTGTTCTCAACCGCAAAACCTTCATCGCCATCTCGCACCAGCCTGCGCCACAAGATTGGTCGAGGAAGACAGCACCCTCGTCACACTTCCCGTTCTGCCATCTCGAACCCCAGGGATGGAGAATGGGACGGGAAGCACGCATGAGAGAGGCAGGCATTCCAGCCCCACTCACTCCTGAGATTGGTATGGGGCTCTACAAAGCCATAGAGCTAAAAAAATTATTATCCCAGGCACCAGACCGGCGAGCCCCCCACACCTAACTTCGCCTGGAGATACGCATTCGCCGGATCAAAGGACTCAGGTACTTCGAAGACCAGGAACCCGATCGCACGGCGGTCGTCCCGGTCGATGGTGACACTGCGGTAGACCGTCCCGATCCCCTCGATATAAGGGACCGAGACCGTGGCAGGCGCATAGGTCTCCCCTCCATTGATCAGGGAGAAGGTCTGGGGTGCAGGGACCTTGGCCCTAGAACTCCCCCCACCATAGAACCCAAGATAATTCACGTCCACCAGGACCATCATGAACGTCTTCCCATAGGGCGCCGTCACCTCTTCGTCGCCTGCCTTATAGGACTTCGTGAAGGTGTACGATTCAGGCCGTACCGAGATTTTGTGCACTTTTCCGCTATCAAGATAACTATACCCCTTCCCGAAGGCGAGGGCGTCAGGGTAGACCTCGGCCGACGGAAGTTCAAGAGTCGGGTCGTCAAGGGTCTGGAGGGCAAGCGCCCCGAGCACCCCGTTCATCGTGTCGCGCGCCTCAGTGAGCGAGGTGGCCCCCTCCCCGTACACCGTCGTGTTCGCACAGGTGACCCCATACCAGAGCGCCGACCCTGCATCCTGGTAGGCATCCAGTGCCATGACAAAGTCCGCCCTGGCGCCGTCAGCACTCGCCGGCACCTCCAGGTCTTCATACTCGATAGCATACGACCGTGCCGCATCAGCCAGGTCCAGGGCAAGGACGGCCACCTTATTCTGGTTCTCGTCCCCTGCCGAGAGAGTGAGGCTACTCACGCTGGCCGCCAGGTCGTCAGCGGTCTCGCGCATCCTCTGCTTCAACTCCTCCTGGTCACAGGACGCCCCCCCCTGGGGTTCACCCAGGGCCAGGACCGGGCCAGTCGTCTCCAGTGCGCCACCAGGTTCCTCATAGCCTGCGATCTCTTCTGCGCTCACCGATGCCTCAGTCCAGTCGCGGAACCTGATATATGAGCTTTCATCCCATGTATCCCCAAACTTCGCGGCGTCGGCGGCGTTGAGAATAAACCTGGCATTATGCTCATCAGGTGTCCCTTCCCTGAAGAAGACCGCAACAAAGGCGGTCCTTGTCCCGAGATCACCGGTGAAAAGGGCACCTGCGATCCTGGTGGCATCTGCTTCATAACTCCCGAGCGTCCCCTCGAGAGTGTCAGGATCCCCCTCTGGGAAGAGGTCGACCTTCACACCCTGACCCCGCCCAAGGTAGACCGGGTCGGCCAGGTCAGGGTCGGTGATCACCGGGTAGGTGGTGACCCTGACCTTCTTTGCCAGGGCGGCCGGGCCACTACACCCGGCACATGCCTCAAAGACCTGATATTCAGCAGCGGCTGCGTAGTATTCAGAATCTGGAGGGACGTACTCCACTTCAGAGTCAGAGAAAATATCAAAGGCGGCAAGGCTCTGGTTTATGATCGGGATGTTTGGCACTGTCGTGACGTTTTCGGCCGTACACGGCACACCGAGGCCGATGAACACCAAAAACGTCAGAAGAACCAGACGTTTCGAAGGACACTGCATTCATGATCCATAGGCAAATAAGGAAGATATATCTTCGGCTTCTTCCCTGACGCCCACACCAGATCCTCAAGAGACAGAACCCGTGTTCAGGTCCGAATCTCTATATAATTTCAACTGGAAGGGTATTGCATGCAGTGGAGTGACGAGCAACTGGCTCTGGCAAAAAAATATCAAAAATTGAGTGATATTCCGGTTGAAGAACGGCGGTACAAGTGCCACACCTGTAACCATGTCGTCGAGAGCGCACCCTGTCCAGTCTGCGGCGAGACCGAACTTGAGATCATGTGCCCCCTCGACCACACGCACTGTCCCCACGAGATCGTCTCAGGGATCGACTACTGCCCTCTCTGCGGCGCCCCGGTCTGCCCTGAGTGCGGGTCGCACGACGTCACCCAGATCAGTCGGGTCACCGGATATCTCCAGGATGTCTCTGGTTGGAATGCCGGGAAACAGCAAGAGCTGAAGGACCGGGTCAGGTACACTGTCGCATGAGGTATTACTACACCTCTGGCACCCTTATTGTCAGGGGGGACTTCAGAGCGGCAAGTACCGGGATCGCCGGAGGGTTCGGGCGGGTCACGACCCTCTTCAACCATACGGTCCCGAGCGGGTTTGACCATGCCGCACCTGCCAGGTACCTTCAAGACCTTGCATCTTCCTGGGGGTATGATCAGGACTATTTCGGGCTCCTTACCGCGGTCCAGATGCGCCACCTCTGTGTCCTGCAGTACGACTTCATCACCGTCTTTGTAACCGCAGGGGTCACAAACCCGAACCCCGACCCTGACCGCCCCCATACCATCAACATCATCGTCACCTCCAGAGAAGGGCTCAGCGAAGGGGCGCTCCTTGAGACGATCATTACTGCCACCGAGGCAAAGGCGCTGGCCCTGCGGGAGGACGGGCGTCCCTTCACCGGGACGACGACCGACGCCGTGATCGTGGCCTCAGAAGGAGAAGAGAAGCATATCTATGCCGGCACCTTCACCGAGGTGGGGCGCCGGGTGTACGCCGCGGTGCTCCGCGGGGTGCATGAGGCGCTTGACCGGCAGGAAGGAAAGATCGTCAGGAAACGTCCGTCCTACTTTATCTTCAGCAGGTACGGCGGCGACCACTGGGTGGAGTGGCAACCTGAGGGATGTCCGTATTATCCCTGCCACTTCGAGGGCCAGGTCTGCGACTTCTGTTATTGTCCTTTCTACCCGTGTAAGGACGAAGAACTCGGCGACTGGGTCGAGAGTTCAAGTAGTGGACGGATCTGGAGTTGCAGTCGGTGCACGCTCCTTCATGAAACCAGGGTGGCAGCTTACTTCAAGCGCAACCCCGAAGCGACGCTCAAAGAAATGAAAAAATATCGGGCATCCCTCAAGGACCGCCCCATAATATAATTTTTACTCCTCGATGCCCAGCGCCGCAACAAGTTCTTCGAGCGGGATGCCATGCGCAGCCGCGGCCTGGCGGATACTCTCGCCCCTACCGATTGCACAGCCAAGGCAACCCATGCCAAAGCGCATCAGGACATCTGCAGATTCCGGCTTCTCCTGGAGAAGTTCCAGGATCGTACTGTCAGCGGTGATCGCCATATTCAAAATTTAGACTCATGAGTACTTAAAGGTACGACCAGACAGCGATCACTTTCACCCCCCGCCCGACTGATTTTTTATACCCATGAGTTGATGCTCCTGTGGAGATGTATATGGACCTGTCCGAAGTAGCAGAAAGAATCTCCCAGAAGTTCACCTCACAGTCTGTCGAGGTCGATGCGGCCTCCATTGAGAAAAAACTCCGTACTCTCGTAGATGAGTTCGGGGTCAACCTCACCGAGGCCGAGAAGACCGTGAGTGAGAACATCGCCAAGGAGCACGGTCTGGAGAGTGTCCCCCGCCAGACCTCAGAACAGCGCGAGATCGGGACCCTCCTCCCTGGTGAGTGGGCGACGATCGAGGGGAAGGTCGTCGGGCTCTCGACTCCTGTTTCACCCATGATCAAACAGACCGGGGTCATCGCCGACGCCACGGGCGCGATCCAGTTCACGGCATGGGCGCGGGCAAACGCCCCTCTCCTCGAGATGGGGGAGTCTTACCGGATCGAGTCGGTGGTCGTGGACGAGTACCGCGGCGTGCCGAAACTGAACTTCCATGCCGGGACGACGATCACCCAGAGCGAGGAGAACATCACATTCCTGCCGCAGGTGACGAATGTCGCCGACCTCAGGCCGGGGGTCGCGTGTCTGCGGGTGAAGATGGTCCAAGAGTGGGAGGCGCGCCACGAGCGGATCTTCCAGACCGGACTTGTCGGCGACGAGACAGGGACGGTCAAGTTCACCACCTGGAAGGGCGACGATGCCCCCAGACTCGAGGTCGGCATGGTCTACAATATCTTCTATGCCTCAGTCGGCGAATATCAGGGGCGCCCAGATATCACTCTCAATGGGGCTACCTGTGTCCCTGACGAAGATGCAGAGATGGAGGTCGGTACCGGCGGCATGACCTACCAGGGGGCGATCATCAATATCGGGCCTGGTTCAGGGGTGATCAAACGCTGTCCAGTAGAGGGGTGCAACCGTGTCCTCTCGCGGATGAATTACTGCCCTGTACATGAGATGCAGAACGACTTCAGGTATGACCTGCGGATCAAGGGAGTCCTCGACGACGGAGAGAAGGCGCACAATATCCTGATGCAGCGCGAGGTCGTCGAGACGGTGACCGGGGTCACCCTTGAAGAGGCGGTCGAGACGGCCGAGAACAGTCCGATGGGTATGGACGATGTCTTCTACCGTCTCAAAGAGACGATTATGGGACGATATTTCACCTGCACCGGCAATGACCTGGGGGACACCATCCTTGTCAAGGAATGTTCTCCGGTTACCTTTGATAAAGATCGACATGCCGAACTGCTCAACCTCCTGGGAGGTGAGGCAAATGGCGAGTGAGGGACGGTTCAACCAGCAGCGCTATGAGCGTGAACCTGCTCGCCGGGTCTTTGCGGCCGAAATGCGCGAGGCCACCTACCACTTCAAGAACGGCGAAGACGAGAAGAGCCCGGCCTATGTGCTCCTGCCCACGGGCGAGCGGTGCAACCGGGTCTTCATCATCGGGTCGATGACCCAGAAGGAGAAGCGTGGCGAGCAGAATATCTTCTACAACTTCCGTGTTGCCGACCCGACCGGGATCTTCTTTGTCACCGCTTCGTCCTACCAGCAGGAGGCGATGCAGCAGGTCTCCAGGATCGAGCCGCCGGCATTTGTCGCGGTGGTGGGCAAGCCCAATGTCTACGAGGCACCTGACGGCAGGATCTTTGTCTCGGTGCGGGCCGAGTCGGTGACAGTCGTGGAGAAGGAGATGAGGGAGGCCTGGATCCTCGACGCCGCCGAGAGCACGCTGAAACGGGTCGAGCACTTCGACCAGAGCGCGGACGCCGCGCTCACACAGGAACATTATCCTGGGACCAACCTGGACATCTACCGGCGGATGGCCTATGAGGCCCTCAGGCAGATCCAGATCTAATCTTTTTTTAGCTTTTTAGAATATGGCATGAGGCGAGATCGCGCCTCACGCATATGAGATGAAAAATACCCCGAGTTCTCTAAGGCGGCCGTCCTGATCGGTGTGCCTTCCCCCTATCTTGACAATCTTGACATGGGGGGATCGGGGGAAACGAGCGTGAGCAAGTTCGAGAAGAATTCTACAGAACTAAAAAAGGGCCCTGTAGAAATCCTCTTGATGAATTTCTCTGGCGGGGCAGCGTCCAAGCCCACGGCATGAAGATATGAGAAGGCGGGGGACACACATTCTCTCCACGATTCGCGAAGGGTTCTAAAAAACTAAAAAAAGAGGAATCGAGAGTATTGGTTTTTTTCACACAGGAGGAATTCTGTGGTCTTGTTTACATTGGGGCGAACTTCGTCCCATAGTAGATGACCCCGCTCTCGCCCTCACTGCCGATCTTGCGGAAGACCGCCTTGACCGGCATCCCGATCGTGACCTCTTCGGGTGAACAGACGAGTTGCGTCGTCAGCCTCGGGCCTTCCTCGAGTTCGACGATGGCAAGGACATATGGCGTCAAGGCAGAGAACTGGTCGCTTGCGGTCCTGATCACCGAGTAGGTCACGACCTTGCCGACCCCCTTAAAGGTGTGGTTGACGATCGTGCCCTCGCGCCGGCACTCAGGGCAGAGGTTCCTGGGCGGATAGAAATATCGCCCGCAGGTCTCGCAGTGGGTTCCCTCCAGGTTATAGCGCTGAGGGATCTTTCTCCAGAAACGTGGTACCGACATCTCAGGCCCTCCCGAAGATATGGGCGGCGACCGTCGCACCGGTCCCGCCGACATTGTGTGTCATGCCGATCTCGGCCCCGTCGACCTGCCGCTTCCCAGCCTCGCCGCGGAGCTGGAGCACGGTCTCGCAGACCTGCTTGATCCCGGTCGCCCCGACCGGGTGACCGCATGACTTCAACCCGCCGCTGGTGTTCACCGGGATCTGGCCGCCAAGGGCGGTGGCGCCTTCCTCGGTGAATTTCCCGGCTTCGCCTTTCTTGCAGAAGCCAAGGTCCTCGATGGCGCAGATCTCCGCAATCGTGAAGCAGTCGTGGACCTCGACAAAGTCGATATCTTTTCTCTCGAGCCCTGCCATCTGGAAGGCCCGGTTGCCTGCGGCCACGCTGGCATCCAGGGTTGAGATGTCGCGGCGGTCATGGAGGGCGATGGTGTCGCTGGCCTGGGCGGTGGCGAGCACCTTGATCGGCGTGTCGGTGAACTTCTTCGCGACCTCCAGGGGTGCAACGACGACGGCCGCCGCCCCGTCGGTGATCGGCGAGCAGTCGAAGAGGCGCAGCGGGTCGGCGACCAGCGTCGAGTTGGTCACCGTGTCCAGGGTGATCTCCTTCTGGAATTGTGCGATGGGGTTGCGCGCGCCATTGTAGTGGTTCTTCACCGCGACCTGGGCGAGCTGCTCCCTGGTCAGGCCGTAGCGATGGATGTAATCGGTGGCGATCATCGCATACAGCCCTGGGAAGGTCGCCCCGGTAAAGCCTTCCCACTCGCGGTCGGCCGCACCGGCCAGAGCGTCGGTGGAGAGACTGGTGTCGACGTCGGTCATCTTCTCGACCCCGGCGGCGACGACGATGTCAGACATCCCTGAGGCGACCGAGATGACCGCCTCACGGAAGGCCAGACCACCAGAAGCGCAGGCCGCCTCGACACGGGTCGCGGGGATGTGCTCGGACGCGAGTCCAGCATAGTCGGCGATGAGTGCACCGATGTGTTCTTGCTCGATGAACCGCCCTGCACTCATGTTGCCGACGTACATGGCGTCGATCTGTTCGCCAGCGAGGTTTGCATCCTCGATGGCCTTGACGCCTGCCTCAACAAAGAGGTTCCTGAAGGAACGGTCCCACCATTCACCAAATTTGGTGCAGCCGATCCCGATTACTGCTACATCTCTCATTTTTGCACCATGATCTTACCCTTGTGTTTGGCATACTGTGCATAGTCGAGATAGATCGGGTCGGCGAGGAGGGCCTCCACTGACGGTGCCGCCGCCCGGTCGAAGACGTTGGTGTCCGCGATCAGGTCGGTGACCGTGATGTCGAAGGCGTCGCTGCCTGCACCCGAGCCAAAGGAGGTGACAAAGATCCGGTCGCCTGGTTTGGCGATGTCGAGGGTCGCCGCAAGCCCGACCATCGAGGCGCCTGAGTAGGTGTTCCCGAGGCGCGGGACGACAAGCCCTGGCGTGATCTGCTCTCTGGTAAACCCAAGTTTTCCGGCGACACGTGTCGGGAACTTGGCGTTTGGCTGGTGGAAGACGGCGTAGTCGTAGTCGGAAGGCTTGGTTCCCATCTGTTCGAGCATCATCCGGGCCGCGCCCTGGACATGCTTGAAGTAGCCTGGGTCACCGGTGAACCGGCCCCCATGGCGGGGGTATGCCTGTCCTTCCCGGCGCCAGAAGTCTGGCGTGTCGGTGGTATATGAGCAGGTGTGGTTGATCTCGGCGACCGGGTTCTTGGACCCGATGACCATCGCACACCCGCCAGCCGCAGCGGTGTACTCGAGGGCGTCGCCAGGTGCACCCTGAGCGACGTCGGCCCCAACGGCGATGCCGTATGTCACCATCTCGCTCCCGACCAGACCCATGCAGGTCTGGACACCGGCAGTGCCAGCCTTGCATGCAAATTCGTAGTCGGCCGCGGTCATCACGGGGGTCGCCCCGATGGCCGCACCGACCGTCGCCGCCGTCGGTTTGACGGCGTAGGGGTGGGACTCTGAGCCCACATAGATCGCCCCGATGGCGTCGCGGTCGACGTCTCTTCTGAGGAGTGCGTTCCTGGTCGCCTCGACGGCGATGGTCGCGGTGTCCTCGTCAAGGTCGGGGACCGACTTTTCCTGGACGCCAAGGCCGCCTGAGATGTCCTTGGGGTTGTCCCCCCAGACCCGGGCGATCTCCTCGACCTTGATCCTGAACCTGGGGATATATGCCCCATAACTGATGATGCCTACCATTCTTTTTCCCTCAATGTGCTCACGATTTGTTCGACGTCCATCGATGTGCAGAGTACAGTGATACGGTCGCGTTCAGCCAACTTCGGAACGAGCGGATGGACCTGCTCCACCTCGAGTCCCTGGAGGACCACGCACCGGGGCTTGAAAGGGGTCACCCTGATCGCCACCAGTGGGGATTTTCCGGTCGAGACATTGGTGAAGATGAGTGCACGCTCGGTGCTCCATCCATAGATGCGGTTGAACTCGTTCGAGGAGAGCTGCAGGATCGCGTTGAGGCTGTTGACCACGGTGTACCCGAAGATGGAAAGGTCAACTGATCCACAGAGTCGCTGTGCACCCACAGCCTCCCCGAACTCGGTCATCGGGACCGAAGAGGCGTAGTCGTGGATGTCATAGATGACGTCATCGTCATCAAAGGCATTGTAGAGGATCCTGGAGAATCGCTGGATATATTTCCCGCCGTTCTCCTCGTCGATCGAGAGGATGGTGTCGACGATCTTGCCGACCACGGCGGTCCCCGGGCTTTTGCGCCTGCCACCCTCATAGTCTGAGATAACCGAGGGAGAGACGCCGAGCCGCTCTGAAAGCATTCCTTGCGGAATGCCGAAACTCATGCGCCATTTTTTCAGGGCTTTTCCCGGTGAGTCCGAGAGCGTAATCTCACCTGCCATCTTCTCGGCAAGCTGCTTACGCAGTTCGGAGTTCATGAGGATAGATGTTTACCAGGCAGATTAAATAATTAACGAATGCTCCATCGACAATCTGCGAAGTGCCGGAGCGCAATCCATATATAGGATGCATCTCAATTTTGAAATACATGATGGATGCAGGAGATCTCCAGTGCCTGAAGGTCGTTGCACTCATGGGCGGGCTACGGAGCTCTGCGTGGATGTCCTCGCAGTCCCTGGCAAACGCCCTGAACATCAGCCCTCAGACAGCCTCCCGCCGGCTTAAGGGGCTTGAGGCGGCCGGGATGATCACGCGCACCGTCAGGACCGACGGGCAGTATGTGGCCGTCGCCCCTGCCGGTGAGGAGGAACTCAGGCGCGAGTACTCGGCGTACTCGCGGATCTTCTCCCCTGACGGGGGATATTATGTCCTTAAGGGGACGGTGATCAGCGGGCTCGGCGAGGGACGCTACTACATCGATCACCCCCAATACCGTGAACAGTTCATCGAGAAACTCGGGTTCAATGCCTATCCAGGCACGCTCAATGTCAGGCTCGACCCTGAGAGCGTCAAGGTGAAACGTCGCCTGGAAGGACTGGTCTGGATCGGGATCAAGGGATTCGAGGCCGACGGCAGATCGTTTGGAGATGCTCGGTGTCTCCCGTGCCGTATCGGCGAGTGCCCGGGTGCGATCATCGAGCCAGGACGGAGCCACTACCCCGAGGAGATCATTGAGATCATCGCGCCGGCTCCTTTACGCGAGACCTTTGGACTGCATGATAATGACATCGTACATGTGGAGGTTACCCATGATTGAAGACGCCTATGCCGCCCTCAGAGAGGGCAAGATGGTACTGCTCTATGACTTTGACGACCGCGAGAAGGAGACCGACCTGATCATCAGGGCCGACGCCGTCACGCCCAGAGATGTGCTGACGATGCGCCGCGATGGGGGCGGACTGATCTGTACTGCAGTCCATCCTGAGGCGGCCAAAACTCTCGGTCTTCCCTTTGCCTCCGACCTCCTGAAGGGCTTCGAAGCAGTCGAGCACCTGGGGGACATCCCATATGACCGGAAAAACCACTCGTCGTTCTCGATCTGGGTGAACCACCGGAGCACCTACACCGGGATCCCTGACCGCGACCGGGCGACGACCATCAACGCCATCGCCGACCAGGTGAAGATGTCTCTCAACGGCGGGGGGCAGGACTTCGCGGCTGAGTTCAGGACGCCGGGCCACGTGGCGATCCTGAGGGCGGCCGACGGCCTCCTCGACGACCGGCGCGGACAGACCGAACTCTCGATCGCCCTTGCCGAACAGGCCGGGGTGACGCCTGCGGTCGTGGTCTGCGAGATGCTCGACGACGAGACCGGGCTCGCACTCTCGAAGGACGACGCAAAGGCCTATGCAGAGAAGCACGGGCTCGTCTTCATCGAGGGCAAAGACGTAGTGAAAGAGTGGGAGGCACTAAAAACTGCCAACAATGCCTAAATTTCTCTATTTATTTCTTTTTTCCAGTATTCCATCATTATTTTTCTGATTTTCTTTATGGTGCTTTTTTTATAGCATTTACCAAGAATCGTAACAGATAAATGGTCATGAATTTTAATATTTTCTATGAAAAAAGATGCTGTAGCCTACCTTTCTACCAGAAAAAAAGGCGATATGGAGCATCATCGAGAGATTTTGGAAGAATATTGCAAATATAGGTTTCATATCAATAGGCTTTTCACCGACCACCGGGTGAATAGCACGCCGCCCAGAAAACGGGAGGGCTATCTTGAAATGCTTGCATATTGCCAGGAGCACGGGATCACCCATATCCTGTTTCTGAATCTCCCCGCCCTCTCCAAAAATCTTGACAACGGACTCGATGAACTGAAAATCCTTCTCAGCGAAGGCCGCACCCCATACTTTGCCGAAAACGATTTTATTGCGCACATCGACGACCCCGTGGCACGGACACGAGACCTCAAGAATTTCCTGGCATATATGAACCTCTACCAGGGGTTCGCCCGCAAGACCTATTCTCACCATGCTCGCTCGTCCTCCAAACCAAAAGGCACCATCGGCCGCCCACGGGCCCTGAACGACGGGCAGGTCGAGGCCCTGATCACGGTCAGGCGTTCCGGGGTCAGCATCTCCCAGATCTGCCGGATGTTCAATGTGAGCAGGAGCACGGTCTCCAAGATCCTCTCCGACCATCCAGAGTTAAAGGGCGAGTGGAAAGGGGCACGGTCGTCGGCGACGGAACATAAATAATCACCCTTGGGTTTTGTAGAAACCCTCACCCATGTGTGGAGAGAATGCGTGTCATCCGTCTTCTCATAGCCTCCCGCCGGGGACGAGTGCCGCCCGGAACCCCGGGAGGAAGATAGAGGCGAGAAGACATTATGGGCAACTGTGACAAGAGTGCTGCCATCTTCGACCTATCGTGTCGCAGGGGATCCGGAGGGCGGCACGCCCCCCGCCAGAGAGATTCATTAAGAAGATTTCTACAGAGCCCATTCTTGAAAATTTTTCAAAAGATCTTTTTTGCTCAGGGATATTTCTCATCTAGCCTGTACACCGGGTTTGACCAGAACCTCCCCCTATCAATATCCAATCCAAGGAACAACACCCTCTACAGGATCTCCCCTCCGCCATTCAGCCATGGAAAAACGCGGGCAGATACTTCTCGTTAAAAAGGGGAGGAATGACGCCCCACTCGTGAGAGGAGCGAGGCGGCCTCAGAGGTTGTCGATCTCCTCGACCAACCGCATCATCTGCGCCTGGATCTCCTCCATGCCCCTCTCAACCGCATCGAACTCTCGTGAGAGTTGTTCGACCTGGCCTTTCATCTCAGCCAACTCGACCTGCTGCTCACTGATCCTCCCTTCCATCCTCTCAGCATCCCGGTTCTCCTCAAGACTCAGCGGGCGTTCTGCATATCGCGCATTGTATGTGTCGATGATGGAGTTGAGTTTCGAGAGACGTTCATTGTAGGTATCGGCCATGCGATTGTACCGATACTCAAGATCGAGGGCCTTGTCCACCTCTGCGTTGTACTGCTTTGAGAGGTCGATGTACTCCTTGAAATCCCGCGGGGTCTCGAAGAACCAGCCCTCATAGTAATTTTCGTCGTCGCTGGCAAGGAACCCGCCCGTCGTCTCCACTGCCGTCCACTCTCCAGGCGAGGTCTCGGCCAGCACCCAGGCATGGTCGGCCTCATGGATCGCCTCGCCTCTCTGGTGGACGTCGCCGACCGCGATCTTCGCCTCGATCCCCTTCGTCTCGATCATGTTCCAGACGTCCATGGCCATGTCGGCGCAGACGAAGAAGTCGGCGTTGCTGTAGGTATGTGTCTGGTGGTAGGTTCTGGCGATCTCCCGCACGACGGCGATGTTCACCTCCCCCTCAGTGAGGACGGTGAGGGTCTGGTTCTCCACCTCGCCGGTGCCCAGTCTGGCGGAGAGGCGGTATCGCCCGCCCGGCATCAGATCGGTCGGGAGACGATACTCGAAGAGATACTCGTCGTCGACCGGGAGCAGATAGGACTGCGGGGCAAAGGGCCTCTCGCCGTCGAGTTGCTCGACCGAAAGGGAAACCGTTCCTTCGCCGGTGACGGCGTAGCCGGTGATAGAAACTGTCTCGCCCTGCGCATATGTGCCAGGCCCCTCGCAGGAGAAGGTGACCTCCGGGACGAGGTTCTCGGCAAGGTCGGCGACGACCTCCACCTCCTCGCCCATCCCCATCTCCAGGTCGGTCCGCCAGGCCGGGTAGCGCTCGTGGCGGAGTTCGAGGGTGTGGTTCCCGGCCTGGACCTCGCGCACCATGCAGGGGGTGTTACCGCGGTACTCGCCGTCGAGATAGACAGCGGCATCTTCGGGCTCTGAGATGATCGCCAGTGTCCCAGAAAGGGTGCTACACCCGGCAGTCAGGAGGAACCCGATGGTCAGGAGGAGGAGGAGGGGCTTCATCAGATCGGATCTATACGCCAATCGATATGTAGATTTCTCGCCCGCCCCCGCGCCGCCCAGTGGACCCCGGCATAGATTTATCTCCCCGCCCGCCAGGGAGGAGACGTGAGGAGGGGACGAAATGTCAGCAGAGTTTGAGGTGGGTCTTGAGGCACGGGTGGTCAAGCCAGACCCCATATACCTGGAGACCTCGGCCCTCGGGCCGTGGGAGCAGGCATACCGCCGGTACCTCGAGGACCCGGACGGGTTCTGGGCGCGGTATGCCGGCGAACTCGAATGGATCGAACCCTGGGACCGGGTGAAGGAGTGGCGCCACCCCTATGCCCGCTGGTTTGTGAACGGAAAACTGAACATCACCACCAACTGCCTGGACCGCCATGCCGCAGGCGAGCGCAGGAACAAGGTGGCGCTCATCTGGCGGGGCGAGGAGGGGGGGGTCGAGCGGGTGCTCACCTACCGCCAACTCCACCGGCAGGTGATGCGGTTTGCCGGCGCCCTGAAAAACCTCGGGGTCGGGCGCGGGGACGTCGTCTGCATCTACATGCCCCTTGTCCCAGAACAGATCATCGCTATCCTCGGTTGCGCCAGGATCGGCGCGATCCACTCGGTGGTGTACGGCGGGTTCGGGGCTGGCGCCCTCAACGCCAGGATCCGGGACGCCGGGGCGAAGGTTGTCGTCACCGCCGACGTCAGCTACCGGCGCGGGACACGGATCCCGCTCAAGACCATCGTCGGCGAGGCGGTGAGGAATGCCCCGAGCGTCGAGAAGGTGATCGTGCTCAGGCGGACGGTCCCGCACGTCGCCCTCCACCCAGAGATGGAGGTCGACTTCCAGGAGTGCATGGCCGACGCCCCCACGCATGTGGACCCTGCGGTGATGGACGCCGAAGACCCGCTCTTCATCCTCTACACCAGCGGCACCACCGGCCCGCCCAAGGGGATCGTCCACACCTGCGGCGGCTACATGGTCGGCACCTACTACACGGCGAAGTACCTCTTCGACCTCAAGGAGCACGACGTCTACTGGTGCACCGCCGATCCAGGATGGATCACCGGGCACTCGTACGTCATCTACGGCCCGCTCGCCGCCGGGGCCACGGTGCTCATCACCGAGACGGTCCCTGACTACCCCGACCCAGGGGTCTGGTGGCGGGTCATCGAGGACTTCGGGGTGACGGTCTTCTACACCGCCCCGACGGCGGTGCGGATGTTCATGAAGTTCGGCGACGAGTGGCCCGCCCGCTCCAATCTCGACTCGCTGCGGGTCATCGGGTCGGTCGGCGAACCCCTCAACCCTGAGGCCTTCGAGTGGTATCACCGGGTCATCGGCCAGTCCCGCTGCCCGGTGCTCGACACCTGGTGGCAGACCGAGACCGGGATGCAGATGCTCGCCACGCTCGTCGGCGAACCGATGAAGCCAGGGTTCGTGGGCCGACCCATCCCGGGGGTCTCGGCGGAGGTGGTGGACCGCGAGGGCAACCCGGTGCCCCCCGGCACCGGCGGCCTCCTGGTCCTCACCGAACCATGGCCGGCGATGATGCGCACGGTCTACAAAAACGACGAGCGCTACCGGAAGTACTGGACCACGGTCGACAAACTCTATCTTGCCGGCGACCTCGCGGTGAAGGACGAGGAGGGCTACATCATGGTCCTCGGACGGGCCGACGATGTCATCATCGTCGCCGGGCACAACCTGGGCACTGCCGAGGTGGAGTCGGCCCTGGTCGCCCACGAGGCAGTGGCCGAGGCGGCGGTGATCGGCGTCCCCGATGCCGTGAAGGGCCAGGCGGTGAAGGCCTTCGTCATCCTGAAGGTGGGCTACGCCCCGAGCGAGAAACTGAAGACTGACCTCATCTACCATGTGCGCATGAGCATCGGCCCTATCGCCATGCCTTCAGAGGTCAAGTTCGTCTCCTCGCTTCCCAAGACCAGGAGCGGCAAGATCATGCGCCGGGTGTTACGGGCGCAGGAGATGGGCGTCGACCCCGGCGACATCTCGACGTTGGAGGTGTAGGGATGAGGGGCGTCACCCCCTCCCCTGACCCCCAGATATGAACCGGCACCATTAAGCAGGTCGGCCCCAGTCCTTCTCTCATACTTCTGGTGATCCATAATGTTTGAGAACCTCGACCTCCTCCCCGTCCTCTTCCCGCAGGTGCTCCTCCTCTATCTCCCAGTCTATCTTCTCTGCGGCGTCTGCGCTGCAGTCTATACGGTACTCCTCGAAAAGATCTCGTCAAAACGTCTCGCCGCCGTCGTCCCAGTCGCGGTCGTTGCGCTCTGGATGGTCTGGGCTGCGGCCGTCGCCACGGACCACGCCTTCCTCCTCGCCGTCAACCTCAGCGCCTTCTTCGTCTTCCACCCGATGATCGTCGTCGCCCTCCTCCCGCTGGTCAGGCACTACGCCCATCCGGGCCATGCCTGGGCCTGGGCCGCCGTCGTCGCGGCGGTGGTGCTCATCGTCAGGCTGACCCAGGGGGCGCTCATGTCGCCCATGACCCCGGTCGCCCCGCCGGTTCCGGGGCTTGAGGGGTTCCTGGACGAACTCGTGAAGGGGTGCGTGAGTACCCTGAAGACGGGCGCGTATGCCCTGGTCGGATATGCGGTCCTGGGGGTTCTCGCGCACTGCTACCGGGAGGGAAAGGCGGCTTCGGGGGCCGGGGAGGAGTAACGGCGAATATGGTGGGCCGATCAGAGGGGTCGCCCAAGAAGGATGACGGATATGAACCCAGACCCCCACGACGAAGATAGCGGGAGGATGGCATGGGTTGTGATCCCGCTGAAACGTGATCGGGCCTCTGCCGTTCCGATCTATCCCCGGGGTCACGACGATGAGGGAGGTGCGGTGATCAGGTGTGCCGTCCCCATTCATCGGATCTGTTCTGCTCTCTCGCGAGAAGATAGGGCATGGGTGGCATCACGCCTGATCTCTCCGAAAAAAGATCAGCCGCCTTCCGTCCTGATCCGATCTTCGGAGTCATCACGACGGGACGACGGGACGATCAGACCATGCCGCACTTTTTTGGAGAATCTTTTCCGCTCTCTCGTGCGGTGTCGGCACCTCCCTCTTCAGGTTCGTTGATCGTCCCTTTAAGGCTCCCCGAACCGCTCCGCGAGCGCCGAAAGCCTCCCCTCCGGGAGGTCCTCGCGCAGGAGCCCGAAGAGAAGACGGTCGTGGTAGCCGCCGCGGGCGTGCCAGTACTTCCGTTGCCTCCCCTCCTCGACGAACCCGCACGTCTCCATCACCCGCACCGAGGCGACATTCCCCGCGGCGCAGTCGCCATTCAACCGGTAGCCGTCGAGGAGGTTGAACCCGACATGAACCAGAAACTCGCAGGCCTCAGTCCCGTAGCCCTTCCCCCAGAAGGGATCGTCGAGCTGGTAGCCGATGAGATAGACGCCAGGGCTGAACTCGACCTGGAAGAGGGCGCACTGTCCGACGAAGGTGCCGGTCTCTTTTTCCCTGATCGTGAAGACCGGGCACTCAGGGGCCCGTCCGCCTGCCAGGGCCAACTCGATCCCCTCGACCAGCGGGAGGAAGTAACTCTCTGTCGTCTCAGGAGTGTTCGGCCCGAAGAAGAGCCACTCGCAGACGCGTTCCTTTGCAAGCATCCTGGCGATCGCCGGGAGATCGTCCCGGGTAAGATATGTAAAGGTAAGGCCGGCCGTCATCATGATCCAGAGGATCTCACCCGTGGGGAAGATGGGCTTTCTCCTTCTGCGTCGACCAGTGCGCTTATGACCGGTGAGATCAGACCATTTCAGGCTATGGCGCAGTATTCACCTGGCGATGTGGTGCTGGCCGCGGTCAGGTTCGGAGGAGGAGAGGGCCCGAAGGTGCGGCCCGCCGTCGTCGTCGGGGCCGAGAGGGCCGGGATCCTTGAGGTCTGCCCGGTCTCAAGCACCCCGCCCACCGACGCCCCCTTCGTCCCCATCGACCTCGACGACTTTGTCCGCGGCGGACTCGACCTCTTTGAGGAGAGTTATGTCCTCGCCGCTCACCTCTCCACCCTCAGGGTCCGTGAGATCCGCGGGAAGAAAGGACGTTTGAACCCCGAGCGTATCGAGAATATCGTCAGGGCGATCCCTGGCCGCCGCCCGGCCAGGAGGTAGCATAAATACAGGGATCAGGAGGATCCGGGCAATCACGAGTTCAAAAACAGAGGCACTCGATGTTTCCGTGTGAAAGAAAGATATGGACTATTGACCCTGTAGAAATCCTCTAAATGATGCTCTGTGTCGGGGAGCGTGCTGGCCCACGAACCCCTCCACACAATACGGTCGATGACTGCAACGTCCTCGTCATGATCATCTATGCTGCCTTTCTCCCTCAATCGTCATCCCGGGAGCCCAAAGGAAACGAATGACAACGAGTTCGAGAACAGAGGAAATCAAAGATTCCTGATGACAGGAAGATCTTTGATCTTCGATATGTGAGCAGAGCGAAGATGAGAAGACGAGAGTCTTTCGAAGAGCCCCCCGCCCAAAGATATCGGAAGGCGATTGAGTCACGCTCAACCAGGACTTGATGAGGGGGTCTACAGAACCAGGATATTTTTTTTCTGTGCATCATAAATGCGAAACATTTTCTAGACAGGGTGGGCGGGTTTCTTCCACGTATCCCTGATCTTTGCGGTGCGACCGGAAAGTGGTTGATTCACGCCCGTGCCTGGGAATGGTGAGGGACTCTCCAGAACCAGGCGAAGTTTATTATTTCAACGCCGACCCCCGCACGGTAAACGATCCCCCATGCAGATTGATCCATGGCCCCTCCACGACCCCAATATGGTGGCCACACGGGCAGTAGACCTGATCACCGTCTCTGATCGTATAGTCAGACGAGATCCTGGTCTTCCAGCAGTGGAGGAGTTTTCCTTTTCCGATCTTCTGGTACCTGAACAATTTACGGCCGCAGGCAGCGCAGGTGATGGTGATCATGGTAGAGAGATCTCGTGGCGGAGGCATAATGGGTGTCCCTTGTGTGCGGGGACGCAGCGCCATGATGGCCCCGGTGCCGCCGGCCAGGTCATCCCATGCCGCTGTTCACCTCGGGACAAAAATCGGCTCTGTAAAATTCCCCTGGATATCTCCCCTCAGGGGACGTGCCGCCCGGCATGATAGGGGCGGCCATTGAACAAAACCCCCACCGATTTCCCAATCCAGGAAAGAGAGAACGCACGCGACGAGAAATGTTCATCCCATATGCCCGAGCCCAAGGTTCATACCCTATTCTACGGAGCACTCTGTTCATATGAGAACAGGAGGAGAGATCGACCTCTATCACTCTCTCAAGACCATGGCCCCCTCAGAGCCCACAATACTATATTGACCCTGGACCATACCCGATCAGTGTGTCGATGAAGGTAGAACTCCTTGCCATCACCCCTGACGCCGAACGGTTGATCGAGAGCGCCGGACGCACCGCATACCGCTCCTTCGACCGCCAGGCTCCAGGCAGTGAAAAGAAATTTATCAGGATGATCGTGAGAAACGGGCACGAGTCAGTGCTCGAACACGCCTACGCGACGTTCCGGATCTCTGGGATCTCTCGCGCCTGTTCCCACCAACTGGTCCGCCACCGCCTCTGCGCCATCACCCAGCAGTCGCAGCGTTATGTCTCGGAAGACGACTTCCCAGCCGTCGAACCGACGTCGATCGCGGAGAACGAGGAGGCGCATGCCCTCTATAGCACGTATCTTGCACAGACGCGCAAGACCTACAAGGCGCTCGCCGACCTCGGCGTACGGAGGGAAGACGCCCGCTTCGTCCTCCCCAACGCCACCGAGACCGAGATGGTCGTCAGCGCCAACATGCGCGAGTGGCGCCACATCGTCGGGCTGCGCGGGAGCCGCGGGGCACAGTGGGAGATCAGGGCGCTCGCCATCGCACTCCTCCGTGTCTTTCAGGAACAGGTCCCGACCGTCTTCTGCGACTTCGAGATCGACGAGGAGCAGCAGGTGGTCAGGCGGGTCGAGGTCTGAGCCTCGCCCTCCAGATCTTTTTTGCGCGAGAGTCTTCACTCCTCCTTGGTCAGGCTTCCTGATCCCGTGATCACCTGGGTCACCGCCGGGTCGCCGCGATAGGTGACGATCCCGTTCCCTGTGATCTGGACGTCAAGCGCCTCGGTGGCGAGCACCTCGGCCCTCCCCGAACCACTGATCACGAGGTTCGTCCGATCAGTCGCGAGGTCGAAGCCCTTGACCGTGCCAGACCCGGTGATCACGACATTATGTTCGGCCGCCGTCCCGGCATACCTGGTCTTGCCCGACCCCGAGATCACGCTCTCGAGCGTGCTCACGTTCACGTCAAGGTCGAGGGCGCCCGACCCGCCGACCGCCGTCGACAGACGGTCCGCGACGATCTCGTTCTCCCCGAGGACCGACCCGGCCCCATTCACTGCAAGCCCACGGACCTCGTCCATCGCCACCCTGACGACGACCGGCGTGGTGTTCTCCACACAGACAGCGTCGTGGTCGATGACCAGCACGCCGTCGGAGACCCTGGTCCTGAGCAGAGGCATGATATTGTCCTCGGCCTCGATCTTCACCGCCCCTGGCGTGCCCTGCATCACCAACACCGTTGCAAAGGTGTTGAGTTCTACGCTATGAAATGTCCCGAGGTCTCGCGTCTCTGAGATCACATTTCCCGATCCGACGCTACAGGGAGGCACGGTGCACCCGGCCGTCAGCACGAGGACGAGCAGCACCACCGCTCCAGGGAGGTATCGTGTCAATGGGCTCATGATCTGTCCCTCCACCCATGACCTCTGGCGATAAAATATCATCGGGCCAGACCGCCGTGAGATGGCGGCCTGCCACGAATATTGATTGACATGAGAAACCCATTGATAGATACTCATGCGTACGCTCGACACCCGTCGTCTCTCCTATCTCTATGCCATTGTCGCGGCCTTTCTCTTCGGGAGCGGAGCGCCTGTGGCCAAACTCTTCCTCGGCGATGTGGCCCCAGTCACCCTGGCCGGGCTCTTCTACCTCGGGAGCGGGCTTGCCCTTGCCTTCTACCTCCTTGCCTGCCGCGCCCTTGGCCGCGACCGGGACGAGACCGAGGCCCCTCTCGCCCGGGGCGACCTCCCCTGGCTTGCAGGGGTCGTCGTCTTCGGTGGGTTCCTTGCGCCGGTCACGCTCATGTGCTCCCTTGCGTCCACCCCGGCCGCGACCGCCTCCCTCCTCCTCAATTTCGAGGCCGTGGCCACCGCAGGGATCGCCGCGTTTGTCTTTGCCGAAGCCGTCGGGAAGCGGACCTGGGCGGCGCTCGGGCTGATCACCGCCTCGTGTGCGATCCTCTCCTGGGAAGGCAACGGTGCCGCAGGGTTCTCTCTTGCCGCCCTCGGCGTACTCCTTGCCGCCACCTTCTGGGGCATAGACAACAACTTTGCAAGAAACCTCTCAGCCCGGGATCCCCTTGCCATCGTGACCGTCAAGGGTCTTGGCGCCGGGGTGCTCTCCCTCATCGTCGCCTTCTTCCTCGCCGAACCCTTCCCCACCCCGCGGGTCTGTCTTGCGGCGATGGCGGTCGGGTGCATCAGTTATGGGGGCCTGACCAGCATCCTCTTCATCCTCTCGTTGCGGACCGTCGGGACAGCACGGACCGGGTCGATCGTGGCCATCGCCCCCTTCTTCGGAGTCGCGGCGTCGTTCCTGCTGTACGCGGTCCCGATCGAGCCTGCCTTCTACCTCGCCCTCCCGGTGATGGCCGTCGGTGCCTGGCTCCTCGTCACCGAGAAACACTCCCATCCCCACCGGCACGAGGCGGTGGTCCACGAGCACCGGCACCGGCACGACGACCTTCACCATGACGGCCACCCCCATCCGCCTGGCACCCCGCCGCTCGATGCCTGGGGCTACCACTCCCACCGCCACGCCCACCAGGAGATGGTCCATGACCACCCCCATGTCCCTGACATCCATCACCGTCACAGCCACCGTCACTCGTGACCACCTCTTCAGGAGAGCGAGATGGGGTTATGTACCCACTTTTTTCATCGTTCCGGGTTTTCTCCCATGTTCTGGCAAACTTCATGCAGAGGATGGCCGGATCACCCCATGAAGAAGATACCCTTATATTCTTTCAGCAGAAAAAGGGTGCAGGAATAGATCTGATACCTGGAGTTGATTACCTGAGTAATTTCCGAAACAACAGAAACAAAAAAAAGAAGAAGAACATGAATGACGGAGAGGTCGTACGGGTCCGCCTGCCGAACAGGAAGAAAAAGGAGATGTTTGCCAGCGCAGACTTGATGCTCGGCGCCAACCATATCCGTGTCCGCTGTTTCGACGGCACGACCCGTGTCGGCAGGATCAAGGGAAAGATCAAAAAGCGCGTCTGGATCCGGGAAGGCGACACCCTGATCGTCGTGCCCTGGGACTTCCAGGCCGAAAAGTGCGATATCATCTACCGCTATACCCGTCCGCAGGTGGACTGGCTCCGCGGTCACGGATACCTGTAAAAAAAGATCTCTTCCTGGTGCTCAGATACCGAGCACCTGGATCTCATATTTTTTGACGATGAGTTTGTTGACATTTTCGAGGGTGTAAGAGTTCCCACCTTTTGCCATTCCCAGTGTGCCGGTGAGATAGTTCTCCCAGGCCTTTGAGAAGCTCAACCCTTCTGTCTTATCTGTGGGATATGTGACCTTCACAGTCTCTCCGTCGGGCAGGTCAAGGATCAGCGGCGGCGCCGAGGATTCAAGTTTCATTCGCACGTTCCCCATCCCGCTCCTGGCCATAGGGCCGCTTGTGTTCAGGGCGACGAGGTTGATGACAAAGGTCTTCTTGTTCTCCTGTTCATCGATGTACCACCGCGGTTCGGCAAGCATCGAGGACCCACCTGCCTGCGCCCTGATCACCGCCCCGTTCTCAATGGCGATGGTGGCATCCTGAGAGTCGGCGGAGTAGACGAAGGCGCCAGGGCTGAAGGGCGAGTATTCTTTTCTATGGATGAGATCTGTGGCTGATTCATTGATGGTTTCACCACTCCTGAATATACTGATATTGAACCGCTCCCCGGTCTCGGTGCGGTTCTCCACAGCGAGCACCCCGCCGCCCACCTGGAGGGAGGTCTCCTTGTAGGGGACGTTCTTGTAGCAGAGACTCTTGATGTCGTTCTGGAGTACCACTGCAGTCTGTTCCATGTTGCGCACGTCGGCGTTGCTCTGCTGCTGCAGGAGCATCGGGTAGCCGTACAGGGTGATCAGGGCGATCCCGGTCATCACCAGTCCGAAGATGATGATGAACCCAATCGCCTCTGAGACCCCGTCTTCGTTCTTGATTTCACCTGACCTCATCATTCAAACCCCTCAGAATTGTAGGTGATCCTGTTGACCCCGCTCCCGGTGGTGTCCCCGGCCACCCCCATCGTCGCCCCTATCCCGGCGATGGAGATCTCGCTCATGACATTGTCCCGCGAGACCATGACCTGCTGGTCGGCAGTGTGTCCCACATCGAGGCTGACCTGGTAGTCCTGCCCGGCGACGTCGTCTGGGATGTCGAAGGCGGTGACGATCGAGCCATTGTCAGGGGCGAGCACGTAGACATCGACGATCCGCGTCGAGATCCCGTTGCCGATATCGGTGAAGGAGTGGTAGGCGAGGCGGTCAGAAGGGCCTTCCATGAAGATCGCGTTCACCGCAAAGGTCATGACGATGAGGAGGACCACCAGGATCCCCGAGATGATCATGTACTCCACCAGGTTGGAGACCCCTTCCTCGTCAGTAGTGTGCAGTCTCATCATACTCGGTCACCCCGTTGTTGAAGTGGATCTTGACCTCGGTGAATGTGGTATCACCAATGTTCACAGATTCGCTAATATCCACGACGGCGTTCTTGCGTGCAATATAGAGCGCCTCGATGTCTTCCCAGAGTTCTTCGTCGGCGTTGTCGGCGGCGACGATCGCGGCCACCTCGCTCTTCACGTCCCTGATCTCCTCTTTCGGGAACTCGAGCACCCCTTCGGCGGTGGTCTGCCCGACCAGGGTGGACTGGTTGATGACAAGGGCCAGGAAGAAGAAGGCCGCCGCCACCATGAAACCCATCAGCACGATCCATTGTGCCTCGTCGTTTAACTTCTCCATATCAACACCTCCAGGAGGACGACCTGCTCACGATTTTGGAGTGGACACCCCTCCGGCCTGGGATTATCTTCTGGCACCGTCACCAGCCGCGTCACCCGCACCGCCTGCTCGTAGCCGGTCCGTGTTTGCGATGAGATGAACGGTGTGTTCTGTACAACATTGTCGACGTCACGGTACGAGATCGAGGCAGCGAACTGGAGGGTGTCTTTTCCTGATGTTCGACTGTTCAGACGATTCAGGAAAGTGGTGTTAAAATCATTAGTGTTCCAATCTTTGAGATATCCCACAAGTTCGCTCTCGCCGTCCTCCATCGTCGGCGTGTCCATCACCGCCAGGACGTCGTTGCCGATCTGCTCAAGCTGCATGTCGGTGATATGCGAATCGCCCGGAGTGTAGATGCTCGTCGTCCCTGAGATGAGATAGGCAGTCGCCAGGATGATGAATGCGGCGGCAAATCCCTCGATGGTGTAGAGTTGGGCCGAGTCGTCTACCATATGGCCACCTCCAGGACGGCGGGTTTGAGGGGGGAGGGGGTGGACGCGTAATCATAGGTGCCGTTGAGATATGTCCAACTAGCGTCGGCAGTTTTGTTGAAGGTGAACTTTATGTCCACAGTCTGGCTCGGCTTGACGATGTCATAGGTGAAGAAGCCTGGCTCCAGGATGAGGGAGATGTTATTGGCTATAATAGACGGCTTTGTATCTGGATTTTTTATCTCATCGCCGACTTTCAAGATGGAGTACCGTGTGTCCTTGAGCCGGTTGGTGGGGATCTTGCTTGGTCCCCGGTAGAGATCTAAATCCTCTAACATGACATCTTCGCTGCCAGAATAATGATCGAGATCTTCAAGTCTCACCTCGATCCTGTCCTCATAGGGGTCGACCCGGTAGGCCAGGGATTGATTCATGATCTCAGAGAAGTCCAGCCTGATCGCGAAGGTCTTGGCGCCGGTAATACCTGAACTATTCAGGGTTGAAGAGTTCAGGACCACCGGCCCCACCTCCTTCAGCATCACCATCCGCCTGATCGACCCATAGTCGGTGGTGTCCTTCGGGACAGGCGACCCGATGGTATAGGTGTCGCCACTCTCCACCTCCTTCAGCGAGATGTTGAAGGCGTACGGGTAGTCAGAGAAGAAGAGATTGCTGGAATAAAACTCCGGGTTGGCATTGTACTCGGTCTGGTTGAAGAACCGGTCCACCTTCCCCATCGAGAGGATGCCTGGAGTGTCCTTTGAGATCGCAAGTCCCATCCGCTTGATGGAGTCGAGTGCGGTCCGCTCACCTTCCCAGTGGGTGTGCCCGGTCATCGTCACCTCGTCGAACCACCACCCTGGATCCTCGGCCAGGATCACCCCGGTCCGGTAGGCGACGGCGTCGTGGTCGACGGTCGAACTCTGGAGCGAGGCAAGCATGCCAGGGACCATCGAGGCCGCCACGATGAAGGCGAGGAGAAAGACCGTGAACCCCGCGAGAAAGTCGATGGAGAGGAGGGCCGAGTCGTCGTCTCGCAGGCTCATGCAGCCGCCTCCGTGCCCTGCGCATCAAAGGTGAGAGACCTGGTCTGGTCTTCCTCAGACCTGATCGTGTAGACCCCGTCGATGAGCGTGAGGTCGGTCACCTCGCCGAGGCCCTTGATCTCGTCGGCATGCCCCTGGTACAGGGCCGCGGGCATGACGGTTGCCTCCATCTCCACCCGTCCATCAGGGAGCGGACCATGCCAGACATACCGCGACCATCCACTCTGGGAATGGACCATGAGCGAGGTGTTCTCGGCCTGCCGCACCCCAAGCGTCCATGTGGTCGCGTTCCCGGTTGAGTCCACACCAGACCCGCTCACCGTGACGATCTCCATCCCGGTCAGATCCTCGAGTCCCTCACCGTCGAGGACTTCAAGATCTCGAAGTGCCTCTTCGAGTCCGATCCGCTCCACGGTGGGCTCGGTAGTAATGTCCTGGATCCCGCCCCCGCCGTCTGGCGCCGAGGTGCAGCCGCAGGTCCAGGAAAGGACGAGGATGCAGAGGCCAAGGAGGGGGGCGAGGTGCGCGAGTTTCATATGAATGATCCATTTTGGGAAGATTGCTATATAAGATATTCGAAATTTGATTGCTTCTCCTATGGCCTTAATTCATTGTTTTTCGTAGATCTGTGCGTGATCTCCCCACGGCCTGGGGCCACGACGACGCCCTGTATGGTCTGGTCCCTGCCCTGTGCCTGCAAGAGAAAGACCCTGGTCGGACAGGGATACCAGGGGGCAGGAAGGAGGGCATGTTCTATTTTAACGAGGGACGGTGTGACCAAATATGACTGGTGCCGCCATCGATCACAAAGAGTATCTTTGATCAGGCAAGATCTATGAACATGGATTGTGCATGCCCTGACTTTGACGATGTTGTCCGTTTCCATGGCCATCTCTGCCCTGGCGTCACTATCGGCTACCGGGCCGCCCTCATTGGGATGGAGCAGGTCGGCGCCACCCGTGCCCCTGACGAAGAACTGGTCACCATCGTGGAGAACGATGCCTGCGGGGTCGACGCCGTGCAGGTGATGACCGGGTGCACGGTCGGGAAGGGGAACCTGATCCTCAGGGACTTCGGGAAGAACGCCTGGACCTTCATCAACAGGACGAACGGCAAGGCCGTGCGGGTGGCAAGCAGAGGAGACGTCACGATGGACTCGCTCGACCCCGAGTTCCACTCCCTCAAGGGGAAGGTGCGCTCAGGTGAGGCGACACAGGAGGAGCGTGAGGCCTATGTCCATCACCTGCACACCCTCTGCGAGGCGATCAAGACGCGGCCCGCAGAGGAGATCTTCCTGGTCCATGAAGTCACCCCCAAGGTGCCTGAGCGGGCCAGGATCTTTCGGTCCTATACCTGTGCGAAATGCGGCGAGCAGGTCTCAGAGGCAAGGGCGCGACTCGTCGACGGCAAGGTCCTCTGCATGCCCTGCGCCGGGGAGTACACCCGCGGGTGGTGAACGCACGCCCCATGAACAGCAGATGAAGATTGTGTGCCGCTACACGACAGCGGGAAGACGTTGTTACATCCGCTCTGTAGATACCAGGCACGGGCCCTGGACTCACGCATACGTGATGGACATCCATGTAACTCCGCGGTGTGAGAACAGATCGATCTTTGATTTTCCGGCTCTGTAGAATTCCTCCTGATCCCTCTCGGTGGCGGGGGGTGCACCCCCCGGTCCCCCCGCCGCACGATGGGTCGAGGGCGGCAAATCTCTTCTTCAAGAACCATGTACTCTGCCTTCCCGTCTCTATCTTCATCCCGGGGGTCCGGGGGCAGGCAGCGCCCGCGGCGAGAGCATGAGGGAAGGTGATCAGGTTACACTCACACCTGGAAGAGATATGGGTTTCTACAAAGCCGATCTCCCTACGTCCGGTGAGCGAACAGAACTCAATCATTGTGCCGCCCCCACCTATCCTCGCTCCGTGGGAGCCCGGGGGGTGAAACCCCCCGGCGTGAGAGGGCAGTGAAGATTCTGCGATGAGGGCGGCAAGTCCCCCGTAGAGATGACCATCCAGGGAATTTACTATGAAAATGATCCTGACGATCCTTTCTTCAGGTTTGCATGAGAGTGTGAACTCGCCATATTCCGTTGAAGCCGATAAGCAGAGGATAGATAATTATTCAGATGGAACTGCCGCCTCAAATCATCAAATCTTTCCCGCAATCTCGCGCCGGGGGCCATGCCCCCGGACCCCCACGACGAGGATAGGTAGGGGCGGCATGACACTCGACTTCGATTCACTCCACGAACGCAAGGATGAAGGTCAAGAATCGATCCAGATCTGATCTGATTTTTCATCGCGTATGCTTGAGGGGGGCGCTCGCCTCATGAAAAATTCTACAGAGCCCAAAAAAAGTGGTGCGGGGGGACGGCCCCCATCCAAACGGTGAGCGACCTATCCGCGCCCGAGCTCTTTGTGTGCTCGTGCAAGATGATGAGCGGCAAGGGCCCCGAGGAGCGAGAGTTCACCGGCAAGCACCCCGACCCCCACCAGTTCCGCAAAGGCCTTTGCGTTCGTTCCTTCTGGCTCGCCGCCACCTGCCACGTCCAGGAGACGGAGACACGCCGCCTGGGTATCGATCCCGGTCCCGCCGCCGACCGTCCCCACCTGGACGGCCGGGAGGGTGACCGAGATATAGACCCCGTCATCGGTCGCCTCGACGGTGGTGATCGCGCTGCTCCCCTCGACGACATGGGCCGGGTCCTGGCCGCAGGCAAGGTACATAGCGGCGACCAAGTTCGCCGCATGGGCGTTGAACCCCAGCGCCCCGGCACGCGCTGACCCGATGAGGTTCTTGCGGTAGTTGACCTCGACCAGGGTCGCCGCGTCGGTCTTGAAGACCCGCTGGATCAGGTCGGCGGAGAGACTGACCCCCGCGACGACCGTCTTGCCCCGCCCCTCGATGAGGTTGATCGCCGCCGGTTTCTTATCCACGCACATATTGCCCGAAAGAGCGATGAGCCGCGCCCCGGTCCTGGCCTCGACGAGATCGGCGATCGCGGCGGTGGCGATGGTCGCCATATTCATCCCCATCGCGTCCTTGGTGTCGTAGGCGCAACGGAGGAAGACGCTGGTGCCGGTGACATAAGGAGTGACCGAGAGGAGTTTACCCCGCGAGGTGGTCTTCTCGGCGGCCGCGGCAAGGTCGGCGATGTGTGCGGTCGTCCAGTCTGCCACCTCTTTTGCGTGCACCACGTCACGGGCCGCAAAGACCGGCGCCCGGGTCATCCCGTCCCTGACCACCCTGACCTCGGCACCGCCCGCCTTCGTGATCGCCGAGGCTCCCCGGTTGGCGGAGGCGACGAGCGCCCCTTCGGTGGTGGCAAGCGGCAGATAGTACTCGCCCCTCGCGTACTCGCCGTTCACCTGCACCGGCCCTGCCACCCCGACCGGCACCTGGATCGCCCCGATCATATTCTCGATGTTCCGCCTGACCACCCGGTCGAGCCCGATGGAAAAACTACCGAGAGCCGCCAGGTCCGCCCCCCTCTCTTCCTCGACAAAGGTCCGCCGCACCTGAACCGCCTCTTTGGGCGGAAGTTCCTTTTCCAGGGCATAGAGTTTGAGGGTTCCTTTTTTTAGTCTTGCAAGAGCATCTTCCATGGAAGTATAGAGGGACATGATACCTTTTGAATTTATGGAATCCTTTAATCCGGGGTTTCCACCCGTTTCGATGAGGATATCTGAGCCCTCTTGGTGACTGAGCCAGGGAGAGATAGTATACGATGGAGGACGAAGAGAGAGTGCGGCGATGGTGTCTGCGGGTGGAGAAAAAGCGTGCGGAAGACGAGAGGCAGGCCCTCATCGCCGGAGGACTCCTTGACCGGAGCGTGCGCCCCTGTGCCGACGGCGACGACCTCCTCCTCCCGCTCGTCGAAGAGGTGGAAGGGGCCGAGGAAGCGGAATTCAAACCCTTCCCCCATCACGAGGTCCTGCCCAGGCACGAACTTGTCGGCGGGATCGCGATCATGCAGGAGGAGGACCGGGCTGGTGCCGCCCACCTCCTTGCCTCCCGTCCCTCACTCCACACCGTCCTCTACCCCACCTCACCGGTGGAAGGGGAGTTCAGGACCAGAGAGTTCCTGGTCCTCGCCGGCGAGGAGACGACCAGGACCGTGGTCACCGAGCACGGCCACCACTTTGTCGTCGACCTTGCCGGTGCCTACTTCTCGGCCCGCCTCTCCACCGAACGCCAGCGGGTCTGTGCCGAGATGGACGAAGGCGAGCGGGTCGTCGATATGTTTGCCGGCGTCGGACCCTTCGCCCTCACCCTTGCCGACCATGCCAGTCGTGTCGTGGCCGCCGACCTCAACCCCGCGGCGGTCTCCCTCCTCTGCGAGAATATCGAGAAGAACCATAAGACCAATGTCATCCCAGTCTATGCCGACGCCGCCCACCTCCCTGGCGTCTTTGGCCGGACCTTCGACCGGGTGATCATGAACCTCCCGATGGAGTCGGTCCAGTTCCTCAAGGCCGCCTTCGCCCTCTGCCGCCCAGGGGGGACGATCCACTTCTATGCCCTGGTGGACGAGGAAGGGAAGCATCTCGATGCCATCAAAACCTTCCCGGTCGCGGAGGTGCGTGAACGTCGGGTGCGGAGTTATTCGCCAGCAGAGTGGCATGCGGTGTACGAGATCGTGGTCAGGGAATGAGGGGTTCGCTCCTAGGTGTACGGGACCGATGCAATATATTCACTGGGCATGAGATACTCTTCAGTCGGGCGTTCTCCTCTGAAAAAGTGGATCTCTGGTTCTGACGATTTTGCATCGGAGACCAGGTAAAAATAATAATTTTTCGGCTTTGTAGAAATCCTCTTGATCGTTCTCTTCGCCGGGGGGCGGGCCGCCCCCGGCGGGAGCAGGGGAGAAAGCGGATACATCACGCTCACACCAGGATACGCAAGGGTTTCTACAAAACCAATTTTTCATTTTTGTGCAGGTTATCCATTCGTTCCGGGTGAGATGGAACGAATTACGGGTTTTCCACCTGATGTCATAGCTGAGGGCTGCGTTCTTTGGGCCCTGTAGAAATCCTCTTGATGAAACTCTCTGACGGGGGGCGGCACGCCCCTAGCGTGAGGGTATGGGAAGGCAACGAAGGCGTGGGCATGTCATGGAGGAGGGAGGAGTCTCCACCATCTTCATCGCGATTTTTGAAAAATGTATGGATAGGGAGTTTTGGGATGTCCTCAAGAACAGGAGGTGCCCCACCCGATCCCCCTAAAAAAACCACTTCATCATCAGGATGGCGTCCTCGCCGTTGGCATAATATCCTGCGACGACGAACACCGGCTGATACCCGTTTTTCTGGTAAAATGACTGTGCATGGGTGTTCGAGACCCGCACTTCCAGCTGCACCCCCTCGGCCAGGCGGATGGCGAACTGGTGCTCGGCACGGCGGAGGAGGAGACGGCCGATCCCGTGCCCCTGGTAGGTCCTTGTCACCGCGAAATTGCAGACATGCCCATAGATTGCATCCCCGGTATCTTCCAGGCCTCCGACGATGAACCCCGCGATCTCATTGCCCACCTGGGCCACAAAGAACATATCGGCCCAGACCTCCAGCGCCTGAAGAAAGGTCTCCTCGCTCCATGGGTCGACAAAGGACTCCCGCTCGATGGCGGCGACAGTGGGGAGGTCGGCAACCACCGCTCGCCGCAGGAACACCCTGGTCTCAGACATTGCAGTAGAGTACACCCCATGAGCTAATATATTGACGCAGGTGAAACTACTACCACCTTTCAGGAGACTGTGATCCCCATGGTGAAGATATACCGATTCTCAGGACTTCGGCCAGCACGCGCACAGGCCGCAGCGACCGCCTCAGTGCCGTACGATGTGGTGACGACAGACGAAGCCGAAGAGATCCTCAAGAAAAATCCGAAGTCGTTCCTGCGGGTCGTCAGGACTGACGCCCTGCTCAGGGACATCCCGGCCGACGACGAGAAGATCTACGAGACCGCCCGCGAGAACCTCCAGGAGATGGAAGACCAGGGGATCCTCTGCCGCGACGAAAAACCTTCGATGTACCTGTACCGCGTAAAACAGGGCGGCAACCTCTATCTCGGGCTTGTCGCCTGTGTGGACGTCGACGACTATCTTGAAGACACCATCAAGAAACACGAGCACACGCGCTACGACAAGGAGCGGGACCGGACGCGACACATCGCCGCCACGAACGCCAACACCGGACTGGTCGTCATGCTGTACCCGGACGAAGGCGAGATCTTTGGGTACCTTGATTCGATCCTCCCTGACGGCAAACCCGATGCGGTCGTCAAGACCGAGAACGGCGTGGTCCATGAACTCTTCAAGGTCAGCGATCCCGTCAGCCTCAGTTATCTGGAGGACGCCTTCACCAGGGTGCCGGCCCTCTATATCGCCGACGGTCACCACCGGGCACGGTCCGCGGTGACCGTCGCCGAGGAGCGGAGAAAGGCCGGGACCTACGAGCCAGAGGACGGGCGGATCATGACGATCCTCTTCGCCCACAAGCGGGTGAAGATCCACGGCTATTCCAGGCTGGTCACCGACCTGGGCAAGTATACCCCTGAGTCCTTCCTTGCCGCCCTCAAGGAGAAGTTCGAGGTGCGGCCATACGGCGAGATCGACGACACGGTCTTTAAGATCGCCCCCCTGCGCGAGGTCGAAGGGGCGCATGTCGTCCATATGTACCTCGGCGGTGAGTGGTACGAGATCTCGAGCCCGATCGAGAACCCCGAGGATCTTACCGGTTCCCTTGACGTCTCGGCCCTCCAGAAAGAGGCGCTCGAGGGGATGCTCGGCGTCACCGACCCCCGCGCCGACCCCAGGCTCCAGTACCTCGGTGGGGCCAGGCCGCTGGCCGACCTCGAAGCCAGGGTCGATTCAGGCGAGTTCGCCCTTGCCTTCTCGATGCAGCCGGTCGACGTCGAGACAGTGATGGAGATCGCCGACGCCGGGATGGTCATGCCCCCGAAGTCGACCTGGTTTGAGCCAAAACTCCTCTCAGGCCTGGTGATCCACACCCTGGGCGAGGGGAAGAAGGAATAACCTGGCGTGTAGACGTGTCCGTAAAGCGGACACCTCCCCTCACGTATACCTCATGAACAACTGTTCAGGAGAGAACTCCCAGGAGATGAGGGATCCTTGATCCCCTTTCTCATGACAATCCCTCTTTTCACGGCACCGCAACACGGGGAACAGGGGCATCAAAGAGTTCTGCTGAAAGAAAATCTGGCTTTGTAGTAGAATCCCTCTGGAAGTTTTCTTTGGCGGGGGGTGGCCGCCCCATGATCCCTCATAAATCGAAAATTATCTCATGTTCGCTCCGCTCACCCCTTGAAGATCAAAGATATTCTGGCCCTGTAGAAACCCTCATCTATTTTTCGTGCGGGCGTGATTCTATCGCCTTCCCCCATCTTCTCGCTGGGGGCGAGTGCCCCCCGCACCCCCAGGATGAAGAGAGAGCAGGGAAGGCACTATCAATGATCATAAAGAGGGGATTGCCATCCTCTGCCTAGCCTCGTGCGGGGGTGTGGGGGGGGGCGGCGAGCCCCTCGGCGAGGAGACCCATCAAGACGGTTTCAAGACGGTTTCTACAGAGCCGACGTTCTCAACCTCCCTCCGGTCACACCCTCACCACACGATAGGGCCGAGTACTGCAACGCCCTCTTCATGTTCGTCTATTCCGCCTTCTCGGCCCACTCTTCATCCCGGAGGTCCGGGGGGAACGAGCGTCAGTGAGAAGACGAGAGTCTTCAATTGAGCCCTGGCGAGAAGTTATAGAGAGACGAGAGGGGAGAGAAGATGGTATCGTTCCCGACGCATTCTATCGCGAGAGTTATCATTCAAATAATATTGGTAGCCTTTTGTTCTCGACGCACCGCCAAACAGCCGCGAACATCAAGGGCGAGAGATGTATCCGGAGTGAGTGACGCATCAGGATGAACAGGAGGCGCAGGTTCTCCCTCATCTCCAGGTTCAATTGTTTTTTCTTCATGACAACAGGTGGCCCAGGCCGATACTTACAGCATTTTCAGTAGGTTTTCAGCAGGTGCCGCGAAGATCAAATGGCAAGGAGGGGGGTTGGATCGTACTGTACTAAGTACAGAGAAAGAGACGCGTCTCTCTCTGTACTTAGTACAGCAATACACACCCACAGCATATGGTCTCGGTCTCCAGGTGTCAGGGTGTGTGCACAATGCGAAATGTTGTAAGCGACCGCGTGATCTCATCACTTGACGGATAAAATCAGAATCGAATGACTTTTAGCCCGTTATAGAGTGTCAGCACCTTCCGAAAGCGGCTGAAAATTGTTGAAAAGAGGGGCGATCTGCTGTAAGGCCCCCTGGAGAATCAGGCATGACCCCCGGTTTCACGCATACGCAAGTGATATTCATTCAGAGTGGCGGCTCGAAGGGCGGATGATCCCCTCTCGTCGCAACAGAACATCTTGGCAGGGACACTGTTCAATTTCCGCCCGCCCCCGCAGACTGTACTGGACGGTCCTGGGAACCGTCACCCCCAAACCTCGAAACCCTTCGAACGGTCAGGCCCCAACCATGTGCGATCATGAATAAGAATTCCACAGACCTGATGCAAACACCCCCGCAACATGCCGTCTCACTATGCCTCCTCCTCCCAGACCGGACGGCGCCGTCTCTTTGCCTTCTTCGGGGGCTTGAGGTACTCGGAGACCGGAGGACTGGCCATCATCCGCAGGCCGCCGGCAGTGGAGAGGTTGCGCATCTCCCGACGCACCTCGGTGAAGAGTTCGTGGACGACGACCCGCTTCTTCTCCTCGCCTTCCTCCCTGACAAAGGAGAGGCGATGGAGAGAGTAGAGCCCGATGAGGAAGGCAAAGAAGAAGAAAAAGTCCCAGTGCTGGAAGTCGAGGGGGTGGAGGATGAGGACGCCTGTAGGGTCGCTGAAGGTGATGGTGAGGGCGACCTCGCGCGAGGCGAAGTAGTCGACAAAGACTCCGCCGAGAATGGGGGCGATCCCGGCCGCGAGATAGGTGGTGATGCTTGAGGCCATGAGATATGAGGTCGCATGCGCCTTGGGGGCAAGTTTGAGGCCGATGTAGTTGGTCGAGAGCGTGACCCCCGCGGTCGAGAGACCGATAAAGATGTGGATGGCGATGAGGAGGGGTACGGTGAGGACGTAGGTGTCGGGGAGGGTGGTGAAGGTCCAGGCGATGATGGCCAGGATAAAGATCGGACCGCTGATCTGGAGAACCGATTTATGGCTGAAGAGGTCGGCGACCTCGCCCCAGACCGTGAAGAAGATGATGGAGACGATCTGGCTCATCACGGCAAGGGCGATCACCCAGGAGATGTCGAGCCCGATCCGCTGGAGCATATAGACGGTGAAAAAGGGGGCAGCGAGGTTGATCGCAAAGTTCCAGGACCCAAGGAATATCAGCAGGTTCTTGAAATTTTTGTCGGCAAAGGGTTCCTTCAATATCTCACCGAAGTTGGGCTCCAGGTCTTCGCCAAGCACCGGTTCGGGCGTCCTGGCAAGGAAGAGTACCCCGATCAACCCGGCGATGCATCCCCCAAAAAAGAGCAGGGCGTAGGCCGTAATCTCTCCTCCAGGACTGACCTCCAATGTGTCGACGAAGAGGGCGGCGGCGACCGAGAGCGGTACTGCAACGGCGGTCGAAAGACCCATCCGGCGCGAGAAAAAGGCTCCGATTTTCTGCTGCGGGATCAGGTCGTGCATCCAGGAGTTCCAGGAGCAGTGCGAAATCGAGGAGATGGTCGAGTAACAGAGCATCGCCCCGACCAGCACCCAGACCCCCGACCCTGTCCCGAAGAGAAAAGGGATGGCGGCGATGAGGAGCCAGAAGAGCCTGGCGGCGGTCGAAGCGGTGACGGTTATGAGCCGCCGGTTCCGGAGTTTTCTGATGATATAAACCGACGGGACCTGGAGGAGTTCGGCAAGTGGGGGGATGGCGGCGAGGAGACCAATGACAGTGTTGGATGCGCCCAGTTCCAGGGCGAAGGCGACGAGGAAGATCCCACCGGTGAGGGTGACCATCGCCTGGGTGGCCAGGCCGTCCCAGAGGACCATGGAGAGACCTCGCTTCTTTTCGGCCTTGCTCAATGCCGGTTTCGGTTTGAAGTCTGGAAACACCGGTGCCCGCCCCCCGCGGTTCCCGTGAATATGGTGCAGGGTTATGAAAAGGTTGCGAAGAGAGCATGAGATCTTTGCCTGGTGTGATGACCAGCAAAGAGGACAGCCCAAAACTCCCCATGCATATACTCTTCGAAGAGAGCGATGAATAATGGTAGAGAAGTCTTCCATTCTACAGGAGACAACCACGCATTCGTCGCCTTCCCACACCCTCAGGCGGGGGTGCACCTCTGGCGCGATCAGGGGGAAGCACGTGACCAGAGAAGTCTCTGACAGGGCTATGAGGGATTACCATGAGGTCATCCTGAGAGAGTCTTGAGATCTGCTCAAAGCATAGAGACCCCTCGCAGATCACGAAGGTCGTCTCCCTCCAGTGGGGTCATGAAGGGTGTGCCAGTGTGGCCAGGATTGTGATGCCCTGAAGTGGGCTCTGTAGAATCAAGCATGAAACTGAGGGCTCACGCATACGCGATTGAACATGATCGTGGGTCTCCTGGTGTGTGGACCCGTGCTCCTCCTTTCGCACAGGACACCGCAGGGGGAACACCACTCACCCGCCGCCCCCGCATATCCTCTCTCCGTGGAAGGGACCGGGGGGCGGCACATCCGATCATCGCGCCTTCCCACACCTTCACGCCGGGGGCGCACAGCTCCCCCGGACCCCCGAAATGGCGATAAGAGCGGGAAGGCAGAATCCCGATCATGATGGGGGCGTCTCTCTCATCTGCAGATAATATTCAACGATATCTTGACGGTTCAAATTCTCATAAAAACCCGGAGAAATTATCGTCAGGATCATTTTCATGGTAGCCCTTCATAGGTCTGTCAGTATAGCCTTCTGATCACGTGCCTTCCCAACCTCTTCGTGATCTCAGGGATCCGAGAACCCCCGGCGGGAAGATAGAGGAGGGGGAGGGGGAGGGGGGCGACATGCATTCTCCCCACACAATAAGTGAGGGATTCTACAGGGCCCTGAGATGGTTCAAGGTCTCTCCTTTATCTATGCTGATAAGTAATAATTCTGTATTTACGAAATCAAGGTGATTTTTTGGAAAGAAAAACAATATATCTCCTATTAGGATCGATCACACTCGTTGTAGCGGCATTGTGTGCGGTATTCTTCCTTCCCTCCGCAGGGCAAGGTGCAGGACCCGAGGTGCTCTATGACGGTCAGGTGAACCTCACCGCAGGCACCATCCTTTATTCTGCTCCCAATTCGGGGATCCAGTACTGTGTCGAGAATACGACTCTGTATGGCGCCCTTGCAGCATCCACCGCTGAGAAGGGCCTTGTCCTTTCAGTCGAAGACCAGGACTGGAACCCCCGTCTTCACTCCCAGGTGATGACCGAGATCGCCGGATATCGCGAGACCAAAGAGATGGAATGGAACTGCACCGTGAACGATGCGCCGGTCCTTCTGAGTTCTGCGGAGGACGGGGTCTGCAGTCATCTCCTCAATGATGGCGATGACGTCGTCGTCTTCTATGGTACAAAGGGCTGCAGGTCTGATGAAGCCGATGCTCTTCTCCATCTTAAGGTACACACACTTTCCGGGCACGACGATACCACAGAGACCTGGACCCTCGCACTCAGGGGCGTCTCTGAGATGGCAACCGGGCCGGCGATGTATGCCAGTGCACTGCGGTGTCATGGCGGGGCATATACCGATGCCAACGGGGTGACCTGGAGCGGCGTCCCGGTCTGGTTCTATATCGGGCTGGTGGACGGGGAGGAGTCCCCTCATCACCCAATGCTCAGTTCGCACCTCGCAGCGTCAGGATATCAGGTCAGGTTCACAGCTGCAGATGACAGTACGCTCACCCTGAATAGTACCGATCTGGTCAGGAACGACACCTATCTCCTGGCGTACATGAAAGATGGGGAACTCCTCTCTGGAGACCCGGGCCTCGGCCCCCTTGCGCTTACCGGGGCGGGCATGCATGGCCAGGTCTTTGGCGGGGTCGCGGCAATCGAGTTGACCGGTTTTGAAAAACCGCCGGCACCTCCAGAAGTCAGGATCGTCCGTTATGCCGGGGACGGGGTCACTCCTGTGAACGAGACTGTCGTGAACACCTCCTGGATGGAAACACACTTCGAGGCCCTGGGAGACGAAAAAGATCCATACCGTTTCCAGGGCCCGACCTTTGACCCCGAAGACCTCTGGAACCCTGCGGAGAATAAAAATCTCGTGAAGATCGAGGATGCCGTGTTGGGGACGAGGATCTCTGATCTCTGCGATCTGATCGGCGGGATGTCACCGGGCGAACAGATCAGGTTGAGGGCGTCGGACGGCTACATGACCGAACTGACGTACGAGAATATCTATGCACCCGCACCCAGGCAGGGGGAGGCGGTGCTCGCCTGGTGGAGTGCCAGGTCCGGGTATGCTCCTGCGTACCGGGACGGCCCCCGTCTCTTCTTCCTTCCCCAAGACCACACGTTCGGGAACGAGGACATGCGTCTCTGTCTGGAGAATACCTCATGGACGCATTACTGGACCGAAGGGATACAGTATCCTTCGGCTGCTGGAGTCTCAGTGCGCGGGATTGTCGAAGTTGCGATTCTCCCGGCATAATGGGTCAGGGCCTGTGTAAAATCCCTCTTGATGACCATCTTCGCGGGGGCGGCGCCCCCGATGAGATGATGGGGAAGGGGGGCGAGTCACGATCACCGCTCCGCCTTCCCGCCCCAATCATCGTCCCTGGGGTCAGGGCGGCACTCGACCCCCAGCGCGAGCATGGAGAGGGGGTATAGATACAGGTTTGTGCACCAAAGAGGTGAGGATCTCTCAACCTTCATCCATCACCATCTTCTCCGAAAGGGAGACCGGAAAATTTTGAGATATGCTCCATGTCTGTCTACTCTGCCTCCCTGGCCCCATCGTCATCCCAGGGGCCAGGGGGCAGGGCCCCCAGGCGCGATGCATGTAGGAAGGGGGGTGCATCACGTTCACACCAGAAGGGGGTAAAGATCTCTCCAGAACCCATTGACGAGATCTCTGTTTCAGACCGTTGTACACACAGGAGGCCTGATGAAAAATGTCACTGAGACAGTTCCACCTCGATCCCCCCGAGCCATCCTGAGGCAAAATTGTATATCAAGGCAATGACTGCGCCGGCAATAAACCCGATGACTGTACACAGGACTACAAGAAACACAAGCATCAACACCCCGCCGACCCCGGTCATCATCAGGCCACCCACAGGCACCCCTCCCATAGCACCGGCAACCCCTGCCACTGTGATCATCCCGATCCAGAAAATGCTCCCTATCAGTCCGATGACAAGAGCAATTGCAGCATGAACTTTTGCGATCGAAAGAACACCTAAACGTTTTACTTCAATCATAAATTGCCATATATTTTTCCAAAGTATATATTCATCGAATTTCGTAGGGTTGTTAGATATATGTCACAAGGCCCAAATAGAGGATGTGAGATATATATCACATATGCGGGGGACTGCACGCCCCGAAGGAAAGACTCCATACCACCGATCCCTGAGAGATCACTCCGGGTCATGGACGCGCCCGTGACCCCCCGCACAGAGATCTCCGCCTGGATCACCGGACCATGGATATTTTCATCCTCTCACCTGCCATTGCAGAGCCATCAGAAAGACCAGTGGGACAGACCCTCCGAAGAAAGAGCAGAACGATCTGGACCAGGGGAAGGTCCTGGGTCATCCCGAAAGGGCGAGGTGAGATGATGCAACACTCGAAGAGTAAATGCTTGGCAGGACTCCTTGCCGGGGTGATCCTCCTCCTGCTGGGGGTCATCCCCCCGGCCGTCGTCAGGGACCAGGAGAGGATCGTCCTCTCTGTCATCGTGGCCGGGTCGGCCCTGATCGTCACGAGTCTGACAGGGCTTCTCCTCTGTTCACGGGGAAAGACCGCCGAGAACCCGGACGAGCGTGACAGAAAAAATCGAACAGACCACGCGATCGAAGTCATGGGCGATGACATTCTGTCTCATCATCGTGCTCTTCCTGATCGAATTCACTGGTATCCCCGACCTCGGGGGCACCGAGGTCCTAATGACGGTGTTTTTGATGAGGGGCATCAGTGCGACAGGGCTCATGTGGGGGTACACGCGTAGAGGGGATGCCGAATGAGAACGGCACAGGGCGAAGAGCAGGCACGCCGCATGAAGACAGAAAGAAGGGCCATGTAGAAACCCTCACCTATTGTGGGGGGGATGGATGTCGCCCGCCTTCGCACCACTTCGGCCGGGGGTGCAGCCCCGCCAAAGATACCTGTCCAGAGGATTTCTACAGAGCCGAAAGGAAGGTACATATGAAACGATCAGATATGCTCAGGCATGAGAAAAAAACCGCCGGTACGGCAAATGGGATGATGCACCATGAGTGTCATAACCGTACACAACCTGAAAAAAACCTTTGATAAAGCCACGGTCCTGCAGGACCTCTCCTTCTCTGTCGAGAAAGGGGAGGTCTTCGGGTTCCTCGGCCCGAACGGCGCTGGCAAGACCACGACAGTCCGCTGTATCCTGGGTCTCCTGCATCCTGACGCAGGGGACGCCACCGTGCTCGGCGGCGACCTTGGGACCGACGACCAGGTGCGCCGGCGCGTCGGCGTACTTCTTGAACAAAACGGGCTCTCTGACAGGCTCACGGCACAGGAGAACCTCGACTACTATGCGAGGCTCTATGATGTCCAGGACCCTGAAGAGAGAGTCGCCGAGATGCTCAGGTTTGTCGGGCTCGAAGAACGCAAGGACAGTCTTGTCGGCACCTTCTCAACCGGAATGAAACGGAAAATCGGGATCGCGCGGGCCGTCCTCCATGACCCCGAAGTCCTCTTCCTGGACGAACCCTCTTCAGGCCTCGATCCTGAGGCCCAGAAGATGGTCCGCGACCTCATCCTCGACCTCTCCAAGATCGAAGGAATGACGGTCTTCCTCAACTCCCACAACCTCGCCGAAGTCCAGCGGATCTGCACCTCGGTCGCCATCCTTCACCAGGGGCGGATCAGGGCGTTCGACACCGTCGAAAAACTGAGGGAAGGAGAGAAGGGCACCCACCTTGAGGTCGTCCTAGCGGACCTGGCATCTGCCGAGAAGGCCGCCGAAGTTATGCGGGGCGTGCCCGGGATCACCGAGGTCGCAAGAGAGGGCAAACATGTCACCGCCACTCTCACCGACGGGAGTGCATCGGCGACGGTCAGGGCACTGGTCCAAGCGGGATGTGGCGTTGAAGAGGTCAGGAAGGCGCGGCGGTCCCTCGAAGAGATCTATCTTGCGGCCGTGCAGCAGGCGGAGGGGTCGGCATGAGCAGTGTCATAACCGTGGCGCGAAAAGAGGTGAAAGCGATCCTCACGTCCAGACAGACGATCATCTCGGCGATCATCGTCGTCGTCCTCTTCTCGCTCCCGATGGCCCCGGCCATCACGGCCCTTGGTACCACCGAGGGAGGCGCCCCGATCGACCAGGCGCTCTTCATGTTCCCGGTGCTCATCGGGGTCTTCCTTGGCTACATCTTCGCCGGCCAGGTCTTCCTGCGCGAGAAGACCGACGGGACCATCGAGACCCTCCTCTGCGCCCCGATCTCGCTCAGGAACCTCTGGGCAGGGAAGGTCGTCGGGACTGTCATCCCGGCCTACGCCCTCACACTCATCGGGGTGGTGCTGATCATCGGGGCGGCCTCCAGTCTTGGAGGAGGAGTCGTCCTTCCGTCTCTCCAGATCATCGTCCACCTGCTGGTGGTGGTGCCGGCCTACATCGCGTTTGCCACCGGAGGACTTGGATTTATTCAACTCCTCCTCGGGTTGAAGGAGAACCAGATCGTCAACGTGGTCGTCATCTTCGTGGTGATCTTCTCCTTCTCGCTCGTGACAGGGTTTATGGGCTCCTCGTTCTCGGTCGGGTGGGGAGTGATTGGAACCCTGCTCGCCGTCGCCGCCGCCCTCCTGGGCATCCTTGCATGGGCTACCCGGTTCCTGGACAAAGAGCGTATCGTGACCACCATCCCATGATCTCAGATGCAGACACGGATGCGTGAATACCGGGCCCGCCTCGGACTCACCCAGGAAGAACTGGCCACACGAGTTGGGGTCAGACGGGAGACGATCGTCTTCCTGGAGAAGGGGAAGTACAACCCTTCTCTCCGCCTTGCCTGGCGGGTCTCCCGTGAACTGGGGGCGCCGATCGAAGAGATCTTCATCTTCGGGGAAGAGGATCTCGGGTGAGGTTCTGCGGCGCAAAAAGGTGATCCGGTCAAGAGGCCAGACAAAAGTCAGAGAAAAAACAGGGGCAGGAGAAGAAACTCCTCTCTTGAATATCTCATTTCCTCACCTATCAATCAGGTCGAGGGACTCTATTCATTTTTTTACGATCTCTCAGAGGCTGAAATCGCCAGAAGCTGAGATCATCAGAATGCCGAGAAAAGTACGATAATGTATATTTATGATCATCACACAGTTGTGGTATGCGCACCAAGATCCTCCTGGATGAGGACGCGATGCCGAAGGCCTGGTACAACATCCAGGCCGACCTGCCGACGCCGCTTGCCCCGCCTCTCCACCCCAGCACAGGAAACCCGGTAAAACCCGACGACCTTGCAGCCATCTTCCCCCGCGAATTGATCAGGCAGGAGATGGCAACCACGCGTTCGGTCCCCATTCCCGACGAGGTCCAGGAGATCCTGAAACTCTGGAGGCCGAGTCCCCTGTACAGGGCGCGGCGCCTCGAGGAGCACCTCAAGACCCCGGCAAAGATCTACTACAAGTGGGAGGGGGTCAGCCCGCCTGGTTCGCACAAGCCAAACACTGCAGTGCCGCAGGCCTATTACAACATGAAGGAGGGGATCGAGCGGCTCGCCACCGAGACCGGGGCAGGGCAGTGGGGGTCTTCCCTCGCCTTTGCGACCGCCCTCTTCGGGATGGAGTGCACGGTCTACATGGTGAGGTCGTCCTATGCCCAGAAGCCGTACAGGAAGAGCATGATGCAGGTCTATGGAGCCGAATGCATCCCGTCACCGAGCGAGATGACCGCCGCGGGCAAGAAGGTGCTCGCCGATCATCCTGACACGCCGGGGAGCCTGGGAATCGCGATCTCGGAGGCGGTGGAGGATGCCGTGAACCATGCCGACACCAACTATGCCCTCGGCTCGGTCCTGAACCATGTCTGCCTCCACCAGACAATCATCGGGCTCGAGGCGCGGGAGCAACTCGCGCGTGAAGACGCCTATCCAGACATGGTCATCGGGTGCGTCGGCGGCGGGTCGAACTTCGCCGGACTCGCCTTCCCGTTCGCCGGGGAAAAACTCCGCGGCACCCATCCTGAGACCGAGGTCGTCGGGGTCGAACCGGCGGCCTGCCCGACCCTCACGAAAGGACTCTATGCCTATGACTACGGCGACATCGCAGGGCTCACCCCGCTCCTCAAGATGTTCACCCTTGGCCACGACTTTGTGCCGCCGGCGATCCATGCGGGCGGGCTGCGCTACCACGGGGTCTCACCCCTCGTTGCCCATCTTGCCGACGCCGGGACGATGCGGGCCGAATCATATCACCAGAACGAGGTCTTCGAGGCGGCCCTCACCTTCGCACGGACTGAAGGAGTCATCGTCGCCCCTGAAGCGGCCCATGCAGTGAAGGCGGCGATCGAAGCCGCCCTGGCCTGCCGGAAGACCGGGGAGGAGAAGGTGATCCTCTTCAACAATTCTGGCCACGGCAATTTCGACTTTGCAAGTTATGACACCTATCTCGCGGGCGGCCTCCCTGACTACGACTACCCGGCCGAGTTGATCAGGGAGTCGCTGGCGCACCTGCCAGAGGTGGGGTGATCCCCGGCCAGATCCTTTTTTCGCACGGACCATTGAGCCAATCTTCTGGATCATTATCATCAAGGTCATCCCAAAACTCTCTGACCTTTCCCTACGCTCCTGCCAGGGGTGGAGTCCCCAGGCGCGAGACGGCGACACATGTCTCGCGACGCGCATATCCATACACTCTCTGAAGTCTGAACATTCCCTCAAACCGGAGTTCCTTTCCAGGAATTTTGAATGCATATCTTCTGCTGGGGGGCTCGCCGCCCCCCGGTCCTCCGCCACACGATTGGGAGAATGAAGGTAACCTTGAAGCAGACGGCATGCACTCGATCCAGAATAGATGACCCTTGCCAGATCTATCCTTCAGCGATTCCCCTCCAATCGCCATCCGCCAGGGGTCAGGGAGGCGGCACGCCGCCCAGCGGAGAAGAGACTGAAGAATTTCTGGAAGAATACATTTCAGTTCGAGGAGATGTTGCCCCAAGAGAGTTTTGGGATATGCTCATAGTAAATCCTCACAGTGACCCTCTCTGGCGGGAGAGTGTGCCGACCTCAACCATCGGGTCTTCACCACCATCTCGCACCTGGAGGCTTTTACCCCCTGGAATCTCCCACGAGGAGGAGAAGGGGACGGTGAAGTGAGCATGGTCTTCACCGGTTTTCCTGTCTTGAAAAGAGGGAGAACGCACGTGACGAGAAATGTTCACCCCACATGCGCGAGATGTGCGTTCGCTTCATGAGCAGTTCTCCAGAGCCAGAAGATCGAAGAATTCAAGCGGCCAGAGATCTGGAGAGACTTCAATCCAGAGGATCTCTCCAGGACCGTCTACCCCTCCATCCGTCCTCATCCTCCCCAGACCCCTGCCTATCACGACACCGAAAGCCCATCAAGACGGCACTCCAGAGCATCACAACATTATTATAAGCCCGGGCGTATGGCAGAGTTGGGGGACGTGGATGAAACCTATCATGACGACCGAGATGGAAGAGAAGAAGCAGATGGTCCTCTCGCTCTGCACCTGCACCGAGTGCCCAAGTTTTGAGGACTGCGGCGAAGAGGGGGGCTACTGCTTCCCGTCGATCGGAATGAGTGCGTGCATTACGGCGGAAAAGGGATGTATCTGCGGCGGGTGCCCAGTTTACGAGAAGATGGGACTCGAACATATCTACTACTGTTCCCGCGGTTCGGAGAAGGATCAGGCCGGGAAGTAAGGATGGGGGGACTGGCATGGCGAGGTACCGCTGTGATGTCTGCCAGGTCTTTGAGTATGACCCCGCACATGGTGACCAGGCCACCGGGGTCACTCCAGGCACCGAACCTCCGGAGTTTCCCGAGGACTGGCAGTGTCCGATATGCCGCTCAGACCGTTCCCACCTGCACATCGTCGAGGTGGAACCGAAGAAGACGGTGGAGCAGACAGTCGTCTGCCCGGTCTGCGGCGCCACCCACGCCATCACGGTCTCTCATTACGGCCTCGGGTATGCTGAGGGCTATCTTGGGGAGTGGCGGCGGGAGGCCGACCTTCTCGAAGTGCACATGGCCGAGATCCACCAGATCGCCGCCACCGGCGCGTCGGTCGTCGAACCGATGCGCACCCAGCGTCCGGTCCTCTCGTGGGACGAGATCCTTATTCTCGGGGCACAGCTGGCACGCCTCCCTCTTAACCACGACGAACCGGTGGACACCAGGACGGTCATCGGCCCCCGCGCCGACCATCCACTTGTCATCGAGACGCCTATCTATGTCACCCACATGTCATTCGGGGCGCTCTCGCGCGAGATCAAACTCGCCCTCGCACGGGGGAGCGCCGCGGTGGGGACGGCGATGTGCTCGGGAGAGGGAGGGATGCTTGAAGAAGTGCGGGACGCCTCGTACCGCTACATCCTCGAGTACGTCCCGAACCACTACACCACCACCCCTGAAGACCTCAGGATGGTGGACGCCGTCGAGATAAAGATCGGGCAGTCCGCCAAACCAGGGATGGGCGGCCACCTGCCTGCAGAGAAGGTGACGCCCGAGATCGCGGCGGTACGGGGATTCCCGCCAGGGCGCGAGATCACGAGCCCCGCAAGGTTCGAGGAGATCAGGGACGCTGAAACCCTCAGGGAAACGATAGAACATCTACGTGACGCCACCGACGGCCGTCCGGTCGGGGTGAAACTTGCCGCGGGCCGCATCGAGGACGACCTGGCGGTGGTCCTCCCTGCAGGCGCCGACTTTGTCACTGTCGACGGGCGCCCAGGGGCGACTGCGGCCGCCCCCCGCGTCGTGAAGGACGCCACCTCGGTCCCGACGCCCTTCGCCCTCCACCGGGTCAGGGCCTTCCTCGACCGACATGGCGCCGATGACATCTCCCTGGTGGCCACCGGGGGCCTGCGCATCTCCGCGGACTTCGCCAGGGCCCTGGCCATGGGGGCCGACGCCGTCGCGATCGGCACCGCCGCCCTGATGGCCTGCGCCTGCCAGCAGTACCGCCTCTGTTCCACCGGCACCTGCCCGGTCGGGGTGACCACCCAGGACCCGGCATTGAGGAGGCGGTTGCGGGTGGATATCTCGGCCAGGATGCTGGAAAACTATCTCACCGTCTCGACCGAAGAGCTCAGGACCTTCGCACGCCTCACCGGTCACGATGATGTCCACGCCCTCTCTGTCGACGATCTCTGCACGACAAATACAGAGATCTCGGATCACACCGGGATCAGGCATGTGTAGGAAGGAGAAATGTGTACAATGGAGAGGCCAGGGACAGCACCTCCCTCTTCATGATCATTTTTTGCGCCTTCCCGGCCCCATCGTGACCTGGAGGCTCCGGGGACAGCGCCCCCGGCGTGATCGGGTGGGAAAGCGATTGAGTCACCCTTGCACCAAGAAGAAGTGAGGGGTTCTACAGGGCCACCATTTCGGTTCATTTCTCACACCCTGGAAGACCTCGCCATGACCTTCCCTCTCTGACCCCTTTCCTGACAGGCATGCGTGACTCCCTCTCCTTCTATGACACATCTTTTTTTCTTCATGACGGCATACCCTGCCTCATCCATGACGATAATCGGCCTGGTCATCAACCCGGTCGCCGGCCTCGGCGGCACGGTCGGATTGAAGGGGACCGACGGGAGAGCCGCCGAGGCAAGACGGCGCGGGGCGGTGCCGAAGGCAGAGGGACGTGCCGTCGAGGCCCTCCGTACGCTCAAGAACCTCCCCCTCCTGATCCTCACCTCTGCCGGACCGATGGGGGCCGACGCCCTGGAAGCCGCGGGCGTCAGGGACTACAGGATCGTCCATGTCCCCAAAGGCCCTGAGACGACGGCCGACGACACTCGCACCGCGGTCAGGGCCTGTATCGCCGCCGGGGCCGACCTCGTCCTCTTCTGCGGCGGCGACGGCACGGCGCGGGACGTCGTCGCGGCCGCGGGAGAGATCCCTGTCCTCGGCATCCCTGCAGGCGTGAAGATGTACTCTGGGGTCTTTGCAGTCCGCCCGGCCATGGTGGGCGAGGTCCTTGGCGGCGACTATGCCCTCCGCGAGGCCGAGGTGATGGACATCGATGAGGAAGCATATCGGCGGGGGGAGTTGCGGGCCCGCCTTTATGCGACGGTGCGAGTGCCCTTCCTTCCTGGCCGCGTGCAGTCTGGGAAAGAAGCCTCGTTCAGGGACGAGGCGGCGGCCCTCGCCGGCATCGCCAGGTTCATGGCCGACCTGATCAGGGCGGGCGGGTGCGTGGTCCTCGGCGCCGGGAGCACCACCGCCGCGATCGCACGGGAGGCCGGGATCACGGCGACCCTCCTCGGGGTGGATATCATCGTGGACAGAAAACTCGTCGTCGCCGATGCCGACGAGGCGGCGCTCCTCGCACATCTCGAATGGGCGAAAAGATCCTGGATCATCATCAGCCCGATCGGAGCGCAGGGCGCGGTCCTCGGCCGGGGCACCGGGCCGATCACCCCTGCGGTGCTGAGAGCCGTGGGGCCCGACCACCTCATCGTCGTCGCCACCCCCGGCAAACTCGCCGCCACCCCCACGCTCTTCATGGACACCGGAGACCCGGCCCTCGACGCCGCTTTCGGGGAGAGGGTCCGGGTCATCTGCGGTTACCACCTCGCGCAGGTGGTCCCGCTGGTCAGGCCTGAGTGACCACAGAGGGACCGCACCCTTTTCTTCCTTTCAGGACACCTGTCCACAGTCAGAACCTCTCCTCCCCAATCAGCCAGAGCAGGGACAGGTCACCCCACATATTGGGACATATTATCAGCATTTTAGGGAAAACTATGCCAACATAATTCCTCTTTGTCCATAAAAGCGAGACGAAAAGATATACTTATCACATCCATAAGATAACCGCCCCTCCATGGACCACCAGGCCACCGAGATCACCCTCCTCCCTGGAAGCGACAAGAACGGCGAGACCGAACACTTCGATCAGATCGTGATCAGGCCAGGCGAGACCCTTGCCATCGTCGGCCCGACAGGCTCTGGGAAGAGCGCCCTGATCAACGACATCGAAGTCTTTGCCCAGAAGGACACCGTCACCGGACGGACCGTGCTGGTCAATGGCCGGGCGCCGCCCGAGGAATATGTCCGTGACCCTGCAAAAAAACCGGTCGCCCTCATCACCCAGAACACCAAGTGTCTCGCCGACCTCCAGGTGCAGGAATTTCTTGAGATGCATCTCAGGTCACGAAAGATCGAGGAGGAAGGAGTCGTCGAGGAGACGATCGCCCTTGCAAACGAGTTCACCGGCGAGAAGATCACGCCCGGCGCCAGGATGACCTCGCTCTCAGGGGGACAGACGCGTTCCCTGATGGTCGCCGACGCGATCCTCATCAGCAACACTCCTGTGATCATCCTCGACGAGGTCGAGAATGCCGGGATCTTCAAGGACCGGGTGATCGAGGTTCTGAGAACCTACCAGAAGGCCGTGGTCTTCGTCACCCACGACCCGCTCGTCGCCCTCCTCTGCGACCGGAGGGTCGTGATGCGGAACGGCACGGTCGTCAGGGTCATCGAAGCGACAGGTGTCGAGCTCGAGGCCCTCGAACAGGTCAGGGCAGTCGACGGATTCCTCTGCATGCTCAGGGAAGAGATCAGGGCAGGAAAGATCATCACCGGCGACCTGCACCACCTCTCGCCCCCTGGAGAGGTGAACGCGGCGTGAGACTCCTGGTCGTTGCTGGGCCCCCGTCTGCAGGGAAGACCGCGGTCGTGAAGCAGGTGATCAGGCATCTCGGCGGCGAGATGCAGCCCGCCTACCTGAAGATCGACGTGGTCAGGGCCTTTGAAGACGAGGAGATCGCGCGGGAGTTCGGCATCCCCACAAAAAAAGTATATTCTGGCGACCTCTGCCCAGACCATGCCGGGATCATGATCATGCGGGAAGCGATGGAATGGGCAGGGAGGGAGGGGGCCGACCTCCTCATCGTGGAGAGTGCCGGGCTCTGTCTCAGATGCTCGCCGTACGTCACCCAGTCCCTCGGGATCGTCGTCCTCAGCGCGATCTCAGGCACCCATGCCCCGCTCAAGATGGGGCCCATGATCGCCCTCGCCGACATGGCGGTCGTCACCAGGACAGACCTCGTCTCCCAGGCCGAAAAAGAGGTCTTCCGCGAGCGGATCAGGGAGGTGGCCCCAGAGATCGAGATCGTCGAGACGAACGCCGTGCAGGGGACCGGGTTGCGCTACCTGTTCAGGCGGGTCGCGGGGACCCCTGCGATCGGAGACCCGGACAGGGTCGTGCTCCGCGGCGTCCCGCCGCTTGGGGTCTGCACCGTCTGTGTCGGGAAAAAGGAGATCGGGTGGCAGCACCACTTTGGCGTGGTGAGGAGACTCGAAGGGACCGACCTCTTCTTCAGGGGGGAGTAGATGGACTGGACACCACCTGGCAAGAACTGCGGGCTCTGCGGGGCGCGGACCTGTGAGGTGTTCATGGAGATGGTCGCCGCGGGGGAACGCTCTCTCGCCGACTGCCCCTTTTCCGAGGCCGGGTCCTGCATCTCCGTCCATGACGCCGTCTATACCGGGCGAGACATCCTCGGCAATGCCTACGACTTTGTCATCGATCCCCTGCCAGGCGAGCCCACGGTCAGGAAGATCGTCCTTCCCTTCAGGCCCGACCTGGTGGAGCGGCGGGGGATCGCGGAGGGCGAGATCGTCGTCGGCCGACCGATGGGGGCCGGGTGCCCGGTCCAGCACGTGATCAGGGTGATCGAGGCCGATCCCATCACCGGGGTGATCACCGGGCATGTCGTCGGTCCCGCCTTCTCCAGGGACAGGGAGTACCACGACGTCAGGGCCTACCATATGCTCGGCTTCGAGGGGCTTGCCACCCATATCTCCTCGCCGCCGGTCTTCGGGAAACGCCAGCGTTTTCTCCCCGGGTTCTGCATGATGGCCCTCGCCCATACCGGACTGGTCAATATGATCGTGGAACGATCTGAAGGAGTGCACGTGCGAGTGGAGGACGTCATCATATGAAGACGATTGCAGAGATCAGGGAGCGGATCAGAGGGGGGACCGCCGTCGTCCTGACGGCGCCTGAGTTCAAGAGGCGGGTCAGGGACGGGGATCATCCGGCGCCCGAGGAGGTGGACGTAGTCACCTGCGGGACCTGCGGGGTGATGTCAGGGACCGCCGCCCTCCTCTCGGTCCAGGCCGCCCCGCCCGGCACTTTTGGTCGGGCCGAGGCGGCGCGGCTCAACGGTGTCCCTGCCTATCCAGGCCCATGCCCGAACGAACGTCTCGGTCTCGTCGATATGATCGTCTATGGCACGGCCCATGTCGGGACACGTTACGGCGGCGGCCACCTCTTCGCCGACCTTGCGGCCGGGAAAGAGGTTCACCTGGAGGTCGAAGCGGGGGGCCGAACCTATGAGGCCGACTTCACCCTCGACGACTGCGATACCGCCCGCCTCTTCACCACCAGGAGCGCCTTCAGGAACTACACCGCCTTCGTGAACCGCGCGGTCGGGGCAGAGAAGACGATCTTCTCGGTGACCGGGCTGAAAGGGCCCTGTGCCGAGGCTTCGATCAGTGGGTGCGGCGAGATCAGTCCGCTGGAAAACGATCCCGATCTCAGGGTGTTCGGGCCGGGAGCGCGGGTGCTGGTGAACGGCGCACCCGGCATGGTGATGGGCGAGGGGACGAGGAGCACTCCGGAGAAACCGAACCTCTCGGTCTTTGCCGGGATGAAAGGGATGGACCCCTGCACCTGCGGCGGGTTTGTCACGGCGGCAGGCCCTGAGTGCATCACCAGCATCGCCGCCCCGATCCCGGTCCTGGACCAGGCTTCCATCGACGCCCTCTCAGTCCTGGACGAGGAGGTCGTCCTGCCGGTCGCCGACATCACTGACCGCCGGCCCTTTGCGAGGGCCACCTACGCAGAGGTCTGGCAGGGGACCGACCACGAGGTGACCTATCGCCCCGCGGCCTGCCTCTCCTGTGAGCCCTGCACGGCGGCCGGGATCTGCCCGACCGGCGCCTTCATGACCGGCAAGGGGATCGACCCATGCCTCTGCGCCTCGTGCGGGGCCTGTGCCATGGCGTGCACAGGCAGGGCGGTGCATGCCGACCTCGGCGCCATCCATCCTGACGGCATGACTGTCCCGATCACGATGCGGCAGTCTGACAGGAAGAAGGCTGAAGAACTCTGCGTACGTCTCAAAGACGCCCTCCTCGAAGGGTCGTTTGAATTATAATCGGAGGTGAAAAGAAGATGCGACACTATGAACTCGTCTGCCCTGGATGCGGCACAATCCATGAGGACCACTACACACTTTCGTGTCCGCAGGGGTGCGACGCACTGATCAGGACCAGATATCAGAGTAAAATGTTGAAACTCAGGGAGGAGCCCGGGATATTCCGTTTTGCTGAATGGCTCCCTGTCGAAGGGGCCCTAAAGAGCCCCGCCGGGCCGGTGACCTACCAGAGCGAGGGCCTGGCCCGCGACCTCGGGCTGAAAAATCTGTACATCGGTTTCAATGGCTACTGGCCCGAGCGGGACGCCCAGATCCATACCTGCTCGTTCAAAGAACTGGAAGCCCTGCCCACCATGGTCAGGGTCAGGGAGACCGGAGAAGGCACGCTGGTCGTGGCCTCGGCCGGGAACACCGGCCGGGCTTTCTGCCAGACCGCGGCCACGACCGGAGAGCAGGTCGTGGTGGTGGTGCCAGGGAAGGCCGCGGACCGCCTCTGGACGACCGTCGAGACCGACCAGGCCTGTATAGTCCTGGTGGACGGCGACTACTCAGACACCATCGCCGTCGCCGACGCCCTCTGCACCCATCCCTCTCTCCTCCCTGAGGGCGGGGCCAAAAATGTCGCACGACGTGACGGGATGGGCACGGTGATGCTCGACGCCGCGGTCACCATCGGCCGCCTCCCTGACCGCTACTTCCAGGCGGTCGGGAGCGGGACCGGCGGGATCGCCGCATGGGAAGCGGCGATGCGACTGGTCGGGGACGGACGGTTCGGCTCAGCCCTCCCACGTCTCCACCTTGTCCAGAACCTCCCCTTTGTCCCGATGGTCAGGGCATGGGAGGCCGGGCGGCGGGAGATCGTGCCCGCGACCGACATGCCTGACGCCCGCACTGCCGTCGCCGCGGTCTACGCCGACGTGCTCACCAACCGCAAACCCCCCTATGGGACCAGAGGCGGGGTCTTCGACGCCCTCACCGCCACGAAGGGGACGATGCACGCGGTCACCAACCCTGCCGCGGAGGCGGCGGCACGCTGGTGCGAGGAGGCCGAAGGGATCGACCTCGACCCGGCGGCCGCGGTCGCCCTCGCCGCCCTGGCCGACGCCGTCGAGACCGGGACCGTCGGCCCCGACGAGACGGTCCTCCTCAACCTCACCGGCGGGGGGTATCGGCGGGTCGCCGAAGAGCACGAGCACTACCCGATCGCACCGGCCTTCGAGGTTGCGGCCGACGTCGAGACCGCCTCTCTGACCAGGGACGTCCTCTCATGGGTGAGAGACCATGCATGAAGATCTCGTCTGCGAAATTCTCGAGAAGGCCGGGGTCGACCTCACCCTCACCCTCCCCTGCGACCGTGCCGGCGACCTCTGTTTTCTCCTGCCCGATAGGATCAGGACCGTCGGCCTCACCCGCGAGGAGGACGGTGTCGGGATCGCCGCCGGGGCGGTGATGGCCGGGCTGCACCCGGTGGTGGTCATCCAGAGTTCCGGCCTCGGGAATATGCTCAACGCGATCATGTCACTCTCCGTCACCTTCAGCCTCCCCCTCCCTGTGCTCGCGAGCTGGCGCGGAGTCTACGAGGAACGGATCCCGGCCCAGATCCCGTTCAACAGCCAGCTCCCTGGCGTGCTCGACGCCCTCGGGATCACCTCCACCATCATCGCCGAGCCCTCAGACCTTCCGCAGATCGGCGAGGTGGTCAAGGACGCCTACACCCACTCACGCCCCCATGTCGCCCTCATCTCGCCGAAGGTCTGGGAAGGCGAGGCATGCCCTGCGGTCTCCCGCACCGTCCCGACACGCGCACGGCACTCGGCACTCACCTATGAGAGGGAGATCAGGGAACCGACGATGGCACGGTATGACGCCATCAGGGCCCTTGCCCCCCACTTTGGGGACGCCGCCGTCGTCGCAAACATCGGGGTCCCGAGCAAGGAACTGTATGCGGTCATGGACCGGCCCCTCACCTTCTACATGCTCGGCTCGTACACCCAGGCGACGCCTATCGGCCTCGGCATCGCCCTCGGGACCGACCGGCGGGTGGTCATCCTCGATGGCGACGGCAGTCTCCTGGGCTCGTCGGTCCTCTCTGTGGCGGCCGCCGCCGCCCCTGAAAATCTCACGGTGATCGGTCTGGACAACGGGGCCTTCGGGTCCACCGGCAACCAGCCCACCTATGCAGCCGCGAACCTCGACCTCGAACTCCTCGCCCGTGCGACCGGGTTTCGCAGGACCTGGAAGATCCAGCGCCCTGAAGAGTGCGGGGGAGTGATGGCCGCGTCGGCCGGTGGGGGCCCAAACTTCATCCATGTGGTGCTCAGGCCAGGGAACGCGCCGGTCAAAAACATCCCCATGACGCCTCAGGAGATCAGGGCCAGGTTTGTCGCCGCCCTCAAGGGCTGATGAAGATCCCTTCAGGGATCTTATCTCCCCTCTTTAGGTCATGGGATGCATGCAGGACGAGACAAAGGGGGGACAGGGCCTGGATCGAACTTGACATCCAATAATCTGCACGCCTGAGGGTATCACCCTGGAAAATCCCGCACGCTTTTGATAGGATCTCTCTGATCAATGTGTATTCCCCATCAGTCACGCCGGGGGCGCTGCCCTCAGAAGTCCTGGGGTAGAGAGTGGGCCCGGACGGCCGAGATATCGGTCCTGAAAAGTAATGATGCCCCCCTCCCCCTCCCTTCTTCCAGATGATGGTCCTGATCAAGACATGTCTGAAACACGCAGAGAGAGTGTTTCAGGTAGCAATGGTTCCCCGGGACATGAACAGATAGTTTCCCTGGACACCATCTCCAGCCCCTTCCCCCGGCCATTTCAAATAATGTACAGGCAGTTCTCGACAATATGTGAGTATAATCGATATTGGGACAGAGATCTCGGAATATAGAGAGGAATGTTTATATAAAATATCCCCCATGAAGCACCAGTACCACTCACAGGAGAGTGGCTTCGCACAGGGGGGGAAGGCAATTCAGGGGCCAATATCAGGAGATCCAGCACCGCAAGGTATCATCAAAAAAGATCATATTGTCATCTTTACCGCCGGGTTCCCCCCCAGGATCGGGGGACTCGAAAAGATCATCTATGAACTCTCCCAGAACCTTGTCAGGGCCGGGTATCAGGTGGACGTGGTCACCTGCAACACCGACCACGCACCCCTGACCGAAGAATACGGCGAGGTACACGTCCTGCGGTTCCCCTCCCTCAACCTCCTTGGAGCACGATACCCGGTACCTCTACTCTCTCCCGCCGCCCTCCGCCTCTTCATCAGGGTTCTCAAAGGGAACTACCAGGCAGTCTGCACCAATACCCGTTTCTTCTCGATCACCCTGCTTGGGTGGTGTGTGGCAATGATCAAAGATATCCCGCTCGTCCACCTTGAACACGGGTCGTCCCACGTCTACCTGGAAGGGCGAGTGGCCTCGACACTCGCCGAGGCCTATGATCACACCGTCGGCACGCTGATTGTCAAAGACGCCGCCGCCACCTTTGGGGTCTCAGCCGCCGCGGTTGCATTCCTCGACCACCTCGGAGCAGAAAACCCGCGAGTGCTTCACAACGGCATTGATCTCACGCCATTCAGGGCTGCACGCACCAGAGACAACGGCAACGGCACCCACTCCCCAGCTGACATCACCTTCATCGGACGATTGGTCTATGGGAAAGGCGTCCAGGACCTGCTTGCAGTCTATCCCTCACTCCCTGAGGGGGCGAACCTGACGATCGTGGGCGACGGCCCGTACAGATACGACCTTGAGGAGATGGCGGCCGGGATGAAAGGCGTCTCGTTCCTCGGGACCATCTCCCATGATGAGATCCCCAAGGTCCTTACCTCGACCACAATTTTTGTCAACCCCTCGTACTCCGAGGGCCTGCCCACCTCGGTGATCGAGGCGTGCGCAGCAGGGTGCGCCGTGGTGGCAACCGATGTGGGCGGGACACGCGAGATCATCACCGACGGGAAGAACGGATTTCTTGTCTGTCCCAGGGACAGGGAGACACTTGCACAACGGATCACCTTTCTCATCGAACACCCCGAGGTCGCCAGAAAAATCGGGGCTTCGGCACAACAATCGGTGACCGAACGTTTTTCCTGGGATGTCATCAGGGAGCAGTGGTCGCATGAGATCGAGACCATGGTCAGGCCAGCCCTGAAGACAGAGACGCATGCCCAGGAGGGTATCACCCCCCCTGGCACTCATTCCCCAAAAAAAGGCGGTTAAATGGAGGGAGATCATGAATGTGCTGATCTGCAGTTTTGAGTATTATCCGTACGGGACAGGGATCGCCAATGTCACCTATAATGTGGTGAAAAAATTGGAAGAACAGGGGGTCACATGCACCGTGGCCACCCCGACCGGGCCCGACATCAGACTGGGGAACCGCGCACTCATCATGCGGTCGGGGATCGTCGGGATCTCCCATTACTGGCATACTGTTGCGAGACACCTCAAGGAGGATGATTTTGATGCCGTATGGATGCACCAACCCTTGTTCCCCGGCAAGGTGCCGTTCAAGCAAGGGGTGGCAACCCTGCACTCCACCTCATATGGGGAATATACCCACTGGCCGCCCGGCACCGCCCGGCATGTCAAGGCCTACAAGAGATTCTCCTCCAGATGCGAACGCCGGTGTCTCCAATCTTTCCCTGAAAATGCCATCTTCACCGGGGTGAGCCGTGGCGTCTGTGAAGAGATCGTGGGAATGGGGGTCGATGCACACCACGTGAGATATATCCCGAACGGTGTCGACACAGAACGTTTTTCTCCGTCAACAGATCCAGGAGACCTCAGGGAACAGTTCGATATCCCTGACGACCGAACAGTCGTCCTCTCGGTCGGACGGTTCATCCCGCAGAAGAACCCATTCGGCATGATCGATCTCTTCTCAGCACTTGAACATCTGCGTGACGACCTCACGCTCGTCGCAGTAGGGTATGGGGCGCTCCTTGAGGAGACCAGGGCATATGCCGCAGAAAAAGGGGTGAAAAATGCGATATTTACAGGAAAAATACGGTGGGAAGATATGCCTCATCTTTATGCCAGCGCAGACCTCTATATGATGACCTCGCGGTATGAAGGACAACCGCTTACCCTTCTTGAGGCCCTTTCTTCAGGTCTGCCCTGCATCGTCTCAGACATTCCCACCCTTCGCCTGGTAAAAGAGGCAGACGCCGGGCTGGTCATCGATCCCACCCACCCCGCGGCCGCCGCCCGTTCGGTAGCCACCTATCTCGAGAACGGCATCTCGGCCCACGCCGCAAATGCACGCCGTTACGCTCTTGAAAATCTCAAGTGGTCAGGGATCGCAGACCATTACCTCGCGACCTTCAAAGAGGTGGCCCGCTCGTGAAGGTGTTGATGGTCACCGACAATGTCGCAGGGGGGATCGTCCACTATGTCTCCCAGCTTACAAACGCCCTAGCCGAAGAGGACGAGACCGTGCTCTTCGCCCCCATCGGGATAGAAAAGCAGCACTTCTCGCCAAAGGTGAGGGTGGAAGAACTGCCGGTCGGGAATACGCTCAGGAATTTTATTATAAACACCGCCCTGTTCCCGAGGGCGGCCCGATTTCTTGCGGCGGTCCGCAGGGAAAAACCCGAAGTGATCCATTTCCAGCTCACCCCGCCATGGTTCCTGCTCTTTTTCCCGTTCCTGCGGCAGTATCCAATGGTGACCACCATCCATGATGTCAGGCCTCACGCCGGGAGCAGGGCGTTCGACCAGGTTCTCAGCAACGACGCCTATCTCGCCCACTCTGACGCTGTCATCGTTCACGGGCGGTGGGCAAAAGAGGTGCTCGGTGCAGGCGAGAAGTGCCATGTGATCCCGCACGGCGACTATGCCTTCTTCGGGGACTATAAGGACCACCCCTCCCCTGCCGAAGAAGAAAAGGGAACAATTCTTTTTTTCGGGAGACTCGAGGAGTACAAAGGGCTTTCCTATCTTCTTGACGCGATGCCCGGCGTTGCAGAACGCGTCCCCGGCGCCAGACTCATCATCGCCGGGAACGGCGACTTCTCACCCTACCAGGACGCCGTCGACCCGGCCTGGTGCGAGGTGCACAACCGGTATATCATGGACGACGAAGTCGCAGGCCTCTTCAGGCGGGCGTCGGTGGTGGCTCTTCCGTACATCGAGGGCACCCAGACCGGGATCGTCCCGATCGCCTATGCCCTCAAGAAACCGGTGGTCGTGACCGCGGTCGGGAGCATTCCCGAGGTCGTGGAGGAGGGGAAGACCGGACACATCGTACGACCCAGGGACGCGGGCGCACTCGAAGAGGCATTGATAGACCTTCTCACCGATCCCAGGAGGTGCACGGAGATGGGGGAGGCCGGGTACCAGAAGATGCGGACTGAACTCTCATGGGAGATCGTTGCCGAACGGACACGTGCGGTATACCGCGAGATCAGAAAGGAGAGAGAGAGAGAGAGAGATGTCGGGCCTTGAACTCCGCCGCTGGTCATGGCAGCGTTTTGTCATCATCTCGCTTTCCCTCCTCTCTGTCTTCTGGGGATCGCTCTTCCTTGAAGGAATAGGGGCAGGCATCCCTCTTCTTAGGCAAATTAGCGGATTTATACTCCTTACTTTTGTCCCAGGGCTCTGCCTTCTCCGGGTCATGGGGATCAGACGACCCATTGGCGTAAGAACCCTGGTCTATACCGTCGGGATCAGCCTGATATTCTGGATGGTCCTCGGATTTCTCATCAATATGGTCCTCCCCGCCTTTGGGATCATGAGTCCGCTTGCTGGGCCTTTTCTTCTCCTCTGGACAAGCACAGCCCTGGTCGTCCTCCTGATCATGGCGGCCGTCACCGACCGCCGTGCAGGTGTGGTGCATGTACCAGGGAGGGCTCTCCCGCCCGGCAAATCCCTCCTCTTCTTCACCCTTCTCCCCCTGCTCACCGGACTGGGTGTCTATGCAAAGGAGATCTGGGGGACAAATCTCGTGTTAATAGGGGTCGTCCTCGTGATCGCCTGTATCCCGATCGTGATCGGAGCGTGGAGAGATGCACCCAGGGAGATCTATGGGCTTGCCATCTTCTCCATCGCCCTCTCCCTCCTCCTCCACACCGCCCTGATCTCAGGACATATCTGGGGGTGGGACATCAATGAAGAACTCTATTTCGGGACACTTGCCGCCCAGCACGGGCTCTGGGACCATACCCTGTACTCAAATGTCAATGCCATGCTCTCGATCGTGATGCTCATCCCTCTCTATTCAGGAGTCTGTGCGATCACGCCGGTCTGGGTACTCAAACTGATCTATCCATTTTTCTTCTCACTCGTCCCCCTTGGACTCTATGCAGCCTACCGGCAGCAGACGTCACCACTCACCGCCTTTTTCGGGGCGTTCTTCTTTGTCTCGTTCTATGTCTTTTTCATCGAGATGGTCCAGCTTGCACGCCAACAGATCGCGGAACTCTTTCTCGTTCTCATCATACTCGTCTTCCTGGACCATGCACTCGACCGCCCGCACCGTGCATTCCTAATGGGGCTCTTCGCCTTTGGCCTGGTGACCTCACACTATGGACTTACGTACCTCTTTCTCCTCACTCTCATCCCTTCGGTCATCCTCCTCCTCATCGCAGAACGCGACGCCGTCGGCAGGACGGTGAAGGGGATCCTGGGATGGTGGACGCATTTCTCCCCGGTCCTGACCGGTAAGGGAGTGCGGGTAATCAGTATCTCTTTTGTCATGCTCTTCTGTGCATTTATTCTCAGTTGGTATTTTTTCACCAGCGAAGCCGCCGCACTCAGGGCCGCTGCAGAAATCGGGGAGAATGTATTGAGCAGTCTTCAAGAAGAACTGTTCACGACAGACACCTCACAGGGATTGCATATCATCCTCTCCCCCACACAGACCCCACTCCATGAACTCTACAAGATCCTCCAGCTCATCTCGCAGGGCCTGATCGTCCTTGGACTGCTCTCAATACCGGTCTTCGCCCTCTTGAAGTCCAGGTTCTCAAAAGATTATTATGCCCTCTCCATCATGTTCCTCGGGCTCTGTATAGCCGGGATTGCACTTCCATACTTCTCAAGCGCCCTGAACACCTCGCGGCTCTACCAGATCTCGCTTATTTTCATCTCACCTTTCTTTGTATTTGGCGCCATGGTGGTCGTCGGCTTCATCACAAGACTGTTCCGAAAAGATTGGAACGGAGCCGCCATCACCTGGGGACGCACCCTTATAGCACTCTTTCTTGCAGTTTTTTTCCTTTTCAACACCGGTTTCATCTTTGAAATTGCAAATGACGGGCCAACATCCCCTTCACTCTCCGAACTCAAAGAATACCCCATTTTTTCAGAACCTGAGGTCGTGGGTGCATCCTGGCTTGTCGCCGCGACCGATGACCAGGCACGCAAAGACCGCTACCTGTATGGGGACGACATCTCCTGGTTGGTGGTCAGAGGGTTTGCGGCGATGAACTCCTGGATGATCTCTGCCGAAGGAACGCACGCGCCAGAGGATTCATACCTCTTTTTTGGAGATCAAAATCTCAGAGATCGATCTGTCACCGCGACCACCTCACTGAAGGCGGTCAGGATGCCGGTCCATCTCCCCCTGGACCAGATCATTCTCGGGAGAGGGAAGATCTACGACGCAGGCACCGCTACGGCGTTCAGATAATTTCTCTCTGATAGGCACGTTCGAGGAGTTCATGATAGGGGGTCTCCACCCTGTTGACGACCTCTGCAGGCACCCCGACTGCAACCGCCCAGGCAGGGATATCTCTGACCACCACAGCATTCGCCCCGATCATGGCATTTGCTCCGATGGTGACCGGTCCGAGAACCTTCGCACCTGCCCCGAGGAGGACATTGTCCTCGACCACCGGTTCAGTCTGCCCCTCTATCTCCTTGCCCGGCGAAGCCCCGACGGTGACGCCCTGGTTTATGGTGACATTTGAACCAAGGACGGCCCCGGCGCCGATGACGATGCATTGGGGATGCGGCATAAAAAGACCAGGACCAATCCTGGCACGGGGGTGGATCTCGATACTGTTTGACAACACATCGATAATGCCGATCACCCCGCCGAGAAAACGGATATTCTTTTTTTCTGCATGATTTCTGAGACGGTAATAGAAGATTGCCCTGAATCCCCTGGAAAAGACAAGGTGAATGATGGCCCCCCTGATGATGGCGGTCTTTCCTTCAGTGGTGATGTCCCTGCCATGATAGGAATAATACCTATTCAGGTCAGCGAGTATGACCGTCGAGAGCCCTTTCGAGGACATCGTATGCCCTTATCCACATCTGTCACCATAAATATCTTCTCCCACAGGGGAGAGAGGATTTATATTCTCCCCCATCCATCCAGGGGGCATGGGCCGGCAAAGCACGCCCTGGTTCTTTGTTGTGCTGATGCTCCCGATCCTCTCTGGAGCTCCAGTATCTGCAGGTGTTATCACCATTGCCGCCGGGGGATCCTCAGAGGTACGAGGAGTCGATATTGTCTGCGACGGAGTCTCAGATCAGGTCGAGATCCATGCCGCGTTGGAAATGGCCGGAGACGGCGGGAAAGTTCTCCTCAGGCCTGGAACCTACTATTGCGACGACTCGGTCACGCTCAAGGATGGCCGGCATCTTGAGGGGACCGGTGAGGAACAGACAACCCTGACATTTGCAGACGGGTGGATCGGGGCGGTGGCAAATGATCACACCTCCCTCTCCGACCTGACGATCACCGGGCATGGTGCGGTCTGGGTCCAGGGGAGTCATGTCCTGGTCCAGCGGGTGACCGTCACCGGCGCCCCCCAGATGAATGGAGGCTACACGGTCTGGGCAGAAGGGCAGGTCATCGAGGACGTGGTCTTTGAGGACTGCACTGCCGTCGACCTGACCTGGACAGGGTTCAATGTGGATGGGAGAGGGGATCCGATTCTGGTACGGGATCTGCGGTACGAGCGCTGCCAGGCGATCAGGTGCGGCGCGGACGACAATTCACATCCATGGTCCGCGGGGTTCATCCTTGCAGAACACAATGACCTCGAAGATGTGGTGGTCAGGGATTGCCATGCTGAAGACAACTGGGAATCAGGGTTTCATATCGAGGCCGCGATCTCGGTACGCAATGTACTGATCGAGAACTGCACGGCGGTAAAGAACGGCATCAGAAAAAGTCAACTTTTTCCAGAATCAAATTCACCTGAGACGAAAGGCCTCACCTTCGGTGCCGGGTTTACCGGGATCGAAGCATCCACCTTGAAGGACTGTACTGCCCAGGAAAATTATCGTGGTTTTTTCCTCTGGTCAACAGACGGAGCATATCTTGAAGACTGCTCTGCAGTACGATCATTCGCGGACGACTATTCCATCGTTCATCACAGTGGTTACACCGCAGGCAACTCGTTTATAGATTGTATAAGCACTGAGGCAGGACGACACGCCCTCTCAATCCGGAATGCGGCAAACCTCAAATTTGAGAACTTCACGGTATGTTCCCCTGTTGGAGACGGGCACTCATGCATCCAGATCGGCGGATATGAGCCTTCTCTTGACTATGATTACCCGTGCGAGTCATCTTCCTTCGATATGAATATCATCGGAGGGAGCTCCCCAAATATCGTCTATGTGTACCTCGGGCGTGACCTCACCCTCTCCGGGGGGATCGAAACCTCGGGGTCATGCCCCATCCTGATCGCCAGTGACGGGCAGCGAGCGGTCGGGGGAAAGACGACACAGGGGGTGACCATCGAGGGGATGCGGATCGTGATGGAGGGGCCGGGAGCAGCGGTCCGCATCAGCGAGACACTCCCTGATGCGGGTAGCGTGAGTGTGCGAGATACCATGATATTTGGAAATTCAGTTTCCCCAGGAATAAGAAACGATGCCCTGGGGACCGTTATGGTATCGAATTTCTCTATCAAAGACCATATCGAGAGAGATGGAGATGAAACCCGTCCTGGGATAGCGATTGTCGGCCCAATGATTGATGTTATTCGAGAAATCTTTTCACGGATTTCCCCTATTTTTAATACATAAAATAAAGAATATTGTGTGTTTTATCTGTCTTTTCTCCATCCTGGACGACAGTATCCCAAAGAGATCAGATCCAGAACCTCGTATCTATCATAATTCCATACATTTTGATTATGCATCTCCATGAATATTCCATTTTTTTCCGAAGATTATATCTACTTGCGCTCCGGGATGATCCGAGCGCCCATGCCCACATCTGTCAAAATAGACGTTATTTTGCATATATTCAAATCGTTTTATTGCTGATGTCGCGTTGCATAAGATCCCGATCATTAGATGGTCATTCCAACAACAAATTCCAGATCCATACCCAATATCCTGCCTGAAACCGCCCCCACACCAGATGAGAATTCAACGATAGCCAGACCATGATTTTGTGAAAATTATTTTGCATTTCCTTCGTTTGACACCAAATTCCGAAAATATTTTTGGAGATTGAATAATCCCCTATCACAATGTTTAAAAGTACAATGTGTGAAAAGTGATCTAGACGGGGGGATGAACATGAGGAACATTCCATGAACAGATCAATGTTGCGCCTCCTGCTCCTGGCTTCAGTGCTCATATGCCTGATGCCAGCGGTCAGTGCTGCTGCCACCCTCAACGTGGCTGCATCTGACAGTTCGCAGGATGCAAAGGCACAGGCAGATTATGTCTGTGACGGTAATTCCGACCAGGTTGAGATCACAAATGCGCTCAACGCGGCCGGGAACGGCGGCACGGTTCACCTTGCCGCCGGGACGTACAGCACACAAGGCAGTATCAAGATGGCACCTGGGACAACACTCATGGGCTCTGGCGAAGACAAGACCAGGATCGATATCCAAGGTAACTGGGACGGTGTATTCGCCAACGAGAATACCCACCTCGAGGGGTTCACCGTATCAGGCCAAGGTGCCGTCTGGATCCAGTACAGCCACGTCTCAGTCCAGAGTGTGACCGTGACCGGTGACACCCGGATGAACGGCGGGTTCACGGTCTGGTGTCCTGGACACAGCCTCACCGACATCTCGTTCAAGGACTGCACTGCCATCGACCTGACCTGGACAGGGTTCAACATCGATGCGACCAGTGCTGGCCTGAAGGTCTCCGACATCACGTATGAGAACTGCAAGGCGATCCGGTGTGGTGCCGACGACAACTCGCACCCCTGGTCTGCAGGATTCATCTTCGTAGAGCACAACGACCTTGAGAACGCACTGATCAAAGACTGCTACGCAGAGGACAACTGGGAATCCGGCTTCCACATCGAAGCGGCCCCCACCACAAAGAACGTTGTCTTCGAGAACTGTACAAGCAAGAACAACGGTCTCAGAAAACAGGCACGGTTCCCTGAATCTGACACCCAGCAGGACATGAACCTCATCTTCGGTGCAGGGTTCTTCCTCAACAACGGGGTCACGGTGAAGGACTGCACGGCGATCGGGAACCATCACGGGTTCATGATCTGGTCGTCGAATGGTGCGAAGTTCGAGAACTGCTACTCCAAGGACTCGGAAGCCTCTGACTACTTCCTGATCCACTGGAACGGCTTCAAATCTCCGAATGTCTTCACCAACTGTGTGAGCGAGAACGCAGGCGGGTATGCCATCGATGCCTCGAACACCAATGACGTGAGGTTCGAGAACTTCAAGATCATCGACGCAGAGGGTGTCGACGGCTACATGATCAGGCTCGGGAAGTACTACCCGGCAATCGGTCGAGACCTGCCATGCCAGAACTCGTACTTCGACCTGACTATCGAAGGCGGGCCTGAGAACATCCTGTATTCGCACTATGGTGTGAACAGCGTCCTCGAAGGGACGGCAACCGGCAACTATGCGGAGAACCCGTACAAGGTTGTCTCGCCGTCGTCAGGTATGGACACTGCAGGACTGAAGATCACGCGGTCCACCGACCCGGTGGACCCCACCCCGACCCCAACCCCAACCCCAGATCCTGACCCAACCCCTAAGCCGGTGGAGAGGCACACTCTCCCTGGCACGGTCGAGGCCGAGGACTATGACCAGGGCGGAGAAGGGGTCGGTTATCATGACACCGATGCCGTGAACGAAGGCGGAGAATACCGCGAGGACGGCGTTGATATTGAATACTGGGCGAAGAACGGCGCGACCACCATCGCCTATGCATATCCGGGCGAGTGGCTCCAGTACTCGGTCAATGTCACCGAGGCAGGGACCTATGACGCCGACTTCACCGTCGCATCCGCCATGAACGGGCAGTCTATGATGGTGCTCGTCGATGGCGAGGAGATCGCCGCTGTTGAAGCCCCGAACACCGGGTCATGGGGTACGTTCACGACAATGAGAAAGACCTTCGACCTCTCCGAAGGAGACCACACATTCAAAGTCGCCTTCGACGGATCGCTGAACCTGGACAAGATCGCCTTTGCCAGGAACACCACCTCCGGTTCAAACCCTGATGACGGCTCTGGCGGCGACTCAGGCTCAGAGGACGGGTCAGGCACTGATATGGGTGCCGCCGTCCCTGGCACCATTGAGGCCGAAGATTATGACGAAGGCGGCGAAGGCGTCGCCTATCATGACACCGACGACGTGAACGAAGGCGGGGCATACCGCAAAGACGGCGTCGATATTGAATACTGGAAAGCCAGTGATATCACTACCATCGCCTATGCATTCCCTGGCGAGTGGCTCCAGTACACCGTCGACGTCGCCGAAGCAGGGACGTACGATGTGGCGTGCACCGTTGCTTCAGCCATGGACGGGCAGGCCATGAAGGTTCTCGTCGACGACGAAGAAGTCGCGACCATGACCTCGCCGAACACCGGATCCTGGGGAAAATTCACCGCGGTGAAGAAGAGTGTCGAACTCCCTGCCGGGACACATGTCATCAAGGTGGTCTTTGAAGGATCCCTGAACTTCGACAAGATGGTGCTCTCAGCATCTGAATCGTCAGGTTCTGACTCAGGAGACAAGGCAGCAATTGCACTCCCTGGATCATTTGAAGCCGAAGATTATAACGAAGGCGGCGAGGGCGTCGCCTATCATGACACCGACGCCGTGAACGAAGGCGGGGCATACCGCAAAGATGGTGTCGATATCGAGAACTGGGAGAAGGTCGGCGTCACCACCATCGCCTACGCCTATGCAGGCGAGTGGCTCCAGTACACCGTTGACGTTGCCGAAGCAGGGACGTATGATATGGCGTGCACCGTCGCCTCAGCCATGGACGGGCAGGCCATGAAGGTCCTCGTCGACGGCGAAGAGGTCGCGACCATGACCTCGCCAAACACCGGTTCGTGGGGCACGTTCACCACAGTGAAAAAGAGCGTCGAACTCCCTGCAGGTGAGCACACCCTCAGGCTTGTCTTTGACGGTTCCCTGAACCTCGACAGGGTCGCGGTCACGAAGGGTCAGGACGCAGTCTCCTTTACGGTCCAGGCCGAAGACTATGACGAGGGCGGCGAGGGTGTCGCCTATCATGACAGAGACGCGGAGAACAGGGGCGGTGCGTACCGTCAAGAAGGTGTCGACATCGAGTATTGGGAGAAGAATGGTGTTACCACCGTCGCCTATGCCTTCCCTGGCGAATGGCTCCAGTACACCGTTGACGTCCCACGAGCAGGGACCTATGACGCCACATTCACTGTCGCCTCAGCCATGAATGGGCAGGCCATGAAGGTCCTCGTCGACGGGAAAGAGGTCGCGACCGTGACCTCGCCGAACACAGGGTCGTGGGGCACATTCACCACGGTGAAGAAGAGCATTCCGCTCCCTGGCGGCGAGCACACCATCAGGGTGGCATTCGACGGTTCCCTGAACCTCGACAAGTTCTCCTTTGCCAGCGCATCCGGTTCTTGAGCGGGGGGCAGTCCGGCGTTCTGCCGTTGGACTTCATCCCCCTTATTTTCCAGGAACTGACCCGGGCCCTGCCATGACATGGCGGATCCCGTCCACCACTCCCCGGATCTGCGGTACACATGTGTTGAACCGCCCTTTTACCACCGCCCCACCGAGTTCCCTGGGGTTGTCCACGATGGCCTGATGGAGGAGAAATGTCAGGAACTGTTTCTGGGTCGCATACCGGCGCATGAAGATGAACTTGTTCCTGGCAAAGTAGTAGACCTCTGTCGGACTCTTCCGCCCGCCGACACTCCTCCCTCCCTTGTGCCAGATCTTTGCATGCGGCGTATAGAGGATCCGGTACTGCCGGTTTGCCCGGGCACAGAAATCCACCTCTTCGAACTGATAAAAATATCCGGTGTCAAAGAACCCGACATTTTCAAAGACTTCGGTCCTTGACAACCAGTAGACCCCGTCGATGTAGGAATATTCACGGACCTCGTCGTGCTGCCCATGGTCTGTCTCTGAATACCCTTCATTGATCATCTGACCGGTGGAGAAGTTGATCTTTTTGCCCACCACGAGGAGACGGTCTGGAACATAGTAGTCATAGACCTTGCCGGTGACGATCCCCACCGTCGGGTCAGATTCCAGGACCTCGACCAGACTGCTCACCATCCTTGAGTCAGCGATGGTGTCGTTGTTGTAGATGAGGGTGTAGGGGATCCCATGCTCCATCGCGTACCTGACGCCGAGATTGATCCCGCCTGCAAACCCCAGGTTCTCCCCGGTCTCGATGAGCACCACCGGGGGGTCGACGGCCCTGAAGGCATCGGCCGAACCGTCGGTCGATCCATTGTCGACGACGATGATCTCGCAGGCCGGATAGTCCTGTTCCTGCAGTGACCTGATACACTCCAGCGTGTCCTCCCTGCCGTTCCAGTTGATGATCAGGATGGCAACGTTATCTCTCTCCACCTTGTCTCCCCCGTCTGGATCTCTCTTTGGGGAGATGCTTCGTATATATGCATTGCGGCGATCCCGGCCCCACATGATATTACCAGAAATTCTTAAATCCCGCATCAGCCAGAAATAAACTGCGTGATCATCGTTCTAACCAATTATTTTCGGGCGTTCTGGCAATATACCCGATCTTATCTGCCTGAACTGGCGAGATCTCGGGAAATTTATATATAATCGTGGTCGTATCATTCCCCTACTCTGATGGTTATGGGGGGGATGGGTTACGAGACGCATTCTTTCATTATTGGTAATTTTATCCTGTACTGCAGTCATCGGCACGGGCCTGGCGGCAGATGATATGATAAAGATCATGCCTCTTGGAGATTCGGTTACCGCAGGGGGGACCGATACGCAGAGCGGAGTGAACTATCCCAGTTATCGCTACCATCTCTGGAACCTCCTGCAGGAGAACGGCTACAGGGTAAATTTTGTCGGGACACGATCTGGACCCGATTCCCAGTTTGATTTTGACAGGGACAATGAAGGGCGTTCAGGATGGCGGGCGGACCATATCGCCTCCGGAAACTCCGACTATGAACCACAGAATGGAGATCTCTCGACCTGGCTGGAGAGTCTTGAGACGAGGGGGGAGGTTCCTGATCATGTCCTCATCCACCTCGGCACCAACGACATCCTCCAGCAGGGGTACCCGGACACCCCGGAGGCGGTGGCCGCCGCCACCATCGAAGATCTCAGAGCGGTCGTCAGGACACTCAGGGAGTACAACCCCGGAGTCACGATCTATATCGCCGAGATCATCCCGATGAAATTTTCATTTTTCACGCAATATGTAGACGCATTCAACACAGAGATCCCTGGTCTGGTCAGATCCCTGGACACCTCCCAGTCACGGGTCTTCCATGTCGATCAGAACACCGGGTTTGATACCAGGACCGACCTCAGGGACCACCTGCATCCAAACCACCTGGGAGAGCACAAGATGGCCGAGCGATGGTACGAAGTTCTTTCTCCGGTCCTTACTATCCCCTCTTCAACTAATTCGGTCGATTTTTCCGAAGAGCTGCGGAATTGAAAGAGGGCTTTCAATGTGTGGTTCACCTGATTCCCTGGAGGCGATCCCCATCCCCTTTTGAATAGGCGTGGGACTTTGACGGAGACCGGGTTCTTACTCGACCTAGAAAGACGCAGAATATACCTATACCCATACCTCTCCTGGCCGTTACACCGTCTCTCTCAAATTCACTGACAGCCGCGAGACTGCAGGAGAGGTGAAGCAGGAATATATCGTCGTGAACAGCGGCATTCCGCCACTTACGCCTATCCAGGCGAATAGTTCGAATACACCGTCAAAATCACGGAGGCATGGAGGTACACCGCGGTCTTCAATCTCGCCACGCCCGAGGACGGCAAAGAGTGCGTCCTTTCGGTGGACGGCACCGAAGTCGGCCGCGTCACCGCCCCGATCACCAGAAGGGGGGACACCCTCAAGACCGTCAAGACAGGGATCGATCTCCGGTCAGGGCTCCATGTCATCCGGCTCACCCCCCCCATAAGGATGGGTGAACGCCGACGTCCTTACCTTCTCGAAAGGAGTGGGAGCACCGATCGCGGACTCTGGCGACAGAACGGAGTCTCAAAGACTTGCACCAGTCCACCACGAGAGTGAAGGTCGTCGGCCTGAGTGGGAAGGCGAGCGTGAGAGAGGAGAATACCCTCCCCCCTGTAAAGGAGATCAGAATGATCGCCTTCCAGAGAACCAGAACATGACACATGGGGAGAGAAGGTCTTCCGGGGCTGTGGAGAGACCACCTCCTGATCATTGTGCAGGAACTATGCCACCCCCAGTCCCCCCACTGCACGATCAGGTCAAAGACCGCACAATCCTCTTCTCGAACGCTGAAAAGAAGGGTCTTATAGAATCCCCCCTCCCCTATTGAGGAGGAGAATATATGCCGCCTGCCTTCCCACTGTCTCTCGCCAGGGGCGAGTGCTGTCGTCCTCGACCTTTTCGTGCGGCGTGGGGACCGGGAGTACAACCCCCCCGCCACTGAGAGGAGTCAGGAGGATTTCTACAGAGCCGAAAGAAGCCTCACTCCATCCCGCGGGACCGCTGGTGCACCCCCGAAATGGCAAAATAGGCCCAGGTGGGCAGGGCGGCCAGGAGGGAGAGACGCATCTTTTCTGTGGAAAAGGATTCGGTCACGCATGCCTTCAAATATTCCTGCGCCTCCATCCGCATTCCCAGGTTGAGCATGGACGCGGCAAGATAGAGTTGTTTCCCCGCGATAAACTCCTTTACCTCAGAGATTTTCTTCTCAGGGACCAGATCCTCTTTCAAGGCCTTCCGCGCCTCATCGATGATATTGTGGGTCCAGTACGGGTCTCGCCCCAGTTCTGTGGTCCGATTTGCCGCCTCCATATGATAGACCGCCCCATACTCCCATGTGAAGACAATCTCCCTGGTGAGGGCGATCCTGAACCAGGTGGTCAGGTCTTCCCCGACCTGAGCATCTTCAGGGAACCCCCCGACCTCAAGGATGACCTCCCGGGGTACCATCACCGCCGACGAGATCACCGGTTGCGTAGCATTTGCGGCGGCAAGAAAATAACTGGGGAGATATCCCTCCCACGGCGGGGGGGGCAACCTCCGGTAGGTCGCCGGTCGTCTCTCTCCCCCCTCCTGTTCCACCTTCATCCATGCAGTGGCATAGGCCCCGGCCCCTGGAAACACCTCTCGCAGCCGCATCACATTCGCAAGAAACACAGGCATCCATTCATCATCGGCATCAAGAAAAGCGATCCACCCGGCCCGCGCCTCGCTGACCCCCCGGTTGCGTGCTGCAGAAACTCCCCTATTATCCTGGGTGACAAGTCTCACCCTGGGATCACACACCTCTCCGACCAGGAGGTCACCCCCGTCAGTGGAACCATCATCCACTACGATGACCTCAAAGTCGGGGAACGTCTGAGAAAGAACCGATCGAAGTGCCCGCCCGATATATCGACCTTTGTTATAGAGAGGGACGACCACCGAGACCCCAGGTACCCCCCCTTCAGGATTCATGCATCAGACATTTCTGGCTGCCATCCTGACATATATACTTTTTCTCAGTCCCGTGCCCAGACGGAGGACAGAAATGTATTTATTTACCTTCCACATCTCTTCCACCGGGGGGAGTGACTGAGAGGTATCGTACATCCCCTGTATGAGACTGCCATTTTTCCGCAGGGGGGCAGATGGACGATCATGATCACACCGAGGTGAGCAGAAGTTTTGCGGGGCAGTTCCCCCTCAACCTGATCTCCAACATTCTTCTGTTTGTGGTGAATGTCGTCACCGGGTTCTGGCTCGCACCCTTCTTCATCTCGACCCTCGGGATCGCCGCGTATGGCCTTATACCTCTGGCCATCACCATCACGACCTATCTTGGCCTCGCCACGCGGTCACTCAATTTCACGGTCGCACGCTACCTCACCGTCGACCTCCAGCGCCAGGAATATGACCGTGCCAACAACACCTTCAATACTGCCTTCTTCGGGATCCTCGGGCTCACCCTCTTCCTGATCGTCCCGATCGTCTTCCTCCTGGCATTCAACGTCAACGCCGTCTTCAATGTCCCTTCAGGCGAACTGACCGACGTCGTCTATCTCTTTCTCGGGATCCATCTCTCATTTCTGATCAGGACGATAGGGAGCACCTTCAGTGTCTCATTCTTTGCTCACAACCGCCTGGACCTCTACAACATCGTCGAGGCCTTCGGCCGTATCCTTGAGGTCGGGCTCATCGTCGCACTCTTCCTTTTGGTCTCACCCCGCCTTGGTTATGTTGGGGTCGCCTATCTTGTGACCTCCTTCTTTCTCCTGTTCCTCATGGTCGGCGCCTGGCGGGTGCTCACTCCCCAGCTCGCGGTCAGGATCAGATCCTTTCACAGAGGCACCCTCAAGGAGATGTCGGCCTTCGGGAGCTGGATGCTCGTCAACGAGATCGGGTCTCTGCTCTTCCTCCAGGTCGACCTGATCATCGTCAACATCTTTCTCGGTTCATTTGCCGGCGGGGAATATGCCGTCGCGCTCACCTTGAGTATTCTCCTCAGGACCATGGGCGGCGTTCTCGCCGGGGTGCTCGCCCCGATGATCTTCATCTATTATGCCAAGGAAATGTTTGCAGAGATCAAGCGCATGGCCCTCTCCTCGGTGAAATGTATGGGTCTCGCCCTTGCCCTTCCAGTCGGACTCATCTGCGGGTTCGGGTTCGAACTCCTGACCCTCTGGGTCGGTGCAGAGCACGCAGGTCTCGCCCCGCTCCTCGCTCTCCTGACCATTCACCTGGCAGTGAACCTTGCGGTGCTCCCGCTCAACCATGTCAATGTCTCGTATTCCAGAGTGAAGGTTCCCGGACTTGTAACCATTGCGCTCGGCATTGCAAATGTCCTCCTTGCACTCTGGCTCGTGGTCGGTGCCGGGTGGGGGGTTTATGGCGTCGCGGCCGCCGGTGCGATCTTTTTCACCCTCAAGAGCAGCATCTTCATGCCATGGTACACCGCAAAGGTGCTCTCCATCCCGGTGAAGGCGTTCTTCAGGCCCCTTCTCGCGGGGGCATCAGCCACCTTCGCCATCACCCTCACCGCCTTCGCACTCGACCGCCTGGTCCCGATCCAGACCTGGCTTGAACTCGGGGTGATCTCGGGGGCGATCGGGGTGGTGTATCTCCTGCTCGTCTGGTGCTGCCTCTTCACCGACGAAGAAAGGGTCATCTTCGGGTCTCTCCTGCCCCCCCAGATCAGAAAATTTTTGTTGCCTTCGACCCGGGGAGAGGGGTCGTCGCCTCTGGATAAGTACTAAGACTCTGAAGAATTTCTTCCAGGGCCACCCTGATGAAAATCGGCAGGAGAACGCACCCATTGTTACGAACATCGCTCTGCCTTCCCGCCCCAATCGTAACCCTGGCGATCCGGGAACCGTGGCCCCGGCGCGGAGGCGAGGGAGAGCATGAATGTGAATGCATGGTTGCGCAACGAAAAGAGGAGGAACGCCTCACTACATCCATTGTTCTCTTCCGAAAAGGGAATGGCTGGAGAGTTTGGGATGATCTCAATGAAAATGATCACAAATATCATCTCTCTGATTTCACAGAATGGTTTGAATTCACGGCTCTGTAGAAATCCTCTGGATGGATCTCTCTGGCGGGGGGCGTGCCGCCCCCCGAACACCCCGCCACACGAAAAGGTCGAGGAATATTCTGCCTTCCCACCCCTATCTTCATCCCAGGGGCACGGGGCCCGAGGGCAGAGCCCCGGGCGAGAAGATGGGGGAAGGCGGTTGATCGCGCTGGGGGGTGGCCCACCCCCCGGACCCACACGACAAGCATAGACAGGGGCAACGATTCAGTAATCCCCGCGCGGTGTCGTGCACCCAAGGAGGAAGGAACCAGATCAGTGCACGAGCGGGAGACCCATGATCATGTTCATCCTGTATGCCTGAGCCCAAAGTTCGTGCACGGTCCTGCCAGGTCACCAATCCAGAGGATCTTCCATGGTTTCCAGAACACTATCTGTACGATCCTGATAAGGCTGCTCCCGTCCCGTACCAGAGTCTACAGGGGCGGGTTCGCCAAAATTTATAATTTAACCTGGATTATACAGGATGATTGTTATTTCCAGCATCCGGTGTCGTTTCGATATTTTTTTGTAGCCAGGATCCCCCATCATCCATATGCCCCCAGGTGAAGAGGAGCGCGGACCTGAAGAAGATGGCCCCCCATGGGAGATCGTCCTGGGCGTCCTCCCCTTCGGGTCTCTGGTCACACGACCGGATGACCCAGAGATCGTCTATCTCAGTCCTTCCATGGCCGGGATCCTCGGCACACACTACCACACTCTTGCGGGTTCTGATGCCTCGCAATTCTTCCAGTATCTTGTACTGCCCGGAGGAGGGGTCGGGATGCCGGGAGGGGCACCAGACGGCACCCTATGCCGTTTCCTCTCAGGCAAAGAGAAATTTTTCTCCTGGAAGAGTCATCGGATCGTCTCCCATGGGACCAAGTATATCCTCGACACCTTCGAGGAAGAGGGACTTCTTGGATGGGAGGGATCATTTGACCCCTCAATTCAAGCCAGGCATGCAGGGAATATCATCCTGAAATGGACCCCTGATCTCAGGATCACCTATATCGAGAGGTCGAGCGCTGATTATCTCGGATACATCCCTGAAGAACTCCTGGGAAAACCACTTCTCAAGACCTTCCTCCCCGAGTATGAATCAGACGGACGGTCCCTCCTCCCTATAGTCGAGACGATCATTCGCGATCCAGAAGAGAACTCCCCCTATGAAGCCGAGGTGATCAAGAAAGACGGGACACGGGCGCGTATCATATGGTTCTCGCGGAATCTCAGGGGGTCTGATGGGGAAGTGGTAGAGTATCTCTCAGTAGGTTCAGAGATCAGGGAACAAGGAGGGGCTCCGCCCCACCCGGACTCTCGCCATGCAGTCATATCAGTCTCAAGAGAAGGGAAGGTAACGGCATGGGACGGCGTCGCCACCGAGATCTTCGGGTACTCAGAGTCCGAGGTGCTCGGCTCTGACTTCATCGACCTCATCGTCCCTGAGAGCAGACGCGAACTCCACCGCAAGATCGTGACGGCAGTTCAGGACGCACAGTCCTGGATCAGGGGATTCATCCGTGGTCATGGATACCGCCAGGGGATCTGTCTTAAAAAAGACGGCACACGATTCCCTGTAGAATTATCAGTCATCCCGGGACCTGGCGTGCCCACATCCCCCTTCTCAGAGGGGGTCGTGATTGCCATCAGGGCCCTTACCCTGGACAGGGAGGCCGAATGCCAGCAGATACGTTATGCCAGGAACATCGCCCTCCTTTCTGGTACGGCAATGGCCTTCGTCGAGATGGACGATGGGTCAGACATCTATGGGTTTGTCGGGAAGCAGATCCAGTCCCTGGCCGGGAGAAGTATCGTAGTCGTGAGTGCCTACAGTTCACAAGACCGGTCCTTCTCCCCACAGGTTGTTCTCGCCGAAGACACCGAACGCGCGGCCTATATGAATGCGTTGGGGTCAGATGTGGTGGGGTCCAGTTTCCTGATCCCCGACGAGGTGGAGACACTCATTACCACAGAGCGAGGGATCATCAGGGCTCCTGGCCTGCATGAGGCCATGCTCATGACATGTCCCCCTGACGTCTGCACCGTCCTTGAGGAGAAACTCGGGATTTTGGGGACATATGTCATTCCTTTTGTCAGAAGAGATCAGGTCTTTGGAGTTGCAATCGTCCTGACAAAAGAGAGCCCCAGGCTCAGGAATCCAGACATTATCGAAGCCTTTATGAACCAGACCGCAGTCGCACTCCAGCGCCATCATGTCGGAGAGGCCCTCAAGGAGAGCGAGAAGACTGCGCGGGCGCTCCTGGATGCAACCCCTGACCTCGCCTTTCTCACTGATCGAAAGGGGCGGGTGATCTCCTACAACGAAGCGGCCCGTCTCGCATTCAGGAGAAAAAACACCTTTATCCGTCAGAAGATCGGGGACATCGCCGGTCCGGGATGTGTCCCGGGACTGCACGAGGCTTTCGACACTGTGGCAGGGTCAGGGAAGTCCACTCAATTGGAGATGACATGGAAGGAACAGGTCTGTCTTGTGAGAGTCTCTCCGGTCAGTGGCCCTGACCGTGAAGTAACAGGATTTGCCGTCTTTATCAGGGACATCACCGACTCCAGGCGAGCAGAAGAGGCACTGATGGTCGCAAACCGTTATCTCAACAACACTATCGAACATCTCCCAGACGCGATCCTGGTCACCGACACCGACGGACGCGTCGTCTCCTGGAACTGTGCGATGGAAGAACTCAGTGGTATCAGGAAAGACGAGATCCTGGGAGAAGGAGACTACGCCTACGCCGTCCCATTCTATGGGATACGGCGTCCCATACTCATCGATATGGCCGAGGCTGGAGAGGAGGAGGTGCGGGAGATGTACCCCATGGCCAGGCGTATGGACGGGCTGATCCATTCCTACGTGACCGCAGATCTCCATGCCGGAGATGGGCGTGCTCTTCACCTCTCTGCAACGGCGTCCCCCATCGTCGACCATGACGGCAGAGTGGTGGGAAGGATCGAGTCGATCAGGGACGTGACCATGGAGAAGGCCATGGAGGAGGAGTACCTGAGAAATGAAAAACTTGAGTCGATCGGACTCCTTGCCGGCGGGATCGCCCACGACTTCAACAACATCCTCACCTCGGTCCTTGGAAATATCACCCTATCCAGGATGAAGATCAGGGAAGGGTCTTCTCCTGATACCAATCTGGAAGAGGCGGAGAATACTGTAAAAAAAGCGCGCGCCATCACCCAGCAGCTCCTCACCTTCTCACAAGGGGGTGCTCCGATCCTTGAAACGGTTGAACCCCTCGATTTTTCCTCTCTGGTCCTTGAAACGGCAGAGTTTGTTCTCAGGGGGACCAGGTCCTCCTTTGAGGCCGCCTTTGATCCAGGCCTCTGGCAGGTGAGTATCGATCAGGCACAGTTCTCCCAGGTGATCCAGCACCTGGCGGTCAACGCCGATCAGGCGATGCCAGACGGCGGGAAGATCCAGATCAACGTACATAATCGGGTGGTCGAGGAAGACGGCCCTGTGCCGCCAGGACGGTATGTCGTCCTCTCTGTCGCCGATACTGGCACAGGAATCCCGACCGAACACCTCCCCAGGATCTTTGACCCCTACTTTACCACCAGGGGGGACGGGTACGGCCTCGGACTTGCCACAGTCCGTTCGATCGTCAGGAATCATGGGGGGTACATCACTGCAGCATCTGGCCTGCAGGGTTCGGTCTTCACGGTCTACCTCCCCGCGACCTCGACCCAGGGGCAAAGAGAGTTCGCAGGCGACAGAGAGAAGGGAGAACGTCCCCATAAGCGTGAAGCACGCATCCTCTTCATGGACGACGACAGAGGAGTGCTCTCATCGATCGTACCCCTTCTGGAGAGTGAGGGATATTGTGTCACTGCAGCATCTGAAGGGAGTGAAGCAGTCAGAGAATATATCACAGCCTCTGAATCAGGCCGCCCATATGATCTTGTCATCATGGACCTGACCGTTCCTGGGGGGATGGGAGGGGTCGAGGCGATTGCAGAACTCAGAAAGATTGACCCCTCAGTGAGAGCGATCGTCTCAAGCGGTTACTCTACTGATCCGGTGATGAGTGCATACCAGGAATACGGTTTTGCCGGTGTGGTCAGGAAACCTTACCCCATCGATGAACTCTTTGCTGAGGTCAGGCGCGTGCTCTCCCTCTGACCTGACCTGAGATCAGGCCCGAGGCGCGCCCCCCGCGTCCAGGGGAGGGAAAGCGGGGCAGGAAGGCAGCACCGAATTTTCTGGACAGGACTGTATCCTCCCCCGCCCCATTTCATAGCCCGCATTCCGCCAGAGAGAGGCGGCACAGAGATATTTCCAGAGTTGAATTCAATCATTTTTCTGTAAGACGCCAGTATTATCTGAGATATGTCGAAGAACTTATTATATCGCCCGGTGAATAGGACACTGATGCTGGACCGTTTCAGGGGATGTCTGCTCGGGGCGGCCATCGGCGACGCCCTCGGAATGCCAGGGGAGAGTGGCCCCACGAACCTCTCGCACCTCTACCGTGGCTACCGCAAGCCATGGAAATGGCACCCAAATGCCAGACTCGACCCCGGACAGTACACCGACGACACCCAGGTCATGCTCCTCGTGACATCTCTCCTTGCATCAGGTACCTATTCAGAGGGACATTATGCCGACGCCCTCGCGCGCCTCTGTCTCTCAGGAGACCTGAGGTTCCCTGACGGGTCGCTGATGGCGGCCTGCGAACGCCTGGTCACTGTCGGACCCGACCAGAGCGGCGTGAACTCAGATACCGCCGGATGCATCCCCCTCGCCGTCCCCTTCGCCCTCAAATATGCGGACCAGGTCGAACTCTCAGGACGACTTGCAAAGGCCTGCTCCGTCACCCATACCCATCCCGCCGCCCTCGCCGGGACCGTGACTGTAGGACTGTTCCTCTCGGCCGCACTCCGTTCTGCCGCAGACCCCCTCGACGTCGCCCTGCGGACTGCGGCGGCCGAAGACCCCGAGTTCGGGACACGGACCAGGCGTGCCGTCGAACTCGAACATGAAGGGATCAGTCTTGAGAGTGCTCTCACCGTGATCGGGAACGACGTCTCGGTCTACCAGACCGTCCCGATCACCTTCTTCCTCATCAGCAGGTATGAGAACCCTGAAAACCTCCTCTACATCGCGGCCAACATCGGCGGGAACACTGACACCATCGCCTTCATCTGCGGGGCATATGTGGGAGCGAAGTACGGGGAGAGTGCGCTTCCCCCTGATCTTCTCAAAGGACTTGAAAATCGGGACGAGATCAGACAGTTAGCCGGAGAACTCCTCCTGGCTACTCCAAAGCATTAAATTTTCCCTCCGGTATAGTGTCCTGTATGGATGTTGCTATTGTCGGGGCATCTGGCTATACAGGCGGCGAGTTGATCCGCCTCCTCCAGGGCCACTCCTCGGCCGAGGTGGTCATGGCCACCTCAAGGAAAGAGGAGGGCCGACCGGTCAGCGCGGTCCACCCCCATCTCACAGGATATACCGACCTCACCTTCACCAACCCTGCCGTCGAAGAAATCGACGCCGACGTCGCCTTCCTTGCGGTGCCGCATACCGCCGCGATGCATTATGCCGGCGGGCTCCTGGAACAGGGGATGAAGGTCGTCGACCTCTCTGCCGACTACCGTCTGCCAAGGGAAGTCTACGAAAAAGTCTACGGCGTCACCCATACCGACTATTTTGAGGCACCGTACGGCCTTCCCGAACTCCACCGGGAAGAGGTGAAGGGGAAGCAATTTGTCTCAAACCCCGGATGTTTCCCGACCGGGGCCACCCTTGCCGCGGCGCCGCTTGCCGACAAGGCACGCTATGTGATCTATGACTCGAAGACCGGCGTCTCGGGTTCAGGTGTCAACCCTTCGTCCTCCTCCCACTACCCGAATGTGGCCGACGGGGTGACCCCCTATAAGTGGACCAGTCACCGCCACCTCGCCGAGATGAAGCAGGAACTCGGGCGTCTCGGGTCGAAGGCGCACTGTTTCTTCACCCCCCACCTCGTCCCGGTGAATCGGGGGATCCTCACCACCGCCCATATCATCACAGACGAACCCCTCACCCAGGAGGAGATCGAGGGGCGCTACCAGGAGTTCTACAAGGACGAGTTCTTTGTCCGTCTCCAGAAGCCTTCCTTGCCAGCGGTGCGCGGGAGCAACTTCTGCGACATCTGGTTCGAGGCACAGGACGAACGGGTCGTCGTTGTCTCGGCGATCGACAATCTTGTCAAGGGCGCCGCAGGGCAGGCGATCCAGAACATGAACATCATCTGCGGGTTTGCGGAGAACGACGGGCTTATGACCCCCCCCTGCATGCCATAAGAGTGGAGATGAACAGCATGAAAGTCAGGGAGATCATGACAGAGGAACCGGTCACTGTCCATGCCGACGCGACCGTGAGGGAAGCCGCGGCCCTCCTGCGCACGCACGACGTCGGGGGCCTGCCGGTGATGGACGAAGAGAAACTGGTTGGGGTGATCACCGAGGCCGATGTACTCTCGCTCCTCAAGACCGGCGAGATCTCAGACGACCTCTGGCTCCCCTCACCTTTCGAACTGATCGAGGTCCCGATCAGGGAGGTCATCAACTGGGAGAAGACCAAATCGGCTCTCTCAGATATCGGGACAACCCCCGTCCGCAGGGTGATGTCGATGCCGGCGATCACCATCAAGCCTGACGCCGAGATCGAGGAGGCGGCAGGACAGATGTTGCGGGAAGGGATCGCCCGCCTCCCGGTCGTCGACGAAGGCCGACTGATCGGGATCGTCGCCCGTCGGGACATCGTCCATGGGCTTGGAACCTCGTACGAGGAGACTCAAGAATGATGCAGAGTATCTGTGCAGTCCCTGGCGTCGAAGCCGCCGGGATGAAAGAGGGAAAGTACGGACTTGCGGTGATCAGGGCCCGTGGCACAGCGGCGGCGACCTTCACCTCCAACCTCGTCACCGCCGCACCGGTCCAGGTGATGCAGGAGCAGATGAAGGCCGGGCGGCTTGACGCGATTGTCGTGAACTCGGGGTGTGCAAACGCCTATACCGGCGAACGAGGCCTGGCCGACGCCGCCGAGATGTGCCGGATCGCCGCCGAGGCCCTTGGGCTTGAGCCCGGGCGGATCGGGGTGGCAAGCACCGGGGTGATCGGGCGCTATCTAGACCTCGACCTGATCAGACGGCAGTGCAACGAGGTCGTCCCGCACCTCGCCCACACCGAGGAGGCCGAGACCGCGGCGGCACGGGCGATCATGACCACCGACCTCGTCGAGAAACACGCGCTTGTCAGGGGCGACGGGTTTACGGTCGCCGGGATCTGTAAGGGCAGCGGGATGATCGCCCCGAACATGGGGACGATGCTCGCCTTCATCTATACGGACGCCGAAATCGGGGCCGAAGACCTCCACGAGTCTCTGCGCTCGGCAGTGCGCCGGAGTTTCAACCGCGTCGTCGTCGACGGGGACGAGAGCACCAATGACTCGGCCTTCTGCACGGCCACCGGGGTGGCCGGGCCGGTGCCGCGGGAGAAGTTCGACGCCGCACTTGAGGCGTGCTGCATCTCCCTTGCCAAACAGATCGCCGCCGACGGCGAGGGGGCGACCAGACTCCTTGAGGTGCAGGTCGTCGGCGCTCCTGACGAGGCGGCGGCGGAGACAGTGGCCAGGACGGTCGTGGCCTCGCCGCTCGTCAAGACGGCGGTATACGGCGAGGACCCGAACTGGGGCCGGGTGATCGCGGCGGCAGGGCGAGCGGGGGTCAGGTTCGACCCTGACACTGCCTCCCTCACCATCGGCGAAGGATCAACGCTGACCGAACTGGTCACGGACGGCAAGATCGTCTCAGACCTGGTGCGGGCGAAAGCGGCGATGCATGGCAAGAGGGTCGTCTTCTCCCTCGACCTGGCGTCCGGCGAGGGCGAGGCCGTGGCATGGGGGTGCGACCTGACCGAGAAATATGTCGAGATCAATGGGAAGTATACGACATGAGGCGTGAAGAAGTCCTGATGGAGGCCCTGCCCTACATCCAGCAGTTCCATGGCAGGACCATCGTGATCAAACTTGGTGGGCATGCGATGGTCGATCCCGAGATCCTGGAGAACGCGATCCGCGACATCGTCCTCCTCCATTATGTGGGGATGAAGGTCGTCGTCGTCCATGGGGGCGGGCCCGAGATCACCGAGAAGATGCGGGCCATGGGCAAGGAACCTGAGTTTGTCGGGGGGCTCCGAATCACCGATGCCGAGACCCTGGAGATCGCCCAGATGGTCCTGGTCGGCAAGATCAACAATGGGATCGTCTCGCTCATCGCCCGGGAGGGTGACCGGGCGGTCGGGATCTCGGGGAATGACGGCAATATCATTCTTGCCAGAAAGATCAGCGCCCAGATGGTGCGGGTCGGTGATGAGGAGCGCGAGGTCGACCTCGGGTACGTCGGGGAGATCGAGGGGGTCAACCCCGACCTCCTCACCACCCTCCTGGAGACCGGGTATATCACGGTCATGGCCCCGATCGCGATCGACCGGGCGGGCCGCAATCTCAACATCAATGCCGACACGGCGGCGGGCGAGATCGCCGTCGCGCTCGGCGCCTTCAAACTCGTCAACCTCACCGATGTCGACGGGGTGATGGACCGGGAGCGGAGCCAGGTCTTCCGCCGCCTCAAGGCTGTGGAGACCGAGGAACTGATGGCCGACGGAACCATCTCTGGTGGGATGATCCCAAAGATCGAGTCCTGCGTGAGGGCGGTGAAGGCCGGGGTGCCGTACGCCCACGTGATCAATGGCAACAAGACGCACAGCATCCTCCTCGAACTCTTCACCGACGCCGGTGTCGGGACGATGATCATCGAATAACCGGAGAAATTGGCTCTGTAGAATTCCTCTGGACATTTATCTCTGGTGGGGGGCGTGCCGCCCCCTGTGGGAAGATGAGGGGGGGCGGTTGAATCGCGCGTACACCGAGAATTGGTAAGGGATTCTACAGGGCCGAGAAATCCTCTTTTTTTGGCTCTGTAGGATCTCACGCCTCGGCCATGACGGCTGAAAAATTTCTTATCGCAGTTCTAAGAGTGTGAAAGGATCGATCCTTGATCCTTCTCCTTGTGACAGGGAACAGGCAGAAATCTCTTAGCCTGCCGCCCACGCCTCTCCTCTGTTCGTGGGGGTCCGGGGGACGCTCGCCCCCCGGCGCGAGACGGCGGTGAAGATTCTGCACTTGAGGGCGGCATGTCTGATCATCATGCCTTTCCAAACATCGGTGCCTGGGGCGCTGCCCCCGGACCCCCACGATTGCGATCGGGGCTGGAAGGCAGAGAAGGGAATCGTTCAGAGGTTGGCGCTGTCCCTTGCTCATTGTTTGCGAGGGAGAGGGGTGTTCAACCCAATTCATATTCAAGAAGAGAAAATCTCCAGCGCCTCAACAATCAGCATCCCGGAGTCTCTTGCCCCCGCTCTTTTCTCCTGATCATGGTATCCGGATCTGGTGAATGGCCCTGCATTCCCGCAAGGGCGATATAGGTGACCGACCGATACCGGGCAGAGGTGGACGACAATGCCAGAGGGCGATACCGGACCTCCATGGCATGCCCTGCCAGACGAGGAAGTGCTTACGGCGATCAGGTCATCGCCGCATGGTCTCTCGGCCGCCGAGGCAGAGGCCCGCCTCTCGGCCTATGGAAAAAACGCCCTCCCCACGCGAGCACCCCCGTCGGTCTTCCAGGTCTTTTTCCGCCAGTTCAAGAGCCCGCTCATCTTCATCTTGATCGTGGCCGGGGGCATCTCTCTGCTGATCGGGGAGACTACCGACGCCCTCTTCATCTTCGCGGTCATTTTCCTCAACGCCCTCCTCGGCATGGTCCAGGAATGGAAGGCAGAACAGAGTGCGGCGGCACTCAGGGCCCTCCTCAGGATCACTGCACATGTCAGGCGTGACGGGACAGAAAAGGGAATTTCGGCCGAGGACGTGGTGCCAGGCGACATCGTCCTCCTGGAACCAGGGAGCCGCGTCCCTGCCGACCTCAGGATCTTTCAGGAGCATGTCCTCTCGGTTGACGAGTCGCTCCTCAGCGGAGAATCAGTCCCTGCCGGGAAAGTCACCGGGCCGGTGGATGCAGACATTCCCTTGATGGGCCGCAAGAACATGGCCTATGCCGGGTCCACCGCCATCTCGGGCAGGGGGTGCGGGGTGGTGGTCGCCACCGGCAGAGAGACCGAGGTCGGCAAGATCGCGGCGAGCATCTCGGCGATGGAAGTGACAAAGCCCCCCCTTCTCATCAGGATGGAGCAGTTCTCGAAGTGGGTGGGGGTGCTCGTCGTCGGCGCAAGCGCCCTCCTCGCCGTGGCCGCTCTCCTCCAGGGCATCCCGGCGATCGAGGTCTTCTTCATGGCCGTCGCCCTCGCGGTCTCGGCGATCCCCGAAGGTCTGCCGGTGGCAATCACCGTCGCCCTCTCCCTTGGAGTCAGCAGGATTGCGAGGCGAAATGTGGTGGTCAGGAACCTTGCCGCGGTGGAAGGGCTTGGGAGCTGTACCTGCATCGCAAGCGACAAGACCGGGACACTCACCGTCAACGAGCAGACCCTGACCCTCATCATGCTCCCTGACGGCGACCGCTACACCGTGCTCGGCGAGGGCTATCGCGGGGAAGGACGGGTGACCGACACCGCGGGCATGCCGCCGGAGGAAGAGGAGTTCGTGCGTCTCCAGGAGATGGTCAGGACGTCGATGATCTGCAACGAGGCCGTGCTGGAACGCAAGGATGGAGAATGGACGCATTTCGGGGACGCCATCGATGTGGCCTTCCTTGCCTGCGGTTACAAACTCAGGCTCTCCCCGGAGACGGTGCGGGCCGAGGTGGCATCCCTCGCCGAGATCCCGTTCGAACCCGAGCGCAGGTACGCGGCGACGCTTTACCGGGTAGGCGGGTCGGTGAAAGTCGCCTTCAAGGGTGCGCCCGAGGTGGTGGTCCCGCGCTGTCCTGAGGCCCCCCCAGGCACGGCAGAGATGGCGGCCCACCTGGCCGCAGCAGGGTACCGCGTCATCGGGGTGGCACACGGCGAGATTGCCGGGGGCGTGGACCTTCCCTTCGACGAGGAGGACATCCCTCCCCTGAAATTCCTCGGCATGGCCTGTTTCATCGACCCGCTCAGGCACGACGCGGCGGCGGCGGTGGAGATCTCCAGGCAGGCTGGGATCAGGGTGGTCATGGTCACCGGCGACCACCCCGCGACCGCCCTGGCGATCGCTCGCGACCTCGGGATCGCCTCCTCCAGGACAGACCTCGTCACCGGTGAGGAACTCGACGGGGCCAGGGGGGCTGACGGCGATCATTTCCGCGACCTGGTCAAAAACGGACAGGTCTTCTCGCGGGTCGCCCCTCTCCAGAAGTCCGAGATCGTGGCCGCCCTCCAGGACAACGGTCATTTCGTCGCGGTGACCGGCGACGGGGCAAACGACGCCCCCGCCCTGAGACGGGCAAATATCGGGGTGGCGATGGGGTCCGGCACCGACCTTGCAAAGGACACCGCCTCGATCATCATCACCGATGATGCCTTCTCCTCGATCGTGACCGGGATCACAGGGGGCCGGGGCACCTACGACAATATCAGAAAGGTCACTTATCTTCTCATCTCGACCGGCGCCGCCGAGGTGCTCCTCTTCACGCTCGCGCTCCTTGCCGGCCTCTCGATCCCGCTCCTGGCGGTACAGCTTCTATGGCTCAACCTGGTAACGAACGGGATCCAGGACGTCGCCCTCGCCTTCGAGAAGGGCGAACCCGACGTGATGGGGCGACGGCCCAGGCCACCTGAAGAGGGGATCTTCAACCGCCAGATGGTGGAACAGACCCTGGTCTCGGGGGGGTACATCGGGGCGACCGCCTTCCTCCTCTGGGCCTGGTTGCTCTCGTCCGGGTGGACGGACGAGGCCGCACGAAACGTCCTCCTCCTCTTTATGGTCTTTATGGAGAACGCTCATGCCTTTAACTGCCGTTCTGAACGCCGGTCGATCTTCAGGGTGCCTCTCTCTGCAAACCCCTTCCTGGTCGTCGGCGTCGTCGCGGCGCAGGGGATCCATCTCCTCGCGATGCAGGTCCCCCTCATGCAGGGTGTCCTCGGGGTCGCCCCGGTCTCCTTCTCCATCTGGCTCTCCCTCCTCGCCGTGGCCCTCTCACTCGTCCTGGTGATGGAGGGCTACAAGTACATGAGGAGATGGTAAAATCGAATGAGGAGATGGGGGGTCACTCCTGATTTAATTACGTCCATGTGGACGTTCGGGGCGGTAAAATCTGTATTCACCACTCCAGAACCGATCAAGAAATTCTCTTCAGGGCAGAAAAATCAGGGATGGTCTCCTCAGACCATCTTCGTCCCCCAGACGGTGTGCTCATACCGCTGCGCCTTCTCGGCCCCCCTGGTGCAGAAAAAGGAATACTTCAGCCCCATCTCCTTTGTCACCGGACAGGTAGGACAGATGCACCTCTTCTCATCGCTGATGCACATGAAACTCTTGCCCGAGGCACAGAAGAGGGCCTCGTTCCCCTCCTTCGCACACCGGTTGTACGACGGGCATCCCTGACAGATGCACATCGATTTCAACATTTCAACCGTTGCCTGCACTTCGTCAGGGGTCATCCCCTTCATTGCACGGATCTTCTCCTCAAAGGTATCCATATCACTCCTCCGGGCAGAGACTGCCGACACGATATATATGGCTTTCCGGGCCATGGGGAGATCCTCCTCTGGGTGAGAGCACCGACCCCTTCAGTTCTCTCAGTCCTGAGGGATGCTCCACAGCGGGAGAAAAAAGTATGAGGCCCCCGACAGAGGTGATCCCCTGTCAGGCGACACGATATGAGATGGTGCGTGACGGTGTGTCGGACGTTCAGAAGCAGTCGAGGTCTTCCAGTGCCTTCTTGATATCTATCCAGATTATAAGGTCGCCCCCGACCTCTTCCTCGCCAGTGGCAGCCCCGGTCCTGATGATCCCTTTTACATAGGCCTCCCGGCAGAGCGAGGAATCCATCGTCTCGATATTTTTCTCTGCAACCTGCATCACCGAATGGACATCATCGACGATCATCCCGATATTGGACCCGCCGGTGAGTTCAGAGACAAGCACGATGATCTTCTTGTTCTGGGTTGTCTGGCGTTCAGGGATCTGGAGGAGGGTGCCGAGGTCGATGATATTGGTGACCTCGCCCCTGAGGTTGATCACCCCGGAGATATGGGGGGGCGCCCGCGGCACCGGGGTGACCGGCAGCATCTCGACGATCTCGCGGGCAAGGAGGATGTCGAGGGCATACCGCGTGCCCCCGATCTCAAACTCCACCACATCGATGGTCTCTCCCATGTCATTCACCCCCTCATCAGACCCTGAACTTCTTCATCTCTTCGTCCAGGTCGGCCGCCAGCCTGTTGAGTTCATGGACCGCACTCCCGATCTCCTCGGTAGAGGCGCTCGTCTCTTCGGCAAGGGCGGCAAGGTCCTCGATCTGGTTGAGACTCTCCCGCGTCATCCTTGTTCCGTCTTCGACGATCTGGACGACGTTGTTGGTGGTGTTGGCCTGGTCTTCAATGGCCCGGGCAATCTCGCTCATGTCATGGGTCACCGCGACCGCGCCCTCCACGATCTCGTTGAGAGCCTCGATAGCGCCGTTCACGCTCTGGACGCTTGCGGTGATCTCGTCGTTTGCCGAGCGGATGGCCGTGGCCGTTTTCTCGCTCTTCCCCTGGATTGAGGTGATGAGGTTCTCGATATCGTCGGTGGCCTTCTTCGACTCACCGGCAAGGTTTCGCACCTCGCCCGCGACGACCGCAAACCCGCGGCCGTGCTCGCCGGCCCGGGCCGCCTCGATCGCAGCGTTGAGGGCGAGGAGGTTGGTCTGGTTGGAGATGTCGGTGATCAACTTGACGATCTTGTTGATCTCGTGCATCTCGTCGTTGAGCTGGGTGATATCCTCCACGCTCTCGTTGGCAATCTTTTCGACAACGGTGATCTTCTCGTTGGCCTCCCGGCCAAGCCCCTGGGTGTCACGTCCCTTCTGGGCCACCAGTTCGGAGCGGCTGAGGATCTCCTGGGAGGTGCTCGCGACCTCCTCGTTGGATGCGGAGAGGTCGCTGATCTGCCGACTGATCTCTTCCATCTTGGTGAGGGTCGTCTTGTTCAGGTCGGCGCACTGCTGGCTGGTGTTTGCCACCTGTTCGGCGGCCTTGGCGATCTGGTCGCCGCCTTTGCTCGCCTCAAGCGTGCCGTACTGGACCTGTTCGGCGGCGCCCTGCACTTTCGTGAAGACCGCACTCCCCTTGAAGATGATCTCGTTGAGCGAGTCTTTGAAGCGTTTGAAGTCGCCTGAGACCTGGATGTCCTCTGAGAATGGTCTGGTGTAATCTCCGTCCGCGAGTGCGGCGGCGATCTTCATCCCCTCGTTGAGCGGCTGGACAATGACATCAAAGAGACAGTTGACCCCGTTCATGGCTTCCGCAAAGGAGCCCTTGTGACGGGTGACGTCGGCCCTGACCGAGAGGTTTCCTGCTGCCCCCGCTTCTGCAAGTTGTTCGCTGTCCTTTATGAGAGCAGTGATACTCTCCTCCATGGTGATGAGTGCCGGGAGTATCTTGTCGTTCTCTGACCGTTTGCCGACCGTCTTGAGATCGTCAAGGTCGGAGAGGTCACCTTCGGCGATGTGAGCGCTTACATTCTGGACGGTGACAAGACGGTCGATGACCATGTTGATCTCGGCGGCGATATCGGCGTAAATCCCGTGGAAGTCCCCTTCGACCCGTAGGGTGTAGTCGTTTAAGGCCATCCGCTTCAACACAGCATTGGCACCAGAGAGGGCGGCAAGTCCGTTGATGCAGTGGTTGATATCGTCGATGAGGGCCTTGAAGTCACCCTCGTAATCGCCTTCGACCTTCTCCGGGATCTCTCCTCTCCCGATCTGTTCGATGACCGTGGAGGCAACCTGGAGGGGTTCGGTGACGGTGTCGAGGAGGGCGTTGACGTTCTCCGCGATCTCACGGAAGTCGCCCTCCGCATTGAGATTCGCCCTGGCCGAGAGGTTGCCCTGTTGTGTCTCTTCGCCGACCTCAAGGAGATCTCTGACGGCACGGACCTGGGGACCGACGTCCTGCATGAACTCCACAGCCCCGATGATCTCTCCCGAGTCGTCTTTGAGAGGGGCTCCGGTGCAGTCGATCCAGCACCCGCCGGCAAGTTCGGTCCTTGCGATCTCGGTCTGCCCGGTCTTCATGGCATTTCTGCAGGGGCACCCTTCAGAATTGCAGAGGTTGTTTCCAAAGATAGCATAGCAGGGTTTTCCGACGCAATCTTCGGCCCGTACCCCAACCAGGTCGGCTGCAGCCTGGTTGAGATAGAGAATACGATACTCTGGGTCAATGACCTGGATGGGAGCGGGAACCTGGTCCATCCCTTTGAGGATAACCCCGGTTCTGGCGATCCCGTCCTGAGATCCTTCAGCGATGTCTGTGTAATCTGGCATGGTCGTCTCCTGTCTGATATGTGTGCAAGGGAGTGCGGCCGGTCGCGTTCAGTCAGGCCCCATGGACGTTCCACCCCGGGGGGTCAAGACCATGGGCGAGAGGTTCTTCCTCTACACTCAGGGATAGGTCCTGAGTGGATCATCATCTTCCTACAATAGTATTTAATATATTCTATTTTTTCTACAGGCGTAAATTATGCATCATATCATTTTAAACGGGATTTATTCTTCATACTCCTTTTTTCGCAATAATAAACCGAATCCATGAGCCCTAAAAGAACAAAGAGAATTTAAAAGACATCTTATTCCCATTATATTCCATATTCTGGATTAAAATTACATCCAATCCATATTCATGTAGAATTGATGGGTCATGGCAGGAACCTTGAGACAAACCTTGATATCAACCCCTGTTTCAGGTCGATCGCCCCTTCCTCGCACATCTCATGGCAGCAATAGCAACGGATGCATCTCCCCTCATCGACCATGGCCGTCCCCCTCTCAAGGGCGATGGCATTCACCGGGCAGGTGAGGACACACCGCCCGCACCCGGTGCAGCGTCCAGGGTCAGGAGCAGGCAGGGGCCTGGTAGATGTCCCGCGCCCCTGCATAAACCTGAGCACCTGCCTGTTGAGAAAGGAGACGGTAGGAGCGGCCGGGTGAGTGGAAGGGTGCCTGAAATCAGGGACCGTCACCCCCGCCTCGTCGTCGCCGATCACCTCGACCTCATGAAGACCTGTGCTCACCCATCCGCGACCGACCGCCGCCCTGACCGTTGGGAGCGTGGCCGGGTCCATCCCCATCAGCCGCGCTGTGACAATGTCGAGGGCTGTGGGGTCGGCGGCCGCAAGAACGGCCCCGATCGGTCGTGGCGATCCCGACATCGGGCCGTCGCCCTCCATCCCGACGACGGCGTCCATCACATGGAGGAGAGGGACGACACAGGTGTTGAGGTCGAGGAGCATCTCGGCAAAACGTTCGGGCTGCCTGAACCGTGCATGAAAGACCGGTTTCTCAAGCCCAGGGACGACCCCGAAGAGGTTCTTCACCGCCCCTGAGTAGGTGGTGAAGAGGTGGGTCTTCGCCTTGGAGACGACGACGATGGCGTCGGCATTGAGCGCCTCGTCGATGACCGAGAAGCGTTTCATCACCTCTCCGTCAGGGCACGAGACCTCCTGAGACGAGGTGTCGGTGCTCAGCCTCACTCCAGGATATACCGTGGCCGCGGTGAACCCAGCCTTTTCATAGGCATGCTCCAGGTTGCGCCTGGTATACCGCGTCCCGGCTCCCGGAGAATCGGCGATGACCACCTCACATCCATAGGCCGAGAGGAGGCGGGCGACGGCGCAGACCACCGCCGGGTGGGTGGTGACCGCCCGCTCAGGCCCGGCCCCCATCAGGAGATTGGGCTTGAGGAGCACCCGGCTTCCTGGTTTGATATATCTCCCGATCCCGCCGACCAGGTCGACGGCCCTCCTGACCGACTGGTAGACCTCTTCCTCATCGTACCGGCGGCAGTGGACGAGGGCGACCTCGTGTCCGGTTGTGTTTGCCCGGTTCATCGTATCTCTCTGGTCTCTCTGCCTGAGTCAAAAAGGGTATGCACGGGGGTTCCAGGGTGCTAGCCCCCGGCACGATTGATGTGCGGAGGCGTGCTGATCCGACGTGCCGCCCCCATCGTAGAATTTTTCCTGCCGTCTCGCGCCGGGGGCCGTGCCCCCGGACCCCCACGGACGAAGATAGCCGAGGGGCGGCAGGAGAGGGAGGTCTCCACCGATTTTTCTGTCTTGAAATGAGACAGCACGTGACAAGAAATTTTCATCCCGTATGCTTGAGATGTGTTCTTGCCTCATGAGCAATTCTACACAGTTGATTTGTGAACGATTCTCCACAACCGGTCGAGATATTTCTGAAAAAAGGGCTCTGTAGAAACCCTCATCTATTGTGTGGGTGAGACATGTGTCTCCCGCCTTCCCCCCTCTTCGGCCGGGGGCGCTGCCCCCGGACCCCCGGGACGAAGATAGGGGTGGGAAGACATCACGGGCAACTGTGACGAGAGTGCCGCCATCCTCGACCTATCGTGTGGCGGGGGGTTTGGGGGGCGGCAAGCCCCCCGCCAGAGATCTTCATCAAGAGGATTTCTACAAAGTCGAAAAAAGAAGGGGCACGAAGCCCCAGGAATACATTACCTCTCTTCCCTGACCATCGTGATGGCCTTCTTCGGGCAGACGTCCGCACAAATCCCGCAACCCTTGCAGAAGTCCAGGTCGATGTTCAGTTCCTCGTCGATGACCGCGTCGGGACAGTGGATCTCGCAGATCCCGCACTGGTTGCACTTCTCCCTGTCCACGACCGGACGGAAGACCCGCCACGACCCGGTGAGTCCGCATGCGCCCTTCTTTGGTCTGCTCAGTGCAAGCCGTTCTCTCATATGACCAGCTCCTTGTAGGCGGCCTCGGCCACCTTCACGTTCCGTTCGTCTGCGAACATTTCCTGGATCGCCTGCGTGACCGACTCGAAGGAGACGATCCCGAGTTTTGCCGCCGCACCCAGGAAGGGGGTGTTGACGATCGGCGTCCCCGCGATGGCGAGGTCCTGGGCCAGGGCGATCCCGGTCAGGTCGACATGATAGGAGGTGAAGCCCGGGAATTCCCGGGGGTGCTCGCTGTTGACCACGACCGTCCCGCCATCTTTAAGCCCCTGGAGGACGTCCACCGTCTCCATGACCGAGGCGTCCAGGACGACCACCATGTCGGGACTGTGGATCTGCGAGTAGATCTTGATCGGATCGTCGTCGATCCGCACGAAGGAGACGACCGGTGCGCCCCGACGTTCAGCGCCGTAGAAGGGGCATGCGGTCGCGTGTTTCCCATCCCTGAACGCCGCGAGGGCAAGGAGACGGGCCGCCGTCACCCCGCCCTGTCCGCCTCGGGAGTGGATACGGATCTCGTACATTACTCGCTCACCCCGAACCACATCTCTTCACCAATCCGACGGGTCCGCACAAACTCGGCGATGTCGTCGTACGTGACCTCCTGGCCGCCGAGGCCGGCGATCACGTTGTAGCACTCGGTCCCGGTCTTCGCCTTGAGCGAGGCCGCCACGACCCCGCCGAAACCGAACGAGTAATCGCGGTCGATGACCACGACCTCCCGACCTCTCAAGTCGATGTCAGGGAAAGGCCTGAACCAGCGTAGACGCATCGACCCGGCCTTGATCCCCTCCTTGCGGAGGATGTCGACGGCCACCTCGGCCTCCTTGCCGAGGGTGCCCATCGAGACGACGACGACCTCGGCGTCCTCGCACCGATACTCCTCGGCCGGCCCGTACTTCCTGCCGAACCGGCGGGCAAACTCCTCCTCGGTCTCGCGGATCACCTCGTGAGCGTCCCGCATCGAGCGCTCGATGTCCCACCTGAACCTGAAATAATCGTCAGGCCCGGTCATCGGGCCATACCCCATCGGGTTCTCGACGTCGATGGCGTACGGGAGTCTGTTCGGTGGGATGAAGTCTCCGAGGTCAACGGTCTCCAGGGACTGCATAATATGCGAGAGGGTGAAGCCGTCGAGATTGACCATCACCGGCAGGAGCACCCGCTCGTCCTCTGCGATCCTGAAGGCCATGAGCGTGGCGTCGTAGGCCTCCTGGACCGTCCCCACGAAGACCTGGAGCCACCCGGTGTCGCGCTGGGAGAAGGCGTCGGTGTGCTCGGCCCAGGTGTTCCATCCCGGCCCCACGGCGCGGTTCACGTTCGCCATCACGATCGGGAGACGTGCCCCCGCCGCCCAGTGGAGCATCTCGTGCATGTACAGCAACCCGTGCGAACTCGTCGCCGTAAAGGTCCGCACGCCCGTGGCCGAGGCCCCGATGCATGCCGCCATCGCCGAGTGCTCGCTCTCGACCGGGATGTACTCGGTCTCGACCTCGCCTGCGGCGACATAGGCGGCGATCTGCTCGATGATCTCGGTCTGCGGGGTGATTGGATAGGCGGCGACGACCGACGGAGCGGCCTGCCTGACCGCGGCGGCGATGGCCTTGTTGCCGGTGGAGATCATCAACATATGCCTTCTTCCTCCTTCTTGATCCGTGCAAGATTCTTCTCAATGCTCTGCTGAAGTTCAGCGATGATCTCAGGGGTGGCCTTTTTGAACCTGCCCTGGGCACGGATATATTCCTCGATCGGGTGCGGCTTTTTCAGCGCTGTTCTGGACGGCCCAGAGACCGTAAGTTTCCCGTACTCACGCTCGTACAGCACCCACGACCCGGTCTTCACCGCGAGTTTCCCGACCTCGATCGTCTTGTCGGAGTTGTACCGCCACCCTGGCGGGCAGGGCGCAAGGATATGGATGAACTTCGGCCCCTCAATGGAAAGCGCCTTCTTGACCTTCTTGTACAGGTCAAGGGGGTAGGCGCTGCAGGCGGTCGCCATGTACGGAGGATTGTGGGCGGCCACAATCCGGTCGAGGTCTTTCTTGGTCTCGGTCTTCCCGGCCGGAGTGGTGGTGGTCACGGCGCCGAGCGGCGTCGCACCAGAACGCTGCATCCCGGTGTTCCCATAGGCCTCATTGTCATAGCAGATGTACAGGAAATCGGTGCCGCGCTCGAACGCGCCGGAAAGCGCCTGAATCCCGATATCGACCGTCCCGCCATCCCCGGCATAGACGATGACATTGGTCTTCTTCCCTGCACTCCTGAACGCCTTGCTCATACCCGAGGCGCAGGCTGCAGCCGCTGCAAAGGCGATGTTATACACCGGTACATTGAAGGAGGTGTTCGGATACATCCCCTGGATGACGCTGGTGCAACATGCCGGGACGACCAGGACCGTGTCGGGCCCAGCCGCCTTCAAGACATAGCGGAGGGACAGCGACGAACTGCACCCGGCACAGGCCGCGGTGCAGGTCGTGAGGTATTCCTCCTTTGGAATCTCAGAAATCGTACTCAACTCCTCACCAGTAATTCTCAATTATTGATCATTACCTTTGTTCCCAGGCTCTTCTACATTACTATCTGTACACCTATTCTTTGGTTTGTTGGTTTGATACAGATCTGACAGCCGGGGTTTCTACTGCGAGAAAAAAGATCGTAGAGCCTCATTCACCCGTACTTTCACTCGAAAGTCCTTCTCTCTCCTGAACAGGGCACCCTCTGCCTTTGGTGAGGGGGCAAGGGGGGTGAACTCGAAATCATACGCGATGTCGGTGAGGATCAGGCCGCCTGGCGGGGCGGCGGCAACACGCCGCTCGCCCTCTCCCCTGAGCAGGGTCCTGACCCATTCGGGTTCCTTCTCCCTCCTCCCGACCGCGGCGAGGGCCGAGGCCATGCACCTGACCATATTCCAGAGAAAGCCCGCGGCGCTCACCTCGAAGACGCAGAACCCCCCCTCTTCATAGACCCTGGCGGCATGCACCCGGCGCACCGGACTTCTCTCGCTCCGTCTTGAGAGGAGTGAAAAGTCGTGTTCGCCAAGAAAAAACTGCGCCGCCTCGTCCATCAGGGCGGCGTCGCCAGGGTGTTCTTCAAAAAAATACCGATATGTCCGGGCGGCCGCCTCTTTCCTCGGGCTGAACCGGTCAGGAACCTCTGCCCACCCGGTGACCCAGATGTCTGCAGGGAGTTCATATGGCAGGGCGGCGACCGCCCGTTCAGGGACATCGGTCGTGAAGGCACAGACCTGGCCGGCGGCATGGACGCCGCGGTCGGTTCTGCCGGCAAAGGCGAAGCGCGCCTCCCGTGGATCGTCGAAGAGCCCGAGTTTCCTGCAGACCGCGACCACCTCGCCCTCGACGGTCCTGACCTCGGCCTGGACCTGCGAACCATAAAACCCGTCGCCCCAATATCCGATCCTGAAGGCGAGTCTCATCTCGGTATCCTGCCCTTGATCTTCTTCCATGAACTCTTCAGGGACTGCCGGGTGTACGACTTGAGAGGAGTCATCCGCCCTCCCGCCGTGGTCCGCCCGGCCCGGATCGCCTCGAGGATAGAAGCCACATTGGGCTCGGCGTCGACGAGCGTGTAGCCGTAGCCGACAAAACGTGCCTGGTGGGCGTCGCTTCCCCCCACGCAGGGTTTGCCCAGGGACCTGGCGACCAGGGCCGCCTTCCTGTTTGCGGTGCCCATGATGTAGCGGCTGTTGAAGACCTCGATGGCGTCCACGAGGGACGGCCCGGCCTTCAGTTTCTGCCCGACGCCATGGCGCCACATATGGTAGGGGTGCGGGAGGATGAGGACGGCCCCCACCGCACGGGCACGGTGCACGGCTTCGAAAAAGTCCATGCCTATCGGGAAGGCCTCGGTGACCCCAAGGGCCAGGAGGTGCCCTTGTTTCGTCGAGATCTCTGTCCCCGGGATGACGATGATCGGAGTGTCGTACGAGCGCGCCACGAGTGCGCCCTCGACTGTGTCATGGTCGGTGATCGCCACGGCGTCAAGTCCGACGACCTCGGCCCGTCTGAGGATCTCCTCGATACTGCTCTCCCCGTCGCGCGAATAACGTGAGTGGACGTGCAGGTCACATCTCAGCATAAGATCATACCATTTTTCGCCTCACGGCTATTAAGGAAATGGTATGCGGATCCTGCTTCCTACAGGCGAGGCGACCGCCGGGACTGTCAGGAAGGCGGCCGCCGGATTTGACGCAGAGGTGGTAGTCACCGGCGAGATCGCCGCATTCCTCACTCCAGGCCAGTTGCGAGAGATCATCGTAGCGGGCGAGTACGACCTGGTCCTGGTCTCCGGGATGTCGACGGCATCCTTTGCGAAGGTCGAGGAGGAGACCGGCATCCCGGTCTACCTGGGGCCGCGCCATGCAGCCGACCTGAAAACCGTTCTCCCGCGTCTTGGGGCGGTGACGCTCTCCAGGACCGTCCCGGCCGACGAACTCTTCGCGGCCGAACGGCGAGAAGAGGCATACCGACGGATCGCCGCGGCAGAGGCGGCGGCCGATGCCGATCTCCTGATCAGGGGACTCAAGATCGGCGGGAGATCGCGGATGAAGGTGCTCGCCGAGATCATGGACGCCCACCGTCACCCTGACCTCCGCGCGGCAGTGGAGGACTTCTTCGCGCGGGGGGCCGATATCGTGGATCTCGGGTTTGGGTTCGATGCCACGCCTGCAGAGGTACGCCGGTGTTTCGCAGACCTGGAAGGGGTCGAGGGCCCCCTTGCCGTCGACTCTCAGAACCCCGCCCTGATCAGGGCGGCGCTTCCCAAGGCAGACCTGGTCCTCTCCCTCCATGAAGGAAATATCCCTGACATTGGTGCCGAGGTGGCCGCCGCAGGGGCGGCCGCCGTCGTCGTCCCCGGCGAGACCGGGCTTGCGGCCACCCTCGCGGCGGCACGGGCGTCCGGGGTCGAGGCCCTCATCGCCGACCCCCTCCTTCAGCCTGCAGGCTCGGGGTTTGTGAACTCGCTCCAGCACTTCACAGAGATCACATGTCCCCTCTTCTTTGGCGCAGGCAATGTCGCCGAACTCATCGACGCCGACTCGGTCGGGGTCAATGCCCTCCTGGCCGCGTGCGCCCACGAGGTCGGGGCGGCGGTGGTCTTCACCAGCGAACACTCTGACAAGACGAGAGGCTCGGTGGCCGAGATGCGCCAGGCGACCGGGATGATGGCCGCCCTCGGCGAGCACCCCTACCCCAAGGACCTCGGTCTCGACCTCCTCATCCTCAAGGAGAAACGCCGCCGGAGGGAACCGGCGCCAGAAGGAGAGGTCGTCGAGGTGCCACCTGCCCTGGACGGGTTCGTCCCCGACCCTGCCGGCAACATCAGGATCGCCGTCGAAGACGGGATGATCCTTGCCGCCCAGAAGGGCCGGATCTACCGCGGCCGCACCGCCGCCGACCTCACCGCCGCCCTCCTCAAAGACGGGTGCGTCACCCGCCTCGACCATGCCACCTATCTGGGGCGGGAACTGGGGCGGGCCGAGGTTGCCCTGGGCCTTGGCAGGAGTTATGTCCAGGACGGACCGTTCTGAGCAGGGCCATGATCCAATCATTCATTGGGCATGGCACCCAACATCCATAGACCTATGAAGATCAGGGGCATCTCTGCCGACCTCCTCGACCTCCTCCTCAGACTAGGGATGGAAAACCATCCAAACGAGTTTGCCGCAATACTCAAGGAGACCGACGGCGTCATCACCGAGCTCAATCTTGTGCCCGGGACGACGAGCAACGAGGAGAGCGCCAGCATCTTTCTGGACATGCTTCCCCTCGATACCCACACCGCGGGGAGCGCCCATTCCCACCCCAACGGTGTCCTCCTCCCTTCCGACGCTGACCTCGGGTTCTTTCCCAGGACCGGACGCTACCACCTCATCATCGGGTGGCCGTACGGCCCTGACGACTGGCAGTGTTTTACCGCCAGCGGTCAGTCCTACGACCTCGAGGTGATCCAGTGAAGCGGGTCGTCGCCACCGGTACCTTCGACCTCCTCCACCCTGGCCACCTCTTCTATCTGGAGGAGTCGAAGAAACTCGGCGACGAACTCTGGGTGATCGTGGCGCGGGACGTCAATGTCCGCCACAAACCGCGGCCGATCATCCCACAGGAGCAGCGGCTCACGATGATCAAAGCCCTCAAACCGGTCGACCACGCGCGCCTCGGGGTGGAGGGCGACATCTTCGACCCGATCAGGGAGATCGATCCTGATGTGATCACCCTCGGGTTCAACCAGTTCTTCAAGGAAGACGACCTGAGGGCGGCCCTGAAGGAGCGCGGGCTGCGTGCTGAGGTGGTGCGTATCGGACGCTACGAGGGGTCGCTTGCCAGTTCGTCCCAGATCGTCGAGCGGACGCTCGCCAAGCGTGCTCCCCGGTGACCTTTCTCTCTCTTTTCTTCAGGCCGCTATTGCTCGGGAGAGATCCTTTGAAGGCTCTCAAATCGTTCTGTGAGGGTGCCGACCTTCGAAGATTCCTCGTCTTTTCGTGCTGCCGCTCACTCTTGTCTCGCCCTCACATGAAGAGAGATCGGGGATGGGATCCCGATTCTAAGGATTCGTGAGCATATAGATTTCATCGGGGGGCGGCTGCTCCCCGAACCCTCGAAGACTTCGTCTTCTCAAGTTCGTTCAGTTCACACCTCAAAAATCGGCTCTGTAGAAACCCTCACCCTTTATGGGTGCACGCGTGACTCCCCCTTCCCACCTCTTCGTGCCGGGGGCGAGTGCCGCCCGGACCCCCGGATGATGATAGGGCCTGGGAAGGCATATTCGACCTCCCTGAAGAAAGACTGCCGTCCACGACCTCTCGTGTGGCGGGGGGTTCGGGGGGCGGCCAAGCCCCCCGCCAGAGAGAGATCCAGAGGGTTTCTACAGAGCTAAAAATACCTCTCGTGCGTGTACTTCGTATGAGACACTTCAGGGAGTTTTTCCTCACCCCCCATTCATAATCCTGGTTGGTCGCCACAATTTTATGGAATGGTGCAGAGATCGTGGTGACATGGGCGAAGGAGGACAGAGAAATATCCCCATAGACCTGCAGGGACGTGCCGGCAGACTCATCCTCCCCCTCCTCCTCTACCCCTTGTACGCCCTTGCCCTCTACGTCCTCTTCCCTGATGAGGCGACCCTCTATATCGGCCTGATGGCGGCCTATATCGCTCCGCCGGTCGGGCGGGAGGCACTCATCCCCATGGCCGTGGTCCTCGGCCAACCCTGGTGGCTCACCGCCCTCACCTGCACCTATGTGGACGTCGTCGGTTGCCTCATCGTCGCCCTCAACTTCGACCTCGTCCTCGCCCTCCCCAGAGTAGGGCCAAAACTGGCTTCTGTGGTCAGGACCGGAGAGGCCCTTCTCGAACGGCGACCATGGCTGAGAGGCCTCTCGTACGCGGGGATCGTCCTCTTCACCACCCTGCCGATGATGGGGTCTGGCGGGATCGGCGGGGCGGTGGTGGGCCGGCTCATGGGCCTGGACGAACGCGGGCTGATCTGCTGTGTCGGACTCGGGGCGGCGATCGGGGCGACCCTTCTTGCCCTTGGAGCCACATTTGCCGTCTCTCTTGCAGGCGGGGGAGTGATCGTGGGGATCGCCCTCCTCCTTGTTTTCGTCACCGTAGGCTACCTGCTCCGCCGCGTCGCGCTCCTTGATAAGGGGCCGACGCCAACCTACAAAGAAAGATGACAGGGATGCTGCTCACCAAAGAAGTCTCATTCCACCCAAACCCCCTGGTCGACCGGGCAGTCAAATTGGCCCTCCCCTTTGGACTTGTCACGGCCCTCCTCATCTCCCTCTACCTGACCACACCCCATGAGGACTACCTGACCCTCGCAGGCCTGCTCGCCGCCTATGTCGTCCCGCCGGCAGGGAAGGAGTCGGTGATCCCGGTCGGGATCGGGCTTGGCGAACCCTGGTGGCTCCTGGCGATGACCATCGTCATCATCGACCTCAGCACCTCGCTCTTCGTCGCCCTCAACCTCGACCTGTCCCTGAAGATCCCGTTCATCGGCCCCTGGATCGGGCGGGCGATGGAAGGGGGGCAGTCGTACATCGAGGCCCACCCATGGATCGGACGGCTCTCCACCATCGGGCTGACAATCTTCGTGATCGTCCCCTTTCAGGGTTCCGGCGGGATGAACGCCACCATCCTTGGACGGATCATGGGACTGGCCCCGATGGCAGTGGTCGGGTGCGTGCTGACCGGGAGCATCATCAGCAGTTTCGGGATCGCCCTCGGGACCACGGCGGTCCTCTCCCTCTTCAGGGAGAGTGTGTACCTGGGGTGCGGCGCTCTCATCGCCGTCGCCGCCCTGATCACCGGGATCATCCTCCTCTGGAAACGCTACGCCCCCGCGGCCTGAACTTCCTTTTTTTTGGTTTTGTGGAGATCTTCACCTGTTCCTGGCGTGAACGCGACTCCCTCGCCTTCCCCCCTCTTCGTGCCGGGGGCCGTGCCCCCGGACCCCTGGAACCACGATGAGGTCTGGAAGGCAGAATAGATTACCATGACAAGTGCGTTACAGTCCACGAGCTATCGTGTCGCAGGGGTTCCAGGGGGAACGAGCGAGAGCGAGTTCGAGAAAATCTATGATTTTCGAACGGCCAGCATCCCACCCGAGAGAACCATCCAGAATGTTTTTCCAGAGCCCATTCTATATCCAACCTGCAGGTTCAGAATTCTCATATAGAGATGATGGCAGAGATCGTCGCGGTGATACCTGTGAAATCCCGCGCCGCCATACTTGTGATCGCCCTCCTCCTCCTGCTTGCCGCACCTGCCCTTGCGGTTCCTGGAGAAAAGGGTGCGGTCCACGAGAAGGGATGGGAAAAACATTCTGCCTCTCCCCAGGACAGTGTGATCCCCTCCCCTGCACCGCTCGCCGAGAACGAGACCGAGATCCCGGAAGTCGCCGAGAATGAGACTGACGAGGATCCAGAGATCATCGAGAACGAGACCGACGAAGATCCCCAGGTCAAACCGACCAGGAAGATCCCTCCCGGCATTGCAAAGCGCCTGTCCCAGGATGAGGATGCGAAACCTCTCCCTCCCGGACTTGCAAAACGTCTCCCCTCCAGTGTGAACGGGACGAACACCCCCGTTGATCCTTCCGAGAATTTCACCTGGCCACCTTCGACCTGGAAGGACCAGAACCAGGTCAGGACCGCAGTCCACGCCCTCCTTGCCATGGAAGAGAGAGAGGGCGGGATCGGGGAGAACATCTCAGCGATCGCCAGGGAGTTCAACAACTCCATCCAGACGAGGATGATGGCCGAACAGCAGATCCAGGAGAGGCAGGGACTGACCCGCACCCTCTTCGGCGGCGATCAGGAGGCGGTGGCGGCCCTCCGCAGCCACCTCAACCAGACCTCTGAGCAGATCCGCACGATGCAGCAGCTTGTCGAGACCTCCGCCTGCGACAACCAGACCCGCACCCTCCTCATGGAGCACCTTGCCGTGATGGAAGAGGACCAGGCCCGTCTCTCTGCCCTTGTGCAGAACGAGACTGTGGACCAAGGCCTCTTCGGATGGCTTTTCCAGTGAAGGGAATTTCCCTTCACGTCTCAGTCTCTCCTTTTGCCTTCGCCGCCGAGCGTGCGATCAGGATGGTGACCACCACCGCCACGATGGTCACGACGACGGCATAGATCGTCTGTGCCGTCAGACTCTCGGCCGTCCCAAAAACCTCCTTGAAGAGTTCCTGGATCGCCCCGTTCCACGCCAGCGCGGCGACCAGCCCAAAGGCCGCGGTGACCAGTGCCGCGACCTTATCCAGTACCTCTGCATACAGGGACATGGCCGGGAGATGACTCACACATTATATAACCTCTTGGATGGACGTGACACGCCATCACCCCCTGCCCAGGAGAGGGACGCATGCACCAACCGTAAGAAATAGGAGGATTTTTCCGGTCCTGCGGGGATGATCTGCTCAGCCATGAAGACAGGAATGGTCTATCTCAAGCCCGCCGAGATCGCCGACCTCGCCGGTCTCCCCGAAGAGACCGTGCGAGAATATCTCCACACCCATCCCGACCTCTTCCGCGGCCGGAGCATCGGACCGGTCCGCCTCTACACCCCTGCCGCCGTCGAGACCGTGAAGCGCCTGGCCGAGGAGGCCTCCAGGGGCGAGGACCAGACGGTGCCCGCAACGCCCGCGGTGACCCCTCCCGTCAATGATGACGGAGAAGAAGAACCCGAACCCTCCCCTGTCACCCAGGCCTATCTGGACGCCCGGGACCTCAAGGTCCAGGTCGCACGGCAGGCGCAGGAGATCGAGAACCTCAGGACCGAACAGGAGAGACAACGCAGGGAGCTCGCGGACACGGTCGCCGCGCTGGAAGCACGCCTCGCCGCCGAAGAGAAGAAGACCTCCCTCATCGCCGAGTGGGTTGATTACTTCGACTACGAGACCGGGCAACTCAAGCGCCCCTTCTTCGAGCGCCTCCTTGGAAAAAAGAGTTAGTTTTTCCTGCCGACCAGGAAGAGTGCACCGCAGATCGCAAGCGCTCCGAGGACCGGGAAGAATGAGAGCGGCGTCTGAGTCTGCGTCGGTTCAGGCGTGAGCGTGGCGTCGACCTCGACGGTCTCCCCCTTGGCCGGGTACTGCTCGATCTCCACGGTCAAAGGCTGGTAGCCAGGTGCCTCGACGGTGATCGCCTTATATGGCGTGGCGGTGGTGTAGACCCTGACCAGGAGTTCTCCGTCCTTGATCTCGCCCTTCAGGTCGCTGTCGAAGAAGACTGCAGCGCCCTCGACATTGCTCTTCACCAGGAACGCCCCCACGTCCCCGCCGATGGGGGCCTGTTCAAGGGTGACGTCGACCTCGACGGTCTCCCCCTTGGCAGGGTAGGTCTCGATCGGTGCGGTGTAGGTCTGGTAGCCGTCCGCCTCGACGCTGATCATCGTGTACGGGGTGCCGGTGGTGTAGACCTCGACCAGGAGTTCTCCGTCCTTGACTTCGCCCTTCAGGTCGTCGTTAAAGTAGACCTTTGCCCCGTCGACATTGCACTTCACCAGGTATGCCCCTTTGTCCCCGCCGATGGGGGCCTGCTCAAGGGTCACCCTGATATCCACGGTCTGGTCCTTTGCCGGGTACTCCAGGATGGGGGCGGTGTGCGTCTGGTAGCCCTCCGCCTCGACGCTGATCGTCTTGTACGGAGTCGCGGTCGTATAGACCTCTACAAGAAGACGGCCATCTTTGATCTCGCCCTTCAGGTCGTCGTCAAAGTAGACCTTCGCCCCGTCCACATTACAGTGGACGGTGAAGTAGCCTTTGTCCCCGCCGACCTGGGCATCATCGTTGGTTGCTGCGCTGGCAATGGCGATCATTCCAGCAAAGAGCAGGACGACGAGCAGGGTGGTATATTTTCTCAGCATGCTATCACCGATCATCCAGTCTTCTTCATCACTTAGAGATTTTTCCATATATCTCCAGGGACACTTCCGCACATTATATCAAGGATAAACGGCAGGCAGAAACAGTGAGCCTGGATGACCCTATATATGCAAGACGCGTTTCAGGAAGCAAGGGCCTCCCTTGCCGAGGGCGGGATCCCGATCGGAGCGGTGCTGGTGGAGGGCGGCGCGGTGATCGGCCGAGGCCATAACCTCAGGGTGCAGGAAGACAACCCCATCCTCCATGCCGAGATCGCCTGTCTCCAGAATGCCGGACGGATCAGACGCTACACAGACTGTGTCCTGTACTCTACCCTGATGCCCTGCTATCTCTGTGCCGGGGCAGTCGTTCAGTTCGGGATTCCAGAGGTCGTTGTCGGGGAGTCGGCAAACTTTGCCGGGGCAAAGGAGTTCCTGGAAGAACATGGGGTGGAGGTCGTCGACCTCGACCTGCCCGAGTGCCGGGAGATGATGCGCCGCTTTATTCTGGAGCACCCCGCACTCTGGGACGAAGATATCGGGGCGCGGGAGTGAGCGAGTAAATACCATTCCTGACAGAGGAATAAGAGAGAGTCGTCTGTCTATGCGGGTCAGGATCGTCGCCGTCGGGAAGGCAAAGGAGCGGTATATCGCCGAGGGGATCGCAGAGTACGAGAAGCGTCTGGGGCCGTACGGGGGGGCAAAGGTCATCGAGGTGCGGGACGAACGAGTCCCGAAAAACGCCTCCCCTGCCGAAGAAGTCCAGGTCAAGGAACGGGAAGGAGAGCGCCTGCTTGCGGCGGTCCCTGACGGTGCCCTCGTCGTCGCGCTCGACCCTGAGGGCGAGACGTGGTCGAGCGAAGAACTCGCTACGCACTTCGGACGGTGGGAGATCGGAGGCGTACGGGAGATCACATTTCTGATCGGCGGCCCCCTCGGGCTTTCAGATGAGGTATATGCCCTTTCTGATCTCCGTCTCTCACTTTCGAGGATGACCTTCCTTCATACCCTGGTCAGGATCATTCTCCTCGAGCAAGTCTATCGTGCGTTCAGGATCCTCAGGGGCGAACCCTACCACAAATGACTGCGGCAGGTGCCGCCATCCAAACTCCTATTATACCGCGCCCAGTATATTTTCTTGGATACATCTTCAGGCAATAGAGCCAGAAGGGGGACAGAACCAACATGTACGTCAAGATTCCAGAGGACGATTTCGAGCAGCTCAACGAATATATCAGGCGGATGGTCTACCGGGCGATGGCCGAGGGTGACGGGCGTTCGATCGCCTTCAGGGTTGACCTGATGATCCAGGAGGGGCGGTGTCATGTCCTGCCGCCGGTCTGGTCTCCCACAGGGGAGAGGGGAGTGCCTGAGGACGACGAGGACCAGCCCAAATGTCTGGTCGAGGTGCAGGAGACCGAGCGCCAGTTCCTGGTGACCGCCGAACTCCCAGGGATGCGGGAGGAGGAGATCAGGGTCTGGCAGGAGGGGTCGACGCTGCATATCGACGCAGCAAATGGGGAGACGCAGTACAGGAAGCAGGTCGAACTCCCCCGCTTCGACTTCCAGGTGGACTGGATGACCTTCCGGCACGGTATCCTTGAGGTGGCTTTCGGCCCGGCATCTGAACATTGAGGGCAGGGTAAAATCTTTCACTCTGTCAGGGGGCGAGTGCGACGCACTCCTTTTTGCCCATATTCTCGCCAGGGGTTCTTCGAAAAACCTGTGTCTTCTTGTGTTCGCTCTGCTTACAATTCAAAGATCAGAGGTCGTCTTGAACTCACAGACGTCTACCTCTCGAAAAATGAGAATATTCTGGTTCTGGAGAAACCCTCACCACTTCCTGGTGTGATCATAACTCCTCCGCCTTCCCGCATCCCCGCCCCCGGGGGTGCACTCCCCGGACCGCCGGGAGGGAGATAGGTCGGGAAGGCACATTGAATGTTCTTGAAGAGGGGCTCTGTAAAACCCTTTGGACAGTTATCTCTGCGGGGGGCGTGCCGCCTCCCAGGCCCCCGCGAACACGATTGATCGTGGACTGCACCGCACTCGTCATGGGTATCTATGCTGCCTTCCCGCCCCCATCGTAGAATCCTTCCTGTCATCTCGCACCAGGAGGTGCACCCCCCGGACCCCCCCGCGATGAGGAGAGGCAGGGGCGGCGAGGGAACACGATCTTCACCTGCTCTTCAGTCTTGAAAAAGAGAGACCACATGACACGAAATTTTCATCCCATATACGTGAACCCAGAAAGTTCACCCCAGATTCTACAGTGCCAGGATCCTGGCACGTTTTAGAGGAGGCAAAAAAGAAAAGCAGTCGGTCTTCACACATCTCCCCCCTCTTCCAGAGATCTTCGAGACCCATATTTTTCATCGAATATTTTTTTATTAAAATCATAGGATGCACTTATTTCAGGGGAGAGGCGCCCCCGGATCCTGGGAAAATGTGCAGGAAAAGATGATTAACCATACGCTCATAACGTACCCAGACCTTCATGAAAGACTCTGAGATCTTGATGAACCCAAACGACCTTGTCCGCTTCCTCAAGAAGCCGTCGTCAGAATTTACCAAAGACGATATTATTCGTTTTTGTTATGAAAATGGTATCGAGATGGTGAATTTCCGCTATGCCGCGGAGGACGGCAAACTCAAGACGCTCAATTTTATCATCTCTTCGAAGGAGCACCTTGACACCATCCTCTCCGACGGCGAGCGGGTCGACGGGAGCAATATCTTCTCGTTTATTGAAGCAGGGAGCAGCGACCTGTACGTGATCCCGCGCTACCGGACCGCCTTTGTCAATCCATTTACCGAGGTGCCGACACTCGAGATCCTCTGCTCGTACTACGACTACGAGGGCAAGCCCCTGGAGAGCGCGCCCGAGTATGTCCTGCGCAAGGCCAACGAGGAGTTCACGAACCAGACCGGCGGGGTCTTCAAGACCCTCGGCGAACTGGAGTACTATGTGATCAGCGAGCGCGAGGATCTCTATCCTGGCCTCGACCAGAAGGGCTACCATGCCGCCGCACCCTTCGCCAAGTTCGAGGACCTGCGGACCGAGGCGATGCGGTTGATCGCAAAGGCGGGGGGCAAGATCAAATACGGCCACTCCGAGGTCGGGTGCTTCACCACCGAGGACCAGTACTTTGAACAGCACGAGATCGAGTTCCTGCCCATGCCGGTCGAGGAGGCCGCAGAGCAGTTGATCATCGCGAAGTGGATCCTGCGGATGCTCGGCTACCAGTACGGCGTCGAGATCAGCTTTGCCCCCAAGATCACCGTTGGCAAGGCGGGGAGCGGGATGCACTTCCACATGCTCGTCGAGAAGGACGGCCAGAACCTGATGGTCGAGGGCGGGAAACTGAGCCCGATGGCCAGAAAGATGGTCGCCGGCATCCTCGACGCCGCCGACGCTCTGACCGCCTTTGGCGACACGATCCCGACCTCATACTTCAGGCTGGTCCCGCACCAGGAGGCGCCCACCAGCATCTGCTGGGGCGACCGGAACCGCTCGGTCGTGGTCCGCGTGCCTCTGGGCTGGATCGGTGCCAACGGCATGACCCAGGACGCCAACCCGTACGATGTCGGTATCAAGGCGGAGCGCCCGTCCAAGCAGACGATCGAGTTCAGGGTCCCTGACGGCTCGGCCGATCCCTACCTGATGATCGCAGGACTCATCGTCGCCTCGCTGCGCGGGATCAACATGCCCAATGCCCTTGACCTGGCCAAGAAGCTCTATGTCGACGTGAACATCTTCAAGCCCGAGTTCCGCGACCGCCTGGACAAACTCGATCAGCTCCCGGCCTCGTGCTGGGAGTCGGCCGATGCTCTCCTTGCAAAGCGCGCGATCTTCGAGGAGAACGGGATCTTCCCTGCTGGCATGATCGACAGCAGGGTGGAGTCGCTCAAGGGCTTCGAGGACAAGGGGCTCAGCGAGAAGCTCTACGGTGACAAGGACGCGATCAGGGAATTGGTCGACCGGTTCATGCACGTGGCGTAAGGTTTCAGAATATTCTTCCCGATATTATTTTTTCGGGGCGAACGGAGGATCTTTTTTTCTTCACATCTGTGGGTGTGGATTCGCGGGATATCTTCAGGACTGAACCCTATGGTCAGGACTTTCAAGGCAAGTGCCGGCCAGAGAGAGTACAAGAGCATGTCCCAATGCCATCCAGGGCTTGACCGATCACTTCAAGCGGGCTTCCGAGGATAAAACCAACACCGGTGCCTTCTTGAATGGTGCCAGGGACAGGGGAACATTCTCAATGATGGGCCTTGTAGAACCCCTCACCTATTGTGTGGTGTGAGCGCAACTCATCCGCCTTCCACCATATTTGGCCAGGGGCGCGGTGCCCCCAGAACCTCAGGGTGACGATGGGGGGGGAAGGCAGAATGGACAACTGTGACGAGAGTGGTGCCGTCCTCGACCAATCATGCAGCGGGGGGACCAGGGGTGCACCCCCTCGCCACCCTGAAGGACCAGGATGATTTCTACAGAGCCCAATGATGTATCAAGAGGAGCCATCTCTATGCAGAAGCCTGGCATTCAATTTGAGATGCTGATCCAGGCCCAGATATAAATCGAAAACAATACATTGCCGTAAAAATATTGTCATCATATGACCAGACCCCTCTTGATTGTTCTTTTGCTTATTGGAACAGTTTTAATTGCTGGCTGCACAGGAACTGGCACTACCCTTGAGCCGGTTGTTGCGAGCGTCGATGTGCCGTATGATTATCTTTATGTCTATGAACTCTGGGGCGAGAAAGGGACCAGTTTTAGCATTGAAATAAATACCGATGGAGCGCCGGTCGATCTCCTCGTCTTTAATAGAGCGAATTATATCAAATACAAGAAGGCGTTTGAGAACAGTACGCAAGACACCTGGAAAGCAGTAATTTATCGAGATGTGGTCTCAAAGGAGTTTACCTATACGCTCCCTCATTATGGCACACATTACCTGGTGATCGAGAACTCGGAGTTCACCACAGATGGGGCGGATGCGAAACGAGATGTGAATGTTTCGGTGAGGATTGAGTGAGGGGGAGATTTTTCAGACGATTTTTTTCTGAGATGGGGTGTGGGATTGGCCCCCGGCCCCTGGGAGCAGAGGAGAGGCAGGGTGGCGGGTCGAGAAATTTCTGGCCGGTCCCCTGTCACAAGGAGAAGGATCAAGGGTCCTTCCACCCCCTAGAGAGTCATTTTTTTCTTCGCACCTGGTTTGCACCTGGGAAAATCCACATGAACCATCTTCGATCCGGCAACCGGGGATGGGTTCCGGTTTTCCCCTCTCATCCGCACTTTCTCTCCCTACACCCCAGGCCACCATGGGTGCCGGGTGTTCCCTGGATCGTGTGCGAATTACCTGGGGGAACTGTACACACTTCTCTCTCTGTACTCCTGTACCAAAATCCCGTCAGGACTAAGGTTCTTTCCGGGCCGCCATCTTCGCGCCCGCCAGGTGCGAACCAGGTGCGGAGGTGAAAAGGTCGGGAGACCTGGCGATCAAATGAGAGATCACGTTCGCGGTGTTCTTCAGAGCAGGACGCCACGGGAGGAACACCATCGAATCGCCGCCCCCCCCCTCTCCTCTGTCCGGAGGGATCTGGCGGGTGCAAACCCCCGGGGCGAAGATAGGGACGAGAAGGCAGAATGCCGATCATCCTGAAGGCGCCCCTCTCATCTGCATATCACCTTCAACGAGATCTTGATGGTTCAAATTTTCATAAAAACCCGGAGAGATTGTCGTCAGGATCATTTTCATGGTACCCCCTCACTTCTCATGTGAGGAGCATGTGGATCACCCGCCTTTCCCTTCTTCGGCCTGGGGCATCGCCCCCTGACCCCCCGGGATTCACGATGCAGTCGGGGAGGCAGAATGGATGATCATGACGAGTGCGTTGCAGTCCACAGCCTATCGTAATGCCAGGGGTTCGAGGGGATCGGTAACTCAGGAATGGTCTGGCAGAATGTTCAGAAGTAGTGTGAACCCTGCTTTATCTCACTCATCTGGCAATCCATAAATTATCTGTGAATATTATTAAGAAGACATGGCGAAAGGCTTTACTTTTTGAATTATTTCGTTCCTTGCTTCTATTTCCATGAATATGGAATCGCCATACTCAATAGTGTGCACAATCCCCTCATCATAAAGCCACGATACCATGGATATACCCTCCTCAGACATCGGGACGGATATCCTGCAATGTTCCCATTCAGGAAGGCTCTCATAGAGAACCTGTTTAAGTTCGTTAAGACCTTCTCCTGATCTTGCAGATATCATGACAGGAACAGGAGCAAGATCACTGATCACTCTCATTTTTTCCTGCAGTTCTTCATCAGGAACAAGATCGGCCTTGTTAAGAGCAGTAACTATCACAGGATCTTCTGCTCTTTCCCAGAAGATATCATGACTGACAGCCAGTTTTTGTCTGATAACATCCACTGGATCACTCATATCCACCACAAGAAGAATGATATCAGCCAGGAATATCTCATCAAGCGTTGACCTGAAGGCATCCACCATCAAGTGTGGGAGGTCTTCGATAAATCCCACAGTATCGGTCAGAAGCATTTTTCTGCTATTTACCATGAGAGAGCGTGTTGTAGGAGATAGTGTCGTAAAGAGCATGTCCTTGACTATCGTCTCTTCCTCTACAAGTGACTGGAAAAGAGTACTTTTTCCCGCATTCGTATAACCTGCCAGAGCTATAAGGGAAAATCCTCTTTCATGCCTGAAACTGCGAAGTGACTCGCTCCCATTTCCATGCTGAAGAAGTTCGGTCCTGATCCTTACGATCTTTTTCTTAATATCCTGCTCATAAGAGTCCTCATAACTTCCAAGGCCCATAAAGCCCTGCCTTTCCTCCTTCTTCTGCAGGGAAACGATAGACTTTGCTTTCGGAAGTTCATATCGTAATCGTGCAAGTTCTACCTGCAGTTTTGCACGTCTTGTAGTGGCTCTTGCAGCAAATATCTCAAGGATAAGCTGGAACCTGTCCATTACTTCACATTTGCACGTCTCAGAGATATTGTAGATCTGCGTCATTGACAACTGGTTGTTAAAAATTACTTTTTCAGCATCCAGAGATTCCACACGCTCCGCAAGGTCATCCACCTTCCCAGAACCTATCTGGTATTTCCTGTTAGGATATATTGATTGCACAAGTGTGCCCACAACCACATAATCAGCGGCATGTGCCAACTCCTTGAGTTCTGCCAGTTTCCGCGAATTGGTAGCAGCGTCAGTATCTGGATCATTTCGCTGGACAACAATAGTTTTTTTCATAGGACGGCCTCCGACGTAATCATCTGGCACGAATTCTGTTTTAAATGTCATTAAAATCCTTTATTTTATAATAGTGCTGGGGAACATATGTACATATTATATCCTTATGAATTTTTTTCCCAAATTTCTGGTTATTATTTATTTAAGCACCCATTGAACCATTCGAGATATCCGAGAACCTCAGTGAATATGGATCTTAAGGCCTTGTAGAAATCCTCTTGATCATTCTCTTCGCCGGGGTCGTGCCGCTTCCCGGACCCTCCACGACAAAGATAGATGGGGGCGGCGAATTGAACACGATCCCCACCGATTCTCCTATCTTGAAAAGAGAGAGAATAAGCGGAGATAAATTTTCATCGCGTATGCGTGAACCCCGGGTTCATGCCCATTTTTACGAAACCATTTTTGGAATTATTTTCTGAAAATAAAATATTCTGTCCGATCGATTTCGGTCCACTTTTGATCGGTTTCGATCACGTTTCGATCAAAAAATGTTCAGGGCCTGAACAACACTGGCACTCCTCCCCGGATGATCCTGAAGAGATCGACGCCGGTAAACACCCTATAGAGTACGATGATCAGTGAGAGGGCAAGCACGCTCACCACAAGTACCGGTGATATTTTGTTCTGTGTGACCTTGCCTCCCTTCACGCTCGCACCTGGGACGCTGCCTCCGTCGAAGAGAACCATCACGATAATTTACAAAGCCCAGGAATGGTTTGTGAAAAAATACCGCAGAGACGATCAGATCTCAATGGCAATCTTGGCTGCGGACTGTGCCAAACAGGTGCTTCCATACTTTGAACGTGCATATCTTGAGGACGACCGGCCGCGTCATGTTCTTTCGCGTCGCGGGTGGCGGCATGTGCGGCAAGGGACGCATCGCGGATCTCAGTCATTTTGAATACAGGCGGTGGTGACTGCGCATGTCCCCCGGCACGCCTTCGGGGCGGCGTACTATGCTTTGAAAGCTGTCGCGGCACCCCTGATTACCGACCATGCACCAGAGATGTGCAAAAATGGGACTGGGCACCCCCCTCTCCCCTGCATGCGATACATGACGGAGAGCCGTCTCCCTCTTCTGATCTTCTGTACAGGTTTCCCTGCAGGACGCACTCATTTCCCGGGACAAAACCTTCATCCACCCCGGGATCCCATCCCAGGTACCAACAGAGGGGCTTTGAGTCCACCGGATCCCAGGAGAGCTGTATGCATTACCACAAAAACATCGTCCTCATCGGCATGCCTGGCGCGGGGAAGAGCACCGTGGGCGTTATCCTTGCAAAATCCCTCGGCATGCAGTTCATCGATACCGATATCCTGATCCAGGAGCGGACCGGAAGGATGCTGCAGGAGATCCTCGACGAGGACGGGCCGGATGCGTTCGGGCGGATCGAGGAGGAGACGATCCTCTCCCTTCACCCCGGCCATGCGGTGATCGCGACGGGCGGCAGTGTGGTATGCAGCGAAGATGCGATGGCGCACCTGAAGGCCGGAGGGATAGTTGTGTACCTCGAGATCTCGTATGACGAGATGGCAAAGAGGCTCAAGAACATCACGACCCGGGGGATACTCCTCATCCCGGGCCAGAGTCTCCGCGAGATGTACGACTGGCGGGTTCCGCTCTACGAGAGGTATGCCGATCTCACCGTTGCGTCTTCGGGTGAGGATCTCGAGTCCGTGGTCGGGAAAGTAATCCCCCGTTTTGTCCCATGAACCCGACTACTTCCTAGGATGTGTCGGCCTTTAGGACTCATCGAATCGGATGGTAAACTCGGATGGGGCAACCTATTCTCTTATGTTAAACCCTGCAGATCGTTGAGAACAACATTCCATTGCGCTCCTCGAATGCGGCTTCCATCCCATCGAAGTTCCCTAAGTCGTGAACCGGGGTGAGAGCCCCATTACGTCCAATGATCCAAATTGAATGCGTCAGAACATTCTGCATACTAAAAAAAGCATGCAAGATACCACAAAAAAAATCCCAAAAGAAGAGATAATCAATGGGCCCGCTGAGATTCGAACTCAGGACCTCCGCCGTGTGAAGGCGACGTCATAACCAGCTAGACCACGAGCCCGCGTCCTCGTATAGATAGGTGCAGGGCGGTAATAAATCTTCTTCCCGGCGCCGGGCCGCCGCCCGCCTCGCTTCGTGCATGAACCCCGAACCGCGCCGGGCGTGCACTCCGCTGCTCAGAACAATCTTTAAAAAGCGATGCATCGACCGGGAATTGAACCCGGGCTATTGGCTTGGAAGGCCAAAGTCATGCCACTAGACCATCGATGCGCAGGCATTCCGCATGGGAATACCTTACAATATTCGCGCCCTGAAGATAAAATGGTATTGCCCGAGGGGTTACCTCGGCATATACCGAACTTCATCTTCGAGTGCTTCAAGTGCCTCCACCCGCTTCTCCAGGGTCGGGTGGGTGGAGAAGAGTTCCATCAGGGTGTTGCCCGAGATGGCCGGGAGGATGAAGAAGGCATTTGCCCCCTCGACCTCTCTCCTCTTCTCTGCCGGCACCATGTCCATCCGTCCGCTGATCTTGTAGAGCGCGGAGATGAGCGCCTTCGGATTCCGGGTGATGTAGGCGCTGCCGCGGTCTGCCGCAAACTCCCTGTACCGGGAGAGCGACCTGACCAGCAGCGTGGAGACGATCCAGACGACGATGGACACCGCCCATGCGGCCATCCAGGCGCCTCCTTCCCTACGGTCTGCGATGGAGAAGAGCCAGGCATTCTGCATGATGATCGCCGCGACCATCGCAAGGAAACTCGCGATGGTGAGGGTCATCACGTCCCTGTTCTTCACATGGGCGATCTCGTGAGCCAGCACCGCCTCAAGCTCCTCCCGCGTCAGCAGGCGGAGGATCGAGTCGGTCGCTGCGACCACCGCATGGCTTGGGCTCCGCCCCGTCGCAAATGCGTTCGGGACAGGGGTGGGCATCACCGCGACCCGTGGTTTGGGAATATCGGCCTCAGCGGCCAGTTTCTCCACCACGTCATGGAGCACCGGGTACTCTTCAGGCGTCACCTCGCGGGCACCCGTGCTCATCAGCACCAGTTTGTCCGAGAAGAAATACTGGGCAAAGGCTATCACAAAGGCGATAGCAACGAGTGTCCATGGCCCGACACCGAACAGAGTCCCGAGGATCGTGAGAAAGACCAGATAGACCAGGAGCAAGAGTGCCCAGGTCATGATCTGCCTCATCGTGAGCCCCAGATCACGTTTCCATTTCATGTAACGATCAGTTACTCACTGTACTTTTCCACATCATAATACCTCCGACCGTACCTCATCCCGTGAATGGCTATTTGTAGAGTGATACCCAATCTTTTCTGCGAAGTGAAAGCGATGGAACTGGATGAAGTGACAATCAGCAGGGCGATCCTTGCCACCCAGATGGAGACGATGACCGAGTACCTCGACCTGGACGTCGCGGTCATCGGCGGCGGGCCATCAGGGATCACCTGTGCCGCCCTTCTCGCCGAGAAAGGCGTAAAGGTCGGACTCATCGAGAAGAAACTCTCTATCGGCGGGGGGATGTGGGGCGGCGGCATGATGTTCCCGAGGATCGTTGTCCAGGACGGCGCGAAACGTCTCCTCGATCACTTCGAGATCGCCTCGACCGAGTACGAACCAGGCTACCATGTCGCAAAGTCAGTGGAGGCCGTCTCCAAACTCACCGCCGCCGCCTGCACCGCCGGCGCCGAATTCTTCAACCTCATCGCCGTTGAAGACGTCGTCGTCAAGGGCGACGGCCGCGTCTCAGGCCTGGTCATCAACTGGAGCCCGGTCGAGATGACCGGCCTCCATGTCGACCCCCTCACCATCAGGTGCCAGGCCGTCGTCGACGCCACCGGACACGACGCCACCATCGCCCACATGGTCGCCCACAAGGGTGCCGACCTCACCATCAAGGGCGAGAGTTACATGTGGGCCGAGCGTGCCGAGAACAGGATCGTCGAGCACACCAGAGAGGTCTTCCCAGGACTCTGGGTCTGCGGGATGGCCGCCAACGCCGTCGCCGGCGAGTGCCGGATGGGCCCGATCTTTGGCGGCATGCTCCTCTCAGGCGAACGGGCTGCCGACCTCGTGGCCGAGGCCCTCAGACCCTGACCACGCTGCTGCCCGGGAACAACACCCGGACGACAACCTTTTTTCATCCCCTCTCCAAGGAAATATTCATGGAACAAGTCGATTCCGATACCCTTGCCGATGCTGCCTATGGCATCTTCGAGATCATGCTGAGCAAAGGCCTCGAAGCACGCGGCGCCCCCCTCTTCTCGCCCGTTGAGGCAGGGATCGACTTTTTCGATGACGTGCAGGCGATCTTTGCCGAGTTTGCAGACGACTACCCGCCCCTTGCAGAGGCCCTCCTCCACCGTTTCGGGAGCGTCGACGCAGTCTACCAGATGATCACGGCCGGCGAAGGCGTTGTCCCCTCCCAGACCACACAGATGTACTGGATCACCATCGACAACCCCGCGGCCGGGGCACTCACGCCCAACAACGAACTGGCCGGGAAATGGCTGATCTTCTGCGAGATCACAGAGGTCGACGCCATCTGGAAGAAAGTCCGTGACGCCACCGTCGCCGGCGACCTGGGCCTCTCTGCCAAAGTGAGCACCGCCAGGCCTGACCCCGACTCGCGGGACGACCGGAAAGTCGTCTATGTCTACACCCGCGACTGGAGCGACGAAGCGGACGTGATGCGGGTGCGTGAACACCTCCGTGCCCTCGGGATCACCGATCGGATCGGGTACAAGCGCAACCTCGAGACCTTTGCCGGAGAATATTCTGAGAAAGGAAAGAAAGTCACCTATTACAGTGCGTGAGCCGACGCTCCGGCCCACCATTATGGACACACAAAAGAATGATGAGGGCTGCCGGCCCCACCATGGGGCCGGTCCAGATATCCCTCTGTTCTTCCCGTGATCAGGCCTTGCGGTCCTTGTTCTTGGGACGCAGGTGCTGGTAGCCGCACTTGCGACACTGTGTTGCCCTCACCGCGTTCCGTGCGTTGCAGCGCATGCAGATCTTGACATTGAGCAGCCGTGCTTCGGCTTCGGGGAACCGTGCCATATTTTATCTCACCACGTAATCAGTTCTAAGTACAATGCTGTCCGCGGACTTAAGGTTTATTGATCTCCCAGCCAGCCCCTGAAGGCGGCAAGGGCCCGCGCCCGGTGGGAGATCCTGCTCTTCTCTTCAAGGGGGATCTCGGCAAAAGTCCGGCCTCCGACCGCAAAGATCGGGTCGTACCCGAAGCCCTCCTCTCCCTCTGGCTCCTCAGTGACCTCGCCTTCGATCACGCCTGAGAAGGTATGGACCTCGCCTCCGTCGTCGGCATAGGCGATCGCCGTCTCGAAGTGCGCCCGCCGGTCGGCGACCCCTTCCATCAACTTCAAGATCCCGTCGTTCCCGATCCGGTCCTGCACATATGCCGCATATGGACCAGGGAACCCCTGCAGAGCATCGACCGAGAAGGCCGTATCGTCCACGATGAGCGGGCGGCCAAGATGGGCATAGGCGTACCGCGCCTTCTCCCGCGCGATGACCCGCACATCGTCGTCGCGGTACTCAGGGATCTCCATCCTGACATGCTCGACCTCGGCCACCCCTGCAAAGAACCTGGCCACCTCCTCGGCCTTGTGGGGGTTGGAGGTCACCACCGCGATCCGTCTCACAGGTAGCGCCCCCGCAACTCGACCTCGTGCTCCCGCTTTGAGGCCGCCGCCGCACCAGGGAAGGCCGAAGCGTAGCCTTGCAGGAAACTCTCTTTCAGTTCCGCCGGGTTCTCGGTCGTGCTCTCCAATGTCTGGAAGAGGACATGGAGGTCCACGCCCTGGTCCTCCACCTCGGTGGAGGCATGGGCCAGTCCGAAATCGATGAGCACACACCGCCCGTCCCGCTCGATCATATTGGAGGTGGTCAGGTCGCCGTGCACGATCCCGGCGCCATGGAGACGCCCGACCGCCACCCCGGCACGCGCAAGACTCGCAGACGTCGGGGTGTCCCTGAGCAGGGTGCCGTCCACCCGCTCCATCGTGATCATATCTTCCGAGAGATCGGAGATGATCGGCGTCGCCACCCCCGCCTTCCGTGCGGCGGCGATGAGCCGCGCCTCGGCCCGCGTCCGTTCGGCGATCAGGTGGGCATCAAGGGCCTCGACCCGATACGATTTCGAGACCCGCCGCTTGGTCACCGTCTCCTCGCCGATGGTGACGAGCGCCTCGGCCCCGCGGCGGTGACCGCTCTCGGGCTCGCGCTTCACCTCGTCCTGTCGCCAGACCACCTCGACCTCGTCGGGCCGATAATGGGAGTTCGCCCTCGACGCCTCAAGCGGCAGGGTCGCCCCGGCCTCGAGCATGATCTTCCCGGTATAGGCGATCATCGCCCCATTGTCGCCGCAGAACTGCGGTTCAGGCACGAAGAGCCTGGCCCCCCGCTCCTCGCACATCGTTTGAAGCATCTCGCGCAGACGGGAATTGGCGGCGACCCCGCCGACAAGCAGCACCTCGTCCTTACCAGTCTGGGCCAGAGCCCGCTCGGTCACCTCGACACACATCGCAAAGGCAGTCTCCTGGAGAGAGTGACAGACGTCCTCGATCGGAGCCTTACTCTCCTGTGCCGCGGAGATGAGCCCGGAAAACGCAAGGTCCATCCCCTTCACCGTATACGGGAGATGGATATACTCTCCACCCCGTGCAAGCCCCTCGATCTTTGGTCCTCCAGGATGAGGAAGACCCTTGCTCCGTGCAAACTTGTCAAGCCCGTTGCCAAGCCCGATGTCCAGCGTCTCCCCAAAGATCCGGTAGCGCCCATTCAGGTAGCCGAGCACCTGGGTGTTCGCCCCCGAGGTATACAGCGTGATCGGGTCGACACACCCGGTGGCCCACCGCCCGATCTCCACATGGGCGACGCAATGGTTCACCCCCACCAGGGGGACGTCCAGAGCGAGGGCAAGCACTCTCGCTGCCGTCGCCACCGTCCGCAAGCAGGGCCCAAGCCCCGGTCCCTGGGAGAAGGCCACCGCCCTGATCGCAGATGGGTCGGAAAGCACCCTGGCAATGACCTCCCGCATCTCTGAGGCATGGTGCTGGGCCGCCTCTCGCGGATGGATCCCTCCCTGCGCCGGTTGATATGGCTTTGAGTAGAGGGAGATGAGGCCGTCCCCAAAAACAGCAGCACTGAGGTTCCAGGCTGTCCCTTCGATCCCCAGTACCTTATCGCCCTTTTGCATTCCGCCTATTTCGTGAACTCAGTATAGCCGCACTTCCCACAGGCAAGGCGGTCCTTGTGCTGAGCCATGAAGACCCCAGGCCCACAACGGGGACAGTATTTGCGCTGCGGTGCCGCCTTGTCGCCCTCGACCTTGAAGTATGCACTCCGTTTGACCGCCGCGGCAGGGGCCGCCCCTTTCTTCTTTGCCGCCATGATCACTCGGCCTCCTCAGCCTCGGCCTTCTTCTCGGCACTGCGCGTGATCATGTATGCGCGCTCAGTCTTCGTGAGTTCGTCTGCGGTGTCGTATATTCTCGCAATGTACGAACTTTCCGAAACGCCATACGGCTTTTTCGTCGTCTCGAGCACCATGAGTTCTCTCTTGGCGTCGAGCTTTGCGCCCAACTTCCCGAGGATCTCGTCCCGGGATGGGGTTGCACCATCGTAGGTGAGCGCGAAGGAAACTTCCCTCCGGCTCAGGAGTTCGTTCCGGTAGTCACGGGTGATGTTGAATTCCATCGATATCCCTCAAATATTGTCGACATGGTTATTTAAAACATGATGCCCTGCACAGGGACTAATCCGATGCAGGGACAAATAAAGAAAGGAGGTCTTTTGCGGCATTTTTCAGATCAGGGGTCACCCTGCAGACCACGACCCCCTCGCCAGGTTGTCCGTAGAGAATAACCGAACCGTCAGGCACAATGAGCGCGAGCGGGATCACCGCCAGGTCCTCCTCCCCCTCGACCTGGACCAGGGTCGGAGGGTCAAGGACCGCCTCCTCCAGCGCCTCTCTGAGTTCCTCGGTCAGGGCGCCTGCCGGATTTTTCACCTGCACCCGCCTGAAGAGGAGGAGCGGAGTCTTCCCATAAGGCGAACGCATGGTATACCCATCGATCACCGCGACCGCTGGCGTCCCCCCGGCCGCAAGGAAGTTATGCGTCACCACGTCTCCGACAGTGTAGACCGTCTTGCCTTCGATCGTCGGGAGCGCGTCTTCCAGTTCAGGGAAGAGTTCCCCGAAAGGTTCTTTGAATCGTTTCCTGTGCTCTTCAGGCAGACGCAACATCAACGGACCTTCAGGGCGTACCTTCCAGGCATCTCGATATTCATCCGCTGTGCGATCTCAGAACGGGTCGGGTCGACGATGACCAGGTAGCCGGCCCAGTCCTCGGTCAGGTTGCTCGAGTTGCAGGTCATGCAGACTTCGCCCTCCACCACCTTGTGGCAGTCCCTGCAGACCTTCAGCACCTTTTTTTTCCGTGCTTTTGCCATTTTTACTCACTCATCTCCTCTTCTCGTTCCTCGGCCAGCCATTTCTCGGTCCCAAGCCCAGCCTGCCGCATCGTCAGCCCGATCTTGCTCTCCCTGGGCTCGCGTTCGTTGAGGCTCAGGGTGACCACCCGGCACCGGATCGCATCGCCCACCTGGATCGAACGCCCGGACTCCTGGCAGTTGAGGGTGTTGTTCTTCTCGTCATAGGTGATGAAGTCGTCTGAGATCTGGCTCACGTGAAGCATGGCGTCGATAGGGCCAAGCGAAATAAATGCGCCAAACCCGGTCGTCTCGACCACTTCGCCCTCGACCACTTCCTGGAGGGCGAGCCTGAGCACCAGCGCCTCAAAGGTCACGTCATAGTAGACTGCTCCGTCGCTAGGGACAATCTCTCCCTCGCCAATCTCGTCGATCGTGGTCACAGCAATGAAGATCCCGATCTCTTTGTCGATGCTCCCTTCGAGTTGCTTCTGGAGTTCGTCCAGGATCACAATCTCCAGGTCCTCGCCAAGGCGGTGCGGGGGCACTCTGACCTTGTCTTCGAGCGTCACACGAAAATACATGCTAACTCCTTAATATTTCCAATTTTTTCTGTTTTCTCAGCGAGATGACAGGGACCCCCGCGGCAAGCAGATCGTCCCGCAGGCGGCGGTCATTTGTCACCACCATACACCCTTCGGCCCGTGCATAGGCAGCCACCCGCTCATCGACCGATGAGGCAGCACTCGTCCCCTTGACGGTCCTACAACGTTCTGCAAAGAGGAGGCCGGCCCGTGCGGCCGCAGCATCGTTCCCTCCTCCCCGGGCCAGTCCGTCCAGTTCGCCGACGACATCTCTGAGCACCAGCGGCTCATATCCGCCAAGCAGAGACCTGAGTTCGTCGAAGATATCGATCCTGAACTGCACCGGCATCATGAGGGCGTTTGTGTCGAAGAGCACCCTCACTTTGTGAGGGTCCCCATCCCGATCAGCCGCCATCTCCCTTCGACCTGCCGGCTGATGGCGATCCGTGCCCCGACGTCGGCGCAGACCGTACGCTTCAGGACGACCTCAGCCAGGTTCTGGTCCTTCTTGGTGTTTGTCACCACGCCGACCGTGACAGCCGTGCCCACCGAGAGCATCAGTGGTTCGCGGTGCTTTAACGGGACGATCTCAAGTTCGCTGTCAGACCCGACGACACGGTCCATCAGGTCCACCTTAAAGACCAGTCTCTCCCTGACAGGCGGGAGTTCTCCGACATGTCCAACGACCTGCCCGACCAGGGTGTCGCTCTTGGTGATCGCCGGGTCGAGTTTTGTTCCGAGTGCCATCAACCCGCCAGGCGTGGCCTCGTTGATCTTGGTCTTCCCGGTGTGGACTGAGATGACCTTGGTCCTGATCGGTTCCCAGACCGTCTTATTCTCCACTTCAGTCCTGATGCCAGGCCGGACCTCGATCTCGTCGCCGTCCTTGATCACCCCGCTGACCAGCGAACCGCCGATGACCCCCCCCCTCATCTCACGCCAGTGTGAACCTGGCTTGTTGATGTCAAAGGAACGGGCGATGAGCATCTGGGCCCTGGCCTCTGGATCGCGTTCTGGAGCTGGGATATATTCGTTGAGCGTCTCGATAAGAGCCCCGATATTGATCCCTTTCTGCGCAGAGACCGGGATGATGGGCGCGTCTTCGGCGATCGTGCCCTTCACGAATGTCTTGATCTGTTGATAATGTTTCAGGGCGTCGGCCTGCGAGACAACATCGATCTTGTTCTGGACAATGACGATATTCTTGATCCCCACCAGTTCCAGAGCCATCAGATGTTCTTTCGTCTGTGGCTGCGGGCAGGGCTCGTTGGCTGCGATGACGAGCATCGCCCCATCCATGAGAGCGGAGCCCGAGAGCATCGTCGCCATCAGCGTCTCGTGACCGGGGGCATCGACGAACGAGACGGTCCTGAACGGCTCACATTTCTCGCCGCAGATCGGACATACCGGCTGGTTCGTGAACCTCTCGCTTCCCTCGTGGTTCTCACACTGATAGAATGTCGCGTCGGCATACCCGAGCCTGATCGAGATCCCCCGTTTCATCTCCTCGCTATGCCGGTCTGTCCAGACCCCTGTCAACCCTGAAACGAGCGTCGTCTTGCCGTGGTCCACGTGGCCGACGAGCCCGATATTGACGTTTGGTACCATTACGTCATGCAAATTGCTTCAAACCTCCCTTCCCATATATATCGCAGTCTTTATAGATAAATCGGTGCCGGTGGTACAGGCCAAAATTCCTGGAACTTCCCTGACCCCGCGCACACGACGTATGCTGCATGCTGTCCAGACACCATCACTTATTGTTACCGTAATCTGCATTCTTTATATCGTCATGCATACTATACCATACTATGCAGCATGATAGCGAGCTCTCCAGGATCGGGATCTCTCTGCCAAAAAACCTCCTCGACAAGTTCGATGCGATCATCGGCGCCAGGGGCTACTCGTCCCGTTCTGAAGGGATCAGGGATGCGATCAGGAGTTACATTACCTATTATCAATGGATGTCAGACGTCAAGGGCGAACGGCAGGGCGTGATCACCATGGTCTACGACCACGACCAGCGCGGGCTTCTCCAGACGATCACCGATATCCAGCATGAATATATCAAGACCATCCAGACCTCAATGCATGCGCATCTCAGTCATGAACGGTGCCTTGAGGTGATCCTGTTGCGCGGCGACGGTGCTGAACTGAAAATGATCGCAGAACGGCTTATGTCGCAGAAAGGGGTGGAATCGGTGAAGTTGACCACCATCCCGTTAAGAGAGGAAGAGGATTAACCCCCTCCTTCGCAGGCATTGTCGATGTTCTGCCAGGCATCACTGAGGTCTTTGCCGAACTCAGTCTTCTTCCTGACGAGGTCATCAATACCATCTCTTTTTTCTTCAGCATGATGCTCTTCCAACCGTGCAGCGGGCTCAAGGGTATCGACACGGTACAGGAGCCCGGTGGCATCAAGAGTGGCAAAGGTCTCGCCCTCGATCACCTCGATCCCGGCCACCTTTCCGGCCGTGCCGGTTCTTGGATAGCGGACCGCCATCCCCACGGCGACCTCAGCGGCGTCCATGAAGGATGGTAGAGCGTGAAGATATAAAATAGAACCCCACCCATTCCATTATAATGACCCTCACCTTCACGCATGTGAAAAAACAGTATTATGACGGCACCCACCGCTCCAGGCCTCCAGAAGAGACGCTGAAGATGATCGAGCCCCTCATGGAGGAGATCGGGGTGGTCTCTGTCGAGGAGATGACCGAGTCAGACCGTCTCAGGATCCCCTGCTTCTCGGCCTACCGCCCTGGCGCCGCGATCGGTGCGGCAAAATATCATGCAGGCAAGGGCAAGGGACCTCTGCAGGCAAAGGTCTCCGCGATGATGGAGGCGGTCGAACGCTACTCTGGCGAATATCATGGCGACCATATGGACTATGCGAGCTTCGAAGAACTCGGGTACCTCCGCGCCCTCGACCCTGAGGACCTCATCCTCCCCCGCCCCCTTGAGAAGAACGAGAAACTTCACTGGACGCCAGGATGGGACCTGCTCAATGAAGAAGAACTCCTGGTCCCGAGCAATGCGGTCTTCCACCCTTACGACTGTCTGGGCATGGCCGTGCCTCTCTTCACGTCTGATACCAATGGGATGGCCTCGGGCAACGTGATGGAGGAGGCGGTCCTCCATGCACTCCTTGAGGTGATCGAGCGCGACTGTCTCTCGAGCGCCGAACGCCTGCACCATATGGGCACCAGGCTCTCGGCCGACACCTCCGGGCCGGTGCGGGATCTCCTTCAGGTCTTTGAGGAGAACGGGATCGCGATCCACCTCTGGCTCCTTGACGGGAAGACCGGGGTCCCGACGGTTGCCGCGGCCGCCGACGACACGGTCACGAAGGACCCGGCGCTCCTGGTGATGGGAGCGGGCACGCACCTCGACCCTGAGATCGCAGCGCTCAGGGCCCTCACCGAGGTGGCGCAGAGCCGCGCCAGCCAACTCCAGGGCGGGCGGGTCAACCAGGGGAGGCAGGAATTCCTGGAGCGGATCGGGTATGACCGGATGAAGCGGATCAACCGGGAGTGGTTCAAGGAGACGGAGACTATCCCTCTTGCGTCGGTTCCAAACCTCGCCACCGAATATGTCGATGAGGACATCAGGGTGGCCCTCGACCAGGTCGGGCAGGTGGCCGAACATGTCCTAGTCTGCGACCTCACGAGGACCTGTGTGCCGGTGGTGCGGGTGATCGTGCCGGGCTTTGAGGTCTCTCATATGAACAAGGACCGGATCCCTCGTAGGCGTCTCCAATAATTTGCCGGTATAATTTTTCGGCTTTGTAGAAACCCCCACTTTTCGTGGGGAAATGCGTGTCATCCGCCTTTCCATAGCCTCCCGCAGGGGGCTCTACCCCCAAACCTCCCCCGACAGAGATGGGCATGGGGTGGCGAGTGACACACGTCTCCCCCACACGAGAGGCGAGGGTCTCCACAGAGCCCGGGCAACGAGAAATGTTCCTCCCATATGCGTGAGCCCAGGGATCATGCCCGATTTTTCAGGCCCTCAGTAATAGATCAATCTCTTCAATTTTCCCGCGAGGGCCAGCGTCGACCGCCTCGGCACTCCCGCCTCCTTTGGAAGAAACTCGCGCCCCTTCAGGGCCGCAAAGATCGAGGCCACCGCCTGCCCGTGTGAGGGGCCGTACCCGCCTTCCAGGACGAGGGCCAGCGGCAGGTCCTGGGAAAGAAGAGAGGCGGTCAGGCACCCGTAGTCTCGCGGCACAAGCCGCATCAGCCCATGGGGGTCGTCGGCAAGTCCGTCCTGCCCGGCAGAGACGAGGAGGAGGTCGGGGTGGTGGGCCTGGATCGCCGGGAGAAAAACTTCGGAGAAGATATGGAGATAATCAGCAAGCCCGCACCCGGGCCTCAACGGGGCGTTGAGCGAGCACCCCCTCCCCGCTCCGGTCCCGACCTCTTCAGGCCACCCGGTCCCCGGGAAACTCCCTTCCTGGTGGACCGAGCAGAAGAGCACGCGATCTGAGGCATAAAAGATCTTCTGCGTCCCATTGCCGTGGTGGAGATCCCAGTCAAGGATCGCCACCCGGTCAACCCCCTCCTCCAGGGCAGCGGCGGCGGCCACGGCAACATTGTTGAAGATGCAAAACCCCATCTGCCGGTCAGGTTCGGCATGATGACCGGGGGGACGGACAAGGGCAAACGTGTGCTCCCCGTCAAGGCTCATTTCGACGGCGACCCGGGCAGAACCCGCCGCCATCATCGCAGCCCTGAGACCCTGCGAGGAGAGATAAGTGTTTGCGTCCAGGAACCGCCCGCCGCGGCCCATCTCAAAGACCCACCTGACATAGGCCGGGTCGTGGACGCGTTCGATCGCCGCCTGGTCGGCGGCTACAGGGGGGCGGACCGGGATATCTCGCGGGAGGCCGGTGAGCACCTCCCGCAGGCGCGCCCCGGTCTCGGCATGGGAGGTGCCTGGATAGGCCTCCATGTCGTGCCTGGCAAACACCTGCCCGGTAACCGCCGCACACCTCATGCCCCGACGACCAACCCCTGCATCACGGCGTCCTCAGGGACCTCGACGGTCGTGCCGGTCCCGACGATCCGGTATGGCCCGGTCGCCTTCACGTCGTACGGTGTCCCAGAGGTGGAGTACGGCACCACGAATTCCCCGTTCTCGCTCTCCTGCCGGTAGGTGAAATTGCGTCCGGTGTTGGTGACGAGGTCCACCTCGATCGTCCCCTCGCCCTTGATCCGTGCACCAGGGACATACTCGTAGACCTTGACGTTCTTGATGTCGGGCGTGCCAGGATACATCCCGCTTAGCGTGCTCCCACTCGATTCGAAGGCCAGCCTGAAGTGGTGAAGGGCCGAGACCTTCTCGGTCGGGAGGTCGAGGCGTACCTCTGACCCAATGATTGCAGCCCCCTTACCAGGCTGTGGGTTGGCATTGAAGGCCGCGACCTTCGCCTCTGCCTCGGTGCGGTTCATCGGCACCACACTGGTGATCACCGGCGCGGGGAGACCGGTTACACCTGGCTCATAGTATTCAACATAAGGCACCTGCATGGCTTCAACCATCGAGCCATCGAAGTTGTGGAGCCTCGAAACCATTGTATTGAAATACGCGGGCGTGTAGATCCTGGTCCCCATCGCAGTCTTAGGATTCATCGGGTTCAAGGCATATACCCCCGATTGATATGGCGCCATTTTCTTCACAGGATCGGCCCAGGTCGCCATTGCATAAAATATCCCGCTATCCATCTTGTAATCGGTCACGATGTACCTCGTGCCGTCTGCCTCCATGATCCTGACCGCCTCGTCCTCGTCCCCTGTCACGAAGAAGGCCGCAGAACCGTTCTGGCCGGCAACCCCATGCTGGAAGGGGTTGGCATTCGGGATCCGATGGGCGATGGTGGTGATCCAGTGGCCATAGTCCCACCAGGACATCACGCCATAGGACTCAGGCGGGTACTCGTAGCCGTCCTTCTCATAGATCTTATAATAATCGACCCCAGGGTCAGGCGTATGCTCCCCCATCCAGAAGAGCGCTTCCTGCCATTGCTGGTCGTCAGGGTGGTTCATCCCGCCGTAGGCCTTGTTAAACTCGACATAAGCCATGCTTGACTGGGCCGAGGTGACGATAAAAGCGACAGAGAGGATCCCGACCACGATCATGCTAAGAATCCCAAGAGGATCAGGTCCGGCGGTCTTCTTCTCAGGTTTTTTCTGGGTGGTCTTCTTTTTTCCTTTCCCAGGATTCTTCTTCTCTTTCTCTGGCTTAACCTTCTTCTTTGGTGCGGCAAGCCCTTTCCATCCCAGGTCAAAGACCATGCCGGCACAGAGCCCTGCAAGGAGGGTGACATTCGCGGCAAGGTAGTATTCGTACCTGACATGCTGCCAGGTGGAGAGGAGGATCAGTGCCGACCAGATGAGGACGAAGAGGTGCTCTGACCGCCGCTTGACAATTGTTTCATACCCAAGGACGGCGAAACCGCCGGCCATCAGGACCAGACCGTATCCATAGGTACCCCAGGCCGCGTCAAGGCTCCAGGCCTTCGCCTCTCCCACCGTGAGGATCTGCGACGACTGACCAAAGAACCCGAGGAAGTTGCTGGCAAAGATTGCATAGGCCTCCGGGGCGGCGACCATCATCCCGACGAGACCAAGGACTCCGATCCCTATGATCGAAAGAGGATAAATGTACTTTGGACGCTCCTTTGTGACCTTCGCCAGGAGATAGAGCGCCCAGGTGCCGGCAATGATCAGCAGGTACGAGAGCACATGTCCAAGCGAATACCTGGCAAGGCTAAAGCCTTCATGCTTGAGCCCGAAGAGAAGGAGCCCGACAGTTGCCACCGCGAAGAGCACCGTGTTTATCACCAGAAGATCAGTGCTCTCCCGGCTCTGCCAGGTATCGATGATGAACTGGAGAAGAGTGTAGATGGTCACGATCAGGGCGAAGAGGATCATCGTCGGCATCACGAAGAGCCCGAGGAGATAGGCGATGCCTGCAACCGCCCCAAGGAAGGCCGGACGTCTCAGAGTCTCGACAATCTTGATGTCCACGCTCTGCTCGCGTCCTTTCGAGATCGCAACGATATACGCAAGGGCGAAGAGGGTCGAGAAGAGGGTTTCTGCGATATGGTGGTCGAGAAAACCGAAGACTGAGCGTTGAAAATACGCACCCCCGACAAAGACTACGAATGCAGCCGCAAAGAGCCCACTCTTCCAGTCGCCCAGTCTTTTCCCGATGAAATAAACGACGGGGACCATCGCCGCACCCATCAACGCTGGAGTCATCGAAGCGGCAACGCTCATCTCGAATGGGGTCGAGGCCCCCGAGAGGATGGCGAAGACCGCCGCGATGGTAGGGAAGAGCGGCCCCCAGTGGATGGTGTCGCCGGTCGGGTACAGGGTCATCGGGTCGAACCAGGCATAAGCCAGTCCGTTGGCGACGAGCAATTCGACCTGCCTGAAGTTGTACCAGGCGTCATTGCCAAGGAGATTCACCTCTCCTGATGCGGTTATAGCGGCCATCGGGATGAGCCTCACCCAGAGGGCAAGCATAGTGAAGAGGGCGACCAACCCGACGACAATATATCTCCACTTCTTTGAAAACACTGTTCGATCCATATGATACCTCTGCATTTCTTCGATATTGCAACGATCTTTGTGATCTGATGATTTAATCTCTTGAAATTATAATTATGATCAAGAGTCCTGAAGAAGTCTTGTGAAGAGATCCTCGAACTCCTGCGCCTTCACCTTCCAGCTATACCCTGAGAGATCAAGGTCGTACTGACGTGGCATCTCGATCAAATCCTTGATCTGTTCCAGATACTCTTCTTCTGAACGATAGACGCGGTAATTTTCCTGGGCGATCTTCATTACGTCAGGTACCGGGGTCGAGAGGATCGGTTTGCCGCATGCCGAGTACTCAAAGAACTTGTTCGGGAGGGCGATGTTGTCCCAGGTCGCAGAAGAGAATGGGATAAGACACACATCCATGCAGGCGACATACTCGGGCATCTCAGGGTAGGGGACGGTCCCGGTGAAGATCACCCTGTCTTTCAGTCCAAGGTGCTCTACAAGATCTTTGAGTTCCTGGTCATAGGAGGTGAAGAGCGATCCCCCGACGATCAGGAGCATTGAATTTTCATGAAAGGCGAGAACTTTCTTGAAGGATTTTATTACCCACTCGAGGTCGAAAAAGCGTTCAATACTGCCGGAAAATCCAACCACAAAGGCATCTTCTGGAATTCCAAGGGCCTTCCTCTTCATCGAGCCGTCCATAGGCTTGAAATAATCGGTGTTCACCCCGTTTGTGATCAACTGGGAAGAATACCCGTGCTCCCTGAGCCTATCGACCAGTGACGGAGAGACGGTCGTGATCGCTGTGCTGTGATCGAGGTTGTACCTGGTGATCGCCCAGACAACCTTGTAGATGGTGTCCTTCAGGAGACGGTTATGATAATAAGCCGCCGCAGAGTCAGGAAGCCAGTCTTTCAGGTCAAATACAACCGGGATCCCTCTCTTCTGTGCGGCCCTGATCGCCGCCGTTCCTGCAAGGAGGTGCCCTGCCACCACCACGTCGATCTCGTGCTCCCTGATGATCCGGCTCATCACCGCCGCATGATAGGGGGCATTGGCAGTGTAATGGAAGGCCGGGTTCTTGAAGGGGAAGAGGGTCGCTTCATGGACATGGAGGCGGGTGGACCGCTCGGGCCCGTCGCTCACATGGAAGTGAGGGACATGGACCTCGTGCCTGGTGGCGAGTTCTTCAAAGATGTAGTGGTGGCGTGAGGGGACCGGGTGGTGGATGTAGTCCTGGGTGGAGACGAGCAGAATTTTCATGGGTGGTCACCTGAGTGTGTGGGTGTTTCGATCGCCTCTCCCGATGCCGCGGTATGCACACCCAGCCTCGATCCAGGGGTCTGGGGCGACGAGGTTGCGCCCGTCGATGATTGCCGGGTGGTCGCCCCCGCAGAGGGGCTTCACCCTCGCGGGGTCGAGGCGGCGGTATGCATGATGGGCGGTGAAGAGGGCGACGGCGTCGGCACCTGAAAGCACGGCTTCAAGATCGTCGGAGATGGTTACGCCGTCGGCGTGCCTGACCCACGGGTCGTGCACCCTGACCTCTGCCCCGGCCTCGGTCGCCGCCTCATAATAGGTCTCTGACGGGCTCTCACGAGCATCGTCTGAATCTGCGAGGAAGGCCCAGCCAAGGAGGGCGATCTTTGCGCCCTTCAGGTCCTTGCCGACCTGGCCCAGCGCCGACCTGGTCAGGGTGAGCATGTGGAGGGGCATGAAGTCGTTGATCCCGCGGGCAAGAGTGTACAGAGACTCTCTCCCGTCAGGGAAGTCGAGGGAGCCGGCGCCAATGGCCCTGACCCCCCGTTCGAGGTGAAAGGTGTCCTTGGTAAGACAGTGGCCGCCGACCCCGGCCCCTGGCCAGAGGACCGCCCTGGTGATCCCCTCGCCCTTGAGGGAGGCGATCCCGGTGCGGACCTCGTAGAAGTTGACGCCCATCGCCTCGCAGTACAGGGCGAGTTGGTTGGCAGCGGCGATCTGGAGGTCGCGGAAGGTGTTCTCCGCGGTCTTGGTGACCTCGGCGGCGGTGGCAGTCATCGGGATGACATGACCGACGGTAAGGAGGGGGGCATAGAGCTCGACAGCGCGAGCAGTGCTCACTTCGTCGATCCCGCCGACGCACCGATCGTGCTCCCTGAGGTTCCTGAGCAACCGTCCGACCATCACCCGCTCAGGGGCGTGCGCCAGGGCAAAGTCCTCCCCGGCAACAAGCCCCGAGGCTTCTTCGAGAATCTCTCGTGCCATCCCCGAGGTGGTGCCAGGGGTGACTGTCGACTCGACGACGACGAGCGTCCCTGCACTGAGGTGCTCGCCGACCGACCTGAGCGCGCTCTTGAGAGGCGTGTAGTCAGGGACCAGGTCTTTCTTGTCCCTGAACGGTGTCTGGACCGAGATGGTCACGGCGTCCAGGTCGGCGACCGGGGCATAGTCGCCGGTGGCCCTAAATGTACCAGCCTTGACGACCTTGTTGATCAACGCTGCAAGTCCTGGCTCTTCGCCCTTCAGCGGGCACTCGCCGCGGTTGAGGGTGGCGACCTTCTCTTCCGAGACCGGAGAGCCGCGTTCAAACCCGACGACTTCTTCGATTCCCGGCAGGGCGGCAAAGAGGGCGGCGGCCGGGGTGCCGACATAGCCCATCCCGACGACCCCGATCTTTTTGATCGGCCCGCGTGCTTCGATCAGTTCTCTGAGTGTATCTGTCATGGTGTGCCTTCTCTCTCAGGCAAGGAGTCCTTTCTTGATTTCCTCGCAGACCTTGAGGTTTGCAAGTCCCTGTTCCGGGGTGACCGGGAAGGGCGTCCCGTCCCGCGCCGCCCGCACAAAGGTCTGGAGTTCGGTCTTGAGGGGCTCGACCTTGTTGACAAGCACCTTTTCGATGATGTTCTCCTGCCGATAATGACCATCCTCCAGACCATATGTCCCGGGTTTGCGATAGACGTAGACTTCCTGCGTCATGAAATCGCCCTCGATCGTCGCCTCTTCTTCCTCGATATAGATCTTCCGTACCTTCTTGGAGGCCTTCCGTGACGCCGAGAGGTAGACCGGCGTGCTACCGAAGGAGAAGAGGGCCGAGGCGATGTCCTGCGTACCGGTGCTCGTGAGAGTGTGAGGCCCGGAGAAGAGGGCGTGGAGCACAACGTCGATGTCGTGGATCATAAGGTCCTCGACGACCGAAGAGCCCGTGACCCTGGATGAGGTCGGGTTGTGTCTGGAGACCTGGACATAGAGCGGATTGGTGACCAGGCCCCTGATCTCCTCGACGATCGGGTTGAAGCGTTCGATATGCCCGACGCCGACCGTGACCCCGTCCGGGATCGCGGCAATAAGGTGCGCCCCCTCCTCGGTGGTGAGGCAGATGGGCTTCTCGATGAGGGCGTTGACCCCGGCGTCGATGACCTGGCGGGCGGTGGCAAAGTGATAGGGGGTCGGGACCGCGACCGAGACCGCCTCGGCCTTTCTGAGGAGTTCGCCCATCGAGTGGCAGACCTCCGCACCGGTCGTCGCCGCGACCTGCTCGGCCGCGGCGGTGTCGAGGTCATAGACATAGGTGGTCCCGACCTCCTTCAGTTCAGAATAGACCCTCACATGGTTTCTGCCCATCGACCCGGTCCCGATAACGCCTGCGTCCATCTCAGGCCACCTCGTTGATCGCGGCAGCGATATATGAGCGTTCTTCGTCGGTGACGCCCGGATGGACCGGTATGGAGAAAACCGAGGCGGCAAGGCGCTCGGCGACCGGGCATGAGGAGCCCCGTTCCTGATAGAGGGGCTGTTTGTTGATGGGGATGGGATAGTGGACGGCCGTGCCGATCCCTTTTTTCCTGAGTCTCGCCATCAGATCGTCTCTCGTCGCCGGACACGCCGGGGTGACCCGCAGCACATACTGGTGCCAGACATGGCTCCGGTCAGGGGTGACGACCGGGGTCAGCAGTCCCTTGAGGTGGAGACGGCGTGTATAATAGGTGGCCGTCTCCTGACGCCGGCGGTTGAATTCTGGAAGTTTTCCGAGTTGCACCCGCCCGATCGCCGCGGCGATATCGGTCATCCGGTAGTTGTAGCCGAGTTCGCTATGGAGATATTTCTCAGACTGGCCATGGTTGACGATCCTCCTGAGGTGGTCGGCGTACTCGTCGTCCCTGGTCGTCACCATCCCTCCTTCCCCGGTGGTCATGTTCTTGGTGGCATAGAACGAGAAGCAGGCAAGGTCGCCGAGCGACCCGGCCTTCTTCCCGTGATATTCCGCACCATGCGCCTGGGCGGCGTCCTCGATGAAGACGAGACGGTTGTCGGCACAGAAGTCGTTGACAGCCCCCGCGTCGCAGGGCTGGCCATAGAGATGGACCCCGATGACCGCTTTTGTCCTGGACGTGAGGAGCGTTGCGGCAGACTCAGGGTCGATGGTCGCCGTCGCCTCTTCTACGTCGGCAAAGACCGGGGTCGCCCCGCACATCGAGACCGCCGTCGCCGTGGCGATGAAGGAGAAGGCCGGGACGATCACCTCGTCGCCCGGCCCGACTCCTGCAGCACAGAGGGCGGCGTGAAGGGCGGTGGTCCCTGAACTCGTCGCCACCGCATGGGAGACCCCGCAGAATCCGGAAAACTCTTCTTCAAATTTCTCGGTCTGCGCGCCCGAGGCCACCATCCCTGATGCCAGGACGGCGGAGACGGCGTCTGCTTCTTCGGTCCCCAGGAGGGGACGTGCGATCGGGATGCTCATCTCAGTCACGCATCCCCTCAGGAAGGTCGACAAAGCGTGCCGGCGACCCAATGGCCATCATGTATTCCGGGACATCATGGGTGACGACCGCCCCTGCGGCGACGAGCGCACCCTCGCCGACTGTGATCCCGGGGAGGAGCACCGCGCCGGCCCCTATCGAGACATGGTCCCTGATCACCGGGCCCTGGAGAGGGGGCTGCCCCCTCGGCGGGTAGCGGTCATTGGTGAGAACGGCATTTGGCCCGATAAAGACATGGTCGCCGAGGATGGTGTTGGTCGGGATATAGACCATGCTCTGGAGAGAGACGTGGCTCCCGATGACACATTCTCCCTCGACCACCGTCGACGTCCCGACGGCCACCTGGTCACCGATCTTGGTCCGCTCCCTGATCATCACATTGTGCCCGGTCGAGAACCCGTCGCCGATCTCGACGTCACAATAGATGACCGTCCCTGACCTGAGGACCGCGTCTTTTCCGATGACGGTCCCGGGATAGTCCTCCTCACCCATCCGCTCTCGTGAGGGGAACCCGAGGGTGACGGGATCAAAGATGCGTGCACCCTCTCCTACACTATTTTTGCCGTATTCAATCATTCGACGGTCACACTCTTAGCTAGATTTCTAGGTTTATCGATATCTCTGTTTAAGGCTCTGGCGGTATGGTACGCGAGGAGCTGCAGGACTACCGAGACGGTGAGTGCCTGGACGACCTGGTGGTCATCAGGGACCGGGACGAAGACGTCAACGATACTCTGGGCTTCGGTGTCCCCTTCGACCCCAATACCGATGACCGGCGCCCCACGTGCCTTCATCTCCTTGATGTTGGAGAGCATCACCCCATAGGTCGGCGAGGGGGTGCAGATCGCGACCACCGGCGTCTCCTCAGAGAGGAGGGCGAATGGCCCATGTTTCAGTTCGCCTGCCGCATAGCCTTCGGCATGAATATACGAGATCTCCTTCATCTTCAGCGCTCCTTCGAGCGCCACCGGGTAGAAGACGCCGCGGCCGACATAGAACATCTCAGAGGCATTTTTCACGATCGCAACGGCATCTTCGAGTTCATAAGAGAGCACCCGTTCAAGAGAACAGTGGGCGCGGGCAAGGATCTCGGTGAACTTCCCGTCGCACATCTCGTTGAGGATGCCCATGAAGACCGCCAGTTGTGCGGTAAAGGATTTGGTGGCGGCGACCGAGATTTCCGGGCCCGCACACATGAAGAGCGTCCAGTCGGCACTCCTGGTGATCGAACTACCCAGGACATTGGTGATCGCCAAGGTCGGGCAATTCCTGGCCTTTGCACGCTCGATCGCAGCAAGGGTGTCGGCAGTCTCTCCTGACTGGCTCACTGCAATGACCATGTCCCGGATCGGCGGCGTATAATACTTGAACTCTGAGGCGAATTCCACACTCACCCGTTTGCGGCTGTACTCTTCTGCAAGGTACCGGAAGATCAGGGCCGCATGATAGGATGTCCCGCAGGCGACCACGGTGACGTCGCTCGGGATCCTGAGCATGGCCAGGCGACTGTCCTTCTCGATCGACTTGACGGTCTCAAAGAAGACCTGGGGCTGTTCATAAATCTCCTTGAGCATATAATGTTCAAATCCGCCCTTGCGGGCGTCGTCAAGACTCCAGGTGATGTGATCGATTGAACGTTCGACATGGACGCTGTCATGGTAGACATCGATGCGGGAGGGAGTGAGGGCGGCGATGTCCCCGTCTTCAAGATAGACTGCACGTTCGGTATGTTCAAGAAGCGGGGTGATGTCTGAGGCGCAGAGCACCTCGCCATCCCCTACCCCAAGGACAAGTGGACTGTTCTTGCGTGCGGCGATGATCCTGGGATCGTCCTCCGCAATGGACAGGATGGCATACGACCCCTCAAGGTGGCGGACCGTCTCGCTGACCGCGGTCAGGAGGTCACCTTCATAATATTCCTCGATGAGGTGGGCGATCACCTCGGTGTCGGTCTCGCTCTTGAACCGGTGTCCACGCTCGACGAGTTTTCTCTTGATAAGTGCATAGTTCTCGATGATCCCGTTATGGACCACGGCGATCCGGCCGGTACAGTCGGTGTGGGGATGGGCATTGGTGTCGTTCGGGACGCCGTGGGTCGCCCAGCGTGTATGCCCGATCCCGATCTGCCCGGTGAGAATGGTGAGGTCTGCACCGTTCTCTGAGATCCTCCCGCTCCGCTTTACCACGCTGATATGGCCGTTCTCGGTAGCCACCCCGAAAGAGTCGTACCCCCGATATTCAAGTCTTTTCAGACCCTCAATAACGATGGGGGCGGCTTCTCTCCATCCTATATACCCCACGATCCCGCACAAACCGCATCACTCTCTGTTGTTCTGGTGAGTATCCTCTGAATATTTATATAATTCTTGCTCCATCCGGAACCTCCCCATAGATCGTTTTCCCGTCTTCCACTTCCACCCCATTCCCGATGATACAATTCTTGAGCACACAGAAAGGGGCGGTCCTGACATTGTCCCCGACGATGGCCCCGAACTTTGCCCTGATCAACTCGCCCTCGATGGAAAAGATGGTCTTGTGCGGGACGGCGGTCATGTGGTCTCCAAGACATGACCCGGTCCCGATGACGGCATCGGTGATCCGGGCGTGTGACCCGATCCTGACATCATCAAGGACGAGAGACCGCCCGATCATGGTGAAGGGTTCGACCTCGGTCCTGGCACCGATGCTGGTATCTGGGAGGATCACGCAGTTGGGACCGATCGCACAGTCCTCCCCGATCACCACCGGGCCAAGGATGGTGGTGTTCGGGCCGATGGTGGTCCCTCTGCCGATTGAGACCGGGCCCCTGATCACCACGTTCGCCCCGATCTTTCCTGCCCGTTCCTGGGTGACCCCCCGGAGGAGGGCGGCATTCAGGCGCAGGAGGTCCCAGGGGTAGATGGCGTCCTGCCAATCGGTGGCCCTGACCGCCTTGAGCGGCGTGCCGGCGGCGATCATGGCGTTGACAGCGTCCGGGATCTCGGTGCTCTCAAGATACGCAAAAAACCCGGGGTCGAGGGAGAAGATCCCGGTCGAGACCGTGAACCCTGGGGCTTCGTCAGGTTTCTCAAGGACCTGCCTGACAAGTCCGTCCTTGATCATGAGCACCCCAAAGTTGGAGGGATAGGGGTGTTCCCAGGTCAGGACGGCGTTTCTCTCCTGCATGATCCGTGCGATAGACGCGGTGTCGACGTAGTTGTCTCCCGAAAGGAGGAGGAAATCTTCCTTGATGAGAGGAGCGGCGCATTGCAGGGCATGGGCGGTGCCGAGTTGCCGGTCCTGGACAACGACCCGCACCGGGAGGTCGAGGGTGTTGAGGTGCCTGATCACCCGCTCTTTCTGGTAGCCGACCACGACGATGATGTCCCTGATCCCGTTTTTCTCGAGTGCCCGCACGATGTACTCGATGATCGGGCGGTTGGCCACCGGCACCATTGCCTTCGGCACCGTGTGGGTGAGAGGGCGGAGACGTCTGCCCTCTCCTGCTGCAAGAATCACTGCCTGCATCTTTTTCCACCTCACCTGATCACGGTCCTGTCTCGGAGGACCCCTTCGACGAGGCTGTGCGGCCCGATGAGAGAGTAACTCCCGATGACGCTGCCGACATTCACCGAGCAGTTGATCCCGAAGAGGACGTGGTCGCCGATGATGGCCCCGAACTTCTTTCTCCCTGTCGAACGGCCGTTGACCCTGATGATCCCGTGGTCGTGCCTGAGGTTTGCCACCTTTGTTCCGGCACCGAAGTTGCAGTGGCTACCGACGACCGAGTCCCCGAGATAGTTGAAGTGCGGGATCTTGGTCTCGGCAAAGATGATCGAATTTTTCACCTCGACCGAGTGGCCGATGTGGCAGGAGTCGCCTATGGTGGTCGAACCCCTGAGATAGGCGTGGGGTCCCACGGTGCATCCGTCACCGATGACGCAGTCGCCCTCGATGTAGGTCCCGGCCTTGACGACCGAATTTTTGCCAAGAATGAGTTTGCCGTGGACGACGACGCCCTCCTCGACGGCGCCATCTCTCGACGCCTCCATGCCGGCAAGCAGGGTGGCGTTGGCGTCGAGGAGGTCCCAGGGCGACCCGACATCCATCCAGGTCTTAAGAGGATAGGCTGTGAGCCGTCCCTCGGCGATATATCCCTCAAGGGCGTCGGTGAGTTCGTACTCGCCGCGCCCGGAGAGGGAGAGGTCTTCGGCCCTGGCATAGATCTCCTGGTCGAAGAGGTAGACGCCAGCATTGATCCAGGTGCTCCTGGGGTGTCTGGACTTCTCTTCAAGCCCGGTGATCTGGGCGCCGTCCATGGTGACGACCCCGTAGTCCTGCGGATGGTCAGACTCGTGCACCCCCATGCACGGGGCCTCCCTCTGACAGAGGGCGGCAAGGTCGCTGCTCTCAACGATCATGTCACCATTGAGCATCAGGAACCGCCCAGTGGTCAGGCCCTCCGTCGCCATGAGGGCGTCGCCGGTGCCAAGCTGGTGGCGCTGAGTGACATAGCGTATCGAGAGCCCAAAACGGCTTCCGTCGCCGAACCAATCGCGCACTTCCCGCTCGCCATAGCCGACGACCAAGACCACCGAGGTGATCCCGGCGTCCCTGACCGCACAGACGAGGTGTTCAAGCATCGGGCGGTTGGCGATGGGGAGCATCACTTTGGGCCGGTCGGCAGTGAGCGGACGCATCCTGGTACCTTCACCGGCGGCGAGAATGACACACTCCATCAGGCCGTCCTCCCCTTGCGTGCGGCCTGCAACCGTTCTTTCGCGGTCTCCATCACCTGTTTTGCCGTCGCCAGGTCTTTCCCTTCGGCGGTAAACCGCACCTTCGGTTCGGTCCCGCTCGCCCTGACCAGGCACCATCCGTCCTCTTCCTCGATCCTGACCCCGTCGGTCGGGACCGCGGCGCCCATCGTGGCCATCACTTCGTGGGCGTCGTCGAGGGGGATGGACTCGCGCAGGATCGGGTAGGCGGGCATGGCGTCGATGCACTCTGCCAGGTCCCATTCACCGGCGATCTCGCAGAGGAGCGTGGCTGCATAGATCCCGTCCGGACAGAAGGAATTTTTCGGGAAGATCCAGGCCCCTGAGGCTTCGCCCCCGAAGTCTCCCCATTGCAGGAGTTCTTCAGAGACATAGGTGTCCCCGACCGGGGTCCGTCGCACCTCGGCAACTTCTTCGATGGCCATCGAGGCGTCTGCGGTGGTGACAACCTTTTTTGCACCGAGATACTCGGCAAAGAGCATCATCATGTGGTCGCCGCCGATATAGCGGCCTGCACCGTCGAAGGCCATCATCCGATCCGCATCGCCGTCATGGATGATCCCGCAGGAGGCATTGTGTTTCTTCACCATGGCAGACATGTACGGGAGGTGCTCCTCCAGGGGTTCGGAGGGCCTGACAAACCGGCCTTCAGGATCGGCGTTGAGGGCCAGGACATGGACTCCTCCATCGGCGAGGAGCGAGGGGGTAATGACGCTCCCGGCCCCGTTGCCGCAGTCGACGACGGCGTGTAACCCCTCCGGGAGGGTGACACTCTCGAGTATCGCCTTCTTGTGGAGAGAGACGGCGTCGAGGCGGTGGAGCCGTCCCTGTTCCTCCCACCTGGCAGGACGCCCGCCCTGGACCGCGGCCTCGGTCTCCTGCTGTTGGTCCGAGGTAAATGAAGAGCCGTCAGGATTGAGAAGTTTAATCCCATTGTATTCCTCCGGGTTGTGCGAGGCGGTGACCATCACGCCAAGGGCGTGGTCGCGGGCGGCGCAGGCGACCGTCGGGGTGGGGGCGATCCCGCAGTCATAGACCTCGACGCCGGTCGAGAGCATGCCAGACGTGACGGCGTCAGCGATGAGTGGTCCGGTCGTCCTGGTATCTCTACCAATGACGGCACTCTGGCCGCGCTGGCCGACGGCGACCCCGACCTTGACGGCCAGTCCGACAAATGCTCCCGAATATCTTCTCCTGATCCCTGAAGAGCCGAAAAGCATGCGTGGTATTGGTCTGTCACAGGATATGAGGTTTGGGATCTGGTGAGGTGCCTGGAGAAAACAGGGTTCTTCACGGTTTCATGGAGAGATAGGGGCGGCGGGATCAGGCATGAGGAGGGAACACACCCCCTTGAGATCTCATGAGACAGGGTTCATGGGTATCCTTGCTTCCCCAGTCAACCAGGCCAGAGGGCTCTCTTGATGATCAAAGATCTTCTCATGGCTCTGTAGAATCGAGCATGAATCTCTGGTTGGTCTCTAATGAGTGGATCCTTGTTTCCTCTTCAGATCAGGACACCACAGGGGACCACCACTTTGTTGCCGCCCCCACATATCCTCTCTCCCATGAGGGGTCTGGGAGGGGCACCCCCCAGACACGAGATTCCAGGGCGGATTCTACGATGAGGGCAGCACGCCCGATCATCATGCCTTCCCACACCACCGCGCCGGGGGCGCGGCCCCCGGAAGCCCGGGAATGAAGATAGAGTTGGGAAGGAGGGAGACTGATCATTCAGAAGATGTTTCTGTCCTCTGTATATCAGCCATGAGAAGGTCAGGTATGATCAAATCCTCATTCAAGCCAATAGAGAGACTGCAATCCCCGCCACTCTTCATCGGCAGGGGTTCAGGAGAGGGTATTCTACAGAGCCTATAGAAGAAATCTTCAGGGCCATTTTCATGGTAAATCCTCTTGATAGTTCTCTTCGACGCGGGGGCGAGCCCACCCCACAGAGCGTCATCAAGACGATTTCTACAGGCCCTGAGATTCAATTCCCGTATGGGCACCAGTGCTCGATCCCGAGGAGATTCGCAACACCTGCAGTTGACGGCCCAAGGAAGATCACCCGTTTCTCCCCCCTCGCACCTTCAACCGCTGCCAGGCCGTCATCTGAGATCAGCCCAGGACCGGTGACCAGGAGGACGTCGGCCTCCTCCGGAGTAGCGACGAGGTGCGCTTCCAGGGCCTCGGGGATCCCCGCCGCCTCGCCGACGACGTAGACCGTCTGGGCTCCAAGGGCGGCGACGAGGTCCTGGAGACAGGGAGCATGATGTGCCGGGTTACAGGCGTTCATCTTCCTATTGGTGCAGAAAAATCCTGTAACGGCGTTGATGATCGCACAGGCCGCGGTCCGCTCGACCGGGCGGGAGAGGGGCGCTCCATACATGAAGGAAATCCTGGTCGAGACCTTGAGAGGGTCGGTGGTGACGACGTGTCCGGTCCTGTCACCAAATCTGGCATCCACACAAACACCTTGCGGGTACTGGCAGAGAGGCCTGGGGGAATTTTGTGTGAGGACGACAACTCCGTCCTCGCAGCCTGAGTCTTTGATCTGTTCCTTGAGTTCAGCTACAGCAGATGCGATCAGATTCATAGGTCACCTCATATGATTGGTTGGTCTGAGAGGATCACCCGCGCCGGCGAACCGTCAAGCCCTTCGAGCCTGAGAGGGAGCGCCGCCATATAATAGTCACCTTCAGGCACGGCAGAAAGGTCGAGGAGTTCGATGACCGCGACCTCGTTCCCCAGAAGGAGACAATGGACCGAACCGTCTCCCTCGTAGGCCTCGATAGAGGGCGAATCGATCCCGACAGAGGAGGTTCCACCTTCGAGGAGGTACGATGCGGCGTCATGGGTGAGATAGGGAAAATTGGGATCAAAATCTTTTTTCTCTGAGAACCAGGTCTTGAAGAGGACCCGCTCAACCTCATCGACCCGCCCCTCCAGGTCGGCCTGCGTGATCCCGGTCACCCTGCCGAGGTCGAGGACGCGGCAGCGCCCAAGGAGCCTGGCGGGATCGATCCGATCGACAGAGCGATCATTTTTTAGATAGTGAGACGGGGCGTCGATGTGGGTGCCGGTATGGGTCGAGAGCGCGAGGTGGGAGAGCACATATTCGCCGCAATCTTCCCGTCCGAAGGTCGGCACCGGGTCGCCAGGAAAGGTCACAACATCTTCGTTGAGAGGACGAGTGACGTCATACCACACGGCGGTGCTCCTCCCATCCGTGCCTGCCGATGAGCGGGACAAAACAAACCGCCCCCCACGAGCGGTGGATGATCTCGTCCCCTCGTCTCGTGTAGACCACCAGGAACTGGAGTTCACGCCCGCCGACCGGGGCGACGAGCCGTCCACCGTCGGCAAGCTGGTCGAAGAGGGGTCGGGGGACTGAAGGGGTGCCCGCCGTGATGATGATGGCGTCGAAGGGAGCGTGTTCATGGAGGCCCAGCGTCCCGTTGGCCGCGACCACGTGGACGTTCTCGACGCCGACCCTGGCCAGGTTCTGCCGCGCCAGGTCGGCGATCTCAGGGAGACGTTCGATACTCCAGACTTCATGTGCCATCCTCCCAAGGATCGCCGCCTGATATCCGCTTCCAGTCCCGATCTCAAGCACCCGGTCTCCTGGTTCGAGATCGAGGAGTTCGGTCATGACGGCGACGATGTAAGGCTGGGAGATCGTCTGCCCGCTCCCGATCGGGAGGGGGTGGTCGCCGTAGGCCGCCGGCCTCAAACTTTCAGGGACGAAGAGATGACGCGGGAGGTCGCGCATGGCTGTGAGGAGGCGGGGGTCAGATACGCCCCGTGCCCGGATCTGGCGTTCCACCATCTGGTGGCGCTCACGCGCGAACTCCTCGCTCATCTCCTTAGAACCCCGATTCTGCAGCGTCGATGGCGGCGTCGATCTGCTGCTGGAGCACCGGCGGCAGGCCGTCGATCTTGACGTCCAGGAAACCGCGGATGATCGTCGCCGTCGCCTCTTCTTCAGAGAGGCCGCGGGCCATCAGGTATTCGATCTCGTCCTTGGCGATCTTGCCGACCGCCGCCTCGTGTGTAAGTTCGGTGCCGGTGACCTGCCCTTCGATCTCAGGGATGGCGTGAACGGTACCGTCTTCCAGGATCAGTCCCCGACACTCGATATGGCCCTTTGTCCCTTCGGTTGCGCCCTGCACATGGCCGCGGGAGATGACCGTCCCTCCCTTGGTGATCGCCCTGGTGAGGAGTTCTGCACTGCTCCCTTTGCCCTGGAGGACCGCACGGGAACCAAGGTCAAGGTGCGAACCCGGATGAGCGACGACAATGGAAGAGAACCTTGCGGTGGCATTCTCTGCCAGCCGTGCCTCAGGGTACATCTGGACCCGTGACACCGGGTGCATGCAGACATAGTTGGAGAGGAAGACCCCGTTTTCCTCAACGATGGCGGCGCTCCTCGGGTAGACCGAGATATGGGGGTTCCAGTTGTGGATCATCGTCGAGGTGATCTGGGCATTCTTCCCAACATAGAACTCGGTGATGCCGATATGCGATCCGCTCCTTGCCCCGGCGGCGCTTGCACACCCAGAGATGACGTGAAGTTCGGCGCCCTCCTCGGCGATCATGATGTTGTGCACGGTCTGGACTGGTTCGCCAGAGAGGTACAGGCAGGCCTGGACAGGGAAGACGGTCCGTGTCCCCTTGTGAGCGATGACGACGACCCCCCTGGGTTTCTCCTGCTTCGCGACAAATTTGGTGAATTTGTCTTTGTCCTTCTTGACGGCATTCCAGTAGCGGTCTTTCATCCAGTCATACCGCTCAAGGGCCTCCTGGAGGGGGATAACCTCGACTCCTTCCCCTGAACAGGTGGTCTGGACAGTGTCCTGGTCGACCTGGAAGTAACTCCCGCACCTATTCTCAAGCCCGACTTCAAGACCGGTCTCGGTGAGGCGTTCTCGCTCTGATTCAGGAAGTCTAAAAAATTCGTTCATATCTGCTGGCATGCGAGGCACTCCTTGTAGCCTTTTTCTTTGATGACATTGAGGATTTCGCGCGGGTTGCCATGGCACCGGATCTGCCCGTCGATCATCACATGCCCGAAGTCGGCCTCGATATAGTTGAGGATATGGCCGGTGTGGGTGATGATCAGCCCGCTCTTCTGGCGGTTTACGATATGCAGATCTTTCTGGAGGAGTTGAGCGATGGAGTTGCCCATCAGAGAGATGTTCTCCAGGTCAACCCCGCTCTCTGGTTCGTCGATCATCACGAAGTCTGGCCGCTGCACCATCAACTGCAAGACTTCACTCCGCTTGATCTCCCCACCGGAGAATCCTTTGTTGATATCGCGCTCAAGAAAACCCTCCATGTTCACTCCCCTGGCGTAGGCCGGGATGTCGCCGGTCTTCCCCCCTGATATCGCCGTGAGGAGCTTGCCGAGTTTCAAACCTGATATCGTGGGAGGACGCTGGAACAGCATGCCAATACCCAGTTTTGCCCGTTCATGAATGGGCATATGGGTGATGTCCTTGTCATTATAGAGGATCCGTCCTCCGGTGATCTCATAGTTCCCTGACCCCATGATAGTCATCAGAAGGGTGCTCTTTCCAGAGCCATTCGGTCCCATGAGGACGTGAGTCTCCCCGTCATTGATCTGAAGATCGATCCCGTGGAGGACCTCGCGACCCCCGACATTGACCTTCAGGTTCTCGATTTTGAGCATGGGTATCTCTCAAGAGTATATCAGGCGGCCGGGATAAATACCCTTGTCGTGCCATGTTCACTTTCACCCCGCCCCCGGTCAAGGGACATATACCCTCACGTATCCAGAATGGTTATGCAAGATTCGACCTTCTCTGCACTCGCCAGGCGGGCAGAGGCATATCAGACAGTTCAGCGCAGAAACCAGATCTCCAAGGCCGCATGGAGAGCCAGGGGGCAGAGTCAGGAGGTTCCTGTGGGGAGCGGGTGGTCAAGGAGCCACCGGTAGGTGCCTGCCCGGTCATGGCGGTGTTCAACAATATAGTTGTAGACCTCTGCGGTCAGGTCGTAGCGTTCCACATCACTCATGTAGTCGGTGAGGTCCTGGTTGTGAGTACGCACGTCCCTGTTGAACGGGATGATCGCACGATTGTAGCCAGAATGGTCTCCCCCATCAAGGAGAGACGTGATCGATGACTTCTCTTCTCTGAGTCCCTCTTCAGATCGTTTAAGCGCCTCTGATCGCCGGGCGATCTCCTCGTTGAGTGTCCCTGCAGCCTCTTTGGCCTCCTGTTCCCTGGCGATGATGTAGGCGGTCTCGGCACCGCCGGTATATCTGGTGGTCCCGTTCCCGATCCTGATCACCTGGGGTTCCCCGGAGAGAGTCACCCCCCCCGCAAGAGTGCCTGGCACAGCACCGACAAACCCTGAATCAGTCGTTTCGATATAGGCATATCCCGTCTCACCATAGGTGACATCGTCGCTTGCAATGCCAACCGCCATGTGCCCATCATCTGCAAAATTGAAGAGGGCGACATCATACTCATCCCTGGAAAGGAGAGCGGCAAGCAGGAGACTTTTATCGTCGCAGTCTCCTTTCCTTTCTGCGACGGTCTCAACCGGGAACTTCGGCGGAGTGTCAGGAGGATGGACCTGGTACGGGATCGCCTGTACAAATGCGACGATCATCTCGAGGTATCGGTCTGAGTCGAGGCGATTCTCGTCTCCCACTTCACGGAACGCGGTGAGAAGTCCGGCGTACAGGTCTTCCTGGTGAGGATCGTCGAGAAAGGCCCGATAATATTCTGCCATCCACACCTCATCTGCAATCTCTTCATAGAGCACGGCATTTTTCTGCCCCTCCCTGGCCCCGCTATAGACCGCGGCATCTACCGGCATTTGCAGGCGATAGTGATCTCTTTCAAATGAAAAAATGAATTCAGCAGGGTCGATCTCGTCGACCCCCGCCACCGGCGTGATAGAAGGATAGACGGCGGCGGGCCTGAGAAAGGGCACCACGCCCGAGACGATAAGGACACTTGAACAGAGCATGGCGATCACGATGATGCCTGCCCATTGTGGTATGGTACGCATGCTTCACGTCCCTCCCGGTGAATATATGGCTCGGGAATTCATGACACTCTATATATATGTATCTCATGGCCCCGACCGACCGCTGAACAGGACCAGATGGACCGGAGAATGGTGACTGACCCTCCACGCCGACCCTGGGGACGGCATGACATACCCGATTTTTTTTCCGGCAATGTTTATATTGTGTGCGATATGTTTCTATTGCGTCGCGAAACAGCGCGACGTGGAGGTGCGAGTGATGGTTGAGATCAATACGATCCCGGTAGAGGTCAGATGGAATCTTGCCACGCGGGCGATGACGGCGATTCCCATCGCATATAGCCGGGGAGTACGGAGACGGTTTGGGGACGGTTTTGAAGACCTGGACGAGGAGATATGGAAAGAAGTCGGGAAGAGCCAGGCGGGACTGGCGCGGGCCTTCAACTTTCCACTCAGAAACGCGGGAGATGTCGCACGAGCATTTGGAACCCTTTCTGTGCTCCTGCTCGGCCCAGAACTTCAGGGAGAAGTGAAGATCGCGAGGAGCCAGGACGCGGCAACCCTCTGTACGACGGCATGCCCGCTGGTCTCCAGGGCACGGGAGGTCGGGGAAGAGACGCCGTCCCTCTGTCAGGCCTGCCGGGCATATACTGAAACGGCAGTGGCCTCGCTCAACCCGGACTACGACGTCACCTACCAGAGCGGGATCTGTGTCGGTGACCACCAGTGCGAGATCAGGATCGAGCCGGTGCGCTGAGCCGGCCTGACCGAGGGGATGATATCTGTGAGGCGCGCCCTGGTCGAGGAGGTCCCGCCCCTGGCGCGGTGGAAGGTGGCAACGCGGGTCGCCTCACTCCTGCCTGCTCTGTACGCCCGTGCACTCAGGAACGAGAAGGAGAGCCCTGAGGAACGGGAACAGATGGTCTGGTACGCCCTTGGGCGAGAGATGAAGACAATCGCCGAAACCTTCAGGTTCCCGACACAGACCGCCGGGGAGATCGGAGAGGCCCTTCAGGTCGGGACGACCGTGATCTTCGGGCCCGAGTTCAGGATCTCGGTTATGGACACCTCTGAAGAGACGGCGACCCTTGTGATGACCGGGTGCCCTCACCTGAAGACATTGCGTGAGGTCGGGGCAGGGGAGGAGACCGGGTTCTCCTGGTGTCTGCCCTTCTCTCTTGCATCTGTAGAGAGGCTCAATCCCTCGTATACCCTGCGCGCGGTCCGTGCCAGATGTATGGGAGACGAGCGTTGCGAGATGACAATCCAGAAAAAAAAGGAGGAATGATCGAGTGTATCCTGGAATTTCGGCAGGATCAAAGGAGGTGAAATAAGTATGAAAAATCTGCTGATCACCGGCGCACCCGGCTCAGGGAAGACGACTCTGGTGCGGCGGGCGGTCAAAGGACTCCCTGGAATTACAGGGTTTTACACCCAGGAGATCAGGGAAGAGGGCGAACGAACAGGATTTGAATTGATAGGATTTGACGGTCGCAGAGTACTCTTTGCCCATGTCCATTCAGTCAGTCATCATCGCGTCGGGCAGTATGGGGTCGACCTCCAGGCCTTCGACGCTTACCTGGAAACGACATCTCTCGACCAGGCTGAGACCGGACTGGTGGTGATCGACGAGATCGGAAGAATGGAATGTCTTTCGACGCGTTTTCGGTCATTGGTGACCAAACTCCTCGACGGTCCGATCCCGGTGGTAGCGACGGTGGCATTGCGCGGCGACCGTTTCATCGAGGAGGTGAAGGTCAGGCACGATGTGGAGATGGTGGTGGTGACCAGGGAGAACCGCGATGCCCTGCTCCCCCAGGTGAGGCGGTCGCTCGCCCATCTCATCGAGGGGCAAAAGCCCTGATATGTTCTGGGGCGCAAGGTCTGGTGGATGGAAGACGGTTCTGTCATCGCGGTGGACCTCGGCGCGACCCATTATCGTGCGGCCCTTGTGACGCCGGAGGGGAGGGTGCGAGAGTGTGTGTGCGGGGATACCCCCAGGGAGGGACGTTCTGGAGAGGTGGTGACCAGGGCGGTCGGGGATGCGATCGCGTCAATCATGAGCGACGGTCATCCCGTCGGGATCGGGGTAGCCTCGGCCGGACCCCTCGACCTGATCACCGGCCGAATCGTCTCTTCACCGAACATAGTCTTTGAAGAGGTGCCTCTTGTCTCGCCGCTCACCAAACGGTTTGGTCTGCCGGTGAGACTCCTCAATGACTGCCGGGCCGGGGTTCTGGGTGAACGGTGGCGTGGAGGGAGAGCAGACGTGGACGACCTGATCTATCTGACTCTCTCGACCGGGATCGGCGGGGGGGCAGTGGTCGGGGGTCGCCTTCTCCTGGGCAGGGACGGAAACGCCGGGGAGGTAGGGCACCTCTTTGTGGATGCTGAATATGCCCTCCCCTGCGGGTGCGGCCATCAGGGTCACTGGGAAGCCTATGCGTCAGGGACCGGGATGCCCCGATTTTTCAGGGCATGGCTGGCAAGACAACACATTGATCTCCCTTCCTTTGATTGTTCGTCCAGTCAGGGGATCCTGGACGCGGCGGCGCGAGGGGATCCCCTGGCCGGGGGGTTCATGGACATCCTCGGGGAGATCAACGCGCGGGCCCTCTCCGACATCATCGTCGCCTATTCGCCAGAGGTGATCGTCCTGGACGGGCCGATTGCCCGGGCCCATGGCGAACTTCTGCTCAGGCATCTGCACCCGCACCTCGACCGCTATCTCCCCATTCCTGAGATCGTGGTCAGTGCCCTTGGGGGCCGCGCCCCTCTCCTGGGAGCAGCGGCATATGTCCTTGGGCGCGGGTGACTTCAAGAGGGCGGAGAGGCTTCTCCAGGATATGGACTCCTATCTGACCATCGTCCTTCCAGGATGATACGCAGAACAACTTTGTAGAGAGACTCACCCGCTCATCAATACTGAGAGAACATATCCCAAAACTCTCGAAGAGTGAATATCTCCTCGAACTGAAGTGCATCCTTCCTGGAGTTCTCCATCTTTCCTCCCCAGGGGAGCTCTGCCCCGGACCCCCCAACAATGAAGATTGAAGGAAGATCGTACCCTCTCTTTGTGGCTTCTCGCCGCTTTCCTGTCTCTATCTTGTTCCTGGGAGTCCAGGGGCAGAGCCCCTGGTCAAAGAAATGGGAAGGCGGGTGACACACGTTCTCCCCACACAATAGGTGAGGGGATCTACAAAGCCAGATCCCTGGAAGAAAATACTTCATTTTGAGAGGACATTCATGTTCTGACGATTCCGGGAAATGCGCTAAAAAAGTCATGGCCTCAAAAACCTGGCTGCACCGGCAACACCCTCCAGTCCTGCCTGGAGAAACACAGTCCCAAACACCCCTTCCACAAGCGTACCCTTGATATGTTCGATCTCTTTTTTCTTCTTCTGTATCGGGGGATCAAACTGGATCCGGTATTCATACAGCCCCCACCGGTCCGCAAGTCTGGCCATATTCGCGTTGCTCTCGTATGTCTTCCTTCTCTCTGAGAGTTTGCCGGCATCTGCAGTTCTCGGGGTCCAGATCTCACGAAGCACTCCGATTTTCAACGCGGCATCCCCGATCCATGCAAGCGCTTCGGCAACGTCGTGGAGAGAAGCCATTTCAGTTAATTTTTCCTGTGAAAGAGAACAACTCCCATCCTTAAAATGAACGGCAATCTCTGAGAAGAGATTTCGCGTACTTGGCTGGAAAAAAATCATGGTAAACATCTCAGGGGTCTGGATCTCATAGCCAAGATCTCTCTCGACATGGGGCTGCACTTCAGCCTTGACTGCTGCGATCCGCTCGATCATCGTCTCAAGAGAAGAGCTCCAGTGTCCCATCTTCCCGATGGTGTGTCGTTTCCCTGACGGAAGAGAGGCCCGCGTCTCGACAAGGTCGTCCAGAAGAATATGCAGGTTCTGCTCGATTCCTACCTCATGCCACCTGAGTGTCTGGTGCATCAGGGGAGGAGGGGTCCTGATCTGGTTTATCTCTTCTGTCATGAAAAACTATAAATAGAAATTTTCCTATCTGGACCTGCCTCAGGGGACGCGATCCAGAGATTGCCCTGCGGTGACGGGGCGAGGCAGGTGGCTGAAACGGCTTGAAAGCCACCATTACGCTGAAAAAACCCCGTAACTGGGCCGAACAGACGCCTGGTCGAAGATAAGGCTGTGACTGGTCGGGCCTACAAGTCTTCTCCAGCAGAGGGGTTGTGGGCAGTGAAGACGACCGGCCATGGCGCCGGCTTATCTTCAATGGGCGCGATGCTGCATTTGCCTGGCCTGATGGTCAAAACGGCTGAAGACCATGGGCGAAGGGGCATGATGCAGGGCCGACCAGGGATGGGGGAGAGGCCCTCTGGGGCACCATGATGCTCAGCCAATGTTCTTGAAAATCCTCTTCTGGACCGCAGTCGATCTCTTTTATCCAGCCTGGGAATGAGGAAATACCTGCCCTTTTCTGCACCACTCACCGGCATCCCATATCTTCTTATATTATTCAGACAATGCTCGACTGTGGTTTCGATGCCAGGAGAGCAGATGGTCAAAGTTACCGCTGAGGAGCTCAGGAACTTTATCACAGCCAAGGCGATCATCGGGGAACCCCTTGACCTCGGGGACAAGGTTGTCTTTTCAATTGCCAGGTTTGGTTTCGCGTTCGGTGCGGGGGTAGGAAAAGGATCCGGTGAAGAAGGAGAAGGAGGAGGCGCAGGGGGAGGGGTCGATCCGATCGCCCTGCTTGTCGTCTATAAAGAGATCAAAGGCCCTGGAGGAGTCCAGATATTCTCGGTGAGTAAGAAAGGGGCAGTTGCAGAAGTTATCGAGACGATCGGGGAGACCATTCCGCCGGTGATCGAGAAGGTGGCCTCAGTGGTCGGAGAGAGAAAGCAGGAAACGGAGAAGCCTGAAGAGAAGTAACCTCAAACCATCATGGGAGGCAGCGAAGTAATTCTCCTCTGCATCCTACTCGGATCTGTCGGCTTCTTCATGCTCCTGATCTTCCTTGTCCCATTGCATATCAGGATGAAAGGATCATTCGGGGGCGAGGAATGGGTGGTCGCCCTTGTCATGAGCTGGGCGGGTCTTGGGATCAGAGTGGACAACAGGGCAGAATGGGAGGTGAACTTCCTCGTCGGAAATACCCCGGTGATGAGAATCCCCCTGCCCTCTGATGAAGATGATACCAGGAGCGAGGACGCGGGGGGTGAAGAGGAACCAGGGATTCCGGACCTGCAGACGATCAGGGAAGCAGGAGCGGCCCTCCCCCACCTGGTCCGTTTTCTCAGGGATCTGTTCGCACACACCGGAGTGGAGAAGATCCGCCTCTGGTTCAGGGGAGGATTTGGAGATCCGATCATAACCGGTGAGGTCTTCGGCGTTGTGCAGGCATTGAACGGGATGCTGTGGCCTACACCGGTCCGTCTTGAGATGGAACCCCTCTTTACCGATGAGGACGCGGCAGGTGAAGCAGAACTTTCCCTCTGCATCAGGCGACCGGTGGCCCTTTTTGTCTCTGCAGGGAGGATGGCACTTCAACCAGAGTCGCGCGCCGCGATCCAGACGATGACACGAGGAGAAGGATGACGGAGATCATTGTCGGAGAACCTCTCCGCGTCGGCGAGCGCGTGATCATCCCCCTGATCAAGGAGACCACACTTTCAGGCACGAGAGGGGCGTTTTATGCAGCACGACCGGTCGCGCTCATCGTCACTTGGGAGGAGAGCACGCTCCTCTTCTCTCTCGAAGCCGAGGTTCATCTCTCTGACGAAATAATTCACGATGCAACAGGGCGGGTCTCTGCCGTACTGAAAGAAGGATAAAATATAGGCCGTGCAGAACCTGGCATGAACCCCTTGCTCATGCATAGGGAATGAAATGATCATGAATCTCCTCCTCGTGCACTGAATCGATGTGCCTCCATCTGAGCACGACATCACATCAGAGCATCATCGCATGGCCGCCCCGGCAAGAGATGACAGGAAGATCTACGTCGGGGATGGCCATTATAATCGTCATGCCTTCTTCCATGCCCGCGCCAGGGGCTCGGCTCCCCCGGACCCCAGGGATGAAGATAAGGCCGGGGAGGCACAAATGAAGATCTCAAAGAGTGTTGTGCCGTCTTTGATCGATCGTGCAGCCCCTGGAGAGAAGGGTTGAGTTCTTAGAGAGAGACTTGATCTCGGCGAGGAGTCATGTCCTGTAGACTCCTGGGATAAATTCAGAGCGAATTTCTGATCTCTCGCTCCGCCTTATCCCTCACACCAGGGAACGGCATCCTCTTCTTTTTCCCACCAGATATGCGCGGCATGCGAGCGCTCGCGCATTACCAGCATCTCCCCTTCCCTGACAAGCCACCTCTCCAGGGCCGTGCGCAGCACCCCCTCCTGTCTCACATCTGCCACCCCAAACTTTGGGGCATAGTGGAAGAAGGCCTCGTCGAGATCCCTGAACCATTCCTCCTGCACGAGGGGCATCTGCACCAGGTCCGGATGTTTCCCTCTCTGCCAGAGCAGATTGAAGACCACGTCGGCCTTTGGGACCGGGCGGTACTGGGCGGCATGAAGGGACGGCCAGATCTCCAGATAGTGACGTTCCCATCCAGGCACGTCGGCAAACCAGAAGAGATGCACTGAACCCGAAGAGACTGCGTCCATCTTTTCCAGGGCGCCGGCAAGGTCCTCCATCCCGAGTGAAAACGAGGCGAGGACAAGGTCATAGGGGCCGTCGAGGTCACAGGCGGGGACCACATCTTCCCAGCGTTCCTGCACCACCCTGAGATTCCTGCAGGCCCCGACATCAGTCTTTTCCCTGATGACCGAGGCCATGCCAGCAGCAGGTTCTACGGCAGTGATCGATCTCACCTGCCCGGCAAGCGGGATCGCCAGGGTGCCGGGCCCTGCACCGATATCAAGGACCGAGAGCGTGGGGCCGAGAGGGAGGAGCGCAAGGGTCGTCTTCACCCGCTCTGCCGGTGCTCTGTATTCCTCTGCCACTTTTTTCTTCTTCCAGAGATCGGTGCCGCTCTTGAACCCAGGGACCGACCTGTTCTCCCTGACCTGGTCCTTCCAGATCTGGTTCCAGTCCAGATTTCCCATTCCCATGAATTAGAGTGGGTGCAGAGAGGCAAAAAATGGTTCAGGGCCTCTCGCGATCCATGGAGAAGGACAAGACTGATATGCAGGATTGGACTATCACTCTTCGGTGACGCTGTCCATGGACAAGACTGGTGTTGCAATGATTGTCATAGGGCTGGTCCTGATCGCCGCCGGCATTTACGGGATCACGCTCCTCACCCCTGAAGTAGTAACATTCCTGATCGGGCTCATCGAACTCGCCATCGTCATCGTCGGCCTCGGGCTTCTGGTGGTCGGCGCGATTATGGCAAAAGAGTGATTGACCCCCCTGAATAGAGATGAAACCGCCCGGATTTTCCCGGGAATATCTCTGGTACTTGATGCGATCGCAGAATTATTCAGGAGTTGACTCTCCCTGAGATTAAGAGAGTAACGGGAAGGCGGAGAGTCAATCATTCTGAAGGGTTTTTTTTGTCCTCTGTGTATCAAGCATGAAACAATCTGAGGATGATAGATTCTCTGTAAATCTTAAATTCCGACTCTGGAGAAACCCTCTGGATGGAACTTTCTGGCGGGGGGGGCGTGCCGCCCCCCGGTCCCCCCAGCCACACGATAGGTCGAAGACTGCACCTCCCTCTTCATGTTCGTCTATTCTGCCTTCCCGGCTTCATCGGGGTCCCGGGGTTCGGGGGCAGAGCCCCCAGCCGAAGAGATGGGGAAGGCGAGTGCGGCACACTCATATGAAGAACAGGTGAGGGGTTCTACAGGGCCAAAATACCGGTTCCATAAAGACCCTTTCCATCTTCTCGACGCAAGCGCGACAGAACGCCTCCCCCTCACCTGCGCGCCGGGGGCGTTGCCCCGGGCCCCCAGGGATGAAGATTGAAACGGGAAGGCAGAATGGATGATCACAACGAAGAGGGGGCCTTCCTCGACCAATCGTGTGGCGGGGGGACTGAAGAGTAAATCTTCGACAAAGAGATTTTTCGGGGAAATTTTTACAAAACTGAAAGTTTAGAGGTCAAACTGCTCCATATCCACTGCGAGATGGGGCGTGTCCCAGGGGAGGAGGTGACTTGCATGCGTACACCTGAACTCGGCCGGGGCCAGTTCTTCGGCAAGTCTCAGGGCGTCGGCATAGTTCATATGCTTCGTGATGGTGAACCCATCAGGGACGATGGCGTCCAGAACCAGGAGGTCGGCACCAGAGAGACACTCCTTGCTGGCCCGAGGGATCTGGGCATTGGTGTCGGCGGTGAGAGCGAGAACCTTCCCTTCGTGCTCGACCCGCACCCCGTAGGTCGGCATCGGCGGATGGTTGACCGGGAAGAGCGTGATCTCTGCACCGAAGAGGAGGAATGGGCGATATGGTTCGACGATATGTTCCTCCAGCGGGAGGAAGGAAAAGACCGACCCCGCATATTCCATCGTCGGAGCGGCGGCATAGACCGGCGGAACTTTCTGGACACGATAAAACTCGCCATAGCCCATAAAGTGGTCGTAATGTCCGTGAGTCCAGACGACAGCGTCGATATGAGGAGAACCCGCGGCCAGGAGTTGAGCTCGCAGGTCCGGGCCGGTGTCGACGAGGATATGCTTCTCCCCGACCTCGACGAGCGTCGCGGAACGGAGGCGCTGCCTGCCATTTGCACGGGCAAAAGTGCAGACCGGACAGGAACACCCGATCTTCGGGGTGCCGATGGCATCGCCTGTCCCAAGCAGCGTAACTCTCATCTGACTATCCCCACGAACACTCACGGATGACGTTGCGGTTTGTCACCTGGGCCAGGGCGCCCTCGATATCCTCCTCGGAGACAGTATGACGGCCGTCCATCAGGGCCGAGAGCACCCCCTCCTTGATGGTCATCTTCAGGTCCGCACCCGAGAACCCCTCGGTCCGTGCGGCAACCTCGTCGAGATCGCACTCGCATACCAGGGTCCGGGTGATCGTCCTGAGGATCGCCGCCCGCATCGCCTCGTTCGGGAGGTCGAACTCTACGACCTCGTCGAAACGCCGCCAGGCCGCCTGGTCGAGGAGTTGTGGGTGGTTCGTGGCCCCGATGAGAAGAACCCCATTTCTGACCAGGCTGATCTTGTCGATGTTCTTGAGGAGCATATTCACCGCCCGCTTCATCGCTCCGTGGTCGTCGGAGACGCGGCTCTTTGCCACGAAATCGAACTCGTCGATGAAGAGGATGCAGGGCGAGAGATGCCTTGCAAGGTCAAATATCCGATCGATATTCTTGGAGGTCTCGCCCAGATACTGGGAGGTGACCATCGAGAGGCGCACCTCCAGGACCGGCATATGGAGTTCATGAGAGACCGCAAGTGCAAGCGAGGTCTTCCCGGTACCGGGCGGGCCGACAAAGAGAAGTTTGCCGACTTCGGCGATGTCATGCTCCCTGAGGAAATCACGGTTCTCGATCGCGATGTTTATCCGCTTGATCACCTCAAGCTGGTCCTCGGTGCAGACGAGACGGTCCATCTGCTGCTCGATCTCTGCCGGGGCATTGACGATGACGAGTTCGAGGGCTTCGTTCATCTTCTCGTCCTTTTCAGTAAGTTTTGCGATCTTGTGATCGATATAAGCCCTCGAATCTGAAAAACGTGGATTTTCGGCCCTTACCTCCTCGTACCTCACCCCTAGGGAGTCATAGTTCCCGATGTAGAGGGCAAGTGCCGGGTTCTTCTCCACCATCTCCTTCCCTCCATGGGTGGCGAACCAGACCGCCGCCGCATGGAGGTCGGTGAGATGGTACTGGAGTTTGAGGGTATCGAACTCGACGAATGGATTTTTCACGAGATCTTTGAGTGGTTCCTCCGAAGAACCGACTGCTCGCTTGAGCAGACCTTCCGTGATCACGACCGGGCGCTTCACCTCAACGGCGTCAGGACCAGGGAGGAAGAGGGTCCGGCACTGAGGGGGAAGGTCATCCAGGTCGAGCTGAGGAGTGGCGTTGTAGACCTCAGCCGTCAGGAGGTGCTCAATCAACCGGAGAACATCGTCTCTCTTGTCAGCACATGGCATGGGTTCCAACATCACCTATGGTGGGGGAGTATCAATAATACTATCTCATCGGGTCGTCACAATGGCGCCGTCTGCGGTGACGATGAGGGTGTGCTCAGTCTGGGCGACAAAGGAGCCTTCCACATCATGGAGGACCGGGAATCCATAGACGACCCCCTGACGCACCAGTCCTGCAAGGGCGATCTCGACCTTTTCCTGCGGGAGCCAGCGGCGGGAAAACGGCATCCCCCGCCGACCTCTCACTTTCGTGAGAACGCGCTTTGCCGACGGGAGGCGTACCGGTTTTACCTCGATCTGCTGGTAGATCTCAATCCTGGAGCGGTCGCTCACCCGCCCGCTGCCGGTAGTGGCGAAGGGTTCGATGGCGATGGCCATACCCTCTTCAAGGACGGCACCACCGTTGACGGCGATGTTGGGGATGGTGGGATCGGTGTGGATCGCATACGGCGCCAGACCGTGGCCGGTGAGGTTGGCCACCGGCAAAAATCCCCGTGACTCGATCTCGTCCTGGATCGCCGCACCGATCTCGCCGGTGGTGACGCCAGGGCGGACCTGGCCGATCGCACGGTCGAGGGCGGCGCGGGTTGCTTCGACCAGGTCGGCGTGCCCACCGAGGTCGACCGAGAGGGCGGTGTCGGCGATCCGACCGTCGACCGCGACACCGAGGTCGAGTTTGACAAGGTCGCCTTCCTTAAAGACCCGCTCGTCCCCGGTGGAGGCGGTATCATGAGCGGCGTCCTCGTTGATCGAGAGGTTGAGCGGGAAGGCGATCTCGGCGTCGGCGTCCAGAATTTTTCCTTCCATCGTCTCGACGACCTCGAGGACCGACGCCCCGACCGTCACCATCTTTTTGCCGTCCTGCAGGATCGTATGTGCAAGACGACCTGCTTCCAGATATGATTCCATCTCTTCGTCATTCATAGCGCTCATAGGACTAACTCCTGTGTATAATGAGTAAAGCGGTCAAACCCTGACTGCGTGACTGCCCCCATATTTTCAACCCGTACCCCGCCGATACCCGGGTAATAGAGGCCCGGTTCGACGGTCACGACGTTCCCGACCTCAAGGGGCCCGCCTGAGGGGGAGAGGTTCGGGGCCTCATGGACCTCAAGCCCCACCCCATGGCCAAGAGAGTGGACAAACCCGCGGGCCCCGCTCTCATATCCCCGCTCCTTGTAGAGGTCGACGACGGCGTTGTGGACCGCCGCCCCCTCGACACCGGCGGCAATGAGAGATTCGCCAAGGGCGACGGCCTCGCAGGTGACGGCGTGCATCTCGGCGATTTCAGGGGAGGGGTCGCCCTTCACGACCGTCCTGGTCATGTCGGCATGGTAGCCGCTCCTGTCATGCTGTGGGAAGAGGTCGATGACGATCGGGGCGTCTTCAAGGAGGGTGCCTTCGCCCTGGCGATGGGGCATCGCCGTCTCTTCCCCGCAGGAGACGATGGTGTCCCTTGCGGTATAGCCGCGCTCCATCAGGTAGGTATGCATCGCGGTCCTGACCCGGTCAGAGGTAAGCGGAGCGTCTTCGAAGTAAAGCACACCTTTCTTCGGGACTGAACGTCTGATCATCGAGATCCCGAGGGCCATCGCCGTCTCGGTCTCTTTCTGGGCAGCCCTGATCGCGGCGAGTTCATAGGGGGTCTTGACGGCCCGCATCGAACGGACTATGCCGTCCCCGTCGGCGACGACTCCACTGTGCTCTTCAAGGAGTTTGCCGAGCCAGTACGGGAAGCCCCTCGGAACCATGACCCTGCCCCCGGCAAGGGAGGCAGCGGTACGGGCAAGGGCCTGCCACGGATCCTTTTCCTCCTCCAGGAACTTCAGGAATCCAGACTCGGCCCTGGTCACCGGGACGGCCGAAGATTCATTGGCCGCACGTTCATATTCCATCTGCGGGACGACAAGTATTCCAGTCTCCCCTTTTTTCTTCAGGTATAAGAGGGGGTCAGAGACCTGAAACCCGGTCAGGTACCTGAAGTCCGCGTCTGTTGATGAGGCATAGACTACATATGCCGAGCAGTCGGCGGCAACAAGCGCATCGTCAAGTTTTTCCATGAGATCATCGTGCCGGACGGTATTCCGGCCGTTCTGAGTAGGTATGGCCGGGAGACCACAAGTACTTTTAGAAGGACGCACAAGTACGATCGATGGAGGAAGCGGACAAAAAGGTCTTCAAATGGAAGTTCTGGAAACTCACGATAGTCCTGAACGTCATCATCATCCTGGTCGCCCTTGCAATAGGTCTCTTCTTCAAACTGCCGTCATCCCTCGGGCCTCCCGTCGCCGCAGTCCTGATCCTCATAGACCTCCCCCTCATCTGGTACTTCAGGAAGCATTATTACCTGACCAAGGCCTGGTTGGATGTCCATGCCGGACCATCGGAGAAGAATGATTGAGCATGCTTGAGAAACTAAAGACCGAGATCGAACTGCAGGCCAGGCACCTTGAGGTGCTCAGGGTGGTCGCGGCCAACCAGCCGATCGGGATCATGAAACTTGCCGATCTCCTGGGCCTCCCCTATCACCGGGTACGCTATTCGTTGCGTGTCCTCGAGGGGATGGGATATATCAGGGCCTCGCCGTCAGGGGCGGTGGCGACCGGGCGCGCCCTCGAGTACCTTGATGGCCTGGACGGTGATATCGACGAGATGATCGCGCTCCTTGAGGGGATGCGCGACCCCTCTTCCCAAAATCTTTAATAGGAACGAAAAGATAGATATTAGGGCGCAAGGTGCGCACTGCCGCCATAACTCAGTTGGTAGAGTGGCTGGCTGTTAACCAGCATGTCACAGGTTCGAGTCCTGTTGGCGGCGTACCATTCTTCTTTTGTGAATGTAACGTTGGAATAGCACAGAGGCTCGGTAGTGCAAGTCTGACGCACATGCTTTCCCCCATCTTCCTGAAGTGCTATCCCGGACCCCTCTGAGGTTCGAACTGAAACGTTCCTTTCCAAAAATTTTGAATGCAGATCTCTGCCGCGAGGTCTGCCGCCTCCCGGTCTCCCCGCCATAGTATCATTCAGGATTATCAAAGATCTCTTCCTGTCCCCATCGTCATCCCGGGGCTCCAGGCGGCGCTTGCCCCCGACACGAGGACATAAGAGGGCCGGGATGACCTCGAAGATTGAACCTGGAAAGCAGACTTGAAACTCATGGAGAGAAATTGCCAGCCGCGGTCAAATCCTGTGACGAGGGGAACAGGGACCAGCACGCCCCATGCCACAGAGTGGCATCATAAGGTATTCTCAGCCTCTTTTCACTCCTCCTCCCACCGAAGAACTGCTCACCAGGACTTCATCGCCCTCAGGCGTTGCAATCGTGATCGAGATCCCGACGCATTCTTCTTCTCCCCGCGGTTCGGTGATCTCGATCGGGTGGGAGGCGCTGATCCCCTCGAGCCACTGTTGCTCCACCTTCACCCTGATGACGCCGTCTACCTGCACTTCGTAGGTCACCAGATAGTCAGAGGTATCTGTGCCAGTCGGGACAAATGAGAAGACGACCCTGTCGTCAAACACTGCTGCCATCTCGCAAAAGGGGTCGAGATCAACAGACCGGATCTCCCGTGAGGATGGGAGGGCACCGGGATGGCGATGTGGTGCACCCGGCAAAGAGGAGGATGACACAGAGACAACAGAGGAGCGGCAGGAAGGGGGTCCGGGTATTCATCATACATGAATTCCCGCCAGGGAAGCATCAACGTTCTGGGAGTTGGACCATGTAGAGATCTCCACCTATTCCGGGCATGAAGACGCCTCGCTCGTCTTCCCCCAGCATCTCACCGGGGCCGCTCTCGAAAAACTCTGGAGATTCTCAAAAGCTCCCCCCTATTCCTATTGCAGCCACATCAGCCCATGGACCCCTGCATAAGAAGAGGAGGGGGACTACACGTCCCTCTTCATGATCATCTTATCCTGCCTTCCCGCTTTATCGCCATCCCGGAGGTCCGGGGGACGAAATCCCGACGCGACCGATGGGGGAAAGTGGTCAAATCATACTCATTTCAGGAAAAGAAGAAGATCTCTGCAACAGAAAAAAATTACTCCTCCGGGTCGTCCACTTCTGGACACCCGTCCTCCTCCTGCCGCCTGCACCCGGCGATCCTGATCGCCTTCCCGTGGACGAGGGCATCGGCGACTTTCCGCCGCGCCCTGTGGAGATCGCGCCAGAGTGTCTTCCTGGATATACCCATCGACTCGGCTGCTGCGGTCTGGTCCAGGCCTTCGAGATCGACAAGCCTGAGGACTTCCACTTCCTCGGGACGGAGAGGGACAACCTCTTCGGGTTGCCCACAGAGCGGGCCAAAGCACCTGAATGCTGTGCCCCCGCGGATCATCCGGTGGGCTCTGGGGCGCCCGCGCCCGCGTCCATGCCCGCACCACCCCCCGTCTCGATCTTTATCCATCAAGGCCAAGCTCCGCCACAAGCCTCTCCTTGATCCTGACAAGTGCCTCTGACGCGGGCGAGTCGGTGGAGGTGATCGGCACGCCCCGACGCACCGCAGCCACCACCGCAGGGTCGAAGGGGACCTTGCCGAGGAGGAGAAGCCCCTCATCCTCGCAGAAACGCTCGATCTCCTGGCAGACATCCGGTTCGAGATCAAAACGGTTGATGACCACAAAGATCTCCACGTTGAAACGCCTGGAGACATTGACAACCCGCTTGAGGTCGTGGAGGGCCGAAAGGCCCGGTTCGGTGACGACCACCACGGCGTCCATGCCGCTGACCGTCGAGATGAGCGGACACCCGATCCCTGGCGGACCGTCGGCAAGGAGAAGCCGACTCTCGCCGGCCATCTTCTCAGCCTGCTTTCTCACTTCATGGACGAGCAGCCCCGAGTTGCCCGAGCCCGGGTAAAGCCGCGCATGAGAGAGATGGCCCCGCTCGGTCTCGGAGGCAAGCACCTCGCCGGCCTGGTACGGATGCATCGTCACCGCCCCGGCGGGACAGACATGGACACAGACCCCGCACCCCTCGCACTTCAGGGGGTCGACGACATATTCCTTCGCCTCTTCATGGATCGCGTCAAACCGGCAGGCGTCCGCGCACCGTCCGCAGAAGAGACAGACCTCGTGATCGATCTCGGCCTTTTCCAGCCCCATAAAGGGTTCTGAACTGACCAGATCCCCGTCGAGAAGAAGCCCGAGATTTGCCGCTTCTACATCACAGTCCGCAAGCACCTGATCGGTCGCGAAGAGGTCGGCAAGGGCGGCGGTGACCATGGTCTTCCCGGTCCCGCCCTTCCCGCTGATCACGGCAAGCCTGATCATGCCCTCACCTCACAGTGCCTGGCGACTTCGTCCCAGAGCCCGGCAAACCGTTCTTCCCATCCCTGGAGATCGCGGGCGATGAGTCCCCCGCGGTTCTGGACCGCCGCGACCTCGCGGTCGAAGGGGATGGTCATCAGGACAGGGAGATCGTGCTCCTGGCAGAAGGAGACGGCCGCCTCGTCTTCACCGTCGCTCCGGTTGATCACCACGCCGGCCTGAACCCCGAGGGCCGCAGCCGCCCGCACCGCAAGGTCGAGGTCGTGGAGACCGAAAGGCGTCGACTCAGTGACCAGGATGCAGAAGTCTGCCCCTTCAAGGGTCTCGATCACTGGACAGGCGACACCCGGGGAGGCGTCATAGACGATCCGTCCCGTGTCCCCGGCCGCCTCCTTGGCGGCGGCGACGACCTTCGGCGCCAGGACTTCACCCTCGTGCATCACGCCCGAGACCAGGGTGAGTCCGGGAAGGGGGCGCGAGGTGGTGACCACGCCGACCTCCCGCCCGACTTCGGTGATGGCGTCAGCCGGACAGACCAGGGTGCACCCGCCACACGAATGGCAGAGTTCGGCGAAGAAGAGCACGCGGTCCTTGAGGACGGTCAACGCCCCGTAGCGGCAGAAATGTCCGCACTCCCCGCAAAGAGTGCAGCGTTCTGGATCGATCGCAGGGACCGGGACCGGTACCCCCTCTTCCTCATATTCTCCAGGAAAGAAGAGATGGAGGTTGGGTTCCTCCACGTCACAGTCGACGAGGGTCACCCCGCCGCGCCCTGCAAGGGCATAGGCAAGGTTCGCCGAGACAGTCGTCTTCCCGGTCCCTCCTTTCCCGCTGGCTACCACGATCTTCATAGCTGGTGATCAGAGGATCTCTGAGAGTCCGCCCTGCGTATATTTCTCAAGGGCCTGGGCCACCGTCGCGGCGTCCCCGAAGGTGTAGACCTTGATCCCTGCCGCCTTGAGCGCGGTGGCGGCATTGCCCCCGACCTGCCCGGTGACAAGGACCGTGGCGCCGTGGTCGACGAGTAACTGGGCGGAACGCGGGCCAACCCCGCCAGCGGCGTCGACAAGTTCGTTCTTGACCGAGACAAAGGTCCCGGCTTCAGTGTCGGCGAAGACAAAATATGGCGCCCGGCCGAACCTGGGTTCGACCGCCGCTTCAGCACCCTCACCCTTCGCGGTGATACAGACGATCAATTCGATCCCTCCTCGCAGTTCTCGTGTTCTTCCTCGCCATGGGTGCAGGTGCTCTCCCCTGCAGCAAGGTTCCCGGCGGCGTACGCGGCGGCCACTGCTTCGATCTCACCGGAGACCCCAAGGAAGACCTCGATCCCATTCATATGGAAGAGTTCAACCGCCCGGGGACCCATCCCCCCGGCGATGACGACTTCGACGCCGTGCTCGGCAAGAAATGCCGGGAGACGCCCTGGTTCATGACCAGGACTGAGGAGATCGTCCTGCCTTGCAAGGGCCCCATCGTTCAGTTCAAAGATCGCGTAGCTCTCGCAGTGCCCAAAATGTGCAGAGACAGACTTTCCGTCTTGTGCAATCCCAATTTTCATATATATTCCACCTCCGCGATCAGCGGCAGTCAGACCAGACTGCCGGTACGCAGACATAATTTGTACTCATATGCGCATAAATAAAAACCCTCCGGTCCGGGCAGGGTGCAGAGGGGGTTGAACACCCCTTGCTTGACGGAAGGACGCATGAACTCAGAGGAGCGCACAAACTATTTCAGGGGAGAGGGAGATGTATATCAGTCTGATCTTCCTGGGCCCGTAGCTTAGTGGTGGAGCGTCCGGCTCATAACCGGACGGCCGTGGGTTCGAATCCCTCCGGGCCCATCTCTTCTTGACACGTGATCACAGCACTCTGTCCAGTTCAGCCAGCGCCGCCTTCTCCTTCTCGCTCACACGCACCCCGCCAATCCCGAGAAACCCTCCTCTCTTGCTGGCCTCGGCAACGACGAGGGCAAGAGAGAGGAGCCATTTCTTAAACCCCGCGATCTCCTCTGAGGGTGCCTTATTCTCAAGAAGAGGAGTGACGCCCCTGAGCGTGTCCAGAACCCGTGCCCTGATCTCCTCGGGCGTCCCTTGAGATAATTCCTCAGTCCCTGGAAGTTTCTTCATGCCCTCAGACTTCTCCCTGATCTCAGCGACCAGGGAAACCACCAGTTCCCGGGCGCTTTCAGGCACCAGTTGGCTCTCAAGTGCCTTCGAGAGGGCCCGCAGTTCCTTGATCATCCCCCTGAGATTGGGGTCGGCCATGATCACATAGAACCCCACATAAACCGGTGCCTGCAACAACCGCCCCCATTCTTCGGGAGTATAATCGTCCTTTGTTGTCATATCATCAATCACTGTCTGCCCCAGATACAGAGGTGTCGCTCTTCATGCCAGGGGCCATGATCTACCTGGCCACCAGCACTCATATGAAGACATCGATACTCCCAGAGTTCACCCCAAAAATTTTGAATCCTCTCCCCCTGATCTTCGTCCCTGGCGGGGAGGAGAGACCGGGGCGGAGATTGAGCAAGAACCCATACACCCCTCAAACACCCATGATGAAACGCTTCATGGGCCTTTGAGGTGTGCATCCGCGTGTTTCATCTTCGATTCGCCAGGGGCAGCGGTGCCCCCAGATCCCGCCATCTCAGGACCGGCATAATAGTTTGCGAACACCACACCGGCAACGATCAGAAGACTTGCAACGGCATGGTAGACGAGGAACGGTTCATGGAGCACGAGCACCCCAGCACCCACCGAGACCACGACCGAGAGGTTCTGGATGATCCCCACCCGCGCCGCTTCCAGTTCTCTCAGACTGTACATCGCGAAAAACGAGGTCGCCACCGAGGTGAAGAGGGCAAGGTACAGGATCTCGATAAGAAAGTCTGTGTCCCTCAGCAGCACGAGCGCACCGTAGGGGCCCAGGCCTTCACATCCCATTGCTGCACCGAGAAAGATCACGCACCCGGAGAGCATCATGAGAAAAGTCAGGCTCACAGGATCGATGGTGCGCGAGAGGCGGCGGCCCATCACGATGTACAGGGAGGTCGCACACACCGATAGGACCGCCAGAACCAGGCCAAAGGTATCGATCCCGGCCCCACCATTCCCTTCCATCAGGAAGAGACAGGCGATCCCTGCGAGGGAGATGAAAAAACAGATGAACTGCTTCGCATTGACCCACTCCCCGAGGACCACGATCCCGAGGATCCCCACGAAGACCGGCGTGATGGCCTCGATGATCCCGGCCTCTGACGAGGAGATATAGAGGAGACTAAAGGCTTGCAGAGAGAAGAAAAGGATAGGTTGGGCAATGAGGAGGACCAGGAGATCGCCGTACCTCTCCTGGGGGAGGCGCACCCTGATCACCCCGACTGCGGCCAGGCCCAGCAACACCAGAAACGAGAGGGTAAACCTGAAGGCAAGTGTCGTGAACGGTGCGGCAGAGTCCAGGGACTCTTTGACGAAGAGGAAACTCAACCCGATAAAAAAGGCATTCAAGACGGCGGCCAGGTACGCACACGACCTCGTATTCATAGAATGTCTATATATTTCGGAAATTAGGCAGATACATTTTTTGACACCCCGAGGATGAATAATTCACGAATTATTGTGCAAGCGATATCTTTCGATCCGGACGAATGCCCTCGATCTCCAGGCCCATCTCACGTCGACGTCCCTGTAAAGAGATCGAGCACCCCGGCAAAGATGAGTTGCACTGCGAGCGCCGCAAGAAAGATCCCCAGCACCGTCCCAAGTACCAGCACCCGCTCATGGGCGAGGTGTCGGGCGAAACGGGGGGAACCAAGAAAGATCATGGATTCGATAGCCGCAACACCGAGACCATCTCTGAGAGAATGAAGATCTGAACAGGGTCCGTCGCCTCACCTGAGAATACAGTCAATGCCACGATACCGATCGAGTTGAGGAGGAGTGGGATGGCCATAGGATAGATGGTCATTTCCATGAGATGGTCTTCGCTCACCGGCGAGCACCATTCTGAGGGCAAGGACAAGCAGGATCAGTCCGCTGGCCACGGCAAGCGCACCTCTGGAGAAATGCAGGACTCGCACCATGAACGAACCTACCAGGAGAAGGAAGAGCGCAATGAGCGTAGCGGTGACGACCGTTTTAATCCAGCGATATTCCGCCTGACCGCAGGACTGGCGTCCATGGTGAGGGCCATGTACATGAGCAGCACCTTGACCGGTTCCATGCCGATGAAGATAACCAGAAAGAGGTCAAGGAGGGGGAACATGGTGGTCATGCCCTTTCCCCAAGAGGGGAGGGAACGATCTCATCAGGTAAATGGAGACGTGATCTGCCTCTCATCTCCCCACCAGTACGAAAAAAGAGCACAAGATACTGCTGAAGAGTGCGGATCCGAGAACCCAGAGCGTGAAAGGGCCTGAAATTCCAGTCTGCCCCCATTCCTCACTCTTCCACCGGCCCAAGAAGTCCCGCGAGCCACCGCGTCTCCTCAGAATATTCTAGCACGGCCTTTGCCATCAGAGTGAGCGGGACCGCGAGAAACAGTCCAGGAACCCCCAGCACCCAGGTCCAGAAGAAGACTGAGAGGACGATGACGAGCGGCGAAAGTCCGAGACTTCGCCCGGTAGGTTCAGAGACAAATACCCTCCTGGCGACAAAATCGACGGCCGCGATCCCGACCAGGACAATGGCCGCCCCGGCCAGTCCATGTTGCAGCCACGCCAGCCCTATGGGGGGGACAGAGGCAAGAGGAAGCCCAAGGAATGGGATGAAACTCAGGAGAAAGATGAGCAATCCCCACAGAAACGGCGTCTCGATCCCGAGGCCCAGAAAAATTCCTGTCGCGAGAAGACCGGTCGCCAGACTGGCCCTGAACTTTGCGGCCACATAACCGTTCAACCTCTCGCCAAACCCAATGAGAAGGTCCGCGACCGAGGGCGTGGTCTTCTTTTTGTCCTTGATGCCGGAGACCCCGAGGAGCATGAAGACGGTGACGATGATGATCACCAGGAAATCGATCACCAGGACCGAGAGACCAATCAGGATCGTCCCGAGAGGCGGGAGAAACGACCCTTCCCCCGGGAAAGGCGAGACCGAGAGGTCGAGGTCGATCCCCCACCCTGCAAGCACCGCCTGGAGACCTGTGGTCTGCGCCTTCAAGAGGTCCTGGTAGGCGGGCAACGCTCGGTCCAGCTGGATGGCCGAGGCGCTCAAAAAGGCGATGAGGCCCAGGCTGATCGCAATGATCGCCCCGACACAGAGGAGCACGGACACCCACCTCGGCACACCCCCGACCTCAAGACGATGGACAGCAGGGGCGGCGATGATCGAGAGGACGAACGCGACGAGGATAGGATTGACCAAGATGGCGGCAAGATGCATGCCCACCGCCAGGAGCGCCACGATGAGGAGGAGACAGGTGAACGAGAGGAGCCCCGAGTCTCCGGTCGCCGGCATGTCATCTCCTGGCGGAGTGGAGATGTGCCCTGAGGATCGAGACCGATTCCCGGACAAAGAGCACGCAGAAGAGGATGGCCAGCAGGAGCATGAAGACGATGAAGAGAGCGAGCACCTGATCGACACTGATTCCAAAGACCGACGCTACCGGCTGGAAAAGGAACGGGAATTGGGGAATGAGGACGGTGAGTCCGAGGACAAGCATCAGGAAAATAGAAAAAATAGGGATCTTTTTCATAACCCGCCTTTCAACCTCTTACTCTTTTTTCTCCTCTGGCGTCCCCTCTTCTTTCAGTTTTTCCACGCGCTTTGAGAAGTCGGCAGCCTTCTCTTCGATCTCTGTCGAGAAGATTCTCCCCGCCTGGAAGAGAATGATGATCGCCCAGATGACCAGGAGCACCAGGATCACGCCGGCAAGCACCCCCAGGACGCCGGCGATCAATGGCAGGAAGAAGAGGTACGCAACGACGGCCAGAAGCACGTACCCGATCAGCCTGAACCCGGTCTGGTAGCGATCGAGTTTCTCTTCAGAAACCTCACCTTTGGAAAACGCGAGCGTCGCATATCCTGCAATGGCATTGGTGACATCGATGACCTCCTTGAGAATGGCGATGAAGATGATGATGAGGGCGACGATGACGATCCCTGAGATCAGCGACTGGAGCCCGATCAGGCCGAGGAAGGTCGGGTCGCTCAGTGTTCCGGCAAGTGGAATGAAGATGTAGACTGCAAAGAGCCATATCAGAAAAGCAATGACGATCTCGACGATGATCTTTGGGAGACTGTCCGCGATCTCCCGTTTGGATTCATTATAGATCTCTTCACGAGTGACCATACAATCACCAGGCACACCTGAATATAAAACAGACAATATATACCTGCTGGTGAAGGGAGCGGCTGAAGACTGGACCAGAGCATACAGCCTTTGCATGAAATTTCAATGATATTCTCCTTTTTCGAGAACCGGCCCTTTCTCCTGAGATCATTTTTTCAACACGATACCTTCTGTCGTGACGGACGGAAATGGGTTCATCACGCCCGTCCACCGTTACCTCTCCTTTCCCGGAGTTACCAGAGATCGGCGGGTCTCTTGCAGATGTCCAGGCGTAATAATCCTGTAGAGAACCTCACCTGGTATAGGGGAGAATATGCGTCACCTCCATTCGTCCACCATCTTGCCGGGGATGAAGAGGAAGATGGGACGGAGCAGCCAACCCCCCGTCACCAGGACCCATCAGAAGAATTTCTACGAGACCTCCAGGACACGATTTTCAAAGTCACGTCATTGAATGCTCATAATCTCAGAAAAAAAAGAAGATCAGAAACCAGACGGCAAGATCACGCCGTCGATCCCATGGACCACACCATTCGAAGCCAGAAGATCAGGTGCCGTCAGCGGGATCCCATCCACTGTCAGATTGTCATTGACGACCACGACCTCAATCGAGGTCCCTGCAAGTGTTGTCAGGTTTGTCGGTGTGATGAAGTCCTCTGAGGTGTACTCCCCCTCCACGATATGGCCGCGGACCAGTGGCTCCAGACTGATCTCTGCATATGTCCTGAGCTCGTTCTCCTTGTCAAGCGGGATGTAATCGGAGACGCTCCGGTCCACCGGTGCAAAGACCGTATATGGTCCAGAGCCAGAGAGATCCTCGTTGACCTTGGCTAAATACACATAGTCAAGAAATGTGCTATAATCTCCCGCCCTGACCATCTCGTTGATCAGACTGTCAGAGCCTTCAAGCCCCTCGCCGGTCTCATTCTCGGAGAGGGTGATCCCCTCATCCTGGAGCGTTTCGGTCGGAAGAGGCGTTTCTTCGCCTGGTTCAGGTGGTGAAGACGCCTGTTGTTGGGTACACCCTGCAGTGAACGCCCCTCCCACTACAGAAAGGAGCACAAAGAACAGGACCAATTTTTTCATATCAAATCCCCCCAATTCTGCCTAACAGTATAACCTCCCTGAACAGAACTGTACCTATATATATCTTTCAGAACCCTGCATCGCTCCAGAGGGGAGCCGCGACTCCCCCGGCCCCCCACATATATCCTCCAGATAAAATACCGTACAGCATATACCAATACTCACAATCCCATTTTTATGCAATGTCCGGTCTGTGGGGGCGACTGTCTCCAGGACGCAGGTTCGGTGCTCGCCACCCTCCCCGAGGTCTTCACCCCCTGTGACAGGTGCATGATCGTCTCCCTCGACAAACGCCGTCCCCCTCCCGCTGACTATGCCCCGCCACCCCCATGCACATGCGGGCGCCGGGTTCTCGATGACGTCATCACCACCTGTTACCAGATCTTCACCGAAGAAGGGATTACCACCGGCACCGAACCGCTCGGCGCCATCGCCACCCCAGTCATTAACCCGGGATTTGTCATGAAAGCCCCTCCTCTCCTCCCCACCCGGAGTCTTCTCCTCCTCTCCCCCCTCCCGGATCAGACGACCGCCGAACGGATTGTCCGCGAGGTGCCGGAGGTGCAGGGCGTCGTGCAGACGAGCAGGGCCGTCCCTGGGATCGGACCAGACGGAGCCCTCGCCACTCACACCCTGCTGGCCGGGTGCGATGTCCAGGCCAATATCTTCCCCACCTCTTCCGGAGACCTCGTAGTGTACAAAGAACTCTCACGCCTCCACCTTGAATTCCCCCACCCGGTCAACCCCAAGGTCCGCGCAGTCGAACGCGCGATACGGCGCGAAAGAGCGGAGATCTTTGTCGACGCCTGCTGTGGGGCCGGCACCCTCGGCCTCGCCGCCGCGCGTACGGGAACACCCGAGATCATCCTCAACGACACCTACGGTCCTGCAGTCCTCTGGACCACCGTCAACCTGATGGTAAACCAGGACGCCCTCCTCATCGACGAGGTTGTGCTTCATGCCGCATACACCGACCTGCCGCCCGCCCGCAATGATCCTTTCCTGGTTGCCGAAGGGCTTGGAGACCAGCATATTACCATCTACCAGGGAAACTTTGACCGCCTCCCTGCCACCATCCCTGAGGCCTCCTGGTCTCTTACTGCACTGGATATCTTTGGAAAAGATCAAAGCCAGGCCTGTACCGCCGCGCTTGATCGGTGGATACAGGCCGGAGGAGGGAAAGCATTTATCCCGTGAATCACAGTATATATGGGGGCTAGCCCGGGTGGTTAGGCGTCACCTGTAAGCCGAAATCGCCGATACGCGGTGGGCGAAGTCCGAGGAAGGCCTTGGCGATCTGTAGGCGCCATGCGCTTCCCGACTGAGAAGCCTTGTCCCATGAGGTCGACGGCCAGGGATCGATGCTCTGGAGGGAGCGGAGACCTGTTGTCGCGGAGACCGGTCCAGGCCCGGAAGGGAGCAGACTTACCGTGAACGTACGGCGCCCATGGGAGCGCGGGGTGGAGAAGGGGAGTCACGGCAAGTGCAGGCACGCATTGTCGACCAAGGACACGCCCCTAACTATTATTGATTTCTATGGCAAAAGTCACGATCATCGGAGCCACCGGGAGACTGGGCTCTTTTGCATCCCATCCTATCGCCGGGATCCCGCATGTGGACGAGGTCCTTCTGATGGGAAGGCCGGGCAGAGAAAATCTGCTTGCCGGACTTGCTCACGACCTCACCGACTCGTGTGCCGCCAGAGGGATCTGGACCGAAATCTCCTCAAGCACCAGAGAGGAGGACTGCGCCGATTCTGACATCATCGTGATCTCCGCCGGTGCGCCGCGGCACGACGGGCAGGACCGGATCGACCTCGCCCTTAACAATGCCAGGATCATCAGGCCGATTGCAGAATCGATCAGTCGCAATGCGCCTAACGCCATCGTCATGATGGTCACCAATCCGGTCGACGTGATGACCGCAGTCGCCCTTCGCTACTCTGGACTGGAGCCCAAACAGGTCTTCGGCCTTGGCACCCACCTCGACTCAATGCGGCTCAAGGTTCTTATCGCGGAATATTTTCATGTCCATGTGAGCGAAGTCCACACCAGGATCATCGGCGAGCATGGAGAGAGTATGGTCCCGCTCTGGTCGGCGACGACGATCGGCGGCATCAAGATCTCGAACCTTCCGGCGTTTTCAGGTCTGCCGATGGACGAGATGATGGACCGCGTCAAGAACAGCGGGAGTTATATCATCAAGAACAGCGGCGCCACCATATATGGCCCTGGAGACGCGATCGCCACCCTGGTCCAGACGATCCTGGGCAATGAGAACCGGATCCTCACGGTCTCCAGTTATATCAGGAGTGAAGTCCACAATGTCGGCAACACCTGCATCGGGGTGCCGGCACGGGTCAACCGCAAGGGGGTCTTTCCGGTACCGATCCGGATCGAAGAGCGCGAACTCGAGGCCTTCCGTGGTTCTGTCGGTAAGATCCGGGGGATCACCAGCGAAGTGCTGGAAAAATTGGAATAATTTTAGAGCATCCGGTTGACGTCGATGATCTCGGCGCTCGCGATGCCTTCGACACCGTTGAGTTTGGACTCCAGCGCGTCAGTCGCGCCTTCTTCGTCTTCCACGAGCACGGCGACCTTCAATGACGAGAGGCCAAAACCGATCGGCTCTTCCTGGATGTCGTCCACACTTGGCACTGCGGCCTTGACGGCCTCTTTCAGCGTCTCCATCGGAGTCTCAGTCGACTCGGGCATCAGTTTCAGAATAACTGCCACTTTTCCCATATTGTTCACGGCCCCTGGAATCCGCACTTGGCGCAGGTGTATCCGATGCTCTGTTCCCTGCACTGTGGACAGCGCCTGATCTCATTCCCGCACTTTGGGCACGGGAACCTGGTCGCTCCATCTTCTGCGAGCGGGGCATTGCATGATGTGCATTTTTCCATAGCCATAGAATATCCCCAACAAAGAATTAGTGATCTTTGCACCTGGCGACAATTAAATGCTTGGATGGATCCTGGTGCAGATCACCTTCTCCCCCCTGAGCAAGGCGACAAGTCGACCGGGCGCACGACCGTTGACGGCCACCGCCCTGATCTGGTGCTCAAAGAGGTACGGGAGGAGGAAGGGATCGACCTCTTCGCAGGCATAGGGTCCAGAGACCTCAGAGAGAGAGGTGCCGTCTTTCATAAGCCTGTCGACCGACTTTACCATCACAAGAGGGAGCCCGAGCTCTCCGGCGACCCAGGCGGCGATGGTGTCTGAGGTGACCTCCCAGGAGTGGGGGAGGGGATCGAGGGCGCGAAAGAGGGTATAGGGGAGAAAGACTTCAGGGCACTCAGGGATCTCAAGCCCCCCTGTAACTCTGAGTCCAAATGAGGAGAGGTACCACCCGTACATCTCCATCGCTGAGATGGCCATCCAGTGTGCCGGCGTCGCCGGCGGGTCGAGGGCGCGGACGGCGTCGGCAAACCCCCCGCCCCCTGGGACCAGCAGGGCGGGTCGGCCCGCCGCGATGATCTCGTCAACGACCGTAGCCGCACAATCCATCAGGCTCCCACCTATCTTGATGACGACCGGCGTCTCCATGGGATCAAGATGGGTGAGGGAGGTATAAAAACGAGGACGGACCACAGAGGATCCATGCTGTGGCGCGGCCCCCCCACTCCCCTCCTCCTGCTCATCATCCTGGCGTTCCTTACCGTGCCGGTGGTGGCCATACAGATCGTCGAGTTCTGTCCTGACCCCTATCGCGCCAACGAACCAGACGAATATTTTGTCCTTGAGGGAGCAGGGAGTCTTGACGGGGTCGCGGTCACCGACGGAGAGGGGACGCTCAGGTTTCCCCCCGGATCAAAAGTCAACGGGCGGGTGACCGTGGCCAGGGAAGCAAGAGGATTCTTCCTGACGCACGGGCATCTCCCTGACTATGAGGTCATGGACACCGACCAGACCGTCCCTGAGATGCATGGGGGCGGACGGTTCAAACTGGCCAACAAGGAGGACAGCATCGCCCTCCTCATCGAGGGGACCTCTGCTCAGGAGGTGCGGTGGCCTGGGGATGTGGCGGCCAGGGAAGGACAGGTCCATTTTCTGGAAGACGGCGTCTGGGATCCGCACCCCAGGCTCCTGGGCCAGTCCGACTTCTCTCCCCAGACCTTCGAGAATGTCACCGTCACCCTCTTCGTCTCCCCTGACTGCGCCTACGAGGTCTTCGAGCGTACTTTTGAGAACGCGGAAGAGAGGGTCGAAGTCAATGTCTATGAGTTCACTCATCCAGGGATCGCCGCGATGCTTACCAGGGCTGCAGACCGGGGCATAGAGGTCTCGGTTCTCCTTGAGGGCGGACCGGTCGGCGGGATCCCTCCTGAAGAGGAGGCGATCGCGGCGGCCCTCACCGCACACGGGATCGATGTTCAGGTGATGACAACGACGCCTGAGGCCCATGCAAAGTACCGCTACAATCATGCGAAATATGCCGTCGTCGACAACGAAAGCGTCCTGATCACCACCGAGAATTTTAAACCAAGCGGCGTCCCGGCACCTGGCACGAGAGGGAACCGGGGATGGGGAGCCCTGGTGGAGGACGAAGGAATCGCAGCATATTTTACGAGCGTCTACCAGTGGGACGCCACAGGGGGTGACCTCGCCCCTGCACCCACCGGGGGGAGAGGAAGGGACGAAGAAGGGCATGGAGACTATGCCCCCACCCTCTCCTCGCTGACCGTCGAAGGGGCGCGAGTGACGCCGGTCCTCGCACCTGAAACGACCGCCCTGGTCACCGACTTCATCGCCAGCGCCGAAGAGAGAGTCCTCATCGAGCAGGCATCTATCAGAAACAGCACTGCAGGTGGACCAAACAGGTTCCTGGCCACGGCGATCGATGTCGCCAGGCAGGGGGTGGAGGTGCGAGTGCTCCTTGACGCCGCCTGGTTCAATATCGAGGGGGAGAAGGACAACGACGAGATGGCGGCCTGGATCAACGGGGTCGCGAGGGCCGAGGGGATCCCGCTTGAAGCGAAATGCATCGATCTCGACGCCGCAGGGTTCGTAAAGGTCCACACGAAGGGAGTGATCGTCGACAACCACAGCGTGCTCATCTCAAGCATCAACTGGAATGACAACTCGGCCGACTTCAACCGCGAGGCCGGTGTCATCATCGAACATCCCAGGGCCGCCCACTACTTTGTCACTGCTTTTGAAGCCGATTGGACGGCAGGCGAACCGGTCTGGATCAAGACTGACGACCACAGACTCGTCCTTGCTGTCGGTATCGTCGCTGCGTTCTTTATCCTCTATCTATGGAGAGAGAAGAGACGCTGACCGGCATTCCGGCCCGGAGAAAAAGAGAATTCTTTGCGTTCAGACAGCCTCAACAGATTCCTGGGGCTTGCACTCATAGATGATCTGGCGTGCGTCCTTGAAGTTGAACTTCTCAATGATGAGGTTGTTCTCCTTCAGTCTCTTCAGGGCATACCTGACTGTCCGGGGTGCAAGGCTCGAACTCCTGACGAGATCCTTGTGCGTCATCGCACCACCGTCCTCAAGGATCAGGAGTACCTTCCTCGAGGAAGGGGGGAGGGAGGTTTGGTGCATAGTCTATAGTTAACAACGTTAACATAAGAATGTATCGGGCACTTATATATATCGACCCTATATATTATCTATGCTTGACCCCCCGGAAAAACGTGCTCTCATCATTTTGATCGGCATATCAGCCCTTCTTCTCCTGGTTCACCTGGGTCTTGATCAGGTTGGGAGCGCGGCCTTTGCCACCCCCTGGCATCCTGAGGTGGAGGACGGCACCCTCGTCCTCCTCCGCGGCGAGGTGACCGAGGTGCGCGCCCTCTCCGGCGACCACCTCCTCATGGAGGTGAATGGGACGCGAGTCTTCCTGCCCGCCAGAGTTGCAGCCAGGGCGGAGATGAGAGAAGGGACCTTTGTGGAGATCGTCGGGACGGCCCAGACGTACCAGGGACAAAAAGAAGTGGTGGTGGAATCGGCCTCTGACCTCACCCTTATTTGACCGGCATCGTCGCCCAGTCGGGGAGGGCCGGAGTGAAGCCGAGGACCCCCATCACGACCGTGAAGATAAAGAAGGTCCAGATCCCGACCCCGATAAAGTTGAGCACCCAGCCTGAACGCATCAGGTCTTTCATGTCGATGTACCCCGAGGCATAAGCGACGGCGTTCGGCGGGGTGGCGACCGGGAGCATGAAGGCCATCGAGGTACAGACGGCCACGGTGAGCATCAGCACATAGGGATGGAGCCCCATCGAGACCGAGGTCACCGCCATGATCGGCATCATCAATGAGGCCATCGCCGTATTGGAGGTCACCTCAGTGAGGAGTGAGACGGCGATCCCGACGAGCAGGACCAGGAGGACGATGGGCAATCCGCCGAACATCGCGAACTGCTCGACGATCACATTTGCAAGCCCGCTCTTGATGAAGGCGACAGAGAGACAGATCCCACCGCCAAAGAGGATCAGGATCCCCCACGGGATCTTCACCGCCCACTCCCAGTCCATCGTGTAGATCCCTTTCTTCCGGTCCACCGGGAGGAGGAAGAGGAGAAGGGCGCCGGCGATCGCGATCGTCGAGTCATGGATGCCAGGGAAGATCATGTCAAGGCCAGGGATGGTGAAGTCACCGAGGTACTTGGTCTTCGCAAAGATCCAGGCAAAGGCGGTGAGGACAAAGACCATCAGGGTCCACCGCTCGCCGCGGCTCATAGGGCCGAGATCCTCCATCTGGTGGTCGATGATGTCCTCGGCATGGGCCACCTTCTTTGGGAGGTGACGGTACGAACCGTAGGTGAGCCAGAGCCAGGTGATCGGGATCAGGATCATGGCCAGCGGGATCCCGAACTTCATCCAGGAGAAGAAGTCGATCGCCGGGGCGGCAGGGAAGAGAGCCTTCATCTGGGCGGCGAAGATGCCGTTGGGTGGAGTGCCGATGAGGGTGGCGATCCCCCCGATGTTCGCCGCATAAGCGATGGAGATGACGATGGCCTCGGAGAAATCCCGCTGCTGGGGGGACATGTCCTTGAGGAGGGTGCTGGCATTGGGGATGATGGTGGTGATGATCGCGATCGCGATCGGGATCATCATCATCGCGGTGGCAGTGTTGGAGATCCACATCGAGAGGAAGGCGGTCGCGATCATGAACCCGAGGATCAGTCGTCTCGGGCTTGTTCCAACTACTTTGATGATGTTGAGAGCGATCCTGCGGTGGAGACCCCATCGTTGCATCGACATTGCGATGATAAACCCGCCCATAAAGAGGAAAATGACTTTGTCGGCATAGGGTGCCGTCGCCTCCGTCGGGGTAAGGACACCCAGTGCAGGAAAGAGCACGACCGGGAGGAGAGCGGTGGCCTCAAGAGGTACAGCTTCGGTGATCCACCAGATGATCATCAGAAGTGTGACGGCGGCGACATATTTTGCCGACGTCGGGAGTACGGTCTGGTCTATGGGGGCAAAAACGAGTGCTAAAAATGCGAGCACCCCAAGGACTCTCCCTACCGTTTTTTTCATCGGATTGAAAGATTGGAATTGGTAATATTTCTATTATTCTCTTCCGATGAGAATAAGTGCATAGAATCTATAAATCAACCGTATTGGCGCATAATTATCATTTTTCACGAATATAACCCGAGATTGAGCCACAAAATTATATCTCTACATTCCTAAAATTTTGGCAAAAAAACCGATCAAACTCATCATTCGCCGCCCCCGACACATTTTTGAGCGGATATATCGATAAAATTATACTCTCTTGCCCTAATCGCGAAATAAGGATTGAATAAGGGCCAGGCTATCGACCCTTCTCTGAGGCATTAATATCTTCGCTCCGATCTCCTGAAAGGCCAATCTCAAGAAATGGACCATTTGAAGGGAGATTAAGGTCAAATTGTGGCGTGCTGTGGATCTGGACCCTTACGCGCTCTGCCGTGCACCCGAGAAGGTGGCCCCCACCGCTCCGGTCATCGGCCAAGAAATGAAGATGAAATCCTGGTACACCCACCCCTTCAAGATAGGAAGGGAAATAAAAACCAACTGCCGTCCCCTCTGTCCGACCAAAAGAAAACAGATGCTGGTCTGCAGTCGCTTCGACAAGTGGGGGATAGGGGATCTCCTGCCGGTCTACACTCCTGGCCGTGAGGTTGACAAAAGTACCCTTTATCTGCACGGCGCAGGGGAGATTTTCTGAGGGCATGGCGTCCTTGATCGCCTCCTCAAGGGCGGGGAGGTCGAGGGGGCCGGCGAGGTCAAGGGAGATGTCCGGAGTGAAGCAGGTGACCGTCGCATAGGGGGTCTTCATCGAAGGGTCGACGGCATGCACCGACCCGTCGCCGCGCACCTGCCAGACCCTGCCGTCCAGAATGATCAATTCACCGTCAAGGGCGTTGAGAGTACCGATCCCGGTGTCGCCGTTCTCCAGCAGGGTGCCGATCTCGGTCTCACCGTCATACACTCCTTCGAGGAGGGCACCAATGGTCGAGACCTGATAGAGTGATCTGTCTCCCCCTGGATTGCCAAAGGTTTCAATAAAAGAAGAGGAGGCAAAGACCCCGGCCACCGCAATGACCACGAGAAAGAGGGCAAGTTTCCATTCCTGGGACTTCACGGCATATCTCCTCCCCCAAGAGGGGTGACCTTCGTCTTCTTCCCGACGATCACCGAATAGGTGTCTTCATCCTTGTTGTACTTCACCTTTGCGTTTCTAAAGAGGAGGAGATCTCCATATTCTGCGGCCAGAAGGTATTCGTTTCCCTTGTTCCTGGCATATCCGGGAAGCACGGCATAGACCGGTTTCTTTGTCGTGCCGTCACAGACCTTCACTACATGCCGTTTTTCGTCCCCGATCTCTCCTGACATCCTGGCGGCACAGAGGTTGACCTGTCGGCCGACATGGGAAGAAAGAACTCCAAGACGGACCACTTTGCCCGGTCTTGCCACCGTCCCCCACCGGGTCAGACCGTCGGTCCGTAGCACCGCATACGAGACCTTGATGTCGGTGTTCTTGAACCGGTACCCTTCTCTGCCGGAGGCAAGGGCCTCCATGAGCCTGGGAGGTCTCACCTCTGGACCGCCCTCAAAGGTCCAGCAACGTTCAGGCTTACATGGGGCATCCCAAAGATAAGTGCAGGGGGCATAGACAGTCAACTCCTTCTCGACAAGGGCGCACTGCACTTCGCGCAGCCCGGTCGAGGTCGCCTTCTCGGCGGGTTCGACGAGAAGGACCGATCCTTCTGAAGAGAGGAGCCCGGCATATCTGGCAACGAGATCGGCCTTCTCCTCTGGCCCGAGGCCCTGCAGTTCGTTGAGGACATTGGAGAAGACGATCAGGTCAAACTGTCCGGAGAGGGCGTCTTCGGGTGGATGGCGCAGGTCAGCCAGGAGCGGTTCATTGACCGAGACCACGCCTTTGTGTTCAGCATAGGGCCCGACGATCGCGGTGTAGGCCTCAAGGTTCTCCTCTGAAAGGTCAAGAGCGGCGACCTCGGCAGTCGGTCCATCAAGTCTTCCAAAATAGTCCACGACCGCAGCCGAGACGACGCCTGGACCACATCCCACGTCAAGCACCCTCAAGTGGCGGGGGAGAAGCCCGTTTTTCACGAGGCGGTGGAGGAGGAGTTCAGTCTGGACCAGGTAAACCGGGGCGTGATAGCCAAGATACGCAAGGACGTCATAGCCTTTTTCATATGAGATCTTCCGGTCTCTCCCCCGCGCCCAGTACCGCCCCTTCTGGGCGATGACCGCCGCCCTGATCCGATCGAGGACGACCCTATCGTCCCATGCCTTCCCGGTTTTCCTGCCGATATATTCTTCTATCAACCGTTCCAGTCGCCTCGGCACTCGTGGAGACGAAAAAAAGATCTCCTGTTTTTTAATTTCTTCGGGAGAGAGAAGAAGCGGGTCAGAGGGTCGCGTCATAGAGAAATATCGCCTCTGACCCATATACACTTAGGGGGTGGTGGCGACATTCCCTGAAGAGACAAGCCCGATGATATGCCCTTTCTCATCCCGCACAATGGTGTTGTGCCAGAGGACGTCCACCGTATCTCCATCCCTGGTGACGACCGGAGTGGTCTCTTCCTCGGGAGGGACAACCACACCTTCCATCAGTTTCTTGAAATTTCCTTCAAACCTCTCCCTGAGAGAGGAGGGGACCAGGGTCGCAAACCAATTCTTTCCCACGAGTTCATCTTCACGGTATCCGAGGATCCGGCACCCCATCCGGTTCATCCGCTCGATCGTCCCGTCGGTCTCGATCACCGCGATCATCACTCCAGCCACCTCAAGGTAGCGCTCGGCCCGGTCACGTTCCTTCCGCACCCGCTCCTGGGCACGGATGCGGCCGATCACATTGTTCACCTGGGCAGCGACAGTCTCGAGGGCATGGTTGGCATAGTCAGGGACTGCGGTATGATGGCACGAGGCCACGACAAGCACCGCAACCGGGCGGCCAGACCACATGATCGGTCTGGAGGCCACGATCGCAAGTGATTCATCAGCAAAGGGATGGAGGACAGGGTCGACGGACGCGAGCACCACTCCCGCACTGGACGAGACCATCCCCCCTCCGACAAGACAGTTCACCGCCGGACCAGCAGGGATCCTGGCCATCGACTCTGAGAATTTATTTGAGAAGCCCGATGCATCGACAAGCACGAGGTCGCCGCTCGCCTCGTCAAAGGAAAAGACCGCACCCACTTCCATCCCTGAGACCCGCAGCGAGGTTCTGAGGCAGAGGGAGAGGGCGTCGACGAGATCGGTGGCCGAACCCAGGGCAAGGGCAAGGTCGCGCTGTTCGCGCAGGAGGATGTCGGCCCTGACATGGGTGGTGATGTCGCAGATGATGGAGAGGATGTACTTCAACCCCCCGTCTCCGCCGGTGATCGGGATCTTTTTGGCCTGAAGGAAGTGTTTTTCCCCTTCCCTGAGAGAGATCGCAGTCTCAGGGCAGTCGTACGGGAGCATCCGTGTGCGCACCTCCTCTTCACCGCAGGACATGAAGGGTACAAGATGGGGCGGAAAGATTTCTTCGTCCCTCTTCCCGGCGAACTCTTCCAGGCGCCCTCCGGCAAACTCCTCTGCCGCCTGGTTGAAGAAGACATAGGTGCCGCCCCCGACTTCTTTGACAAAGACCATGTCAGGGATATTCTGAACGATCGAATGAAGAAACGACTTCCATCCACGCACCCGCCGTTCTGCCTGCTGCCGCCCAGTGACATCCCTGGCGACCATCCGGTAGCCGGCAAAACATCCGATCTCATCAAAATTCGGGGTGCCACTTGCTTCAAATACCACCCTGTTCCCGTTCCTGTGCATCATCGGGATCGATACAAGGGAAAAGGATTTTTCTGAATCGATATGTTCATGAAGGCGTTTTTCGACCTTCTCGCGCTCTGCAGGAGGGACAAAGTCCATAATATTGCGCCCTTCTACTTCTTCAGGGGCATATCCAAGGAGATCAAAACATTTGGGACTGACATAGACAAAGGTCCAGGTCTCATCGATATTCCAGATGATGTCATTGATGTCCTCGACAAGCGCCCTGAACTTTGCTTCACCTTCTCGAAGCGCTTCTTCAGAGCGTTTCTGCTCGGTAACATCCTCAAGAAGGATCGTGATCCCAGGACTCCCGTCATTGAAGACAGTCGAAAGGATCTTCATCTTGAAGAAGAGTTCACCGTCGGCCTTGAGAAATCTGACCTCCTCGACGATGTCCTGCCCATCGAGCGCGGCCTCGATACGTTCCCTTATCAGGGGATGATCAAAGGCGGAGAGACGGGATTCACCCAGCGATTTTCCGACCACTTCATCCCGTGAAGCCTGAACGATCTCAAGAATTCGATCATTGGCCTGGACGACCACAAGATCCCGGTTGAGAACAAAGACACCATCTGCCGAGAGATTGATCACCGCAGGGAGGGGAATGCGTTGGGAGAGATAGAAGACTTTTGCCTTGCCATAGGCGTGCATCTCCACTTCCCCGGCGATGAGGAGCATATCAAGGTATCTGGAGACGGTGTTTCTATTGACCCCAAGGTCCCTGGAGAGATCACTGACCGACATTCCTCGTGGATTTGCTTTCAGTCGGTCCAGGATCCGGGTGATCTCTTCAGGATAGGGGTTCATATCATACTTAATCTGCCACGGGCCAGTACTTATCGGTTTCGCTGATGAGATGGCATTGAGGGAGGCCACATCGCTACCGACAATGCCATGCAATAAACGACAGATTAATATAGTTCTCCAATCAACATAGTGATCGCCGGTGCCCAGTCGGACACGGGGAAGTCCTGACCGGGCGGCAGCAACAGACAGGAACACAGAGTAGCAGGCACCACTACCACCTAACTCAAAAGGCACCACGACACACAGAGGCGCCTGCAGGCTACCACCTCTCAATAAACGTCAACATTCATCTGGCGGGAGGAAAAACACCTCCCACCTGTGCAACATACACGTACACTCCTTATCGGAACAGGGGAAAGATCCCCTGTATTCCCACTCCTACCAGACTTTATTCTGAGCACATCAGGTCTCTTGTTCTTTCGGTATTGAAATCCTCCACCACCTGACCGATGGGCAGAGGGATGGACAAGAACAGAGTAACTCAATGAGGGGTCCGAGTGATCTGATGAGATCAGAGCTCTGTAGAATCGCTCATGAGGTGAGAACACACCTCACGCATCCAGGAGAAAATTTTCGTCATGTGACCCCTCTCTTTTCAAGACAGGAGAACTTTTGGAGACCTAATTCCATTGTCGCCCCAACCTCTCTTCTTTGTGAGGGGTCCAGGAGTGCAACCCCCAGTACAAGATTCCAGGAACGATTCAACGAGTGGAGGCGGCACGCTTGATCACCACGCCTTCCCACACGCGTACACTGGGGGAAGCGCCCCCTGACCCCCGGGATGGCGATTGGAATAGGAAGGTAGAGCGACGATCGTGAAGACAGCCTGCGATCCCTCGCCAATCCTCATCACTGGGGGGTCAAGGGAGTGGTACGCCCCCGATGGAGGATATGGCGTAGCACTCCAGGAAGGAAAGACTCCAGTTCAAGGCGATGTTCACCCCAGGAGGGTTTTAAGATGTGCTCTGAAACAAAAATTCTGCAACGCACCCCATCACAACCCCATGAGATCTCCAGATCAATACGAGTATCTTTCTTTACGCCCCAAAGACACAGGAAAGAGGTACGACGAGATGGAGACCACGATATTACGCAACTTCTTCTGGGAATATATCTGGACCACACTCTGGGAAGAGAGAGAGGCAGACCCCGGGGAGTCCGCCCTTCTTCACCTCTTCCTGATCAGGCGGAGACGTGACATCGGCTTTGCCGCCCATGTCGCCACTGCAGCATATGCAGATGAAGAGGCAAAGAACAAATTTAAAACTGCACTTTCCAGGGTGATCACCGAAGACAGCCCCAAATTCACCGGAGAAGACAGGATCGATTATTTCTGGCAGCAATATCTCTGGGAGCTCAAAAAAGGAGACCTCCACGGTGCCCAGAAGACCGAGACCATCCTTGCCGCAGGTACCTGGACCGACGATGGGTATCTCGCTCCCCCCATCCCCTCCGGAAGATTGCCTGGAATCAGGTGCTGGGAACAGCAGGAGAAGGCGGCCATAACTTCTCTGGTCAAATGGTCCGACCTCTACTTTGAGGCCCCTTTCACAGACTTTCCGGCGACCCAGATCATCCCGGCCGAACTTAAAACAGCCTCGTTCACCTTTACCGCCCTCAGGGATGAACTTGGGGAAACAGTAGCCGCAGGCAATCCAGCATCATTTGAAAAATTTGTCAATGATGCAGCCGCAAGCATCGCCCTCTTCTGGTTTATCGGGATGAAAACAGAGGATCAGGTCGCACTTCTCAATACCACATATCCATTTTCCATCGATGAAGAGACCCTGGACGACTTCGTCACCCTCTTCGACGACTACGAGACCCTCCTCGAAGATGCCGCCGATATATTCAGACACGGTTTCCATGAGGAGGCCAGGACTATCTATGCCTACATCCTCCTTCATGACAAGGAGGCGCCCCACCTCCACGCCGCCTACACCAACCTCGCGGTGATCTTCAGAGATGAGGACGAGACCGAGAACGCGGTCAGATGTGCAGAGAAGGCCTTTCTCGTCCTGGATGCAGACCCCGATCCCGACCCCTATCTCCTTGGCCTTGCGGAAAAAGATGTCGGGGAGACCTGTTTCCTGGACGGAAATATCGAAAAAGCTGAAATTGCCATCTCCACCGCCATCAAGACCGCCGAAGACCTCCCTCCAGCACAGGCCGCCCCACTCCTCTGGGCAGTCGCCTCAGCCCTCAGGCGGACCGGACAATTTGAAGAAGAGTACGCGGTGCTGACCAGGGTGCTGAGCCTTGATGATACCGGCAAAGCCATGGACGCCTCGCTCGAGAGGCTCTTCTCGATGGACCAGTACGCCAGGCCAGACGGCACCTTTGACCGCGAAGGACTCTCAGAGATCGAGACGAAACGGAAATACCTCGACTCTTTTGGGAAGGGGGCGGCACTTCTCCAGACCTTCCAGTTCGACCAGGCGATCGCATATTTTGAAGAGGCGCTCTCTCTCTCCAGGGACATCGACCTCCTGAGAAATACCGGGATCGCCCACCGCTTCTATGGTTCACCAGAGAAGGCGCGCACCCTCCTTGAGGAGGTGCTCACGGAGCGGCCCGACGATCTCTACGCCTCTGTTCACCTCAGCCTCCTCATCGGCGGGAAAAAAGGCGCCGAACTGATCAAGGATGCGATAGAAGAGGGAGTCAGGCAGGGCGCCGACCTTGCCATGGTGCTGTACCCGGCGGTGCACCATGCCGCTTCCCATCAAGACGTGGAGGTCCTCACCGAGATCGAGAAGTACAGCGATCTTCCCACCCATGAGGGCAGGCGCAGCCTCTTCTATCTCGGTGTCGGCACCGTCCTCGCCGACCTTGGCTTCCAGAAAGAGGCGAATACCTGCTATCGCCGTGCCCTGAAGGCGACCCCACCCGCATCAGTACGGGGGCGGGTGCTCAGGAACATGGGGATCCTGGCCGCCGACCGGGACGAACATGAGCGCGCCGCCTCTCTCCTCGAGCAGGCCCTCAAGGTCGCCCCCAAGGATCCGACCATCTGGCACCGCCTCTCTCAGGTCAGAGCGGCCCTCGACGATACCAAAGGGGCGGCCGAGGCCGCACGAGAAGCCGCACGCCTTGTCCCGACAGACGAGACCTACCAGCAAGAGAAGGCGCTCAGGGCAGCAAAAGAAGAAGTACCCACCCCTGCACCCGAGGATAGAACCGCTGCAGAACTCATCAATGCAGGAGAACGACTCATCGAACACCAGGCAGGGGTTCCGGCCGCACTCAGGGCCTATGCCGCTGCCGCCACCTCTCTCGGACTCGACGCGGGAGAACCGGACACGGGCGCAGACGCCCTCTCAGAGCGGGCAAGACTTCTCACCCTCATCGCGGACGCCTGAGACCAGGACACGCCGCACCGTCGCCACCAGGTCGGCGGTGTCGGTCACCACCTCGGCCGACTCCTCAAGCATCAGGTTGACATACTCACAGGGACCGACCCTCCTGAAATCGGTCCGCAGGGCCACGACCGGAATGCCAAGCCCGGCCGCATATCCCATCTCCCAGGATGTGCCCGAGTCTGCGTCTGCGCCGTCGATGACCGCGACGACAGCATCGACCTCCCTGAGCGCCTCCACATGGGTCTCAAAGATCTGCCGGCGGTCGCCCAGGTCGCGGCTCGCCCCGTCGTCCCCCACCTCCTGCGGAAGATAGACCTCATAGTGGTGCTCCTCAAGGAGGGCGCGGACCTCCCGGTTGAACGCTCGTTCGGCCTCATTGAAGAGGGGGGCGGCGAAGTAAATGCGGTAGCGCGCGAAGTCGTAGACATCGATCGCCTCGATCTCAGGAAATCGTGAGAGGAAGGCGCCGCGCCCGGGAACCCGCGTATCGTACCAGGTCTGGTTCACCCCACAGCACGGAGACGAATCGACACCGACGATACAGAGGGGGGGGCCACGCGCGGCAATGCCCTCCCTCACCTCCTCCTCCATCCGGTCCAGGACGGCGCGGAAGCCTGGAGTGTCGAGATGTTCCACAAAAGTACCTGGAGGGCGGGGGCGCCCCAGGTAGGCGGTCTCGGGACAAGGGAGGGGGACGACCTCGATCCCGAAGCGCCGACAGCGCTCCAAAACTTTTCTGAAGGCTTCGAGGTCTGCAGGTCTGGTGATCCCGTCGGCACGGAGTGTAGGATCAAGGACGCATGGTGCGCAGAGGACATACATTCATCTTCACTCTGTCCCATACCGAGATAGATGATACGCCTCTACGCCTTCAGGGACAACTCCTGCGACCCCAGGAAGTGCACGGTCAAGAGGATGGAGAAATGGGACCTGGTCAGGGTGGTCGATTCCCTTGACCGCATCCCGCGCTCCTCGCTCATCCTCGACCCGACGGCAGAACAGGCCCTTTCACCGGCCGACCGGGGCATCCCTTCCATCACCGCCCTCGACTGTTCCTGGGAGGTGCTTGAGACCTGGACGATCAGGCGGTGGCCGACCCGCCGGGCCCTCCCGTACCTTGTCGCCGCCAACCCGGTGAACTTCGGCAGGCCCCTGCGTCTCACCTCGGTCGAGGCTTTTGCAGCAGCCCTCTATATCCTCGGCGAGGAGGAGCAGGCCAGAAAGGTTCTCTCCAAGTTCAACTGGGGACTTCACTTCCTCGAACTGAACGCCGAACCCCTCCGCGAATACGCGGCAGCGAAAAATTCTACCGAAGTGGTGGAGATCCAGGGATATTATCTCTGAGGGGATCCCAGATCTCTCTGGATCTTTTTCTCTACAGATGACCGAGATTGAGAGAAGCGTGACTTCATATCACCTCTCTCATATCTGATGAATCGGATCTGTAGAATCTGGCATGAACCGTGGGCTCAAAGATATAGGATGAAAAATATTGAAGTTCTCTGGAATGAGTGGATCCCTGTTCCCTCTTCTAGTGTCGAGTCAAGAACGAAAAGTCGTCAACACGATGCAATAGAACGAGATCTCTCTCTCCTTGCGTGAAGAGAACGTAGGTCTCGCCACTACCCTCTTCATGTTCTCGCCCCTGCCTTCCCGTCCCTCTCTTCATCCCGGGGGTCCGGGGGAGCCGCGCCCCCGGCGTGAAGGTGTGGGAAGGCACGTCGATCATCTGTGCCGCCCCACAGAAATACGAAGAAACTCTTGTCTCTCTCACGCCAGGGGGAGACCCCCGTGAACCCCCCCACAGTGGGGAGAGGTGGGGGCGGCGATGAAGCGACGAGAAATGTTCATCCCGTATGCGTGAGCCCGGGGCTCATGCCCTAATTCTACAGAGCCAACCCTACACCCCCAAGTCATCCTCTTCTCTTCCTCTCTTTCTCCACATATTCCCGCACCTTCTGCTCCTCCCACTCCGGCCCCAGGAACCGCCCCCCAAGAAACGCCCCCAGGGCATGGAAGAGGAGCCCGACCCCCCAAAAGAGGCTCACCCAGTAGAACCACCACACCCCTGGGGAGGTGACGGCATTGATCGCAAAGAGCATGAGATTGATGATCAGGTAGACCCCGAGATGCTCGTAAAACCCCCTGAGTTCCCGTACCCTCTTCTTTGCCCTCTCATATGATTTGTCTTCCATGACTCTCACCTTCAGATCTTGAGCGCCGGGATGCTCGCACACGCAAGTATCTTGGGATAGTAGCGGTTCACGTACTCCTTCACCATCCGTCTCGCCGAAAAATGTGGAGCAGTGCTCTTGATCGCCTCTTTCATCGTCTTCACCCACCCATGCGGCACCCCATGAAGGTCACGGGCATAATAGAGCGGGACGATCTCCCTCTCAAGGAGATCGTAGATCGCAGCGGCGTCTGCCGCGTCCCTGCCCTCACCAACGTACTCCCTGTCAAAGCCCCATCCATTCCGGCCATTGTAGCCCTCGATCCACCACCCGTCCAGGATCGAGAGGTTCGGCACCCCGTTGATAGCCGCCTTCATCCCAGAGGTGCCGCTCGCCTCCATCGGCGGGAGAGGATTGTTCAGCCAGAGATCGACGCCATGGACAAGGTACTGGGCGACCTGTTCGCCATAGTCCTCAACAAAAGCGATCCTCCCCCCGAACTCCGGCGACCTCGCACTCTGGTAGACCCGGCCAAGCATCTCCTGGCCGGCACGGTCCGCCGGATGTGCCTTGCCTGCAAAGACGATCTGGACCGGCCGCCAGGGGTTGTTCACGATCCCGGCAAGACGCGCCGGATCAGTGAAGATGAGGTCAGCCCGCTTGTAAGTGGAGAACCTCCGTGCAAACCCGATCGTAAATACCATCGGATCGAGGAAGACCCCTTCTGCAACAATGTTCTCAGGCACGTCCCGCCGCTCGGCCCATTTCGCGCGTTTTCTCTCCCTCACCCGATTGAAGAGTTTGGTCTTGAGCCAGAGGTGGAGGCGCCAGAGTGTGTCGTCAGGGATCTCATCGATAAGTTCCCATACGACTGGTTTGTCGTGTTCAAGCGGCCAGTATGGACAGACCGCCCCGATGTATTCATCGAAGAGCGCCGCCATCCTTGGGTTGAGCCAGGTAGGGAGGTGAACACCATTGGTGACCGAGTCGATCGGCACCCGATCCACCGGGAGGCGTGGCCAGAGCGAGTGCCACATCTCCCGTGTCACTTCGCCGTGGCGGCGCGAGACGGCATTGTGGTGGGCCGAGAGACGGAGGGCGCAGACCGTCATGTTGAACCCTGCACGCGGATCCTCTGGATGCGCCCCGAAGGCGAGGAACTCCTCTCGCGAGAGCCCGAGGCACCGATAATATCCTGAGAAGTAGCGGTCGATGAGATCTGAGGGGAAGACGTCGTGCCCCGCGGGGACCGGGGTGTGGGTGGTGAAGACCGTGGTCCCGCGCACCTGATCGAGGGCGTCTTCATAACTCATCCCTTTCCCCACCCGCTCCCGCACCCGTTCCACAAGGGCAAAGGCAGGATGACCCTCATTGAGGTGGACCGCAGCATAATGGATCCCAAGATGTGAGAGGGCCTTCCTCCCCCCGATCCCGAGGACGATCTCCTGGAGAAGCCGTTCCTCCCGCCCCCCATAATAGAGGCGGTGAGAGATCCCCCGGTGCTCTGGCCGGTTCTCCTTGATATCAGTATCCAGAAGATAGAGAGGCACCCGTCCGACCTGGACCTTCCAGAGGGCGACATGGATGGGGGGATCGATATGCGGCACCCTGAGGACGACCTGGCCTCCGGAGGGATCGAAGACCCGCGTGATCGGAGCATTTTCACGGTCAAGGGACTCTTCGATATCTCTCTGGAGGCCGTCGGGGCCGATGTGCTGGTGGAGGTAGCCTGAGGAGTACATGAAGCCGATGGCGACGAGCGGGACGCCGAGGTCTGAACATTCCTTCAGATGGTCACCGGCGAGAAATCCCAATCCCCCGGCATAGAAGGGGAGAGAATGATGGAGGCCGTACTCCGCGGAGAAATAGGCGATGGTGACCGGGCGGCAGGCCGAGTACTCCTCAATGAACCAGGAACTCTTCTTCCCCATATACTCCTGGTAGCGTTCCATGATGATGTCATAACGCCTGAGATATTCCCGGTCCCTGGCCGCTCGCTTGAGATACCCTTCAGGGACGTCGAGGAGCATCCTGACCGGATTGTGCCGGCTTTCCTTCCAGGCGCACCCATTCACCTGCTTGAAGAGGCCGCGGGCCGCCGGGTGCCAGCTCCACCAGAGATTGTAGGCGAGGTCGACAAGACCCTCGATACGCCCGGGAACTCTTTCAAACCGACCACTGTCCACCTGGTCACCATTCATCAGGACTGCCCGGATGCATCAAGGTTATATATAGGTATGGCAAATTATGCGATCTTTTGAAATATGCACTTAGAGACGAGTTCAGGACCCCGGATCACCATATTTAAATAAAAATAGGATAAAGGATCGGACCACCATGGAAAAGGCATATATAAAATCAATGAAATCCGAGGCCACTGATCCACCCAGGCCCCTGACCGCACGAGGGAAAGACACCCAGACGATCCTCCTGACGATCGTCTTCCTCATCGCCCTGACCTCTGTGGTCATCGGGATAGCGGTCGCCTATGCCTTCCCTGAACTCTTCCTGAAGAACACCCCGCCAGTTGCAGAAGGACTGACCGGAGTCCCAGACGTGCGACAGAGCGACGGAGAGGGATCGGCCGCTGCCTCTTTTCAGGCCGTGATGGCCTATTATGGTCTTGACCGCGGGGAACAGGAATGGCGCGAAGCGATCGGTCCGGTGAGTGGGACAGAGAAGACGACGGCATCACTTGCAACCACGGCCAGAGAAGAGGGGTTTAACGCGGAGGTGAGAGAAGGGATCGGGACCGAAGAACTGACGGCCATGGTCATGGAAGGCGTCCCCGCCATCGTCCCTCTTGAAGGAGAAGCATATGTCGTGGTCGTCGGGGTAGAGGAGGAGAGGATCGTCTTCGAAGACCCGGCAGTCTTCGGCGGACCGACTCACCTGAAGACCGATGAGTTCATGGCACGTTGGACCGGAGGGACCGCCGTCGTAATTACAAACACGTACCCCGAATGAGATGGCCGCCATCGGATCATACCCAGAAAATAGAACAAAATATTAATTTTTTACCCTGTGCGGACCGATATCTTGTAGATCCAGAATTCACGACGAGGGCGCAAGGGCCTTGCCGCCCATCACCGCCCCATAGACGGCGACGCTGATGAGGATCACCGTCGCTCCCGAAGGCACATCAAGAAGCGACGAGAGCACAATCCCTCCGCTCGTGAAGACCGCACCCAGGAGCACAGCGAGGGCCATCATCTTCCAGAGCCTGCCGGTGACCTCTCTTGCGATCGCGGCCGGGAGGGTAAGGAGGGCGATAACCAGGATGATCCCGACGACCTGGATGAGCATCACCACAGTCAGGGCGATGAGCACCAAGAGGAGGAGATAGATCCGCTCGACCCGGAGGTTCATCACCCGTGCATATTCTTCGTCGAAGGTGACGGCGAAGAACTCATGGTACAGCAGGAAGACCGTCCCAAGGATGAGCAGATCAAGAAGGGCCATGACCAGAACCTCATCTGAAGGGACAAGGAGGATGTTCCCGAAGAGGTAGCCGAAGAGATCGGGAGCGGTGCCTGGCGCCAGATAGACAAAGAGGATCCCGAGGGCCATCCCCCCCGACCAGAGGGCACCGATGAGGGTGTCGAGGTGCTGGTGGCGGCGCAGGGAGAGTTCACCCATGCCGAGGGCCGAGGCCACCGTGAAGATCCCGGCGCCAAGGAGGGGTTCGACCCCCAGGAAATACCCGAGCCCGATCCCGCCGAAGGCGGCGTGCGAGACCCCCCCCGCAAGGGCCACCATCCTCTTGACGACGACATAGGTCCCGATGACGCCGCAGGCAACACTGGCGAGCAACCCGGCCATCAAGGCGTTTCTGAAGAACTCATAACCAAAGATCTCGATCATCGGCGTCCCTCCTGCCGGTGTTCTGGAAAGACCCGGTGCGGGATCCCATGGGCGATGAGGTCGATCGGACACCCATAGGCCGCCTCGATCATGTCTGGCGTGAGCTCTGGAGAATCATGCGTATAGAGATGCCTGTTGAGACAGGCAACCCTGGTCACTCTGGAGGAGAGGACACCGACGTCATGGGTGACAAAGACGATGGTCATCTTCTCGCGGAGGGCATCCAGGGTCTTCATGAAGTGGTCTTCAGTGGGCGAGTCGATGTAGACCGTCGGTTCATCCAGGATCAGCACTCTCGGTCTGGCGGCAAGGGCCCTGGCAATGATCGCCCGCTGCTGCTGCCCCCCAGAGAGCCGACTTATCTCCCGCTCCGAAAGGTCGGCGATCCCCATCATTGTCAGGGCCTCTTCAGCCATCTCATGATCTTCTGAACTATAACGTCTCGGAAAATTCGTGAGATGCCCGAGTCGCCCGGAGAGTACCATCTCCCCCACCGTCGCCGGATACGAGAAGTCGAAGGTACGGTACTGCGGGACATACCCGACAAGATGACGGCATTCCTGCGGACTGCCCCCCAATACCTTCACGCTCCCTGCCGCCGGGCTGACCAGTCCAAGGACGGTCTTGAGGAGAGTGGACTTCCCCCCGCCATTCGGCCCGATGATCGCGTAGAAGTCTCCCTCTTCAATAGAAACCGTAATGTTTTCAAGAACCCGTTTTCCGCCGAGGTCGACGGTGACACCCAAGAGTTCGATGACTGGGGTTCCCTTCATGCCGACCCTGCAAATGCCCCGGCCACATGGCGCATGTTCTCAAGATACTCCTTTTCCAGGGGACTGACCAGGACGACCGATCCATTGATCTCTTCGGCGACCACATCAGCACTCCTGGTGGACTGCTCAGGCGAAGCAAAGACGACGCTGATATTTTCCGTTCTGGCCTGGTCGATGAGATGCTGCAACCCCTGGGGAGTCGGTTCCTTGCCTTCGTCCTCGATCGGGACGATATCCAGCCCATAGTCCTGACCAAAATAACTCCATGCCGGATGATAGACCAGGACCACGGTCCCCTCCTGACCTTCAAGGATGGCAGTAAGCTCGGCATCAAGATCCTGGAGTTCATTGAGATACTGGTCACGGTGTGCCTCATAGATCATTTTTCCCTCAGGATCGACCGCAACCAACCCGTCACAGATATTGCGCACCATGGTCGCGGCATTCCTGGGAGAGAGCCAGATGTGCGGATCGCCGTCGACGACTTCGACCCCTTCAGAACAGTCGACGACGAGCATCTGGGAGTTCAGTCCGGCAATCTTTTCCATCCAGGCATTCTCGACCTCCACGCCCGACCCGACTTTCGCATACATCGCCGCCTCGCCGAGTCTGGCAAGCTGTCCTGGGGTGGGTTCATAGGTATGCGGGCTCTCACCTGGACCGACAAGGACCATCACATCTACCCGGTCACCACCGACCGCCTCTACAAATTCTGCCTGCGGCGGGATGGTCACGGCGACCAGCATCTTTTCGTCTGCGGTTTTTTCCCCCTCACCGAGGCAACCTGCAATGAATATAAAAGCCAGGGCAAGCACTATAGCGCAGAGCACCTGACCTGCATATCGTATCTCTGAGATCTGAGACTCCTCCTGAAATTTGGTGTGCACCCAACTATTGCAGGCGCCCTATATACGCCTTCCGCGGCTCAGGGTTCGTCAGGGCAGCAAGAATGATCGTGTTCAATAGGCCCGCACCCGCTCATCACCGGGTGGCCGAGGGAGGCGCAGATCCGATCGACGAGATCTTTTGAGACACAGGCCTCGATCTTTCCTGCTTCAAGACAGGCCTCCTCAGCGGAGAGACCAAAACGACTCAGGGCAAGCGAGACGATACGATGTCTCCGCACCAGGAAACGCGCATATTCCTCCCCATTCTGTGTGAGATAGACACCCCGGTACGGATGGTGCTCAAGATACCCGGCATCGGCCAGATCGGCCACCGCCTTCGTCGCCGTGGACGGGGATACCCCGAGAGAGGCGGCGAGTTCGGTGGTGCGTGCCGACCCCCCCACCATATAGACTGTTTTAAGATATTCCGCCTTCCTTGCAGGGAGTTCAGAGCCGTCGATCTCCACCATACATCCATAGTCTGGTCTGGCCGGCATAAAAGTTTCCCCCATACCAAATTTCAGAGCATGAGCATATTCCTGAGTTGCTGGGGAGTGCGGCGCGGTAAAATCCGGGATGACCCTCAGGTCCATGTGTGGTTCTACAGAACCGGCAGTTCATTGGATCACCCCTCTCACAGCAGAGGAACGATCAGGTCATGAGCATGCCGTCCTCTGTGGAGAGGGGTGGTGAGATCTGATCCATGCAAAGGATTGATCACCAGGGATCACCTAAAGATCACCAATGCTCTGCGACGAGGAGATCGTCGCCAGGTTCCTGGACGCCTCTTTTCAGGTCACCCAGGACGTGGTGGACTTCATAAAGGAACAGGACGACCCCGGCCTCATCGATCAGATCATCGCTGGAGCACCTCAAAATTCCTTCGTGATCGATGGCACTTCAATAGCCCCTGTGAGATCTGCACACACCCCGAAAAAACTCCGCGACGGGACCAGGTTCCTGACCGACCCCACAATCGAGGTTCTCCAGGGGAAAGAAAATACCGCCAAAGGGATCAGAGACTTCGAAGAGTACGTAAACTACTTCAAAGACCGCTACACCAGACACTCAAGGATCATGCGGGGCCGGATCCAGCCAATGCCCATCGAAGCCCTCGGAAGAAATGGGAGGTATCGGGACGAGGAGATCTCCTTCACCGGGATGGTCTCTGAGATCAGGAACAGTGCCAAAGGCAACAAGATCGTGGAACTTGAAGACCCCACCGCCACCATGCGGGTGCTCTTCAACAAATCCAGGGACGGGTTTGAAGAAGCAGAAAAGATCCTCCCTGACGAAGTGATCGGAGTCAAGGGCAAACTCTCCAATGACGGGAACATCTTCTTTGCCGACACCCTGATCAGGCCCGACATCCCGATCAACAACGCCCCCTTCCGATCAGAGCGTCCTGGCAAGGTGGTGCTGATCTCAGACGTCCACGTCGGTTCAGACACCTTTCTCGAAGACGCCTGGCACCGCTTCTCAGACTGGATCTCCGCCCAGGACGATATTGCGTACCTCCTCATCGCCGGCGACATGGTCGACGGGATCGGGATCTACCCCAACCAGGACAAAGAACTGGTGATCACCAATATCTACGAACAGTACCGTGCCTTCGGCGAGATGCTCTCAGTCCTGCCGGAGAGGATCACGATCGTCCTCTCCCCTGGCAACCACGACGTGGTCCGCGGGGCCGAACCGCAACCGGCCATCCCCCCAGAGTTCAGGGAAGGATATCCCCCGAACTGTATCTGGGTCGAGAACCCAGCACTGGTCAGTCTCCAGGGAGTCAGGGTGTTGATGTACCATGGCCGCTCCTATGACGACATGATCGGGATGATCCCTGGGGCGTCATACCGCCACCCCGAAGAGATCATGGAGGAGATGCTGAAGCGCCGCCACCTCGCCCCGACCTATGGCATGCGGACCCCCATCGCCCCAGGGAGGACCGACAGTCTCGTCATCGATCCAGTACCTGAAATCCTCCATACCGGCCATGTCCATATCTCCGGGATCAAACGCTACCGCGGAGTTTTAATGGTCAACGCAGGCACCTGGCAATCGCAGACCGCCTTCCAGAAACAGATGAACGTCGAACCCACCCCGGCACAGGCAGTCGTCGTCGACCTCCAGACCCTGGAACCAAAAGTCATCGACTTCTCAGATCCCTCGCCCGGCCTCTCAACAGAGATAATCCACAGAAATTAAAAGGCATTCTCCGCACCCCACCCAGGACCTCCAGACCGCCGTACCAATAAAATCGCTCTCTTTTTATCATTGGAACATCAGATACATAGAGGAACAGCAACCGGGTTTTGATACGAAATTCATCGCCCGGAGGATAGAAAAAACATGGATCCAATCGTGTACCTGGCACCTCTGTGCGCTCTTCTCGGCCTCCTTTTTGCAGGCTACTCCTACATGAGAGTCAAAAAGGAAGGGGAAGGCACTGAGGTCATGAAAAAGATCACCGCGGCGATCCACAACGGGGCTATGGTCTACCTGAACCGGCAGTACAAGGCCATCGCTGTGTTTGTCGTGGTGTTAGCCATTGTCATTGCATTGCTCCTGCCAAACGGCATGCTTACTGCAGGCTGTTTTGTGCTCGGCGCCGTGCTCTCGGCAACCGCAGGCTATATCGGCATGTTCACTGCAACGAACGCAAACGGCAGGACGACCAACGCCGCCCGTCGAGGCATCGCCGAGGCCTTCAAGGTCTCTTTTGCAAGCGGCAGCGTCATGGGTATGTCTGTCGTCGGTCTCGGCCTCTTCGGGCTCTCCATCGCCTTCATCGGGCTCACCACCTTTATGCCCGGGATGGAACAGGCTGATATCGTGAACATCCTCGCAGGGTTCTCCCTTGGTGCGTCTTCGATCGCTCTTTTCGCCCGTGTCGGCGGCGGTATCTTTACCAAAGCTGCAGACGTCGGTGCCGACCTCGTCGGCAAGGTCGAGGCAGGCATCCCTGAGGACGACCCCAGGAACCCGGCCGTCATTGCAGACAATGTCGGCGACAATGTCGGCGACATCGCCGGGATGGGTGCAGACCTCTATGAATCATATGTCGGCTCCATCATCGCGACGATGCTCCTCGGCGCTGCAACTGCGGCGACCTTCTTCCCCAACATCGACCAGATGAACGTCATCCTGCTCCCGGTCGTCATCGCCTCGGTCGGGATCATCGCTTCCATCATCGGTTCCTTATTTGTCAGGACAAACAGGGCCGATTCGAGCGCCATCCACATGGCCTTCAACAAGGGTCTCCTTGTCGCGCTCCTCCTCGTGGTGGTCGCCACCTACTTCATCACCAATATGCTCCTCGGCGAGTACGGGTTTGGGGTCTTCATTGCCACCATCTCTGGTCTCATCGCCGGGTTCCTCATCGGTCAGATCACCGAGTACTACACCTCCTTCGAGCGCAAACCCACCCTCGAGATCGCACGGTCATGCCAGACCGGGTCTGCGACCAACATCATCACCGGGTTTGCGAAGGGTATGGAGTCCACGCTCTTCCCGGTGATCATCATCGCTATCGCGATCTTCTTCGCCTACCAGTTCTCCGGGCTGTACGGCATCGCCATCGCCGCCGTCGGTATGCTCGCCACCCTGGGTATCTCCCTTGCGGTCGATGCCTACGGACCAGTGGCCGACAATGCTGGCGGGATCGCTGAGATGTCCCACCAGGACCCTGAAGTCCGCGAGATCACCGACACCCTCGACGCCGTCGGCAACACCACCGCCGCGATCGGCAAGGGCTTTGCCATCGGGTCCGCGGCACTCACCGCACTTGCCCTCTTCTCGGCCTACGCCCACGCGGTCAGCCCAGCCAGCGGGACCATCGCCATCGACATCCTTGACACCCCGGTCTTCATCGGGCTGATCATCGGTGCGATGCTCCCATTCCTCTTCTCCTCCATGACCATGATGGCCGTGGGGCGTGCGGCCTACGAGATCGTCGTCGAGGTCCGTCGCCAGTTCAAGGAGATCAAGGGGTTGATGGAAGGGAAGGCAGACCCCGACTATGAGTCCTGCATCACCATCTCCACGCACTCTGCCCTCAAAGAGATGATCGCACCCGGTCTCCTTGCCATCGTTGCCCCGATCCTCGTCGGGCTCGTGCTCGGCAAGGGTGCCCTCGGCGGTCTGCTCGCGGGTTCACTTGTCTCAGGGTTCATGCTCGCCATCACCATGGCCAATGCCGGTGGTGCCTGGGACAATGCCAAGAAGTACATCGAGATGGGCAACTACGGCGGCAAGGGCTCTGACGCCCACAAGGCCAGTGTCACCGGCGACACCGTCGGTGACCCGTTCAAGGACACCTCGGGCCCGTCCATCAACATTCTGCTCAAGTTGATGTCCATCGTGGCCGTCGTCTTTGCCCCGATCTTCCTCTAATCTTTTTTTTCTTTTTAGAGTCCCGGATTCCTGCTATCCGCGTGTAAAAAATTAGTATGAAGCAGGCCTGAGAGAAAACCAGTACAGATGTCTCGTCGTTTGATCTCTCTTTTTCAGGACTGAAGAACCGAAGGGGATCTTGTTCCATCGCCGACCCCACTATCCTCGTTGTGGAGGAACGAACAAAGGGAGTCGAGAAGATCTCTGGTTCTCAAGTCCGGGGGGCGCAACCCCCAGGCACAAAATAAGGATGAAGATTCTACAATATGGGCAGCACGCCAGATCGATCATCACGCCTTCCCACATGCTTACGCGGGGAGGCGCTGCTCCCGGACCCCCGAGATGAAGATAGGGCGAGGAAGGCAGAGAGGCAATTATTCAGAAAGCATCTCTGTTCTTTGCGTATGGACCGCGACTGGTGCAGAAAAATCTCCATCAAAATCTCAAGGGTCGATATTTGGGATCATTTTCATGGAAGTCATCCCAAAACTCTCCTGCCCTCCCCTTCCCAGAAGATAGCAGTAGAGATGGTGAGGAGATCCTCCCCTTTTCGGTGTGCCCCCCTGCGTTCATGCCTTCCCACACCACCGCGCCAGGGGCGCTGCCAGGGGGATGAAGAGAGAGACAGGAAGGCACAATAGATGACCATAAAGAGGGAGAGGCAGTCCTCGCCCTATCGGGTGGCGGGTGCGAGCGAAGCGACCATGAGAAGATCTCTGATCTTCAAGCCATTGAAAAAATCGGAGGGTTTCGAACGGCACGCTCACCATTCCCCTCCAGAGAATCAAACCCATCGAGTCTCTCCAGACCCAAAAATCCTCATTGGCCACCGCCCCATCACCTTCATCTGCGATCAGGGCAGATCAGAACCAGGGACGCATGCTCAGGATTTTTAAGACACGTCAGGACACAAGCGGGACATATATCGAACGACTCGACGTCATCGAACCAGGGTCATGGCTTCTCTGCACCGAACCCAAAGAGGGCGAGATCACCCGCGCCGCAGGAGTCATGGAGATGGCCCCCGAAGACATCAGGGCCGCCCTCGACGAGGAAGAACGGCCGCGGATGGAAAGCGAAGAGGGGAGAACCCTCATCATCATCGATGTCCCGGTGCGGATTCCAGGCGAACCTACCGGCACTTTCTCCACGGTCCCGCTCGGGATCGCGATCAATGACCAGTATATCCTGACCATCTGCCTCCAGGAGGTCCCCATCCTCCAGGACTTCATCGACGGCAAGGTCAAGACCTTCTATACCTTCAAAAAAACCAGATTTCTCCTCCAGATCCTCTACCGGAACGCCTCCTATTATCTCACCTACCTGCGCCAGATCGACCGGCGTTCCTCTGAAGTGGAAGAGCGTCTCCATGCCTCGATGCGCAACGAGGAACTGATCCAACTCCTGAACCTTGAGAAGTCCCTGGTCTACTTCTCGACCTCGCTGAAGAGCAACGAGGTGGTCCTCGAAAAGATCCTGCGCTTCAAACCGGTACGGATGTTTGCAGACGACGAAGACCTTCTGGAAGACGTCATCATCGAGAACAAGCAGGCGATCGAGATGGCAAACATCTACTCCAACATTCTTTCAGGAACCATGGACGCCTTCGCCTCGATCATCTCCAACAACCTCAATATCGTGATGAAGTTTCTCGCTTCCATCACCATCGTCCTCGCGATCCCGACGATGATCGCAAGTTTCTATGGGATGAATGTCGGACTCCCATTCGCCCAGAACCCCATGGCCTTCGGGATCATCATCGTCTTCTCGATGGTGATCTCAGCGCTCCTGGCTCTGGTGCTTGTCAGGAAAAAGATGCTGTAATGGCTCAATAGAAACCTTCGTCTCTTCCTGGTTCAAGTATGATTCAGCCGCCTTCCCCCCTATTCTCGCCTGGGACGCTGCCCTGGGATCCCCAGGGTGACTATAGGGGCGGGGCGATACGCATGGACAAAGATGACAAAGGGGTTGCATTCCTCGACTCTATCGTGTGGCGGGGGTTCAGGGGTGCACCCCCTGGCGCGATTCGAGGTGAGAAGGCACGTGATCAGAAGGCCACCCTGACAGATCTATGGGGGTTTCTACCGAACCGAAGAGAACGAACTCTTCCGTTCACCCGCATTCTGGTGCCGAGCGTGTGTTTGTGACACGACACTAACGCAAGGACGCGAGGGCTACTGCCGCACGGACCGCATGAGCAAGTTCGACCAGTTCTGCCCTGGTCCCCACTCCTTTTCGTACATAAAATGAAGCACCTGCGGCAAGGGCGTCCTCAAGAACCGAGTCGCGCCCCATCCCCGTGTACAGAACCCCGGGAACCTGGAAACCTTGCGCCCGCAACGTCTTGAAGAAGGTGACCCCGTCCATCCCCGGCATCTGACAGTCTGAGACGACGGCGTCGAACTTCCCTGCCGGCAGAAGGTCAAGCGCGACGATTGCAGAGGGGGCGGTGGTGCAGAAAAACGCCTCTTTCCCCTCAAACCACTCTTTCGTCCTCTCCAGAACCTCAGGATCATCGTCAACAAGGAGGACCTGGAGACGCTCGTTCCTTATCATCTTTCTATTATGAGAGAGACGAAGTGAAAAAATTCGCTCTGGTTGCGACTGCCCCGGCGCTCCTCCACCCGGTGCTCCTGATCGAACGGCGATCCCGGCCTCCCCTGAGGGGCGGCAGAATCGATCTCTGAAAAGTATTTCTCCAGGCATTGAGTACAAAATATGATGGACACCCCCCTCTCTGTCCTCTTCTATGCATTCGCCACGCTCTTCATCATACTCGACCCCCTCCTCTCCATCCCGATCTTTGTCGGGCTTACCGAGGGGTGCCGCCCTGAAGAGAAGGCACAACAGGCCTGGTTGGCAGTCAGAGTCGCCGGAGTTATCCTCACGGTCTTCCTCCTCTTCGGACTCACGATCTTCGACCTCCTCGGCATCTCCCCCGCGAGTTTCAAGGTGGCGGGCGGGATCCTCCTGCTCATCCTCGGGATGCAGGTGGCGCTCGGGGTCGAATTTCCTCACGACCTGAAAGCAAAGCAAAATATCGCCGGCGTCCTCATCGGCACTCCGCTGCTCTGCGGACCAGGGGCGATCACGACCATCACCCTTCTCTCGACCAAGTGCGGGATCCCCATCACTGCCGCCGCCCTTGTGCTCTGTCTCGCTGTCACCTGGCTTATCCTCAGATATGCCGCGGACATCCTCCGCATCCTCGGCGAGACGGTCACCGACATCATGGGGAGAGTGCTTGGCATGTTCCTCGCCGCAATCGCCGTGAAACTCATCGCCGAAGGAGTGACCGGGCTCGCCATATAGAAGAGATTGAGGAGATTACAGATCAAATAATATTACTATGGAAGAAATAATTACGACCTTCCTGTATGTTTTTGCGACTCTCTTCATCATCTTACACCCGGTCCTCGTGATCCCGACTTTTATCGGGCTCACAAGAGGGTACGATCGTGAAGAGAAGACGCGGCAGGCAGGGATCGCCGTTGCCGTCGCCGGGGGACTCATGATCATCTTCCTCATCATCGGACTCCCCATCTTCGATCTCCTAGGGATCAGCCTCTCGAGTTTCGAAGTAGCAGGCGGACTTCTTCTCTTAATCATCGGAATGCAACAGGCGCTCGGGATTGAATATTCACCTGATTCCACAGGGCGACAGAAAAATGTTGGGGTGCTCATCGGCACCCCACTCATCTGCGGACCAGGGGCGATCACGACTGTGATCCTCCTCTCGACAAAGTGCGGGGTGCTCATCACCCTCCTAGCCCTTCTCCTCACCCTTGCCCTCACCTGGCTCACCCTCAAGTATGCTGAGGTGATCCAGCAAATGCTTGGCGAGACGATCAGTGGGGTTCTGACCAATGTCTTCGGGATGGTCCTTGCAGCCCTCGCGATCACCCTCATCGCCGAGGGGATAGAAGGACTGATCTAGGGGTCGGGTCGACACCAAAACGCGAAGACCTTTTTTTGAAATTTTGAGTTGAACAGAAACCACCGGTCCAAGCGTACGCGATCGACCATTGTCCGGAATAAAAGACGGTGGATAATATTCTCCAAAACGGGACCGCAGATCAGATCGACCTGCCTTCCTGCAACACCATCCCCGGGGCGCTGCACCCGGACACCCGGGATGAAGATAAGGCCGGGGAGGCACCGTCAATGATCACGAAGAGGAGAGAGCCGTTCCCTGTCAATCTTCATCAACGGAGTCTCCAACAAAATATTCAAACACCGGAGCGTTCTGGGATCTACTCCAGGAGGTCATCCCCAAACTCTCCAGGCCTCCCCCCCCAGAAGATAGCAGTAGAGATAGTGAGGAAATCCTCCCATTTTCGCTGCGGATCCATGCATTCATGCCTTCCCACACCACCGCGCTGGGGGCTCTGCCCCCAGACCCCAGGGATGAAGATAGGGACGGGAAGGCAGAGCGATGATCAGGAACAGGAACACGAGATGGGATCCTCCACCAATCTTCATCGGCGTGGGGTCAGGGGGGTGCGAGCGCCAGCGAGCTTGAGAAGATATTTGATCTTCGAGCGGCGAGCCCCTCGGTGGAGGAGAGAGTGTAAAAACTCAGGAAGAATGCACTTCAGTTCAGAGAGATATTCATCCCAAGAGAGTTTTGGAATATGCTCCAGAAGAAAAAACTCAAAAAAATTGTTCAGAGGGCATTGAGGAACATCTGGTGAAGACGGAGATCGCCACCGAGTTCAGGATGGAAGGAGAGGACCATATGTTTCCCGCTCCTGACCCCAACGATCCCCTGCTCGGTCCTGGCGATCACCTCGACACCAGAACCTGCAGCCGTCGCCATCGGGGCCCTGATGAAGACCGCGTGGAAGAGTTCATCAAGTCCTTCGACCTCGAGGTCGGCCTCGAAGGAATCGCGCTGCCGCCCAAAGGCGTTGCGCTCGACGGTGATATCGACGATGCCGAGAGGTTCAAACCTGGAGTCATCGATCTCGGTCGCGACCAGCACCATCCCGGCGCAGGTCGCAAAGATCCCGCCTTCGAAAGATCGGATCGCCCCATGAAGGCCGCTCTCGGCGATCAGGCGGGCAAGAGTCGTCGACTCCCCGCCTGGAATCGCGAGGGCGTCGCAGCCCTCAAGGTCGGCCGGCACGCGGACCGGCACGACCTCGCCGTCCCCTCCAAGAGCGACCTCAAAGGCCCGGATATGTTCGCTCACGTCCCCCTGCAGGGCAAGGACGCCGACCCTCTTACCAGCCACGCTCCTGCAGCCTCTCTTCTCCCTTGAGTTCGTGGATGTCCAGGCCCTTCATCGGGTCGCCGATCCCGCGGCTCACCTCGGCGATGACCTTCGCGTCGGTGTAGTGATGGACGGCCTCGACAACGGCCTTTGCCATCTTCTGGGGGTTGGTCGACTTGAAGATCCCTGAGCCGACGAAGACCCCGTCCGCGCCCATCTGCATCATGAGAGCAGCGTCGGACGGGGTGGCGATCCCGCCCGCGGAGAAGTTCACGACCGGGAGACGGCCCATCTTCGCCGTCTCGGCAAGGATCTCGTAGGGGGCCTCGATCGCGCGCGCGCGGGCACGGAGTTCCTGCTCGTCCATCCCGACAATCTCCCTGATCTCGCCCTGGATCGCCCGCATGTGCCTGACCGCCTCGACGACGTTGCCAGTCCCGGCCTCGCCCTTTGTCCTGATCATCGCCGCACCCTCGTTGATCCGGCGCATCGCCTCGCCGAGGTTGCGGGCGCCGCAGACGAATGGGACCGTGAACTTCGACTTCTCGATATGATACTCCTCGTCTGCCGGGGTGAGCACCTCGCTCTCATCGATCATGTCGACGCCGACCGCTTCAAGCACCTGGGCCTCGACAAAGTGACCGATCCGCACCTTGCCCATCACCGGGATGGAGACAGCGTCGATGATCTCGATGACCTTCTCGGGGTCGGCCATCCGCGCCACCCCGCCAGCCTTCCTGATGTCGGCCGGGACCCGCTCAAGCGCCATGACCGCAACGGCGCCTGCTTCCTCAGCGATGCGTGCCTGCTCGGCGTTCACCACATCCATAATGACCCCGCCCTTCTGCATGGACGCAAAGCCCCGCTTCAGGAGTTCGGTGCCGTACCTCAGTTCCTCAAGTTTCATTATTCCTACCTATTGGACAGTCAACCCAATAAAAATAGTGCGATGATCCCAAATGAGCAAAATCCAAGCGTGATGCCCCGGACCGCCCGGATAATATCCTGGCCGCCGTCAACAAGCCGGCGATCGCCAGGGCCGATGGTGTAGACCCCGGGCTTGACAAACTTCACCCCGGTCCCCCCGGCGATGACCCCCATCGGCCACCCGCCATTGGGACCTGGGCGCTCCCTCCGATCGGCGCGGAGGGTCTGCCACGCCGGGATGAACCGTCCCTTCACCCCGAAGTAGAGGAGCCCCACCAGCGCGGTCAGCCTCGAAGGGACGAGATTTGCAAGGTCATCGGCCCGCGCCGCCCACCACCCGAGCCTGACCCGTTCGTCAGGATACCCGAGCATCGCGTCCATGCAGTTGACCGCCCGGTACACCGCCGCCGCGGTCAGCCCGAATCCCAGAGGGGCGAAGAGGAGGAACCAGAAGAGCGGGGCGACCACCGAGTCTGAGAGATTCTCGGCCACCGATTCATAGGCCGCAGAGCGGATCTCCTCGGCACTCAGGGCGGCGGTGTCTCGGGAGACCAGCATCCCGGCGGCCTGCCGTCCTTCCTCGAGTCCCCCAGAAGAGAGAGCCACCTCGACGGCGGCGGCGTGCTCCTCAAGGGAGCGCCAGGCGAAGGTCACCTTGAGGAGAAACGGCGAGACGAGGAGGAGGACAAGAGAAGGAAGATAATTCTCGGCTACCCAGAAGGGGAGGGCAAAGAGAAAGACCGAGAAGGTCCAGAGCACGACCCCTGCCACCCGCTGGAGAGAGAGGGGATAGCGCCCTGGGCGTCCCCACCACCCGACAAACCGCCCGAAGAGGGCGACCGGATGGAAGGGCGTATGAGGATCCCCGACCAGGCGGTCAAGGATCAGGGCAGAAAGAAGTGTCAGGACCGCAGGAACCACGCCGAAAGCACTCCTGCAATCAGGAGAAGGAAAGCCGAAGCCTCAAAGGCAGTGAGCCCGGTCCCGATATAGATAACAAAGAGGAGGACCGCCATAGTCACGATCGCAAAAGGGACCACCGGAAGTCTTGGCGGAACCTCTGGTTCTGGTGGTATTATTACCGGCTCTTCTCCCTTGGGAACCGGAGGTTCACGGACATAGACCAGGATATCAGAGCGATTTGCCCCATACCCGGTGATCACCTGGAGCGTAAAGGTACCAGGGAAGATGTCGTTCCTGAGATAGACCGGGACGTCCTCGCCATGTTGCAAAAAAATATTTTCATGGACAAAATCAGTGAAACGACCACCATCTGGTGCTGATATGGTGAGATGGAGGGGAGAACCCTCATTGAAGAGGTTCAGTACGAGCGTGTCCCCTGGTCCAACTTCCACCGAGGCAGGCAGGTCTATAGAATTGATTCTATGCCTGTTGAACCGGATCTCACAGGGGACGTCCATACTTCAGTCCTGATCAGCAGGGGGGAGGAGATTGGGGATCCCTTCCCTGATAGGGTACTCAACCTTGCACGCGCTGCAGAAGAGGGCCCCCTCGATGATATCGTCGTCTTTCTCCTCAACCACCCTGAGTTCAAGGTCACCCTTGCAGACTGGGCAGCAGAGGATGGGGAGGAGCGAGCGTTTCACAGTTCATCCCTCACGTCGATGATCTGGGAGAGTTCGGGGCCGGTCGAGATCAACCCGATCGGAGCGCCGATATCCTTCTCCGCCTGCTCAAGGAACTCAAGGGCCTTCGGAGTGAGGTCGTCGTACGAGGTCACGCCAAAGCAGGCCGGGTCGACGTGGTCGATCCCGGTGATCGCGGCGATCGTGCATCCGTTGATCATCGCTGAGTACCTGGCCATCTTTCCGTCCCACCCACCGATCCTGCGGAGACGATGGGTGACCGTGCCGAATTCCTGGAACCCGAGCGTGTTCGATTCTGCTGCGGTCATCTCGGTCTGGAAGGGACCCTCGCCGACCCTGGTCGGGTAGGCCTTGAAGACGACGACGACATCGTCGATCTTCGTGGGACCCACCCCATTGTCGGCCGCGATCTGGGAGGCCGAGGTGTCTTTGCTGGTCACATACGGATAGGTGCCATAATACAGGGAGATCCCGAACCCCTGGGTTCCTTCGAGGAGGACGTTCTCGCCGCGGTTGATGGCCGCATTGACATCTTCCGCCACGTCGATGATATATGACGAGAGTTCTGGGACGTCTTTCGCCTGCCTTGAGGTCCGCAACACCCGGTCAGAGTTTGCAGGCCCGCACCCGGTTCCGGTCGATCCGATCTTCTTGGCCAGGTGATCGCTGCCGCGGTCGCGTGCTACATGCTCTTCCTCGATGACGCCGCAGCGCCCGTCCACAAAGACGCGGCCGTCGACGCCGAGGAGGTCGATCTCCTTGAGGAAGACTCTGGGGTCGACGAGCACTCCGCTCCCGATACAGAGTTTTGCGTCAGGATAGACGAAACCCGACGGGATCATCCGCACGCCGTAGTTCTGGTCTCCAACGGTTACGGTGTGTCCGGCGTTCGGGCCCACGCCTCCTCTCGATATAATAGAGGGATGGTCCTGGTGGGCAATATGCGCGACGATTTTGCCCTTTCCTTCATCCCCAAAAAATCCTCCGACAATGATGGTGCACGACATGTCTATATCATGTAATTTGGGGCGATACATGATGATAAAAGTATATCCTCAGGGGCCCCGACTCCTCACTTCTGGTCACCCATCTCCTCTCCTGATCCCGAGAGAGACCGTCTGATAGTGCAGTAAAAGGGAATGTGCAGGATGATATGAACGGCCATCAACATCATGAAGGCAAAGCCCATGATCGTATGGAGGACCACCCACTCCCCCGTGTTACCCTGAGAAACACCCTGAGAGTAGTCGCGCCGGTCCCGGCATGGACCCATCCCCATCCCCATCCCGCGCCACCCCTTCCAGGATGATGGTAGGGAGATCCTCCCCTTTTCGTTGCGCACCCATGTATTCATGCCTTTCCACACCACCGCGCCAGGGGCAGCGTTCCCCGGGATGTGCTGGCCGCCCCCCGGGCCCCTGCCGATGAAAATTGGCGGAGGATCACATCTCATCTTCACGTCCCTATTGCCATCCATAAATCCGGTGGAGGGGAGAGTTCTGAATTTCAGGAAGGAAAGCCTTCAGTTCAAGATGATGGTCGCGTCTCATGGAGGTTCGGGATATACTCGAAATGAATGCACGTCCAGAAGATACCCATCAAGACTGTGCAGAGCATCTGTAGGATCCTCATATCTCAAATATGGAGAATTCAGCATGCACCCGGGACTCATGCATACGCAATTGAACATGAGTGTGGGTCTCTGGATCGTGCACTGATCTATGGTCCTCTTTGGGAGAGAGAGAGACCTGCAGGAATCACTGGATGGCCACCCCCCCTCTCCTCGTCGCGGGGGTCCAGGGGCACAACCTCCCGGGGCGATCGATGGGGGAAGGCGATTGAATACCCTCCCACCAAAAATCGATGGGAGATCTCTACAGGCGCTGGGAATCTTCCCTTCTATATGAATATACCCGACCGGGCCCAGATCAGATCGACATCTCTCCTGAACTCGCAGAACCAGGCGACGAGAACATTCTTCAAAATCATACACCTTCACTCCACCCCAAGAAGGGTTTCCACTCTAAAAAAAGCCCCAAACATCTCACACCCCAACACATCTCAAGAATAAAATATAATGAGTAATATCGATATCTCCAGTGGAAACAAGGGGGTCCAGCAGGCTGGAATTGTCAGACAATGGTCATACAGAACAGATCAGGATCAGATGAACCGGCAAAAAAAGATCGCGCGGATCTTAGCCGCGGAGATTGGTGACAAACTCGCCCATCCGATCGACTGCGACTGAAAGGTCCTCACGACTCGTGGCATACGAACACCTGATATGCCCCTTCCCGGCCGGGCCAAAGGCACTGCCAGGCACGACCGCGACTTTCTCCTCCTTCAGGAGTCCTTCGGCAAACTCCTCGTCTGTAAGCCCGGTCGCCTTCACCGAGGGGAAGGCATAGAAGGCACCCTGCGGCATATGACACTGCAGCCCGATCCGGTTCAGCCCCTCGACAAAGAGGTTGCGGCGGAGACGGTACTCGCGGACCATCTTATTTTTGTCCTCTTCTGCCTGCCGCAGAGCCGCCAGCGCAGCCACCTGGCCCATCACTGGGGCGCAGAGCATCACATACTGATGGATCTTCAGGGCGGCGTCGCAGATCTCCTTGGGAGCGCACAGATACCCGATACGCCATCCGGTCATCGCATAGGCTTTGGAAAAACCATTCAGCGTGATCGTGCGCTCACGAAGTTCGTCAAGCGAGGCCGGCGAGCAGTGGGTCCCCTCATAGGTGAGTTCAGAGTAGACCTCGTCTGAGATGAGGAGGAGGTCGTGGTCTACCAGGATATCGGCAAGTGCCTGGTAGTCGCTCCTGTCCATGATCCCGCCGGTCGGGTTGTTCGGGTAATTGAGGAGGATCGTCTTGGTCTTCGGAGTGATCCGCTCCATCAATGCCTCAGGAGTCACCTTGAATCGGTCCTTCTCCAGACATGGGAGCGGGACCGGGCGACCACCCGCCAGGGTAACGCAGGGAGCATAGCTGACATAACTCGGGTCCATAACGAGGATCTCGTCACCGGGATCGGTGACCGCCCTGATCGCGATGTCGACCGCCTCTGAGACCCCGGTCGTCACGATCATCTCATCCTCGGCCGAATAGGCGGTGCCATACCGGCGCGCCAGGTCGGCGGCAAGGGTCTCGCGCAGGGCAGGAAGGCCCCTGTTCGAGGTGTACGAGGTGACTCCCTGCTCGATCGAGTAGATCCCCGCCTCGCTGATATTCCATGGGGTTGAATAGTCTGGTTCGCCGACCCCAAGGGAGATGACGTCGTCCATCCCAATACAGAGGTCAAAGAATTTTCTGATCCCTGACGGAGGGATCTCCCTGGCCCGTTCAGATATAAAGTCCCGCATCTGTCACCTCAGAATGAGTACGGGAGACGCTCCCCGGCGATCCGCTCATCGTACGGCGTCCCATTCTCCTTATAGGTCTTCATCACGAACTGGGTCGCGGTCTCGGTGATCTGCTCCATGGGGGCGATGTGCTCTGAGACAAAACGGGCGACCTCCTGCATCGTCCGCCCGGTGACGACGACGATAAAATCATAGCGCCCTGAGACCAGACGGAGAGTCTTCACCTCTCTGAACCGCGCGATCCGCTCGGCGATCTTGTCATAGCCGTAATTGCGCTCAGGGGAGACTTTCAGGGCGATGATCGAGGTGACCGCACCGTCACCGGCTTTTTCCCAGTCGATGACCGCGCAGTATTTTCTGATGACCCCTGCTGCCTCCAGCGCCCTGACCCGGTCCTCGACGTCATGTGCAGGGAGCTCTACCATGGTTGCCAGTTCTTCGATCGGAACATGGCTGTTTTCCTCCAGGATATAGAGGATCAAACGATCTTTGTCATCCATTGCAATCACCGAAACGATGCCTTCAGGCGGTTGAGGTCGACCTGGGCGAGACGTTCCTCAGAAAGCCTCGGGTCTTTCGCGAGCACTTCCTGTATTTTCTTCGTGTTGCTGTCAAACCACATCTCTTTTGTCCTTCCATATCGGCCTTTCGAGACGACGCGGGTGTTGATCACCCCGAGCATATTTAATTCTGAGATAAGATCAGTGATCCGTCGATGGGTGAGGGGGTCGATGTTGACGATCCGCGAGACCTCGCGGTAGACCCTGGTCACCTCGCCAGAGGTGAAGATCTTCTTGTCCATCTGCTCGAGGAGGAGCATCGAGTAGAGCACGACCTTGCTCTGGGTGGGCAGGGTCGAGATGCACTCGATCATCGAGTCGGTCTCGATCTTCTCAAGGGCCATGCGCACGTGCTTCTCCTTCACCTCTGCAGCGTTCTCGCGGTCTGCAAGTTCCCCTGAGACGCGGAGGAGGTCGAGGGCGCGGCGGGCGTCCCCATGTTCCTGGGCGGCGAAGGCGGCACAGAGCGGGATGACCCCTTCTTCAAGACTTCCTTCGACAAAGGCCATCTCAGCGCGCTGGGCAAGGATGTCGCAGAGCTGCGGGGCATTGTATGGGGGGAAGACGATCTCCTCTTCAGAGAGAGAGGAGAGGACGCGGGGGTCGAGGAAGTCGGTGAACCTGAGGTCATTGGAGATCCCGATCATCGAGACCTTCGAGCCCTGGAGGTCGGCGTTGATCCTGGTGAGGTTGTACAGGGTCTCGTCCCCACTTTTTTTGACGAGTTTGTCGATCTCGTCGAGGACGATCACGAGCACCCCCCCGGTCGCCTCAAGCTGGTTCTTGAGTTCGGCGTACACCTGGTCGGTCGGCCACCCGGTCATCGGGATGTGAGCGCGGGCGCGGTCACTTGCGGTAGCATCCAGGTCCTCAAGACTCTTGGCGATCTGGGCGAGGACACGGTACTGGGTGTCGATCACCTCACAATTGAGGTGGACCACCCGGCACCCGGTCCCGACCCCGGCGCCGACCTTCTCAAGTTCGCTCCCGACGTACCGGACGCAGGCAGTCTTCCCTGTCCCGGTCTTCCCATAGATGAGAATATTCGAGGGAGTTTCGTCCTTGATGGCAGGGGCGAGGATGGAGGCGATCGCATCGATCTGGGGGCGCCTGTGGGGGAGGATCTGTGGTCGGTATGAGTGCCTGAGCACTTCCCGGTTCTTGAAAATACGGTTGTTGCTCAGGAATTTCTGGAAGAGACCAAGGGGTTGATCATCATTTTCAGACATAATATCAACTGCAGAGCGAGTAGAGTAAACACTAATCTCATGGTGGGGAGGGGATATAACCCCTTTGTTTCCATTGGAGATAACCTATAAATATGATCCTCTTTTCTGAAAAATCAGCCTGATCTCGCATGATCACAAGCGATCACCCCCACCCCTTTGTTTCGATTGGAAACGCAAGGAAAACAGGATCCTGTTTTCCTTTTATACAGTGAAAAACAGCTTGTGGTATGGTTCGCGACTTGTACTATATATCCGATCTGATCAGAGATCAGAGATCACGCTGATCTGGTCAGATCATGATCAGTGATCAGGGATCGGCGCGTGATCTGATCGTAGATCTCTTCTCTGTGATCCAGCAGATCAATTCTCCAATAGATTTCAGATCAAGGATCAGATTGGATCCTGATCATGGATCCAGGATCATCTCGATCTGAAATCATAGAGATCAAGGAATTGTCGGGATCAAAGAATCATGGAGATCCAGAGAAGTGAGAATCAGAGATCAGTATGATCTGCACTCATAGAGATCGAGGGGTAGAGGGATCAAAACAGATGGGACTCAGGGATCTCAGGAATCAAGGATCTTGAAAATCAGAGATCCTGAAAAATCAAAGGTCATGATGACCTATCACCAGGGAGGTCAAGAATTACAAAGGTCATAAAAATCATAACAATCGAAAATCATGACTGTCGAAAATCGCGGAGATGACGATCAGGGATCAAGATGAAGGGGTGATCTGTGGTCTCCGTGATCAAAATATCTGGGGATCAGGGGAACTGGGAGGGTCAGGAGAACCAGGAGGATCAGGGTGATCTCTGATCACAGGGATCTCTAGAGACTGATCACAGGGATCTCATAGAGATCAGAATTATGAGGGATCAGAATTATCAGAGATCCGACAATCAATCTGACAATCAGAATGATCTGGCGATCAGAGTTGTTGATGATCAGAGGTATCATCTGAGGAGATCAGCGGTATGATCACGGAGGATCTGTCTGTGATCAGTATGATCGAGGGTGATCCTGGGTATGATCATGGGAGATGTGGCCATGATTGGGGGTGATCCTGGGTATGATCAGGGGTGATTTGAGGTCTGATCGTCCATGATCTAATTATGATCAGGAGTGATCTCGATCTTTTATTTAAACGAGGAGAAAGGGTTTCATGTGGTTTTAACCTCTTCCTGGAGGTTATCTCATGGGGGATGAAGCCGGGATCATGGGTCGAGAATGAGTAAAACACTCCTATTTTTCTCTGCTCTTCGTTTCTTTTGTTCCAGTGGAAATAAAGGGGTCGGGGTTCTCTGTCGTCCACAAGTGGTATCTGGGGGTAGGGATCAATCACTCTGGGAGGACTCCTGATGAAACCAGAACATATCAAAGATATCGAGGTGACCGTCGCGGTGGTGACCGTCTCCTCGACGCGGACCGAAGAGACCGACACAAGCGGGAAGGCGATCCGAGACCTCCTTGAGGCGGCAGGGTATCGTGTCGTGCACACCGCGATTGTAAAAGACGATCTCCAGGCGATCAGGGCCTCGCTCTTCAAATCGCTCTCGGTGGCCGATGCCGTGATCTTCAATGGCGGGACGGGGTTGACCCCTGACGACTGCACCATTGAGGCGGTGGAACCGTTCTTCGGGAAGAAGATCGAGGGGTTCGGGGAACTCTTCAGGATGCTCTCGTATAAGGACATCGGGACTTCGGCCCTCCTCTCGCGTGCCGCCGCCGGAGTCGCCGGGGGAAAAGTGATCTTCTGTGTTCCAGGATCGACCGGGGCGGTCACCCTTGCCACCGAGCAGATCATCGTCCCTGAGTTGCTGCATATCATCTCACATGCACAGGGATAGATTATTTTTTCTTTTTGGTGCGGGGCGTGCCGCTCGAAGGTTTGCGCTCAGCCCTCGAAAACTCATAATTTTAGCTCTGTAGAAATCCTCACTTCTCGTGTGGAAAATGTGTGTCATCCGCCTTCCCATAGCCTCGCGCCGGGGGCGCTCCCCCCGACCCCTGGGAGGAAGATAGGGGCGGGAAGATATTATGGGAAATTGTGACGAGAGTGCTGCCATCCTCGACCTATCTTGACGCGGGGGGTGCGGGGGGCGGCCAGCACCCCGCCAGAGATAGTCATCAAGAGGATTTCTACAGGGCCATAATTTTCTCAAGTTCCCTTCGGTCACACCTCGAAGCTCAGAGACCTTCTCATGTTCACTTTGCTCATATCTACCACACGAGAGAGCGAGGACTGCAGTGCCCTATGCCCTCCAGTCCCAATCTTCATCCAGAGGGTGTGGGAAGATGAGATGATCAGATGTCCCGCCCTCAATCGCAGGATTGTCACTGATGTTTTTGAACCTGCTGGCGCTTGTTCTCCCCACAATGAGGACGAGCGAGGATGGTCATCCGATATCGTCCCGCGTGGTATGTGCTCAGAAGGAGGATCACACATCAGTGCACGATCCAAAGGTCTACAGTCATGTTTATCCCGCATGCGTGAGCCCCAGGTTCATGCCCAATCGCTATGAGGTCATCCCAAAACTCTCCAGATCTCCCCCACTCAGAAGAGCGCGGTAGATATGGTGAGGAAATCCTCCCCTTTTCCTTGCAGATCCATGCATGCATTCTTGTCTTTCCAGACCCCAGGTGGAGGATAGGGCGTAATACTCCAGGAAGGAAAGCCTTCAGTTCGAGACGATAGTCTCTTCAGGTTTGCATCAGTGTTTGAACTCGTAATATTATGTTGAAGATGATATGGGGAGGATAGAAAATTCTTCATATGGATCGACTCTCCCTATCGTAGAGTCTTCACCGTCATCTCGCGCTGGGGGAAATTCCCTGGACCTCCTACGGACCGAAGATAGGTCAGGGCGGTGATGACACGAACTCTCCATCAGTTCCTCGGTCTTGAAGTTGAGCGATCAAGCGACGAAAAATTTTCATCCCATATGCGTGAACCCGGGGTTCATGTGGAATTTTACAGAACTAAAAATTGAGAATTATTCTTGAATTTGTTCTCACTCATTTCCCCCTTGAACTCCCTGATGAAGATTGAGCAGAGAAGGTAGCATGGATCACCATGAAGAGGGTTCCTTGGGGGCAGGGGCAGCACCCCTCTGTGGCGGGGGGTTGCACCCCCTGGTCCCCCGCCGCACGGTATGTCGAGGATGGCGGCACTTTCATCACAATCCCCCATTATGCCTTTCCGGTCCCGTCATCATCTCAGGGGTCCGGGGCAGCGCCCCCAGGACGGAAGTGTAGGAAGGTAGGTGAGTCGCGTTCACTCCAGGAATTGGTGAGGATTTCTACAGGGACGAATTATCGGTTTATCTCGAGAAGGGCGACGCGCTCGTAAACGAGAAGTGTGATCCTTCCGTCTGCGGCTTCAAGTTCTTCCTCGGTGATCTCGAAGCGCTCCATCAACCGCGCCTGCCTGGAGGGGTCGATCTCCTCCCAGTCCTCGTCCGCCCACCTGACCATCTCGCCTAAGGTCTTGGCGGCCTCAGGGGAAGGTGGGCAGAAGCAGACATAGGAGCGGTTCGTACCCTCGTGAAGCCCGATCTCGGTCCCGATCCGGCACTGCCGCGTCCCGGCGGCGTACAGGAGGGCCTCCATCTCCAGCGACCTTGAGATCGCCCGGCCTTCCCGCCATGAACGCACCGCATGCCTCACCGCCTTCTCGGCATGCCCACGTCCGGCCATCTCGTCCGCGTCAAAACAGATGATATGGGTCTGGTACATCTCGGCGATCCCGGCCATCTTCTTCAGGAAGCCCGGGAGCGAGTCCACCTTGATGACCGCCTCTTTCACTTCACACTCATTCATGGTTGGTTCCTCCGAATGCACTCAACGAAGTCTGGTGTTCGCCTGGAGGTTCTGGGATCGGTTCGTTGACCTCGTTCACATCTGGATCAACTTCTTCTCCCTCTTCGACCTTCCCGCCCGCCTGGACGATGACACTGGCCGCGGTCTTCTCACCAAGGACAGGGGCGAGTCTCCTGACGCCGGCGTTCTTGAGATCTTCAGGGGTGGTGAACCCTGCATTGAAGAGCCTTCTCGCCCGCACCCGCCCGATCCCGCGGAGTTTGATCAGGGGGAGGAGTTCACGCTTGATCCCGTGCTTCACCCTGGTCCCCAGTTCGGCGATCGAGGTCTCGAGGTCAGGGGCGAAGAGGTGGGCAAGACGGGAGGTGGCGTAGATGAGCCAGACTGCGGTCTCGACCTTGTTGTGGATGTCGCCTGGCCCGACATTGAAGCGCTCGCAGATCATCTCGTCGGTCACCTCCTCGCCCCAGTTGAGGAGGAGCATGGCGGTCTTGACACTCTGGAGGAAATGCTCGCGCTCGTCATATCCGTACGGCACCCCGGTCCAGAGGTCGTCGCGGTGACTGGCAAGGAAGTGGTCGACGACCTCGTAGTCGGCCTTGCGCAGGAAGAGGGTGAGCATGTCAGGGGTCTCGCAGAGGAGTTCGAGCACCCCGAAATCTGAGAATGCGGGCTGTAACCTCAGCGCCTCGACGACCGCCTCGGCCGTCCTCGGATCGATATAGAGTCTGGAGACCAGGTTCCCATACGTGGTCCCTTCGAGCCACTCGTCGAGTTCGTCGACCATCTCTGCCCTTACCAGGTCGTCGACGACCCGCTCGACCGTCTCCTGGATGGTCGAGTGCTGCCCCTGGTGCTCGTAGGCATAGAAAGTCGTCTCCATAAAGTCGAGCACCTCGGCGCGGCTCTTTGCAAACCCGGTGGTGATCAGAGAGAGGATATGGGACCTGAGAGCGTTCTCGGCATTGCACTGCGAGTGGACCTCTTCAGGCGGCGCCTCGATAAAAGTCTCAAAGAGATCTTTCCCTTCGCCTTCCCCTTTTGCAGTGAGCACCGCCTCGCCATATGGGTCGAGGTGGGGCCGCCCGGCCCGCCCGGCCATCTGCTTGTACTCGCCGACCGGGATCCTGGCCATCCCGTTCTGGCCGAACCTGAGGTGATCGCGCACGATCACCCGTCTGGCAGGGAGGTTCAGGCCTGCGGCAAGGGTCGGGGTCGAGGAGATGACCTTGATCGCCCCTGCCCTGAATCCCTCCTCGACCTCGTGGCGTTCGGCGGCGGCGAGCCCCGCATGGTGGAAGGCCGCCCCGCCTTTCACGCAACGCGCGAGCGTCCGGCCCAGTTCGGTCGAGGCCCGCCCGTTGATCCGGTCGGCCGCCGATTCGAGGGCTGGGTCGGAGAGATCTAATTTTGATGCCGCCCTCTTTGCGAAGGCCTCGGCATTCCGCCTGCTGTTCACAAAGACCAGGCACTGCCCCCCCTCGTCGACGGTGTCCAGGCAGAGGTTGAGGGCATCGTCCTTCGAGGGCGCCGGCACCCTGCGGGTATGGTCCTCGAAGTGGATCGCCCCCTGCCAGTAGACCCCCTCGCGCAGGTCGACCGGCCGCCACTCGCTGGTCACCAGTGCGGCGTCCAGCCACCCGGCCATGGCACCGGGGTTTCCGACCGTGGCCGAGAGGGCGATCACCTGCATCTCCGGGTTCCTGCGCCTAAGTTTGGCGATCACCATCTCAAGGGTCGCCCCGCGGTCCTCAGACCCGACGAGATGACACTCGTCCACGACGAGCAGGGTGATCTCCCCGAGCCACGGCGCCTTGTTCCTGAGCAATGAGTCGACCTTCTCAGAGGTCGCGACGATGATGTCGTTCCTGCCCAGGTAGGCGTCGCGCCGGTCCAGGTCCCCGGTCGCCACCCCGACCGCAAGCCCCTTCTCAGAAAAGTCCTCGTACTTCTCGCTGGCCAGCGCCTTGAGCGGGACGATGTACAGACACTTGCCCCCCACCCCCACCTGGCGGTGCATCGCCATCTCTGCGACGATGGTCTTCCCGCTTGCGGTGGGGATGGCGCAAAGAAGATTTTTTCCGTCGAAGATCCCGCACCTGACCGCCTCCTCCTGTGGCGGGTAAAGGTTCTTGATGCCCTTTGTCGTGTACGATTGTTTGAGGGGCGCCGGGATGGGGAGGTCAGTCACTTTCATATAGACCCCTTTATTTCCACTCCACACTTGAACATTTGATTCCAGATCGTGAGATATATAGAGTAATTTGTATATCTCTTTCCATTGGCAATAATGCCAGTCAGTAGTAATACCCCAGCATGTCCTCGCGCGCTTCGCGCCGCTTCTTCTCAAGGAAGGAGAAGACCGTCTCGTGCTGGGCACCATTGATCAACATTTCGATGGCGGCCCGTGCGGTCCTGAGTTTTTCAGGCATGCCGATGAGTGTCACCGTCTTTCCCTGGACCGAGATCTCGACCCTGGTCATGTCTTCGATCTGCTGACGACCCTTCCCGGCCTTGCCGATGATCCGTCCGCGCAGACGTTCCTGCTGTTTGGGGGAGGGGTCGATCTCAGAGAGATCGATGATCTCAATGGCCATATCCTCGTCCTCGAAGAGCACGAAGGCCCGCTCAGGAGAGAACCCTCGTGCAATGGCGGTGACCACATCCGCGGCCCGCAGCACCCCGAAGGCGTCCTCGCCCTCGATATGGACGTCGCCCTCTTCGCTGTCGATCCTGATGGTGCTCCCGGTATTCTCTTCGATCTTTCTCTTCGTGGCTCCTCCTTTTCCAATGAGGGCGCCAATCCGTTGCGTTCCGATCTTGATCTCCTGTATTGTCATCTCATTCACCAATCTTTCTTCTCGCGGAGTGGTCTGATCGCCCCGCCGGTCACCTGCTCCATGAGCACCTCCTCGTCTTCCACCTCGCAGAACGAGGAGAAGAAACGGTTGATGTTCCTGATATCCCTGACCAGGAAAGTGCCGGCATTCGGGTGCTCGCGGGTGACCGCCTGGCCCATATCGATGATATAGGGCCTGTTGTCCACCCAGAGTATATTGAATTCGCTCAGGTCCCCATGGACGAGGCGGGCCTTCTGGTACAGCGTCGTGATGTTCTCGATGATCTCGCGATAAGTCGCGTCCGGTTCAGGGAGGTCGATGTACCGGATCTGGGGCGCCGGCACCTCGTCTTCGCCGAGGAACTCCATGATCAGGATGTTGCGGTCGAAGGCATAGGGCTCAGGGACCGGGACGCCGGCCTCATATGCCCGTTTGAGGTTTGCAAACTCTTTCCTCGTCCAGGTGAAGACGATGTCCTTGCGTGTCCGGCGGACCGAGACAAACCTCGGGTCGCCGATGATGTAGTCGGCCATCGCCTTGAAGTTCGCCGTCCGCATCCGGTAGATCTTGATCGCAACCAGGTTCTCGTCCCGCTCGCCCAGGAAGACATTTGCCTCTTTTCCGGTAGAGAGCGACCCCCCCACCGCCGAGAGTTTTTTCTTGTGGACAAGCCGGTACAGGGCGAGGAGGGTCACCTCGTCGAAGACCTCTCCTCTGACCTTCCTGGCGTCTTCGTCTTTGATCCTGACGCCCAGTTCTTCGAGTTTCCTGTCAAAGTCCCGTCCGTCTCTGTCCTTGCCCATACTTTCCTCTCACCTTATACGACGGCGTCGTGGACCCCGGCGAGGATCTCGACGAGGTAGTCAGCAGTCATGTTCTTGAGGTCCAGCGGGTGGATCGTCCCGCCGGCGTACGCTGTCTCGGCCTCGGCGTAGGATTTAAATTCCAGGTCGCCGCCGAACTTTGCCGGGCGGTGCATCGTGACCGTCTCGAAGCGGGGGAAGACATGATGCTGGAGCACCTGGAGCACCGGGTTCTCCTCGATCTCAGGCGGGCAGAAGGCCTTTTTCATCCGCTTCCTGATCGTCTCCTCCGAGTCTGCGACCGAGATGAGGTTGCCGGCAGAGGAGGACATCTTCTTCCCGTCCAGGCCATTGATGATGGGGGTGTGGATGCAGACCGGGGCGGAGTAGCCCATGCCAGGGAGATGCTCGCGGGCGAGCATGTGGATCTTTCTCTGGTCGATCCCGCCGGCCGCAGCGTCGACCCCGAGGAGGGCGATGTCGGCCATCTGCATGATCGGGTAGACCATCTGCGAGACGGCCGGGTGGTCCATCCCGCGCCCGACCTCGTCCATCGAACGGTGGGCGCGGTTGACGGTGACCTCCTGGGAGAGCTGGAGGACCAGAAGTTCGTACTCGGGGTTGAGCTGGAGGTCGGTGCCCATCACGTAGTTCGCTCCTGTCAGTCCCAGGGCCTCGAAACACCGGCGGTTGTACTCCGCGGTCTCCCGCACCTCTTCCAGCGTGCCTTTGTGGTTGAGGAAGGCATGGAGATCGGCAAGGAGGACGGTCACTTCAAATCCGGCCTTCTGGAGGTCTATGAGTTTGTTGATGGTCACGAGGTGGCCGAGGTGGATCTCGCCGCTCGGTTCGTAGCCTGCGTAGACTCGCTTGACGGGCTTTTCAAGGAGAGCCCGCAACTCCTCGTCGGTGACGATCTCGACAGTATTGCGTGTGGCAAGAGAGTATGGATCCATAAAAAGAGTTGGGGTGCTATGAGGATTAAACTTCTTCAGATGGCACGGAACCCGAGGGCCTTGTTGGTCATGCTGATCGAGGTTGCGGCGTCCCCGGCGCCGTTCATCATCGCCCTGATCGCGTCGACGTTCTCGACGACAACGTCGGCTTCCTGGTGAATGGCCTGGAACATGAAGAGTTCCTTCCCGACAAACCCGATCGAATCGGCGAAGATGCAGTTCTCGTACAGGTCGGCGCGCGGGCGCCCCATGTCCTGCGCGAACTCTTTCAGTTCGGCGGTGCTCTTGATCCCGGTGGCGCTCCTGACCAGTCCTATCCTGGGGTGTGCCTCGATGATCTCAAGGATCTCTTCCCTGGTGGCCTCTGTCTTGAGTTCCATCTGGAGGGCGTGCATATGCATGAAGGTGGTGGGGACGATCATCGCCATGGTCGTGATCTCGATCTGCGGGAGGACGCTCTGGACGTCAGGGCCGTGGTGGCTCGGGATCTCCACGGGGTTGAGGACGATGGCGTCGACCGGGCCTTTCTTCACTTCACCGGGGTCTGAACCGCGTCTGACCATCGTTGCCCGTACTTTCTGTACTCCAAAGCCTTCGTCCACCGCCTGGATGATCCGGCAGAGCCCGGTGGTGTTGCAGGAGACCACCCTGGTGAACTGGCGCCCTTTCGCCTCTTCGAAGTTGCAACTTGAACAGAAGGAGAAGCCTGCGACCTCGTGGTCCTCGCCGCCCTGCCAGATCGCCTTGACGCCGTGGAGTTCATACAGCTTCTTGTTCTTCTCTCCGATCCCGCCAGGGGTGGCGTCGACGACGATGTCGGCCTGCTTGATCATCTCGGTGACGTCACCGGCGACCTTGATCCCGGCCTCCTCGAAGAGAGGCTTGCGGTTGATCTCAGTGATGTAGAGGGGGTAGCCGCGCTGGTTCGCGACGAAACCTTCAGCGCTTGGCTTCGTCTTCGAGACCCCAATGACCTCCATGTCGGGCTGAGCGGCGACTGCATCGGCGACACGTTTGCCGATGGTGCCGTATCCGTTGATTGCGACCTTGATCATGCAAAGCTTCAGTGACAACAGAACACTATAAAGGTTCCCTCTTGGAGTCTTCAGAGGGTACAATTTACCGGTCTGAGACCTTGAGGGCAGGTCGGAGGTCTGGCGATCTCTGAGTCTGAGTGTTCGAGGTCGTGGGTTCGCTTGTCTCTCTTAAAACTCTCATGGATTTTATTTCCTGCCGGGGGCAGCGCCCCTGGCAGAAGCCTATGGGAAGGCAGACAAGTCGCGCTCACACGAAGTATAGGTGAGGATTTCTACAAGGCCAAAGAAATGGCTCTCTAAAAACTCTCATAGATCTGTCAGAGTGGCTTTCTGATCGCGTGGGTTTTTCCTTCTCTTCCTGCCGGGAGCGAGTTGCCGCCCTGACCCCAGGGACGACGATGGATCCGGGAAGGCATAAGGGGCGAACATGAAGAGGGCGTTACTGTCCTCGACTCTATTGTGTCGTAGCCCGCCCCCTGTCAGAGAGAGCCATCAAGACGATCTCTCCAGAGGTCTTCATTTAAAAAAGAACCGGCCTTCAGGCCATGGGAAACGTCCAGGGGTCAATTGCACCTGTTTCAGGGCCAGGGCCTTCTTCTCGATGAGGTTCCAGGAGAGGTAGGCAAGCGGGAAGGTCAACCCGATCGTGAGAAGACAATAGAGCCAGAGCGGGAGAGCGGTCCCGAGCAGGACGATGAGCGTCTGCTGGATTGGGTAGGCATAGATGTAGACGCCATAGGAGAAGTCCCCCTTCTTTCCAAACCTGTTGAGGGCGGGTATCTTGAGGTGAGCAACACAGAGGACAAGGTACGGGACGGCGATCAACGCGGCAAACTCATAGAGCGGACTCGAAGCAGCAACGATCAGGAGGCCTGCCAGGATACAGGCCACTGCCGGGTGATACTGGTGATCAGAGTGATGTAGGGCAAGATATGCCCCGATAAGGAAATAGAGGGTAAACCTGACCTTCGAAAGGCTTGGGTCCGGATAGAAGAGAATCCATATCAGGAAATTCACCAGGATCAGACCCAGGATGACCCCTTTTTTCCTGAGACATCCTATGACCCCGAGGAAGGCGACGAGGATGTACATTCCGAACTCCACCGGGATCGTCCAGAGTGAGGCATTGACAAATGTGACCGGGTTCTGATCGAAGAGGCCGATACATGCACCATTGTTAAAAAATGGCAGCGCCATCAGGGATTCAGGGGAGAGGAGGGCTATGAAATATTCGGAAAAAGAGAAGGTCGTTGCAATGGGGCCAATAATAATGAGCGTGAAGATGATCGCGGGTATCAGGCCAGGAAACACTCTGAGGATCCTCTTCCACATAAACCGTTTGAGATCAGGCTGATAGGTCCAGCTCAGCGAGATCAGGTAGCCGCTGGTCACGAAGAGCGAGGCAAGGGCGGTGGTCCCGAAAAATATCATCGGGTCAAATCGGTACATCGACTCATATCCGATCTGGAGTGCATAGGCATGAGATATGATGATGACCAGCGCTGAACTGAGGCGCAGAAGATCAAAATTGTTCTCATGCCTGGCAGAGGTCATATAGAGAAAAGGTGTGTGAAAAGGATATAAGCCCTGTCGCTCCGGGGACTCGCGAAGATCTTCTCTCCCCTACCTGGCCAGAAGATCTGGTTCTTGATCAGGATATGGCCCTGATTCTATGATCGACGGGTAGAGAAAAGACCTCTCTTTTGGTTCTGGAGAGACCCCCGTCGATCTCTCAGAGTGGCCTTCTGATCACATGTCTTCCAACATGCTCGCGCTGAGGAGGTGCACTCCTATACCTCCACCATATGATTTGGTCGAGGACGACAGCACTCTCTTTGTGGTCATCTATTCTGCTTTCCCCAACCCAATCTCCATCCTCGGGGTGCGGAGGCGTGCCGCCTCCGGGCTCCACACGATGAGGATGGGTGGAGGCGGCGAATAGAACATGGTTTCCATTGATTTTTCCCGGGAGAGCAAGGGGTTTTCCGGGGTTGTTTTTGTCATTTGTAGGGATCTCCTGGCCTCAGATGATCGTGATGTACGTTTTGATCGCGCTCGAAGAGCGCAGGCCCATGCCGATTATCTCCTGATTGGGAACGCACCCGATATATAAACCGTCCCCATATTGGCCAGGGAATCTTTCTCTTCTTGAGATATTATATGTAGTCTCGGAGTATAATAAACATTATATACTATATTGGGTATCCACTACGTGCTGGGCGGATTGCTCAGACTGCATCTCCGGGCTGCGGGTATCTCTCATTTCCCACTCCACATCATGTGCCTCCTGTGGTCCGGGCATGCGTCAGATCCCTTCTGCCGATGAGGTGATGCAATGAGTAAGATCATACATTGGAGGTGGCTACCAATTGTAGCCGGCCTCATGATGGCCCTCTGCTGCTGTGCAGGAGTTGCAGCAGGGGCGCCAACTGATCCGGTAGAGATTACCGGTCCAACTGAGATCACAGAACCAGGACATTATATACTCAAAAACTCGTTCTATGGAGCCTACAATGGTACGTTCATTACGATAGGTTCGAATGACGTCCTTCTCGATGGTCATGGTTATACTATCATGACCAATGGCACCGGTTCAGACCGTACCGGGATCCTGGTGGAAAACAGGGGAAATGTCACGATTGCAAATGTGTACCTGAATAGTTTTGACGAGGGGTGCGTGGTAAGGGGTGGAACAGGTGTTGAACTCCTGGGTGCAAATCCTCTTAACTGTGAACGTGTGGGGATAAAACTTGAGAACACTGCGGGATGTACGGTCCATAAGTGTACGATCTCAGAGAACAAGGGTCCAGGGCTTGAGATCATAGAGGGTGCCGAGAACACCATCTTCAACAACCGCTTCAAGAACACAGAGAATGTCAGGTTATCAGGTCAAAACATATACGTCTGGAATCAAACAAAGACGGAAGGAGAAAATATCCTTCTTGGTCCGTACCTTGGTGGGAATTTCTGGGCGACACCTGACGGCGATGGATGGTCAGAGACCCATCCTGACAGTGACAGTGATGGCATCTGTGAAGAGCCCTTTTATTTAACCGAGAATAATGTCGACTTTCTCCCGCTCCATCAGAGCCAGCCAGGGGCTCCTGATCTCAGGGCCGACTTTACCGCGAATGTGACTTCAGGCGAGGCGCCGCTTGCAGTGCAGTTCACCGACAATTCGGCCGGCGCCCCGACCACCTGGGCATGGGACTTTGGTGACGGCGCCAACTCGACCGAACAGCACCCGAGCCACGTCTATGCCGCACCCGGACCATATAATGTCACGCTCACGGTTTCAGATGGAGAGTTGACAAAGACCGAGGCTCGCACCTGGTATATCGACGTGAAAGAGTCCACATCACCGGCGCCTCTTGAGGCCAACTTCTCGGTCGACATCACCGCGGGCGAGACGCCGCTGAAGGTGCAGTTCACCGACACCTCGGCCGGCGACCCGACTACGTGGGCATGGGACTTTGGTGACGGCGCCAACTCGACCGAACAACACCCGATCCACTACTACCAGACGCCAGGGACCTACAATGTCACGCTCACCATCTCTGATGGGACAAACGATGACACCTATGTGATGCCCGACTCTCTTGAGATCACTCCTTCGTCCAGGCCTCTTATGGCGAACTTTACCGCATATGAGACCACGGGCGCTATGCCTTTCGTCGTGAAGTTCATCGACCTCTCGACCGGGAACCCGACTGCATGGTCGTGGGACTTTGGTGACAACGGGACGTCAGATATCCAGAACCCGGTCCATACCTACGAGGAGGCTGGCACCTACAATGTCACGCTCATCGCCTCGAACGGCACTGCAAACCGCACCCTGACCATGAAGGATTATGTCACGGTTGAGGAGTCTGCACCAAAGCCCATTGCCGCAAACTTCACCGCGGACACCACCTCAGGGAAGACTCCACTCACCGTCCACTTCAATGACACTTCGACCGGGAACGTGACCACCTGGGAGTGGTCCTTCGGGGATGGGACCGGGAGTTCCTCGCTCCAGCACCCGACCTATGTCTACAAGAAATCAGGGACCTACACTGTCTCTCTCACTGTCTCTGACGGCGAGACAGATGACACCCTGACCCGAGAGAGTTATATCACAGTCACCACCCAGTCCACCCGCCGCTCGAGTTCAGGAGGTGGGGGAGGCGGCACTTCCTCGAATGTGGGGGTACGGAGTGGCTTGAATTCAGGTGACTCGGTTGTCTTCACTTTCAAGGGGCTTGGTGTCTCAGAGGTCAAGGTCACTGCCGCCGACCGTATCGACGGGATCAGGCTCTCTCTGAAGAAGGCTTCTGATGAGCCGGAGGGATTGGAGACCGCGGTCTACCAGTATCTCCTGGCAGACATGACCTATGCGATGGAAGACGACATTGAAGAGATCGTCTTCTCCTTCGACGTCCTCAAGTCATGGCTCAAGGACCATGATGCCGGTGCAGGAGATATCGTGCTCTGGTGGTACGATGATGAGACCTGGCAACCGCTCAGGACTGAAGTGGTCAAAGAGACCAATACTCGCGTGTACTATCAGGCGGTCAGTCCTGGCTTCTCGTACTTCGCGATCGCCGTCGGTGAAGGGATGACGATCATCCCCGAGGGGGCATTGTCAGAGAGCGGCCTCGATGCCGAGGAGACAACTGTGCCAGAAGAACCCGAGACCACCGACTCCGTCCTGTCTGAACCAACAGGGAACGTGACTACGACCGAGACGACCGCGCAGCCCGCGTCGCCCGGGGTTGTGGGAGTGGTGTTGGCCCTGCTTGCCGTGGGGCTTGTCGTCCTCTTTGTGAGGCGGCGATAAATTCTTCTTTTTTTGGCTCTGTAGGACCTGCATAGATCTGTCAGAGTAGCCTTCAGATCACATGCTTTCCCACTTCGGCCGCACCAGGGGTTGCACCCCTGGACCCACGCCACACGATTGGTCGAAGGCCGTATTACCCTCTTCAAGAACTTTGAATGTGCCTTCCAGCCCCAATATTCATCCCCGGGGTCATGGGGCCGCGCCCCTCGCGCGGAGATGTGGGAAGGCGGAGGAGTTATGTTCGCACCAAGAAGTGGTGAGAGATTCTACAGAGCGCTTTTTTGATCTCTGCCCGCTGATCTGAGGGGATCAAGGATCCATTATAATCTGGAGATCTGCTCAAAACTGCATTGTAGATCCTCTTTTGATGGCCGTGTCGAGACCCTCTGGACGATTATCTCTGCGGGGGGCTTGTTGCGACACGATTGGGTCGAGGACTACAACATTCCTGTCATAGTTATCTATTCTGCCCTCACGCCCTCATCATGGTCCTCAGGGGTCTGGGGGCAGCGCCCCCTGCCGAGGAAGTGGGAAAACGAGTGTATAATATGCTGATTAAGAATTGATGGGATTTTCTCCAGGCCAGGTTTAACAGAACAGAAATGAAAGCCCCTCTACAGGACCCTGAACTCGCGTCTGGGTCCTGGTGAAGATCTGTGTCATTGGTTTTTTGTCTGACCGAAAGGTCGTCTCTCCTGATCTGACCCACATCTCTTTCTGCTCTCCACGACATCTCCCTTCATGCTGATCAGGGAGATCAGGACCACTCCGCTCTTCACTGCCAGAGATCGCACACATCTCAGGGAGATCCTCCACCCGAAAAATGAGCCAGAATGCAGGAACCGGTGTTCAATCGCTCATGCCTATCTTGCTCCTGGCGAGGCCTCGCGTCCCCACCGGTTGAGGACCTCCTCTGAGACCTATTATGTCCTCTCTGGTGAGGGGGTGATGCATATCGATGAGGAGTCGGCTCAGGTCTCTGCTGGCCAGGTAGTCTATATCCCCCCCGGTGCGGTCCAGAGCCTTGAGAATACCGGGGAAGACGATCTCGTGATCCTCGCGATCGTCGACCCTGCCTGGGATGCGGAGGACGAGGAGGTGCTGGACTGACAGGGAGATGAGAGACTCGTTTCTCGCGACACCCGAGGATGTGCCTCTTCTCATCAGGGTGCGGCTGCATCTTTCAAAGCACCCTCCCCTCAGACCAGGACCTGACAATCTTCATTCTCTTTGATCTGTGAAAGTCGTTTTATCACGAATATTGCCGCCGGGACCAGCAGATAGATTCCTGTACTCCAGGCCGAACCCAGCAGGGCGGCGGCGATCCCGAGGAACGAGAGGACAGGGATGACCGCGGCGAGGCGCATTCCAGGGGAAAGGCCGTTCTGGTGGATACCAGGCCTGAGCAGGTCCGTGTTGGAGGCGACATAGGTCCATTGGGCCAGGAGAAAACCGCCCACAGCAAGGAGGTTGACCTCGAGCACCATCGCGGCAACTGGGGATTCAGGGAAGTCCCCGGCAAATGAGGTGGAGAACGGGATGATCGCGACGCTCAACAGCAGGAGAGAGTTGAGGTCCAGGAACCGACGGTCGATATATTCCATCTTCTGGGAGAGGGCATGGTGGGAGACCCACATCCCATGCAGAATGAGGAAGGCGATGCAATAATGGACGAAGTCGGGGAAGAGGGACGAGAGCGTCTCCTCGATCTCGACAGTGCCGGTGATCGTGGCCACCGCCGGGACGCTGAGCCCGACCACAAGAAGGGTCATGGCGATCCCGAAGATCCCGTCGGTGAGTGCCTCGAACCGGTTCTTGGAAAAACCGATCCATCCGGCATATGCAGGCTCCGTGCTCATGTCACTCAAAAAATTGCAGTGACCGGTATTAACCGCTCTGGTCTGTGTCTTATATGATTAGCCGATGTTTCATCAGCCTGAGTGCAAAGAAAAAAAGTATGGGGGCGATGGTCCCGATCCAGAGGAGCCCGAGGAGAAGGAGATCCCATCCTGTCGAGAGGGTGAGGGCTCGCGCCACGTTGACGACATGGGCAAGGGGCAGAACGGCAAGGGCGAGGGCCTGGAGGGGGGCGGGCAGGAGGTCGAGGGGGAAGAAGGTGCCTGAGAAGAGGAACATCGGCGTGATAAAGAGAAAGGCCGGGTAGTTGATCGATTCGATGTTGGGGATGACGGCGGTGAAGCACATCCCGATGGAGGCGAAGAGGAGCCCGGCGGCGAAGGCGAAGGGGACAAGGAGGAGAGAGCCAGGGAGGTCGACAACCCCGAAGAGGATGAGGACCGGGAGGATGATCGCGGCAGAGATGAGACTTCTGGTGGCACCCCAGAGGATCTCCCCGGCGATCACCTCTTCGATCGTGACCGGGGTGGCGACGATGGCATCGAAGGTCTTCTGGTAGTACATCCTGACATAACTCCCATAGGTGCACTCGAAGAAGGAGGCGTTCATCACCGAGACGGCAAAGAGGGCCGGGGCGATGAACCTGATGTACGGGACGCCCTCGATGTCGGTGATGAATGCTCCGACTCCGAACCCCAGGGCGAGGAGGTAAAGGACTGGTTCGATCGCCGGCGGGATGAGGTTCACCTGCCAGGTCTTGGAGAAGACGTCGAGGTTCCTGCGCCAGACCGCCCATGCCAGGCCGCTGAGTTGCTCTCTCATTCGCGCAGTCTCCTGCCGGTGAGTTTGAGGAAGACGTCTTCAAGGGTCGTGGGCCTTGTTGCAAGTTTGATCGACCCGCATTCCTGGAGGAGGGCGGCGGTCATCTGTGTAGGGTCGTCGGTCGGGACAAGGACCGACCCGCCAACCAGGTCGTACCTCGCTCCATGCCGGTCGAGGCAGGAGAGGACCGCAGGCACCGCCTCGGCTTCGAGGATCTGGCGGCCGATCGTCCGGTCGATGAGGTCTGTCGGCGACCCTTCGACGAGGACGCCGCCATGGTCCATGATGACGAGGCGGTCGCAGAGCCGTTCCGCCTCTTCCATATAGTGCGTGGTAAGGACGATCGTCCGTCCTTCGGCCTGGAGCCCCTGGAGCTGTTCCCAGATCAGGTGCCTGGCCTGCGGGTCGAGCCCGGTGGTCGGCTCGTCGAGGACAAGGATCCTGGGGTCGTTGACCAGGGCGCGAGCCAGGACCAGTCGGCGTTTCATCCCGCCAGAGAGATGTTCGATGATGACGTCCTGTTTCTTCTCCATCTCTACAAATGCAAGGAGCCTGGCGATCCGCTCCTCGGCCACATCCTTCGCGATCCCGAAGTAGCGGGCATAGGTGCGGAGGTTCTCATATCCGGTCAACTCGGGGTCGAGGTTGTCTTCCTGGGGGACGACTCCGAGGAGGGCCTTGATCTCGCGTGCATGGGTGGCTGGGTCCATCCTCAGCACTTCCAGGTGCCCTCCGCTCCTGGGGGAGACGCACTGGACCATGCGCATCGTCGTCGTCTTGCCTGCACCGTTGGGGCCCAGGAACCCGAAGGCCTCACCTTCGGCGACAGAAAAGGTGACTCCCTTCACGGCGACAACATCACCGAAGCGTTTTACCAGGTTCTCCGCCCTGATGACCTCTCGCATCCCCCTCGCCCTGGGGTGTACTCCACGGTAGTTGTACTTTTCGCAAGGGGTCGGATGAAGAATTTTTCCTGGGAATGTCTATTTTATGGATGGCACCGCCAATTTTAGCCTTAATGATCTCGTTCCTTCTCTCAGGACTCGGCTTGTTCCTGGGGACGGTCGGACATTGTGTCCTTGCGGTGCTCTCTACGCTTCTGATGCCCCTCCTGATCGAGGTCTCCCTCGATCTCATCATCTGGATCTATGGGATGTACGACGGGTAGCACGCGGCAAAAGAGATGGTTTTGGGGTTGGGGGGTGATCCCCTCATAGATCTGTCAGAGTGATCTTTTGATCGCGTGCCACTCCCCTCTTTGCGCCGGTTGTACCCCCTGGACTGAAGACGGCAGCATTCTTGCCACAGTCGCCCATTCTGCCTTCCCTGCTCAATCTCGATCTCGGGGGTCTGGGGGCGTCGCCCGCGGCGCAAGACTATGGGAAGGCGGGTGCACCCCTCTGCATCAGGAACATCAGGGGGATTTCTATAGATCCCCTTTTTCCAAACATTCTTTGGGGAGGCTACATCTGCCCCGAATCTCTGACTATAGATACAGAGGCGTATGAAAACCACAGCGACAAAAACCGGGAGATCAGGCATGGGTATGACACCGGAAGGAGCGCCTCCCGCCGTGGGGGTGAGCAGATGTGACCTTCGCTGTCGGGCATGAAGACGTTTCTGTCCCGACTGCATAGATTCTTGTGCACTCCAGAGAAAGACCAGCCATACTCTACGCCCGGACACTCATATCGAGAGGAGATGTCTGGAAAATATACTCGGAAAATCGCCAAATATAAACCCCTCCATTGGTTTCACGCACCCATAATGGATTGAGAAGGAGGAGGACCTCATTTTTCCACGACCGGTCCGCCGGTCGGACACACCATCCGTCTCCTTATATGTTCTGCGTACATCTCCTGCCACGAGAGAGAACAAACGCGCGTTCATCTGTATGCCTGAGACGGGCGTACGTTGTAGGAACGATTTTATTGAGCGCACTTTCCGTAAATATCTGAAATTCTGGCTTTGTAGAAGTCCTCACTTATTGTGGGGAGGGATGTGTGTCGCCCCCCCTCTCATCTCTTCGGTCGGGGGCGAGTGCCGCCCGGACTCCCAGGATGAAGATGGGGCCAAGAAGGTACAATCAATCACCATGAAGAGCGTAATGCCGTCCACCGCCTATCTTTGCGCGGGGGAAACCAGATTCTTGTCCATACCAGATCCCTTTATCCATGTAATCCCAAATTTCAGGCCCTGTAGAAATTTTTTTGGCGTTTCTTTGCGACGGGGGGCGGACGGAGACCGGAGAAAAAACTATGAAAAGGGCCTGTAGAATTTAATACGAGGCGAGATCACGCCTCACGCGTACGAGATGATAATTTTCTGTCGTTGTATCTTTCTTAAGACGGAGAATTGGTAAGGGCTTTGTTCCATCGCCGTACCTACAATAGGTGAGGGGTTCTACAAAATTAAGAGCACATCCCACAACTCTCTTGGGGTGAATATCTCCTCGAACCAAAGCACTTCCTTCCAGAAATCCTGATCCTTATCCTCTACCGGCGGGCTCGCCGCCCCTGGCGCGAATACACGGGTGCACCACGAAGTGGGGAGGAGGTGTGTGCCTCACCTCCCCATAGCCTCGCGCCTGGGGCCCTGTCCCCGGACCCCTGGGAGGAAGATGGGGTTGGGAAGGCACAATCAATGATCATGAAGAGGAGGTTGCCGACCCCGGCCTATCGTGTGGCAGTGGGGTCCGGGGGGCGGCCGATCCCCCGGCGAATAGATTCATCAAGAGGATTTCTTTCTACAGAGCCCTATAAACAGAGATCCCTTCAGGAAGTCTTCTCCTCGCCCAACCCCTCGACCAGGTCGCCGATCCCCTCCTCGCCCATCTTCCAGAGCGTCAGCGAGGCACACATCCGCTGCACCTCGTCGCCCTCCTTGAGCATGTGCTTGAGCGGGGCGAGCGCCGGGGTACCGATCCGGCAGAGGGCCATGGCGACAAACCCGCGAAGCTCCCTGTCCTCGGTCGAGAGGCCCTCGATGAGGGGCGCCACCGCCACCTCGCCCATCGACCCCAGGGCCGCCGCCGCATAGCGCCTGAACCCCCGGTCCTTCTCGACGATCATCGTGAGCAGGAGAGGCTTGATCGCGGGTTCCCCGATCCTCGCGAGCACCCTGGCGGCGTACCAACAGGTGCTCTCTTCACCCTCGGTCAGGATCTCGATGAGCGGGAGGATCGCTTCCTCGCCCTTCGCCTCCAACCCGTCCTCGGCCGCATGGCGTTCGTCAATATTCTCACTTGAAAGTGCCTCTATCAGACTGGAGATCTCTTTATCCATAACATCTACCTTCCTTCATCGCCTTCGGCGTCAGAGACCAGAGGCGACGCATTGTCCGCACCGGTCGAAGGGAACGTGGGCGGTTCGGGCTGGGGGACGGGTTCCTCTCCCGCCCGTCGTCCCTTCTGAAGAGCAAGTTCGTTCTGGAACCAGACCACCCGTTGCGGGAAGGGTATCTCGATCCCGTTTGACTCAAGTTCGGCCTTGATCTTCCAGAGGAGGTCGGTGTACACTCCCCACCATTCGCTCGCCGGCGCCCAGATCATCACCCTGATATTCACCGAATTGTCGCCGAGTTCCTGGACATAGATCGTCGGCTCCGGGTTTTTGAGGGCAAAAGGATGCTCAAGGACCACCCTTTTGATGATCTCGATCGCACGCCCGGCATCGGCATCGTACGGGATCCCGACGACATAACTGAACCGCCTCGCCGCGTGAGCGACATAATTTGTGATCTCAGAGGTGAAAACCGTTTCATTTGGGATCCTGACATAGACGCCGTCGTAGGTCTTGACGATCGTCGAGAAGATGTTGAGGTCCGCGACAATGCCCCCCACACTCCCCATCTTGATATCATCCCCGATGGAGATCGGGCGCTCGACGATGAGGAAGAGCCCTGAGATCAGGTTGCCAAGCACACTCTGACTGGCGATACCGACCACGATCGAGAGGAACCCGCCGGCCACCAGCAGCCCGCCCAGTTCGACCTGGAAGTACGGGAGGATCATGAGGACGGCGATGACCAGCACCGCATAATTGACGATCTTGAGGAGGAGATCGAGCTGACTGCGCTTGATCTTGTCGGTAAGTGCCTTTTTGAGGTAGATGGTCAGGATCTTCGCGATGAAGGCCGCCCCGACGATCAGGATGAGGATGGTGAAAATCTGCCACCAGTCGATGGTTTCCAGGAACGAGACATTAAGTTCGGGTTCTGCCATCATAACCCCTGGTCCATCAGGAACCGCGAGCGCTCAACGCCAGGGATCCCCCGTCCCAGGTAGAGTTCAAGCGCTTTTTTCTGTCCTTCGGCAAAGGGGCGGTCACGGAACGAGGTCTCGGCGACCATCGTACTGACCAACCGCATCCTGGCCTGCATCGAGACCCTCTCCTCGTCATAATAGATCTTCATGCCCGTGCCCTCAAGGACCACCCTGGAGAGGTCGACCCAGTCCCTGGTGGTGTTGCTGATGGTGAGGGTGAGCAACCCTTCTTTGAAGGGGTCGAGATGCGGCGGAGTGGCATGGGTCGGGCTCCTCCAGTATCTCGCGATCGTCCCGTCGTCAGACGAGCCGTACAGGGTATATTTCTGGGCATTCCACGAGAAGACATCCAGAACCTCCAGGTTCCCCCGGCCCGCAACAAAGACGGCGATCTCGATGGGGAAGGTGAGGTAGACCGTCGACCTCGCGCCCGGTTCGATGGAGAGATGATCGAACTCGACGAGGAGGGCGTGACAGATGTTCTTCGGGAGGTTGAGCGGTTCGACCGGGTTGATGATCACCCGCCCGCCAGAGGTGAGGAGGAGGTGTTCCTTCTGGTCGCCGTTCAATACCCGGCGGTAGCAATATCTGCCTCCGTCCTGCTCGAACCCCAGAGAAAAACCTTCTCTTTTGTAATGGTAAGCAAGGTCGTGGGTGCCGTACACGCATTGAGTTTCAAAGGATGCCCACTTTAAGGTATCTCATCAGGCCACGCAAACAGTTCAAGGGTTCAGGTCAATCGCCCTCGCATAATAGACACAGACTCAGGACTGATGACCGGAATATGAGAGAAAAAAAGCTCTGCGAGATATGGTATGCGTCAGGGGTGGGCCTCACGCGACTTGATGGACCCTGGCACATGCGGTGAGAAAGGTGGGGGCGGCGTATCTGTACAAAGAACCAGTGAAAATTTCTACAGGGCCTGGGATTCAGAATTCACCGGGAGGTGCGTTCTGGTTTGAGAGAGCGGTCAGGCACCAGGAGACTTCCGGGACGGACATAGAGCAAAAAGAGGGAAAAATCTCGGCCCAGGTCTTACGAGATCGCCACGACCTCGACCTCGAAACAGAGGATTTCTCCTGCAAGCGGGTGGTTGGCATCGATGACAACCGTCTCCTCGGTGACCGCCGCCACCCTCACCGGTACTTTCTCCCCTTCGGAGAGTTCTGCCAGGAAACTGGCGCCAGGTTCAGGCGCCGGGCCTTCTCCGAAGGCCGAACGAGGCACCTCGGCCACGAGCCCTTCCCGCCACTCGCCATAGGCCTTCTCAGGATCAAGCGTGAATGCCTTCTTCTCTCCTGCGACCATCCCGAGAAGTTCCTCCTCGAAGGCCCGGAGATATTCGCCCCCCCCGATCGTCAGGACCAGCGGGGCACCCCCGGTGGTAGTCCCGAATATGCGGCCGTCTTCAAGGGTACCGGTGTAATGAAGCGTGACCGTGCTCCCATGTGCTGCCTGCTCTGACATACCCAACCTGCGGAGTGGGAAGTAAAGTAGTTTGTGGCCCGGGCAAGGGGCAGGAAAAGCATATCATCTCAGAGGAGATCTCTACCTCCATGCACCAGGATGAAGAGACGATCGCCGTTGATATTGCCCTTATCCCGCCAGCAGAGATCCGGAGCGAGGTCGGCCGGATCAACAGGACATTGATCAGGCGGAGCCGTGACCGGGGCGTCCTCCTTGGCCCGGGTGGAGGGATCGCCCATATCACCCTTGCCATGGCACCGATCAGGGCCGCCGACCTCACCGCGGTCTGTGACGATCTTGCAGAGATCTGGGGCCGGCACCGGCCTCTCAGTCTCACCCTCACCGGGGTCTCCAGTGTCATGACCGCACCCGGCCATCCGGTCTCAGGATTTGATATCGCCCCGGCACCCCCCCTGCGGGCACTCCACGACGAGGTCGTCCACGGCCTCACCCCCTTTGCCCTCAGCGAGACCGCACCCGGAATGCTTGCGGTCAGGAAGGGCGAGGTGCCCGACCGCGGGTTCCTCGACTATATCAGGGAGTTCAGGGCCGCCCATGCCGGCGACCGCTACTCGCCGCATATCACTCTCGGGGTCGGGGACGCAGGAGATCAGGACACCAGGCTCCCGCTCCCCTATCAGTTCACCACCGAGACGGTGGCGGTCTGCCACCTGGGCAATGGCGGGACCTGCCTGACCGTGCTCGGCGAGGTTGGAGGAGCACGACCCCTGGCCCCCCTCCCCTGATCTTGTTCCTCACGACCAGAAAGGCGAGCAGGGGAACAATCGCCCTCGCCGCCCCCCTGGCACCCGCGCTCAAGAAGAGCAAAGGCTTTGAAAATGATCTCGAAAGTTGGGATCTGTAGAGCCCTTCACCGATTTTCCTGTCTTCATATGGGAGATCAAGCCATGAGAAATTTTCATCACATATGCATGAGGTGCGATCTCGCTTCATGCAGAATTCTATGGAGCCGATGTCTGGCCCCATAGATCTGGAGGAGGGTTTCCCTCATCGATCTCTTTCTGGATTGATACGCATGGGACAGAATGACCGTCCAGATGATCGGCCCCCTGTCTTCCTGACCTGATCTCCATGCAAGACATGGGGTGCAAACGTCATTGAGGATGAGGGTATCGCAAAACGCCCCAGTTCTCCTCTTGGAGAAGAGAGAGATGATAGATGAGAGAACTTTTTCTCTTCTTTGTGTACCCATGCATCCATCCCCCTCCCATCCGCCCGCGCCGGGGACGAGTGCCTCTGGACTCCCTGGATTGTGATGGGACGGAAGGCAGAGAGAAGATCATGAAGAGAAGGTGTGGCCCTCCCCCAATCTTCATTCCAGGAGTCCGGGGATGGCACGCCCCTGACGGAAAGAGTGTTTTAATTCTGGGGGATATGCATAATCCAGAAAGTCCCGGGATATTGTCCGCAGAAAATATCTCTGATTTTCAAATGGTCATTTCGCCGCAGAGAGATCCATCCTTGAAATTCCTAAATGTTTTCAAGCCATTTTCTCGTTCTGCTCATCGTGGGGACGAGATATCGTTCCTGGCCAGACACGAAAGAGAGAGGGCACACCCCTTTAATACCCGAAAGTCTCACTCCTCTCCATGAGCACCGGGATCGAGACGACCATCGAGTTCCAGATGAGCCTGCTCCTCTTTGTGGCGCTCACCGGCTACCTTGTGGCATCCAGGATCAACCAGTCTGCCGTCGTCGGCGAGATCCTGGTCGGCCTCATTGTGGGCCCGAGTTTTCTTGCTCTCATCACTTATACCGACTTTGTCAGGAGTCTTGCCGCCCTCGGGGCTGTGATCCTCCTCTTTGTCATCGGCCTGGAGTTCGATCTCAAGGACCTTCTTGACCGGCGATATATTGTCATCGGACTTTTTGGGGTGGCGGTGCCCTGGATCGGCGGGTTCTGGCTTGCAGAGGCGATGGGATATCCCTTCGGGAGTGCGGTCTTTGTCGGGACTGCAATGACCGCCACGAGCATCGCGATCACCGCCAATGTCCTCAAGGAGATGGGACAGTTGAACAGCGCCGCGGCCAGGGCGGTGATCGGGACCGCAGTCATCGACGACGTCCTCTCCCTCATTGCCCTCTCGGTCTCTGTTGATGTGGTCTCAGGTACTTTCTCCCTGCTTACGGTGGCGACCACCGTCTTCAAAGACCTCGCCTTCATTGTCGTCGCCGGAGCGGTCGGGATCAAACTGGTCGCTCCCCTCCTCGAATGGATTGACAGGACCCCGTTCGCACGGCGCTACCCTGAGTTCGTCTTCATCACCGCGATGGCCGCCGCCTTCTTCTTCGCGATGGGAGCCGAGTTCGTCGGGATCTCGGCGATCATCGGGGCTTTCATCGCCGGGATCTCGTTCAAAGGCGTCGACCTCGTCCATTCCCGCGACCTCAAGGAGGGGGCCGAGTACCTGCACATCATCTTCGCCTCGATCTTCTTTGTCTCGCTCGGGATCCTCGTCGATATCAACGCCCTCACTCCAGACATCATGCTCTTCCTCATCGCCCTCACTGTCATGGCCGTCATCACCAAACTGATCGGCTGCGGCATCCCGGCACGTCTCCAGGGGGTGAGCACCAGGAACTCGCTGATCATCGGGTTCGGGATGGTGCCGCGTGGAGAGGTGGCGATGATCGTCGCCCTCATCGGGCTCAACCAGGGGCTCATCGACCAGGGGGTCTATGTGGCCATCGTGATGATGAGTCTGCTCACGACGGTGATCACCCCGATCGTCTACCGGAACTGGCTCTATAGGGGGTCCACAGATCCTGCCTGATCTACACGCCGATGGCTCGCGCGAGGCGGTGCATTCCCTCGGTGATCCTCTCCTCATCGGCGTTCGAAAAATTCAGGCGGACCATATGCTCCCCGCCGCCGTCCACATAAAACGGGAGGCCAGGAAGGATTGCGACCTGCTCGGCACGGGCACGCTCGAAAAGCGTCATTGAGGAGATCAGGAGGGGGGGTCACTAGGAGAAATATTCCGCCATCTGGATCGGTGCGGACGACATTGTCAGGGAAGAGGTCATCGATCAGGGCGGTTATCAAAGCGTAGTGCCGACCGTAGACCCTGCAGATCTCCCTGACATGCGCATCGACATCGGTGTTCAGAAGATATCGGGCGATGAATCCTCTGGTCAAGGGTGCTGGAATGGAGGTCTGACGCCTGCTTCGCCACAACGAGGGGCTCAAGGATCGCAGGTTCCGCACAGATCCAGCCGACACGCAGTCCCGGCGCCGCGACCTTCGAGAAGGACCCGGTCAGGATCGTCGTATCAGGGAGATACCTCTTTACCGGGGGCATAGCACGATCTGAGAACCGCAGTCCGCCATAGGCGTCGTCCTCGACAAAGAGCGTGCCGGTTCCGTCGAGGAGAGACGTTATATCTTCTCTTTTCTCCCGCGACGGGGTGATCTCTGAGGGATTCTGCGAGTTTGGGACGCCATAGAAGAGTCTGACCTCCTGCTCATCGAGCCCCCTCTCCAGGGCACCGAGGTCAGGTCCGTCCTTTTCGAGAGGGGCAGGACAGCAACGGGGTTCATAGAGGGAAAAGGCCTGGATGGCACCCAGATATCCAGGACGCTCGGTCGCCACCGCATCGCCTGGGTCAAGAACGACCTTGCCGATAAGGTCGAGGGCCTGTTGCGAACCACTGGTGATGAGGATCTCCTCGGGCCCGACCTCAAGCCCGAGCCTCTGCCTGTCGCGCCCGGCGATGAACTCCCTGAGAGGCAGATGCCCCTCGGTGGCGGCGTACTGGAGGGCGGCGGCATCCTTGGATCCAAAGACCAATCGGGCCGCCTTTTCAATCTCATCAACCTGAATAAGGCCAGGATTTGGAAACCTCCGGCAAAAGAGATGACTTCAGGGCCCCGTAGAAACCCTTATCTTTTCTGGGTGCGAGCGTGGTCCAACCACCTTCCTTCATCTTCTTGCCCGGGGCGCTGCCCCCAGACCCCACGGATGAAGATAGGGCCGGGAAGGCACACTCAATCGTCATGAAGAGCGTAATGCCGGCCACCGCCTCTCGCTCGCGGGGGGACCAGGAGGCGGCACGCCTCCCCGCCACAGATACCTGCCCAGAGAATATCTACAGAACCGACTTCAGGGTTTTCAGTGACTTTCAGGATCTCCCTGATAAAAGACCGGGACGTCTTCCCCATCCTGGCGGCGTACCGGAATGTCATCACCGACTCCTAGGGTCAGTGAAGGAAAATAATTTTTGGGAGGGTTCAGACTTTTTTCTCCTCCTTTATCGCATATTCTGCATCAAGGACGCCTTCTTCCCCTTCTTCCTCCTCAGGGATAATGATCACGGCGAGGATATAGAGGACGACCCCCGGAATGATCTGCGTGATCAGGGTGAGGACTGCCCAGGCGATCCTGACCCATGTCGGGTCGACACCGAAGTAGTTTCCAAGCGCCGCACACACCCCCGCAATCATCCGCCCTTCCCTGGGACGGAGCAGCCTTTTCTCTGCCATCCTTCCATCATTGACCTCATCCACAATTAGCCCTTTTGGAGAGGATCAATCCAACACCTTCATTTATTCTCCAGTCAAACGAGGGTGCGATGGATGAAAAAACATCCAAAAATGGCAAATTCAACCAGGCACTCCTCTTTATCGGCGGGATCATTTTTATCTCGATGACCATCATCACCGTCGTCTTTCTCGGTCAGATGATACTCGCATAAAGACAACGCCACGATTAATATATTCCCGGGGGATCTCTGTATATGAACGCGAAAGAACACCTCAAAGGAGTCCCAGGGATACTCAGGCCGTTCAAAGAGTATCTTGACAATGCAGGCCTCCCCGAAGGCGCGCAGATCGTCTACTATGGCTGTCCAGGTACCTGCACCCCCTTCATCGAACTCCTGACCTTTGCCGTCAGGAAACTCCCCTTAAAACATGTCTTCGTTCCGTTCCTCGACGAAGAGAAGGCGCGAGAGATCACGCCCGCACCAGGGATCGGGATGCAGATCAGTGACCAGGCTGGAACCCTGGAGCCGCAGGTGGTCGTGATCATGGGCGGACTTGCGATGCCCAATATCGAGGTCAGCGCAGAAGAGACCGCCGCCATCCTTGCAAACTACCCGCAGGCCAGACCTGTCGGGGTCTGTTTCATGAGCATGTTCGAGAAGGCCGGATGGACCGACAGAATCACCTTCGACCTCCTCATCGACGCGACCATCGATCCCGTGACCATCTACCAGGGATGAATCAGGCCTGGACGCGGGGCATATCCTCTGGCCTCAGTGTCCTGACGATCTCATCCACCATTTTCTCCACCTGATCTGATCGAGCAGGTCGTTCCCCGACTACAAGCGTGAGTTCGCCCATCTGTGCCAGTGCCAGTGCCACAATCCCCTCAAAAAAAGGCATCTCCACGAGATCGTCAAACGAGATCTGTGTTGTCATATCAAGCATGTCCCCCGTCGCGGACCTACACGAGTGAAACTATATAAAGTTTTTGAGAGTTCGAAATCTATCTAATCGCAAGAAGACAGAAGACTGCAGCCGACCTGCACCCTTCCGGCCCATTCAAGGACGTGCAAAAAATAGGATTAGAGGTAAGGGTTGCGCAGACCCTTGCCCACGCCAAAGGTCGCACGTTCATCCAGAGTCTTCTGGTTCTTGGTGATCTTGTCGGTCGCAAGCTTCTTGACAAGGTCAAGACCTGGCTTGACCTCCTCGATAGGCTTGGTCTCGAAGCATCCTGCACCAATTGCCTTCGACCAGGCGTTCTCACCATTCTTGGTCCTGACAAAGACCGTGCTCCAGCCGTCTGGGGCGCCGACCGATCCGGTCGAGACGTCCGCAAGATTGGAGACATAGTCCAGGCAGACATGACAGCCAGGCTGCTCATACTTGTGCGTAACCTTGAGCGGGATCTGGGCGACCGCACCGCGCTCGGTGTAGGCCCAGAACTTGCCCTTCCCGATGTCGAGTTTCTTGACCGACTCGAGTTTGACATTGCAGTGGTCCTCGACCATCGCCTCAAGACCCTGGTACGGGAAGTTCTCCATACAGAAGATCCCGACTGCAAGGGCGATCTTGTCAGGGACGTCCCGCATCCCGATCGGGTAGAGCTGGGCCTTGCGGACCGCCTGCATCTGGCACGGGGTGCCAACGATACCGATCCGGTCAAGACCGTAACTGCGGGTCGCCTCCTTGAGGAGGGAGATGTTCGGGGAGAGGGTGTATCTGGTCCCGCGGGCCGCGAGAAGTTCTGCTTTGCTGGTCGCAATGACCGGCTCTGGCTTCCAGGGTTCGTCAGAAGGCCCTGCGACGATGGCGCCGTCGATGATCCCCTCTTCAAGCGCGTACGCGAAGAGCTGGGTGACGATGCCGCCGTCCTGGGCACCCTTCAGGATCTCATTGTCAGTGCTGCGTGCCGCAACCACAGACTTGTAATTACCGAGTACCATCTCTTTCACCTCACTCCATGACTCCTTTTATGAGTTCTGAAATTCCTTCGAACTCGTTCATCACATCGAAGTTGAAGAAACTCCTCGGGCACTGGGCATAGCAGGCGCCACACTTGATGCAGAGGTCACGGTCGATGTTTGGCTTGCCATATTCCATGCTGACCGCACGGACCGGGCATGCCGCCGCACATGAACCACAGCCCATGCACAGGCCCTGGTTGATGACGTCGTACATCAGGTCGCAGCCGCATGCCTCGTCGCCGCGCTGGGCAAGGTCCATGAGCGGCTTGAGATAGGCGCCCGCGAGCTCCTTCTGCTCGTCGGTCCCCTTCAGCAGCAGGTAAGCCATGATACAGACGTTCCTGATCTGCTGGGGAGTAGGTGCACAGCCAGGGATGTACAGGTCGACGTCGATCAGTTCACCGATCGGGACGTACGACTCCATCTGAGGCTGGTTCCACTGGCCACCGCGGCAGAACCGGGTGATGTTCCCGTATGCCGCACAGCCACCAAGGGCGACGACGATCTTTGCCTTCTCCCTGGCTTCCCTGATCTCTTCCACTGAGCTCTTGTCCTGGAGACAGACCGACCCCTCGACAAGGGCGACGTCCATCTCTGGGATCTGCCTGACATCCACAAGGGTCAGTGCATACACGAGGTCTGCATAATCATCAAGGATCTTGAAGAGACCTTCGTAGTTGTCTGCAAAGGACACAAGGCACCCGGTACAGCCACTCAGGTGCACGTGTCCTACGGTAATCTTCTCTACCACAGGCATTTCCTCCTTCGTATTTTCCACCTTTTTTTCCACATCGATCTCGGAAGGTTTCATTCTGGGTCTGGGTGTCGGTTGTGCCGTTTCTGTTTTGGCTTCAACCGTTTTAGCAGGCTTTTCAGCAACCGTATCCTCTTTTGAAACCTTTACAGGCTCAGGACGTGTCGCCGGAGCGGGCGTGGGTTTCTGAACTCCCTTTGTTGATCCCTTCCCTTCAGATGGCTTCATTTCAGGCCTGGTCTCCGCCGTTACCGGCTCAACCGCACCTTTATGGGCCTCCCTGGGCCGGGGTCGTTCCTTCCTCCCCAAGATCTGCTTTAACTTTGATAGTAGCCCCATCATCCACCCCAATTTCTTTGAGTACGTGACGTACCGCTTTGGGAATGGCCTTTTCAACCTCATCCGAGAGACCCAATTCAACATTGGGTTCGGTCACACGCTTTGGCTGGCATCCAATGATCGCGATCTCGACCCGGTCCTTGAGTAACTGGAGTGGCTCGACCATATTCCATGAGTGGACGTCCCGGTAACTGCCGGGAGGGAGGTCTTCGGGTGTCAGGCGGACAAGTGTCCCGGGTTTTCCCCCGAAGTCAGCAATATCGACGACGATCAATTTTTTGACCGGTTCGTCGGAGTGCGCCATCAGAGTAAAAAGATAGTGCGGGCCACCCAGGCCGCCGTCGATCACCTTGACCTTCTCTGGCAGGTCAAGTTTCTGCAGTTCTTCAACGACTGCAGGGCCAAAGCCATCGTCGGCAAAGAGTGGATTCCCACATCCCACCACCACGATCTCTCGGAACAGCATGCGTGCAACTCTCACTCGATGAGTTTCTGAGCCACTATCCTCTTGTCTTCGTTGACCACCAGCATGTGGGTCGCACAGGAGACGCACGGGTCATACGCACGGACGATGACCTCGGCGAGCTGCCATGGTGCACCCTCAAGTGCCCGGCTGCATGTCGGGAAGTTCCAGGTGGTCGGGACAAGCAATGAATACCAGCGGACCCGGCCGTCCTTGACCTTGACAAGGTGGACGTCGCTGCCACGCGGGGCTTCGTTGGCCGCCCAGCCAAGGGTGCCGTCGCCCTGCGGGATCTCGTCGGCAAGGACCTTGCCTGAGGTGTTGAGTGCGTCGGCCGCTTCCATCATGCCATAGATGCAGTCCATGTACTCCATCTGCCGGGCGATCTGGAGGCCCATCGCGCCCTTCAGGTCGAAGTTCCTGTACTGGACCATACGGGCACGCGGCCCGACCTCGACCGGCTGGCCGTCGTACAGGGGCACGCCCATGCAGGCCTCCATCTGCGGCCAGGCCTTGTTGCCTGCCGGAGTGGTCCCCCCGATCGGGTAGTTGGGCTCGTCGTAATCGATCTCGGTCTCGCCCATGTACCAGTCCCAGGGCCTGACCTCAGTCCAGCGCTCAGGGAACCAGGTCGGGTCGTCGTCAAGGCTGGAACTGCCGTAGACCGGGGCGGTTGCCATGTAGCCCTGGTTGTGGAACCCAAAGGTGTCGGGAACCGGCACTTCCATGCCGCCGACTTCGACGGTGTCCCTGTTCTGGAAGTTCTTGAAGACTGAGATCATGAACTCCATGTGGTCGCGGGCAAGAGGCAGGGCCTCTTTCGCGAGGTCGTAAATCTTCTCTCTAGCCCGTGGGGTGATGTTCTTGTACATCCCGCCGACACGGGGGTTGGACGGGTGGATTGCCTCACCGCCGACGATCTCGCCGACCGTCTGCCCGACTTCACGGAGTTTCTGGATCCGCAGGGCGACCGAGCGGACTGGTTCTTCAGGAGTGAAGGGGTTGATCTTGGTGTCGGTACCCGGCAGGTACATGTCGGGCAGGGAGAGGATGTTGTGCAGGGCGTGGCTGTGTAGCCTGTTCGCACACTGAAGGATGTAACGCAGGAGCATTGCATCTTCTGGGACATAACAGCCGACCGACGCTTCCATTGCCTCGGTAGCCGCGAGCGTGTGGGCGATCGGACAGATACCGCACACGCGGGAGGCAATCTTAGGCACCTGGTGCATCGACTTGCCTACGGCGAGTTTCTCAATGCCCCGTACAGGGGTCAGACTGAGCCAATCACCACGCTCGACGATGCCTTCGTCGTTTATCTTGAGCACGAGTTTGGTGTGGCCCTCGTGCCTCGTGGTTGGGGAAATCTCTACAACTTTCGACAAATATATCGCCTCATTTCGATTCGGATTGTTCAAACAGCGATACTTATGTTTTCGAACCTGTGCAATAGGTGTGACACGTACCACAGAAGTACGTTAGAAGCAATTACCTCAAGCGTTTAGTTATAGCTTTCGATTTAAAACCAGGGCTTTACAAAATATCAGGAAAAACGAACAGACTTCGATTGAGTATTCTCGCACAATACGATAATATTGCCCCCGCCTCATAATATCTGCCGAATAAAATATGAACTCCGCCCTAAAATCTATTATAATGAATAATATGATACAATTGCGGGTAAAAACAGAAACATACCATTTATATCATGAAATATTCTGAAAACGATTCAGAGATCCGTTGCCATACCTGATCTCCTAGAGAGCGTTCAAATAGAATTTGGAAAAATCAGGATGATTCCAGGGAACGCGCACAAAATAACGCAGATCGCCACAAAAGAATTTAAATTAAGAATGCCGGTATATGTCCCGGCACATATGGGGGATGGACCAGAAATTCTCAGGGATATCAGGCGAATATTGCGCCAGAATCCAAAAGGTCTGAGTATCTCAGACATCTCACGAAAAGTGGGGCTGAACCGCAACTCTGTCGCAAAGTACCTTGAGATGCTCCTGATCTCGGGCCAGGCAGAGATGCGCACCTATGGGGCTGCCAAGGTCTACACCGCCTCCCAGCGCCTTCCCATCTCCGCTCTCCTTGAATATTCCAGTGATCTGATCGTAGTCCTTGATGACGAGGCCCGGGTCCTCCAGATCAATGCCCCGTTCCTCTCGTTCTCAGGAATGAAGAAGGAAGACCTCCTTGGAACCCCGGTTACGTCGTCCGGTCTCCCGATCATCACCACCCCCCTGGTGCTCTCGGTCCTTGAGGACCGCCCCATCGGCGAGGTGGTGGTCCCTGAGGTGGCATGGGGGGATGAGAGCATCTTCAGGGCCAAGATCCTCCCGACCACCTTTGAGGAGGGAGGACACGGGACGACGATCATCCTGGAAGATCTTACCGAAATGAAAAAGACCTGGAGGGTGCGGACCTTCCTGGCCAACATCGTCGAGTCGACAGAGGACGCCGTCATCGGCAAAGACCTTGACGGAAAAGTAGTGTCATGGAACCAGGGCGCTGAACGATTGTACGGATACACTTCACACGAGATGATGGGGCAGACCCTTGACCGCCTCGTCCCACCCGAAAAAAAAGACGAAATTCAGACTGTCCAGGAGGAGATCGAGGTGGGCAGAAGTATCGACCGGCTCGAAACGGTCCGGTTCAGGAAGGACAGGTCCAGGGTCGATGTCGCCATCTCGGTCTCGCCGGTGAGAGATGAAGGGGGGCGGGTGGTCGGAGCTTCCACCATCGCCAGGGACATCAGCACCCAGAAACATGCCGAAGAGGAGCAGAGACTCCATACTGAGGAGACCGCATTCCTCTCAAGGACCGCGATGGCGTTCGTCGAGATGGAGGACGACGACGAGATCTTTGGGTTCATCGGCAGACAGATCCAGACACTTCTCCCTGATGCGGCGGTCGTCGTCTCTTCATATGCCCGTGAAGAGGGGGAGTTCTCTGTCGAAGCCGTCATGGAGAGTGAGGGAGAGGACGAGGGGCGGGCTCACGGACTGTATGGGGGCCACTATCCCATGACGCCAGAGATCAGGGCATATGGAGAGAGTCGGCTCTACGAGAAGGTTTCCCTGCCCGGCTACCCTGCTGCAGAGATGAGGTACGGAGGGGAGGGGCACATGTACGCCCCCCTCATCTCGCACGAGACCTTCTTGGGGAATGTGGTGGTCCTGGCAGATCAGGGGGAGGTCACGAGGAAAAGAGCGGTGATCGAGGCGTTCATCCGCCAGTCCGCCGTGGCCCTCCACCGTCGACATGCCCGCCTGGCCCTGAAGAGGAGCCGGGAACGGGCCCGGACCCTGCTTGACGCTTCTTTCGACCTGGTGGTCCTCACCAATCCAGAGGGAGAGGTGCTCGCGGTCAACGAGCGAGCAGGCCGGTTCTTCAAGCGGACTGGAAAAAACGAGGCAGGTCCCCTCTATGCCGCCCTTGACGGGATGCAGGAGGGGGTCCTGCGGGAGGGGCGGCCGGCGAAGAGCGAGGTGCGGGCCTGTGGGAAGATCTTCGAAGTCTCCATGACCCCGGTCAGGGTCGTGGACGGAACCGTGCATGAGGTTGCCACGTTCTTCAGGGACATCACCCTTGAGCGCGAGGCGCAGGAAGAGAGCAGACGGACAAACCGGCAACTCGCCGATATCATCGAATTTCTTCCCGACGCCACCGTCGTCGTCGATGCGGCCGGGCAGGTGGTTGCCTGGAACCGGGCGATGGAGGAGATCTCAGGGGTCAGGAAAGAAGCGATTATCGGGGAGGGGGGACATGCCTATGCCGTCCCCTTCTATGGCGAACGCCGTCCAGTCCTCCTCGACCTGGTCGGAACTGGAGACGCACCGCCGCCAGGCTACCTCCAGTTTGAACGCCTGGGAGACACGGTCGTCGGGAGTGCCTACTGTCCGGCGGCAAAGAGGGGGGCAGGGGTCCATGTATGGGGGAAAGCCACGGCACTCTTCGATGATACCGGAGAGCGGATCGGGGCGATCGAAGCAGTCAGGGATATCGGCCCCCTTGTCGAGGCAGATATGGCACTCAGGAGGAGCGAAGAAGAGTACAGGGCGTTGGTCGAGCAGGCCAGTTCGGTCATCCTCTCCCTTGACCCCGAGGGCAGGGTGCTGTTTCTCAACGCCTTTGCCGAGCAGTGCTTCGGCTACACCAGGGAGGAGGTGATCGGGAGGGACGTGGTCGGCCTGATCACTCCGGAAGTGGAGTCTTCAGGCCGCGACCTGCGGGCCCTGGTGCACTCGATCTGCACCGCCCCTGAGCAATTCCAGACCTGCGAGAACGAGACTGTCACCAGGGACGGCAGGCGCCTCTGGTTCTCCTGGACCAACCATGCTGTATATGCACCGGACGGACGGCTCAAAGGGGTGACCTGTATCGGCAACGAGATCACCGAGAGAAGAGACCTGGAGAGGGCACTGGAGTCGGCGCGCCATGACCTGAAAAGTGTCGTCCAGGTGCTGGCGCAGGCGGCGGCGGATCACCTCGTGGTCAGGCCAGGGGAGATCGAGCCCGCGGCCACACCCCCAGAAGAGATCAGGGCGGCCCTCAAGAAGGGCACACCAGTCAGGGATGAGAGCGAGGAAGGCGAGCAGAGGTGGTATATCCCGCTCACCGACTGGGGAGGGGAGGGGCCGGCGGTCCTCGCGGTGGTCCTGCCCCTGTCTGAACAGGCGAGGGGATGCGAGAGTTCGCAGAAAAAAGTTTTGTAGAATCCGGCATGAACCTCTGGTCCACGCATAGGCGATATCAATTTCTCGCCGCGTGCTTTTTCTCTTTTTCCAGAACCGGAGTATCGGTGGAGACCGTGTGCACTTCACTGCTCTCCCCCACCATCAATGCTGGGGGTGCGGCGCCCCCTGAGCTCAGGGATGAAGATGGGGAGGAGGGCAGAGTGAGCATATTTTTCTCTGCCTTCCCGGCCCTGTCCCCATCCTGAGGGTCGAGGGCAGAATCTCCGGCATGGAGAAGCAGGTATCTCTTCATTGTCATCCATCGCGCTCATCAGTGAGGAGGAGGGCGGAAAAATTCTGGGATGACCACATAGTAAATCCCCAGGATGGCGCATATTGGAGGAAGGTTGGCCGCTCCCAGATACGCAGATGGGGGAAGGCGGATGACTCACACTCACCCCGGGGCGCACTCGAAGTTCCTGAAGAGGAGTGTGCCATCCTCCGCCAGGAGAGACCCTCCTCTAAAGGGCCTCTCCCGCGTCAAAAAATACTTATTCGCCGTTCAGCTCGTTGATGAGCTCGGCAAGTGTCGCTTTCCGCTCGGCGTAGGCGTCATGCTGGTGGATGCTCTCCTCATTGGTCTGACGCACGAGGATCGCGGAGTCGCCAGGCAGGTCGCCGAATTCCTGGACCACCCTCCTGGCCATCTCGCGGACGCAGTCCTCGACAAAGCGGGCATTGGAGTGTGCCTGCATCACGACATAATTCTCATCGCCGCGCTTGAGGAGTTCATAGATCGAGGCGCTCATCGAGGCCTTGAGCAGGTTGATGATTGATTCCAGGGAGACGTGGGATTCATCATCGGTCTCGATACAGAGGAAGCCGCGCCCGCGCTGGTTGTGCGTGGCCATCGGCACCTTCTCAAAGAAGGCGTCGATCTTCTCTGGTTCAACCTCGAGGTCCTGCATCACGTGGACCGCATAGTCCTTCATGATGTCCTGAGCACACGGGCAGGCCGTCATGCCGGTCACTTCAGCACCGATGCTCTTCCTGATGATCGGGTTGCCCCCGTTCCTCTTTGCAACGGCACGTGCATAGACTTTCACGACTTCATGGCACCCAGTCTTGGAGACCGGGGTCTCGCGGCGGACCATAAACTCGCTGCGCATCTGGATCTCGGTTCTTTCTGCATACTCGTGGTGGTCAAGGAGTTTTCTCGCGACAACGCTGCAGAGTTCCTCGATCTCGGTGACCTTTCCGTCGATGGCCTCCTGGAGTACCTCGTCGATCACCTCGAAGTTGCGGGAGAGGTTCGCACCCTTCAGGCTTCCGGGGAGGTCGACATATACGTCGAAATTAGAGATGAAAACGACAGGACGCTTTTCGGGGCGGGACACTTCAACGAGCTTTTTTACATTCTTTACGCCGACCCGCGTCAGGTTGATTCTGACATCCGGACACGTCGACTGTACATCAGGCAGATCCATTCTCATTACCCTCAATCATTGGAAAGTAGTTTTATTTTCGGTTTGACGCCGTCCAGAGAACCGAAAAGCGCCAATTTGTAGTAATTTTAGGTACCCACTATAGTTATTTATGGACTTCGATAGCACTAAGCGCGTGGTGCAGATGGTTGAGAAGTACTTTGACGCAGACGCCGACCTGGGCGTGCTGGCCGGAAAACGGATTGCAGTCATTGGCTACGGGTCCCAGGGGCGCGGACAGGCGCTGAACCTCAGGGACTCGGGCCTCGATGTGATCGTCGGGGTGAGGCCGGGAAAGAGCTGGGAAAACGCCATCAAAGACGGGATCGAGGTCTTCCAGGTCGCGGACGCGGTCCAGCAGGCCGACGTCGTTCAGGTCCTCCTCCCTGACGAGGAGCAGGCGCGGGCCTATCTGGCGTCCATCAGGCCAGGGCTCTCTGCCGGCAAGACCCTGATGTTCTCCCATGGGTTCAACATCCATTATGGACAGATCGTCCCCCCGCCAGACGTGAATGTCGTGATGGTCGCGCCAAAAGGCCCGGGCGACCTGGTCAGGCGGTTGTACGAGGAGGGCGCGGGCGTGCCGGCGCTCATCGCCGTCGAACAGGACGCCGTCGGGGACGCGAGGGACGTCGCCCTTGCCTATGCGAAAGGGATCGGGGCGACGCGGGCGGCGGTCTTCGAGACCACCTTCAGGGAGGAGACCGAGACCGATCTTTTCGGGGAACAGGCGGTGCTCTGCGGCGGGTGTTCGGCCCTGATCAAGGCCGGGTTCGAGACCCTGGTCGCCAACGGGTACGCGCCTGAGATGGCCTATCTGGAGGTCTGCCACGAACTCAAGCTCATCGTCGACCTCATCTATGAGGGAGGGCTCTCTGAGATGCGCGGGGTCATCTCGAACACCGCCAGGTACGGCGACCTGACACGCGGGCCGCGCGTCGTCGGACCTGAGGTCTATGCGGCGATGCAGGAGGTGCTCGAGGAGATCCAGGATGGGCGGTTTGCAAAGGAGTGGATCCTGGAGAACCAGGTGAACCGCCCGGTCTTCACGGCCCTGACCCGCGCCGACGAGGAGCACGACCTCGAGGTGGTCGGGGCGGAGATCAGGGGTGTGATGCCGCAGTTCAAAAAGAAGTGAGGGGCGGCATTATTTTTTAGCGAATAGATCGGCCCTAGAGAAACCCTCACCTCTCCCGGGTACGAGCGTGACGCACCTCCCTCCCCTCCCATAGTTTCTCGCCGGGGTGCTACTCCTGGACTCCTGGGACGAAGAGCGGACAGGGAAGGTAGAATAGATTATGAACATATCCCAAAATTCTCGGGAGGGAAAGAGATGATCATGAAGAGGGGAATGCGATCTCTGGCCACTCTTCATCAGTGGGGGGAAGGCCATGGATGCATGTGTGCGCTACGAAGAGGCGAGGGCTTCTCCACCATCATCTCTCTCGATCTTCAGAGAGAGAAGCAGGAGAGTTCTGGGATAGCCTCAGAGAGATGGACCCTTCCGCCCCATGGAGAGTCATTTTTTTTCTTCGCACCTGGTTTACCCCTGGAATAAAACGCATATGCCGCGTCTGATCGGTCGACCAGGCGTGCGTGCCAGGTTTCCCCCACTCATTCGCATTTTCTCCCCGTACACCTGGCCACCATGGGTGCCGGGTGTTCTCTGGATCGTGTGCGAATTACCAGGGGGAACTGTACACACTTCTCTCTCTGTACTCCAGTACCAAAATCCAGTCAGGACTGAGGTTCTTTCCGGGCTGCCATCTTCGCGCTCGCCGGGTACGAACCAGGTGCGAAGGTGCGAAGGTGAAGAGGTCAGTCAGGGGCGTCGTCGTCGATCAGGAGGCCTCCCTGTCCGCTCGCGGGAGACCTGGCGATCAAATGAGAGATCACGTTCACGGTGTTCTTCAGAGCAGGACACCAGTAGGAACACCACTCCCCTGCCGCCCTTAACCATAGAGCAGATCCCACAACCCCCTGAGACCTGACCATCGTCTTGAACTGAAGACTTTCCTTCCTGGAGTGCGACGCCCCATCCTTCACCGGGGGGCGTGCCCCCCCCGGACCCCCCGCTAATGAAGAGCGGCAGGGGTCCGCATCCCATCGTCACGATCATCACTCTGCCTTCCCACCCTATCTTCATCCCGGGGGCCCGGGGGCAGGGCCCCCGGCGCGGTGGGGGGGAGGCATGAATGCATGCATGGACCCGCAACGAAAAGGAGAGGACTTCTTCACTATATCTCCTGCTCTCTTCTGGGTAGGGGAGGGCAGGAAAAGTGTTGGGATATGCTCATAGAACATTTGCCGCGTTCTCGACCCCCCAGACCCCCCGCCACACGGTAGATCGCGGACGGGACTCTCTTCATAGATTTCGAATACGCCTTCCCGGCCCAATCTCCGTTCCCGGGGTTCGAGGGCCGCGCCCCCGGCGAGATTCAGGAGCGGAGGTGAGAGAATCACGCGTGCACCCAGAAGAGGTGAGGCTCTCTACAGAGCCGTAATCTGAGACTTTCGTCAGGTATGCCTGAAGCGTGCTTTTGCTTCATCCCCAACACGAGCATGCCCCGCCGCAACCCTCATACCCCTGCCAGTCAAGGACTCCTCCATGAAGACCTGCATGATCTTTTACTCTGGCACCGGGCAGACCCGCGCCCTGGCGAAAGGTGCCGCCGAGATCGTCGGGGCAGACCTGGTCGAAGTCAGGGACCGCGCCAATTACTCGAAGGTGATGATGTATCTCAAGGGGGCGCCACGGGCGCGCCGCGGGGAGAAGGCCGAGATCGAACCCGCCGAGATCGATGTCGGGGCATATGACCTCGTCGCGATCGGGACACCGGTCTGGGCCGGGAACCCGACCCCTGCCGCGCACGCGATCATTGCCGGACTCAGGAACTGCGAGGGAAAAACGGCGGTAGCCTTCGCGACGAGCGGCGCCGTGCCTGGGGGGGCCCTGGAAAAACTCTCAAAAGCCCTCGGAGCGCGTGGGCTGAGCGTCGTCGGCACTTTTCATGCCTCCGCGAAGGACCTGAAAAAAGGGGACGGACCAGAGAGACTGGCCCGGGTGATCAGAAGCGCATCAGGCGCGTGATCGAGGTGCGGGCCTCCTCGATCTCTTCGCGCGAGAGGGAGAACGCCTCGTCGCCGACGGTCAGGCGCAGGCCTTCGCCGCCGACGGTGCCGATGACCTGGTACTCCAGGCCTTCGAGGGCCGCCTCGTCCTTGAACGCGACGAGGAACCGTCCGTAGGTCTCTGAGAAGAGGGCGACGAGCGGGTCGTCGCCAGTGATCGCGACCTCGGCGTCGGGCGCAAGTTTGGCCAGGGCGGCGATCAGTCCGCCCTTCGAGAGGTCGGTCGCCCCGGTGAGGGCGTCGGCCGCCACCAGGTCCCTGACCTTCTCCATCACTGCCGGGTCGGCCTTTGGCGGGGCCGCACCGCCGCATCCGGTCACCGCGTCCAGGACCGACCCGCCGAGGTGCGCCCCGGTCGCCCCGACAAGGGCGAGGCGGTCGCCGGCCGCAGGAGCGGTCCACCGGCGGACCGGACCCTTCCCGACCATCCCGATCGTCGGGGTCGGTTTGATCTCGGTCCCGAACTCGTCGCTCTCATTGTACATCGAGACGTTTCCGCCGACGACCGGGGCGTCGAGGGCGCGGGCCATGTCGCCGAGGCCGAGCACGCTCTGCTCCATCTCCCAGAAGACCTCAGGATGAGAGGGACTGGCAAAGTTGAGGCAGTTCACGATACAGAGAGGCCGGGCGCCGAGGCAGGCGAGGTTCGCCGCATTCTCGTAGACCGCATTTGCGGCGTTCTCGTAGGGCGCCAGGGCGATCTGGCGGGGGTTGCACCCGCACGAGAGGACCAGAGCGGCGTCACCCAGGCGCAGAACTCCTGCGTCGTGATCGGTGGAGACGGTCCGCAGCTGCACATGGTGGTCGTACTGCTCGACGATCCACTCCTTGGAGGCGACGTCAGGGTGCGAGAGGACGGCAAGGGCCAGGGTCTTGAGCGCGCCCTCAGGCGGAGTGTAGGTGGTGTCCGGGGCCTTTGGCGTCTTTGGCAGGGCACACCCTGGTGTCCCGCCGACCAGGAGGTCGACAGGAAGGTCGCAGACCACCGTCCCCTCGAACTCAACGATATAGCGCGGCTCGGCGATCACCTCCCCGATCTCGCTCCAGCGCAGGTCGTACTTCTCGGCGATCGCGCCGATGAGGGCGACGTCCTCGGGAGCAGCCTCGACGAGCATCCGTTCCTGCGACTCAGCAAGCATGATCTCGACCGCATTCATGCCTTCTTCCCTGAGGTGGACCCTGTCTGCAACGATCTTCGCTCCGAAACTGCTCGCCATCTCAGAGGAGGCCCCGGCGAGCCCGGCGGCCCCGAGGTCGCGGCAGGCCAGGACCTTTCCGGTGGCGGCCATCTCGCAGGTTGCCTCGATGAGCAGTTTCTCGGTATAGGGGTCGCCGATCTGCACACTTGTCCGCTCTGAAGCTTCTGAATCTTCTGAGAGATCACGTGACGCGAACGAGGCCCCGCCAAGCCCGTCCCTCCCGGTGGACGATCCATAGAGGACCAGACGGTTCCCTGGCGCCTTCACCCGTGCGGTGAGGTAGTGGTCAGGGTCCACGACACCGACACAGACGACATTGACCAGCGGGTTGCCCTGGTACGAAGGGTCGAAGACTGTCTCGCCCCGGACCACCGGGACGCCGATGCAGTTGCCATAGCCCCCGATACCCCCGACGATGTGCTCGAAGAGGTACCTGGTCTTCTCCCCGTCGAGAGACCCGAAATACAGGGGGTCCATCAGGGCGATGGGGCGGGCACCCATCGAGATGATGTCCCTGACGATCCCGCCGACCCCGGTCGCCGCCCCGTCATAGGGATCGACATAACTCGGGTGGTTGTGGCTCTCCATCCCGACGACGACCGCGAGGTCGTCGGAGAACCGGACGACCGCAGCATCGTCCCCTGGTCCGAGGATTACGTCTTCCCCCTCGGTCGGGAGAGTCTTGAGAACAGACTTGGTCGAACGATATGAACAGTGTTCGCTCCACAGGTTCTCGAAGCACGCGGATTCCACGTCGGTGAGGGCGCGGCCCAGTGTTCCGGTGATGAACCCAAGGTCATCGGCAGACAGCATGTACTCACAGGTGGGTTTCGGGAACTATATATCCATCTCCAGGAGTCCTCCATGATCTCTGACCAGGGCCAGACCGGCGCGTCACACCAGAATCGCACGGGGGGGTCACGCGAGATCTCGAATACCCATTTTTCCAGGGGGCCTGAACTCCCCTTTCCTCCTCGCCATAGGCCGCCGCATCAGGGAAGACGGGATTGACCGACATGAAGAGGGTGTTGCAATCCTCTACCCTGTCGTGTGGCAGGGTGCGCACGAGACAAACGTGAAAAAACCCTGGATTTTTGGCTCTCTCGAATCAGAGATGAATCCTGGGATCCACGCATACGAGATGAACATGATCATGGGTCTTGAGGTCATGCACCGCTCTGTGTCCCTCTTTCAGAGCAGGACACCATGCGGGAAGATCACCAGATCGCCGCCCCCCGCCGATCCCCATTCCAGGGGCTCAAGGGTGGGGTCTTCCCCTGGCGCGAGACGATGGACAAAAATGTCTTCAACTCTGTAGAATCGGGCATGAGGGTGGGGTTCAAGTATACGCGATGAAAATCGTTCTGAGGAGCGCTACAGAGTTTAAGAGGATCTTTCTCCTCGCGATTGGGGATCTGGAAGATCCGGTTTCATCGCCGCCCTCTGCATATCTTCGTCGTGGGGGGTTCCGGGGGGTGCAACCCCCGGCGTGAGACGGCACCCACGATCATCACGCCTTCCCATACCCTCGTGCCGGGGGCGCTGCCCCCTGACCCCCGGGATGGCGATAAGGGCGGGAAGGAAGAGGGCCGATCATGCAGGAGATGGGTCCGCACTCTGCGTATTAGTCCCGAAGGTGTATGGTGGATTCAAACCCTTCTATGATCCAGGAGATATGATCTTCAGGATCATTTTCATGGTAACCCCTCACCTTTTCTGGGTGCACGCGCGATTCAACTGCGTTCCCCTATCTTCCCCTGCAGAGATGGCAAACCTGAGGAATTCTACAGAGCTATATTGCAGATGCATCTCCTGAATGATCGGGCGTCTGCCTTCCTATTCCTATCTTCATCCCCATGAATATTCATTCCCTATGCGTGAGTCCGGGGCTCATGCTGAATTCTACAGAGTCGATCTTCGAGCGGCACGCCCCCCCGTAGGGGAGGCATTCGAAGGAATAATTCTATAAATCCATTTTTACAGGGCCGCGGCGAAACCCGCGACATTACGATCCCGCAGGGAGGGAGCCACCTCTTATAACCCCTCCCGGCAATAATGTACCGCATGGCAGATCCCTATGAAGAGTTATTGAAAAAGGCCTACGCCAATATCACCGAAATCGGAGACACCTCTGATCGGTTCCATATCCCGGACGCGAAGGTCTACCTTGAAGGCAAGACCACGGTCATCGAGAACTTCACCGACGTCGCCAGGTACATCAGGCGCGAGCCTGAACAGCTGATGAAGGTCCTGGTCGGCGAACTCGGGACCGCAGGAAAGATTGAAGGGAGTCGTGCCGTCTTCAACGGAAAGTTCGACGAGACGATGATCAACTCGGCGATCAAGAAATTCGTTGAAGACTACGTGATCTGTTCTGAGTGCGGGCGGCCAGATACGCGGCTGGTCAAAGACGGGCGGGTGCTGCTCCTCAAGTGCGACGCCTGCGGCGGGCATCGGCCGGTGAAAAAACGGCGTGCACGCACCGAGGCCCCGACCAATCAACTGGAAGAAGGTTCGGAACTCGACGTCACCATCGGGTCCATTTCCAGGCGCGGGGACGGGGTCGTCAAGATCGGGAAGTACATCATGTATGTCTCCAAGGCAAAGCCGGGCCAGACGGTGAAGGTACGTATCACCAAGATCTCGGGATCGATCCTCTTCACCGAACGGATCTGATCATTTTAGGTCTGTAAAATCCGGCATGAACCTGGAGCTCACGCAGATGCGATGGACATGAGCGTGGGTCTCTGGATCGCGCACTGATCTGTGTTCCTCCCTGGGAGCACGAGGCCACGCGGGAAGAGCACCAGGTGGCCACCCTCCCTCTCCTCGTCGTGGGAAGGTCAGGGAGGTCTCCTTCAGGCGCGAGAGGACGGTGAAAGTTTTGCAATGGAGGGCGACAGGGCATATCGAAATGCTCTTTTGCTTGCAACTCCATGGCGGGGGTCCTGCCACCCGGGCCCTGGGGATCCAGAGAAGGACGAGAAGGCAGAAGCTCGATCATTCGGTTCTGTAGAATCTGGCATGAACGTGGGGTTCACGCATACGTGATGAACATGATCGTGGGTCTCCATGGTGCGTGGACCTGTGCTCCCCCCTTCAGAGCAGGATTTTGGATCTCGGGTATGGAGGATCTTGGGGAGGAGAGATCATCATACAAACCTCCCGGTTGATCGTCAGGATCATTTTTATGGAGCATATCTTACAATTCCCTGAGGCCTGACCATCGTCTTGAACTTGAAGGCCTCCCTTCGAGGAGTGCGACGCCGTATCCTCCACTGGGCGGCACGCGCCCCCCGGGTCCCCCTGCTGATGAAGAGTGGCGGTGGATGGCATTACGCTCTTCATAGCGGTTGATTGTGCCTTCCCGCCCCTCTCTTCATCTCGGGGGGGTCCGGGGGCGTAGCCCCCGGCGAGAAGATGGGGGAAAGCATGAATGCATGGATCCATAACGAAAAGGGGGTATCTAAAGTTCTCTTCTGGGTGGGAGGGTGTTGGGATGACCTCATGGTACCCCCTCACCCATCATGTGGGCGGATGTGTGTCACCCGCCTTCCCCCTCTTAGGCCGAGGGCGGCACGCGCCCCCGCAGAGATCGCCGTCTAGAAAACTTCTACACAGCCATCATTTTTTGATCTCGACCCAGAACCCGGTCTCCTCATCTTTTATCCCGGCGTCGTGGAGACCGGCGCTGGAGAGGGCAGCGGTCAGCGTGGCGGGCCGTCCCCGCCCGCTCCGGCGTGCGACGTCCTCGTCCCAGTGAGGATTTCTCCGCCGCATCTCGGCAAAGATCTCTTCTTTGATGGCAGGGGTGCCAAAACTCCCGCCCAGGTAGGCGGTCCCGCCCGGAGCAAGGGCGCGAAAGATCTCAGAAAAGGCCCGCGGGCGGTCTTCCCAGAAAAAAATCGAGCCACGAGAGACGAAAAGGTCGACAGTGTTGTCGCAGAAGGGGAGGGCATGGACGTCGCCGAGAAGCGACCCGACCCTCCCTGAGAGCCCGGCCTCCCTGATGTGCTGGCCGGCAAAAGAGAGCATCTCAGGATCGCGATCGAGAGCGAGCACCTCCATCTCTGAGTGTGCGGCAACCTCGATCCCGAGCAGACCTGGACCCGCACCGAGGTCCACACAAAGCCCCTTCTCGGTCCCGGCCCAGGAGAGAAGTCTTCTCGCGACGACCGGATAGAGAGGGGCAAACACCTGCGTGGCGATCCGGTCAAAACCTGCGGCGTTCCTGGGCATCTTCAGGCCCTTCAGGCCGTGGTCTTTGCCCTGACCTCTTCGAGAAGCTCGTCGCACTGGACAGTGAGACGGGCGCAGGCTTCACGGATCGAGACGATCGGGTCCTTGCCGTCTTTGGTGGTGACGAAGAGTTCAGGCTCCGAGAACTGGTACATAATCACATATTTTGCCACGTCGACCGAGGGGTCGGTGAGGAGCTCCTCGGTGAGGGCGTTCATGAAGGTGTGGCCCTGCCCCTTCAGGACCATCCGCACCTTGTCCTCTTCACGCTCCAGGATCTTGATATCCATGTAAAGATAGGTGGTGGGCAGAAGAGTATATAGATATGGGTACCCGTCCCTGGCCCGGGAATCTATATCAAGCGCCGGGATTATTGGGCGTATGGACAGGGGCGGAGGGTTGCGCCGGGAACTCGGTCTGGCAGAGGTCACCCTCACCGGCGTCGGGATCATCCTGGGTGCCGGGATCTATGCCCTCCTCGGCGAGGCGGCCGGGCTTGCAGGCAATGCTGTCTGGGCGGCCTTCGGGCTCTCGGCGGTGATGGCCTCGTGCACCGGGCTCTCCTATGCCGAACTCGCGTCCATGTTCCCGAAGGCCTCGGCCGAATATGCCTATGTCTCGCAGGGCTTTGGCGGGCGGGCCGGGTTTGTGATCGGGTGGCTGATCCTCCTCTCCGGCGTCCTCTCTGCGGCGACGGTCGCCCTCGGGTTTGGCGGTTACTTCGGGGAGGCGACCCCTCTTCCGGTAATTCCGGTGGCGATGCTCCTCATCGCCGGGCTCTCCCTGCTCTCGATCAGGGGGATCCGCGAGACCGCTTTCTCTGCCATCGCCATGACGATGGTCGAGATCGGGGGGATCGTGGCCATCGTCCTCATCGGTCTCCCGCACCTCGGGGAGGTGGACTATCTGGAGGCCCCACTCGGTCTCCCAGGAGTGTTTCAGGGGGCGGCCCTGGTCTTTTTTGCCTATATGGGGTTTGAAGAGATGGTGAAACTTGCCGAGGAGACGAAAAATCCAGAGAAGACGATCCCGAAGGCGGTCGTCATCGCCCTGGCCATCGTCGTCGTGCTCTATATGCTCGTCACTCTCAGCGCCGTCTCGGTGATGGGATGGGAAGGGCTTGCCGGGTCGCAGGCGCCCTTCGCCGAGATCGCCGGGGCCGCGTTGGGGGCACAGGCCTTCACCGTCCTCACGGTCGTCGCCCTCTTTGCGACGGCGAACACCACGCTCCTGCTTATCGTCGCCGCTTCACGTCTTGCCTATGGGATGGCGGCGGCGGGGTCCCTCCCGTCCCCACTCGGGACCGTCCATCCGCGGTTTGGAACTCCATGGGTTGCGGTCGCGGGGGTGGGCGCCGTCGCCGCACTCTCCACCCTCGCCGGCGAGATCGCCTTTGTCGCCAACCTCACCAACCTCGCCCTCTTCCTCACCTTCGTCCTCATCAATGCCACTGTCATCGTTCTCAGGATACGGATGCCCGAGACCGCAAGGCCCTTCAGGGTTCCCCTCGCGCTCGGACCGGTCCCGGTCATCCCGGTCCTCGGGGTGCTCTTCTCCCTCTTCCTCCTGGCGCAACTCGAGGCAAGGGTGTACCTCCTCGGCCTCCTCCTGGTCGGGACCGGGGTCGCCCTCTCGTACCGGTGGCAGGCGACCGGATGAACATGGGTCCGAGACGAACGTCAGGGTGTTCATGTACGAGAGAGCAATGGAGAGGAATACCGTTTAAGTGCCGTCTTCCCCCTATCCTCGTCGTGGGTTCCGAGGGAATGCGGCTGGAAGGAGACGAATGATCAGAAACCCGCTCTGACGTATCGATGAAGGGGTACCCTGAACATGATCGTAAATATCACCTTTTGGAGAAAAATCTGCCAATCCCCAACACAAGCGCAATTAAATTGCCTTCCCACATCGAACGCTGCGGCGGCGGCGAAGTGAACACAGTTCCCAATGGTTTTCCTGTCTTAATAGAGGAGATCACGCGACGAGAAGTATTCATCTCATATGCATGAGGCATGATCTCGCCCCATGCAGAATTCTACAAATCCTGCTTTGTAGAACTCCTCACTTCTTCTCGACGCAAGGGTGACTCAATCGCCTTCCCACACAATCACACCGGGGGCGCGGCGCCCCCGGACCCCCGGGACCGCGATGGGGCCGGGAAGGCACAAAAATGATCATGAAGAGGGGATTGCTGTCCTCTGCCTATCCTCGTGCGGGATGTACGCCGCCGCCACTATGACTCGTTCTCCTTCGCCTTCTTCCATGACCGAAAGATCACTGCCCCGGCGATCACCGCGACCACGAGGACCAGCACCACCGCGAGCACAGGGAAAGACCCGCTTCCCTCCTCCCCTGCATCAGACAGGGCGGGCTTGACTCCGACCATCGCCGTCGTCGAATAGGTGTTCCCGTCAACATCCTTGTACTCGATGACCAGGGGCACCTCGGTGACGTTCTCCGCGGTGAACGTGACATCGAAGTTCGCGAGGTCGTCTGGGTCGAGGGACGCAACCGGATAGGCGCGGTTGGGGTCCACAGGCACCGCCGGCGCCCCGGTGGTGATCACCACCGCCTTCGCCACCTCGAGTCCGGTGTTGGTGACGTCGCCGTTCACGCGGTAATGCCCGCCCTCGGCAGTGACCTCCACCCCGGAGACGACGATCTCGGCCCGTTTCTTGTCCTCAGAGAAGACGATCGGGAGGGTCACCTCTTTGCTCCGCTGGTTGTCGCCGTTGCGGTACCTGAGCGTGAACACAAGGTCCATCTCTTCGGTGGGGGTGATGTTGAAGGTGGTCTCGCCCGCCTCGTCAGGTTCAAGCCCCCCGATGAAGGCGCTCGTCGGGGTGATCTCAAGGTCCTGGCCAGAGAGAACGACCGAGACCCCATTGACCGGACCGTCACGCGGGTTGCTCACCTGCACTCTCACCATATCCTTCCTGTCCCTGACAAACGAGTCTGGCCTGTCAGAGATGGAGAGTCTTGGTTCGGTCCCATCCACCTTCACCGGCACCGGGTACCTGAGCGAACCCGCGTCCCTGAAATCGAGGACAAAGACCGGATAAAAAAATCCTTCACTCAACGAGGCCTTGACCCTGAAGGTGAAGTTGACCGTGTTCCCCGGGCCGATGGCCCCAAATGACTGGTACGGGCTGTCAAGCACCATCACGTTCCTTTCGGTGTACAGCTTTGCGCTGCTGACCGCAACACTCTCATCGGCCGTGTTCTTCACCGTCACCCGCACCGTCGCCTCGTCGCCGGGCATCAGGACGGCAGGATCGGTCTGGGTATCAAGGACCGCCACCCTCGCCGCTTTCTCCTCGCCATTGTATGCCACTGCAGCTGTAGGGAGGAGAAAGAGGAAGACCATGCACCATATCCACAGCGACCGCATATTACAGAACTCCCAGGGACCAGATCTGAATAATAATATATATCCCCACCGGCAGACCGACGGTGATGAGGGCGTGGCGCAGGGTGAGGGCGCGTGCATGCCGCATCCCGAAGATCCAGATATTGGCAGACCAGAGGAGGAAGAGGATCCCGAGGATGGCGGAGATCATCGTCATCGGCGCACTGGCGATCGCCTGGCCCATTGCCTCCATCCCGGCCTCCGTGGTCGGGTCCACCTGCGGAAGCGCTATGGATGGAGCATAATAATAATACACCGCAGACGAGAGGATACTCCCAAAGACCATCGGGAGAAATCCATACCCGGCCACCTCAAATGTCTTTATTATATCTCCCTGACCCTTGAATGCCGCAGAGATGAGATAGAACACTATCGCCACTGCGATAAACATCAAAAACGCAGTGATCACCACAAAAATAGCCGCAATGAGCCCGCCAAACCACATGTACGACTGCATCTCAGGAGAGAAGAGGGATCCTGTGATCTCGACCGACTTGTACGCCCCCGGTGCCATCGCAAGCCCGGCCAACAGGACGCACAACAACGGGAATTTCAGTCCAGCCTCCTGGTCAGCCCTTTCCCTGAAGAAGGTGTCAGGGTTGAGGAGGAGGTCGACCATCCAATGACTCATAGAGATCTCTGGCACAGCCAAACCATATAAATAAGACGATTATTCTTCAAGCGCCATGAGGACCGCCTTCCTGAAGATAATCTCAGGGACGACGCACCCCACACGCACCTCAGGGTCATAGGCGATCTCTGGATGACCGAGTTCTTCCATCCGTGAAGGCCCGCTGCAATAGGCCTCGGCCTTCGCGATCTCCTCGACCAGGTCCTGCAGAGGGAGGCCATTGAAGGAGACCTCTGAGACGTCCCCGGCGACCTTTTCCACCCTGACCTCGACGATGACCCCGCTCTCCTCAAGAAGAGGGCGGATCTCTTCCAGGACTTCTCCCAGGGACCGTTCCGTGTCGGTGGTGCGGTAGTGGCACCGCACTCCCGGGCCCCTGCGCCAGAGGACCACAAATCTCTCCTTCGTCAGTTCGCCCTCCTGTCTTCTCTCACCATACTCCAGAAGGTAGAGCCCAGGCCATATCAACCTGCGCCAGTCAATTCCGCTTTCTCAGGAAGGCCTGCACCTTCTCGGACTCGATCCATCCCTGGTCGAGGCGGTCGATGATCGCATCAATGATCCTGGCCTGTTCGAGGATCTGCTCGGCGTCCCTCTCATCGCAGTTGAGATCGGCAAGCCCGACGATGACCGAGAGAGGGTTCCTGATCTCGTCGCCGAGGGTGGCGAACTGGGCGATGTTCTGGTCGATCTGGGCATAGGCCTCCTCACGGACACGCTCCATCTCGCGGCGTTCGGTGACGTCGCGCACCACCCCCTGGGCCCCGGCCACCGCCCCTTCGACCATGATGGGAGCGGCATTGATCTCAAGGTGCCTGGGCGACCCGTCCTTTGCATAGAAACAGACCTCCACTCCCTCGACGACCTCGCCGGACTTGAGGGCGGCGATTGCATCCTCTACGATCTTTTTCCATTTCTCACGCAGTCCCGCGCGGTATGACCTCCCGACGAGTTCCTCGGGGGTATATCCGGTGACCCTCCTGACCGAGGGGGAGAGGTAGGTGTACTCGCCGTCGGCATCGGTGATGAAGATGACGTCAAAACTCCGCTCCGCGATCTCGCGGAACTTCTGCTCACTCTTTTTCAGGGCATGTTCGGTCTTCTTTCTCACGCGGATGGTATAGGCCAGGAACCCGACCAGGAGGAGAAGAGTCACGAGGGCGATGATCACCGCCGCGAGCACCTCACGGTCGATCTCGACGGCCGTGTTTGGGGCATGGATGACCGTACTCCCTGCCGGCAGGTCAGACTCCTGGAGCCCGAACCGGTCCAGTTGTCGATAGTCAAACCTATAGGTCCCCTGGAGATCGGCCTCGACCGGGATCTTCGACGCCGACTCGCCCTCAAGCACCCGCAGGGCAAGGCGCCCGGCGGCAGTCCCCTGGTCCTCTCCCGAGGTGAGACGGCCCCCCACAAGCCCTTCCCCCAGGTAGATATCCCAGACCCCATAGACCGGGACCGGCGAGGCGGCGCTCACCGTGCCGACGACCTCGTCATAGTCGTACGAGGTGCCGTCCTGATCCAGGTAGAAGGTCATCAGGAGGACGATTGCGTCTGGCGGAAGGGCGGCGACAGTGTCCAGGACCTGGTCGAGGGATTGCCCTTCAGAGGAGACGATCTCCAGGCGCCCCTGATATTCCCCGGCCGCTCGTTCGATCACCTTCTGGTTGGAGAGACCGGTCTCTGAGCAGTCATTGATGACATAGATCCTCCTGACTCCAGGGTCAAGCGCAAGGGCGGCATCGATGGTGCCGACCACATCGTATGCCTCGACGATCCCGGTGCAGTCCCAACCCTCGAGATAGGCATCTTCAAAATAATTCACCCCGCAGAAGACGACCGGGACACCAGGGAAGAGATCATCATGATGGTCACGGAGAAAATGGAAGGCGTACTCGTCTGCACAGATGATCGCATCAAACGAGGCGTCTGCATACTTGACCCTGAAGAGCTCGATCAACTCCTCCTCATACCCGGGGGAGTTGACCCGTGGCATGTCCATATACTCGATGTAGAGGACGACGCCCTCCTCTTTGTCAAGGACTGACTGTACCCCCCCGGTCACGTCGTCGGTCCAGGAGAGACCATCATAATAGGAATGGAGGAGGAGGACATTGTGAGAATCGTCCGGGGCGATCGCTCCGACAGGTGAGAGTGAGGCAGAGAAAAGAGATACTAAAAAGAATGTCAGGAGAAAAACCCTCACGACGTCGCATCTGCCGTCGAAACCGGGCTTTTCTCTCATCTCCTGGGCACCGCCTCGGTCTAATTCGTGTTCTTCCAGAGCCTGATCCGGTGCATCGCCTCTTTGAGAGTCTCAAGAGACGCCGCATAGCTGACGCGGATCCAGCCTGGGGCATTGAAGGCGCTGCCTGGCGTCGCGGCCACGTGCGCCTCGTTGAGCCACTCGTGCGCGATGGCCATGTCGTCGCCTTCCACTTTTACAAAAGCGTAGAAGGCACCGTCAGGCGGGGCGACCGTGTAGCCCATCGACCCGAACTCGTCGAGCATGTACATCCGGCGGCGCTCGAACTCCTGGCGCATCGCCTCGACACAGGACTGGTCGCCGGTGAGGGCCGCCACCCCGCCCCACATCACGAAGGTGGTCGGATGAGAGACCGAGTGCTGCTGGACCTTGACCATCTGGCGGAGGACCGGGAGCGGGGCCACCGCATACCCGAGCCGCCACCCGGTCATCGCATAGGCCTTGGAGAACCCGTTGATGGTGATCGTCCGCTCGGCCATGTCGCCGATGGACGCAAGGGAGACGTGCTCTCTCCCATAGATGAGTTTCTCGTAGATCTCGTCTGAGAGGGCGAGAAGGTCATAGTCCTCACAGAGGTCGGCGACCAGGTTCAGGGACTCCTTCGAGAGGACTGTCCCGGCCGGGTTGGAGGGCGAGTTGATCACGATCATCCTGGTCTTCTGGCCCACCCGTTCGAGGAGAGAGTCGTCGAGCTGGAAGTCGGGCTCGTCCATCATGTGGTGGACGACCCTGCCCCCGGCCATCTGGACGCAGGGTTCATAGCTGACCCACGCCGGGTCAGGGAGGATCACCTCGTCGCCAGGGTTGAGACAGGCTTGCATTGCCTCGTAGATGGCACTCTTCGCCCCGCAGGTAGCGATGACCTGGTCAGGGGTGCAGGGGATCTGGTTCTCGGTCCGGCACTTCTCGGTCACCGCGTGCAGGAGTTCAGGGATCCCGTTCGAGGGGGCATAATGGGTCTCGCCCCTCTTCAGGGCGTCGGCACAGGCCTGCACGATGTGGTCGGGCGTATCGAAGTCGGGTTCGCCGATGGAGAGAGAGATGACGTCGATCCCCTCTCTCTTCATCCGCTTGGCGGCGTCCGAGATCTCGATCGTCGCCGACGGGGCGACGGCACCGACCTTCTCAGAGAGGGCTCTCATCCTAATCTCTGCACCATCTTGATGGCCGACTCGACCGCACGTCTTGCATAGTCGATCCGCTCGTTGGCCTCGAGTCTGGTCATGCCAGGCCCTGAGATCCCGAGGGAGACAGGTTTGTTGTACTCAAGGGAGAGGTCGATGATCTTGCGAGCGGCGTGCTGAACCACGATCTCGTCGTGCTGGGTGGCACCCTCGATGACGCACCCGATGGTCACGACAGCGTCGACCTTCCCGTCTTCCAGCATCTTCTTGATCGCAAGGGGCATGTCGTAGGCGCCAGGGACGTAGAAACTCTCGGTCACTTCTGCGCCCAGGAACTTCGCGTGTTCCTGTGCCTCGATCTCCATCATATAGGTGATGTCGCGGTTGAACTCTGCCACGACGAAGCCAAGTTTGATTGTCATGATGATCTCCTCGATTGATCCTTTTTCCAGTCTTCTTTTATTCCTGCCGGTCTACTGCCTGGCCGGGCCGGCGTCTTTGAAGCCCTGCCGCTGCCCGGTGCCGGCCATTCTGGTCAGCACCTCGGGACGGAGGACGAGGTTCACGGCGTTCTCGGCATGTTCTCTCGTCCGCCGTTCGGCAAGCCAGGCGAGTTCCCGGTCGTCTCTGGCCTCGTCCTCATGGACAAAGACCTCGATGATATGGTGGTTGGTCATCAGCTGAGCGAGCATCAATCCCTGGGAAGCTTCGTGGGCGCAGAGTTTGTCCTTCTCCTGCCCGCCCGGCATCCCGAGGGCGATGACGATGTCGCATCCTCGCTCTTCGATGAGTTTCTTGCAGGCCACCGGGAGGTCCTTGAATCCCGGGACCGTGGTGCGTTCGATCGCCACGCTGCCATGTCGTTTCAGCTCGTCGATGGCGATCGCGCCCATGTTGACGCGTGCAAAGGTGGTGTCGGCAACCCCGACCTTCATGAATCCAGCACCTCTGCCGCGGCCTCGACACCGTCACCCACGCCGGCAACGCCAGCCTTGCGGAGTGCGTGCTGGACTGCGGCGAGGGTGGCAAGGATCTCGGGGGCGCTGACCGCACCCATCGAACCGATGCGGAAGATCTTGCCCTTGAGGTGGTCCTGCCCGCCGGCGATCTCGATGCCCATCTGCTTGACTTTGCCGCGCACGTCGGCGTCGGCGACGCCTTCGGGCATCCGCACCGCGGTGACGGTGTTCGAATAGGCCGAGTGTTCGTCGAGCTGCGGGAACATCTCGAGTCCCCATGCGGCGACGGCGGCGCGGACCGAGGCCGACATCTTGCGGTGCCTGGCAACCCTCGCGGCCATTCCTTCTTCCTTGATCATCATCAGGGACTCGTGAAGCCCGAGGAACAATGGGACTGCCGGGGTGTACGGGGTCTGCATCGGCTCTTTCTGGGCGCTCTTCCGGTACGAGGCGAGGTCGAGGTAGAAGGGACGGTCCTCGACGATCCGGTCCCATGCCCGGTCAGAGACGGCGACGGCGGCAAGCCCGGCCGGGGCGGCGAGGCACTTCTGCGACCCGACGATCGCGACGTCGACTCCCCACTTGTCGGCGAGGACTTCGTCGCCGCCGACCGAGGTGACGCCGTCCATCACAAAGAGGGCGTCGTACTTGTGCGCAAGTGTGCCGACTTCCTTGGCCGGGTTGAGGATACCGGCGGAGGTCTCGTTGTGGACCATCGTCACCATCTCGGCGCCGTTCTCAAGGGCGTCCTCGAGGGCGGCAAGGTCGACCGGGGTCCCCCACTCGGAGGCGATCTCGGTGGCGTCGCCGTTGCGCGCGGCGATCTGGTAGAGACGGTCGCCGAACTTCCCGTTGACGAGCGAGGCAATCTTTTTGCCCTTCCCGAAGTTGGAGATCGCGGCGTCCATGCCGGCGGTGCCTGAGCCACTGAGGACCAGCACGTCGTTTTCTGTCCCAAAGCATTCTTTCAGGACTTCGACACTCTCGGTATATGCGGCGCCGAACTCGGGACCGCGGTGGTTGATGGCCTGACGCATCATGGCCTGGCATACCCGTTCAGGGAGCGGGACCGGACCTGGCAGCATCAGGAGTCGTACGTCTTCCATAGGTACAGGTTTGATTCGCGGTACGTGGCAATGTAGATTTGCCCCGGGCAGGGGTGCCGGGGCGTTCACGAACATTTTGATCTGACCTGGAGGCGGTGGAGCACAAGGGGTATGAAGGAAGAATTTCTGGGTTTGTAGAATTGGGTATGAACCTCTGGCTCATGGATATATGATGAAAATGACATGGGATGGACCCGTGCTCCTTCTTCAGAGCAGAACACCCACGCCGGAAGATCACCGAATGGCCCTGCAGAGATAGTCATCAAGAGTATTTACCATGAAAATGATCTAGAAGATCGGCTCCTGAGATTTTGATGGGGATTTGAAACTATCTGTGGCAGACATGACCCATACGCAAAGAACAGAGACGCCTTCTGAATAATTGTCTCTCTGCCTTCTCCACCCTATCTTCATCTCATATTTTAGACTCTTCCCCGCCGCCTCGCGCCGGGGGGCCTTGCCCCCCGGACCCCCCGCCACACGATTGGTCGAGGATGGCATCCAGTCATTCAGGATCTTCGATTCAGCCTTCTCGCCCCAATCTTCATCCCGGGGGTCCGGAGGCAGCGCCCCCGGCGTGATTGTGTGGGAAGACACACTCAATGGCCATGAAGAGCGTAATGCCGTCCACCGCCTATCGATCGCGCGGGGGGATCGGGGGCGCTCTCGAAGATCAAGACCTGTCTCTCAAACTCATCTTCCCAGGATAGTGATCCCTCTCATCCCCCTGACACTCAGGACGACGGTGAGATCACGAAGGCCGGGACAAAGATCCTGGAAGAGATTGTGCCTATCGTGTGGCGGGGTGTGTGAATGTTCACTCCTCAGAGTTCTGCCAGGAGCAGGAGAAGGCATAAACCATCCCGCCCCACTATCTTGGAAGCAGACAGAGTGGATTCATCATGCCAGATGTTGCAGTCATCATCGGATCGGCCTCTGACAGTGCAATTGCCGAGAAGGCCACACATATACTCGCCGAATATGGGATCACCTATGACCTCCAGGTGATCTCGGCCCACCGCGATCCCGAGCGCCTGGACGAGTACGTGAAGACCTCGGACGCGACGGTCTTCATCTGCATCGCCGGGATGTCGGCGGCACTCCCCGGTGTCGTGGCCTCGAAGACCAAAAAACCGGTGATAGGAGTGCCGGTCTCTGGTACACTCCTCGGCGGACTTGACGCCCTCCTCTCGGTGGTGCAGATGCCGAAGGGCGTGCCGGTCGCATGTGTCGCCGTGGACGGCGGGGAGAATGCCGCCCACCTCGCGGCGCGGATCCTGGGCACGGCGTAACACACATTTCAGGGCCGCTTTAGAATATTTCATGAGATGTCCCAGGAGATGTTCTGGGGTGTGAAGAGAGCCTTCATCTTTTTCGCTCTGTAGAATCGAGCATGACCCTGAGGCTCACGCATACGCGATTGAACATGATCGTGGGTCTCCAGGGAGTGTGGATCTATGCCCGCTCCTTCAGCACAGGACACTCTGTGAGACCCCCGCCTCATTGCCGCCCCCCAGGAAGGAGAGTCTTCGGTTCAAGACGATGGTCAGGCCTCAGGGAGTGGTGGGATATGCTCATGGTATATCCTCATCTTTTCCGGGCGCACGTGCGAACCGTTCACCTGCCCGGGGATCTCAAAAGGATTTCACCAGGCCCTGATTTTCACACCTCCGCACGTGGCACGAGATGGCAACCGTGATACTACGAGGAGGGCGGCAACCTGATCGATGTGAACCCCTGACGTGTCTTCAGGATCCACTCAAGGGGGTCGCAACAAGGAAAAATACTGCCTGGTCGCCAGGTATGTCCCGCCCCCCCCCGGCGATCTGATCCTATATTTATATTATGTGCCGCTCCTAACAACTCCCTACAGATGTCTGACAGAGCGGCCAAAAAACCGGGTGTGATCGAACAGATCAGGACAAGCAAGCATCCTGCCGTATCCATCGCCAGAGACATCGCCTGGGCGGTCGCGGTAGTCGCAGGGATCGCCCTGGTCCTCTTTCTGGTCTCAGGGACCTGGCCGGCGGTGGTGGCGATCGAATCAGGGAGCATGATCCCGAATATGAACGTCGGCGACCTGGTCTTCGTCTCTGCCCCTGAGCGTTATGGCGACTTCCAGACATGGGAGGACGGCCAGGCCTCGGGGTATGTGAAATACAATGACTATGGCGACGTGGTCATCTATCGCCCCAACGGCGCCGACTCTGTCAACCCGATCATCCATCGTGCCCTCATGTGGGTCGAAGCGAACCAGACGGTGATGTTGCCTCTCGAGACCGGGCATACCGCCGAGTATACTGCCCCGCATGCAGGCTATATCACGATGGGAGACAACAACCCGGCCCCAGATCAGCTCTCTGTCTACCGCGAGGTCGGCGGGCAGATCGAACCGGTGAAGAAGGAGTGGGTGGTAGGCAAGGCTCTCTTTGCGATCCCGCTCGTCGGCTACCTCCCCCTCCATATCCTCGAGGTGGCCATCGTCCTGATCGTCCTGATGCTGGTCTACGACTTTGTGGTCGGGCGCAGAAAAGAACAGAAATAAACCGGGAGAACCCCCCTATGCCCAGAGACGAAATCAGTGTACTACTCTCAGACACGCGTGCAGGCCACCGGATGACCGAGGAGGAGGCCCTCACCCTCCTGAAGGTGCGGGACCGGCAGGTGTGGGAGATCGCGGCGGCCGCCGACGAGGCCAGGCAGGAACGTGCCGGCGAGACGGTCACCTATGTGCGCAACCAGAACCTTCACATCACCAATATCTGCAAGAACCTCTGTGGGTTCTGCGGGTTCGGGCGGAAGGCCACCGACCCTGGCGCCTATTTCCATGGGAGAGAAGAGGTGGAGCGTCGGGCCTGTCTTGCCCGCGACCGCGGAGTCAGCGAGGTCTGTTTTCTCTCAGGCGTCCACCCCGACTTTGACGTCACCTCCTATGAGGAGATGATCGGGTGGGTACATGCGATCCTCCCTGATGCCGACATCCACACCTGCAGTCCCGAGGAGGTGGCCTTTGCCGCGGAGCGGAGCGGGATATCCACAAAGGAGGTGCTCAAACGCCTCCGTGCCGCGGGGCTCGGCACCCTCCAGGGGACGGCGGCCGAGATCCTGGTCGACGAGGTGCGGCAGGTGATCTGCCCGCGGAAGGTGGACACCGCCACCTGGGTCCGGGTGATCACCGAGGCCCATCAGATGGGGATCAGGTCGACGGCCACGATCATGTACGGGAGTTACGAGTCTGAGGCCGACCGGGTGCGCCACCTCGGGGTCTTGCGCGAGGTCCAGGACAGGACCCATGGGTTCACCGAACTCGTCCCCCTCCCCTTCATCCACACCAACACCCCACTCTATAAGGCCGGGATCGCACGGCCAGGCACGACCGGGCGTGAAGACCTGCTGATGTTTTCGGTTGCCCGTCTCTTCCTGGACAACTTCGAGAACATCCAGATCTCGTGGGGAAAGGTCGGGACGAGGCTGGCGCAGCTCGGGCTCATGGCCGGGTGCAACGACCTGGGCGGCACGATGTTCGATGACGAGGTCTCCACCGACGCCGGGGCAGAGGACGCCGATTATCTCGACCCTTCGGCGATGCGCCGGATCACTGAGGATCTGGGACGGCCGTTGCGGCAGCGGACGACATTGTATGAATTGATCTGAGGGGGATAGGAAAGAGGGGCTCTGTAGAGCCCTCCATATGTCGTGGAGAGAATGGATGTCACCCCTCTTCCTACCCCTTTGGCCGGGGGCGAGTGCCGCCCGGACCCCCGGGACCACGATAGGGACGGGAAGGCAGAATAGATGGCCATAAAGAGTGTGCTGCCACCCTTGACGTATCGTGTGGCGGGGGGTTTGGGGGGCGGCACGCCCCCCGCCACAGAGATTCTTTCCTTCTTGCGAAGAAGAGAGGGGGACCGCATCATCCCGTCCTCTTCAGGATCTCCACTTAATCACGCGGCTGCAGGAGATTCACGATCTTCTGCGCGACCTCGTCGGCCTTCCTCACCGCTCGTGCGTCGGTCATAATCTCGCCAGGGGCATACGCCTTCCCGCAGACATACCCGAGGTACGAGAAGTGGTGAGTATTCAGGAACCCCTCGATCGTCTCAAGCGAACGTTCGCACCCGCGGTCGGCGCAGACAGTCACCGCCACCGCGCTCCGTCCCGCGAGTTTGCGGTCATGGAAGAGTGAATATGTCCGGTCGATGAAGTTCTTCATCTGGCCGTTGACGTCGTAGTAATAGGTCGGCGACCCGAGGACGACCACCTCGGCCTCAAGCATTTTTCTGGCAAGGTCGGCCCAGTCATCGCCTTCGATGACGCACCACTTGGTTTCCTTGCACTGTTCGCACCCGGTGCAGGGTTTGATCATCCTGCCCGTAAAAGAAACGAATTCAGTCTCGATCCCGGTCGCCTGGACCTTTGCGAGGACGTACCTGATGAGCTGGGCGGTGTTCCCGTCCTTTCTCATGCTCCCTGAGATGCCGAGGACCTTCATACATTGAGATGGCATCCCCCCATATTGCTCTTTCTGATCTGTGGATCAAGCCTTATCGAGGTGAAGGCATCGGTGATCTCGGTGAATGGCTCGTCAGGGCGGTAGAAAAGATGAGAGACACACGTGCAGTCACTGCACCCAAACCCCTCGACAGAATCCCCGCTGATCGCGGTGGCAAGCCTGCATTCAAGGTCTTCGTCGGTCACGCCGCAGACTACCCCCATGAGAGTGAAGGCGTCTGAGAGGAGGAGGCGGTCGACATGCCAGCGCGGCCGGCGGTCCCGCACTGCGGCGAGACGGAGATGGCGGCCCACCCTGGCCCTGAGTCCGCCAGGTCCCTGGGCCGACCCGACATAGAGGTGCCACCCCTCCCTGAAGGCCACCTCGCCGAGGGTCCCGACTCCGAGGGTGGCGGCCTGGTTCTGGAAGACCAGGCAATAGATCCCTTTCATCAGCTCCCCTGGAGGGCCATGGCCGCCGCCCTCACATGGCGCCCGCCCTTTTCCTCCACTGGGGTACCGTGGCCCGGGTACAGTCCCTTTACCTCCAGGGTTGCGAGCCGCTCGACCGACCTGGCCAGGGCGACGCGGTCGCCGCCATGAAAGTCGTAGCGCCCGAAGGACCCGCCAGGGAAGATAGTGTCCCCGCAGAAGAGGAGTTCTTCCTCTCTCTGGTACAGCGAGATCCCGCCTGGCGTGTGGCCTGGGGTATGGATCACCTCAAGCCCGCCGACCTGATCCCCGTCCTTGAGCAGACGGTCGGGGGCGATCCCGGGGGGCCTGGCCACGAAGAGCGGGGCAAGACTCGGGGCGTCGTCGGTGAGGCCCCTCACGTCAAAGGCATGGACGCAGACCTCGGCATGACAGAGGTCTCTGAGCTCTTTCAGGTGGGCGGTGTGGTCATAGTGCGTGTGGGTGAGCACGATCGTGGTGATCTCTTCGGCATAGGGCGCGACCGCCATGGGATAGACCCCAGCGTCGATGAGCACCTCGCCGCAGATATAACTGTTCGCGAAGAATCCTTCTCCTGGCAACCAGACGACAGGCATGCAGAATAATAAGGAACACCGACAGATGTGTGTTATGCAAACCCTGATCAAGGAGTGCCTCAACGGTGTCCCTCCCGAGGTCGAGGCGATCGCACGGGACGAAGGGCTTTCACCCAGACAGGCGGCCCGTGCGGTGACGCGGGGGCGGATCACGGTTGCTGCAAATCCACGCCGTCCGCACCGTCTCTGTGCTGTCGGCGAAGGGTGCAGCGTCAAGGTGAACGTGAACATCGGCACCTCGGCGGAGCGGTGCGACCCTGACCTTGAGATCGAGAAGGCGAAGGTGGCCCTTGCCAACGGTGCCGACACCCTGATGGACCTCTCGACCGGGGGCGACCTCCCGGCGATCAGAAAACGGATCCTGGAACTGGACGCACCCCTCGGGACGGTCCCGATCTACGAGGCAGTGCGGCGGGCCGGGTCAGCCGCCGACGTCACCGCCGATCTTCTCTTCAAGGTCATCAGGGAGCATTGCCAGCAGGGCGTGGACTTTCTCACCCTCCACTGCGGGGTGAACCAGGATGCCTTCGCCGACCTCAAGGCCGATCCCAGGATCATGGGCGTGGTCTCGCGAGGCGGGGCCTTCCATGTGGCCATGATGGCGGCGACCGGGGAGGAGAACCCGCTTTATAAGGAATACGACTATCTCCTTGAGATCCTGGAGGAGAACGACGTCGTCATCTCGCTCGGCGACGGGATGCGGCCCGGGTGTATTTATGACGCCGAGCGGCTTGCCAAGGCGACCGAGTACATCACTCTCGGGCGTCTCTCGAGGCGTGCGCTCTCTGCCGGAGTGCAGCGTTTCATCGAGGGGCCCGGGCATATGCCCATCGACGAGATCGGGTATAATGTGAAGATGATCAAGGAGGTCTGCGACGGGGCGCCGCTGTACCTCCTCGGGCCGCTGGTCACCGACATCACCCCGGGCTACGACCATGTGGTCGGGGCGATCGGCGGGGCGGTGGCGGCGATGCACGGCGCCGACTTCCTCTGTATGGTCTCGCCGAGCGAACACCTCGCCCTGCCCGACATCGACGACATCGCCGAAGGGACGAGGGTGGTGCGGGTCTCCGCCCATGTCGGCGACATCGTCAGACTCGGGGAAGGTGCGTCTTCGGCGGCCGACCTCAAGATGGCTCAGGCTCGCCGGCGGATCAACTGGGAGGAGCAGTTCGAGGCGGCGATGTTCGGCGATCTGGCCCGTAAAGTCCACGCCCGTGACGGTGACCTCGAGACTTGCTCGATGTGCGGCGATCTCTGTGCGATCAAGATGGTGCGCGAGGCCCTGCAAGGGGAAGCCGAGAAGAAGGACTGAAAAACTAGACTCTGAAGAGATCCTGGAAATGGATCTCTCTGGCGGGGGGTTGGCCGCTCCCTCCCCGGACCCTCCGCGCAAGCGATGGATGGGGGAGTCATATTTCTCTTCAGGTTCATCGAATGTGCCTTCCCACCCCTATCTTCATCCCTGGGGTCGGGGGGCAGCGCCCCCGGCAGGAGACTCCAGGAAGGTGGGGTGACACACATTCTCCTCACGGTACGTGAGGGTTTCTACAGAACCATTTTTTTAGAATTTCGTGCCTTTTTCCTGAGGGGATCACAAAAGAACTGTCTTCAGATCTTTCGTGTAGTTACGCCCCTTCCGCCGTCCACATCGTCAGGTCGCCGGCGACACTCTCAGAGATAAAATACCGTGTCGTCCTGCCAGAGCGTTCTTCTCCGACAAACCCGTCCTCCTCCAATTTTTTCATATGCCAGTGGACTGCTGGGCCCGAGATTCCGACGACCCCGGCCACCTCTTTTCGCGACATCCCCGGGTGGCTGAGGACCACGCAGAGGATCTGTCGGGTGGTCGGGTTTCTCAAATGCTTGAGCAAACGCTGCTGGGTCAGGGAGTAGGTCCCGCTGTTCTCGTAAAACATCAGGCGACCGTCCTCCTGGAGGACGGTGACCTTGTGGTGCTGGTGGAGAAGACCCAGGTGATACCTGAGCGTACCCATCGGTGTCCCGGTGGTGGCCGAGAGGGCGCGGAGATGGATCCCCGGGCAGGCCCTGATGCACCGGTAGATCGCACCCCTCACCGGATGGTCGAGGAGGGCGCTCCCGGCCTGGCGAGTGCGGAGGAAAAACCAGGCGCCAGATGACCAGGTGAATAGATCAAGCGGGGCAAGACAGAGGCTGTACACCAGGACATAGAGAGGGAGTTCCCAGGGGGCGACTTCCACCGGCGTGATCGGGTCTCCTGTCGGCGGATGATCATATCCTGAGGTGACCGTATAGGCACCGGCACCCTGGACCAGAAAGACCAGAGTAAGAAGAACCAGAGCAGTGTGTCGGTCCATATGGTTCACCCGATATATGTCTTGAAGGTATAGTTGAGGGCCACCGGGATCCTGGGGCCGCTCACCCGGTAGTACCATGCGCCGCCCTCGACACCCTTCGGGTCAGAGATCCGCAGGAATATTCTCCCATTCTTCTTCCCGTCGTCGGCATCCCTGAAGGTGCCGAGCAGGCCCGAGGGGTGCCAGACAGTGAGGGTGAGGTTTTGCTCCCCCTTCCCCCAATCGAGGTCGACCCAGTGGTGTCTGGTGCCTTCAGGCACCTTCTGGGCATAATAGACCGGGGCGCTCGATCTGGAAGTCTCCTCGCGGTTGATCACATTATAGGTTGGGACCGTCTCTTCCAGGCTAGACCCTGGAGAAAACACAATTTCTGTCTCCACCGCCACTTCAGACGCGTCGTCACGTATAATGACCATATCCTCACCATACTCAGTCATCGTGACTTCAGAAGACGAGAGAACGACTTCTTCGACAGGGACGACCCTGTACGCATAATGGATATATGAGAGAGAGGGGTAGGAGTCGATGAGGGCATCGTTGGAAGCGGCGACATCGGTGATGATAATAATACTCTCGGCAGGTTCCTCGTGGACCTGGACGGGATCAGACTTTATGGATATCTCTACCGTCTCGACGTGCTCATCCTCCGCGGCGACCGATGGGATCAGGAGACAGACCAGCACCAGCATCCAGAGAAGCGCCCGCCATTTCATAGGTACGATCTCTGCCCCACCCGATAATAAACGATCTGGCACAGACGTTTACACATCCTCTTGGTCTGGCCCATTGGCCGACATGTAAAGGATTGTGCCACAATCGATTTTATAATACAACTCCCATGGATGTTTCATAATTATAATGAGAGATGAATAATCCATGATATGTTGCGAATATCTCTACAAGGCTTATCACAGTGTTCATGCCGTCGAAGGCCTCCGCCCGGGGGTGCCCGAGGAGGGAGCCTCTGGCCTCATCGAGGTGAGCAAGGTCTGCACCCAGGCAGGCATCCTTGTCCATGGCACCTGGGGCAAATGTGCCAACACTCTTGCAGAAGCAGGAGGCGCAACCAGGAGTCTCGAAACAGAACACCCTGACATCGAGGCCGTATTTTTCTCATCCTCTCACGCCACGGGGGATAACGCATGAGAACCGAGGCCCTCAGGGTCATCGCCGCCAGGGAGTTCCATGATCACGTCAGGAGCAGGCGGTTTCTCTGTCTCCTCGGGATCATGCTTGTCATCGCCGCCGTCGGTCTGGCCTCAGGGACGGTCCAGTATCATAAAGACTTGGACGACTACAACCAGGCCCGCACCGCGGTCGGTGATGAAGAACTTGCACAGACCCCGCTCATCACGAAACCATCACCGCTCTTTGCCTTCTACGAGATGGCACTGATTTTCTCCTCTCTTGGTGCCGTCACCGGGATCGCGATGGGATTCGACCTCGTGACCAGAGAGAAGGAGAGTAAGTCACTCAAGATCCTCCTCTCTCACCCGATCTATCGTGACGAGGTGATCACCGGCAAGGCACTCGGCGGCGCCGCGGCAATCGCCCTCGCAATCTTCCTGCTCGTCGGGGTTTCGTGTGCGGTGCTGCTCATGTCGGGGGTCGTGCCCGATCTTGACGAGTCGATACGGATCTTGATCTTCGGACTGCTCTCGTTCCTGATGATCGTCTCCTTCTTCGCCCTCGCTCTCTTCTTCTCGACGGTCACGAAGACAAGCGGGAGCGCCCTGGTGTCCACGCTCATCGTCTTCATCACCCTCTCCTCGGCCACCTATCTGGCCACGTCGAGCGCGGGGGTCACCCTCCTCATCGGCGAGCCGCCGGAGTTTCCGGGAGTGACATATGACTATAGTTTCATGACCGGGCCGAACAGCGGGAGCGGGATCATGGGCGTGTCGGACGAAGGGATGGCGCCGGGAGAGTTCGAGGAAAGGATGGAGGAGTATGAAATAGAGTCAAAGGTCTACCAGGGGAAGAGACAGGCGATAGAGGATACGTTCCACCTCATCTCCCCTGACCGAAATTACGAGAAACTCACCTTCGCAGTGGTCAGACCAGGACTTGTCGCGGCGACCGTCTCAGACGGTGAAATCGTCTCTGAAGATGGTCTCTCCGCGCTCTTCGCTCTGCTCGGGAGCCTTGCAAGCAACATCGTCGCTATCCTTGTCTTCCCCGCGGCTTTCTTCGGGCTTTCATGGATTCGTTTCGTACGGGAGGACATTCGATGAGGACCGAGACCATCAGGACCGGACCATCGCAGGCAAGGAGTTCGGAGAACCAGTCTGGACCCGATGGTTCAGGATCCTATATTCCTCCTCTCCCTCGTTTTCAGCGGCCTGATCGATCGGTGGAGGATCTTTATCATGGTTCAATCCTCTGGATAACTCTTTCTGGCGGGGGGCCGGCCGCCCCCCAAACCCCCGCGACACGATAGGTCGTGGACGACAATCCCTCTTCATGGATTTCGAATATGCCTTCCCGGCTCAATCTTCATTCCGGAGATCCGGGGGCAGCGCCCCGGGGGCGCTTCATGAGGGGAGGCGGGAGAATCACGCGTGCACCCATAATGGGTGAGAGATTCTACAGAGCCAAAAAGCCAGACAATGAACATATTCAGGCTCTGTAGAATTGCTCACGAGACGAGAACACATCTCAAGCACCCTGGATGAAAATTTCTTGTCACCTGCTGTCTCATATCTAGACAGAAGAATCGGTGGAGTTCGAGTTCACTTCGCCTCCCTCCTTCTCCTCGTCGTGGGGGGGGTTTCGGGGGGTGCAACCCCCCGGCGCGAGACGGCAGGAAGGGCTCTACGATGAGGGCGGCACGTATGATCGACATGCCTTCCCCCCTCTTCACGCCGGAGGCGTTGCCCCACGTCCCCCACGACGAAGATAAAGCTGAGAAGGCAGAGGGCCTGATCGTTCTGAGGGCGATTTTTTCTCCGCATAGTAGTTATGAGGGAGATCTGTGTGTTCGAATTCTCATCCATAACTCCAGAATTGAAAGTCAGGATCATGTTCATGGTAAACCCTCTGGATAACTCTCTCTGGCGGGGAACGTGCCCGCCCCTCGAACCCCCACGACATGATAGGTCGTGGACGGCACCTCCTCCGTCGTGGTCATCTATTCTGCCTTCCCACTCCTATCGCCATCCCCGAGGTCAGGGGGTGCGCCTCCGGCGCGAGATGGCAGTGAAGATTCGACGAGTGGGGGTGGCAGGCAGATCCATCTGAGGAATTTTCTATCCTCTGCGTATCGGTTTCAACGGGGAATGGCGGGTTCGAACTCTCATGCAAACCTGAAGAAAAAAAATCATCGGCTTTGTAGAAACCCTCGTCTCCCGCAAATACGAGTGTAACCGAACCGCCTTCCCTCATGCTCTCGCCGGGAACACCGCGCTCCCGGCAAGAGACGATGGGAAGGAAGGTGGTCCGGTCGCGCTCACACCACGAAATAGGTGAGGATTCTACAAAGCCCTGAGGCCTGGAGATCTCCTCGAAACGAAGCGTTTCCCTCCAGAAATTCTGAACAGATATCTCCTGCCAGGGGATCCGGCCACCCCAGGCGCGAGGGGATAGGGAGGCGATGGATGCATGGGTGCGCAACGAAGAGACAGAAGTCTCTCAACTCCCCTCCATCGCCCGGTCCCGCGATGGCAGGGTCGGGAAGTTTCTGGATGATCTCAATGTGTAGAGGATTGTGCCACAACTCATTTTATAATACAGTCCCAATTGATGACTCAGAGTTACAGAACAGGACGAACTATCTATGATACGTTGTGAACATCTCTGCAAGGTCTACCACGGCGTTCCCGCCGTCGACGACCTCTGCCTTGAGGTGCCCGAGGGTGAGGTCTTCGGCCTCCTCGGGCCGAACGGCGCCGGGAAGAGCACCACCATCCTGATGCTCACCGGGCTCATCGAGCCTACCTCGGGCGCCTGTTATATCGACGACCTCGAGGTCGCCACCCACCCGATCGAGGTGAAGAAGAAGATCGGCTACATGCCTGAAGACGTCGGGTTCTACCCAACGCTCACCGCCGAGGAGAACCTCGAGTACTCGGCAAAACTCTATGGCATGGGGAAAGAGCGCAAAGAACGGATTCAAGAACTTCTTACCCTCGTCGGGCTCGAAGGGGTCACCAAGGAAGTGGGCGGGTTCTCAAAGGGGATGAGGCAGCGCCTCGGGATCGCCAAAGCGCTCATCAACCATCCCAGGGCCATCATCCTCGACGAGCCCACCGCCAACCTCGACCCCCAGGGCGTCGCCGACTATCGGAGGATCATCAGGCAGGTCGCCGACCAGGGCACCACCGTCCTGGTCTCATCCCACATTCTCTCTGAGGTGAGTAAAGTCTGCACCTCGGCTGGGATCCTCGCCCACGGCAAACTCGTCGCCCACGGCACCTGGGACGAACTCGCCCGCGTCGGCGGTGACGAGCAGGTCGTCATCCACATCGAGACACGCACCCCGATGCCGGACCTCCAGAGTCCGGCGCTCGTCGCCGCGGAGTTTGCAGAGAACCGACACCGTGCACGCATCGTCGCCACCGTCGACATCAGGGACGAACTTGCAGACACCCTCGCCAAAGCAGGCGTCGCGATCAGGAGCCTGGAGGCAGAACACCCGGACATCGAGGATGTCTTCCTCTCATACTACCATGCCACCGAGGAGGCCGCATGAGAACCGAAGGGCTCAGGGTCATCGCCGCCAAGGAGTTCCGCGACCATATCAGGAGCAGGCGGTTCCACATCCTCCTCGGGATCTTCCTGATCATCGCTGTCGTCGGTCTCATCGACGGCTCGATCCAGTACAACAAGCAGATCGACGACTACAACGACCGCCTGGCCCAGGTCTCGGACGACGAGATAATGCCCGGTTACTTCGGGTGGAAGCCCTCCATCCTCTCGGCCTTCTTCAAGATGTCCATGCTCATCACCACCGTCGGGGTCGTTCTCGGGTGTGCGATGGGATTCGACCTGATCTCGCGCGAGAAAGAGAGCAAGTCCCTCAAGATCCTCCTCTCCCACCCGGTGTACCGCGACGAGGTGATCAATGGCAAGGCCCTCGGCGGTATCGCCGCCATCGCACTCGCAATGGGAATCGTGCTCGCACTCTCCTTTGCGATCATCCTCATCTTCGGGATCGTCCCGAACCTTGACGAGAGCGTACGCATCCTGCTCTTCGGAGGACTCTCGTTCCTGCTCATCTTCTCATACTTCGCGATCGCCCTCTTCATGTCCACGGTCGCGAAAGACAGCAGCAACGCACTCATCTACACCCTCATCATCTTCATCGTACTCTCTACCCTCATCCCGGCCATCGCCGCCAATGAGAGTGTGATGAACGCCGTCATCGGAGAACCCCCAGAATTCCCTAATATGGATGATAAATTTTCTGCCAATGGCGTAGTCATCTCAGCACCGGTCGAGGGCCTGGAAGAGCCCTCTGAGATCGATCTGGCCTGGGAAGAGTACGAGGAGAAGTCAGATGCATACTGGAAGAAGAGACATACCTTCACCGACACCGTCAACCTGATCTCTCCCTCCTACAACTACCAGGAGATGGCGATGGCCCTGACCAACCCACAACTTGCCGTCACCCTCCAGAGTTACGGCTTTAATGACCCGTATGACGAGCCCCCTGAGAGCGGACTCGCAGTCCTCGGAGATCTCATAGGAGACCTTGCAAAGAACATTCTCGCCCTCTTCGTGATCCCTGCCGCCTTCTTCGGGCTCGCATGGATCAGATTTATGCGGGAGGATATTAGATGAAAGAAAAAATTGAACAGAGGCTTGCAGCCTTCTGCGCCGTCCTCATGCTCCTGCCCCTCCTGGTTGCCGCTCCTGCGGCGGCCCTGGATGATGCGGCAGGCGGAACCGTTTCCATTCACTGCGACTTCCCCGGCCAGGTGATCGAGGCCGGGGAGACGGCGACCTTCTCGCTCGCCGTGACCAACAACGGAAATTCAGACCATATGGAGATGTGGACGGAGTCCTTTGTCGGGTGCAGAGACTGGGAGATGCGTTTCGTCGACGGCGAGACTGAGGTGAACAAGGTCTCCATCCCACCGGGTGCGACAAAGACCGTCACCCTGGAGGTCGAGACCGCGGCCGACACCAGGGTCGGGGAGTACCCGCTGAAGGCCCATGTCGGCACCGGGTCGATCTGGCTCCACGTGGACATCTCCAAGACCCATGCTAATGAACTCGGCACCCTCGACCTCACCGTCACCGACAAGGACGGCGAGAAGGTGAAGGGCGCGACCGTCGAGGTCTATGAAGACAAACATGCCGAGCCCTTCGACAAGGTGACGACCACCGCAGACGGCAAGATCAGCACAGGCATCCCCCAGGGAATCTATGACCTCGTCATCGAGAAGGCCGGGTACAAGGGAGCCGAGAAGAAAGACGTCAAGGTGAAGTGCGGGATCACCACCGACGCCGGGACCGTGATGCTGGAGAAGTCGCCGTACGCCGCCGAGATGACCATCAAGTCCCCGATCATCACCTCGCCGGTGGGGCGCAACCCGATCTTCGAACTCAACCTGAAAAACGCGGGTACCGGTGACGACAACTACCTCCTCTCCACAAAAGACCTCCCTGAAGGCTGGTACGCACGCTACAAGGAGTCGGCCAATGCCCCGGGCGATCTCTCAGAGATATTCCTGCGTGCCGGCGAGGAGAAGGAACTCTATCTTGAGGCGATCCCCCCGTACGGTACCGGCACAGGGGACTACTCGTTCCAGGCCCTCATCGGTTCCTCGGCAGGTGAGTATTCAGACGAACTGACCGCAAAGATCCGTGGGAGTTATGAGATGCGGGTCTCGGCCGACCGCTACAGTTATGAGACCGACATGGGCGGCACGGTCACCTTCGATCTCAGGGTGAGGAACGCCGGCACGGCGGGTGCGCTCACCGGTATCGGGTTTGAAGTGATGGCCCCCCAGGGATGGAGCGCCACGGTGACTCCGACCAACATCACGAGTCTCCAGCCAGGAGAGCGCGACACCGTGAAGGTGACGGTAGCCCCACCCTCCAACATCGTCGCCTCTGACTACAAGGTCAGCGTCAAGGTGATCTCAGACCAGGGTGAACAGGAGGAGGACTTCAGGATCGTCGTGAAGGAACAGTCCTTTGCGGCCGTCCTGGGTGTCCTCCTGCTGGTCGGGATCGCTGGCGGGGTCTGGTATTACTTCAGGAAATACCAGCGCCGTTGAACCTCTGCTCTGGTGGATCTTATCCAGGGCACGAATGAGGGGGGCCGACCGCCTCCCTCGCGTCCTTTGCGCACAAAAAACGCATACGGGACGACCATCCCTCTTCTTGATCTCTCCTGGTCTACGCTTATACAACTCTTTAGAATCTGGCATGACCCCCTGGCTCACGCATACCAGATGAAAATTACCGGATTTGTAGAATATCTCTTAATGAGCATATCCCAAACCCCTCTGAGTCCTGAATTGAAACACTCCTTTCCAAGAATTTTGAATGGGTATCTTCCGCCGGAGGGCTGCCGCCCCCCGTTCCCTCCGCAGAAGATAGGGAGGAGGACAGTAATTCCTCCTTCGTGATTATAAAAGACGCTATCCTCCCCCTATCGCCATCCCGGGGGTCCGGGGGCAGTGCCCCAGGTGCGAGAGAGAGTGACAAAAACTTCGGCTCTGTAGAAACCCTCGCCTATTGTGTGGGGGAGACGGGTGTCCCCCGCCTTCCTACCCCTTTGGCCAGGGACGCTATCCCCGGACCCCATACGCGATGAAAAAATCTCGTCGCTTGCTTTCTCTCTCTTTTTCAAGAATGGAGAACCGGCGGGAACCTTGTTTCATCGCCGCCCCCGCCTATCTTCGTCGTGGGGGTCCGGGATCACGATAGGGCCGGGAAGGCACCATCAACGACTATAAGGAGGACATTGCTGTCTGCCACCTATCTTCACGCGGGGGGACCGGGGGGTGGCCAACCCCCCGGCGAAGAGAACGATCAAGAGGATTTCTACAGAGCCAAAAAATTATTTTTTCTTCTCATCGCCCCGTACAGGATTGCGCTGACATGTAGAGGATTGTCACAGAACCTATTTTATAAATGGACCTCTATGGATCTTCAAACCAGACTATTGGAGTGAAGGACCATGATACGTTGTGAACATCTCTGCAAGGTCTACCACGGCGTTCCTGCCGTCGACGACCTCTGCCTTGAGGTGCCCGAGGGTGAGGTCTTCGGCCTCCTCGGGCCGAACGGCGCCGGGAAGAGCACCACCATCCTGATGCTCACCGGGCTCATCGAGCCCACCTCAGGCGCCTGTTATATCGACGACCTCGAGGTCGCCACCCACCCCATCGAGGTGAAGAAGAAGATCGGATACATGCCCGAAGATGTCGGGTTCTACCCGACGCTCACCGCCGAGGAGAACCTCGAGTACTCGGCGAAACTCTATGGCATGGGGAAGGAGCGCAAAGAACGGATTCAAGAACTCCTCGCACTCGTCGGGCTCGAAGGGGTCACCAAGGAGGTCGGCGGGTTCTCGAAGGGGATGAGACAGCGGCTCGGGATCGCCAAGGCGCTCATCAACCATCCCAGGGCCATCATCCTCGACGAGCCCACCGCCAACCTCGACCCCCAGGGCGTCGCAGACTATCGGAGGATCATCAGACACGTGGCAGACCAGGGCACCACCGTCCTGGTCTCATCCCACATCCTCTCTGAGGTGAGCAAGGTCTGCACTTCGGCAGGGATCCTCGCCCACGGCAAACTCGTCGCCCACGGCACCTGGGACGAACTCGCCCGCGTCGGCGGTGACGAAAAAGTCGTCATCCACATCGAGACCCGCACCCCGATGCCGGACCTCCAGAGTCCGGCGCTCGTCGCCGCAGAGTTCGCCGAGAACCGCCACCGTGCACGACTCGTCGCCACTGTCGACATCAGGGACGAACTCGCAGACACCCTCGCCAAAGCAGGGGTCGCCATCAGAAGCCTGGAGGCAGAACACCCTGACATCGAGGACGTATTCCTCTCATATTATGAGGTGGGTGAGGGGATGACATGAGGAGCGGGGGCCTCAGGGTCATCGCCGCCAAGGAGTTCCGCGACCATATCAGGAGCAGGAGGTTCCACATCCTCCTCGGGATATTCCTGATCATCGCCGTCGTCGGCCTCATCGACGGCTCGATCCAGTACAACAAGCAGATCGACGACTACAACGACCGCCTGGCCCAGGTCTCGGACGACGAGATAATGCCCAGTTACTTTGGGTGGAAGCCATCCATCCTCTCGGCCTTCTTCAAGATGTCCATGCTCATCACCACCGTCGGGGTCGTCCTCGGGTGTGCGATGGGGTTTGACCTCATCTCGCGCGAGAAAGAGAGCAAGTCCCTCAAGATCCTTCTCTCTCACCCGATCTATCGCGACGAGGTGATCAATGGCAAGGCCCTCGGCGGGATCGCCGCCATCGCACTTGCAATGGGAATCGTGCTCGTCCTCTCCTTTGCGATCATCCTCATATTCGGGATCGTCCCGAACCTTGACGAGAGCGTACGCATCCTGCTCTTCGGAGGACTCTCGTTCCTGCTCATCTTCTCGTACTTCGCGATCGCCCTCTTCATGTCCACGGTCGCAAAAGACAGCAGCAACGCTCTCATCTACACACTCATCATATTCATCGTACTCTCTACCCTCATTCCGGCCATCGCCGCCAATGAGAGTGTGATGAACGCCGTCATCGGAGAACCACCTGAACCCCCTCACATACATGGACCATATCTCAGCTCATACGCGGTCTCAAGTTCCTCGACAGCCTCGTCGACAGGAGAAGTGGGAGAACCCTCTGAGGTTGATCTGGCCTGGGAAGAGTACAGAGAAAAGTCGGACGCCTACTGGGAGAAGAGACGTGCCTTCACCGATGCCGTCAACCTGCTCTCGCCCTCCCACAGCTACCAGCAGATGGCGATGGCCGTGACCGAACCAAGAATTTCCATTGCAGTTCAGAATGCCGGGAGTTATTCTCCAGACATCTACGAAGACCTCCCTGAGAGCGGGCTTGCGATCCTCGGGGGTCTCATGGGAGCCCTTGCAAAGAACGTTATCGCACTCCTCGTGATCCCTGCCGCCTTCTTCGGGCTCGCATGGGTCAGGTTCATGCGGGAGGACATTCGATGAGAACCGGTATCCTCAGGATCATCGCGGGCAAGGAGTTCCGCGACCAGGTCAGGAGCAAGAGATTCCGAACTCTTTTTGCGATCTTGCTCATCATTGCGGTCGCCGGACTGATCGACGGAGCGTTTTCGTACCAGGAGGGCCTGGAACGGTATAATGAGATGCAGGTGGCCGCTTCAGAAGGAGAAGATGACTTATCATACCATTATTATGAGGGGAAACCATCAGTCCTAGAGGCTTTCAACAGGATAGGTTATCTGCTCTCGACAGTCGCGGCGGTGCTCGGGATCGCGATGGGTTTTGACCTCATCACCGCGGAGAAGGAGAGCAAATCGCTTAAGATCCTCCTCTCCCACCCGGTCTACCGCGACGAGGTGATCACCGGCAAGGCACTCGGCGGCGCTGGCGCAATCGCCCTCGCGATGGGGATCATGCTCCTCGTCTCCCTTGCCCTGATGCTTGTCTTCGGGATCGTCCCGAACTTTGAGGAAACAGTCCGGATCCTGCTCTTCGGCGTCATCTCCTTCCTTGGGGTGTTCACCTTCTTCGCTATCGCTCTCTTCATGTCGACAGTCGCCCGAAACAGCGGGAACGCCCTCATCGGATCCCTTGCAATCTTTATCGTCCTCGGGATCTTCCTGCCGTCCCTTGCCGGGAATGGTGCCCTGATCAATGCCCTCTTTGGTGACCGGCCAGAACCCCCCCAGATGGGTGGCCCCTCCACCTTCGCCGACGTAGAGGAACATAGACGAGTCTGGGACGAGTACCAGGAGAAAAATAGAATGTACCAGATAAAAGTGCAGGGTCTTCACGACACGACCGACCTCCTCTCCCCCACAAGAAATTATATGGAGATGGTGAGGGCGGTGGCAGATCCACGCGGCACGGCAGCAATGGTCTCCGGAGCGTATTACCTGGACTGGGAAGAGACCAAGGAATTTTACGCAACCCTCCCTGAGAGCGGGCTTGCGATCTTCGTCGGACTGCTCGGAGCCCTTGCAAAGAACATCATCGCCATGCTTGTCTTACCAGTAGCTTTCTTCGGACTCGCCTGGGTGCGGTTTGCACGAGAGGACATTCGATGAGGATACACGCACTCAAGACCATCGCGGGCAAGGAGTTCCGGGATCATGTGAGGAGCAGGAAGTTCCACCTCATCTTCGGGATCTTCCTGGTCATCGCCCTCGTCAGTCTGGCCTCAGGGATGGCCCAGTACCAGGAAGAACTGGAGACCTACAACGAGGCTTATGGGGACGTGAGCGACGAAGCACGTGCACAGATGCCTGCATCGATGATACCCTCGCCACTCTCGGGCTTCACCCAGATGGCGTACTTCATCGGGACACTCGGGGCGGTGCTCGGGTGCGCGATGGGGTTCGACCTCGTGACCAGAGAGAAGGAGAGCAAGTCGCTCAAACTTCTCCTCTCTCATCCGGTCTACCGTGACGAGGTGATCAACGGCAAGGCGCTCGGCGGCGCCGGCGCAATCGCCCTCGCGATGGCGATCGTGCTCGTCCTCGCCCTTGCCGTCCTCCTCGTCTTCGGGGTCGTCCCTTCGTTCGAGGAGACGGTGCGGGTTCTGATCTTTGGCGGACTCTCATTTCTCATGGTCTTCTCCTTCTTCATCCTCGCCCTCTTCTTCTCGACGGTGGCAAAGGACAGCGGGAGCGCTCTTGTCCTCACTCTCGTCCTCTTCGTCCCCCTCTCCGCGGTCACCATACTGGTCATCTCAGGCCCGGCGATCACCTTCCTCATCGGCGACCCGCCCGAACCCCCAGAATCTCCTGGATTTACCTATACATTTGACACCGAGGCAGGGAGCACGGGGAGCGGTACCACGGTGATCTCAGACAAACCCACCGAAGTGGCGTTCGACCAGGAAGAGTACCAGGAGAAGATGGAAGAGTACAGAGAAGAGTCCAGGGCCTACTGGGAGAGGCGCACGGCGATCACCGACACCTTCACACTCCTCTCCCCTGACCAGAACTATCAACGCCTCGCCTTCGCGGTCACCGAACCAGGGCTTGAAGCGGCAAGGCAGCACCAGGGCGAGAACGCTCTGTTCGACCCGATGACCGAACCAAAGGACGGACTCAGCACCTTCTTCGGACTTCTCGGCGGACTTTCCCAGCGCATCATCGCCCTCTTTGTCTTCCCCGCCGCTTTCTTCGGGCTCGCGTGGGTGCAATTTGCACGGGAGGACATTCGATGAGGACCAGGGCCCTCGGGATCATCGCGGGCAAGGAGTTCTGGGATCACGTGAGGAGCAGGAGGGTCCACATCATCCTCGCGATCTTCCTGGTCATCGCCGTCGTCGGGCTCATCGACGGTGCGGTGAACTATCAGGAACAGATCGACCGCTACAACGAAAACTTGGCCCAGACCGACGACGAGATGATGCACGCCATCTTCTGGTGGAAACCTTCCATCCTCTCGGCCTTCAACCGGATGTCAGACCTCATCGCCACCGTCGGGATCGTCCTCGGGTGTGCGATGGGGTTCGACTTGATCTCGCGCGAGAAAGAGAGCAAGTCGCTCAAGATGCTCCTCTCCCACCCGATCTACCGCGACGAGGTGATCAATGGCAAGGCCCTCGGCGGGACCGCCGCGATCGCCGCTGCGATGGCGATCGTACTCCTCGTCTCCTTTGCGATCCTGCTCATCTTCGGGGTGGTGCCGAACTTCGACGAGGGTGCGCGTATCCTTATCTTCGGCGTCATCTCGTTTCTCCTCGTCTTCTCATACTTCGCGATCGCCCTCTTCATGTCCACGGTCGCGGAGAGCAGCAGCAACGCCCTCATCTACACCCTCATCATCTTCATCGTCCTCTCCGTCCTTGTCCCGGCCGTCGCCACCAACCAGACGGTCCAGAAGGCGGTCATCGGCGAGGCACCCGAACCGCCGGATCCACCTGAGACGGTGGGAGGACCGACTGGAAGTTTCAATGTCATGGTCAGGCCCATGCCCATAGAGATCAGCGGTGAGGTCGAGGAGGCATGGAAGGAGTACGAGGAGGCGTCGCAGGCCTACTGGGAGAAGAGACGTGCGTTCATCGACACCGTCAACCTGCTCTCGCCCTCCAAAAATTATCAGGAGATGACGCTGGCCGTCACCGAACCAGGGTATGCCGCTTCGATGCTGAGCGACGACCCCTACTCCTTTGACCGGCCCGAAGACCTCCCCCAGAGTGGGCTTGAGATCCTCGCGGCCATCATCGGAGAACTGGCGCACTACATCATCGCCCTGATCGTGATGCCCGCGGTCTTCTTCGGGCTTGCGTGGGTGAAGTTCGCACGGGAGGACATCAGATGAGGGGATACCCCCTCAGCGTAATCGCGGGCAAAGAGTTCCGAGACCATGTGAGGAGCGGGCGCTTCCACCTCTTCCTCGCGATCATGCTCATCGTCGCCGTGCTGGGATTGATCGGAGGCGTGAGCCAGTACCAGGTGAGTCTGGAACGATATCAGGAGACACAGATAGCGGCGCCGGAGGCGGACGACCCCCGGACCACTTCCCCGCCCCCCAAACCCACCGTCCTCTCTGGCTTCAGCCAGTTTTATATAGCCACCGCTTTCGTCGGGATCTTTCTCGGGGCAGCGATGGGGTTTGACTCGGTGACCCAGGAGAAGGAGAGCAAGTCGCTCAAACTGCTTCTCTCTCATCCAGTCTACCGCGACGAAGTGATCACCGGCAAGGCCCTCGGCGCCGCCGGGGCAATCGCCCTGGCGACAGGGATCATCCTCGTCTTCAGCTTTGCCGTCCTCCTCATCTCCGGGATCGTTCCGAGTCCTGACGAGAGTCTCAGGATTGCACTTGGTGGAGGGATGGGCTTCTTATTCATCTTCTCCTTCTATTCCATCGCCCTCTTCTTCTCGACGGTCTCCCCAAACAGCGGGAGCGCCCTTGTATCATCCCTCCTTCTCATCATCATCCTCTACGCTGTCGTCCCGACCATCGGCAACGGTGGCCCGGTCACCGCCCTGCTCATCGGGGAATCACCTGAGCCCCCCGACTACCCCACCGAGACTGAGACAGTCACCATAGAGGATCCAGAGGATCCTTCAAAAGTCATAGAAGTTCAGAGGATCGGGTTTGAAGATTTCGATCCCGGTAGTGAAGAAATGAAAGCCTATGAAGAAGCCTATGAGGCATACTCCTGGCGACGCGATACCGTCGACGGCATCGCAACTCTCGTCTCACCCTATCAAAACTACATGGAGATCCTCTCTCCAGTGAACAACCCCATTTCCTCCACCCGTCCCGACCTGATCAGGAACATAATCGCCTTCCTCGCCTTCCCGATGATCTTCTTCGGACTTGCCTGGGTGCGGTTCGCACGGGAGGATGTTAGATGACGGCGTATTCCAGCGCAGGGGGTGACCTGCAATGAGGACGCAGGCCCTTGGCATCATCACAGCCAAAGAATTCCGTGACCATCTGAGAAGCAGGCGTTTCCTCACGATCCTTGCCGTCTTCCTCATCGTCGCAAGTCTCGGGATGATCGCCGGGACGGTTCAATACCAGAAAGACCTGGACGAATACAATGAAGCGCAGGTGCTCGCGTCCGGTGAAGAAGAGCCCGTCAGCACCAGATACCCCCCCTCCTCTTCACGTCCCTCGATCATGAAAGTCTTCGAACAAATAGGGTCCATGACCGCCATCATCGGGAGTTTCCTCGGGTTGGCGATGGGGTTCGACCTCGTAACCAGAGAGAAGGAGAGCAAGTCGCTCAAGATGCTCCTCTCTCATCCCATCTATCGCGACGAGGTGATCACCGGGAAACTTCTCGGCGGCGCCGGGGCCATCGCCCTCGCGGGTGCCATCACCGTAGGTATCGCCCTCGCCGTCCTGCTCATCGGTGGGGTCGTGCTCAGTTCTGTCGAGATGATAAAGGTGCTCCTCTTCGGGGTGTTCACCTTCCTCTTCATCTTCTCACCCTTCGTGGTCGCCCTCTTCTTCTCGACCGTGGCAAAAAATAGTGGGATGGCCCTTGTCGCCTCCCTCGCCCTCGTCGTCGTCACCATGCTCGTCATCCCGCTCATCCTCACCATCCCCATGGTCACCGACACCATCCTTGGCGAACCTCCTGAGTTTCCTGAAGAGTCCGATGCAGAGGAGATCGCGGAGTACGAGACGGAGATTAAAGCCTACTATGACGCACGAAACACTCTCATGCGCACGGCGATGCTCATCTCACCGTCCTGGAATTATGATCAGATCCTTGAGACCATGATACCGGATGACCGTAACAGAGACGATATCTCTGATGATACTGAAGAGCCCGGAATCTCCGCACTCTTCGAGATGATCGCCGATCTCTCGCACCACCTGATCGCACTTCTCGTACTCCCGGCGGGCTTCTTCGGGCTTGCGTGGGTGCGGTTCGCACGGGAGGATATTCGATGAGGGTCCAGACCCTCAACGTGATCGCGGGCAAGGAGTTCCGCGACCATGTGAGGAGCAGACGGTTCCATATCCTCTTCGGGATCCTCCTCATCATCGGCCTCACCGGTCTTGTCGCCGGGATGGTCCAGTACCAGAACGACCTGGACGACTACAACCAGGCCCAGGTGGACGTGAGCGGAGAAGAACTCCAGGCCGGGGCCATCGGCACAAAACCCTCCCCCCTCTCTGCCTTCGCCCAGATGGGTTCTCTCATCGGGACACTCGGGGCGGTGCTCGGGATCGCGATGGGGTTTGACCTCGTGACGAAGGAAAAAGAGAGCAAATCCCTCAAACTTCTCCTCTCTCATCCGGTGTACCGCGACGAGGTGATCACCGGCAAGGCACTCGGCGGCGCTGGCGCAATCGCCCTCGCGATGGGGATCGTGCTTCTCCTCGCCCTTGCCGTCCTCCTCATCTTCGGGGCCGTCCCTTCGTTCGAGGAGAGCGTGCAGATCCTCCTCTTCACCGGGCTCTCATTTCTCATGGTCTTCTCCTTCTTCGTCCTGGCCCTCTTCTTCTCGACAGTCGCCCCAAACAGCGGGAGCGCCCTGGTCTCGGCGTTCATCGTCTTCATCACCCTCTCGTCCCTGACGTCGCTGATCATCTCCACCCCGGCACTCAATCTGCTCATCGGCGACTACCCCCCCGGACCGCCCTCAAGTGACAGGATGTTGAGTCCTGAGGAACAGATCGAAAAAGATAGGCTGTGGGAGGAATACCGGACACAGAAGATCGCCCACGAACAGAAGCGTCAGGCGGTCAAGGATACGCTTTCCCTCTTCTCGCCAGACAAAAATTACCAGAAACTCACCGGTGCCGTCACCGCCCTCCATGTATCAGAAGAGCGTCATCAGTCTCTTGCCGATCTCTTCGGGATGCTTGCCGGACACATCGTCGTCTTCTTCGTCTTCCCGGCGGGCTTCTTCGGGCTGGCATGGGTGCGCTTTGCACGGGAGGATATTCGATGAGGGTCCAGACGCTCAGGACCATCGCGGGCAAGGAGTTCCGCGACCATCTCAGGAGCAGACGGTTCCTCGCGCTCCTTGCCGTCATCCTGATCATCACCGGGACGGGAGCATTCTCGGGCATGATCCAGTTCCACAAGAGCCTTGATAGATACCACGACGCACTGACGGTCGTCTCCGGGGACGACGCACCCCCCGATCCGACGGCCTCCTCGAAACCCTCGGTAACGGTGATCTTCCATCTGATCGAGATGATGACGGCGACGTTCAGCGCCTTCATGGGGATCGCGATGGGGTTCGATCTCGTGACCCGTGAAAAAGAGAGTAAATCGCTGAAGATCCTCCTCTCCCACCCGATCTATCGCGACGAGGTGATCACCGGCAAGGCACTCGGCGGGGTCGCGGCCATCGCTCTCGCCGTCGCGATCGCCCTCGGGGTGAGCTGTGCGATTCTGCTCATCGGGGGGACTGTCCTCAGCCCGATCCAGACGATACAGACGTTCATCTTCGGGCTCTTCACCGTCCTCTTCATCGCCACCTTCTTCATGATCGCCCTCTTCTTCTCGACGATCGCATCGGAGAGCGGTACCGCATTCCTCTCCTCTCTCATCGTCCTCGTCCTCGTCGCCGTCATCCTCCCGTTCTTCGCCTACAATCCCCTGGTCCTCGATGCCGTCCTTGGCGAACCGCCGGAATGTCCCGAAGAAGCCTATTCAACGGATGTCTCATATGGAGAGAGTCTTGCTCTCCTCGATGAGTATGATGCAGAGAACGAGGCCTACTGGAACACACGCAACACCCTGATCACCGCGACGATGATCATCTCGCCCGCGTGGATCTATAATGCGGCCACCGCTGCAGTGACGGCACTTCCTCCCGCCGACGACGGCATGCAGGACTATAGTCCAGGAACCATCCTCTCGGTCCTCCTGAACTCCTGGTATATCTTCGCCGCCCTGATCGCCATGCTCGTCATGCCCGCGTTTTTCTTCGGGCTCGCATGGGTGAAGTTCGCGCGGATGGACCTGCGGTGAGAGGCGCATCTCCCCATTTTTATCATCAGTTGGCTTTGTAGAAATCATCTTGATGGTTCTCTTCGCCGGGAGGCTGGCCGCCCCCCGAAACCCCCCGCGCGAAGATAGGTGACGGATTGCAACCCCCTCTTCATGGTTATCTCTCCGCCTTCCCGTCCCAATCGCAATCCCGGGGGGTCAGGGGTGCTACCCCCCGGCGTGAGCATGAGGGAAGGCGATGGATTCGGTTCACAGGGGTTGAAGCGATGAAAAGAGAATGGTTTACCATGAAAATGATCCTGAAGATCATCAGGCCTTCTGCCTTCCCATCCCAATCCTGACGTGGGGGTCCGGGGGTCGCAACCCCCGGCGCGATTTATGGAGGAAGGCGTGCGATCAGAAAGAGAAAGAAAGACACGAGATCAGAAGCCGCCCTCTATTGCAGAAACTTCCCTGCCGTCTCGCGCCGGGGGCCGTGCCCCCGAACCCCCACAGACGAAGATGGCCGAGGGGCGGCAGGTCAAGAGATATATGGCCTTTCCCCTATCACGAGGAGAAGGATCAAGGACCATCTCACATGCCGGAGACCTGCACTATGAAATTTTCATCCCATATCCTTGAACCCCATGTTCATCCCTGATTACCATGAAAATGATCCAGAAGATCGCCTTTCCGGATTTCCGTAATGGTTTGAGACCTCCAAACACCTTCTGGACCGATACGAAGATTTTGGATACATCTTCCGAATGATCAGGCCTCTGCCTCCCTGACCCAATCGCAATCCCGGGGATCCGGGGGCGGGGCCCCCGGCGCAAGGATGTGGGAAGGCGTGACGATCAGATGTGCCGCCCTTAATTGCAGAATCTTTCCCACCATCTCGCACCAGGGGGAAACCCCCCGGACCCCCACGACGAAGATACCCGAGGGGCGGCGATGGAACACGATCCCCACCGATTCTCCTCTCTTGAAAAAGAGCAATCAAGCGACGAAATATTTTCATCCCGTATGCTTGAGCCAGAGGTTCATGCCCGATTCTACAGAACCCATCAGTCAAGAATATCTCGCCCGTCCGGGTCACCTCTTTGTCACTCCAGGACCAACATTCTCTCTTCAGCAGGTCCTGATATCATGGCGTGGTCAATGGAACGGAAATTCGCCCTCCTCGCAGGGCTGTACATCGCAGCACTCGTCGCCGCCAATCTCGTCGGGAACAAAGTCGCCGTCATCGGCGGGATCGTCGTCTCAGTGGCGATCTTCTCGTACCCGGTCACCTTCCTGGTCACCGATATCGTCGCCGAAGTCTTCGGGAAGAAGAAGACCACCGACCTCGTCCTCGCCGGCGTGGCCTCCCTCATCTTCGTCCTCCTCCTCACGGCCCTCTCTGTGGCCCTCCCACCGGCCGACCGGTTCCCGTACAATGAGGCATACACCGATATCTTCGGGATGTCGACGCGGATCCTCATCGCAAGCATCATCTGCTTTGCCGCCAGCCAGACCCACGACATCTGGGCCTTCCATTTCTGGAAGGAGAAGACGCACGGCAAACACCTCTGGCTCAGGAACAACCTCTCGACGATGGGCAGCCAGTTCATCGACTCCTTCGCCTTCATGTTCATCGCCTTCTACGGGGCGGCGCCCGAGTACACCCTCGGCTTTGTCGTCTCCATCACCATCCCGTACTGGCTGGTGAAGGTCGTGGTGGCGGCCGTGGACACCCCGTTCTGTTATCTCGGGGTGCGGTGGATGAGAGGAGAAGACGTGACCGGATCCACTCCTTGAAATAAAATACATCAGTTCAAGAGAGTCAGAGATGACGGGAAAACACGCCTCAAGCATACCGCATGACATGTTTTTCGTGGTAAACAGCGGTGTAAAATCGAGCATGAACCCTGGATTCACATATAAGAACTCATCCCCATCGATCCTTCTTCTGCACCCCTCGTGCGATCGCCACCGCACCGAGCGGGATAAAGAGGACCAGGGCCCAGCCACAGGCATTGGCCCAGAGAGGATACCCCCCATATGGCTCGGCAAGTCCCTGCAAAATGCTGAAGCCGAGGGCCGCAAAGAGGAGGGCCGGGGCGACGTACCTGATACAGAGGTCCCACCAGCGCCCGATGACGATCTCGGAGTGCGCATTGATGAACCGGCGCATCAGGTCGGCGCCATAGAGATGGCCGACCGCCACCGCCTCCAGGGCTCCGACCAGGACGAGAGCGAAGAAGGAGAGGTAATGGTCGGCGATATCCAGCCACTGGTATCCTGAACTGGTGGTAAAAAAGAGCCCGAGGAGGAAGCCGGAGATACATACCGCAGGGACGACAAGGCGGCGCGGGAGGCCGGTCTGGTCGATGACGGCGCGGTTCACCGCTTCGATCGTCGCAAAGGCCGAGGCGATCCCGAGCGCGAGGAGCATGAAGAAGAAGAGCACCCCAAAGATCGGGGCGCCGAAGGGCAACATCTGGATCGCCGCCGGATAGGTGACAAATGCCAGTTCGATCCCACCCCGCACCACCTCAGTGACCGGCACCCCTGCCTGGTGCGCCATATATCCGAGGGTGGAGAAGACCGCAAGCCCGGCGACGATGGAGGTGACACTGTTGGCGAGGGCGATGATCACCGCATTCTTCCCGATATCGCTTTTTTCAGGCAGGTAACTTGCATACGCGATCATCACACCCCATCCGAGCGAGAGGGTGAAAAAGATCTGGCCGTACGCCGCAAGCCAGACCTGGGGGTCGAGGAGGACCGAGAAGTCGGGAGTGAGATAGTAGGCGATCCCGTCCATCGCCCCCGGCAGGGTGATCCCCCTCACCACAAAGAGGAGGATGAGGAGCCATGGCAGGACGACGGTGACATAGGCCATCTTCTCCACCGACCTGACCCCCCTGATCACGGCGACATAGACCCAGAGCCAGGCGACGGCCGCCCCCGAGACGATGAGCCAGTTGATAGTATCAAAAAAGCCGATGCTCTCTGAGAGACCAAGGAATTCGCCGAAGAAGAAGGCCTCGGTATCCCCTGCATACGCAAGCGTGGTCGAGAAGACAGTGTAGTTCGCGGCCCATGCCAGGATGGTGCAGTAATAGGCCATCGTCAGGAATCCGATCAGCACCGCCATCCACCCGATCCACTCCCGGCGTTCGCCGAGCAGTGTGCGAAAGGAGAGGGGGGCCCCGGCCTTCGCCTTATACCCGAGCCCGAATTCCATGATCAGGAGCGGGATCCCGGCAGTTACAAGGGCGACGGTGTAGGGAATGAGAAAGGCACCACCGCCATTCGAATAGGCCATGTACGGGAAGCGCCAGACATTCCCGATCCCGATCGCCGCTCCGATGGCGGCGAGGATGAATGCAAGACGCGAACTCCAGAGTGCCTTTTCATTCACAATAATCCTGATAACGTTGACCTGAAGTGTAAAATAATTATAGAATATAAGTAGAATACTTCTGGTTCGAGCAGTGTTTTATTATAATTTCGGCTTTGTAGAAATCCTCTCCTTTCTGGGTGCGAACGTGATTTTTCCGCGATTCTCCATCATACGCGCCGGGGCCAGGATGAAGCTGAGAAGATAGAATAGACGATCATGATGGGGGCGGCCATGTGATGATGCTCTATGTGGTGTCGTGTCCTGAAGGGGGAACGCCGGTACAGTGCACGATCAGGAGACCCATGATCATGTTCAATCGCGTATGCCTGAGCCACAGAGTCGTGCCTGATTGTACAGAGCCCAGAGGCCGTGCATGTACCTGACCGGCAGGGGTGGTCGTGGAAAAATGCGGTCCTCCCTCCTCTCATTCCGACAAGGTGCGTGAAATCTGGGGGTGAGGGATGATGAAATTTGGCGATTTATGGAGTAATATTCCAGACGTCATCCTCCCTGAATGAAGTCTGGATGCTATTGGTATGGTAGAGGTCTTTCCCTGAAATGCACAAGGAACCTGTGTGGTCTGGACAGAAGACTACCTCTGCCCTTCGGCGGGGGTCACCTCACGCGTTCACCCCCCTGGAGAGAGAAGGAGACTCTTTCCAGTGCCGTCGCTGTACCTCGCCAGCCTGTCCAGGTCTGATCTCTGCAATGTTCATGGTGCTCTGTATCTATAGTCGGCCATTCGGGGCTAATGTAGTCTTCCCAAAGAATGTTTGGAAAAAGTGCTGTGATGAACATTTTGAACATTTTACCGGATATATGGTGCGAATGCACGGAAATGGGCTCATGCAGAGGGCCCGTAGTACTCTTCTTGGTGATGAGCATATCCCCAAAGTATCCCGGACATGAATCTTCGTCTGGATCAAAACCTTTCATTCCAGAAATTCAGAGCGCAGATCTTCCGGCGGGTGGCTGGCTGTCCCACAGTCCCCCTACAGAAGAGAGGGGGGGACGGTCATCCCCTCTTCTGATCATCACATGTGCCTTCCCTCCCCTATCTTCCTCCCGGGGGTCCGGGGGCAGCGCCCCCGGCGGGAGGCTATGGGAAGGCATGATGATCCGACGTGCTGCCCCACATAGAGACTAATGAATGTTTTCCTGGTTTCTTTCGCCGGGGGGAGACCCTGCGAAACCCCCGCGACGAAGATAGAGGTCAGGTGGCAGGACCCCGGCGAAAAGATAGAAGGAGGCGATGAATGGATGTTCACGCTACGAAGACAGGAGAGTTTGATACTATCATCTTTCTTTATCTCTGGCAGAGGGGGAACTCAGGTGAGTTTTGGGATGACCTCGATGCGTATCCTGGTGAGGGTGCGTCCTGCCCGGCCGCACGGCTGATCGGAGATTGCCCCCTCCTCCAGGGATGTTCCACGAACGAGGGGGAGAGGACCCGCGCCCTTCAAAGAGTCAGGTTCTGCCCGGGGAGGCCGGATCATTTTTTACCCTGCGGCCCGCATCTCCCCGTGATGGCGGAGGTGCGCAGGGCGATCGTGGCCGCGGCGCTTCTTTTCATGGGTGTGCTGGTCGTGCTGGTCCTGACTGGAGTGCCATCTTTTCCCCTGTCTCTTCTCCTTGCTCTGCTCACCGGGACCGCGCTCCTCGTCGCCGGCGTTCTTCTCCTCGGGCGGCGGTCAGGAAAGAACCCCCTCCGTGACCTCCAGAGCCGCGATCCGGACGTCCGCTACCTGGCGGCGAGGGCCCTTGGCGAATCCGGCGATCCGGCGGCGATCGGGCCCCTTGAAAAGGTCCTTGCAGACGAGGAGACAGGCGTGAGGTGGGCGGCCCTTGAGGCCCTCGGGGCGATCGGCACCCCGGCGCTCCCGGTCCTGATCGGGCTCCTTGATTCAAGGGACGTCGACCTCAGGTGGGGGGCGGCCGTGACCCTCGGCGAGGTCGGCGACCCTGCGGCCGTTGGCCCCCTGGGTGCGGCCCTCGCCGATCCTGACCGGTATGTCAGGACAAGGGCGGCCCTGGCCCTTGCGGTCATCGGGGGGCCTTCCTGCGCCGTCCTCACCAGTGCAGTCGCGTCACCCGACCCTGAGGTCAGATGGGCCGCCGCCCTCGCTCTCGGTCGGATCGCCTCGCCTGCGTGCGTCCCTGCTCTCTGTTCCCTCCTTGCCGACCCCGACCCCCAGGTGAGATGGAAGGCCGCCGAGGGCCTCGGGGCGATCGGGAACGAGGAAGCGGTCTTCGCCCTGATCCCGCTCCTTGCCGACCCCGACCCCGGGGTAAAAGCCGGGGCCGTGGACGCCCTTGCCGGGACCGGGTCTGAAGCCGCTGGCATGGTGGTCGAGGGGTTGAAGATGCGTGACCGGTGGTTTGGTGCGGTGGACACTCTCAGGGAGATGGGGGCCGCCGCTCGTCCGGCCCTCCATGCCGCCCTTGACTGGGAAAATCCCTGGGTGCGGATCGGGGCGGCCATGGTCCTGGCAGAGGAAGGGGACGAGGCTGGGACCGCCGCCCTCTTCGCCGCCCTCGACGATCCCGACCCCGACGTCCGCGACGCCGCGAGGCAGACCCTCTCGGCCGGGCTGAGGCGGGAGAATGAGGGGGGGAGTGACCGCGGCGTGATCTGATCGGCCCGCGGCTCCCTGTCCATTTCCTCTTTCTCTTCTCACATGCATCGGGGGGGGCGCGGGCGGCAGCAATGCAGTGGGCTTTTCATCGTTCTCCTGCTCCTGATGCGGAGCATATATCCATGCCCTATCCCGAGATCCCGGTCATATTCATTGCGTATGCGTGAGGCGAGATCTCACGTCATGCCGGATTTTATTGAGCCGAACATTTTGTCCGGCCCGGGAGGGCACCAACCATTATTGTCCCAGGCGACGACCTGATCTCCATGGTAGCGGTTTCCCCGTCGATGGCTGAATACTTCAAACTGCTTGAGAAAAACCTCAATACAGTCCTGAAGGTGGCGGAGGAGGCGCGGGCCAAGGACTTTGACCCGCGCACCACGATCGAGATCCCGCTGGCCAACGACCTCGGCGACCGGGTCGAGGCCCTTCTTGGAATTAAAGGCGTCGCCGCGCGGATCAGGGAACTCGAAACCCAGATGTCCCGTGAAGAGGTCTCCCTCAAGATCGGCGACGACTTTGCCGCAAAGATGTTCGGGGAAGAGACCCGTGAAGAGGTCGCCGACCACGCGATCAGGACGGCGGTGGGGCTCCTCACCGAAGGGGTGGTGGCGGCGCCGACCGAGGGGATCGCGAAGATCGGGTTTGGCAAGAACGACGACGGCACCGAATATCTCAAGATCTATTATGCCGGCCCGATCCGTTCTGCCGGCGGGACGGCCCAGGCCCTCTCGGTCCTGGTCGGGGACTATGTCCGCCAGCAGATCGGGATCGACCGCTACAAGCCCAGGACCGAAGAGGTGGAGCGCTATGTCGAGGAGCTCAAGCAGTACAACGGCATCCAGTCGATGCAGTACATGCCAAGCGACGACGAGATCAGGCTGATCATCAAGAACTGCCCGGTCTGTATCGACGGGGAACCGACCGAACGCGAGGAGGTCTCAGGCTACCGCAACCTGGAACGGGTGGAGACGAACACGGTGCGGGGCGGGATGTGCCTGGTCGTCGCCGAAGGGTTGGCCCTCAAGGCCCCGAAGGTGATGAAGAACGTCAAGAAGATGAAGATGGAGGGGTGGGACTGGCTCCAGCAGATCATCGACGGGGCTTCGAGTTCTGACGACGATGAAGAGGAAGAGCCCGGTGTCCACCCGAAGGACAAATATATCCGCGATCTCATCGGCGGCCGTCCGGTCTTCTCGTATCCGATGCGCACCGGAGGGTTTCGGCTGCGCTACGGCCGGTCCAGGAACACCGGGTTTGCCGCGGCAGGGTTCAATCCCGCCTCCCTCCACATCCTCGGTGACTACCTGGCCGTCGGCACCCAGATGAAGACCGAACGTCCCGGCAAGGCGGCCGGGGTGGTGCCGGTCGACACCATCGAGGGCCCGACCGTCCGCCTGAAGTCAGGGGAGGTGCGGCGGGTCGACGACGCCGAGGAAGCAAAGCAGATCATCCCGCAGATCGAGAAGATCCTGGACATCGGGGAGATCTTGATCAGTTATGGCGAGTTCCTGGAGAACAACCACCCCCTCATCCCGCCGACTTACTGCGAGGAGTGGTGGCTCCTTGAAGGCGGCCCCCGCCACCCTGAGTGCGAGATCGAGGCGATCGAGTTTGCCCTGGAAGGCGCCCCCCTCCACCCGGGCTACACCTGGTGCTGGGACGACCTCGACCCGGCCCAGATCAGGTGGCTTGCCGACGAGGTCTCGGCCCATGGCCGGGTCGAGGACGGTGCGCTCAGGATCTCGGACAGCCCGGGACTCAGGGAGGTGCTGGACGTGCTCCTCATCCCACGCACGGTCGAGGACGGCGAGGTGGTGCTCAGGACCCCCCTCGCCTTCCTGGCCTGCCTGGGGCTCACTCTCACTCTTGAGAAACGGCCGGTCTGGGAGGATGCTCCCGACGCCCCCTCTCTTGCCCTCGTCTCTCACCTCTCAGGGTTCACGGTCAGGTCGCGGGGCGGGACCAGGATCGGGGGACGGATGGGCCGGCCAGGCAAGTCCAAACCCCGTGAGATGAAACCCGCGCCTCACGTGCTCTTCCCGGTCGGCGAGGCGGGCGGGGCGCGGCGTTCAGTTCAGACCGCAGGATCGTACCGCCCCAGGAGCAACCGGGACGGTGGGACGATCCATGCCGAACTCGGCGAGCGCCGGTGTCCCTCCTGCGGCGAGGTCACCTTCAAGAACCACTGTCCCTCCTGCGGCGGGCATACTGACCCGGTCTGGCGGTGCCCCAAATGCAACCGCGAGACCGAGGGGCGGATCTGTCCGGCCTGCGAAGGAGCGACGGTCTGTCTCCAGGAGGTGGACCTCCCGATCAAGGAGGAGTACGACGAGGCCCTCAAGGCCCTCCAGATGAACCACAACGCTTTGAAGTTGGTCAAGGGCGTCAAAGGCTTGATATCGGCCGAGAGGACGGTGGAGCCGCTCGAAAAAGGGATCCTCCGCGCCCTCCATGGGCTGTACGTCTTCAAGGACGGCACGGTCCGCTATGACATGATCGATCTTCCTGTCACTCACTTCAGGCCGCAGGAGGTGGGGGCGAGCGTCGAGCGCCTCAGGGCGATCGGCTACACCCACGACTACAATGGCGTCGAACTGACCAGGCCAGACCAGGTGCTTGAACTGCGGTGCCAGGACATCATGGTCTCCGAACTCTGCGGAGAGTGGCTCCTGAAGGTCTCCCAGTTCGTCGACGATCTTCTGGAGCGTTTCTACGGTCTCCCGCGGTTTTACAACGCGGAAAAACCTGCCGACCTTATCGGGCAGATGCTCATGGGACTTGCCCCGCACACGAGTGCCGGGGTACTCTGCCGCCTCATCGGGTTCACGAAGGCCCAGGTCGGCTATGCCCACCCCTTTTTCCATGCGGCGAAACGGCGGAACTGTTTCCAGGGCGACACCCTGATCAGGGTGATGGAGGAGGGGCGCTGGCGCGAGGTGCCGGTGAGTCAGTTCGTGCTGGAGAACTTCGACCTTTCCCGTCCTGGCCTGGACCAGGCCGGGACCCACTGGTCAGAACCAAAACACCGTGCCACCGTCCTCGCCGTCGACTCGCAGGGCAATGTCCGCCCCCGTCGGGTGACCGCGGTCTCGGTCCACCGCGCTCCCAATCACCTCATCAGGTTCGAGACGGCCAGGGGCCGGAGCCTGGAGGTGACACCCGAGCACACGATGCTGGTCTGGGACCTCTGCTATCTCAGGAAGATCATGGCAATGGAGGTGAAGGTCGGCGACCGCGTCCCGGTGATGGAGGGCGGAGGCGTCGTCTCCGACACCGTGACCAGGGTGGACTATCTCCAGTGTCCCGACGAGGCGGTCTACTGCCTGACCGTCGCCGAGGACCACACGCTCGCGGCGAACGGGATCTTCTGCGGGCAGTGCGACGGCGACGAGGACTGCGTGATGCTCCTCCTCGACGGGCTGATCAACTTCTCGCGCACGTTCCTGCCCGAGACGCGGGGCGGGTCGATGGATGCCCCGCTCGTGCTCACCTCCCGCCTCGACCCCAAAGAGGTGGACAAGGAGAGCCACAACGTCGATGTCGTCGACCACTATCCGCTCGCGCTCTATGAGGCGGCCCTCGCCTTCGCACCACCCAAGGACCTGGAGAAGGTCATCGACCATGTCGACCTCCGTCTGGGCACGCCGGCGCAGTACGAGGGTTTTCGTTTTACTCACGACACTGCCGATCTCTCTGCAGGACCCCTGGAGTCCACCTACACCAAACTCGGGACGATGCTCGAGAAGATGGAGGCTGAACTCGAACTCGCCGAGATGATCAGAGCGGTAGACGAGGACGATGTGGCAGAGCGGGTCTTGAACACTCATTTCATCCGCGACCTGATGGGCAATCTTCGCGCCTTCGCTTCCCAGACCGTGCGGTGCACCAAGTGCGGCCGGAAATATCGGCGCATGCCCCTCTCTGGCAAGTGCACGCGGTGCGGGGGCAAGATCCTCCAGACGGTCCATGAGGCGTCGGTGAAGAAATATCTCACGATGAGCCGGAATCTCTGCAAGAAGTATGACATCTCAGCGTACACCACGCAGCGGGTCGAGGTGCTGGACATGGCGATCCTCTCGACCTTCGGGGAGGAGAAGGAGAAACAACTGGGACTTGCCGACTTTATGTGAGGGGGGGCGAGACTTTCGTCCTGGCGTGCGAGAGGGCGGCAGGAGAGAACATCGCTTCATCGCCGTCCCGCCTCTCTCACCATCAGGAGAGGGATCCGGGTTTTTCCCCTGCGCAAGAGGGTAATGAAATCCTCTGATGGATCTGCCCTGTTGATCAACCGGCGTCCCTTTCTCAGTTGTTTCTGCTCTTATGCCTTCCCGTACCGTACGCGCCTGGGGCGCCACCTCAGGATCCCCGACGGTGGGGAGAGGCGGGGGCGGCAACGAAGTGGTGATCCCATGTGGTGTCCTGCTCTAACGGGGGAGCACGGATCCACACCCCCTGGTGTCCATTCAAGAACGAAATGTCGTCATCACAATGCAATAGAACGAGAGATCTCTCTCCTCGCGTGAAGAACGTAGGTCTCGCCACTATCCTCTTCATGGTCTCGCCCCTGCCTTCCCGGCCCTCTCTTCATCCTGGGGGTCCGGGGGCAGGGCCCCTGGCGCGAGGGCGTGGGAAGGGACGTCGATCATCGGTGCCGCCCCACAGAAAAACGAAGACATTGTTGTCACTCTCTTGTGAGGTGGTCTTCCCGGGTGCGGGAGAGCAGAGAAGCATTTTTTTATTTTCTGGTGGGGCGGACCCCACGACGCTCTCTTCACGTGAGGCGAGAACCTCTTCTTGTTCAGGGTATTAGACCGGCGATCTCGGGCCCATGACGTGCCGCTAATCCCTCTGGATCCTTCCGAAGAAGTCTTCGTCCATCTCGCGCCGCTCGTCCACCGCCGAGAGGAGTTCGTTGTGCGCCGCCTTTTTCGAGTAGTAGAGGGTGACGATCACCCCGGCGTCCTTTGCGGTCTCGACGGCCGGGACAAAGTCGCTGTCCCCGGTGACAATTGACGCATACTCGATCTGTCCGGTCCAGCTGAGCCTGACCAGGTCGACAGCGAGGAGGATGTCCACCCTCTTCTGTTCATAAGTCTCGCCGATCCCTTTCTGCAGTCGTCCAAACCTCATCTGGAACCTGGGCAGGCCTTCCATGATGTCTCTGAACTTGCAGTACTGGGCATAGCGCCGCTTCTCCTCCTCGGTGGGCGGGTCGCTCTGGTAGGGCATGCAGTCATAGAAATACGTGCGCAGCCGCGCTCTTCTGGCGCAGGCCTCCTCAGAAAATTTTTCAAAATCGATCTTGGTGCCTTCTGGCGAAACTTTGGAGAGGTATCCGTTGTCGATGAATACGGCTGCCCTCCCGGTCATGGGGGATGAAAAGGATCGGTACAAGAATAAACTATCGTCCTGGGGGGGAGGACGATAGCGAGTATGATAGTATAATTGTCACCGTCTCTGGATATAAACTTTCTGAAACTCGGAACAAGCCGAGGGAAATTTGTATTTAAATCCATAAATAGAATGTATTTTTGCGGATCAAGGGTATGTGAAATGGTTCATAGAACGGAATGGGACAGAGGCCCCCGCGATGGTCTGGAATAGTCTCGCTCAGATCGCCCTCTCTCCAGGGAGGGAAAAATCGCGATCAGATCCCTGGTACGTGGACGAGAGAAGGAGGGGGGGGGTGGACGGTCAGAGACCCCCTTCTCTCAGGTGATCACATGGCCCCTGGACTCGCGCCTGTGTGGTTGACATTGTTCTGACCGGGGTTGTCAGGGCATGGGGGCGTCCTTCTCTTCTGGACAGGGCATCGCGTGTCCCCTGCAGACGCGTGATCCCCGCGGCGCGACCCCGCCCTCTCCCCCCCTCTCCACCTCCTGACCGGGGTGTACTTTAGAAGCCCTCAAATACCCTGACTGCAAACCTATAGTGCACCCTGGGGTCGTGGGGTAGCCTGGCCATCCTATGGCGTTCGGGACGCTGTAACCTGAGTTCGAATCTCAGCGACCCCATTCTTCTTATTCTTCTAATTATAGCCGCGAGGAGCCGCAGGTTTCGGCACCGCCCTTCCCGCCGCGTGATCCCTGTGCACGGCCCCTCTGTCATTCTCCTCTCCGAAAGGTATATCTCTCGGTTTCTCTTTATCCGTCCAGAAAGGGGGGAAATGTGATGATGCCGATAGATGAGGAAGGACCGCGGGGGGCGATCCTCCAGCGGGACCTGGAGACCTATGCGATCGTGCCGCGTACACCCGCCGGCCTGGTCTCTCCTGAAGACCTGGAGAACATCGTGAAGGTGGCGCGGCGCTACAAGGTACCGGTCCTCAAGATCACCTCTGGCCAGCGGATGGCCCTGGTCGGGATCAAGAAGGACGAGGTCGACAAGATCTGGGAAGAACTCGGGATGACTGTTGGGGAGGCGACGGCGCCCTGTCTCCATTATGTCCAGGCCTGTCCCGGCACTGCGGTCTGCAAGTACGGCGTCCAGGACTCCCTGGGCCTGGGCACCGAGGTGGAGAAGGTCTATAGCGACCTCAACCTCCCGGCCAAACTGAAGGTAGGGGTCTCGGGGTGCCCGCGCTGTTGCGGCGAGAGTTATGTGCGCGACATCGGGGTTCTGGGGTCGACGAAGGGGTGGACCGTGATCTTTGGCGGGAACTCTGGCGGCCGCCCACGGATCGGCGACATCATCGCCACAGACCTCAACCACGACGAGGTCATCGACCTGGTGCGCCGGTTGCTCGAATATTATCAGGTCCATGGCAAACCCGGCGAGCGGACGCACCGGATGGTGGAGCGTGTCGGGATCGAGGCGGTGAAAGACGCCGTCCTCGGGTAATTTTTCTTTTTTTTTGGCCCTTTAGAAACCCTCACTTCTCGTAGGAAGAATGCGTGTCATCCGCCTTCCCATAGCCTCCCGCCGGGGGCGCGGCGCCCCCAGGGCCACGATAGGGCCGGGAAGGTACCATCAATGACCATGAAGAGGGATTGCCGTCCTCTGCTTATCCTCGTGGCGGGGGGTCCGGGGGTGCAACCCCCCCGCCGAAGAGAACAATCAAGAGGGGCCTGTAGAAACCCCCACCAATTCCTGATGCGAGCGTGATTCAACCTCCTTCCCCATCATCTCACCGGGGGCTCTGCCCCCGGACCCCCGGGATGAAGATTGAGCCGGGAAGGCATATTCGAACTCCCTGAAGAGGGATTGCCCCGTCCACGACCTATCCTGGTGCAGGGGGTTCGGGGGGCGGCATGCCCCCCGCCAGAGAGAGACCCAGAGGGTTTCTACAGAGCCCTTTTTTTGGCTTTGTAGAATTTCCCATGAACCTCTGGCTCAAGCATACGCGGTTGAATATTTCCCGTCGCGTGATCGCTTTTTTTCACGACAGGAGAATCGGTGGGGATCGTGTTCTATGGTCCCTCCCTATCCTCGGTCCGTGGGGGGTTTTGGGGGCGGCCAGCCCTTCGCAGAGATGCCCATCCAGAGCATTTCTACATAGACGATCATCCCCCCTGCCTACATCAATCACGCCGCCCGCGCCCCCCGTCGGATCGGTTTGTCCTTCCCTCGTCTGGCTCTCCCTAATCTTCTTTTTCTCCCCCCCACTCCTCGATTCCCTCGGTGGCAAGCCCGACGACGACCGAGAACCCGAACATGAAGAGGGTCAGGACAATGGTGTAGGCCCAGCCAAAATAGTAGATCATCAGCGGGACCAGGGGCAGTTTCACCGACCGGCAGTACAGAAACGCAGCGGCGAGGGCCGGGCGCATCCCGTGTTTGCGCAGGTCGGCAAGGAGCGGGAACCAGAGATAGACCGGGCCGGTCGAGACGACCCCTACACCGGTGGCGATCATCCAGCCCCGCACTCCTGCCTCCCGCCCCAGCGCCCTCGCCACCTGTGCTGGTTTGAGGGAGAGGTCGACGGCAAAGAGAAGGAGGAAGACCAGGGCGAGCGCCGGGAGGACCTGGACCCCGAGGGCCATGAACTTCGCGAGCGCACGGGCGCCGAGGTCCGGGTCGAGGACGAAGACGATGGCATAGACCAGGAGCACGGCGCCGAGGAAGAGGACGGGGTACGACGAGCCCCCTCCTTTCTGTGCTGGCTTCATGGCCCCCCTCCCAGCACCGAGAGGACGAAGACGACGAGCAGGGCCATCGCCACGGCGCAGAGGAAACTGATCATGGTGCGGGCCAGGGCGAACCGCCGGCCCATCACCGCCATCTCAGCAGGGAGACTGACCACCCCGACGCTCACCCAGGCGACGATGAAGGCCGTCACCGCCGTCAGGCTCACGCCGACCCTGAGGAGTTCGCCGCCGATCACATAACTGGTGACCGGGTTGCCCGCGGCCACGCTCCCTGCCGCCGCTCCGACGAGGGGGTCGAGGAGGGGATGGCCGGTGAAGAGCGCCCCATAGGCCTCTTCAGGGACGGCGGTGGTGAGAAGACTGACCAGGAGGAGCACCCCGGCGATCATCGGGACGACCTGGAAAAAGGTCTTTGCCGTCTTCTTCGCACTGCTCAGGATCTCCATGGACCGATCTGGGCACTTCGAGGACTTGAGGTCTCTGGTCGGCAGAAGGTTCATCCCCTGGCATGCCCCCACCTTTCCCCAGGGTAGACTGCGGCATATGATGACCGGCGTCCGCCCACATCTCAGGTGAACACCATGCCCGTCGAACAGATCCCCATCGGGAGGTTCTCCAGGATCGTGCACCTCACCCAGAAGGCCCTCCGCCTCTATGACCGGAAGGGCCTGCTGGTGCCCGAGGCAAAGGACCCGATCACCGGCTACCGCAACTACACCATCAGGCAACTTGAGGCCGGGGTGCGGGTCAGGACCCTGGCGAGTCTCGGGTTCTCGCTCGAAGAGATGAAGGCCGTCATCGATGGGGGGGGCGACGACGGGATGGTGGAGAGGCGCCTGGCCGCGGTGCGGCAAGAGATGATGCGTCTCAAACATATCGAGGAGGTCCTCTCTGTGAGGCCCGCCCTCGAGGAGTTGTATACAATGTCGCTGTCAGAACCAGTCGTCAAGGAGATCCCGGAGATCCGGGTGATCAGCAAGAGAGGGAAAGTGGGCTCTGAGGACGGGAACTATGAGGACATCTGTCGCCGGGTCATCGAGGAGTTGATGGCCGCGGTGTACAGTCCGGAAAACCAGCGCAACGGCATACGGATCGTCGGGCCGGTGATGATGCTCTGTTATGACGAGGAGTATCGGGAGACCGATGCCGACCTCGAACTCGCGGTCCCGGTCGCCGGGCGGGTGAGCGTCGGCGAGGGGATGGAGGTGAAGGTTCTCCCGGCCGTCGAGGTCGTCTCTGTCCTGTACACCGGACCGTATTACAACCTCACCTCTGCCTACGGCAAGATCCAGGAGTATGCCGCGGTCGCCGCCCTCACCCTCCGCGGCCCGGACCGGCAACTCTACTACAACAACCCGCAGGAGGTCGCTCCCGAGGAGTTGCGGACCGAGGTGCAGTACCCCATTCTCAGGGCTGCCTGATCTTTGCGCCGAAGAGTTCATATGGCGTGCAGGCTTCTGGACGAATATGCAGGAGATCACCGGGGTGAAAAAACTGGCCAATGGAGTATTGGTCGAATACAGCCAGGGGGGCGGGCGGAGGACGGTCGGGTTCACCTACCAGGAGATCATCGACATGCAGGTCAACGCCTTCGACCTCATCGAGAACCCGGACGACTACCTCATCGAACCCATGGCCAGGCGGATCGAGGCGCGGCCTGACAAGTGCGAGCGTCATATTGTCAGGTAAGAGAAAACGTCTTCTCTTCTTTTTTTAAAGATCTGGGGATGCACGAAGATCAGGTCGCTCTCCGCCCGGCGCGCCAGGCCGACGCCCGGGTGATCGCCGACTACAATATCGCCATGGCCCTGGAGACCGAAGGAAAAGTTCTCGATGCCGGGATTGTCCAGAAGGGGGTCGACGCCGTGCTCGCTGACCAGGCAAAGGGGTTTTATCTCCTTGCCGAGTCCGGGGGCAGGGTCGTCGGGCAGGCGATGGTCACCTTTGAGTGGAGTGACTGGCGCGACGGGGTCTTCTGGTGGCTTGAGAGCGTCTATGTCCTCCCCGACTTCAGGCGGCGGGGGGTCTTTGCCGGTCTCTTCCGCGCCCTTGAGGCCGGGGCGCGGGCGCGGCCCGAAGTGGTGGGACTGCGGTTGTACGTCGACCAGGAGAATAAGGTGGCCCAGGAGACCTATCGTCACCTCGGGATGGCGACATCGAATTATGCCCTGTTTGAACTGGAGTTCGAGGGCTGACCTCCTCTTGTAGGGGTGTGCGCAGGGCCGGCGGCCTGATCACTGCCCTCGGCGCCGCACCGAAAACCCGGAGAAGGTTCCGGTATATGGCTCCTCATGTACTTCGACCCCGGTGACCCGCGCTGCCGGTGGCCCGCGCTGGCAGACGGCGAGCACTGCCTCGACATCCTCTGCCTCTCCTTCGAAGACTGCCTCCACCCGGCCGTCAGGGAGGTTTTGCACCCACCCGGTCACTCCGTGCTGCCGGGCCGTCTCTTCTGTCGCGTCCCTGAAGAAGACTCCCTGCACCCGACCGCGGACGAACAGATGTACCCGTCTTTTCATGGTGCTTTCAACAGGTCTTCGACGATCTCCACCGCGTCCTGCACATATCCGGTGCACCGCGTCGCAAATGCCCCTACTTCCTTTGCCGCCGCGATTCCCTGCGGGTCGGAGAGGTCGTACCCGATGAGCGGGGTACACTCCACGGCGCCATGGCGGTCGGCAAACCGCCTGAGGAACTCCTGTACCAGGGTATAACAGTGCTCTTTCCCCTCGCGGTCGCCTGGCATGGCAGTGCCGCGGGCCAGGCCCAGCACAAGGACGCCGCCGCTCACCGCCCCACAGGTCCTCCCTGTGTGCGCGAGTCCGCCGCCAAACCCGCATGCCAGTTTCCGTACGGTCGCCTCGTCAGTCCCGCATTCCTGAGCAAATGCCCCGGCAACTGCCTGGGCACAGTTCAGGCCGTCAGAGAACGACGCCGCGGCCCGTTTTGATCGTACCGACATATCACGAATCCCCCTGTCTTTACTCCCTGATCATCGTCAGCATCATCTTGAAACGCCTCACTGCCGCCACGGCATGAGGCACATGGGCCGGGAAGATGATGGTCTCGCCTTCCTGGAGGCGGTGGGACTCGGCACCGAGCGTCACCTCGCATTCCCCTTCGAGGACTGTCACCACGGCGTCATATGGTGCCGTGTGCTCGGAGAGACCTTCCTCTTCATCAAAGGAAAAAAGCGTGATGTTCCCGGCCGGGCGGGTGACGAGCATCCTGCTTGCCACTGTCCCGGGTTGATATTCGACGAGGTCCTTGAGGTGCAGGACCTTTCCTTTCAGTTCAGAACGCATTGTTTCACCCATGCTTTCCTCCCTCGTTCAGGAGTGCATCATCTGCACCTGATATATGCCTGATGGTCGGTGTGGGTATTTGAATAAAAATGCACGAGTGCTCCTCGCCGGTCCGCCGATTTTTTTCTTAAGATTTTTCATAATACAGACCCAAATAAAGAGGCAACTACGAAAGAGGTCTGATCTGATTGATTCGCCGCTCGAAACTCGAAGATGCCGATGCCATCTATGTGTTATATGCTGAGACTGCCGCCGTCCCTGGCGGGCTTGCCCGTTGTCGGGACGAGATCACCCCCACCTATATCAGGACGTTTCTCAGCAGATGCATCGCCGACGGTCTCTCCCTTGTCGCCGTCGACGACGGCGGCAGGGTCGTCGGGGAGGTGCACGCCTCCCGCTGCGGGTTGAGAGTTTTTGGGCATGTGCTCACCGACCTCACCATCTCAGTCCACCCGGCATGCCAGTCACATGGGTGGGGCCGGCAGCTCTTCGGGCGGTTCATCGGAGTGGTGACCGAGGAGATGCCCGAGATCCGCCGGATTGAACTGAGTGCCAGGGAGAGCAATACGCGGGCGATCAGGTTCTATACATCGCTCGGGTTTGTCCCTGAAGGGAGACTGAAGGGCCGGGTCTGTGGCGTGGGGGGCAGGTACGAGGACGACATCCTGATGGGATGGCTCCGCACCCCCGTCTCCAGGCCGTGAGCCGGGCCTGCAGGGCCGGACATGTTGTGGCTTTGAGCATCCAGCATGACCCGTGGGGTCACGCACATGAGATGGAAAGGGATCGCGGGTCTCCTGCTCGTGCACTGATCTCTGTCCCTCCTTCAGAGCACGACACCACGCGGGACGATCCCCGGGGTCGCCCTCGCCTCTCCTCGTCGTGGGGATCCCCGGGCGCGGGATGAAGAGAGGGCCGGGAAGGCAGAGGTTCGATCATTCAGGAGATGAATCTGCAATCCGCGTAGCAGTCCAGAAGGGGCGTGATGAGCTCAAACCATTATGAAAACCTGGAGAAATGATCTTCAGGATCATTTTCATGGAGCATATCCCAGAACTCTCTTGGGGTGAATACCTCCTCGAATTGAAGTGCATCCTTCCTGGAGTTCTCCACTCCCTCCTCGGCCGGGGGGTGTGGGAAGGCAGGGGAGTTTTGGGATGACCTCATGGTGATTTTCGGAGGAGAGGGTCGTGCCGTCTCCAGGTCACTCAGCCATATACTCTGGTCGAAGATCACACGATCCCTGTCAGGGACGCCGAGTCTGTCTTTCCTCCCGGGGTGCCGGCCGTCTTCCGCACCTGGAGATTCCCGGGATTACTCTGCCATCTTCCGGTAAAAATAGACACTAAAGGCATACAGGAGGAGGAGAATCCCGACCGCGGTGTAGGCCATCGTATACCCGACTGTCTCGTAGGCGGGCAGGCTCTCCCGTGCGGCGATGAGGACGATCCCACTGACGGCAAGGGCCACCGATGCGATCATGATGGTCAGGTGTGCCGCCCTCCCCATGATCATCTCGGTCATCTCGTCGGTCTCCACCCTGCCGCTGACGTAGCGTTTTCGAAGGACGATGAGCGCGAAGAGGCCGGCAAACCAGACGGCGATCGCAATGAGCGGCGACGTCACTGCCACCGCCCCCCCGAGCCCGGCGCCCATCGCGATGACGATGAAGAGTTTCACGAGTTTGAACTGCTTTCTGTCCATGCTATCTTCCTGGTGTGTGTGAAATATCTCACGTTATGTTAGATATTTCCCACACATAAGGGTGTCGGCGCCAGGAAGGGAGAGGGGCCGGGCCCCCTTCTCCTTCAGCCCGAAGGTGAACGGTTCGGAGAAGACGAGAGCGGGCTCGCCGGTCGTAGGATCGAGGGGGCCGTCGCCGAGATAGATCGTTACCGTTATTTCGCTGTTATCCAGATCAGAACGCCCGTTCCAGAGCGTCCTGATCGGGAAGGGACAGCCTGCCCTGATCTCCTGGTTGGTGCCGGTCACCAGATATGCCACACCTCCATGGGGATGTCGGCCTCCTCCTGGAAGACCACTTTGTCGGTGACGAGCGGCAGGAGGGGGGAGGCCAGGGCAGGGGATATCAGCAGCGCGGTCCGGAGAAATGGGGTCTCATAGTTCCCCCCTGCCACGCTCTCAAAAAAATATTCAGATATGGCTCCGCGGCCAGATCGCCTGACCTCAAGGGGGAGTCTTGTTGCCCTTCATGTCAGGAGAGGACAGACCTCCCATAAGACTGATGCCCCCAGATGGCCGGGGTTCCATTCATGCTCGACGATAAGAAGGAGTGCATCGTGGTGTGGCGGCAGGGGACTCTCGCCCGGGGATCGACGCGGGCAAGGGGGCATGTGCTCCTCAGGGCCTTTCTGGACTCTCTCTCCCCTGCTCCCGCCGATAAATATTAACCTTTGTCTGGCGAAGAGATCTGCACAACGCGAGAGTAGCCAAGCTGGCCAACGGCGACAGACTCAAGATCTGTTCCCGCAGGGGTTCGTCGGTTCAAATCCGGCCTCTCGCATTTTTCACAAGTGTCTCTCTCTTTTCCTCTAAAATCGATCTCTGATTCCCTGAAACCTGCTTTTTTACTCAAACCAGGGCGCATACCCTCACGAATTTGATCGCATGGCCTCGGGTCGGGGGAAGAGAACGAGTTCGAAGAGCTCTCTGAACTTCGAGAGGGCCCTGGCGCGAGTGGCGGGAGAAGGCGGATGAGTCAGGCGTGCATCAAGAATGGGCAGGGGATTTTCCAGAGCAAAAAAAAAGAAATTCTGGTTTACGCCTCGACGCCCAGCACCTTCAGGGGGTTGACGCCGGCGTACGTGAGCGTGGAGAACTCTTCAGGGCTCTCGCACCTGAACTCCTTGAGGGTGGAGACCACCGCCTCGGGCTTGTCGGTGTACTCGATCAGCTCGAGGTCCATCACCAGTTTTGCCAGCAATGGGTTTCCGTCCCAGTCGGCGGTGCCGGTCAGTTCATTGCTCCTGGTCCAGTTGTAGCCCACGACCATGCCGTCGCCGGTCTTTGTGGCGGCGTCCCATCTCACATAGATCCCTGCAACATCGGTCCCGAGATTCTTCTTCAGTGCCGCCTTCTCGACGGCGCTGAGGTCTTTGACAAAGAAACTCCGCTTCCCTGGCGTGGCGTCCCAGACGATCGGGAAGAGATCGTCCTTGCACCAGACCGGGCAGGCGATGACCTTATAACTCTGGGTAGGGGCCTCGATGGGGAGGCGCTCCTCCACATAATGAGAGATGAGATAGCCGCTGGTCACTCCAGGGCAGAGGTGGTTGTGGAAGGAGGCGGCCCTGAGAAAGTCGTACGGGGTGGTCGGGTCGGCCCACATGTTCGCGATGGTGATGAGGCTGAACTCGTTGCCGGCAAAGGTTTTCTTCTCAAGGAGCGTGGTCCATGCACTCTGGTTTTCCAGGAGGTGCCTGGCACTGATCTGGGCTTTTGCGATCGGTCCGAAGACCTCGCCCGCCGGCATCGTCCTGATCGCGGCGGCCGGGCGTGCCGCGGCCGACTCGTTCACCTGGAGGAAGACCGCTTCGCCGGTGTCTTTCTTGTAGAACATGAACCACAGGGGAGCGAACTTGCTCCTCTGCGGGATGAGGAGGTTGCCGTCGCCGATGGTGCACCCGCTGACTGCGGTCACCCCTGAGAGACACCGCTCTGTGGTCTGGTTCCCGGTCATCGCAGTGCTGGCATCGGTCATGGCCAGCAGGTTCTCGTCGCCCTGAGTGGCCCCGAGCCGGTCCATTGCCACGGTCGCGGCCTTCGCCCCGATCGCCTCCATCGCGGCGTCGTCGGCAAGGACTGTCCCTGGGACGACTGCCAGGAGGAGGAGCATTACCATACAATATCGTGTTTTTATCACAAGAATCACCTGGTCAGTATCCATTCGTCACATGTGCCTGGCGGCCCATGTGGCCCGAGTAATACATTGTTGAAATTATGTATTACCTGATGCCTCAGATATACTTTTTGATATTACTTTTCCCTGGAGGGCACGTTTACATGGAGGAATGCCCGGCATGCCTGGTGGAGGAATTAATTGGGTCTCATTAACAATTCCGGGAGATCAAATGACAAAACAAAAGGTATATCCAGGGGGGAATGGATGGATCAGATGATTCTAGAGTTATGATTCCCTCTTGGGCCAGGATAGATCCTTTGATCCCGATCTCTGTCCCTTAGACCTTGATTCTGAGCACGGTCTGCCAGGTGAACCATGATTCTCCCTTATACTCATAGAAGGAAGTGAGAGAATTTCAGACAGATTGAAGATCAGCGCCGCCATTCTGGTGGCCTTCATGCTCCTCATGCTCCCTGCCGCGGCATCAGGTCTCGTTGAAGGCGGCGAAAATATCTCTTATGATGACGGTGGCGGGAACGACGCCCCCGTTCTGAGTGCCGAAGGAGACGTCGCTCCTGCCGATGTCCGCATCACGGCGAACAGGGAGCACCTCGTCAGGAACAATGACTTCTGTGTGACCGTCCGTGGCGAGTCCAGAAAGCAGTATTATCTCTTCATCGAGGACGCCGGGGTCAGTGACGCCGGGTACCCCCTGATCAAGGAGGGCCAACCGAGCGTGGAGATCATTGGCGATGCTCCCTTCCCAGATGCGCCTGCTGCCGCCATCGCAAACGAGAAGCGTGCCGGTGACGGCGCCCACTTCCCTGACCAGACTGCCGCACTCGTGCAGACCGATGTCAGCGGCGTCAGGACTCTCGGCCTCTCGACCTATTCTGCCACCACGCCCCGCTCCTTCACCATCATGGTCATCGACCCTGAGGATGAGACCAGGGTCGACACTGTCGGGGTGACGGTCGAGGAGGGCGAGGTCACCATTGCCGCTGAAGGTGCAGGCACCTACTCCCTCGGTGAGGAGATCGCACTCTCCGGCACCAACACCGCCAGCGACACCACATACCTTTTCCTGACCGGTACAGACCTTGGATGCGGAGTCCCACTTGACTCCCCCTCGCTCAACGCCTAGGACGGACACTATGCTGTGTGTGAGGTGGCGGCGGATGATACGTGGGAGTACCGCTGGGACACCTCTCCTCTTGGAAGAGATCTTGGGACAGGCAACTACACGATCTATGCGGTGACGGCAGACCACGACCTTTCCGGGAATTCTGTTGACCTTGCGCACCTCGACGGGGTGAAGCATGCGACAGCACCGGTGAAGTTGCAGCGCCCCTATCCGGTCGCTGTCCTTAACACGTCAGTCCTCCAGCCCGGTGATTCTCTTCTGATCTCTGGTACAACTACCGGCGGTTCAAAAACGCTTTCACTCTGGATATTCAGTCAGAAACACTTGATCCCTGGCATCTCCGTACCTGTCGGTGAAGATGGTACCTTCGAGTGTGTGCTGGGGCCAGACGAAACCACGAATCTTTCAGGTCTCAGTTTTGCCGTCATTCAACATCCTGGTGCGAACGGTCTCTTCGATGTCAAGCATGATCCGGTCGACGGGAAACCCTACCAGATCGGGGACGCCTCAGGGTACGCGATCGATCTTGGATCTCTCACCGGCATAGAAGCGTGCTCGGCCTTCATCGATGCCCTCAATGCGTGTGATTCGGATGATGCATATTCAAAATACAAATTCTTCGTCGAGGCCGAGGAGTGGATCAGGATCGATCCGATCGAAGAGGCGTATCAGAGCGAGATCGTCACCGTCACCGGCACTGCTGACCCTGCGACCGCTCCCGACCTTTGTGTCAAGGTTTCGCCCCATGGCATCACTCTGCCTGGCGAACCTGGAACCACCCCAGGTGAAGCCTGGGGTGAGGTCATCGTTCAGGAAGGCCCTCAGAACAGCACCTGGTCTTTCTCCTTCGATACCTCGGGATGGTCGCTTGGAGAATATACGGTGTGGGTAGGAACATCTGACCATAATCTCTTTCATGAGGAGACCTTTATCCTCAAGTACGGGCATGTCGACGCCGCCTGTGCGCCGCTCCCCCTCATTCCAGGCAAGGATCTGACGATCTCCGGGAACGCCACCGGAGGAGTCGACAATGTCTCGATCTGGATCTTAGGTGAAAGGACCATCTTTGGTGAGAACTACCCGAAGATGGGTGAGTCCGTGCCGGTCGGTGCCGACCAGACCTATACCTATACTCTTGGATCAGAGGAGACAACGAACTTCTTCTCAGGCCGATATTTTGTCATCGTCCAGCATCCCTCGTATGACGGCATGTTCGGCGTTACAAAGACCTCGCCCCCTGCAGGGGAGTCGGGCGACTTCTGGATCCCCAGGGTGCTTCAGGAAATAAAATCAATCTGAGTGCACTGAATGCTTCAGAGGCTTCAGATGCGGTGGTCAGGGAGATCAACAGACCGGAGTGCAATGACCTCTCCACTGTTCTCGCCTTTATAGTGGAACAGCCTTTCATCACGATCGACCCCATCGGCAATCATACTCTTGGGGATGTCTTCTTGATCAACGGTACCACCAACCTTGCAGTTGGTGACACCATTCATTATGCGGTCACCTGTGAGTCATTCAATTATACCGATCCGCATCAGGATCCGGCCCATGGATACTATGGCATATGCAAGAATACCTCGGTTTTTGAAGGCGGCGATTCCAACAGGTATTCCTTCAAGGTCAATACCACTGCCTGGAAACCTGACTGGTATGGAGTGTTTGTCGAATCTGTTGATCCAGACTACACTCAGAGTGCAAGTTTTCATCTCCTGAATCGATCGCTCTATGTTTCGCTTTCATCTGAAACGATCTCACCAGGGGAAAGTATCGTCATCTCTGGAAACGCCACCGGCGGGGCGGAGAACGTTTCGGTCTGGATCCTTGGCAAGGACTGCCTGAAGATGGGTGAGGCCGTGCCGGTCGGTGCCGACAAGACCTTCGCCTATTCTCTCAACGCCGACGAGACGAAGAACCTCTCAGGGAAGTATTCGGTCGTCGTCCAGCACCCGATGGGCGACGGGGTCTTCAATGTGAGGCCGACCACCGTCTGCGACAACCCCTTCTGGATCATCACCGCGACAGGAGAGGAATGCAATCTGAGTGGGCTTTCGGCCGGGGATGCCGTGGCCACCCTGACCGGTGCCATGGACTCGGTCTACAGCGATGATCGCTATCAGGTGCTCCCCTTCGAGGTCAAGGCGGCTGAGAAGTCCCCGGGTAACCCTGGTGGCAATGGCGGCAGTAGAGGTGGAGGCGGCGGCGGGGGCGCCGCACCACGCCCTCCGGCTCAACCTGTCCCCCAGGTGATCGAAAAGATCGGGAGCGCCTATCTTGAGGCCGACGTGAACGGCACGGTGGAGACCAGGACCGTCGTCCTGACTGCAGAGAAGCGCGGGTCTCTCTCCCTCGACACCGGCGTCATGGCACTGGACCTCTTTGGCAGGCCCCTGGAGAAGGTCAGTGCCGCCCAGGTCTCTGCCGCAAGCCTTCCCGAGCCCGACGACGCCTCCCTCAGGCAGGTCGGGCCCGGGTTGACGTGCGGGCCTGACCGGGCGACATTCGACCCGGCGGTGGAGATCTGCTTCACCCTCACCGAGGACGAGTGGAAGAGTCTCGGCGCTGGCGAGGAGTGGGTGGTCAGGTGGTACAACGCAAAGATCGGGGCCTGGGAACCGCTCAGGACAAAGGTCGATCCTGGAACGCGCCAGGTCATTGCGAGGACCTCGCACTTCTCCACCTTTGCGGTCTTTGCCGAACCGGCCACGGTGGCCCCCTCTGAAACGGTTGCGGTGACGAAGACGGCGTCTGCCGGTGCTCAGGAGATGCCCTCAGATGGCGACGTGTCGATCGAGGTGCCGACGACCTCTGCGGGCCCTGCTCCCTGGCTGAATCTGGTCGGGGCCGGTGCGGCCCTGGTCGTGGCCGGGGTGATCTGCGCCCTCTGGAAGAGAAGATGAAATGATGGCTTTGTAGAATCGCTGATGAACCAACGTTTCAAGCGGTTCTTTGAAAAACACCGCAGTGTTTTTCATGGTAAACCCTCACCTCTTCTTTGTGTGAGCGCGACTCATCCGCCTTCCCATAGTCTCTCACTGGGGCCTCCCTCGAAGGCCTGCGGGCCTTCTCAAGCTCCCTCCGGTCGCAACCACTGGACCCCCGGGATGACGATGGGGTCGGGAAGGCACAATGGATGACTGTGACGAGAGTGTTGCCGCCCCCGACCAATCGTGCGGCGGGGGGACCGGGGGGTGCAACCCCCCGCCCCGTGAGGAACTAGGAAGATTTCTACAGAGCTGAAATAATCTATTTCCCGGCCCTCACACCCCCTCCATCTGCTCTGCCGGACAGACATTGCAGATCGAGAAGGGGACGTCCTCCTCTTTGTCCCTGATCGGGCAGAGGAACTTCTCCCCCCGGCGCTCCACCACGAACCCGCCAGGGAAGGGGGTGCCGACCGGGTGGCCTGGGCCGCCCTCGACAAAGATCGCATATCCGGTGACCAGATAATAGAAGAAGGTGTGACGTGGCCCTCCGAGACCGAAATCAGTCTCAGGATCCTTTTTGAGACACCCGTCAGGCACGAGGGCGACGAACTTCTCGAAACGCTCGCGGTCAGGGACCGCCTCGTTCATCCGCTCGAACTCCCCGCTCCTGTACGCCTTCATCGCCCGGTGGTAGGCCCCGAAGAGCTGCGCCTCGAAGTACGGGCGGACGCGGCTCCGGTAGGGTTCGGGAAGGGGGTCGACCTCTCGTTTCATCCCGCCGCCGATGGCCTGGAGGTCGAAGAGGGAGTACCTCTTCAGCTCCTCGGCGATCGCCTCGCCGAGTTGCCCTCGCGTCCTGCAGGCGGCGAAGCGGGCGACGGCGGCATGGATGAGATCGGCGGCGTCTGGCATCAGGATCAGTTGGGCGCACGAGAAGATGAGGGGTGCGGGTCGTCATAGGTGCCCCTGACCCGCCTGGGCAGGATGAGCGCCTGGAAGGTCTCGGCAAAGTAGCGGTCGGTCATCCCCGCGATGAAGTCCCGCACCTTCTCGCCCTCGCTTGCGGAGGTGCGGTAGGTCTCTGAGACCCAGGGGGCGTCGAGGTAGTCGGTGTAAATGAGAGAGTCGGTCCGCCCGGCGTCGAGGTCGGCGGCGAAGTGGTCGAAGAGGGTGACGAACATCCTCCTGATCTTCTCCTGCTGGGCGGTGAGCCGCGGGTCCTGGTAGATGTGCTCGATGCTGAACGCCTGCATCCTGGTCACCGCCCCGGCGGCCTCGCGGGAGAAGGCGATCTCCGCCGTCCCGAAACTCTCGGCGACGAGGTCTTTGATGAGGGTGTCGATGACCGTCCAGTTGATCATCTGATAGTCCTCGACCCCGAGAGATTCATGACAGATCGCCGCAAGGTCCTCGTCGTCTTTTTTGATCACCCCGACCTCGATCGCGTCCTGGAGGTCGCGGCCCAGGTAGGCAATGACGTCGGCGGCCCTGACCACGCACCCTTCCATCGTGGCCGGGAGGACCGGGGCGTCTCCCCCCTTCTGGATCTGTTCGCACTTGGCGGCGAGCGCCGCCGCGGTGAGGCTCCCGGTCGGGCTGAGGCGGCGGACGAACCGTTCACCGTCGTGACAGAGGACGCCGTCCAGAGTCTGGAGGGTGAGGTCCAGGTCTTCGATGACGTCGAGGGACTGGATGCTCTGGAGGTTGTGCTTGAAGACCCCGATCCCCTCGCGCCTGCAGATCTCGTCGAGGCACTCCTCCCCCTTGTGCCCGAACGGGACATGCCCGATGTCGTGAGCAAGGGCGATCGCCTCGATCAGGTCCTCGTTGAGTCCGAGGGCCCGGCCGATGGTGCGCCCGATCTTCGAGACGAGTTGCACGTGGAGGACGCGGTGGGTGATGTGGTCGTTGTCGATGAGGAAGAAGACCTGGGTCTTGTCGATGTAGCGGGTGTAGGCCTTGGAGTGGAGGATGCGGTCGGCGTCGCGGGAGAAGGGGGGGCGGATGACCGGCTCTTCTGGTCTCCTGGGCTGGAGTTTTTTGCGGAAGGCACTCGAGTTCCTGGCGGCGTACGGGGAGGCGGTCTCCTCGATCGCGGCCTGGCGTGTCCGGATCTTTTCGAGGATTGCAGGGGATAATTCCATCTGGTTCATGGTGATCTCATGCAGACCGGTATTTGGGGTTTTCGGGCGCGGCGGGAGAGATGATCTCACGGTTCTTGGGGGATGAGAACGCCGCGCCTCGTCACTCCCTGTCGGAGAGCCCCATCAGGAGAATTTCGACAATAGGTTTTGTAGAACCTCTCGCGAATCGTGGAGAGAATGTGTGTCCCCCGCCTTCTCACATCTTCATGCTGGGGGCGCTGCCCCCGGACCCCAGGGAGCACGATAGGACTGGAGGGCGGAATCGATGAACTCGAAGAGAGGTGTGCCGTCCTCGATCGATCGTGTGGCGAGGGGTTTGGGGGCGGCGAGCCCCTCGCCAAAGAAAACCATCAAGACGATTTCTACAGAGCCCATTGTCATAATTTTCTCTCCCCTCATTGGGGGAGAACCTCCCCCGGTCATGCCCGATCGAATACATTATGTATACTACCGTATACATTTGTGATACATGCTCGAACGCCTCATCCCCTCGAAGACGCGGGTGAAACTTCTCACCCTCTTCCTCATGAACCCAGGCCGCGATATGTACCTCCGCGAGGTCCAGCGCCTCACCGGCGAGAACCTCAACGCCGTCAGGCGCGAACTGGCCAACCTTGAGGAGTTCGGACTCCTCACCAGCACGAGGAAGGGAAACGCGCATTATTATATGGTCGACCGCACATTCCCTCTCTATGAGGAGTTGACCGCCATCATCCTCAAGACCGAGGGGGTGGCAAAGGTCATCACCGAGCGCCTCGACGGGATCGGGGTGATCGACCGGATGTTCATCTACGGCTCTTTCGCCCGCGGGGAGGCGGGTGCGGAGAGCGACATCGACCTCTTCATTGTCGGGCATGTGGACGAAGGGCGCCTGATCGTCGCGGTCCAGGAGGTCGAGGAGGCGCTCGGGAGAGAGATCAACTATGCCCTCTTCACGCCAGAGGAGATGGAGGAGCGGATCGCCAGAGACGATCCTTTTGTGACTCATGTCCTCAGAGGGCCGAAGGTGATGCTGATTGGAGACGCTTGAAGGACTGCGACGCCGACGGGTCATCAAAAAGTTCAGGCCTGAACCAGGGACAGTGGAGAATGCCATGGACCTTGCACGACGGGACGTGGCGGTCGCCGGCACCATGCTCGGGGGCAACAGCGATTGGGCCTACTCCATCGCCTACAATGCCATGCTCCAGGCCGGGCGGGCGTTAATGTTCTCGAAGGGCTATCGGCCTTCCGGCGCAAACCAGCACATCGCGGTGGTCAGGTTCGTCGGACTTTTCCTTGACCCTGAGGTCGTGATCGCCTTCGACCGGATGCGGCGAAAACGGCACATCACGGTCTATGACATGGCAGGCATCGTCTCAGAGCAGGAGGCGGAGCACGCGGTCGCCCGTGCAGAGGGGTTCCTGGACCTCATCGAGGGGCATCTCGCGTCAGGGTGAATAACCCTGGACTGCTTCGGCTCTGTAGGGCGCATTATGATGGCTCTCAATACCAGGGGTTTGGTCGTTCGAACCTCGTCGATCTTCTTGAACTCGCGCTCGCTCGTACCTCTCAGACCCGTGCAAAATCGATAGGTCGAGGAGGGCAACACTTTCGTCACAGTCGTTGATTCTGCCTTCCTGTCTTCACCGTGGTCTCGGGGGTCCGGGGGCAGCGCCCCCGGCGTGAAGGTGTGGGAAGGCGCGATGATCGGGTGGGCCACCCCAGATCGTAGACTCTTTCCTGTCATCTCGCACCGGGGGTTGCGCCCCCGGACCCCCCGGACAGAGGATAGATGGTGGCGGCAGGTGAGTGGTGGTCCCCCGTGGTCTCCTGCGCTAATGGGGGAAGATCCACGCACCCTGGGGATCCACGATCATGTTCATCCCGTATGTGTGAACCAGGGGTTCATGCCTGATTCTACAAAGCCCACACATCAGCGATCCATGGAAGGTCGAACCTCTTCCTATCGCCGAGAGTGATTCCCTGTCCTCTCGCACTCGCGTTCGCTCGTCCCTTCAGACCCGTGCAAAATCGATATGGCCGAGGTACGGGTCGGTGCGTGTCAGGCGGACGCGGACCGTTTTTCCGACATAGAGCCCGTGCTCGCCCTCCATCACCCGCCCTTCGACCGGCGGGGAGACGAGCCTGGCATAGGTCCCTTTCTCAGAGGCCCCGGTGACGATCGCATCAAATGTCTCCCCTATCCGGTCCTGGAGCAGCACTGCGGCCGCTGCCTTGTGCACGAACCGCTCCACCTTCTCGGCCGCCCTCTCGCGATCGCTCAGCCATGCGGCAAGATAGTCAAGGTCGTCGCGGGAGTACGGGCACGCCTCCCCGCGGAGGGCCGCCTTCACCTGGCGCTGGATGACGAGATCGACGTAGCGCCGGTTCGGGGCTGTGCCGTGGGTGTAGTCGGTGACCGCGAGCCCGAAGTGGCCGTACGGGGGGTCGCCCGGGGTGAAGGCCAGATAGATCCCGTGCCCGATGAGTTTCACGATCGTCAGCGAGAGGTCGGGGAAGCCTTCGGGGTCGGCCTTCTTCTGCCTCGAAACGAACTTCGAGAGGGCCTTCGAGTTGGGCCTCTTCGGGAGGCGCCACCCGTATTCGGCGGCGGTCGCCACGATCCCGTGCCAGTCTTTCGGGGTGAGCACGACCCGCTGGATCATCGGGACGCCGGCCCTCTCCAGAAATGCGACCGTCGCCTGATTGGCCCCGATCATGAACTCCTCGATGAGGCGCCGCGCCGCATTCTGCCGCGGGACGACGAACCCGCTCACCCGCCCCTCCTCCATCACCGGCGTGGCCTCGATGGTCTCGAGGTCGAGCGCCCCGTGCTCGAACCGGTAGTTTCGCAGCCGTCGCGCCGCTTCGTCCTGGAGGAGGAGTTGCTCTTTGAGCCCCGGACGGTCGGCGACGGCCGCAGGGGGGTCGCCGACGCCGTCCAGCCAGTCGCCGACCTCCTCGTAGATCAGTTTTGCCTTGTTGGCCACGAGCGCCCTGTACATCCTGCCAGGTCTGGTGCTCCCGTCCCTCTGCACGGTGTACTCGACGACGACCGCGAGACGGGGCGGGCCAGGGAGCAAGGAGGTGATCCCGTGGGAGAGGCGCTCAGGGAGCATGGAGAAGGTCTCGACCCCGGTGTAGACCGAGGTGGCGTTATGAGCGGCGTGCCGGTCGGTCGCCGACCCCGCCGGCACCGCGGCGTCCACGTCGGCGATCGCCACCCTGACCAGGATCCCGCCGCGGCGAGTGCGTTCGCAGTGCTCGATCTGGTCGAGGTCCATGGAGTCGACATTGTCGATGGACGACCAGAGGAGGGACGAGAGGTCGGGGACGTCGTCGGGGGCGGCCGGCGTCTCGATCATGCCGACCTCGCGCTCGACGCCCATGGAGAATTCCGGAGAGAACCCGTAGTCCGCCATGGCTCCCCGTGCGATCGCCTCCAGGTCGATGGGTGCGTGTTCGTGCATTGTTGGATGAAGAAGCGATCTTTCCTGGAGCATAATTACTTTCTGGCACACCTCCTGGGGGGCGCCTGAGAAAAAAAAAGGTGAGAGCCCGGCGCCGTCGCATCCGCGACCGCGCTCAGGTCTCCCTGGTTCAGGCAGACGTGGTTTCGTTTGCCTGGGAGATGGACACTGTCCATGGGGTCGGGTTCTCGCCGGCGATGACGCTCAGGAGGTACGTCCCTGACTCAGGGACGGTGAGGTTCCTGGAGGTCTCCGTGGACAGCACCCCAAATTCGGTCTGGACATGAGTCTGGTCTGTGTCCATGAGGAAACTGCCATTCTCGTACCTCATGAGGTACAGCGGGGAGGCTTCTCCGGTCTCGTTCCGCTCGAAGAGGTACTGCCCCTCCTCAAGGTAGAGTGCCTGCGGCACTTCGGTCCCGTTGCCGGTGAGGTTCAGCGGCGCCTTCAGGGTTTCGCCACCTGCATACTTCGAGGCCTCGGCGGTCCATGCGCCGGTCCCTGTGATGTTCAGCAGGTATTCGTCCTTCTGTGGGATCTCGAAGACGACCGATCCGTTGTACGGGGCGGTCATGGAAAACTCGTTGCTCTCGCCACATTCCTGCGAGACATTCGCGAAGGTGATCTCCATCTCCTGGGCCTCTGCGGCGTGGAAGGAGACGAGGAGAACCCCGGCGTCAAGAGAGAGCGTGGCGTTGGGGTTGGACGAGGAGAGTGCAACAGGGAGCGCACCGGCGGGGGCGGCAGGGGTGGCGGTCGTCGTGGTCGTGGTCGTCGTCGTTGCCGGGGCCGTCGGCACCGGGGTCGGTGTGGCGGGGGTCGTCCCTTCTTCTGTGCAGCCGCATGCAAGCACCATGCCTGCGAAAAGAAGTGCGATCAAGAAAATCTTTTTCATGCGCAGATTTTGCGTGCCGTGGGGAAATATTTTTTTCTTTGGCTCTGGAGGGCCGGGCACGTCTCTCCGGCGTGTGCATGCCCTGGATGAGGACTTCAATAGAAGAGTGGGATGACGATGGGGAGATTTTCGCTTTTTTTGGGCCCTGTAGGAGTTCTCACGGTGGCCATCTCTGCGTGGGACACTCGCCCCCCGTCGAAGAGGACCACCAGGAGGGTCTCTACAGAACCAAAGTTTCGATCGTCTCGGCCGCCGCGACCTGGCGCTCGACCTGCCCTGTGTATTTTCTTCGCACCTGGTTCGCACCTGGAATAAAACGCACATGCCGTCTCTGATCAGTCGACCAGGCATGTGTGCCAGGTTTCCCCCTCTCATTCGCACGTTCCCACCCTACACCCGGCCGCCATGGGTGCCGGGTGTTCCCTGGATCGTGTGCGAATTACCTGGGGGAACTGTACACACTTCTCTCTCTGTACTCCTGTACCAAAATCCCGTCAGGACTAAGGTTCTTTCCGGGCCGCCATCTTCGCGCCCGCCAGGTGCGAACCAGGCGCGAAGGTGGAAAGGTCGGGGTCGTCATCGATCCAGACGTCCCCCTTCGCCATCCACTCGCGGTAGATCCGGGAGTCGAACGAGAAATAATGTTCACGGCGTTTCATCTCGATCCCGTAACGTTCTTCGGCCACCGTGGCATCGATGAGACTCACCGCCGGGCACGTGTCCAGGATCCCGGTATAGGTTATCTTGGTGTTGTTGTAGCCGTGGAGCAGGCGGTAAGTCTGGTGGTACGAGAGCCCGAGGGCGTCCTGCAGTTGCCTGACAGTGAAGACCTCAAGCCCCATCGCGGCGATCGACTCCAGAGCCGCCGCCTCCCTTCTGGTCTGCTTCGTCTCCTGCCCGCCGACCTCGCTGTTGATCGCAAGAAACACCCGCCTGGCTGTGTCGAAGTCCTCGCGGGTGGCGATGAGGCTCCCGTCCTCGTCCCTCTCCCGCTGAAAGCGGTTGAGGAGGGCGGCGGCCTTGATCAGGTCGAAGAGCATCGCCGGGTTGCGGCGGTTCCTGGCCGACTGAAAGGCGATCTGCCGTGCGAACGGGATGCGGACATAGACGGTCTCCTCCTTGAGCACCTCCCAGAGGGCGCGGCAGACATGGACGTCCTCGTCCTGCTCCCGCTCGCGGCGGCGCTCGGCCTCGGCCTCTTTCATGTGGCCGAGCACTTTCTGGTCCTGCTCGTGCGAGTCGTCGATCCAGACGGTGAGCATCCGGTTCATCACCTGGTCGTCGCCGACATTCTCCACCCGTGCAAGCCACCAGACGCAGCGCTCAGGGATGGTGCAGACCCGTAGCCGCCGGTCGGTGGTGAGGGTCCGGTGCTCGATGGGTTCCCTGAACCTGGAGGTGGCGCTCTTCAGGACTTCCTGGAGGTCTTCGGAGAGGGCGACGTCGTCGAAGAGGAAGACGGTGCCTGGCCGCAGGTCGTCCTGGTAGTAGAGCGCCTTGTCAGAGACGGTGCCCTTGATCTTGAAGGCCTCGGGGATGAGGTCGAGCATGGTCTCGCAGGTGTGGGTCTTGCCTTTCCCTGAGATCCCTGAGATCGCGACATGCAGTCCGTTCGTGTTCTCGACCGACTGGGAGGCGACCGAGAGGGCGAGGCACTCGGCGACGATGTGGTCGCCGACATGGTCCTGGTGGAAGGTGTCGAGGAGAAAGCCGAGGGGGTCGCCGCGGGTGAGGACTTTCATCGCCCGCGCCCTGACTGAGAGGGATTCGGGCGCTCCGGTGTCCTGGGTCTGGGGCGTGCCGCTTTTCGTTCCCGGCGGGGGCCTGGTCGGGAGGAGGGCGGCGACCTTCTTGAGATGGTCGGCATCGACGACCGCCACGTGCTCAGGGGCCGAGAGGATCTCTGCCCACCGATGCGGGCGTTCGGGCGTCGAGTCCCCTTTTCGTGAGTAGGTGCCGTAGAGTTTCCAGATCCGGCCGGCATTGAAGTTCGCCGTGTCGACGGTGACGACGTCGTCTGAAAACAGGGCGTCGAGTGCGGCGAGCACCCCTTTCACGAGTGCGGTCGCCGCCTCGTCATTCGGGAGGTCGATCCGATAGAGGAGATGGGCACCATTGCCAGAGTCGGCCTTGATCGGATCGGAGAAGCCCTGTGTCCTGAGCCATCCGGCGATCTCGTCTGCCCGTGTAAGTGCCGCCTCGTGTTCCTCATCGGTGGACGACACCCCGCTCGGCCGGACCGGGTCGAGGTCGACGGGCACCCAGCGTCGGCGGAGGATGTCGGCGTCGGCGGTGGTGGGGTCAGAACGCGTGAGGCGCATCTTCACGCGGTTTGCCCGCCTCGCGAGGAGGGCTGGGTCCACGGGGTTCAGGGTGACATAGATCCCCCTGTTCTCGGGGTCGGCGTCCAGGGCCTCGGCGGCGTTCGTCAATTTTGCATAATCGTCGAAGTAGCCCGAGTGCGTGAACCGGTCGGCAAGGGCGCGGAGTTCCACCACTCCTCCTTCAGGGAAGAGGGTGGCAAGGGCGCGGGCGATCGGGGAGGTCGACGGGGTGTCGGCCGTAGTCTTTGAACCGGTGTTGGCGCACGTTTCAGTCCGGGGGCTGCCGGTTGTTTTTTTCTTTCGATGCATGAGGGTGAATGGGCGAGCGGGGTTTTAAGGTTGCCTTATGGGGGGGTCGGGGGGTCGCCGGGATGGTTGGTGGGAAGGCATGAGATCGATGGGTGCAAGGACAAGGGTCACGGATGATCATACGTGCCGTCCCACCAGAAGGATGAAGAAATTTTTGTCACGCTCTCTCGCCGGGAGGAGACCCCCCGGACCCCTACGGTGAAGATGGACGGGGGAGGTGACGATGCAGTGATCCCGTTCGCCGCCCCTTCATAAAGAGCGTGATCTGCGGCATCTCGGTCGGACATGTGAGGCATGACACGACACCAGGTATACTATTTTGCCCTTCATCCATCTGACCTTGAATCATAGATTATTGATATGTTATAAATTCGGAACGTATTTATCCAAAAAGGAAAATGATATTATAATTAATTTGGACAAATTTCTGGACAATTTTTTCTTATTCCTCTCTGAAAAAGTAGGAATTGACCTTACCTGGCTAAAATAGAGGTGAACACGTTGAAAATAAAAATCATGACTATTGTAACAGTGCTTCTCTTTTGTCTATGCATATTCGGTTCTGCTCAATCATCTGATATGTCAGATGCCGGGAATAATGATACAGCTTTTGTTTCCGAAAACGATCCTGCACTGGTATCGACCATTGCGGTGAATGAAACTTCCGGTGTCGTGCCGTTTACGATGAATTTCACCGGGGGTTCAGTCGGGTATACTGCCGATCTCTGGCAATGGTTCCTGGATGATGCTACGGTTCCTGGAACGGAACAATATTTCAGTCATACCTTCACCGTTCCGGGGACGTATGTGATAACCCTTAATGCCACAAACACCAGCACTTCGGTTTTCAATACCACGTCCCTTACGATCGTCGCTGAAGAAAACAGCTCTGACCGTCTCCTGTCAGAATCATCCTCTTCTGATACCCTGAAGATGACCAGTACTCTCTCCATTACCCATCCGGCACTCTGGAGTGTCTCCCCCATTCCGGGGAGCGGGAACTATAGCAATATCTCCCGCATTCCCGAAATCCGCGATGGCGATACCATCCGCATCTGGGGTGCTGAGGGCCACACCTATGAGGACGACATCACCATAAGAGAATCAAATGTTACCGTAGAACAATGGGAAGGATCTCCGGTTCGTCCGCTGATTGCCGCTAAAACAGATGGAACGTCAACACTAACCATACAGATGGTCAATAATGTCACCTTACGTGGCCTGGACATCTCAAATAACCATCATTCCCCTGACTGGGGTGGCGGGGTCTATGTCAGGGCTGCCACGCTGACCATTGAAGACAGCATCATAGATAACAACACCGCCAGTCTCCGGGGTGGCGGGGTGTATGTCTTTGAGGGCAGCACGCTCACCATCAGAGACACCGCCATACACAACAACACCGCCACTGACCTTGGCGGCGGGGTCTGTGCAGAATCCGCCACCCTTACCATTGAAAACGCCATGGTAAACAATAACACGGCCAATTACGGTGGCGGAGTCTATGTCCAGGATGCCACGGCAACCATCGGAAACACCACCATACACAACAACACAGCTGGTGAGTTTGGCGCCGGGGTCTATGGCTGTAATGCCGGTCTCACCATCGGAAACACCACCCTGAGTAACAACACAGCCGCACAAAGTGGTGGCGGGGTGTATATTTTTCAGGACAGTACTCTCACTATCAGGGACACCACCATATGCGACAACGAAGCCGAAAATAATTATGGCGGCGGGGTCTCTGTCTCTGGTGGCACACTGGCCATCGGAGACACCACCATACACGATAACAAAGCCCAGGGTAGTGGCGGCGGGGTCTATGTAGGATCTGCCACCCTTTCCATTGAAAACGCCACCATATACAACAATAAAGCCAGTTCCGGCGGCGGGGTCTATGCCGGTTCTGCCACATCAGCCATTGAAAAGACCACCATATACAACAACAAAGCGACAGGTGATTATGGCGGCGGGGTCTCTGTCTTGGGTGGTACGCTGACCATCGGAAATGCCACCATACATGACAATACAGCCTCTGATGGCGGCGGGGTCTCTGTCTCTGGTGGAACGCTGGTCATCGGGGACACCACCATACACGACAACACAGCTGATTACGGCGGCGGGGTCTATGCATATGACAGCAGACTGACACTCAGAAACAATCTCTTCAGCAATGAGAATAATTTCGAAGCATATACCCGATCAGCATATGACTGGCATGCGGTCTTTAACCGGACCCTGCTTCTGAAAGACAACATTGCCGGCGGGCCCTACTGCGGGGGAAATGTCTGGGCCAGTCCGGCAGGCACCGGCTTTTCAGATACTGCCAGGGATGCCAATTTCGATGGCATCTGTGATGAAAACATCACTTTTTATGAATTCAGTTTAGGCGCCATCCACCCTGTCGTCGGCACCGACGAACTTCCCCTGGTGTATAACCGTTCCCGCGGGACACTGACCATTGCAACAGATCCTGCCGGAGCAATCCTTTTTGTGGATAAAAAAGATATCAGCCGCACCACAGATGCACCGGCCGCCCTCTACCTTCCGACAGGAGAACACACAATTCTCGCAAAGAAGGATAATCTGGTCAATACCACCCGGGTGACCGTCAGTGCAGGAGAGAAACGTGCCCTTGCTCTTATGCTTGAGGAGGCGGAGATTATTCCTGTCATCTCTGCCAGTCCCGGACAGGGTCTCGCGCCATTACACGTCGTCTTCAATGGCAGTGCAACAGGAAATATTGAAGCAGACAGATGGAACTGGACTTTTTATGACGGCAAAGCCGCCTCACAGAATACCACGCACACCTTCAGCCAGGTCGGAATCTATTCGGTTGTGCTGAATGCCACCAACAGTATCACCGGATTCTCAAACGAGACCTCCCGGAAGATAACAGTCTTAATGTCTGAACCTGTTCTGGCACTCTCTCCCGACTCAGGAGAGGCACCTCTGTCCATAGCGCTGAATGTCTCGTGCAGGGACGAACCAACTGCATGGAACCTCTCCCTTGGGGACGGCAGGCGGATCGATGCGACCACTCCGGACGGAATCAACCGGACGGTCACCTACCCGCAGGCAGGTGAGTATACGCTTACCCTGAACGTATCTGCGAACGGGTGCTCGAACGAAACGTCACAGGCGATAACCGTCTTGATGCCTGAACCTGTTCTCTCCGTTTCACCTGATAGCGGAACAGCACCACTGGATCTCATCATCCGGGCAGGGTCACGGGGCGGAAAGCCGACGGCATGGAACCTCTCTCTGGGTGACGGCAGGTGGGTGAATGCGACCACTTCGGATGATCTCAATCGCACCGTCACCTACCCGCAGGCAGGTGAGTATACGCTTACCCTGAACGTATCTGCGAACGGGTGCTCGAACGAAACATCGCAGACAATAGCAGTCTCGATGCCTGAACCGGTTCTCTCGGTTTCACCGAAAGCAGGACCGGCACCACTGGGTGTCAGGATAGAAGCATATTCACCCGGAGAGCCGACGGCATGGAACCTCTCTCTGGGTGACGGCAGGTGGATCAATGAGACCACTTCGGAGGATCTCAATCGCACCGTCACCTGCCCGCAGGCCGGCGACTATACCCTCACCCTGAACGTGTCGGCGAACGGGTATTCCAACGAGACCTCGCAGGCTATATCTGTCTCGATGCCGGAACCGACCCTCTCGCTCTCACCGGGAAGAGGGCCGGCCCCGCTGGATGTCCGGATTCAGGCACATTCATTCGGAGAGCCAACCGCATGGAACCTCTCTCTGGGAGACGGCAGGTGGATCAACGAGACCAGTTCGGATGATCTCAATCGCACCGTCACCTACCCGCAGGCCGGCGACTATACCCTCTATCTGAACGTATCGGCGAACGGGTACTCCAACGAGACCTCGCAGGCGATATCTGTCTCGATGCCTGAACCGACCATCTCGCTCTCACCTCAAACAGGAACGGCCCCGCTGGGTGTCAGCATGGAAGTGTATTCATCAGGACAGCCGACCGCATGGAACTTCTCGTTTGGCAATGGCACGTGGATCAATGCGACCGGTCCGGATGAGATCAACCGGACGATTATCTACCCGGAGGTTGGCGACTATACCCTCTATCTGAACGTATCGGCGAACGGGTATTCCAACGAGAGATCAGAGGTGATAACGGTCTCACCGGTTTCGTCAAAAGGATCCGGAGATGCGTCCCATACCGACGTTCGTTCGGTATCGGATCTGAGAAAAGGCGATCGAACCTCTCTGACATTTACCCACACCGCAGTGACAAAAGCAACAATTCTCCCTGCGGCGGATATCCAGGATCTGATGATCACCGTCGAGAAGAGATCAGGGCCGGGAAACGGCATAGTGCCTCCTGGTGCACAGATTTACCAGTATGATCTCGTGAACCTGTACAAAGCCGATGCCCGGGATGTCGCCGAGATCACCTATACATTCAGCATCCCGAGAGACTGGCTTGCCGCACGAAACGCCCTGCCGTCACTGTGGCGGTATGATGCACCCGCAGGAATGTGGACAGAGTATGCTGCAGAGATCACCGGCGATGACACCCGGGGAGTCATGTGTGAGGCGACCTGTCCGGGCACCGGGTGGATCGCTCTGGGCGGTGTGGCCGTTGACACGCCGGTTGCCGGAGAACAGACGACACCTGACGTTCCCCTTACACCGGGAGATCCGGGATCGGGATCTGCCGCTGAAGAAACAACGCCGATGCCTGAAGCAACCGCCTCACCGCTCGGGTATGCAGGTATACTCATCGGCCCTGGAGCAGCGGCACTTCTCCGGCGAAAAATGAGAGGAGAGTGAACGCCGGGCTTTGTAGAAGTGCTCCGGGTGACTTTTTTTGCGGGGTGCTGGCCACCCCCCGGTGTAAGGGTATGGGAAGGCGTGAGGATCAGATGTGCCGCCCTCAATTGGAGAATCTTCTCCGTCGTCTCGCGCCTGGGGGCGGCGATGGTGAAGTGTTCGCGCCCGCCTCCCCATCGAAAGGAGAGGGATCCCTTCAAACTCAGAAGCGCTGCTCAGAACAATGTTCAACCGCGTATGCTTGAGCACGGGGTTCATGCCAAATTCTTCAGAGTCTGAAATTGTCATTTTGAAGAATGCGGATGATGCTGGCGGGGGCAGGGGACGGATCATGTGAGGTCTTCGAGATCTTCTCTTTTGATCCCTGCCTGTCGGAGAATTTCAAGAAGAGTGCCCGTGGGTGGATCCTTTGCCTGGTCCGGGACCGTCACGCGCCGTCCAGTCTCCGGGTGACGGTAAAGGTGGTGGCTGACCCGTGTTCGTACCAGGACAAACCCTTTCCTCTCAAGGATTATGATGACTTTTTGCGGGAGAGGACAGGGATTTCAGGCATGTGCTTCGATGGTCAGCGTATATTCAAGGGTGTCCTCCTCGGTCGGGATCTCTTCTCCTCTTTCAGCCAGATCTTCCAGGTAGGTCTCGATCGACTCTTTTGCCATGGCGATCGTCTCCTCGATCGTACCCCCACAGGTGGCGCAGCCCGGGAGTGTCGGTACCGTGACGGTGTAGCCTCCTTCCGACTCTTTTCGCAGAAGAATGCGGTAACTGACGCGGCGCATTTCCTTCTCCTCTCCTGTTGGATCAATCTGGTGAGAGGAAGTGGGGATTGAAATAGGTTTGTGTGAGGTGGGTAGAATCGCCCTGGACGAAGATGGGGATCTTGTGGATCTCTCTCGTCTGTTTTTTGTACCGGTGCATATCCCTGAGGGTATCACCCTCGACAGTGACGGCACGAGAGGCGGCACACCCCCCATTGAAGAGCATCATCAGGAGGTTTTCTTCAAAGTTGAAAAAAATGCTTCACGTTTTTCTGGAGTTGCCAGATTGGGTTTTCATCATCTTCTTGGTCCAATGAGATCGACGCGACCTAGAAACGATCTGCTCAGAGAGCATATATGTTCCAAAAATATATTTTCGGTCGTGGAGATCAAAAACGACCTGATATGGATCTGGAAGATCGGTCTGATCGTGGGTGCTCTTCTCCTCGACTCTGATCTCTCTTATTATCTCACGACCGGAGAAGGTGCTTTGAGCGCGATCATCCGGTACGGCGGTCCTCTCTCAGTTCTGATCGCGTGCATTGCGCTGTATGCGAGTCGGCGCATGGACGGTGATCGAGGATAGGATTCGATCGGGTGATCGGTGACAAGAACATAATGAGATTAAATTATACGTTGGGTGGAGTATGGTGTCTGATTGCCGCGTTCTTTTTTTATCACAGAGTATATCCCAAAACTCTCCAGGGGTGAAGATCTCCTTGATCTGAAGTGCTTCCTTCCAGAAATTCTGAACCCTCTCCTCCACCGGGGAGCGTGCCGCCTCCCGGACCCCCCCCGCCGATGAAGATTGACGGAGGGTTGCGTCCCATCTTCATGATCTTTACTCTGCCTTCCCGTCCCCATCGCTATCCCCAGGGACGACCTGAGGTAGTCGAGAAGATCTATGATCTTCGCTGTCCGGGGGCATCGCCCCCGGCGTGGGCGAGGGGGAAGGCGACGAATGCATGGGTGCGCGATGAAAAAGCTGGGATCTCTTCATTGTCATCCATCGCGCTATCATCGGTGAGGATGAGGGCCGGAGAGTTTTGGGATGACCTCACATATTATTTAACATATTTTTGTGCGATGTGCGAGCGCTGATCAGCGAAAGATTTCCCGAGCAGGATCTGACATGGAGAGGGAGCGTTCATAACGAATATATAAAACAAAAATGATACTTCGCGGTGTGAGGGCTGGAATGATTCCCCGGCAGGGTTCTGCTGCACTGTCAAGAGATCGAAAGAACCCCGCGACACTCCTGGCATATCCCCCTTACATGATGAGAGGAGAAGGTGAACCATGGAGAACACCAATTCAAAGAGAATAAGATTTTTTCTGGCGGCGGGACTCATCGTGGTCGTCTGTATCGCCGGCATCGTTCTCGTGAACCAGCACGAAAAGGCCAGGACCGAGGAGCAGAGGGAGGCCATCAGTGAGGTCATCCCTGATATCGATGAGCGGGACATGGAGTACCTCATGTCCAGGAACATCTATGCCGCCTACGGACAGGTCCAGAAAAATCAGGATCTTATGGCCATTCTCGATTCGGCATCCGAAGGATTTGAAGAGAAACATCTCTACCATCCGGACGGTCCGATCTTCGGCCACGGCGTCAATTACCTGGATTGTATCGAGATTTATCTCCATGAAGAGTTCCCGGTGACCGATGAGACCACTGATGAGATCTATCAGGTCATCGAGTCGCATGCCCGCCCGCCTGGGACGAACGACACGCCGGTGATCTTCATCCGTGCCGGTCTCATAAATCTGGATGGCACGTAATGGGGCGAAGGATGCAGAATGCGATCGTGGTGGGGTTTGCACTGCCGTTTTTTGTGGAGGGCCAAGCCATCAGAACAATCTTCCCCTTCATCGATACGCAACCCTGACATCTCTGACCGTATAGAGGTCGGGTTCATCCTCCAGGAACGCAGAGACCGACTGCTCTGAGAGTTTCATCATCGCCGTCGTCTCTTTCTCATGGAAGAGTTCGTCGATCGTTTCGGTGAGCACTTCTGTGCGTTCCTTGATCTTTTTGATGTCTGTTTTGATGCCGGTCATGGTCCACCTCCTCTTTATGCTCATGGTTGGGGGATGTAGTATCAATCTTTGCGTCTGGTATGCTGTTGTCGGTAATTGCTCCCACAGCGAGGTGTGGAATCGGGGAGGTACCGAAAAAAGCATGGAGGTCTCAACAGAACTCGAAACCCTTATCTTCCGCTACCTGTGATCCTCTCTTTGATGACTGCCGCGGTACAGATCACTCTCTCTGAGGGGACGCAGGCCCTGCTGAGGGAGATGGGATATGAGGGTGAGAGCGATGAGCAGATTCTCACGCGGTTGATTGAGGAGTGGGGGGTCGGATCGCGGGACCGGCGGTGGAATCGTGTTCTGGAGAAGGATGAGTTCTTTCCTGTGGAAGAACTGTGAGACTCGTAGTACTTGAGGGTGATAATATGTTCCCAAAAAAATCTCTCCTGTTCGCCGTGGTCCTGGTCGGAGTAATCGCAGTGGTGGCGATCATGCTCATGGTCGCGGGCGAGGGTGCCACCGCTCCCACAGCAGTAGCGATCGATGGAGTGAATGAGACGGGGGATCCATCCCCCGAGACGGTGGTCTATATCGATTCGATGACCGAGAGACGCGACCTCTCTCCAGAGGAGTGCGAGGAACTCGACATCCCTGGATCGATCACGAGGTACGATGTCATGGTCTTTGACACCAAAGAGATCAAAGAGGTGCTGCTCCGTGGCGAACCCCTGACGCTCTCTCTCGACGGCCAGGTCTTCACGACCGATGTAAGAGAGCATACCACTGACACCGAAGCTCGGAGCATCGGGATCCATTCATTTACCGGCACGCTCCTTGATGTCGAGAAGAGCGAGGTCGTGCTGACGGTCAGTGACCGGGTGCTACTCTGTCGGGTCTGGATCGATTTTACCGAGTACTTTATCGAGAGCACCGCGGTCAATGACACCAAATACCCTGAGAGGGTCCTCCATTATGCGTACTGCTCCGATGATGTAGTCCCTGAAGGGCCGCCTGGTAATCTGGGAGGGATCTATCTTGACGTGATCAATATCAGCAACGGGGATGCGGAATATCGCGACCTCCCTGCCGACAGCACAGAGGACGACTTCATTCGTGCGGGTCTTGAGATCATCAGGATCGATGACACCGACCTCAAAGACCTCCCGACAGTAAATCGATCGATCCAGACCGGAGAGATCGGTGCTGAACTGCCATTCGATGAAGAAGGGATCATAGTGGAGAGATATAGGGGGAATGTCGTGGAATATAAGGGGAGTTATTACTTCTTCTCGTATTGGAAAGGGTGAGGGCACGTTTTTTGGAGTGATCACGGCACTCGCTTCCCTTTTTTCAGCGTGTGGTGGGGGGTCCGGGGGTGCAACCCCCGGCGCGAGACGGCGGGAAAGATTCTGCGATGAAGGCGGCACGTTCTGATCATCACGCCTTCCCAAACCCGGTGCCGGGGGCTCTGCCCCCGGACCCCTGGGATGAAGATAGGGTCGGGAAGGCGGAGGGCTGATCATTCAGAAGATGTCTCTGTCCTCTGCATATCAGTCATGAGGAGTTCCGGTGTGATAAAATCGTCATTCAAGCTCATAGGGAGGATCTTCGAGATCATTTTTCCGTGAAAACCCCATTAAAATCAGAAATAGCATTCAACAGGTAGATTTTCATTGGTTCAGCATGAGGCGTCTTCTCGCCTCATGCCGTTTCATGGTAAAACCTCACTTCTCCTGGTTCGAGTATGATCCAACCGCCTTCCTTCATGCTCGCACTGGAGGGCGGCCAAGCCTCCCGGCGAAGAGAGTTATCAAGAAATCAAGAGAATTTCTTCAGATCCAAAAAAAGAAAAAAAATTATTCCACAATCTCCGCCCGCACGGTCACAAACACCGGGCCGCGGAGATCGATCTTCTTATTATTATCAGTCAGGTAGCGCATCGCGTGCCCCGCGATCCTGAGGTTCACGTCAGACGGCACCTTCGCCATCTTCACCTGCACGCTCGCTTCCTCGCCGCAGCGGACGCCCTCCTCGATCCTCGCCGCCGCCAGCGCCGCCACCGTCTGCACATACGAGATATGCGCCGGGGTGCCCTTCTTCCTGACCTTCCCGAACTGCGGGGTGTTGGGGACGCCGAGCACCTTGCCGTCCTGCACATAGACCTCGTTGAAGGTCGCAGGACCGCAGAGCTTCGAGTCCTCCTCGTCCTCCACGACCGAGACGCGGACCTTCCGGCCGAAGAGGTCGCCCTCCCACGCGGTGAAGGCGCAGGGCGAGGGGGCGGCCGCATGCTCGGTCGCCGTGGCGACGACCGCCCGTGCGATCTCTCGCCCCGTGGCGGTCTGCGGCTCCTCCCGCATCCAGATCGCCCGTGCGATATCCAGGTCGGTGAAATGCTGCGGGAAGAACTGCGGGTAGGTGAGCGCCCTGATATCGTCGGCCTGATACTCGATCATCGCCAGACGCTCGACCCCGAGGCCCAGGTTCATCACCGGCACCCCGACGCCGTACTGCGCCAGGGCCGCCGGGGAATACATCCCGAAAGTGGCCACCTCGACCCACCCGATCTCAGGGTGCTTCGCATAGACCTCGGTCTGGGTGTCGGGGATATAATATTTGGACCGCTTCTCGTCGGGACGGAACTCGAAGTCGGTGAACCCGAAAGCCGAGAGAAGCGCCTCTGAAACCGCCTTCCCGTCCTCGATCGTCACGTCCTCCCCGGCCACGATGCAGGAAGCCGAGTGATAGGTCATCAACCTGGTCGGCCCCTCCTCCTGCTCGCGGCGGAAACACCGGTCAATCGAGAACATCCTGACCGGCAGGGGCGCCTTCTCCCACATCGCCCCCAGGGTGAGGAACCATCCCGAAGTCATGTGCGAACGCAGGGTCGTGCGCGAGGACTCGGGGGCAAGTTCCCTGAACTCAGGGAAGACCTCGTCCATGATCCTGACCACCAGCCCGTCGTCGCACGAGAGCACCTCTGCAAGTTCGTGAGTCAACTCGTCCCCGTCAACCGTCCCCTTCTTGTAGGCATGCAGGGTCTCGCGGAGTTTTTCTTCCTCTACGTCCGTGACCTCGCGCTCCAGGATCGCCCCGATCTCCTCCAGACGCTTCTTGCCGATCCCCACGTTCGGGCGCGGCAGACCGCCCAGATAAAAGACCCGGTCCAGGACCGCGCTCGCCTCAGGCCCGAACTGCTTGTAGACATCCTGCTCCTCGATGAAGAGCGGGACCCGCGCCTCGGAGAACCCCATGCCCAGGTAGACCTCGCGCAGGCGCTGGATCGTCTCGGCGATCGGGTGCGGGCGTGCCCGCGGGTAAAATTTCCGCGGGTACGTCCCTGCCATCCCTGGCGGGCTCAGGGTCTGCGGCCCCTCATGCCATGCCGCCTCGAAGTCCTTGCGTGCACGTTCCTTCCATTCTTCTGGATCAAATCTCATTCCACTCTCTCCAACAGGACGACCCTTGAAATCGGGGACTCGTCCGTGATCTCATATTCACAATGTTCGGCGACCGCCTCGGCAAACCGGCGGACCTCGGCGTGTTCGGGCATATGCTCTCGTGACAGACGGTTACGACTGTATCCGAGATACATGTATCCTTTTATCTCGATATAGGTCGGCCTTGCCGCATCATAGATCGCCGCATACCCTGCCGGGTCGATATCGTTGATCCCTTTGACGATCGTCGTCCTGATCGCCGACCGCCTGGAGGCAAGTTCCCCAAGACTCTCCTGGATTTTATCCCAGAAGTCTTCGACCGGGTTGCAGAGCCCAAGATAGGTCTCGCGGTCTGGGGCGTCCAGGGAGATGTAGGTCTGATAGGGGTGGCACCGCCTGATCATCTCAGGGTGCGTCCCGTTCGAGACCAGGAACGTCGTGTAGCCCTCGGCATTGAGAAGGTCGATCAACTCGGGCAGGCGTGAGTAGCAGGTCGGCTCGCCTGAGAGCGAGATCGCGACCATGTCGGGCTCGAGCGCCTCCTTGAACCGCTCCTGGGTCACGTACGGCGAGACCTTGTAGCCGGAGAGCGCCCGCTTCTGGAGACGCCTCAGGTTGGCCACGATCTCCTCGGGCGGGTACTCCTCGGTCTCCTCGACCTCGTACTCGAACGAGCGCCAGCAGAAGAGACAGCGCTGGTTGCACTTCAGCGTCGGAGTCATCTGCACGCACCGGTGACTGCTGATCCCGTAGAACTGGTGCTTGTAGCACATCTCGCCCCCCCGCAGGGCACGCTTGTTCCACAGGCACGGTTTGACCGCCGCCGTGGACTCAGGAGAAAAAAATTGGTAACCCTGTTTTTTCAGGGCGCCCCTCGGACTCCCGTCATCACATCGTCGTGATCGCATCGATACCAAGTGTCTCCAGGGCTTCCTTGAGGGTGTTCTGCGCCGCCTTCACCAGGGTCAGCCTGCTCTGCCTGGTCGTCCCCTCGCTCTTCAGCACCGGCACATACCGGTAGAAGGTGTTGAAGAGGTCGGCGAGGTCGCGGGCATATGCCGCCAGGATGTGCGGGCGCAGGTCAGAGACCACCTGGTCGATGACCGCCGGGAACCGTGCGATCTCTTTTGCCAGGGCGACCTCGTGCTCGTCGGTGAAGACGAAGGCCGGTTCGAACTCCCCGGCCTTCTCCAGGATCGAACTGGCGCGGGCATGGGAGTACTGGACGTACGGTCCGCTCTGCCGCTCGAAGTTGAGGGCCTCCTCCCAGTCAAAGACCGTCGACTTCTCTGGCGAGATCTTGATGATGTCGTACCTGATCGCGGCGAGGGCGACCGAACGTGCGATCTGCTCGCGGTCGCACTCGGGAAGCTCGGGCCGGCGTTCAGAGACCTCGGCGAAGGCCTTGTTCGTCACCTGGGCGATGAGTTCGTCGGCCGAGATGAACTTCCCGGCCCGCGTCGACATCGAGCCCTCTGGCAGGGAGACGAACTCGAAAGTAACGATCTCGGGCGCCTTCTCGCCGAGAAGTTTCAGGGTGCACTGGAGCTGCGCCCCGATGAGCTTGTGGTCGGCGCCCAGGATATCGATGTTCCGGCTGAAATTGCGCCCCTTCCAGGTGTGATAGGCGAGGTCGCGGGCCGCATAGACCGAGGTGCCGTCAGAACGCCTGATCACGTAGTCCTTCTCGAACCCACACTCGGTCAGGTCGAGGGCCAGGGTGCCGTCGTGCCGTGCCTGCGGCATCCGCTCGATCCGTTCGATGACCTGGTCCATGTCCCCGTTGCGGATGAAGTCAGACTCCCAGACAAACCGGTCGTGGACGACATTGAGCTTCTTCATCGTCGTCTTGAACCCTTCGAGACAATGGGAGACGACTTCCCTGAACTTCCTGCTCGTTTCGGGGTCGCCCTCCTCGATGAGCTGCATCCGGTGGTCGATCTCGGCCTTGATCTCGGGGTGCTCCTCGATCGCCCGGTTCGCCGCCACATAGACCCTCGCGATGTGGTGGTCTTCCTTCTCGTCCTCATGGGCCGGGATCTCGAGATGATCAAACCCCCACGAGACGATGGCGATCTGGCGCCCCATGTCGTTCACATAATACTGGACCTCGAGGGGATACCCCGCCTTCCTGAAGGTCCGCGCCAGGGTGTCGCCGAGGATCGAGTTCCTGATATGCCCGACATGGAGGGGGCCGTTGGGGTTGGCGCTCGTGTGTTCGAGGAGCACCCGCTCGGTCTGTGCCGGGAGCGCTCCAAAGCCCGGTTCCAGGGCGGCCCTGAGGGCCTCCTGGATATATGCCTCGCCGACCGTGAAGTTGATGTACGGCCCTGTCGACTCGACGATGACCCCGGAGGGGGCGAGCCGCGCTTTCAGTTCTGCGGCCAGTTCGCCGGCGATGATCACCGGCGACTTGCGCTGTTTCTTTGCCAGGGTAAAGGCGATCGTCGTGGCAAAGTCGGCGTGTTCACCCCCGTCGACGACGTCGACCTCCTCCTCTCCGGTGCATGCCCGGAGAGCCTCCTCAATTTTTTTGCGTGTTTCGAGGAACATCAGTATCCCGTCCTGTATCTGAGGATCGCTGCAATCCCGCCGAAGGCGGAGAAGAGCATCGATCCCTCTTCAAATTCGTCTGATATGATCTCGACGTTCGTGGCGCTCTGGTCGGCCAGGCCGGTCAGTTCGTCGATGATGTCGGTCTCTTCTTCGATAAAAAGAGGCGAACTGCACTTCGGGCAGATCCCGAGGTCGAGGTCCTTGGCCGTCTTGCCAGGTTCGTTTCGAATCGTCTCTTCCTTCGAGTAGCCGCAGTTCCCGCAGGCGATCTTGAGGCGGGTCTGGCGCAGGCTTTCTGAGAGGATGAGAGTGTCGACCGCCCCCATCTCCAGGTTGCGCCGCACGCTCTCCTCGCCATAAGCGGCGACCCCGTCGTCCTTGACCAGTTCTTTCAGGAACCGGTCCATCACCTGCTTCTCCTGGATCACCTCCATCCCCTTGAGGGCGTCCTGGGCATTGTCGACCAGTTCGGAGAGCCCGCTCTCGTTGGTGTAGGCCACGTCGAAGAGCCCGAGCACCCGTTTCTGGACCTCGTGGTGGAGATACCCGCCCTCTTCAAACTCCTCCTTCGTCGGGGAGGGCCCGCCGATGAGCAACCCCTTGAACCGCTCGAAGAACTCGTTTTCGGCCAGGAAGGCCTCGCTTGAGCGGTCGCCGACCTTCTTGTAGAACTCGTTGATCGCGATGAGCCGGAGCCGCTGGAAACGGGCCGAAGACTGACCACCTTTTCGCTGTTTGCCAGGGACCATCGAGGTCGCCCCGCCGACCGGTTCGATCCGGTTGCCCCGCAGGAACCCCCAGTAGGCCTCTCGCCGGTCGATGACCAGGAGCCCATAGACCGCCTTCTCCTCGAGCATGTCAAGAAGGGGTTCGAGCTCGAAGGAGGACGAGCACCGGTACATATAGAGGTTCAGCGGTTCAGGGGGGTGGACGATCTCGCACGCCAGATCGGTGCGGTCGCCGACCGTGTTGACCGTCCCGCAGAAGATCGCCATGCCGTTCTCGGGCGGCGTCTTGAAGTACTTGAGCCTGGAGAGGATGGAAGAGATGGCGCTCTGGACATTGGTTCTGGTCTGCTTGCTCTTGATGTTCGCGCACTGCCCGAACTCGTCTCTCAGCTGGGCCGTGACATCATAGATCTGTTTGTCTGGGGGAATATAGAGCGAGATCAACTCGGTCCCGCTTCCCTGCTTTGATTGCAATCGCTCGAGCATCTTTTTGAACTCGTAGCGTAGCCTCGCACTGTCCATCTCCACGTTTTCCGTCATCTCTTCGTTCACCAATCTTCAAAGCTAGTATATGTTCTCTTCAATATCAGATAAATTACGCGCGTTCCGGCGTCAGGGGCCTCATCTGAGGCACCGGCAGACGATCGCGATCGTCTTGGCGTCGGCGATCCGGCCGTCCATGCACATCGCCTTCAGGTCGGTGAGCGGCACCTGGACCACCCTGATGATCTCGTCGTCGTCAGGTTCGAACTCGTGCGACGGGGTCAGGCCGCGCGCCTCGAAGAGGTAGACCTGCTCGTCTGAGAACCCGGGGGTGGTGTAGATGAACCCGTGGGGGATCATCTCCTCTGCCGCATACCCGCACTCCTCGATCAGCTCGCGGTGGGCGGTCTCGACCGGCGCTTCGCCCTCTTCGAGGGTGCCGGCCGGGGCCTCATAGATGTACTCCCCGATCGCAAACCGGTACTGCCTGATCAGGTAACAGTGGTCGCCCTCGATCGGGAGCATCACCGCGGCGTTGCCAGGCTTCACGACGACGCGCTCCTTCTCCCTCCCGTCCGGGAGGGTGAACCGGTTCAGTTCTACTTTCAGTCGTTTTCCTGTATAGATCTCGGTCATGGTCTCTTCCTGTATGGTATCGGGTCCTCGATCCCCAGCGCCCTGAAGGCCTCGAGCCTGAAATGACAGGACTCGCAGACCCCGCAGGCGGCGTCAGAACTCTGGTAGCAGGACCAGGTATGCTCGTACGGGACGTCGAGGGCCAGGCCCTTCCTGAGGATCTCGGTCTTGTTCATCTGGACAAAGGGGGTCATCAGCCTGATCGGTTTTTCCCGTGCCGTCCCCAGGTCCACCGCGCGCTGGAACGCCTGGATGAACTCGAGTCTGCAGTCAGGATACCCTGAGTAGTCGGAGGTCTGGACCCCGATAAAGACGGCGTCGGCGTCGCGCGACTCGGCATAACTGACCGCCATCGCCAGAAGATTCCCGTTCCTGAACGGGACATAGGTCTTTGGGACGCCTTCGTGCTCGTCCCTGAAGTCGTTCACCGGGATGTCCGGGTCGACGAGGGCGCTTGCCCCGAACTGGCTGAAGTAGCCGACGTCCACCTCGCAGAACTCTTCGGCGCCGAGGAGTCCGGCGACCCTCTCTGCACAGGCCCGTTCCTTCTCCTCGGTCAACTGGCCGTAGGTGAGGTGGAGGGCCAGGATCTCGTAGCCCATCTCCTGCGCCACATAAGCGAGGGTGGTCGAGTCCATCCCGCCTGACAGCAGACATACTGCTCGCATGTGTTATCTCATCTCCAGGTGTTTATGGAGCTGTATCTGGAAGCGCACCGGCAGACCCGAGTTGAGCACCCATGCGGCGATCCCGCGCTCGTCGGTGCCGTAGACCGGCGAGACGAAGATCTCGCCCTTCACCGGGCAGCGGGTGATCACCTCCTCGGCATACGAGAGGTCGCGGGCGTCGCCGACCACGAACTTCACCGAGTCGCGGGAGTTGATATGTGAAAGGAGACCAAGGTCGCTCTTCTCTCCTGAAGACGGGCACTTGACGTCCATGCAGACCGAGGCAAACGGCTGCACCGGGCGGAAGTCGACGGTCCCGTTCGTCTCGATCTCGACTGAGTAGTCCATCCGGTGGAGGCGGCGGCACATCTCGGCCACCTCCTCGACCTGGAGCAGGGGTTCGCCGCCGGTGATACAGACGTGCCGCCGGCGCATCCGCCAGACCTGGTCGAGGACGACATCGACGCTGACCTCTTCGCCGTCCTCCGGGTCCTGCGCGCCCGGGGTGTCGCACCACCGGCACCGCAGGTTGCACCCGGCAAGACGGACAAACGTGGTGGGGCGCCCCTGGGATCTCCCTTCCCCCTGGAGGGACCCGAAGATCTCACAGACCTGCATACTCGATCTCCGCGTAGCAGGTCTCGGCCTCCCAGACCCTGATCTTCGTCACCTTCGCGTCGCCCCCCTCGCCGGCGCACGCCTCATTGATGAGGGCGGTGATAACCTCGGCGAGCACCTCGCTTGTCGGGTCGCCGCGGGTGGTCACGACCTCCTGGAAATGCTGCAGGCATCCGGCCATGGGGTCGTCCTCGTTGAGGATCACCTGGTGGTCGAACCGGTCCACCACCTCTTTTATGGTATTGAAGTCGATGAGAATCCCGGTCTGAGGGTCTGGCGTCCCCTCCACCCAGACCTCCACCCGCCACCGGTGGCCGTGGAGCCGGTTGCATTTGCCCTTATAATGGAGCAGGCGGTGACTCGCGTCAAAGTGCGTGTCCTTGTAGATACAGGTGACCATCATGTATCATTCGGCGGGTGGGGATATAAGATTATTATAGTGTGCGTCCCATGAATACTACCAGATTTCAGGATGATGGACAATACATAAATTCAATCCACACGTTGGTATATACCACAGTGAGGAGTATCCACATCCAGGAATTCAACTCCAGAGAGGGTATTCAATGGGAAAGGGTAAATTCGCAGCCAGAAAACTGAAGCGTGAGGCCAACAAGACTCGTTGGAGCGATGTCAACTATGCACGCCGTGAACTGATGCTCGATATCAAGTCTGACCCGCTCGAGGGCGCCCCGCAGGCCCGCGGCATCGTGCTCGAAAAGGTCGGCGTCGAGGCAAAACAGCCGAACTCGGCAATCAGGAAGTGCGTGCGCGTGCAGCTGATCAAGAACGGTCGCCAGGTCACGGCCTTTGCCGTCGGCGACGGGGCGATCAACTTCATCGACGAGCACGACGAAGTGACCATCGAGGGTATCGGCGGCCGTCTCGGCCGGTCCAAGGGTGATATTCCAGGGGTCCGTTTTGCAGTGACCAAGGTCAACGACGTCTCCCTCCCGGAGATGGTGCTTGGCCGTAAGGAGAAGCCGCGCAGGTGATCGTGATGACGGAAGTAGAAGCTCCTGTCCAGGCAGAAGAGCAGCCGCAGGAAAGCGGTGTAAAGAGGCTCCTTTTCAACAAGTGGGACCTCGCAGAGGTGGAGATCAACGACCCCGGGCTTGCCAGGTACGTCACTCTCACCTCCATGATCGTGCCGCATTCGTGCGGGAAGCTCTCGCAGCAGCAGTTTGCCAAGAGTGACATGCTCATCGTCGAGCGCCTGATCAACAAGATCATGCTGACCGAGCACAACACTGGCAAGAAGCAGGTGGCGAGCAAGATCGTCGAGAAGGCTTTCGAAAGGGTCTATAAGAAGACGAAGACCAACCCGATCCAGATCCTCGTTGATGCGGTCGCCAATGCAGGCCCGCGCGAGGAGACGGTCAGGCTGAAGTACGGTGGGATCAATGTCCCCAAGTCGGTCGACACCGCCCCGCAACGCAGGGTGGACGCCGCCGTGGGGTTCCTCGCCACCGCGACCTACAATGGTTCTCACAAGAGCAGGCGGTCGGCCTCTGACGTCCTTGCGGACGAACTGATCGCCGCAGCCAAGGGCGACGCTAAGTGTTTCTCTGTTTCGAAAAAAGAGGAACGTGAGCGTGTTGCCAAGGCTGCACGGTAAATACTTTTTTTTTGTGTCTGAGGCGTTTCCATGACTAGAAGAAAAAAGATGGTAGAGCGGGTCACCGAGCTGATGGACAAGCCCGATCGGATCCGTAACATTGGTATCGTAGCACATATCGACCACGGGAAGACCACCCTCTCGGACAACCTGCTTGCAGGGGCCGGGATGATCTCCGAAGAACTTGCCGGTCACCAGCTCTTCATGGACTCTGACGAGGAGGAGCAGGCCCGCGGGATCACCATCGACTCGTCCAACGTCTCGATGGTCCACGAGTACGGCGGGAACCAGTACCTCATCAACATGATCGATACCCCTGGTCACGTCGACTTTGGTGGCGACGTCACCCGTGCGATGCGCGCGGTGGACGGTGCGGTCGTTGTCGTGGACGCCGTAGAGGGGACCATGCCCCAGACTGAGACGGTGTTGCGCCAGGCCCTCAAGGAGGGCGTCAAGCCGGTGCTCTTCGTCAACAAGGTCGACCGGCTGATCAATGAGCTCCAGGTCGATGCCACCGAGATGCAGATCCGTCTCGGCCGGGTCATCGACAAGGTGAACAAGCTCATCAAGGGCATGAATGAGAAGATGTACAACGATGGCTGGAAGCTCGATGCCGCACAGGGCACCGTGGCGTTCGGGTCTGCGCTGTACAACTGGGCGGTCTCGGTCCCGTACATGAAGATGTCGGGCGTGAACTTCGGCGAGGTCTTTGAGCGCTGCCGCGCCGAGGACATGAAGACCCTCGCAAAGAAGAGCCCGCTCCACGACGTGCTCCTCGATATGGTGGTCAAGCACCTGCCTAACCCGATCGAGGCCCAGGACCGGCGTGTCCACATCATCTGGCACGGGGACTATGAGTCCAAGGTCGGGAAGGCCATGATCGACTGTGACCCGAAGGGGCCGGTCGCCATGATGGTCACCGACATCTCCTTCGACCCGCACGCGGGCGAGGTCGCCACCGGGCGGCTCTTCTCAGGGACGCTCAGCCGCGGCGACGAACTCTATATCTCTGGTACGGGCGGCAAGGCCAACCGTCTCCAGCAGGTCGGGATCTTCATGGGTCCTGAGCGGATCGAGGTCGATAACCTCTGTGCCGGCAACATTGCGGCGGTCACCGGTCTCAAGGACGCTATCGTCGGGTCCACGGTCACCTCGATGATGGATATGGCGCCGTTCGAGTCGCTCCAGCACTACTCTGAGCCGGTCATGACGGTCGCCGTCGAGGCAAAGAACATGAAGGATCTCCCCAAGCTCGTCACCGTGCTCCGCCAGGTCGCCAAGGAAGACCCGACGGTCAGGGTCACCATCAACGAGGAGACCGGCGAGCACCTCATCTCAGGGATGGGCGAGCTCCACCTGGAGATCATCACCGGGAGGATCGCGAGGGACAAGGGTGTCGAGATCGTCACCTCCCCGCCGATCGTCGTCTACCGTGAAACTGTAGCCCAGAAGGCCGGGCCGGTCGAAGGGAAGTCCCCGAACCGCCACAACAGGTTCTATATCGAGCTCGAGCCGATGAACCCGCAGGTCGTCGACCTGATCAAGAGCGGCGAACTCTCGATGAACCTGCCCGAACTTGAGCGCCGTGAGATCCTGATGAACGCCGGCGTGGACAAGGACGAGGCCAAGAATATCAAGGCCATCGAGGGCACGAACGCCTTCTTCGACATGACCAAGGGTATCCAGTACCTCAACGAGACAATGGAACTGGTCTTCGAGGGCTGGCGCGAGGCGCTGGCCGGCGGCCCGCTCGCGGAAGAAGAGGTCCAGAACCTCAAGATCCGCCTGGTCGATGTGAAGCTCCACGAGGACGCCATCCACCGTGGCCCCGCCCAGGTTATTCCTGCGGTCAGGTCGGCGGTCAAGGCAGGGCTGCTGCTGGCAGGCGACACCCTCCTGGAACCGACGCAGAAGATCCAGATCACGGTCCCGATGGAACAGATGGGTGCGGCGACCGGCCAGATCCAGGGCCGGCGCGGGCAGGTCTTTGACATGCAGAGCATCGGCGACACGATCACGGTGGTCGGCAAGGCGCCGGTGGCCGAACTCTTCGGGTTCGCAGGCGACCTCAGGTCGGCGACCGAGGGACGTGCGATGTGGTCCACCGAGTTCGCAGGGTTCGAGATGGTGCCCACCAGTCTCCTCAACGAGGTCGTGATGAGCATCAGGAAGCGCAAGGGTCTGAAGGAACAGATCCCGCGGCCTGACGACTATCTGGCGTGAATACCCTCACCAGAAATTTTTTTTGATGGAGCAGTGGCGAAAGGCCCCTTCTGTCTCTTCTGGCTGCGGGACGGGAGGGGTGCCGCTGGTCCTGTGCTGTCGTGTGATTTTTCTGGATCTATTTTCTGAGGTCGTCCCAGAACTCTCCGGCTTTTCTCCACCTCAACGATGAGAGCGATGGCGAGGGGGACGGGAGGTGCATCCCCGGCATGATCGAGACGGGAACCCATGTGATCAGAGGGCTACTCTGACAGATCTATGAGGATCTCTCCAGGGCCAGAGAATCTTTGATTCATACCGTCCCTGGCGGAAATAGGACAGTATGTCTGGTTATCATGCCTTCCTCCTGTCGGTCGCACCAGATCGTTCATCAGCGATCACGACATTCTCTTTCCAATGCATCCAGGACAGGATCCCATCCCTGGCGACACCATCGATCTCGCCGGTCTCAAGGCGATGAAGGAGCGCGACGAGATCGAGGTCTGGGTCTACTTCGACGAAGATCTTGCCCGCGGCTCTTCCATCGAGGCAGACCTGCAGGCCTTCGAGTTCGTCGCCGAGCCTGCCAGGCCTTTTCTCGAACTGCGCCGGTTTCTTCAGTACATGGAGAGCATGGAGCCTGGGTTCATGGAGAGGTACGGAGGTCGAAAAACCGAGGTCGTCGGCGTCGGCGAGCGGGAGGCCTACTGTGCCTGCGTCCTCTGCCCGCAGGCATATGTGAAGGTCCTCCTGCGATAGGGGCGGCGGCGAGATCCTCCTCCCCTGCATCCATAATCCTATCTCCGGTCAGACGGTCTTCCCGTCTCTCGGCTGGGTACATCGGATTGGGACGAGAGAGGAAGGGAGACGGAAAGGGGGAGGGGCCGCAGGTTATGGGGTCTGTTTCCGACGGCCTGGACACCACAAGGAGGCCGACCTCCTCTGTGATTTCTGGTCCTCATGCCCGCCTTCATCCCCGCGCTGTGGGTGAGCCCCTGGTGCGTTTGATCTGGGAAGCCGATTGGTTCACCCCTGTGCCTGGAAGAGGTGAGGGTTTTTCCAGAGCCAGAAATTCTTTGTTTATCTCTGGGGCGGTCTGTATGTTCCCGGCCCTCACTTCCTCTTTCACAACCTCTTTCTCGCCCTGGCCCCCATCATCCGCATGGACATCACCCTCCTCTGCGACAACACCGTGCTTACCGATCACTATTATCTCGGCGAACCCGGGCTTTCAGTCCATATCAAAGATCAGGAGACTGAGGTGCTCTTCGACCTCGGGTATTCGGACGTCTTTCTCAGGAACGCCCTGGCGATGGGGATCGCACCCTGTGACGCCGAGTATGTCGTCTTCTCCCACTGCCACCTCGACCACACCTGGGGGCTCGGGCCCCTCCTCCGCCACCACGTCACCACATGGAGCAAAAAGAAACCCGAGTTCCTCGGCCACCCCGCGCTCTTCAGGAGCGTGCAGTTCGACGGCGACGAGATCGGGATGGTCGCCTCAGAGGAGACGCTTGCCAGGTACGGCACGGTGCGGCTTTCGCACACGCCCGTCGAGATCACCGACGAGATCGTCTTCCTCGGCGAGATCCCGCGGCGGTTCTGCTTCGAGGGGAGGACCGCCATCGGAACGTCGGAGGGCGTGCCTGACCTGGTGCCAGACGACACCGCCCTTGCCTGCCGCACCGACGACGGCCTGGTGGTCGTGACCGGGTGCGCCCATGCCGGGATCTGCGCGACGGTCGAGTATGCACGGGAGGTCTCAGGCGAAGAAAAGGTGGCGGACGTCATCGGGGGGTTCCACCTTCTCGATGCATCGCCCGCGCAGATCGAGGCGACCTGCCGGTATTTCGGGGATCTCGGCGCCGACCAGATCCACCCCTGTCACTGCACCGGGCTCCCTGCGACCCTCGCCCTCGCCAGGGTGGCGAAGGTCTGCGAGACCGGGGTCGGGCTCAGGCTCTCCTTCGGGCCGCGCTCCTGACCACCGCCATCAGGTCCCAGGCAAGGGCCTCGGCCTTCCCTTCATTGGACATCAGGGTATCGAGGCGCATCGCCCCGGGCACCTCGGTCTCGTCCCGCCGGTCCTGGACAAAGACGTCCACGAAGTCCTTGTAGAGGTCGTAGGTCCCTGCCGACGAGGGCTCCATCCCCCACGCCTCCATCAGGGCGGCGGCAGGGCCTGAGACCGGGCGGTCCCCGATGAACGGAGAGACGGCGATGACGAACTGCTCCTTCAGCGCCTCCCTCACCCCGGCACACTCCAGGATAGGCGAGATGCTTGTCACCGGGTTGGACGGCCCGAGGATGACGGCGTCGGCCTCCTTGATCGCGGCCAGGACCTCGGGCGTCGCCGCAGGGGCGGCCTCCCCCTTCCTGACCACGCCCTCGATCGGGACCTCGCCCCGGTGCCCCACCCAGTAGTGCTGGAAGTGCATCGGCCCCTCAGGCGTCTCCACATAGGTCGTCACCTCGGCGTCGGTCATCGGGAGGACGCGGGCCTGCACCCCCAGGGCCTCGGCCAGGGCCGCCGTCGCCTCGGTGAGGGTGGCGCCGTCCCAGAGCATCCGCGCCCGCGCGATATGGACCGCCCGGTCCTTGTCGCCGATCCCGATGAACTCGGCATCGGTGAACTGCTCCAGGAACTTGTGGGTCGAGAAGGTGTCGCCCCTGATTCCCCACCAGGTGTCGGTGTTCAGGAGCCCGGAGAAGAGGTAGAGCACGGTGTCGATGTCAGGGGACATGTGGTTGCCAGAGATCCACATGTCCTCGGCGGTATTGACGATGACCGCGATCTGATCGTCGTCGACGAGATTGCGCATCCCGCGCAGGAGTTTTGGGGTCCCGGTCCCCCCTGAAAGGAACGTAATCATAGAGAATAGTTTAATTGTCCATACATGAAGATTTTTAACAGAACGCCTGATGAAGATCGTCAAAGACCCGGTGCACGGTGACGTGGAAGTGGGAGAGACCGCGCTCACCCTCCTGGACTCCCCGGTGCTCCAGCGTCTCCGCCATATCAGGCAACTCGGCTTCGCCCACCTCGTCTATCCTGGCGCCAACCATACGCGCTTTGAGCACTCGCTCGGGACGATGCATCTGGCGGCCGCCCTCTCCCGTCACCTCGACCTCCCCCCTGACGAGACCGACCTGGTCACCGCCGCCGCCCTCCTCCACGACATCGGGCACGGCCCCTTCTCCCATGTGACCGAGGCATTCATGGTCGAACTCCTCGGGTGGGGCCACGAGGAAGTGGAAGGGCTCCTGGCCACCGGGGAGACCGCCGATCTCCTCGACGCCTGCGGGCTCGACCCGGCCGAGGTGGCCGCGGTGATCAATGGGCGCCACCAGTATGCGGGACTGATCCACGGCGACCTGGACGTGGACAGGATGGACTATCTTCTGCGGGACGCCCACTATACCGGCGTCCCGTACGGGCTCGTCGACACCGGGCGGCTCATCAGGTCGACGGTGCTCACCGAGAACGGCGTGGCCCTTGACTCCAGCGGGATCAATGCCGCCGAGTCGCTGCTCATCGCGAGGACCCTGATGCGTCCGGTGGTCTATTACCATCATGTCTCCAGGATCGCCACCAGCATGTTCCATCTCGCCCTCCTTTCCCATCTGAAGGGGACCAGCGAGGACGTGGGCGCCCTGATGCGCAAAGACGACGCCCTCCTCTTCACCCGCCTCCTCGGCTCGCCAGATCCGGTGGCCGCCGACCTCGCGGGGCGACTGTACACGAGGAGGCTCTATAAGCGGGCGGTCTATGTTGGACGGGACCGGGTGAATGCCGCCGCCGTGCAGGGCCAGACCTCGATGCAGGACCGGCGGCAGATCGCGGCGGCGATCGCGGAGGCCGCCGGGGTCGCACCCTGGACCGTGCTCGTCGATATCCCGGCCTTCCCGACCGACATGTCGATGGAGGTGCGGGTGCGCAACCGCCATGCCCTGGTCGGGCTCGAGGAGGTCTCGCCCCTGCTCACCACCCTCAACGAGACTCGCCGGCAGCAGTGGCGGCTCGGGGTCTACACCACCGGGGAGCAGCGGGACATGGTGGAGCAGGCGGCGACCGAGGTGCTCCATATCAAGAGGCCGACCCAACAGGACAGGCTGCCAATCTGAGGAGAGAAGAAGAGATGAAGAAGAGGTATGTTGTCGGGGTGACCGGGGCAAGCGGGATCGTCTATGCCCGTCGGCTCCTCGAGGTGCTCAGCGAGCAGGCGACGGTGTATCTTGTAGTTTCTGAAATTGCAGAGGAGATCGCCCGCCATGAAGGGACCGACCTCTCAGACCTGCCGGTGATCAGGGAGGACAACCATAACCTGGCCGCCGAGATCGCGAGCGGGTCGTTCAAATACGACGGGATGGTCATCGTCCCGTGCTCGATGAAGACCCTGGCCTCGGTCAGCACCGGGCTTTCCAGCACTCTCATCGCCCGCGCCGCCGACGTCTGCCTCAAGGAACGGCGCCGGTGCATCCTGGTCATGCGCGAGATGCCGCTCTCCAGGGTCCATCTCAAGAACATGCTCGCCGTCGATGAGGCCGGCGCAACGGTGATGGTGGCAAGCCCCCCATTCTATGGGAGACCACAGACGATCGACGACCTGGTGGACATGGTGGTGGCGCGGATCCTCGACCACCTGGGCGTCGAACACGATATAGGGGCGCGATGGAGCGGATATGATGATGCGTAAATTTATCGACGAGATGCGTGCGCACGGACTGGTCGACGAGATCGAGCGGCCGGTCTCGAACAGGTTCGAGGCGGCGCAGATGGCGGCAAAGACCGACCGGGTTCTCTACTTCCATGACTGCGACGGAAAGCGGGCGGTGATGAACCTCACCGCCGACAGGAAGGCCCTGGCCGCGGCCCTTGGTGCCGACGAGAAGGGGCTGATCCGGCGGCTCGCAGGGGCGACCTATGACGGACGCCTGAAACCGATGGGCACACTCGAGATGCGCCCGGCCGACTTCTCTGAGCTCCCGGTGATGACCTTCTATCCAAAGGACGGGGGGCCGTACATCACCGCGGGGATCGTCTTCTCCTGCCTCGACGGCGTGGAGAACGCCTCCATCCACCGGATGATGGTCACCGGCAAGGACCAGGTGGCCGCACGCCTGGTGGAAGGGCGGCACACCTATGTGATGCACAGAGAGGCCCTGGCACGCGGCGAGCGCCTGCCGGTCGCAGTGGTGATCGGGGCGCACCCGGCGGTGACTTTTGCGAGCTGCACCCGTGTGCCTGAAGGGCGGGAACTCCAGTTTGCCGCAGAACTTCTCGGCGGCGATCTCCCGGTCTGGGAATGTTCGAACGGGGTTCTGGTCCCTGAGGCCGAGATCGTCCTTGAAGGCTACATCGGCAACAAGACCACCGAGGAGGGGCCCTTCGTCGACATCACCGGCACCTACGACTTCGAACGGATCCAGCCGGTCATCGAGTTCACCGGGATGTGGACGAAGGAAGACCCTGTCTACCACTCCATCTTCCCTGGCGGGAGCGAGCACCGTCTCCTGATGGGGGTCCCGTACGAGCCAAAGATCTACCGGGCGGTGGGCGGGGTGACGACGGTCAGGAACGTCGTCCTCACCACCGGGGGGTGCGGCTACCTCCACGGGATCGTCCAGGTCCGCAAGAACACCCAGGGCGATGGGAAGAACGCGATCATGGCGGCCTTCGCGGCGCACACTTCTCTCAAGCATGTGGTCGTCGTCGACGAGGACATCGATCCTTTCGACCCTGCGGACGTGGAGTACGCCATCGCCACCAGGGTGCGGGGCGACCGCGACCTCCTGGTGGTCACCGGGGTGCGGGGCTCTTCCCTTGACCCGTGCCGTGAGGGCGACGGGACGAACGTGAAGATCGGGGTCGACGCCACCATGACCCTGGGAGAAGAAGAGAAATTTGTACGTGCAGGATGGGATGAATGATGCAACTGGAACCAGAAGATGAACAGATTCTGAATGGCGAATATGGCGAGACCCGCCAGAAGATGATGGAGCTCCTGGTCGGCCTGGGCAAGGTCTTCGGGGCCGAGGAACTCATCCCGATCACGAGCGCCCAGGTGAGTGGGGCCTCGTACAAGACCATCGGGGAGTGGGGGCTCGAGTGGCTGCGCAAGATGGACGCCAAGGTCGTGGTCCCGACGGTCCTCAACCCGATCGGGATGGACCGCCTGCGCTGGAAGGAGATGGGGATCCCTGAGGACTTCGCGAAGAAGCAGAACGAGGTGGTCGAGGCCTACAAGAAACTCGGGATCGAACTCGAGTGCACCTGCACTCCCTATTATCTCTCCATCACGCAGTTCGGCGAGCACCTGGCATGGGCCGAGTCTTCCGCGGTCTGTTATGCCAACTCGGTCATCGGGGCGCGGACCAACCGCGAGGGCGGGCCGGCGGCCCTGGCCGCGGCGATCATCGGGAAGACTCCTTTCTACGGGTTGCACATCTTCAAGAACCGTCTCCCAGACGTCGGAGTTGTCATCGACGATCCTTCGGAACTGAAGGACGCCGCGGACTTCGGGGCCCTCGGGTACGTGGCCGGAAAGAGCATCGGGAACAGGATCCCGTTCTTCACCGGGATCAGGCCCAACCGCGACCAGCTCAAGGCGATGGGTGCGGCGATGGCGGCGAGCGGGGCGGTGGCCCTTTTCCATGTGGACACCATCACCCCTGAGACCCGCTTCCCGACTTTCAAGAAGGACGTCCCAGAGACGATCGAGGTGAGCATGGCCGAGGTGCGCGAGGTCTTCTCTTCGATGGACGTTGACGCTGTCGCAGTCGGGTGCCCGCACCTCTCCCCGGCCGAACTCGAATCTCTCGGCGACCTCCTCGCTGGCAAGAAGGTGACAAAGCCGTTCTTCGTCTTCGCGGCCCGCGGGGTCATCGCCGACCACCCCCAGGCGGTCGTAACGATCGAGCGGAGCGGGGCGAAGGTCTATGCCGATACCTGCGTCGTCGTCTCCCCGGCCCTCGACCGCTACGACCGGATCATGGTCAACTCAGGCAAGGCCCTCGCGTATGTCCCGACGATGTGCGGGGCGGTGGCCAGGATCGGCACCCTCGAGGAGTGCGTGACGGTCGCGACGTCGTAGAAATAAGGGTTTATTGGTTCTGTTGAAATCCGCTTGATGAATCTCTCTGGCAGGGGGCTTTCCGCCCCCCGGACCCCCGCCGTACGAGAGGACGAGGACGGCACCATACCCGTCATGGTCATCTATTCTACCTTCCCGACCCTATCGTCCCCCGGCGTAAACGTGTGGGAAGATGTGCTGCTCTTATCGTAGAACCATTCCCGTAATCTCGCACCGGGGGCGACCCCTCGGAACTCGAAAATCAGAGATCCACGGAAGATCAAAGATCTTCCGGCTTTGTAGAAATGTTCTTGATGATTATCTCTGCGGGGGGCGTGCCGCCCCCGGTCCCCCGGCGCGATTCGAGAGGCGGGGGATGGCAATACTCACTTCATGTTCAACGAATGTGCCTTCCCAGCCCTATCTTCAATCCAGGGGGTCCGGGGGCAGCGCCCCCGGCGAGAAGATAGGGGAAGGCGGATGGATAGCGCTCGCACCGAGAATTGGTAAGGGTTTCTACAGGGCCGATCTTCCTATCATCTGGAATCTTCAGTTCCCTCTGTTCTCAAACTCCTTCTGGTCGTCCCCTCAGGGTGAGGAGAGGCTGGAGCGGCAATGAATTAGTGGTCCCATGGGGTGTCCTGCTCAAAGAGGGGACAAGGATCCACTCATCAGAGACCACCACGAATTTTCTTTCGGTATGCGTAAGCCCGAGCGAGGTTCATGCTGAACTCTACAGAACCAGTTCATCCAGCGTGGGGGAGGTGAGGGGGACCGTCCTTCCCCGTCCCTCTCTTTTTTTGTTCTCTTACGATCCTGGGGATTGCAAATGATCTTCTTCAGGACATTTCTCCACAGCCTTTATATCAGGGCCCGGACACGCGGGGTGCATGAAAGAGAAGGTGCTCTTCATCTGCACCCACAATGCCGCCCGCTCCCAGATGGCCGAAGGGTATCTGAGGGCGCGGTATGGCGAACGCTACGAGGTCTATTCTGCCGGCACCGCCACGGCCGAGGAGGTCGATCCCAGGGCCGTGGCGGTGATGGCCGAGATCGGGGTCGACCTCTCGGGCCAGGAGACGAAGCCTCTCTCGGTCTATTTTCAGCAGGAGATGGACACCGTCGTGACCGTCTGCGAGGGTGGGATTTGCCCGATGTTCCCCTGGGCAAAGACCGTCATCCATGAGGCGTTCCCTGACCCGCGGGCCTTTACCAGGAACGAGGAGGAGGTGCTCGACGGGTTCAGGGGGGTGAGAGACGAGATCACGAGGTGGATCGACGGGCGGTTCGGGTGAGTCGGTGCGCCGGAAGAGGCGGGGGTACCGTTCCTGAGCAAACGATCCTGAAGAGAACATCAACCCGCGCCGCCTTCCCGGGGGAAGAGAGCAGTATCCCTCTCCTGCGGTGGGGGCGACCTTTTTGATCCCATGCTTTTTCCTGTTTTGAACGTGAACCGTGCGCCTTCCTCAATCAATCGCGCCGGGGGCTCTGCCCCCGGACCCCAAGGATTGCGATTGGGGTGGGAAGGCCACATCGAAGATCCCGATCACTCACATCACAACAGAACAGCAAATGAAGAACACGCCCATTGCCGCCCCCGCCTCCCCTCTCCCCGTGGGGGGCTCCGGGGGGCACTCGCCCCCCGGCGCGAGACGACAGTGAAAATCTTTCAATGGGGCGGCCCTCTGATCTCTCACCTCCCCCCGCTCAAGGCTTCAGAACACACGCCATCCCACATCCTCGCACCCGAGAGCTTCGCCCCTGTCACCACTCCTCACTCCCCCTTCCCCTTCACCCTCCGAAGCAGCGCAGATTCAGGACAGGGTTCTTGCTCGAACTCAAGGATGCTGTACTGGACATCAAACTCTCTCAACCTCTGTTTGATCTCCGCCTTGATCTCCTCGATCTTTGCGATCTCATCGGTACAGGCGACGACATGGGCGTCGAGAACATTGATGTGCGAGCAAAGGGCCCAGAGGTGGATGTTATGGACCTCCTCGACGCCGTCCACAGACTCCATCGCCATCACCACCTCGTCGAAGTCGATCCCTCTGGGCACGAACTGGAGAAGGATCCCTACGGTCTCTCGCAGGAGCGAGACCGACCCGGCAAGGATCACAAGGGCGATCCCGATGCTGAGGAGGGGGTCGACGATCGTCTGATCGGTCACCGCGATCCAGGCGGCGGCCACGACGACCGCCACCGAGGAGAGGGTGTCGCCGACGACATGGAGATAGGCGCTGCGGACATTGAGGTCCTCTGCCCCGTGGAGTCTCCAGGCGACATAAAGGTTCACCACAAGCCCGACCACCCCCACTGCGGCCATCAGGGGACCGGCGACCGGGACCGGATCGGCAAGGCGCCTGAACGCCTCCCAGATGACCGTGCCCGCGAGGACGATGAGAAGAGTTCCGTTGACGAGGGCGACAAAGACTTCGACCCGGTGATACCCCCAGGTCCGCCTCCTGGTGGGCAGACGTTCGGCGATGACCACCGCACCCAGGGAGAGGAGGAGGGCGAGGACGTCCCTGAACATGTGTCCGGCGTCTCCGATGAGAGCGAGCGAGCCCGAGAGCACCCCGGCCACCGCCTCGACCACGAGAAACCCGGTGGTGAGGACGACGGCGACCTTCAGGGCCGCTCGTTCGTCGCCCTTCCTGAACGGCATGCCCGGGGATGTGGGTCCCCGCGGGTATCAACCTGCCCCTGGTGAGGGGGCCTGGGACGGCAGGCAAGGCACGGTCACCCCAAGAATATGTGAGAGGATCTACAGAGCCGACTTTTCGACCATGTAGAATTCACCATGAACCTGCGTTTCACGCATACGCGATGAAAATTCTTGTTGGTCTCTGGTGAGTGGATCCTTGCTTCCTCTTCGGAGCAGGAATTCTACGATTGAAGGCGGCACGCCTGATAATCACGCCTTCCTCCATCTTCTCGCCGAGGGCTCTGCCCCCGGACCCGGACCCCTGAGACGAAGATAGGGATGGGAAGGCAGAGAGCCTGATCGTTCTGAGGACGGTTTTATTCTCTGCATATCAGTTATAAGGGGGATCTGTATCTTCGAATTCTCATCTATAACTCCAGAATTGAACGTCAGGATCATTTTTATGGAGATCATCCCAAAATTCTCCAGCCCTCCCTTTCCCAGAATATATCAGTAGAGACAGTGGGGCGGTCTTCGCCTCTTCGTCACACAAAGAAGCTCCATTCCTCATACCATGCGTGCCGGAGACTCTGCCCTCAGATCCCGGCATGGTAATTGGGACAGGAAGGCAGAGTGATGATCGTGACGACGGGATGCGAACCCCCGCCACTCTTCATCAGCGGGGGTTTCGGGGGGCGGCGAGCCCCCCGGTCGAGGATTGGGCTTAGAACTCCAGAAAGTGATGACTTCGGTTCAAGACGATGTTCAAGCCACAGGGAGTTTTGAGATATGCCCATGGTAAACCCTCACCCATGTGTGGAGAGAATGCGTGTCATCCGCCTTCTCATAGCCTCCCGCCGGGGGCGAGTGCCGCCTGGAACCCCGAGAGGAAGATAGAGGCGAGAAGACATTATGGGCAACTGTGACAAGAGTGCTGCCATCCTCGATCTATCGTGCTTGCGGGCTGCACCCCCGGCGCGATCGAGACGGCACACCCCCATCAGAGATCTCCATCCTGAAGAGTCCTACCGAGGCGATTTTTCTTCTCTCCCAGGTATCGTCGCGGCCTTCGAGGCTCACTCTCGCTCTCACTCTTCGTCGCCGCACCCACACCCGCATCCACAGGGCCCTGCCTGGGCGTCGGGGTCTTTCTTCTCTTCTTTTCCTTGTTTGCCCTTCCCCTCCCAGACGGCGGAGACAATGCACTCGATCTCATCATCCGCGATATTGAGGTCATGGGATTTGGCGACCCCTTCTTCGGTGACGATGACCGTCTGGTCGACCGCGACCCCCTGGGCCTCGGCGATCTTCGAGGCGCAGGCGGCCGGGCACCCGTCGAGGACAACGACCTCGTCGGCCTCTGTACACTTCGTCTTCACCGGGCCCGCGCCGGTGGCGAGCTGCGCCGTGCAGGCCGGACTGCCGAACCCCTCAGCCGCGAGTTGGATCGCGGCGAGGTTGGTGATCTGCCCGACATTGGCGGCGCCGGCGCAGGGGAAGATGATCCGCTTCGGCCCCTCGCCCTCGCCGCCGCCGCAGGCGCACCCGCACTCTGCCATCAGGCCGCCTCCGAGAGGATCTCCTTGACCTCGTCGACGGTCGGGACACGGCCCTCGACCTTCATCTCGCCGTTGACCGCAAGCGCCGGGGTGAGGAGGACGCCGCGGTCGGTGATCGCGTTGATCTCCTCGATCTTGACCACCTCGGCCTCGATCCCCATCTCGGCCACCGCTTTCTCCACATTCTTTGCCGTCCGCTTGCACTTTGCACAGCCTGTGCCAAACACTTCAATTGTTACCATGGTTCTTCACCTCTTTCTGATAGATTTCGAGGAGCGCTTCGCCATATATCGTCTCCGCGCTCTTCGGGATATAGTTGTAGATCTTCGCCCGCGTCACCAGTTCTTCGGTGAGTCTGGACTCCGCGGTGATCCCGAGCGCTTTCACGTCCGCGATCACCGTGTCAAGCATCGAGAGCCCGACGACGATCCCCCCGACGTCCACCTGTCTGATGCGTCTGAGGGCCTCTGCTGCACAGCATGGTTTGTCTTCTTTCATAGAACATCTCCCCAAATGATCTGAGGTTACTGCCTTGCACCTGAAGCGTTTCCTTCCAGGAATTCTAATCGCATGGCTCTGAAGAATTCCTCTTGATGGCCCTCTCCTCCGGGGGGGCTGGCCGCCCCCCGGTCCCCCCACCACACGATCGGCCGAGGACTGCAACACACCCATCATGATCATCCATTCTGCCTTCCCGACCTCATCGTAATCCCAGGGGTCCGGGGGCAGCGCCCGCGGCGTGGTGGTGAGGGAAGGCGTGATGATCGGGGCACTCGCCCCCCAGACGGGAGATATCTGTCCTTAATTCCTTGGAGGAAGCGCCCCGGTCGAGCGGTTGGTCAGACCTCTGAGCGTTCTGGAATGCCTTCATCATCTCTTCACCCCACGATGGTCCCGTACACCAACCCGGCCAGGGCCGAGAAGAGGATGACGAGCACGGCGTACACCGCCGTCTTCTTCGCCCCCATCACCCGGTAGATGACCATCAGCGAGGGCAGACTCACGCTCGGTCCGGCAAGGAGGAGGGCGAGCGCGGGACCGCCGGCCATCACGCCTGAGGTGTAGCCGAAGGTCGTGCCGATGATCGGCACCTCCAGGAGGGTGGGCATGTACAGGATCCCGCCGACCAGGGCCGCCAGCAGGGTCGAGTAGATCGAGGTCTCCCCGAAGTACGGGGCAAAGGTCTCGGGCGGGAGGAAGTAGGCGAGCATCCCCAGGGCAAAGGTACCGATCAGCAGGATGGGAAAGATCTTCTTTGCCAGGTCCCAGGTCTCGTAGCCCCAGTCGGTCACCTCGTCGCGCTCGAAGAAGTAGATGAGCAGGACGGCGACGGCGAGAGTGAGGAGGTACACCACCGGGAACTTGATCGTCCAGGGAAGTTGCGAGGCCCCGACGATGAGGATGCCGACGAGTGCGGCGAAGAACCCGAGGGTCGCCCAGCGCGGCCGCTCGTCATCGCCGTTCCCGTAGGACCGTGCCGGTGCCGTCGCCCTCACGTTCTCGTCGTGCCTCCTGAAGATCGCCGCCATGATGAGGCCGATGACGATGGCAAGGAGCACGGCCGAGACCGCCCTGGCAAGGCCGAGATCGAAGCCGAGCACTTTTGCGGTGTAGATGATCGCCAGCACGTTGATCGCCGGGCCGGCGTACAGGAAGGTGACCGCCGGGCCGATGCCACTCCCTTTCTTGTATATCCCGGCGAACATCGGGAGGATCGTACACGAGCAGACGGCGAGCACCGTCCCTGAGACCGATGCGATCCCGTAACTGACGCTCTTCTTGGCGTCAGGACTGAAGTACTTCAGGATCGCGTCCTTCTTCACGAAGGCGGCGATCGCCCCCGCGATGAAGAAGGCTGGGATCAGACAGGTGATGACGTGCTCTGCAAGATAACCGATAAGCGTGTCGGCGCCTGCAAGGAGGGCGCCCGTAATGGGGTCTATCATGACTGTTTTCTCTCCTGGTTCTGTCTCTGTTTTTTTAGAACACTCCTCCTGCCGCGAGGAAGGAGAAGCCGATACCGGTGACGATGGCGACGGTGAGGATTACCCCGACGAAGACGCCGACCAGGCGCCGTTCGAAGATCGCCGAGAGCAGGGTCACCTCAGGGATGCTTGCCCCGGCCCCACCGATGATCAGGGCCATCACCGCCCCGATACCCATCCCCTTTGTCAGGAGCACGGCCGAGATCGGGATGATCGTCTCGGCCCTGATGTACATCGGGATCCCGATGAGGGCCGCGGCCGGGATGGCGAGGGGATTCTCAGGGCCGGCGAGGTTGACGATGAGGTCTTCGGGGACGAACCCGTAGATGAACGCCCCGATCCCGGCGCCAAGGACGAGGTACGGGAGGACATGGCGGAAGAGTGAGAGCGAGAAGGTGAGTGCCCGCCTGACCCTGGGGCCATGGCCGTTCCCTGTTGCGCAGGCGCATGCCTCCTCCCCGTCCCGCTCCACCATCACGTCTTTGACATGCCGCTCGTACCCAAGTTTCCCGAGGAGGGCGCCGAGCACGGCCGCCGCCAGGAAGGTGATCCCGGCGTAGATGGCGGTCGGGGCGACGCCGACCAGAGCCACGAGGAGGGAGAGGATGACCGGGTTGAGGAGGGGCGAGGCGATGAGGAAGGACATGCACACCCCGAAGGGGATGCACGCGTCCAGGAGGCCGAGGAGGATCGGGATCGTGGAACACGAGCAGAAGGGGGTGAGTGCCCCGAAGCCCGCGCCGATGAAATTGCCTGCACCGTGGCCGCGGCCTGCAAGCACCCGCCGCATCCGCTCTTCAGGGACGTACTCATGGATGAGTCCGACCAGGAAGGAGATCCCGATGAAGAGAAGGACGAGTTCTGCAGTGATGACGGCGAAGAACCCTGCGGCCGTCGTGATGGCTGATGTGAAGTCCACGCTCCCGCTCCAGTGCCGTTACTCGTTCTTCTCTTCTGATTTCTCACTCTTCGGCACGATCTTCGTCCCGCAACAGCAGCACCCGCCGCTCCCTTCGGACTTCAGTGCTCCCATGATCTTTCCCATGATGCCGCATTTCTTCTCTTTCTTTTCTGGTGTGTCCATGATACGCTACTCCTGTTGTTTCAACAATTGTTGAAATACTGTCATGGCCCGAACCTATATAGAGGTAACCATTTCATATCATTTTGAAATAGATCATGGCAATACCTGACCCTCTTGAAGACGACCTCGCAACAATCGGCGGCATCGAAGGACTTCGATCTCTCTTCCCTGATGATGAAACGCTCGAAGTTTTCTCTGGCCGGTTCAAGGCCCTGGCCGACCCGATGCGTCTGAAGATCCTCATCCTCCTTGCTCCAGGCCCCCTCTGTGTCTGCGTGATCAGGGAGACACTCGGGATCGCCGACTCCCGCCTTTCCTATCACCTCAACGTGCTCAAGAAGGCCGGGTTGATCGCAGGCGAACCGCAGGGCACCTGGATCATTTACTCGCTCACCCCCGCAGCTGGCAGGGCGCTCTCGTTCCTTGAGGGGGAGTGACCCCTGCCAGGATAAAGACCATATCCCCCCCGACCCAATAAATACTGGATTATACATGCGCGTCCCAATCAGCGAGGTAACACCAGAAACCGAGCATGCAGAGGTCATGGGATGGGTCCATGAGATCCGTGACCTCGGCGGCCTCACCTTCTTCCTCATCCGCGACAGGACCGGGATCGTCCAGACGACGGTTGTCAAGAAGAAGGCGTCAGAGGCGGTCCTCCAGGCCGCGAAGGAAGTCTCCAGAGAATCGGTGGTCCGTGTCGCCGGGCCGGTCAAGGCGATCGCCAAGGCCCCGGGCGGCAGAGAGATCTCCCCTGAAATCTTCGAGGTCGTCTCCCCCTGTGCCTCCCCTCTCCCCCTCGACGTCGTGGAGAAGGTGCCGGCCGACCTGGACACCAGGCTCGACGCCAGGTTCCTTGACGTGAGGAAGCCGAGGGTCGCCGCGATCTTCAAGATCCGCAGCACCGTCACCACCGCAGTCTACGACTTCTTCCACCAGCGCGGGTTCTACAACATCACCTCCCCCAAGGTCGTCGCCGCTGCGACCGAAGGTGGGACCGAACTCTTCCCGATCGCCTACTTCGAGAAGGAGGCCTTCCTTAACCAGAGCCCCCAGCTCTACAAGCAGATGATGATGGCTGGCGGGTTCGAGAAGGTCTTCGAGGTCGGACCGATCTTCAGGGCCGAGGAGCACAACACCCTCAGGCATCTCAACGAGGCCACCTCCATCGATGTCGAGGTCTCATTCGCCGACGATAAGGACGTCATGGTCCTTCTCGAAGACCTGGTCGCCCACCTCTACGCCACGGTCGCCGAGGAGTGTGCTGACGCCCTTGCGACCCTCGGGGTCGAGCTCGAAGTCCCGGAGACGCCCTTCCCGCGGCTCCCGTACGCCGAAGCGATCGAGATCGCCGCCGCAAAGATCGACGAACCGATCAAGTACGGGGACGACCTCTCGACCGCCGCCGAGCGGGCGATCGGCGAGGAGATGGGTCAGCACTACTTTATCGTCGACTGGCCGACGTCCATCAGGCCGTACTATGCGATGCCATGCGAAGACGACCCCTCGATCTGTAAGGCCTTTGATATGATGCACCCCAGGATGGAACTCTCCTCTGGTGCCCAGCGTATCCATCAGCACGACCTGCTCGTCGAGCAGATCAAAGCGAAGGGATTAAGCCCGGAGAGCTTCGAGTTCTATCTCAAACCATTCGAGTACGGGATGCCCCCGCACGCAGGATGGGGCATGGGCATGGAGCGGTTCCTCATGACGATGCTCGGTCTCAAGAACATCAGGGAAGCTGTGCTCTTCCCGCGTGACAGGCATAGAGTCGTGCCATGAACTTTATCACCAAGGTCCTGCCGACGACGGTCGTCGGAAGTTACCCGGTCGTCAAGACCGGGGGTCTGCGCTCGCTCCTCGACCCCCTCAAGGGGGCGGTCGAGACAGCGGTCGCCGACCAGGTCAGGGCCGGGGTGGACATCATCTCTGACGGGCAGGTGCGGGGGGACATGATCACTGCCTTTGTCTCGCGTCTCCCCGGCATCAGGGGTCAGAGCGTGGTGGGGCGGGTCCAGTCACCGGCGCACCCGCTCACGGTCGCCGATACGAAATATGCACTCTCGAAGCATCCCAAGGTGAAGGGGATCATCACCGGGCCTTCCACTCTTGCCCATGGACTGCGGATCGAGACCCCGAATTATCGTGGCAAGGACGAACTGGTCCTCGACCTGGCCCAGGCGCTCGCGACCGAGGCACGGTCTCTCCAGGCCGCTGGCGTGACGATGGTCCAGATCGACGAACCGATCTTCTCGACCGGGGCGGCCGACCTCTCGGTCGGGGTGCAGGGCGTCAACCTCATCGCCTCGGTCCTCAGGATCCCGTCCTGTCTCCATGTCTGCGGCAACCTCGGGGAGGTCGTCGACGAGGTGCTCACGACTCAGGTCTCGCTCTTCGACTTCGAGTTCTCTGAGAACCAGGAAAATTGTGAGATCCTCTCTGACAAGGATCTCAAGGGGCGCCCGATAGGATACGGGTGTATCGCCTCGGCAGACCCCGGGGTCGAGAGTATCGAGACCGTCGAGAAGCGTCTCCAGAAGGGGATCGACCTCTTCGGTGCCGAGAATATGCTCGTCGACCCGGACTGCGGGATGCGGATGCTTGAGCGCGACGTCGCCTTCCAGAAACTCCAGGCCATGACCGGTGCGGCCGACCGTCTCAGGCCTGAATACGAACATTAAGGCGACGCAGATTTTTCTGGGTGGTGCGGGCATGGGCGCGGGCGCGGCCTTCCTCTTTTTTTGGTCCTGGGGAATCAGACATGAACCCCTGGGCTCAGACAGATCTGATGAGAATTCGTATGGGTCTCCTGGGTGTCTGGACCCGTGCCCCGCCTTTCAGAGCAGGACGCTATGTGAGACCGCCGCCTCATTGCCCGCCTGACCTCCAGGATGAAGATAGGGAAAGCAGAGACATTCCCTAAATGATCGGGTCTCTGCCTTCCCGCCCCCATCGCTATCCCGGGGGGTCCGGGGGCAGCGCGGCAGCGCCCCCGGCGGGAGGCTATGGGAAGGCGTGATGATCCGACGTGCCGCCCTCATCGTAGAGTTTTTCCTGTCATCTTGCGCCGGGGAGCGGCGAGTGAACACGATCCTCACCTGCTCTTCAGTCTTGAAAAAGAGAGACCACGTGACAAGAAATTTTCATCCTGGATGCGTGAACCAGGAGGTTCATGCCAGAATCTACAAAAACCATTTTCATGACCTTTGATTCCACCATCCGGGTCCAATCTTTATTTCTGGAGTTTTGGGGGTGGTGCCCCCGCGGGGAACCTATGGGACGGGGGTATAGGTAAGGATTTTTACAGGGCCCTTTCTCCTCAAAAAATCTTGGCACCTATTTTATCCATGAACTCAGGGGGACCGCGAGACCGGTCCTTCACCGCTCGACCTTCCGGATCCCTTCGTCGGTGATCACATAGTCAAAACAGATATCGGCAGGGCGTGAGCGGTGCTTCTCGAGCACCACTCGCCTGACCCCGCCGGGACGCTTCTCGATCCGCAGGATCGCCTTGGAGAGATGACCGAGCGCCGTCCCCCCAAGCCCGAAATATACGTCGGTGTCGATGTCCTGGTAGACCTGGTTGGTGATCAGCACCGGCACCTCGTAGCGCTTCGCATACCCGAGAAGGACGACCATGTGCCTGGACAGGGTCCTGAGCCCGTCTCGTGACTTCCCGAGTTCTGAACGGTACAGGGCGGTCGCGGAGTCCATCACGATCAGCCCCACCTTCCGCGCCCGCAGGAGCGCCTCACACTCGTGGATCATCAACCCTTCCTGCGTGAAGTCGACCGGTTCATAGAGGTACAGCCGTTCGGCCAGGGTGTTTGCCTCATCGCCGGCGACTTGCGCGAACCGCTCGGCAGAAAACCCCTCGGTGTCGAGGTACACCACCGCCTCTCTCCCCCGCAGGCAGGCGACCGCCGCCATCACGGCCAGCGTCGACTTACCTGATCCAGGTTCACCGTAGACCTGGGTGATCGTCCGCCGCTCCAACCCGCCGCCGAGAAGGTCGTCGAGGGGCGCCGAACCGGTGCTCATCTTCGAGTCCTTCATGCACCCCCCCCTCGGAGTTGCTCCCAGGCCTCTTCCTCGACAAGGCGTGCGACCATCCTGACCGGGACGCCCAGGGCCGAAGCCCAGGCCCGCACCTCGTCTGACTCTGCCTTCACCGAGGACGCCACGCCGCCGAGATACCCGACTTTCACGTGGACGGTCCGGCGCTCGCCCCTGACCTCGGCCTCGACCGGTATCTCCCGGCGCTCAAGCACGCGCCGGTGGACCGAGGGGAGGCACCGCACTCCGAGCGTCCCGAGTTCGCGGGCAAGGATCCCGGTGAGGCCCGGGCTATCGGCCGGACTGCAGACCACCCTGACCAGGTGACCGGCCCGCCCCTTCTTCATCACCGCCGGGATCACCGAGACATCCCGCGCCCCGGCCGCAAAGAGGAGGTCCATGCAGTGGCCGAGCACCTCGCCGGTCACGTCGTCCACGTTCGTCTCGAGGACGTCCACCTCGTCGGCGAGGGCCGTGCCCCCCACCTCGAGGAGCACCGCCCTGAGCACGTTGGGGGTATCCTCGGGATCCCGCGTCCCGGCGCCATAGCCGATATCCATCACTCTCGCCGGCCCGAGGTCGGCGGGACTGAGACTTGCCCACTCGGCCATGAGTGCGGCACCGGTCGGGGTGCAGAGTTCGCCCTCCCCTCCGCCGAACCTGGCCTCAAGCCCCGAGGCCGCAAGGACTGCCAGGGTCGCGGGGGCCGGGACCGGGATCAGCCCGTGGGCCGCCCGCACCTTCCCCGCTCCCAGGGCGATGGGCATCACCGCGACCCCGTCGACGGCAAGCGTCTCCAGGGCGGTGCATGCTCCGAGCACGTCGGCGATCGCGTCGTCGGCACCGACCTCGTGGAAATGGGCATGTTCTCCGTGGATACTCTCTTCTGCTCTTGCGATCCTCTGGAATACTCTCTTTGCCTGCTCGATTGCCGCTGGCGGGGCATCGGCACTTCCCACGATCTCAAGCACCTGGTGGAGATCTCGGTGTGCCGGGCCGGCATGGGTCTCCACCTTTATTGCCGAGATCCCGCACCGTTTCACGCGGGAAAAGAGTGGTTCGGCCACGACCGAGGTCATCGCCCGTTTGACAACCGTTTCGTCCGCACCGGCGGCCAGGAGCGCCCCGATGGTCATGTCCCCTGCTGCACCATGAAAAGGGTCAAAGAGAAGAATACGCATACTGTGGCAGTACTTATAAATCAGGGCGTATATGATTCTAACGAATGCCTGAAATGTATCTGAAAGTCGACAGGGCATATCCAGAGGACCAGGGCGGGGGGAAGGCGCGCCTGGATCCTGACACCATGCTCCAGATGCGACTCTCGCCCGGCGATCTCGTTGAGGTCGTCGGGAAACGCCAGACCATCGCCAAGGTCTGGAGGGCGATGGTCTCTGACTGGCAGCAGGGCAAGATGCGGATCGACAAGTTTACCAGGGAGAACTCGGGGGTCGCGGTCGGGGACAAGGTCCTCGTGCGGAAAGTCGAGACCGAGATCGAGGCAGAGCGGGTTATCCTTGCTCCGCCCGAAGATCTGCCGCGCCAGCTCCCGATCAACTACCAGAGCGTGGTCAACCACCTCATCGACTTCCCGATCACCAAGAACGACTCGGTCCCGATCCAGGCTGGACTGCCGTTCATGCAGCCCCAGATCGTGGCCTTTAAGGCGGTCGTCGTCGAGCCCGAAGACGCGATCATCATCACCAAGAACACCAAGGTCGAGTTCTCGGAAAAACCGGCCGCCGGGTTCGACGGTGCAAAAAAGCTCTCGTACGAGGATATCGGCGGGCTCAAGGACGAACTCCAGCGGGTGCGTGAGACGATCGAACTCCCGATGCGTCACCCCGAGCTCTTCAGGAAACTCGGGATCGACCCGCCCAAGGGAGTGCTCCTGTACGGCCCACCCGGCACCGGGAAGACGCTTATTGCGAAAGCCGTCGCCTCGGAGAGCGGGGCGCACTTCATCTCCATCGCGGGGCCAGAGGTGATCTCGAAGTACTATGGCGAGTCAGAACAGCGTCTGCGCGAGGTCTTTGACGACGCCAGGCAGAACGCGCCCTCGATCATCTTTATCGACGAACTCGACTCCATCGCCCCAAAGCGCGAGGAGGTCACCGGCGAGGTTGAGCGGCGGGTGGTCGCCCAGCTCCTTACCATGATGGACGGGCTTGAGGAGCGGGGGCAGGTCGTCGTGATTGGGGCGACGAACCGTCTTGACGCCATCGATGCGGCGCTCAGGCGGCCGGGCAGGTTCGACCGGGAGATTGAGATCGCGGTCCCGAACGAGCGGGACCGGACCGAGATCCTCAAGATTCATACGCGGGGGATGCCGCTTGCCGACGACGTCAAGATCGAGGAGATGGCCATGCAGACCCACGGGTTTGTCGGCGCCGACCTTGCGGCGCTGGCACGCGAGGGGGCGATCAGGGCGCTCAGGCGTTACATGCCCCAGATCGATCTCGAAGAGGACGAGATCCCGCCTGAAGTCCTGGAACAGATGGAGGTGCAGGCCGGCGATTTCCGCGAGTCGCTCCGTGACGTCTCGCCCAGTGCCATGCGCGAGGTCCTGCTCGAAGTCTCCCATGTCTCATGGGACGATGTCGGCGGACTGGAATCTGAGAAAGAGGAGGTTCGCGAGGCCGTCGAGTACCCGCTTACCGAGCGGGTGCGGTTTGAGGACCTGGGGATCGAGCCGCCGCGCGGGGTGCTCCTGTACGGTCCGCCCGGTACCGGCAAGACGCTCATCGCCAAGGCCGTCGCCTCGGAGAGCGGGGCGAACTTCATCCCGGTGAGGGGGCCGCAGCTCCTCTCCAAGTGGGTCGGCGAGTCTGAACGGGCGGTGCGCGAGATCTTCAAGAAGGCCAGGCAGGTGGCGCCGTCGATCATCTTCTTCGACGAGCTCGACGCCCTGGCCCCGTCCAGGGGTGCGGGGGCGGAGAGCCATGTGGTCGAGAGTGTGCTCAACCAGATCCTGACCGAGATGGACGGTCTCACCGAGAGGGGCGACGTCGTGGTGATGGGGGCGACAAACCGCCCCGACATCGTCGACCCGGCGCTGCTCAGGCCTGGGCGCTTCGATCGGCTTGTCTATATCGGGTCGCCAGACCGGAAGGGCCGGGCAAAGATCCTCGGGATCCATACGCGCCATATGCCGCTTGAGGGCTCGGTGGTCAATGAGGCCGTGGCGGTGACCGAGGGGCTCGACGCCTCGGCGATCGAGGAGACGATCATGACCCTGCCAGAGGAGGGAGCGCCCTCGGTCGTGGCCCTCAGAGAAGCCTTTGAAGGGGTCGAGAAAGGGACCGGCGAGCCTCTTTCGGCAGGCGCACGCCGGCGGTTCATCACCGACCAGCTCGTCGCCCGCGGCACCCCGCTTGCCGACGAGGTGCGTGACGAGATCGTCTGGGCCATCGCCAAAATGACCGAGGGGTATGTCGGCTCAGACCTCGAGGCCCTCTGCCGCGAGGCCGGGATGCTTGCGATGCGCGAGAAGAGTCAGGTCGTTACGAAAGAGCACCTTGAGGCGGCGGCCAAGAAGGTGCACCCAACGATGAACGAGCGGATCAAAGATTATTACGGGCGGGTGCGCGAGCACTTCAAGGGGGGTCTGCCCGAACAGGTCCAGCCGCCAGAGTACCAGTGACTAGGGGATCCCCCCGCTCCTGTTTTCCATGAGCATATCCCACAACTCTCTTTAGGTGCACATCATCTTGAACTGAAGTCTACCGTTCCTGAAATTTCGGCTCTGTAGAAATCCTCACCTATTGTGGGGAGATGTGTGTCGCTTGCCTTCCCAAACCTCGGTGCCGGGGGCGCTGCCCCCGGACCCCCGGGATGAAGATAGGGCCGGGAAGGCACACTCAATCGCCATGAAGAGTGTAATGCCATCCGCCGCCCATCTTTACTTGGGGAGACTGGGGAGCGGCACTCCCCCCGCTGATGAAGAGTGGCGGATGATTGCCTCCCGTCTTCACGATCATCGCTCTCCCTTCCCGTTCTCATCGCCATTCCTGGGGTCCAGGCGGCATTCGCCCCCGGGGCGGGGGTGTGGCAAGGCATGAAGGCACAGGTGGGTAACGAAGAGGGGGAGGATTTCTTCACCCCATCCAGTGCTTTCTTCTGGGAGGGGGAGAGTTGGAGAGTCTTGGGATGCCCTCATGTCCTGCGTCAGGAGGGAATAGGGTATATATCAGGATGTACATATCTATTCATTGTGGCCAGAATATGGCCACACGGAGTCGACCATGCACAACATCACCACCTTCCTTGACGTACAGGCCAGGACCCACGAGGGGCCGGCATTTATTTTTGCAAACGATGGGAGGACTTATACCTATGCAGACCTGCGTGACACCGCAGATGCGCTTGCAGGGGGGCTTACCGCCCTTGGCGTGACAAAGGGCGACCGGGTCTGCATCTACCTTGACACCACTCCAGAATATCTCCTCTCGTACCTGGCGATCTGGCGGATCGGGGCGGTCGCGGTCCCGACCAATGGCGTGTATCACGAGGAAGAGGTGGCATATGCCCTCAACGACTCCGGGGCCGCGGCGGTGATCACCGACGAGGAACACGCCCCGACGGTCCGGGGGGTGCAGGGGGCATGCCCTGCTCTCAGACATCTCTGCGTCGTCGGCGCGGCAGAAGAGGGAGAGTGCGCATGGGACGATCTCCTCCATTCCGTCCCGCTCGGGCGTGCGATGGGGTGCCGGGCAGACGACCTTTGCCAGCTCCAGTACACCTCAGGGACGACCGGGAAGCCGAAGGGTGCGATGCTCTCGCAGGGCAACTGGATGAATGCCCTTGCCACCCAGGAGGAGTTGCTCGACCTCGCCGCCGACGATGTCTATCTCGGGGTCTATCCGATGGGGCATGTCGGGCTCTCGTGGGGGCTTGCGACCCTCAAGGCCGGGGGGACCTGGGTCTGTATGGACCGGTTCGACCTCGACACCTATCTTTCCCTTGCGCAGCAATACCAGGCCACCGTGCTTGCTTCGATGCCGCCGGTGATCCACTCCCTCATCAGGGCCGGACCTGAAGCCGACGAGGCCCTGGAGAAGGCGAGATCAGTCATATCCGGAGGAGGCCCGCTCCTCCCGGTCATCTGGGAGGAGTTCGACCGCCGGTTCGGGGTGCCGATCGTGAACGCCTATGGGCTCTCTGAGACGATCGTCGTCGGTTCAGGGACGGCGACCAGGCCTGACAATTCCGGGCTCCACAAGGGCTATCGCTCGGTCGGGGTTCCGGCCGGGTATGCTGAGGTGAAGATCGTCGCCGAAGACGACCCCGGCTATGAGCTCCAGCCTGGCGAGGTGGGGGAGATCGCCCTCCGCGGCCCGTCGGTCGCCAGCGGCTACTGGGGCATGCCCGAGGCGACCAAGAAGGTCTTCCTCCCTGATGGCTGGTTTTTGACCGGCGACCTGGGCTACCTGGACGAGGACGGGGTGCTCTTTGTCACCGACCGGAAGAAGGACATGATCATCATGTCTGGCTGGAAGGTCTATCCGACCGAGGTGGAGAACGTGATCATCGACCACCCCAAGATCGCAGACGTCGCGATCTTTGCCAGGCCTGATGAGCGCCGGGGCGAGATCCCGGTGGCCGCCGTCGTGATGAACGCGGGGCAGTCGGTCACCATGGACGAACTGAACCGCTACTGCAGGGAACGGCTTGCCGGCTACAAGGTGCCCCGAGATATGGTCGTCCTCGACCACCTCCCGCGGGTAAGTGGATGGAAACTCCTGAGGCGGACACTCAGGGAACACGATTGTGCAAATCCCTCAGAATAATCTCTATTTTGGGAAGTGATCGAGGTTTCGATCATGGGGGTGAGAAAGATTGAAAAAGGGACGTCCAGGATAATCTCGTAAGGTTTATTGCAACACATCACTACATCTAGTGCGGAGGAAAGCGTGGATAAGGATAATTTGCGATCCACCGGGCTTGCGGGGCTTGATCTTGCTTTAAATGGGGGTATTCCAAGAGGGGCCGTCATTATCGTCGCCGGTACGCCTACCGATGGCCTCGACCTCTTTGGTGCCCAGTTCTGGCGGGGTGGAGAAGAAGAGGCCACCATGAATGGGATATACCTGATGATCGATGATGAACCGTCTGAAGGGATGTACGATGCACGGGGGGTCAACAACCAGGACCTGCCCACGCTCGTCACGGGCGAACGGATCGTCATCGATTCGCTCTCTACCATCATCCTCAAGGACGGTGTCAGTGCTGCTCTTGACCTGGTCCAGGCACTGAGAGTAGAGGCGCGCGCAGAGGGATCGAATGTCCTCCTCCTTCTCTATAAGGGGCTCCACACCAGGGAAGAAGAGATCAGGTTGACCAGGGCTGCCGATGGGTATATTGAACTGCTCCAGCGGGTCGTCGGTTCAGAGGTCGAGCGGATGCTCGGGATCTTCAAGATGCATGGGAGTGAACTCCCCAACCAGCTTGTGCCGTACAATATCCTGGAAGACGGCCTCGAACTCTCCACTACGAAGCGCGTGGTCTGAAAGGCCTCTGGCCTTTTTTTGCGCTCTTTTCGGCTTTGTAAAAACTCTCTGGATGAAACGCTCTGGCGGGGGGCGTGCTGTCTTGATCGCGCCGGGGGTTGCATCCCCGGGCTCTCGTGAACACGATAGGTCGAGGATGGCAGCACCCGCGTCATATTCATCTATTCTGCTTTTCTGGTCCTAGTTTCATCCAAGGGATCCGGGGGCTGCGAGCAGGAGCAAGTTTGTGAAGATCTTTGATCTTCGAGTGGAGCCCTCGGCGTGAGCATGGGGGAAAAGTAGGTGAGGGTTTCTACAGCCCCCTCATTTCGGCGTTGTAGGACCTTTCACCCATTCCGGACACACACGTGTCGAGCACCCGCTTTCCCGCATCTTCTCATCGTGAGCGGCTCCATGGATCCCGGGACGGAAATTGGGTCAGGAAGGCACAATCGATGGACCAGAAGAGAGATTTGCCATCCATGACCTATTATCATGTGGCGGGGGAACCGGGGGGAGGAGCCCCCCGCCAAAAAGAACCATCCAGAGGGCCTCTACAGAGCCTAAAAACCATTTTTTCGTGCACGTGACCCAGGAATGCCCCTCTAAAATGAGGGATAAGGAGAGACCGCGGTCCTTCAGACGTATGTACTCAGTCCTCGATGACGCCGGAGAAGACGGTTGCGGCAGGGCCGGTCATCGTGGTCTTCTCGCCACACCTGATCACCAGAGGGCCGCCGTGGGTCTCGACCCGCACCTCTGGCCCGACAAACCCGAGGTGATGGGCGACGGCCGCAGAGGCGGTGGCGCCGGTGCCGCAGGACTCGGTCTCGCCCTCGATCCCCCGCTCGAAGGTCCGGATCCTGAGCGAATTTTCGCCGTTGCGCTGTACGAAGTTGACGTTCGCACCCCTCGGGAAGGAGGGGTGGTGCCTGATGGCCGGGGCGACGGCCATGATCTCGACCGTCTCAAGGTCGTCGACGAAGACCACGGCATGGGGGACGCCGGTGTTTGCGGCGTGGACCGTGAAGCCGTTGATCTCTTCGTGATACTCTCCTTTGCCGGTCGCAGGGACGACCGAACGTTCAAAGCCCGGGTCGACCATCTCGATCGTCGCCCAGAACTCGCCTTCGTCGTCGTAGCCCATCTCGACCGGCATGACCCCGGCCAGGGTCTCGACGGTGCAGGAGTCCGTGGCATGCCCGGCATCATGGGCATATTTTGCCAGGCACCGGATCCCGTTCCCGCACATCTCGGCCTCGCTCTCGTCTGGCTGGAAGAGACGCATCTTCACGTCTGCAGAGGTGGAGGGGGAGATGAAGAGGACACCGTCGCCGCCTATCCCGAAGCGCCGGTCACAGTAGAGAGCAGCGAAAGTCCCTTTCATCTCGTCGGGGATGACAGGATCGTTCATCTCGTCGATGAGGATGAAGTCGTTGCCATTGCCGTGGAGTTTGGTGAACGTGATCTCCATGGAAGAGTACTGGGCGACGCCAGGATTTGTCTGTAACTGATCTCTGCAGATGGAAGGGCGGTGGCGGGATTTTTTGAGGATGAGGGGATGATCAGGCCCTGGAGCACTCTGCGGGAGGACTCCACTCATGGAAGACCGAGGTGGCCCCAACCCCGGACCAGGAACGATTGGGAGGATTTAAGGCTTTGTAGAAGTCATCGTGGCGGTTCTCTTCAACAGGGGGCGTGCCCGCCTCCCGGGCCCCACGCTGATGAAGATTTGTGGGGGTTCGCAGCCCGTCTTCACGATCATCGCTCTGCCTTCCTGCCCCCATCGCCATCCCTGGGGTCAGGGGGGCACTCGTCCCCGGCATGGGGGTGGGGAAGGCATAGATGCATGGGTGCGAAACAGAGAGGTGAGAAACTCCTCTCATCATCCATTGCTCTCGTCTGGGAGGGGGAAGGCTGGAGAGTTCTGGGATGACTTCATGAACTGTCAAAATTGAGAGGGTTCCGCCTAAACTTCGTAACACTGCTCAGAACAATTTTCATCAGGTATGTTTGAACCCGGGGTTCATACCCAATTCTACAGGGCTTTATTTTATGTATCTGGTGAGATTGGGATGGTTCGGGGGGAGTGCGCATCCCAGGAACTTTCTGAATATTTTTATTCTGTAGAGCTTCGTGCCGATTCTTGATGCACGCGCGATAGGGTTGATTTCCCGGATCAATCGTGTCGGAGAGGCATAATGGACGAATATGAAGGGGAAGTGTGGTCCCAGGCCCTCTCCCCGGCCCTGATCATCTCCTTTGAGGGGCTTCATTCATGTCCTGAACAATCTGTAGAGAAAAAGATGAGGGGGGGGAGGTTGTAAAGCCGACCATGCCTTCATTGCTGCGTTTTCTTGCGGTAGACCAGGTGTTCCAGGATCAGAACCAGGACCACCCCGGCGACAAACCCATTTGCAAGGAGGGGGCGGGTGGCGGCCGAGAACTGGGAGGCCAGGGCCGCCGGCATGAAGGCCACCACTGTGCCGACGAGCAGGGGCGTCCCGATGATCACGCCGTCGTCGAAAGACCTGAACGCGCTGCTCTCCTCCCCAAGCATGAATCCGGCCGCGATCTGGGCGGTCATGACATAGGTCAGGACCACGCCGATGACCGGCGAGGGAATGCTGCCAAGGTACCCGATGAGGAGCGGCGAGAGCCCGACGGCCATCAGGGCAAGGGCGGCAGGGACCAGGGCGAAGCGCGAGGCGCACCCGGTGGCAGCGATCACGCCTGGACTGAGCGAAAAGTCCACCGGGCCGATCACGCCGGCAAATCCTGAGAGGGCGTTGCCGACCCCGGTGACGGTCATCCCGCGGTTCACCCGCGTGTCCATCTCGTCGGCCTTCAGGAGACTGCCCACCGACTGGATTGAACCCAGTTCATTGATGGCCAGTGCCAGGAAACAGATCAAAAAGGCGATGAGAACGCTGGCTTCTGGTGCCGCAAGCGGCGCGATGAGGTCGCCTGGAAGAGCAAGGATTGCCGTCTCCGGGGTCGGGGGGGTGAAGGTGCCGAAGAGCGCGAAGTAGGCAAGGCTGCCAAGGAGAAGTGCCCACATCGCAAGCGTCGACTTCCAGATCCCCTTCAGGAGACCGTTGGCGACGAAGACCACCACTGCAAGGACCAGGGCGAAGACAAAGTTGTAGACGGCCGGGACTGCACCTTCCCCGGTGACTAGGTCGAGGATCACCGGCGCCAGGGTGAAGGCGATGAGCATGAGGATGACCACGATCACCCTGGGAGTGAAGAGCGGTTTCAGGTACTTAAAGAGGCCGGTGGCGGCCAGTACGGCAAGGACCACCCCGCCGATCACCAGGGACGAGTTGATCGCCCCGACGCCCTGACTCATACTGGCGAGGACGCCGATGAGGAGGACGGTGGCCGGGCCGACGACGAGGGGAAGTTTATGTCCCCAGAGTACCTGGACCAGCAGCACCAGGGCGATGAGCAGGAAGAGTTTCTGCAGATAGGTGATGACTGATCCGTCGGGCTGGAAGGCGGCGACGACTCCTCCGATGATGAGGATGGCCGGGATACTGACGGCCAACCATTGTAGCCCGAAGAGGAGAAGTTTTCCTAGATCTGGTTTATCATCGATTCCATACGTAAAGTCCATCTCTGTGACTCCTGAGATCCTCGGATCTCAAAATGGACCTGAAAACTGAATTTTAAAGAATAAAAAATGTGTTCCAGGTCTCTCCATCCTGGAGTTTAGGATCGAGCAGGTATAATGTTTTTGAAATTATTTTTTATGTCTTTGTGCTGGTTTTTCTCATGTCGGGCATTGATGCACAGGAGGCGTTGAGGGACAGGGTCTCTCTTGTCCCTGGAGATCTCTGGACGGTGACAGGTATGCTGATCTCTGGCGCGGGGTCGGAAGCGGCAACGACCTTCACCGGGATGTTCTTGATCCCGGTCTTTTCACCATATTCCCTGAGGATCTGGTACCAGGCCCTGGTCTCGTTTGTCCCGACGGTGTGGTTGTCCTCGACCATGACCTTCACGTAGCCCTGGACATCGTACCCGAGGCTGAGTATGGGGCCGTCTGGAGAGAGGTAGGGTTTCATCTCTTTTTTCTGGACCCTGGTATAGGTCTGGAGAATGCCGATCCAGGCCCGCCGCTCGGTCTCGTTCTCCAGGTCAGGGAGGGTGCCGTAGGTGCAGATGACCTCTTCTCGCGCGCTGATCTTCTCGATCACGTCCTGCCATGTCCCGTCGTCGAGGGGGTCGGTCTTTCCACTCATGGGAGGAGATGAATCCCTGAAGTCCTGTCCGGCAAGGAAAAGGCCGACTGAGGCGACTAGAAATGACAAGACCACGAGGAAGGCAATAATATAGTGTTTTTTCATCACAGTTCGCCTCGCAGGGTACGCATGGCGCCCCTCGCCTGTGCAGGGCCGGAGAGGGAAGCAGGCATGTGCCAGACCTTTTCTTTATGGCAATGAGATTTATCTTTTTGGGTGTGTTCTTCTGGTGGTCTGGACATCTATTTTCAATTTTGGTGAAGGTTCACCGTCTGGTCCCTTCAAAGGTCATGGCGGAAGGATGTCTGGGAACGGGGTGGACGGCCCCTTCTGCATTGTACTGGCCCCAGGACTCTTTTATGATCCCGTACTCTGCCAGTTCTTCCTCACTCATCCCTTCTGGGTCAGGGAGGGGATCGATGGTCATCTTCCATTGCTGCGTGGCCTTCTCGCCCCAGATGGTCTCGAAGGACTCAGTGAGCGTGGCCTCGCAGGAGCGGTCGGGCGGGATGAGGAGAGCCCAGTTGGAATAATGGGACGCTGAAGATGCGGTGGCGCCGAGTTTTGTGAATCTCCAATTCCATTCTGCTCTTTTTCCAACGTCTTCAATTGTTTCGGTCTTCTCCCTGATCACCATCTCATGCTCAGGGTCGGTACGGCCACTGAAGTAATGTGGTTTTAGTGGTAGGGGGTTGATGGAAAACCCACGCTGAGCAGTCTTGATCCTGATTTCTGTGCGCTGTTCGGTGATGGTGCAGACGTCCTGGTCTCTGGCGTGCACCGAAGCGGTACTGGAGATGCCAAACCCGTGCCACCACTCGCCCGTCGAGGCTCCGAGTGGTCCCATCCATGTCGATTGCCGGTTAAGAGTGCTGTTCAGAGAGACGGTGGCGTCGGGTGCTGCCTCTGGCGTCCACTCGCCCTGGTACCTCCCCCCATCTTCGACAATTCCTGGCGGCGGATCACCGCTCTCGACCGGTGCTCCGGCGGAGAGGGTCATGCCGAATGAGAGGACGGAGAGGGCGAGGAGTGCCGTGATGAAGCCGAGGACTTTTATGGGGTGGGGGATTTCGTCTGTCATAGTACGTCTATCTCCTCCTGGCGAGGTGGGCCAGGAAAACCACGAGGAGTGCAGAGATGCCGGTCCGGAGATCATATCCGGGAATGGTCTGACTCCTGGGCTCCAGGTCGAGGTCGAGTCCGTCGGTCAGATGTTCAAAGACGATCTCGCGCTGCAGAGGGGGGTACCCCTCCTTCCTGCTGTGCCCGACTGCGTCTTTGATCAGGTGGTGTCCGTCATCGTCTGTCGTGGCCGTTGCCGAGAGGGGTCTGTTCTCAAGCGAGACGGCCGACTCAAACCTCACCGTCGCACCCGGAACCGGGGTGCCGTCAGGGTCGGTCACCCGTCCTGAGACCGTGACCGCCTGGGGTGGGGGGAGGCCGATATGGACGGTGATGTTCAAATTTTTCTCAGCTCGGTTCCCGGGTGTGTCGGCGGCGACGACGGCACCCCCTCCTCATGTTCATCCATTGTGCCTTCCCGTCCCTATCTTCATACCAGGGGTCTGGGGGTGCTGCCTCCGGCACGGGGGTGTGGGAAGGCATGATGATCCGACGTGCCGCCCACATCGAGAATAAATGAGCGTTTCCTTATTCTCTTCTGCCGGGGGAGACCCCCCCCTCAACGAAGATAGGGGTGGGTCGTCGTCCCGCTCTTGAACGACGCCGTACGTGGGGAACTTCCTCCGGTCACATCGCAAGCCTGAAAAATGAAAGGATGATTCATCCTGGAGAGTCATGCACGCGGTTCAGGGCAGGTACCCTTCCACCGCGTCGAGGAACCGCTCGACCATGTCCTCTGAGTACGGCCCCTCCTCGTAGGCCGAGATGATCGTCATCTGATCACGGAAGGTGGAGAGGGACATGAGAAACCCATACGGCCAGCAGACACAGGGGAGGAACCTGGCGTCCCTGAGGTCGAGGGGTTTTCCGTCTTTCCCGTCCGCCGGGAGAAACCACGCCGGGTCGAGGACGCCGATGTTGGAGAAGACCGGGTTCTTGAGGCCGTTCTCCTCATATTTCTGGATCATCTCGTCGAAGAACGCCTGCACTCCAGGCATGCCCTTCCCATAGATCTCGTCATAATAGAGGATGCACCCGATGCCGAACCCTTCTGCCTTCCGCCGTCTCGTCACCGCAGTGACCTGGTCGATGATGTCCTCCAGGCCGTCGCCTTCTCCGGCGGTGAGGGTGACCTCGAAGGCGACCGAGAGGTTCATGGGCGGGCATGCCTCAGGGTGGTCGAGGTGGCGGCGGAGGTCTGCCGAGGTGAGGAGGGCGCGGGGGGCGCCGCAATCTGAGGGGTCGGCTCTGACCTTCATGAGGGCGAGGAAGAAGGCGGCGATCATGATGTCGTTGATGGTGGCGCCGTGGCGTCTGCCAAACTCCTTTGCCCGCCTGAGTCGTGCCGGAGAAAATGTCCTGGAGGCGGTCCGTGGTGTCCCCCGCCCCTGGCGCTCGGCGGGGAAGCGCCAGTTGTCGACGAAGGGTTCTTCCTCGTCCCATGCTCGTCTGATCTCTTCCGCGCTGAACTGTGTGAGGACCTTCCCTGTCCCGCGGTCGTACCACCCCAGGGGTTCAGGCCTGAATGCCGGGTCTCTCCGGACCGCCTGGTAGGTCGCGAGGAGGTGATGTGCGAGGTCGATGATCCCCTTCGCGTCAGAGAACCCGTGGTGGCAGGTGACGACGATCTGGTCGCCGTCCCTGGTGCGTGCGAGACTCACCCGGACCTGCGGTCCTCTGCGGACGTCAAGAGGGGCCGGGGGGTGGTCGTGCTTCACCTCTTCAGGCAGGAGCACAAAGGCCCGCGCCCACTCTTCCTCTGCAATCTCAGTCCAGCAGGGCATGCCGTCTCCCTCCTCAGAAAATCTCGATCTGAGATAGGGGTTGGCGGCGAGGAGACGGAGGGTGGCGGTCTTGAGTGCCGCCTCGTCGACCTCCCCGTCGAAGGTAAGGACGAGATGCATCGTGGGATCGTAGAGGCGTTCGAAGTAGACATTGAAGAGGTCGAAGGCGGGTGTCGGGTGGAGGGACATAGAGGGTGATCTCTCTCTAGAGGACGATATGTGCTTTCATGGCCTTGGGGGTGGATGAAGTGGGGATATGGCGTTGTAGAATCAGGTATTAGAATCAGGCATGAAGCAAGGGGATACCTCACGCATAGGGGATGAAGAATTCTCATCGCGTGATTTCTCTCTCATTTCAAGACTGGAGAATCGGTGGAGATCGTGTTCAATTCACCGCCCCTACCTCTCCTCATCGTGGGGGGGTTACGGGGGCACAGCCTTCCGGCGCGAGATGATGGTGAAGATTCGACGAGATTGGGGGGCGGCACTTGATCAGTATGATACTCTGACAGACCTCTGAGTATTTCTACAAAGTGTTTTCTCAGGTTTGTAGAAACCCTCACCTATCATGTGGGGAAAACGTGTGCCGCCTGCCTTACCTCGTCCCCGTGCCGGGGGCGCTGCCCCCTGCCAAAGAGACCCATCAGAAAGGGTTTCTACAGAACCTTTTTCCTCAGGTTTGTGTATTCCATGTCTCTCTCGTCCCCCCGACACGAGATCCGCCCCCATTACAATCCAAACGCCGGACCGACGATCCACCTGGAGAAGAGCACCAGCACCGCCGCACTTGTTGCAAGGGAGGCGAATGCGGCCCGGTCCTTTGAGATGTCATGAAAAACGCATATGCCGAAGTAGGTGATGAGGGCGAAACAGAGAAGGAGGAGCGGGCCTGCAGCCGGAACCTTCATGACCGCCACTGCCCACCAGAAGAGCACGATCGGGAGAAGGGCATAGATCACCGACTTCATGGTCCTCTCAAACCCCTGGTGTGCATCGACGAAGAGCAAGAAAAAGTGCTCGATGAGACTGACGCCAAGGAGTATGACCGTCCAGGTGACCAAGCTCTGGACGATACCGAATGCCCCAAAGACCATGCCCAGGAGAAGGTGCGACCCGACGGGATCGTGGCCAGGACCGGTCACGAAGATCCCCAGGTGAAAGAGAACCGAGACCGCGAGCACGGCAGCGAAAAAGAAGAGGAGATCCTCTTGCAGCGACGAGATCTGGAGATGGTTGAAGAGACGCCGCGAGACGACGGGGGTATTTTTTGCGGGGGTATCTCCTGGCATGGGGATCGCTTCATCGATTGAGATCGGAGATCTCTGGATAGTCAGTGGTATCTTCGGCCTATTATATATAGGTTCTATTTTGGGCCCGGGACGGCCAGAGATGGGAATAACAGGAGATCCTTCCTCGAATTTTTCACACTCCATATCGGATCGGCGTGTGTCCTCCTCTTCGTGGTCAGTCCTCTGCTTTTCCATCCCACTCTTCTGCCCTGAGGGAGGTCATGTGGGAGGGCGTGATCGATCGAACGTGTCGCCCATCGAGTCTCTTCGTCCTTGTGGGGACGAGTGGAAAGAGTAGAGAAAATGTTTGATTTTGGCTCTGTAGAATCGAGCATGAACCCCTGGTTCAAGCATACGCGATTGAAAATTTCATGTCACAGGGTTCCGGGGCGTGGAAGGATCTGTGGTCATTCTCCTAGTGACAGGGGACCGGCCAGAACTCTTGCCTCGTGCCACCCCCGCCTCTCCTCTCGCGAGACAGCGGGAAAGAGTCTGTGCTGAGGGTGGCACGACTGATCCTCATGCCTTCCCATACCCTTGCGCCGGGGGGGTTAATCATCATACAGACCTGGAGAGGCGATCATCGGGATCATTTTCATGGTAAACCCTTGCCCTTTATGGATGCAAACATGATTCTCCCGCCTTCCCTTGTGAATCGCCCCGGGGGCGAGTGCCGCCCGGACCCCCCGGATGAATATAGGGCCGGGGAGGCGGAATAAATGACCATACAGAGTGTAATGCCGTCCTCGACTTCTCATGTGGTGGGGGGGTTCGGGGGGACGACTTGAAGGAGTCGAGAAAGCCGGAGGCTTTCGAGTGACTACCCCCTGCCAGAGAGATTCATCAAGAGACTCTCTACAGGGGCTTTATATTCGAATCGATGCCTTCAGGCCGGAAATGATTGTGGAGATTCTGTGATGAAGGCGACTGATCTGATCCGCGTGCCTACTCTCATCGATCGCGCCCGAGGCGGCACGCCCTCCACAAGAGAGAATTATTCAATCGCCCTCAGGTGATGCCCGAGATGGACACCAGCATCCACAGAACCGACACCACCAGTGCGATGATTCGGTATGATCTCTGCGTGTTTGAGGCAAAAAATCCGATCAACCCGATCATGAACAGGAGGAGCAGGCGATATCCAGCAAATTGAAACAGATAATTCTGGTTCTCAAAACTATTCCCACCCTCCATGGTGAAGAAGGCCGTCAGGATGAATGAGGCGTACGAGAGCGTGCCGGCAAAGATCATCTGGCCCTGTCGCCGCTACCATCCCCATAAATGAGGGCGCCGAAGAGAGACAGGAATATCGCGAGAATCTCGAACGCTCCGAAGAAAAACTTGCTCTCAGATCTGAAAGAATAAAGCGCGAAGTTGAGTACGAGGTCATCCCAAAACTCTCCGTACCTCCCCCCACCCAGGAGGGAGCAGTAGATATGGTGAGGAAATCTTCCCCTTTTCACTGCGGGTCTATGCATTCATGCTTCCCCACACCACCGCGTCGGGGGCTCTGCCCCCAGGCCCCGGGGATGGCGATTGGGGTGGGAAGGCAGAGCAATGATCGTGGAGATGGGCTGCGAACCCCCGTTAATCTTCATCAGCGGGGGGTCCGTGGGGCGGTACGCCGCCCGGTGGAGGAGAGAGTGTAGAATTTCTGGAAGGATGCATTTCAGTTCGAGGAGATGTTTCCCCCAAGAGAGTTTTGGGATATGCTCTACGACAAAACCCAGTACATAAAAAGGAGGATGAGGTCTTTTCTGTCAGGGGTTCTTGTTTCTGTCACGGCTCTCACCGACAGTAGAGACTATGGTCGTGTCAGGCCTCATATCTCGGACCTGAGATCCCCGAACGCCCAACGCCCAGTCCTTACCGGTTCCCCCACCTCTCCAGCGCCCGCGCCAGTTCATGGTGATCCTTCGCATACTCCTCTGCAGAGACCCCCTCCATAAACGCATCGACCGCCTGGCGCATCGCCCTCGCCCCGGCCTCGGTGCCGTCAGGGTGGCCGTGGATCCCGCCGCCCGCCTGGAGGACGATGTCGGTCCCGAGATTTTCGATCTCTGCCGCCACCTTGCCTGGATGGAGCCCGCCGCTTGCCACCGGGAAGGTGGGTGCGATCCCGAAGTACTCTTCGGTGAGGGCGAGGTTGTCGCCCTTCAGTTCGGAGACGTCATGACTCATCTTGCCCGAGACCGTCCCCGTGTGGAGCTGGTCGCCGCCGAGCATCCGCACGATCCGTGCAATCGGGCGCATCGCGATCCCGTGCTCAGGGTTGCGGGTGATCGCCCCGTGCATCGTCCGGTGGACATGGACCGGCACCGTCACCGACGGCGCCTCGGCCAGGGCCTGGAGGGCGGTGAACCCGCTGGTGATCACGTCGATCATCAGCATGTTCGCCCCAAGATCGATCGCGTGCTCGGCCCGCCCCACGATCTCGTCGGCCCGTGCCGAGATGTTCACCGCATACAGCACCTGCCGCCCGGTCTCCTCCTTCGCCTCGTCGAGCCGCGCCATCACTGCAGGCAGACGCTCGTCGATCGGGCAGAAAGTCTGGTCGGTGAGGGTCTCGTCGTCCTTGATCAGGTCCACCCCGCCGACCGCCGCATGATAGGCCACCTCGGCGGTGTCCTTCGGCGTGAGGCCGACCTTTGGCTTGATGATCGTCCCCACATGCGGGCGTTCGGTCGTCCCGACAAGTTTTCTCACTCCTTCAAGCCCGAACTTCGGGCCCTTGAACGGGACCAGCGACGCCGGGAAGGCGACGTCAAGAAGCCTCACCGCTTCCAGACGCCCGAGCCCGAAGAGGTTGCCCGCGACCACCGAGAGATACTGCGGGACATTGCCGGCCTCAAAGATCTCGGCCGGGTACCGCACCTGCGTCACATACCCCTTGCCTGACGGTTCGAGGGCGAGCACCTCGCCGTCGAGACGGCGGACATACTCGGTGGTGGTCGTGATCTCGGTCCATGTTCCGGTCGTCTCCTCCTCGACGATCGCCTGCGCCGCCTCTTCGGGCGTGGTGTCGGCCCGCGGGCGGAAATAATAGGTTGCGGTAACGTCTTGCATCGTTCTCACTCCTGCATTCATTCGTCTAACTCAAAATTCTTGTGGAACTCCTCGATCCCCCATCCCAGGTGATCCCTGATGATGACATAGGCCATCGTCGGCGGAATCGCCCCCATCTCGGTCACGATCTCGTCCACATAGCGTGCCGGGGTGACATCGAAGGCCGGGTTCCTGACCCGCACATTGGGGAGCGTCGCCGCCACCGCCGGGTCCAGCACTTCGTCGGTCTGGCGCTCCTCGATCTCGATCCGCTCCCCGAGAAGCGTCCGCGGGGCGAACTTGTAGGTCTCGGCCGCCACCAGCATCGTCGTCCGCGCCTCATGGGCGGCGAGAGCGATCTGGGAGGTCCCGATCTTGTTCACCACCGCCCCGTTTGCGGTCACGGCATCGGCCCCGGTGACGACCAGGTCGACGTCGTTGATGAAGGAGCGGACCGCCGAGTCGACGATATAGTTTGTCTTCACCCCGGCATCGTTCAGGGCCCTGATCGTGAGCAACCCCTGGTTCCTCGGGCGCACCTCAGTCGCAAAGACCTCCAGGTCCTTGCCCTGCCGGTGGGCGGTGAGGATGCAGGCCAGGGCCGCCTCAGAGTTGCAGTGGGTGAGGACGACATCACCGTCCGAGATATGGCGAGCGCCGATCTCGCCGATCCACTCGACCGCATGCTTTGAGGAGAGGATAAACAAGTCTGCTGCCTTCCTGATCGCCTCCTGGGCTTCAGGGACAGTGCCCGCCCCTTCCTTCGCGTTCATCACAAATCTGACGGCATTGGGGAGGGAGACCGCCGTCGGCCTGGTGGCCAGGAGGGTGGCGGCGCCCTCGTCCATGTACTCTTTGAACAGATGGACGTCTGCGCCTTCATAGGCCGTTGCATGGTCTCTCAGCGCGGCGGCTGCCGTACGGGCGATCCGCCCCGCGCCCCTGACTTCCATCGATCTGATCTCACCGGCGATCTCATTCAGCAACATACTTAATGAGAGTGGATGAATATCCCATCACATAAGGTTAACCTGTGAACATCATGAGCATTGCAGTGGTATTTGACAGCGCAGGCACCCTGTTGAGGAGTTACCGGACGGCGCGGGATGTCGAGAGCGGAGAGGTTCTCTCCGACGTTGAGACGACCCTGCTTACCTGCCGCGACCGCGCCAGGGTGCTCATCGCCCTCAACGCCCACAGCAGGGACGTGATGGGGGCACCAGACGACCAGTTCCTCTCCGAGTATCTCTGTGAACGGAACGTTGGGTTCGGGGTCTCCTGTCTCCAGCAGGTCACTCCACATGAAGACCTTGCGTCCCTGCTGTACGGCGACCGCAAGGCCCTGGTCGAAGACCTTCAGGTCTGTATCAGGGACGTCTGGGGAGTCTTGAAGGAAGAGGACCTGGTGGTGATGGACTCGGGTGCGATCCTCAATCTGGCCGACCGCGGGATCGAGTTCACGGTCACCGCCGGCGGGCGCCCCTTTGAAGGGGCGAAAGAGACGATCGAGGCGCTCCATGCCCTGGGAGTCGCCACCTATATCGCCTCGGGCGACCGGGCCACCAAACTGGAACGGATCGCCGACCATCTCGGCATCCCGCGTGACCAGGTCCATGGGATCGCCACGCCTACGATCAAGGCCCAGGTCGTTGAGGACCTCCAGGAGTGCTACGAGACTGTCGTGATGGTCGGAGACGGGATCAACGACCTCAAGGCGTTCAGGCGGGCCGACGTGAGTATTCTTTCAGAACAGCAGTCAGGAAACAAGCCCGAGAAACTGAGACGAGCAGCAGGATATACCATCAAAAATGTCAGGGAAGTCGTCCCAATTGTGCAGGAACTCTCTGATGATGGTATTGTCTCAATATAAAGGATAATATGGTCTGACCTCAAGAGTACGTTTGAGGAATCAAAGGAGTAGAGCATGACCGCGTTGATCACAGTCGAGAACCTCTGCATGGATTTTGGAGAGAAGAGGGCGCTCAACAATATCAATTTTGAAGTTGAGGAGGGAGAGATCGTCGGCATCATCGGCCGGAGCGGGTCGGGGAAGACGGTGCTTCTCCACCTTCTCAGGGGCGTCGACCAACCCCCGACAGACGGGAAGGTGGTCTACCATGTCGCCGCCTGTGAAGGGTGCGGATGGGTGGACGTCCCGAGCAGGGCCGGAGAGCGATGTCCGAAATGCGGGCAGCCGATGGCCCCACTTGATGTCGACCTCTGGAACCCCGAGAATGAACATTTGAAGAGGCGGGTCATGGCGCGGACCGCGATCATGTTCCAGCGGACGTTCGCGCTGTACGGGAACGACCGGGTCATCGAGAATGTCATTCATGCCCTGGAAGACATCAAGTACCCGCCAGCCAAGGCGGTCAACCGCGCCGCCGACCTCCTCGACGAGGTCCGTCTCTCCCACCGGATGATGCATATCGCCCGTGACCTTTCAGGTGGCGAGAAACAGCGGGTGGTGCTTGCCAGGCAGCTTGCCAAGGAACCGTTCACCCTCTTTGCCGACGAACCGACCGGCACCCTTGACCCGGGTACGGCGACCCTGGTCCACCGGATGCTCAAGGACGCCGCCGAGAAGAACGACATGGGAATGATGGTCACCTCCCATTTCTCCAAGGTCATCGAGGACGTCGCCGACCGGGCGATCATGCTCAAGGACGGCGAGATCGAGATCATCGGCGAACCCGAGGCTGTCATCGCCAGGTTCATGGAGGGCTACTCCGACACCGAGACCTACGAGGAGGCCGAACTCGGCGAGAACGTGCTGGTGGCGCGTGACGTCATCAAGCGCTACCTCTCGGTCGACCGCGGGATGGTCAAGGCCGTCGACGGCGTCACTTTTGACGTGAAGGAGAAGGAGGTCTTCGGGATCATCGGGAAGAGCGGGGCGGGCAAGACCACGCTCTCCAGGATGATCGCGGGGATCATCGAACCGACCGGCGGCGAGATGAATGTGCGGATCGGCGAGGGCTGGGTCGACATGACCAGGCCGGGCATCGAGTACCGCGGCCGGGCCAAGGGATATATCGGGCTCCTCCACCAGGAGTACGACCTTTACCCCCACCGCACCGTCCTCGACAACCTCACCGACGCCATCGGGCTTGAGTTCCCCAAGGAACTCGCGGTGAGAAAGGCGGTCATCACCCTGAAGATGGCCGGGTTCCCTGAGGAGAAGAGCAGGGAGATCCTGGACCGCAGGCCGAGCGAACTTTCGGAAGGCGAGCGGCACCGCGTCGCCCTGGCGCAGGTGCTCATCAGAGAACCGAGGATCGTGATCCTGGACGAACCGACCGGGACGATGGACGCGATCACCAAGGTCGACGTGAAGCACTCGATCATGCATGCCCGTGAAGAGATGGACGAGACCTTTATTGTGGTCTCCCACGACATGGACTTCGTGCACGATATCTGCGACCGGATCGCCCTGATGCGGGGCGGGAAGATCATCGCCCTCGGCGAACCAGAGGAAGTGCTCGCCAGGCTGACCGACGAAGAACGCGAGATCATGGGCAAGCCTGAGGCCTGAAGGAGGGAGTGGAGTATGCAGGTCCTGCTCGACGGCAGGCAGGTGGCACTCCCTGAGAGCGCGACGCTCGGCGATCTTCTCCCCGACCATGACTGGGGATATGTCGTCGCGGTGATCAGGCCGGCGACCCGTGAAGCGGCGCGGACCGAGCATATCCGGGTGCTGACGACGGCCGGAGAGGTCGTGGTCGAGATCACCCCTCTTTATTCTGAATATTTTGGCGACGGTACGGCCCTGCGCGAGGCCGGGCCGCGGTCTCTCCGGTGGAGCGACCGCTATGCCGCGGCATTCGGGCCGTTTGTCTCAGGGGTGAACCCTGACCGCACGTCCCACCGCTATGCCCGTGGGGACGTGGTCCTCGGGTGTGCAGGCTATGACCCGGCAAAGTCACTCATCCTCTTCTGCCGCGCCGATCACCGGGCTGACTTTGGCGCTGGCGCCGATGGGGGAGTGATCGGCCAGGTCGTCTCGGGCCGGGGGGTCATCGACCACTGGACCCAGGGCGACGAGATCACCGGGGTCGAGCGGGTCATCTCCTGGGCCGATCGCACGACCTCTTTTGTGACCATTGACCCGGCGACCCCTCTTGAGGATGGTGCCGAGGTCGTTACCCGGGTCGAGATCGATGCCGAAGGATTTGCCGACGGACGGTCCGACACCACGACCGCACGGAGTGTCGAACATCTCCTCCTCTCCCTTGAAGAGGGGTCGTTTGTCGTCGGACGGGCAGCGAGCACCCATATCAGGGACGAGACGATGGCCCCGATGGACGTCCCGATGGACCGCAAAAAACCGCGCCACGAGGGGGCGGTGACGGTGCGGACCGCGGGCGGGTCCCGCGGCGCGGTGTATATGTATCGCGAGGAGATCCCGAGTCACCCGGCCCACACCCTTGTCGGCCAGGTCGTCCATGGGATCGAACTGGTCAAACTTGCAGGGAAGGGACAGCGCTTTGCGGTCGCGGTCGACCCGCCGCGTTTCGACCTGGTGGGGCTCTCCCTTGCCGACGCCATGGCGGTCGCGGAGGAGCGTGGGATCGCGGTCACCCTGGACGGCGAGGGCGACGACCTGGTGGTCGTGGGGCAGAGTCCGGGGACCACCCTGGAGGCCCTGGCCGCCGGGGCGGTGACCCTCTCGGTCATGCCGGCCGAGGCGGTCGTCTCCCTCACCCTGGACGATATTGCCGCTCCCATGACCTGCGACATCTTCAGGCGCGCCACCGGCCTGAAGACGCATGCGGTCGGGTCGATGCCGGTGCTCTTCACCTTCGAGGACGTCGTCCTCTTCAATCCCACGATCAAAAAGAAGGTCAACATCATCCCTGAGAACACCCCGCAGGACATCGTGCCCGCGGGGCTGCTCGCAATGACCAACGAGTCGCGTCGCGGTGCCGGGATGGTCGGGGTGCGGGCGAGCGACAACTCTGAGTTCGGGCCGACCTCAGAACCCTTCGGCGGCACGAACCTCATCGGGCGGGTGCTCGATATGGAGAAACTGGCGGCGTTCCGTGAAGGAGAGAAGGTCTATATCAAGGAGGTGCGGAAGTAATGGCTGAGTACGTTCCTGATTATCAGGGGACGGTCACGAAGTACGTCTTTGTCGAATCGCCCCTCCTCACCCCCAAAGACCTCGCAGTGAAGGCCTACGAGATCTCTGCCGGGGTCATGATCAAGGAGACCTGTTTTGGGCTCCAGGTGACCGGAACCCCTGAAGAGGTCGAACCCCTCATCAGGGCGATCAGGGAGTTTGACCCGACGCATATCTTCATCAAGGACCGGGGGTTCCCGCCTGGCGACGAGCGCCGGTGCCGGGCCAACCTGGGGGGAGCACGGCCAGGCTATCTCGGGCACGAGTTCGAGATGCAGCGGGTCAGATATATCTCGCACGGGCTTTCGCGCCTGGCCGGGATGGACGATACAGAGATGCATACGGCCGCAGCCAGACGGCCAGAGGACGAGCGGGCACGCCCGCTCGACCTGAGGAGACTGAAGAAATTGATCGAAGCAGAGGAGCCCTAAGAATGGTGAAGGTGTTTATCTATCCGGCGACAAGCCTCATCCTCTCTGACATGGTCGCCAGGTTCGGGCACGAGCCCTTAGGATCGGCGATCGGCATACGAGAACGTATCCAGACGCCGGGGATCGAGAGCCCCCCGCTCCAGATCACCCCTGAAGAACCGAAGAAGGGGCTGAAATGGGCGGCGGTCGAGGTGCCCTCAGGGGTGCGCGGCCGGATGGCGGTGTACGGTCCTCTCATCGAGGAGGCCGAGGCGGCGATCATCATCAAAGATCCCGACTATGCCTTCGGGTGCATGGGATGCGCGAGGACGAACGAGTTGATCCAGTTCCATCTCAGGCACAAGGGGATCCCGCTCCTCGACCTGGACTACCCGACGAGCGACGAGGAAGGCGTCGGGTTTGTCGCGGCGGTCAAGGAGTTCCTGACCGGGCTGAAGACGGAGGGATCGGCGTGACCGAGAAGGTACGGATTGCGCAACTCTCCTGCGGCCCTGAATATTCAGGGGTCCAGAAGGAGATCTATGACGCCGCCGCGATGGTGGACGCCGAGGTCTTCTTCCCTGACATCGCCCTTGCCGACGTGCAGCAGGGATTCTCAGAGTTCGGGCTCGACGTGAGGAGTCCTGACCTCAAGCTCGCGATCGCCAGGGCAAAGGCCCTGGTCGAGGGACGGATCGATGCCGACGCCGTCTTCATCGCCACCTGCTTCAGGTGTGCGGAGGCGGCGATCGTCAGGAACGAACTGCGCCGGTATATCCACGAGAACTCGACTCTCCCGGTGGTCTCGTATTCCTTCACCGAACGGACTACCTCGGGCACGCTCCTCACCAGGATGGAGGCCCTCACCACCATCGCACGCCGGCGGGCCCTGCTCGCCCGCGAGGAGCAGGAGGGGATCACCCTCGGGATCGACTCAGGGTCCTCGACCACCAAGGCGGTGATAATGAAGGACAACGAGATCGTCGGGACCGGGTGGCTCCCGACCACCGAGGTGCTGAAGAGCGCCGAGGGGGTCGTCGACCTCGCGCTCCAGGAGGCCGGGATCAGGTTCGAGGACATCGAGGCCATCGGCACGACCGGCTACGGGCGTTATCTCATCGGGAAGAAGTTCAATGCCCAACTGATCCAGGAAGAACTGACCGTCAACTCGAAGGGCGCGGTTTACCTCGCTGATCGTCAGCACGGGTCGGCGACGGTCATCGATATCGGCGGGATGGACAACAAGGCCATCACGGTCCAGGACGGGATCCCGGGCACCTTTACGATGGGCGGGATCTGCGCCGGGGCGTCGGGGCGGTTCCTTGAGATGACCGCAAAGCGGCTCGGGGTCGACATCACCGAACTCGGTCCTCTCGCGATGAAAGGGATGGGCGACACGGTCCCGATGAACTCGTACTGTATCGTCTTTGGGACGCAGAGCCTGGTCAACGCCCTTGCCGAGGGGAGCGCCCGCGAAGACGTCGCCGCGGCGGCTTGCCACTCAGTGGCCGAGCAGGTCTTTGAGCAGCAACTCCAGGAGGTGGACATCAAGGAGCCGGTGATCATGGTTGGAGGGACCTCGCTTATTCAGGGACTGGTCCGTGCGATGGGCGAACTCCTCCAGACCGAGATCGTCGTCCCGCCGTATTCCCAATACATCGGGTCGGTCGGGAGCGCGCTCCTTGCGTCCGGGTTTATCAGGGGAGAGTAGATGGCAATCGAGTACTTCGTGGTCGAGTCTCCAGAGGAGAGGGGGAAGCAGGCCTACGAGGAGGTCGCCAACGATGTCCTCCTCGACCACGACCTGGTCAGGATCGTGCAGAAGATCCATATCTTCGTCGACCCCGGGGTGCCGCTTTTCGTGGCGGTGGGGACCACCCACCCGATCGGGAGCCTTATCCGGGTCCGTGACGCTGCCGATGTGAACGTGGACGAGGACGGTCGGGCAATCCTCTCGGTCGGGGACGAGGGGTATCTTGCCCCGATGCTCAAGGCCCTCTGGGAACGCTACGGCAAGGAGCATGTCGACCAGCCTGACCGGTTCTCGGTGCTGGTCTCGGTGCCCGCCGGCGAGGACCCGCGCGGGATCGAGGAGATCGTCATCGCCGATCCTGAGGAAGGGGTGTATAAGGACCTGGTCTATGCTCTCCAGATCATCGCTCCGGAGGGCTTCAAGGTCCGCCGGCAGTACCACAAGGAGGGGGTCTTTTATTATGTGGCAAGCGAGGACACCCTTCCTGTAGAGGTGGTCGAGACCGTCGTCGCCGAGCAGTTGAAGAAGATCGGGGTGGTGCTATGATCTTTGTCCCGATCACCTACAAGGGCGGGGTCTATCGCCATGACGAGGTCGTCGACCTCATCGAAGACCTGGGCGGCTACATTGTCCAGAAGCACATGATCGCCCAGGAGGTCGTCCTCCAGTGCCTGGTCCCGCGAGAAGACGTCGACCTGATCAGGGAAGTGGGCAAACCCCTTGGGGGCGAGGTGATCGTCGCCCCGCTGGTGGGCACCGAGATCGCCGTCGTCTCGCCGAGTCTTGAGATCCATCACCTCCCCCATGTCTCCTGCGACGTGGCCGAGTATCTCCGCCGGGCCGGGGCGAAGACCAATATGGTCGGGCTGGCCCGCGGGTTTGGGAAGCGGATCGCGAACCTCAACACCGAGGAGCGGGACGTGATCAATGAGCACGACCTGGCGGTCTATGTGCTCGGGTCCTTTGAGGCGTGTATCGAGAGGAAGTTCCCGGCCCTGCGCCAGGGGATCACGGTCCCGATCGTCGTGACCGGCGCTCCTGACGCGGAGCGGTTGAAGGCGGTTGTCGACCCGCCGGTGGAAGGATATGTCGGGGGCCTTGGGCGGTGCATGCACCGGACCAAGAAGCCTGAAGAGCTGGCGACCCTGGACGAGATGGTCGATGAGGTCTCAAGGGCGCTCGACGAGCGGCGCGAGGCGATCGCGAAGGATCCGCTCTCGGTCTCGCCGGCGAGGTTGATGGACGTGATCATGGAGAAGATGCCTGAGATCCATATGGTCACGCACCCGACGCCGGTCACGGTCCAGATCGCGGGGCTCAGGGTCAAACTCCCGTACGAGGAATATGCAGAGTCACTCCAGGAGATTGAGATTGAGGAGGGGGTCACCGTCGGGGACGTCGCGGAGGTGTTCCCGTCACGGATGCGCAACTACATATGGCTCAGGATTAAACCCTTCTCAGAAACCAATCTCATGGTGTGACGATGGATTACGAAGAGAAACTCGCCGCCATCCTCGAGGAAGGCACCGAAGAGACTGCATCGCGCTGGCTTTCTGAGATTGAAGGGGAGTTCGGCAGGGCCCCCCTGATCCTCAAAAGGATGGGGGAACGGCCTGAAGTGCTCCTCTCTCATCTCCTGTATAAGAACTCGGTCTTTGAGACCAGCCACCTGGACCCAAAGTGCATCGAGTTGATCAGTCTTGCCGTCGGCGCCGCCCTCAAATGCCGTCATTGCGTGGAGTATCATATTCAGGCAGCCAGGACCAAGGGTGCGAGTCGTGACGAGATCCTTGAGGCGATCCTCATCGCCGGCCTTGCGTCCAATGCTTCGGTCCTTGCCGATGCCTACCGGGTGATGGACGACGAGGCGCCGGCTGATGCCTGCCTCTCCTGTGATTTGCAGGGTTCGAATGGGGGCCCTGAGCCCCATCGCCCGGGACAGGAATAGATCCTCTCTTCTTTTTTCGGTTGAAAGATCGTGTTCATGGCGCGAGCGTATGCCCTCTGCGATCGCGGCTGGAGGGGGATGTAGGCATGACATACTCCGCCTTCCCCCATGGCAAGATATGATTGAGGGCGGCACGTCTGATCACTTACCTTCTCATCTCCTTGTGTTGGGGGCGGCACGCCCCGGGCCTGAAGATGTGGGAAGGCGTGATGATCGGGTGTGCCGCCCCAGATCGTAGAATATTCCCTGTAATCTCGCGCCGGGGGTTGCACCCCTGGACCCCCACCACACGATTATTCGAAGACTGTATTACCCTCTTCAAGAACGTTGATTGGGCCGGGAAGGCACACTCAATCGCCATGAAGAGCGTAATGCCGTCCAACGCTTATCTTCACGTGGGGGTTTCGGGGGTGGCCAGCCCCCTGCCACAGAGAGAGATCCAGAGGGTTTCTACAGAGCTGATTCTACAGACCTCTTTCATCTGTGTATCAGTCACAGGCGTGCGTGGTGGGATCAAATTCTCGTACAAACATGGACAGACAATTTTCTGGAAATTTTCATGGTAATCCCCCAGGAGAGGTAGATCCTGCAGGCCACTGTCTTCCTGAGATCTTCGGTCATCTTATGCGCACTCTGTGGGTTGGAGACGATCTATGATCTTTGAGGTGGGGGTGATACTGAGCTTGAGACCACAGGCAATCGAAGAGTCCTGGACGTGAAGATGAGGGAAGGTACAGCCGATCAGAGGTGCCGCCCTCAATTGAAAGACCTTCATCGTCCATCGTCTTGTCTCCATTCTTGCTTGCGTCCACCAGGTCTCAGTGGGTCTGATTAAAGCGGAAAGGGGGCGGCATGGTCCTGATGAGGGTCTCCTGAAATGCGTTCACATGAGGGCGAGGTATTATCACCTCTGGGGGGCAGGAGACGGTGATGATCCTGAGCAGGGTTCCGGGCGTCGCCCTCATCCCGATACTCTCGGCAGACGAGATCATGCTCCTCGCGGTGGTCATGGTGCCGGTCCTCCTCCTCTACCTCTTCATCCTCGTCAGCGAGGAGGCCTTCGAACTCGCGGGCATTAAGATCTCCCACGCGTTCTTTATGACCTTCGGCGCCCTTATCGGGAGTTTCATCGATATCCCGCTGGCGACGATAGACGGGGTGACCCTTGCGGTGAATGTCGGGGGATGTCTTATCCCGGTCGTGCTCTCTGCCGAGATCCTGGTCAAGCGGAGGATGAACCTCATGCCGGCCGTCCTCTCGGTGGCGGTGGTGAGCGTGGCCTCGTACCTCTTCTCCTTCCCGGTCGAGGGCCAGGGGATCCTGATGCCATTCTATGTCGCCCCGCTTGTGGGGGCGGCCGCAGGGATCCTCTTTACCTGGGCGGGCCCTTCTGCGGCGGGTGCCGCCTATATCGGTGGGACGGTGGGCACCCTCATCGGGGCCGACTTCCTCAACCTTGCAACGCCAGGGACGATCGAGACGATCGCTGGTGGTGAAACTGCGATGCTTTCCATCGGCGGTGCCGGAGTCTTTGACGGGATTTTTCTCACCGGGATCCTCGCGGTCTTCCTGGCCACTCTGGCCACCCGCCGGATCAGGCGGTCACAGAAGGATGCCGGGACGGTGCGTCGGGAATGAATGTTCTCTCTGATGATTGATCGTGCCAAGGAAATGTGTGGGATATGCTCATAGTAAACCCTCATCGGTCCCTGGTGTGAACATGACTCCCTGGCCCCCCAGGGACCATGACGAGGGCGGCACTCCCTCTTCAGGGATTTCGGATGTGTCTTCCCGGCCCATTCTTCATCCCGGGGGTCCGGGGGCAGCGCCCCCGGCGCGATTCATGAGGGAAGGCGGGAGTATCACGCCTGCACCTTTAAAGGGTGAGATTTTCTACAGGGCCTGAATTTATCAAATCCTATTGAGGCTGATACGCGAGGGAAAGAAATTTCCTCGGAGTGGTCGGCCACCCTCAATTGTCGGATCTTCTCCCCTATCTCGTGCCGGGGGGCTGGCCGCCTCCTGGGCCCCCGCGACATGATAGGCCGTGGACGGCAGCACTCTCGTCACAGTTGCTTGTTCTGCTTTGCGGCCCCCTCTTCATCCCGGGGATCAGGCGGCACTCGCCCCTGGCAGGATGATGTGAGAAGGCATGCCGATCAGAATGGCCGCCCTCAGCATGGATCAGTGCACGACCAGGAGACCTCCACTCGCTTTCATCCTATATCTTTGAGGCGGGCGTTCACTTCATGGGGGATTCTACAGAGATCAGAGTTCGTCTCAGGCCCCCCTTCCCCCGGTCTTTCATTTTTGCATGGGCCCTGGTACTTCGCACCTGGGAGGGGGAAACCGATCAGCCCCCTTGAGGTCGTTCTTTTTAGAATTCACCTCAGGCATGCAGGAATAGAAAATCGTTTGCACCACAACAGGAAACACAGCCATGTCTTCATCGGTCATGCTCTGTGTTCTTCCATTCCGGTGCAAAGATCAGTATATACACGCGTGTACTGCTCTATCATGTGTGAAATCCAGATCGATCGCCATTCTGTCTCATCTGATCTTTCCACCGCCATGGTGCGAAGGTGGTGCGAAGATGGAAACCAGGGGTGAATCCAGCACGCATATCGGAAAAAATCATCGTATGGTCTATAGGGCGTGCTGTTTCCAGGTGCGAGTGTGAGGGAATGCCTCTCCGATGAGGGGGAGCCATTCAGATCGCCGTGCCTTCCCACGCCCTTGTGCCGGGGGCGAGTGCCGCCCGGGCCCCCGGGATCACGGTTGTGCGGGGAAAGCAGGACCGATAGACTTGAAGAGAGATTTGCCATCTTCGGCTCTCTCGTATGGCGGTGGTCCGGGGGTGCACCCCCCAGCGCGGTCGACGGGGGAAGCCCGTGATCAGAAGGGTACTCCGACAGATCTATGAGGATTTCTCCAGATCCAGGAGATCTTCACACCGCAAAGAGTGCCCAGGCCTCTTTGATATGAAGGGCTTGCATCCCGAGTTCTCGTGACGGGAAAATATCATTTTTCTCCGAGTCGCCGATAAAGAGCGCCTCGTGCGGCTTGATCCCGAGCCGGTCCAGGGCGACATAGAAGATCCGTCTGTCCGGTTTCTTGCACCTGATATCTGAGGAGAAGACGACGGCATCGAAGAACGGATAGAGCCCAAACATCCGCAGTTCGATCTCAGAGAAGACTCGCTGCCCATTGGAGACGACGCCCAGACGATAGCCGTCGAAGGCCGAGAGGAGGTGACGGGTCCTCGGGAAAGCACAGATCTTTCTGGCAGTCGCCGCCCTGAATGACCTGGCAAAGTGGACGCCGAGGTCGGCGAATTCGACCGGCCAGATCGCATAGTCCTGGCAGATCCCGGCAAAGACCTCCTCCACCCTCACGTCAGGATACTCCTCGTCGACCGCCTCCATCGCCTCCGCCACCCGCCGCCGGTATTCCTTGCGCAGTGTCTCAGGGGTGATGCGCACCCCCTGGTACGCCGCCCAGGCGCTGAGATGGCGGTACGGGTCAAGGCTCCGCTCATCGGTGCTGACATCGAGCAGGGTATCATAACAGTCGAAGAGTACCCCTTCGACTCTTTCAAGGTCTACGGGCGTCTCAAACATCGTTCAGCCTCCTTGATCAGCCAGCGCTGGTCCTTCTCGCCGAGGTCCAGCCTGGCAGTCCGCAGGTAGCCAAGGGCCATGAAGAACGGGAGCGCCGCAACGACTCCCTCGAACTCGGCCGACGAACCAGCGTACTCCCTGAGAAGATGACCGATATATGGCTCGGCGGCACTGGGGTCGCCATACTGTTCCCTGAAGAGAGATTTCATCTCGGCGCAGAACACCCCGAGGTCGTGGACCGGATGGGCACGCGTCCAGGCACTCTCGAAGTCGATGGCCGTCACCTGCTCGCCCTGGAAAAGATAATTTGCCGGGGTGGCGTCGCGGTGGATCATGCATCCGCGGCGCCGGTCGAGGTCTCCCGAGTGCCACCATGCCCCGAGCAGGTCGTTGAAACGCCCCCGCTTCCGTTGGGAGAGTTCGACCTGGTCGAGGACGTCGTGAAAGGTCGAGAACTCTCTCGCCTTCTCATATGACGACGATCTCCTGGCATGGAGGAGTCGCATCACTCCGGCCACTGCCGAGAGCCTGGAGTAGAGGGACGAGCAGTCTGTGATATGGACTCCGAGAGGGGTGCCTGGGACATAGGCGGTGACCAGGGCGCACTTGAAGGTCCTGTTCACCGCGAGCGGTTGCGCGACCGGCACCCCGGCCTTCTGCGCTTTTTTGAGCATACGGTACTCCCTTTTCATCGCCCGTTCTGGGTCGTACTCGCGAATTTTCCCGGTCGGTTCGGCGAAGAACTTGACGACGACGTCCAGATCCCCTCCATCAGAGGTGCACCGACAGACCATGTGCGACGCCGGCCTGATCTGCGAGACCGTCAGGCAACAGGCGGGGTCGCGGACCTGGCCGTCGAAGAGGGAGACCACCCAGTCCCTGAAGGGATCACCTGGCGATATTATTTTTCTCGTCCCGTGCCTCCCTTCCATTCAGAGCACCTTCTGGTAGACCTCAAGCATCTTCCCGGCCACGGCGTCCCACCTGAACTCCCGCTCCACCTTCTCCCGCCCCCGCCGTCCAAGCGTGGTGCAGAGGTCATGGTCGCCGATCACGGCATTGATCCCGTCGGCGACCCCCCGCGACGAGACCGGCACCTTCACCCCGTCCACGAAGTGCTCGATATTCTCGGAAAGCCCGCCGACATCTGAGGCGACGACACACCGTTCGGCACTCCATGCCTCGGTGAGGATCAGCCCGAAGGGTTCGTTTCTGCTTGGGATGGCGACGATATCCGCGGCATTGAGGAGCCTGACAAATTCAGGTTCCTCCACGTAGCCGAGGACCTGCGCCGGGGCGTCCCTGAGGCGGCGGTCGAGCCAGTGGCGCATGTCGCCTTCCCCGGCAAAGACGAACTGCGTGTCCCACCGATTCTTCAGGACCGAAGGGATCGCCTTGACAAGGAGGTCAGGCCCCTTCTGGTAGACCAGACGCCCGCCGAAGAAGACCAGAGGGGCATAGGGATGGATCCCGTACTCCTGCTTCACCTCGCCCCGGTCGACCCCGCGGCCATAGTGCTCGGGGTCGATCCCGTTCCTGACCACGTCCACCTTCCAGTGGGGCACATGGTACAGGTCCATCACCTCGCGCCGCAGGGTCTCTGAGACCGTGACCACCCGTCCGGCAATATAGGCCCCATACCACTCCTTCCCTGAGATCTCGCGAAACTCCCACCATCCTCCCTTCTTGTTCCCGTTTCTTCCATATTCGGTGGAGTGAAAGGAGAGGACGGTCTTGCGGTTCTTGAGACGATGGAGGGCTTCCACGAAATGCCAGTCATGGAAGTGGAGGAGGTCGAAGGGCGGGGAGTCGGCCTTCTTGAAGAGGCGGAGAGAGCGCATCGAGAGGTCACGGCAGAACTCAACGATGTTCGCACCCTTCGGGTCGCAGTAGTGATATATGACCCCGTTCTTCTTGTCTGGCCCTTCCCCCCTGGTAAAGAAATGGACCTCATGGCCGCGGGCAAGGGCCTCGGCAAGATTGGTCGCCGCGGGGGCGAGTCCGCCGACCCTGAGGCCGTGGAGCGATTCCCAGCAGAAGACGGCGATCTTCAGTCTCTGCATAGTTCAGACCACCTCCGCTCTACGGTGTCCCTGACCTCTCCTGGCGTGAGGCATGCGGCGACGGCGTGTGCCAGGCGCCGCTCTCCAAAAACGCCCTCCAGCCATCTGGCATAGTCGCCGCGGTGGAGGTGCCAGAGGACCGACACCTCAGGGATCTCAGGGAGGATGCGCCAGAACTCAAGGAGGCTGTGGGCCGATCGTCCGGTGTAACTTCCGTCAGGAAAGAAGAAGTGGAAGGCCTTCTCTGCCGGGACCGAGGCGAGCGCCTGCCGTCCACGCGGGAGGCTGCGGGAGTCGAGGTGCGAGAGCACGCGCATGTAGACCTCGTAGGCCCCGGTCTGGCCGTCCAGGTCGTCTGGACAGAAATAGGTGTGCACGTCCCCGCAGGCCCCGTCTTTTGAGGAGAGATAATAGAAGTGGTCGCTCGTCCCGAAGTATCGCCAGAGGTCAGGGCGCCGTGTCCGTGCCTGGGCCTGTTCGAGGGCGAAGAACGCGCTCCTCTGCCGCGGGTTGCCGAGCCAGGCCGACCCGTCCTTCTCCATGTCGGCCCAGGAGACCATCCACGGGAGATCCAGGTCGCCGGCGGACGGGAGAGCCGCGGCCTCGGAGGGGAGGAGGCAGGCAACCCCGGCGTCCTCCAGGGCCGGGTAGAGATCTTCGAGGAAGGTGAAGATCCCGGTCCCGGCCTGGTGGTGCTCGCCGAAGGTCTCGTAGTCGAGGAAGACATGGGCGCAGGTGCCTGGCGAGGCGGCGACCCACCAGGCATAGGTCTCAGGAGCGAGCGGATACTTATCCCATGCCTCCCATGAGAACCGAAACCCGATATCGTCTGAGAGCGGGCAGTTGCGCATCAGGACCTGGAGCCCCTGGCAGGTGTAGGGTTCGTTGGGGCTCTGTTCCCCGAGCACCCACCCGGCCCCTTCGGTGTACACAGCCAGGTACCCGAGGTCGCGGACGGCGGCGGCAAGGGTATTGTTCAGGGCGAACTCGGTATTCTCGGCCACCCGAGGTTTTTTCCCGAAGAGGTCTTCCATCAGCCTGGCATGCATCTGCACCTGCCCGACAAATTCGGTGGGCTCCTCAAAGAACCCGACCAGGCTATGATAATAAGTCTGGGCCAGGACCTCGGTGTGAGGGTGACGTCCCGCCTCGGCGAAGAGGGCGAGGGTGTCAGGGCTCCAGCGTTCGAGTTGTTCGAGAACCGTCCCTGAAAAGGAGAGGGCGCACCGCAACCCGTCGTCCAGGGCGTCGAGCAGGATCTCGGTCGCCGGGAGGTAACACCGTTCGGCCACGCGGCCGAGGTTCTCCTGGTTCGATGGAGCAAAGTAATACTTCTCCAGGTCTCGCCGTCCCTTCGCCATCTCAGGTCTGAATTCAGGATTGAGACGGAACGGCTGGTGTACCTCAAAACCAAGACAGAGCCTGGCCATTGTCCCCCCGCTCAGGCCATGCAGAAGGCCTGTAACCGTACCCCTCTATCCAGAGATTGCAATAAAATGCTTTCCCTGGCCGTGAAGAGATCTCGGGGGGCGATGTGGCCCCCTTCGTCGATGGACAGGAGAGGGGAACAGTCCCTGGATGATGGCACTGTAGAGTCTGGCATGAACTCTGGATTCACTCATACGCAATGAACCTGGTCGTGGGACTCCTGGGTATCTGGATCACACCACGCGGGGACGATCCCCGAATGGCCGCCCCCGCCTCTCCCCTTTGTGTGGGGGTCAAGGGGGCGCACCCATGGCGCCAGGATGAAGGAGGACATTCTGTGATTGAAGGGGGGCGGATCAGATTGATATGCTTTCCTCCATGTTCGCGCCGGGGGGCGACCGTGAGCGCCCCTGGGAACTATGATGAGGTAGGGAAGGCAGAGGTTTGATCATTCAGGAGATATATCTGCAATCATTGTATCGCTCTTGAAGGGATCTGGTGGATTTAAACCATTAGGGGAACCTGGAGAGATGATCTTCAGGATCTTTTTCATGGTGACACCTCTGGATAATTCTCTTCGCGGGGGTCTGCCCTCCTCTCTCACTCCTCTGTGGGGTGCGAAAGGAGAGATCTTGGGCTCTGTAGAAATCCTCCGGACAGTTATCTTTGGCGGGGGGCTTGGCCGGCCCCCCCGGTCCCCTGCGCGAAGAAAGGGGTGAACGGCATTACGCTCTTCATGGCGATTGAGTGTGCCTTCTTGGGCCTCTCTTCATCCCGGAGGTCTGGGCGGCACTCGCCCCCGGCGAAAAGACGGGGAGAGGCGGTTGAATCGCGCGTGCACCGAGAATAGATAAGGGTTCTACAGGGCCAGGTCTTGAGAATATTCTCGTTCTTCGAAATGCGATTGGAAGAAAGATGAGATGACCTGAAGTTGTTGGAGGGTAGTTCTCTGGCAGAGCGATCCGTCAGGAGGAGTTCAGAGATCCAGAAAAGAGTGTCAGGTCTCTTTTGCCTCCCCCCTGAGGGCGATCCCGACGGCGATCGAGAGCACCCCTGAGAGGATGGCGAAGACGCCGAGGTACAGGGCGACCAGGAGCATCCCGCCAAGCAGGGGATAGACCAGGAAGAACAGGCCGAGGATGATCGAGAGGATTCCGGAGAGTGCGAGGAGGCCCCGGTGGGAGTGTCCTTTCATCGAGAAGATGGCGAGCCCGAGGTCAGCGGCCCCGATGACAAGTGCGAGCGCACCCATCACCGTCACGATGAGGGCCGCCACGAGGTATGGCATCGCGACGGCGACGACCCCCAGGGCGACGACGAGCACGCCCATGAGCAGGGTCAGTGTCGTGTTCGTCTCCCCGACCGGTCGCGTAGACCCGTAGGCCGCAAGTGTGATGCCGTAGACGATCACCAGGAGCCCGAAGAGTATCATCAGGAGTTCGAGGGTGATCTCGGTCCAGAAGAGGACCGCCACCCCAAAGAGGACCGCGGCCACTCCCCGTATGACAAAGGACCCCCATTCTCTGGGGTTGATCTCTACAACTTCCATCTCGAATTCTTCCATTATGCATAAGGGACGGGAAAATAATATTTGGCTTTTTCGAAACTCGGCTCTGTAGAATCTGGCATGAACCTTCGGGTTCACGCATATGGGATGAAAATTTCTTGTCACGTGGTCTCTCTTTTTCTCAAGACTGAAGAGCAGGTGAGGATCGTGTTCACTCGCCGTTCCCGCTTCTCTTCGTCGTGGGGGGGGGTCAGGGGGGTGCACCCCCGGGGCGAGACGGCGGGGCGTCGGATCATCATGCCTTCCCATAGCCCCCACCGGGCGAGTGCCCCCCTGATCCCCGGGATGACGGTGGGGTCGGGAAGGGAGAATGGACGGCTATGATGAGAGTGCTGCCGTCCTCGACCTTTTGGTGCGCAGGGGGGACCGGGAACGAGGAGGATTTCTACAGACCATATCCCACAGCTTCTGAGGCCCGACCCTCGCCTTGAACCGAAGTCTTTCCTTCCTGAAATTCAGAACCCTATCCTCTCCACCGGGGAGCGTGCCGTCCCCAGGGGATTCCTGCTGATGAAGATTGGCGGAGGATCGCATCCCGTCTTCATGGCTTCTCGCTGCCTTCCTGGCCCACTCTTCATCCAGAGGGTCAGGGAGGTAGCACTGCCCGGACAGAGATATGATCTGAACATTTCCTGGAAGGTCCGTATTGGCCCTTCAGAGTGTACAGGCACTATATATTTCTGAGATCTGCTCCCTGGGATGAGGGGGGCATCACCGTGCGTGCCGCGCTCATCAAAAAATACTTTGACCGGTGGGGGAAGAAGTAATCTTATGGCCACGATCCAGGTGGAAGGGCTCACCAGAACCTTCGACGAGGTTGTCGCCGTCGACGGGATCTCGTTTACCGTGGAGGACGGCGAGATCTTCGGGTTGCTCGGGCCGAACGGTGCGGGCAAGACCACGACCATCAACATGCTCACCACCCTCCTCTCGCCGACCGGGGGGCGGGCCACCGTCGGCGGCGCCGACATCGCCACTGAAAGGGACCGGGTCCGCCAGCAGATCGGGGTCGTCTTCCAGGAACCGGCCCTCGACACCAACCTCACCGCCAGGGAGAACCTCGACTTTCACGCGATGATGTACGGGATCCCGCGGCAGGCGCGAGAGGACCGGATCGCGGCGGTGCTCGGGCTCGTCGAACTCGACGACCGGGCCGACGACCTGGTCTCAGAGTATTCTGGCGGAATGAAGCGCCGGCTCGAGATCGCCCGAGGCCTGATCCAGCGCCCGAAAGTCCTCTTCCTCGACGAACCGACCCTCGGCCTGGATGCACAGACCCGCCGCCGCATCTGGGAATATGTCGAGGCACTCAACCGCGACGAGGGGGTGACGGTGGTCCTGACCACCCACTATATGGAGGAGGCCGACTACCTCTGCGACCGGGTGGCCATCATCGACCACGGAAAGATCAGCGTCCTCGATACCCCTGAGGCGCTCAAGACCTCGCTGGGCGGCGACCTCATCACCCTCGGGGTCGAGGGGGACGATGCGGGGTTTAAAAATCGGTTGCACGAGGAGCCCTGGGTCAGGCAGGTGGGAGGCGCCGGCCAGACCATCTCCATTGTGGTGGAAGAAGGGGACCGGCGGGTGGCGGCCCTCGTGGCGATGGCGGCGGCCGAAAGACTGGAGATCGTCTCGGTGAATCTCAGACAACCGAGCCTTGAAGACGTCTTTCTTCATGTGACCGGCAGGACGATCCGGGAGGCCTGAGATGAACCGCGAGGTCACCGCGATCTATGTTCTCTGGCTCAGGGAGATGAAGCGCTTCTTCAGGGCGAAGTCCAGGGTCGTCGGGACGCTCGGGATGCCACTCTTCTTCATGGCCTTCCTCGGGTTCGGGTTTCGGACCAGCACGGTCCCCGGGATCCCTGAGGGCATCGACTACATCACCTACCTGGTCCCCGGGATCGTCGGCATGACCCTCCTCTTCTCCTCGACCTTTGCCGGGATCTCGGTGCTCTGGGACAGGGAGTTCGGGTTTTTAAAAGAGATCATGGTCGCCCCGGTGAGCAGGATCTCGATCGTCCTTGGCAGGACGGCCGGCGGGGCGACGACCTCGCTCCTCCAGGGGGTTCTGATCCTTCTTCTCTCAGGGCTGATGGGCTTCTCGTACCCCGGGTTCTTCGCCTTCCTGGCCGCGGCGCTCTTCATGCTCCTCATCTCCACCACCTTCATCTCGATGGGGTTGATCTTCGCCTCGAACATGAAGGACATCCACGGGTTCACCCTGGTGATGAACTTCGTCGTCTTCCCGATCTTCTTCCTCTCAGGTGCGCTCTTCCCGGTCGAGAACCTCCCTCTCTGGGTCCAGCCGCTCTCGTACGCCGATCCCCTGACCTATGGGGTGGACGGGCTGCGCGGTGTTCTTACCGGCGTCTCCTCATTTCCCTTGATGACCGACGCCGTCATCCTCACCGGGTTCTTTCTTCTGCTTCTTGCCCTTGGCGCCTGGTCCTTTGAGCGGAGCGAGTCAACCTGAATGATTTATATCAGGGCCGGGAGATCCTCCTCCATGCCAGATCAGTATCAGGCCCTCCCCCTGCTCCTCCTTGCGCTGGCCCTCGGTGCGGGAGGCTGTATGGGGACGGCATGGACCGACCTCTCGGTCGACGAGGCCCATGCCCTCATCCAGGAACGTGCGGGGGACCCGGGGTTCGTGCTCCTGGACGTCAGGACGCCTGAAGAGTTTGCCGCCGGGCACATCGAGGGCGCGGTCAATCTCGACTGGTATGACCCGGCATTCAGGGACGAGGTCAGGGCCTTCGAGAGAGGGGCGACCTGCCTGGTCTACTGCCGGACCGGCGTGAGAAGTGCGGGGGCGGCGTCGGTGATGGTCGAAGAAGGGTGTGACGAGGTGTATAATATGGAGGAGGGGATCACCGCCTGGAAGGCGGCCGAATATCAGGTCGTCACCTGAAGTTCCTCGCCGGCGAGGAAGGTGGTGGTCTCGGTGTGCACGATCCGGCCGTACTCGTCGAAGATGGTGACCTGCACCCTCACCTCGTCGCCTGCGCCTGCCGGCACGGGCGGGAGTTCGATCGGGTGGGCGGCCGAGATGCCGGAGAAGCTCTCTCCGGCCACGGCGTCGGTGACCTCCCCGGCCACCTTGATCTCGAAGGTGACCGAGTATGAGGCGGGTTCGGTGGTGTTGGGGTAATACCTGATGATGAGCCCGTCCCCTGTGCCGCCACCGGTCACTTCAGGGATGAACTCGACCGGCGGGGGGAGCGAGCCGTCTGGCTCTCCAAGACACCCCGAGACGAGTGCGACCACGACGACGGTGCCCACAAGACAGGTCAGGGCCGGGCCAGGTCTCACAGTCCTGGCCTCCCTTTCTCCTCCTTCCAGTAGTCGCGCTGGTCCTGCGAAAGGTCGGGCGGAACCTCCATCAGCCCTGGGGGCAGGGGGGAGAAGAAGGTCTGCTCTGCGAGGTAGTCGATCCCGAACCTCACGATCCATGAGCGCAGGATGGTCAGGTTCGGGCAGATGGTCACCTCGTTCTTCCGGTAGTGCTCGACGGTCTCCAGGAAGAAGGCCTTCTCTTCTGGAGAGAGAGAGTCTTTGAAATATCCCAGGGCATGGAAGAGGACATTGGTCCGTGAGGTGGCCTTTGGGGGATTTTTCAGGGCGGCCCTGAGATGACGTTCATAGGTCGCGACAACCTCTTCGAACGGCTGCGATTCCTGGTTTGCCACCACATTCCCGAGGGTCTGGAGTTCTTTCTGGCTATATGCCATCAGGAGAAATTTGTTCCTGGCGTGAAACTCAGAGAGGGCCTGGAGGTCGCCGTGCGCCCGTGCCTCCCTGAACCCGGCAAGGGTGAAGAGCCTGATCAGGAAGTGCTCTCTGATCCGCCGGTTCCGCAGCCTCCCCTCGTCCTCGACCGGGAGGTCAGGGTGGCGTGAGAGCACCGCCTCCGCGAAGAGCCCGGCCCTCGTCCCTCTGGAGGCGCCGCCCTTCATCGACGAGTAGATTTTCACCCCTTTGATCCCGCATGAAGGCGACCTGGACTTGAGAAGAAACCCGTCCACCTCGCCCAGGTCGTCGAGGAACGCGGCGGCAAACCCGGTCATCATTTCGGTCACGTCCCGTCCGGTCTCGTGCTGCACCAGCCTGACCTCGTCGCCCTCCCCCACCAGCCTGACCGGCTCTCTCGGGATCCCGAGCCCGATCTCCGCCTCGGCGCAGACCGGCACAAACTCGACGTGCGCGTTCATCCGCCCCACCACCTCGCTCCTGATCATGTCCCCATTCCACCGGCAGTGGTCGAACTCGATGCACCTGCTCACCACCACCCTTGGCCGCGCAAAGGTCTGCATATCTTCCCACCTCGAGGGGGTTGGATGGGGGCCCGGGAGATAGAGATTTCCCCTTGAGTCAGGGTGATGAGGTCACGCAGATGTGGCTCAGGAGGAGGTGAGATGATCTCTGATCCTCATGGTGCAGGAATGACGTGGCATTTGACATTCACACTCTTTGGAAATGTCGGTTCTGTAGCGAGGTGTAGAATTCAGTATGAGGCGAGTTCACGCCTCTGGCATATGGGATGCACATCTCTCCTTACTTGATCGCTCTTTTTCGAGACTGAAGTGCAGGTGAAGATTGTGTTCCTTCGCCGCCCCGCCCCTGTCCTCGTCGTGGGGGGGGGCAGGAGGGTGCACCCCCCGGCGTGAGGCGAAGAAGGCATGATGATCAGGTGGTCCGTCTTCAGGTCGGCGTTGAGGACAATCATGCCGGTGCCGATCGGTCCAGAAGATCCTGACCTTCGCCTGAGACCACACCAGGAGTTCGATCGTCCAGCAGAAGTCTTGGTCCTGGAAGTAAGGAGAGCTGAGGAAGGGCTGATGGTTGTGGTCACCCAGGGGAACCCGCCTCTGCACCGTGGACAGTGATGTTCTCGTCTTCGATGACCGAGATGTCAGGCCCCTCAGTCTCGTCGAGGTGGTGCGGCGGGCGGGTTCAGGAGGATGAACCTTCACGGGCGCCGATCAGAAGTACTATATTAGCCATCCATGACAAGGGGAGGATGGTGATGACAGGTGCGTGAAGAGATACGAACAGAGATCGACGATCTGGTCGGCCGCAAACTCCCGGCACTCGTCGCCCTCTACCAGGACCTCCATGCCGAACCCGAACTTTCAGGGGGAGAGGAGCAGACTGCAGAGTTGCTTGCCGCAGAACTGGAGGCTGCGGGCATCTCTGTCACCTCTGAGATCGGCGGCCATGGGGTCGTCGGGGTGCTTGAGAACGGGCCGGGACCGGTCGTGATGCTCAGGGCCGATATGGACGCCCTGCCGGTCCAGGAGGAGACCGGGCTCCCCTATGCAAGCAGGCGCCCTGGCGTGATGCATGCCTGCGCCCATGACCTCAACATGACCTCTCTTGTCGGGGCGGCAGGGGTGCTTGTCGGGATACGGGAGGCATGGTCTGGGACGCTCCTCTTTGTGGGCCAACCCGCCGAGGAGACTGTGGCAGGGGCGCGGGCGATGCTCAGGGACGGGCTTTTTACCAGGTTCCCCCGTCCCGTGTGTGCGGTCGCCGTCCATGCCGGTCCAGACATCCCGGCCGGGACGGTCGGGACACGGAGCGGCGTCCTCTCTGCCGGGGGCGAGTCGATCGACATCGTCGTCAGGGGGATCGGGGGGCATGCCGCCCATCCTGACCAGGCAAGAGACCCGGTCGTCATCGCCGCCCAGATGGTCCTCGCCCTCCAGACGATCAGGTCCAGGGAGATCGACCCGAATGAGTTCTTCGTGCTCACCATCGCTGCGGTCCATGGAGGGAGCAAGCACAACACCATCCCTGACGAGGTGACGATGAAGGTGAACCTGCGCTATCATCACAGCACGGTCAGGGATCAGGGGCTTGAGGCCGTCCGCCGGGTCACGACCGGGGTCGCCAGGGCCGCCGGCGTCCCCGAGGATCTGATGCCGGTCGTCACGGTCATCGACGAGTCGGTCCCTCCGCTGGTCACCGACGCTGGACTTACCAGCCGGTGCGCTGCGGCAGCAGAAGAGGTGCTCGGCGAGGGGAAGGCCATTGAGATCGCGCCTCTTTCAGGGAGCGAGGACTTCGCCATCTATGGGCAGGAGGGGGTGCCGCTTGTCTACTTCAGGTTCGGAACGATGGTCGGGGGGCAACCAGGGCCGTACCTCCACTCATCACATTTTGCCCCTGAGCAGACCAACGCGATCAGGAGCGCGACGCTCACCCTTGTCGCCTCCGCCCTCACCTGCGTCGGGAAGGATCAGGAGAGGTCTGGATAAGATCGTGGGGGTGGGATGCTTCTCTCGTCGCCCCCTTCCCTCTCGTTCGCGACTATTCCTGGCCTGCTCAGTTGTAGGCGTGTTCCAGAGATATTTTGGGGATCTGTAGAATTCGGCATGAACTTTGGGCTCAGGCATACAGAATAAAAATAGAGCATATCCCAAAACTCTCTGGTTGAAGATCTCCTTGAACTGAAGTGCTTGCTTCCAGAAATTCTAAAAGCTCTCATCGACCGGGGGCTTGCCGCCCCCCGGACTCCCCGTCGATGAAGATTGGTGGCGGATTGCGTCCCGTCTTCATGATCTTTTCTCTGCCTTCCCGCCCCCATCGCCATCCCTGGGGTCCGGGGGCAGCTCCCCCGGCCAAAGAGGTGGGAAGGCGACGAATGCATGGGTGCGCGATGAAAAAACTGGGATCTCTTCATTGTCATCCATCGCTATCAATCGGTGAGGATGAGGACCGGAGAGTTTTGGGATGACCTCATATTAAAAATATCGAGTTTATAGAATTCCTCTTGATGAATCTCTGTGGGGAGGGGCGTGCTGCCCCCGGATCCCCCACGACGAAGATAGGCGGGTGCGGCCATTCGATGTTCGTCCCGAGTGGTGTCGTGCTCTGAAGGAGGAACACCGGTTCAGTACACAAGTAGGAGACTCATGATTGTTTTCATCTTGTATTCTTGAGCGTGAGTTTATGTCTGATTCTACAGAGCCGAAAATTCGAAATATTTTGGTTTTGTAGAAACCCTTGCGTATCCTGGTGTGAGCGTGATGTATCCGCCTTCCCCCATGTTCCCGCCGGGAAGGCATATTCAAACTCCCTGAAGAGGGATTGCCGTCCACGACCAATCGTGTTCGTGGGGGGCCCGGGGGGCGGCCAAGCCCCCGGCGAAGAGAACGATCCAGAGGATTTCTCCAAAGCCAACATTTTCAACTCTCTCCGCTTTTCTCCTGAACTCCACGTCTGGAGAGGGGTCGATGACGGCAACCCCATCATTATGTCTGTCCATTGTGCATTCTCACCCATCTTCCCCATTTTTCGGGAGTCCGTGGCTCTCCCCCGCGGGAGATGGTAGGATCCTGTGATTGAGGGCGGCACGTCAGGTCATCACGCCTTCCTGCATCCTCGCACCTGGGGGGAGTGCCGCCTGGGCCCCCCAGGACCTCGATGAGGTCTCGAAGGCAGCATGACGACCATGACGGGTGCGTTGCCGTCCTTGGTCCTATCCTGATAGAACAGGTTCATGAGAAAGACTATCATAGATTCGGCAGACTCAGGTCCATGCCCACCGTCACATGGTTTGAGATCCCTGCGGCCGACACCGGCCGGGCGAAGAAATTTTACCAGTCTCTTTTCGGCTGGAAAGTCAGGCCATTCCCGGCAGAGTTCAAGGAAGACTTCTGGATGGTCGAGACTGGCGGCGAGGTCGGGGGGGACCTCTTCAGGCGGGAGGCGCCTGACCAGCAGATGATGATCTATATCGACGTCCCCTCCATCGAGGCATATCTCCAGAGGGTCGTCGACCTGGGCGGACAGGTGCTCACCGGGAAGACCGAGGTGCCAGGCATGGGATTCCTGGCGGTCTGCGAGGACACCGAGAAAAACCGTTTTGGGCTCTGGGAAGGTGCTGGAGGGTCAGGGGAGTGAGAAGAGCAGGAGAGTGTCGGCACCAATCAGGAAGACGACAAGTCCCGCCATGGTCAGTCCTGCACCAGAGACGGCGCCGTCACGGTCCGGCGGACACGCCCGGAGTGTGACGGCCGTGAGTGTGAGCGGGACGAGTGAGAGGAGGGTGATCATCCAGAAAACCTGGTGGACTGGTCCTGCCATGAAGAAAAGAAGGGATGCAAGGGCGCAGGCAAAGATGGCTATGACCTGTGCCTTCTTCCTCCCCAAGGAGGCGACCAGCGTCTGTTTCCCTGCGGCATGGTCCGCCTCCATGTCAGGGAGTTCGACGGTGATGATGAAGGCAAGCCCCAGGAAGAAAAGAGGGAGAATGGTTGCAAAAAAGAAGAGGTTGAACTCTCCGGTCGCCGTGAGGTAGCCCATCCCTGGCATGAAGAGACCGAAGGTGAGCATGGTCGCCACCTCACCGCCCCCATGATATGCAAGGGCGAGCGGCGGGGCGGTGTAATACCATCCGATGAGGTTTCCAGACAGGACAAAGAGGAGGAAGTACCAGGGGGCGGGATAAAGGAGGATGTAGTAGAGGGCAAGGAGAAGAGAGGCGACGATCAGGCCAAGGGCGATCCACCTGGCCGCCGGTGCGAGGTCGGGGCGTTCACCAAGCACGCCGCTCCCGCCAGAGATATGGGTTCTCTTCCCGAGGGCATCGGTCCGGCGGTCAAAGTAGTCGTTGGAATAGGAGACCGAGAGTTGTCCGGCCGCAAGGATCAGGCAGCCGAGGAGGAGTCTGGCCGGGACAGGAGACGGCTCTGTCAACCCGGCGACCAGCACCCCATAGGCAAAGAGGACGACCCCTCCGAGGACGAAAGGAAGACGGCCCAGCCTGATCAGGGCGCAGAGTGTGGACGACATAGATCATGGCCCTCACCCTGGTGAGGGGGTGCCCTCTGATATAGGTCGCGGCGCCTCAGGGATATGGTCACGGTCTGGAGGGGGTGGCCACTCTCACCTGAATGCAGAGATCTTCAGGTCTTCTTGGTTCTTTCAGGGTAGAGATCTTGGAATTGTGAGATCTCTGATCTCAGGTGCGAGCGTGAGTCAATCACCTTTACTCCTCTTCGTGCTAGGGGTGTATCTCTTGGAGGAGGATGGTTCAGAATTTCTGGAAGGAGACGCTTCAGTTCGAGGAGATGTTCCCTCAAGAGAGTGTAGGGGTATGCTCCATGAAAATGATCCTGAAGATTGCTTGTTAAGAAATCCTATTGAGGGCCATACACGGAGGAGAGAAACTTCTTCTGGGTTATCGGCCGTCTTCAAGTGTTGAATATTCCCTGCCATCTCGCGCCGGGGGGTTGCACTCCCCGGACCCCCACGATGAGGATATGTGGGGGGCGGTGATTGAACACGATCCCCGCCGGTTCTTCAGTCTTGAAAAAGAGAGATCGAACGACGAGACATCTTCATCACGTATGCGTGAGGCGTGTCTTGGTTCATATCTGAATCTACAAAGTCGAAATTTCATCAGATCCTTATGGAAAGAGTATCATCAAGGATCTCTACAAAAACAAAGACGCTGAGGGGGAGATTTGAACTCCCGAGGGGCTCAACGCCCCACGGGCTTTCCAGGCCCGCGCCCTACCGCTAGACTACCTCAGCTCGTGCCTTATTCTATTTGTATCAGGGTGTTTTAATGGTATCCTTTTTCTCCGGCGGCCTGCGAGTCCAGTGGGAGGGGTAGGTGCCTGGGGGCATCATCACGGTCTTAGGGGCGACGACGAGGCCGGTCTGCCCGGGTTCGTAGGCGGAGGAGTCGACGAGGGCTTCGCCAAGGGCGACCAGTTCGTCCTTCTCGGTGAAGACCGCGACCATCGCACCTTTTTTGTACTTCGTCTTTGAGCGCACGCCCACCCCGGCGAGGGACGCCCCATGGCAGAGGGCGTCGACCGCGGTCTCCCGCACCACGACCCTGGGCAGGTCGCCGGTCCCGGCGGCGGCCGGGAGGATCAGGGCCTCGAGCGCGGCGGTGTCCCCTCCGTGTGCGGCCTCAGCAGCGTCCCTGAGGTCATGGAGGGAGTATGCCTCCTCTTCGGTGAAATTCCCTGACCTGGTCCGGCGGAGTTCCTGCATGTGGGCCCCGGTCCCGAGGGCCAGGCCCAGGTGGTGGCAGAGGGACCTGATGTACGTCCCCGCGTCACAGACCACTCTGAAGAGGACAAGCCTCCCGTCCATGTCAAGAACCTCGAGTTCGTAGATCTTTCTGATCCGCAGGTTCCGTTTCACCGCGCTCCGTCGCGGTGGGCGCTGGTAGACCCGACCGACAAACTCCTTTGCGGCGGCATCGACCACCTCCCCGGGGACGTCGCCGTGGAGGCGCATGGCGCAGACATACTCCTTGCGCTCTTTGAGGAGGACCGGGGCAAGCCGTGCCGCCGGGCCGATCATGACCACCAGCACCCCTGAGACCATTGGGTCCAGGGTACCGGCATGCCCGACCTGGACACCGAGCATCTTCCCGACCCAGGCGGCGACCTGGTGGCTGGAGGGTCCCTGCGGTTTGTCGATGACGACAAGTCCGGCGGCAGGGGTGCCTGGCACTCGCCGGCGTTCAGGCATGGTGCTTCATCTCCTCGGTCCACCTGTTCAGGGCAGCAAGTGTGCCGGAAAGAGACCCGTCGCCGACGACGTCAGGGGAGACCCCGCTTTCCTCCATCGCCGCGGCCGTGACCCGGCCGATGGCGGCGACGCTCTGGCCGGTGCGGCGTGTCCATACCGCTTCCCTGAACGAGGAGGCGCTGGTGAAGAGGACCACGTCGGCCCGCTCGGTCTCAAGGCTCTCGCCTGAAGGGACAAGATGATAGGAGGGGTACTCGCACGCCTCCCCGCCCGCGGTCCTGATCGCGTCCAGAAGCCCGGGGTTCGGGACGGCGGCCCGCGGGATCCCGACCCGCCGCCCTGCCAGCCACGCGCCCAGGTACGGGGCGAAGTCTGCTGAATAGAAGGACGGGAGGGTCTCGGCCTTGATCGCATGTTGTGCAAGGGTCCGCGCCGTCTGCGGCCCGATGGCGACGACTCTCACTGTCTCGGGGAGCGAGAGTCTGGGAGCGATGACCTCTGCCGGGAGGGCGCTGGTGAAAAAGATACAGTCGAAGGCGCCTCGGTTCGCCTCTGCCACAAACCGGGCGATAGCGTCTTCGATGAGTTCGGCCCTGAGCGGCGAGACAGTATAACACTCATGACCTAATTCGGCACAGAGGGCGGCGTCCCTCCCCGCCTTTTGAGGGAGCCTGGTGATCGCGATCAACATCGAAGGAATGATCAGTGCGGCGGAGATATCACCATTTCCCTCCAGGGTCGGGAACTATATATGGGTGGCCCCCGAGTCTGCTCTGTGGTTGTCTCCCTCCTCATCGGAACCCTGGTGGGGGTCGTGCTGGGCGTGGTCAGCGGATTGGTGCCTGGCGTGCACGTCAATACCATGGCCGCCTTCCTCCTCTCCGTCTCCCCGCTCCTGGCCGGCGCCCTGGGGACCGTCCCCCTTGCTGCCGCCCTCGTCGCCGCCCTCATCACCCACACCTTCCTGGACTGCGTCCCCTCCACCTTCCTTGGGGTGCCTGACGCGGACACCGCGGTGATGGTCCTCCCTGCCCATGCCCTCTGTATGGAGGGGCGGGGTGCGGAGGCGGTCCGGGTCTCCGCGCTCGGGAGCGCCAGCGCCGTCGCCTGGGCTCTCCCCCTCTCGCTCCTCTTCCTCGGCCTCCTCCCACTCCTGCAGCCCGCGATTGACTGGGGGATCGGGCTCCTCCTCATCGTCGTCGCCTGCTCATTGGTCGTCTTCTCGGAGTCGCCAGAGTGGTCGGCCGCGGTCTTCCTGGTCTCAGGTTTTCTCGGGCTTTTTGTCTTCAGGTATTCCTTTCTTGCCTGGCACGGGGGCACCTCGGTCCTGATGCCCCTCCTCTCAGGGCTCTTTGGGGTGGCGGTCATCCTCTCCGCGACTGGGGGTCGGATGCCCGCCCAGGCCGCACCGGTCTCGTACCCTGAGAGACAAGAGGTGCTCCGCTGCACCTTCACTGGCTCGGTGGCGGGGGCGGTCGTCGGATGGCTTCCAGGACTCTCGAATGCGACCGCCAATGCCCTCCTCGCCTCGGTCATCGACTATGGCCAGGACCGACGGGGATATCTGCTTGCCACCAGCGCCGCGAACACCGCCAACGCCTTCCTCGGACTGTCGGCGCTGTACGCCCTTGGCAGAACACGAAACGGGGTGATGGTCGCCCTCGCCGCCTTCGACCTCCCTCCGCTCTCGCTCCTCCTTCTCGTCGCTGCCCTCGCCGCGACGATCGCCTATCTCCTCACGCTCTATTGTTCGGGGGCGGCGGCACTCTTTGCCAGAGTGAGGCTCCGCCCCCTCCACACTGCGGTGGTCCTCTCGGTCACCGCGCTCTCATTTCTCCTCTGCGGTCCCTTTGGGCTCTTTGTCCTGGCGGCGGCGACCCTGGTCGGGACCGTACCGGCGCTCGTCCAGGTGAGGAGGGTCTCCTGCATGGGGGCGGTGATGCTCCCGGTCATCCTCTCCTCTCTCGGGGTGGTGGTCTTTTAATTTCTGGAGAATTGGTTCTGTAGGGCCCACGTGATTGGCCATCACTCTGGACGGTTTGATTATACGTTGTGGGGGGTTTCAGGGAGGGAAAATCCCTATTGATCTTCAGGGTGTGTAGGGGTCTCCTCTGGACAGGGATCTCTGTGGGTGGGTGTCCCATGCCATTGCCCCTGTTTGTTATGGTCATCTATTGGCTCTGTAGAAATCCTCATTTTTTCTTGGTTCGAGTATGATGCAGCCGCCTCCCCCTATCTTGTCGCCGGGGGCGGCGAGCCCCCCCCGCCGAGATGGCTATCTAGAGGTATTCTACACAGTCCATCTATTCTGCCTTCTCGTCCTCATCGTGGTCCGGAGAGTCAGGGGGCTGTGCCCCCCCCAGGACCCCCCACGACGAGGATAGGCAGGTGTGGTCATTCGATGATGTTGCCGCGTGGTGTCGTGCTCAGAAGGAAGAACCCGGATCAGTACACGAGCAGGAGATCCATGATCATGTTCAATCGCGTATGCGTGAGTGAGGGGGTGATGCCGAATTCTACAAGGCCCTGGTCTGGGTATATGCGAAGAACTTTTTTTATCACCGCCGAGCGGTGGAGAGGTCATCTCCTGTCATTCACGTCACGAAAGGAAGAGAGGCAGGAGTCCCACCCTCGCCGCCCCTTCTTTCTCTCTTCGCGCGGGCGCCGATCCCATGCAGAGATGGTTTTCCAGAGTGGTTCTATGAGAGTCCACCACGGCGCCATTCAGAGCAGCCCGAAGATCGAGGCGATATAGAGGGCATATGCCACGAGGAGCCCGGCCCCCCAGACCCTGGTCAGCCGGTCACCGAAGAGGAAGAGGGGGATGACCGCTGCGGAAAAGGCCAGGGTGACGAGCACGTCGGTGAGACTCCCGATCAGGATCGGGGAGATGAGTGCCCCGACCCCCATCACGAGGAGGAGGTTGAAGATGTTGCTGCCAAGGATGTTCCCGACCGAGATCCCGCCCTCGCCCTTCATGATCGCCACGAGCGAAGTCGCAAGTTCTGGGAGAGAGGTGCCGATCGCCACCATCGAGAGCCCGATGATGAAGGTGGGCACCCCAAGGGAGGTGGCGATCGCCACCGAGGTGTCGACGACGAGCTGCGCCCCGATGATCACGGCGATCAGTCCGCCGATGGTGAGGGCGATGTCCTTTCTCCCGTGTGACTCGACCTCTTCGCTGTCGGACTCGGCCCCCCCGCTTCGCCAGAGGACCGTAAGGATGGCGACAAAGGCGATGAGCATCACGCCCCCGGCCAGCATATCGAGCGTCCCTCTCATGGCAAGGAGAAGGAAGAGCACGGTGGCCGCGAGCATCAGCCCGGTCTCCCTGACCATCAGTCCTGAAGTCGCCCGGCTCCCGACAATCTTCGGGTTGATGACCGCGCAGAGGGCGAGGACCAGGGCGATGTTTGCGATGTTGCTGCCGAGTACGTTGCCGAGAGCGATCCCGCCGTCATTGGCGATGATGGCATTTATGCTCACCACGAACTCGGGGAGCGAGGTCCCGAAGGCGATGACCGTGAACCCGATGGTCGCTACAGAGACACCGAAACGCGCGGCAAGTCCGCTCCCTCCGCCGACAAAATAGTCCGCACCTTTGACCAGAAGAATGATGCCGACAATGAAGATGATGGCTTCGATGATCATGATCTGTCAGTATTCCTTGTCCGTAGTGGTCTTTCGCGCCTGCTATTAGGTTGTTCCTGTGAAGGGGCGGTCAGGTCTGGATCCTCTTGTACTGTTCCCGACCTGAACAGGGCTCGCGCCTGTTAGGTTAATACTCCCTGCCTGCCCACACTTGTACTATGGAGCGCTACTGGTTCGGGGACCTCGACGAAGGCCGGTGGGATCTGGCCGGGTCTGACCCCGAGGCCCTTGCAGGACGGATCCGGACCCTTGGTCCTGACCTCCTTATCCCTGAATGGAGACTGGCCGAGGAATCCGGGGCTGTTCCCGACCGGGAGGCCTATCTCGCCTCTCTCAGGGGCGCCTGCATTGCCCTGGCCAGGGAGCGGGTCGCGGAGGAATTCTCAGAAAAGGACGTCGAACTCCTCCAGATGGTCAGGACTCTCGACGAGGTCGACCATATCATCAATCTCCTCATCGAGCGCGCGGTGGACTGGCAGGCCGTCATCGACCCGGGGTTCACCAGGAAATACCGCCGGGGCGGGAAGGCCCTGACCGGCCGGATCATGCGGAGCCGTTCCCCGCCATTGCGCCAGGTGGGCCGGGAGATCCAGGGGCTTGGAGAGATGCGCCGGCGCCTGGCGCGTGACGTCTCCAGGCGGGCGGATGTCGTCCTCCCGAACATGAGCGCGCTTGTCGGCGGCCTGGTCGCGGCCAGGGTGATGGCCGCTGCCGGGGGTCTTTCCTCTCTTTCCAGGATGCCTGCGGCGACGGTGCAGGTGCTCGGGGCGCGCTCGGCCCTATTCTCCCATATCAGGGGGAGCGCCCCCTCCCCGAAACACGGGGTGATCTTCCAGCACCGGCGCGTCCACAATGCCCGAAAGGACCTCAGAGGGCGGGTGGCCAGGGTGCTTGCTGCCAAACTGGTCATCGCGGCGCGGATCGATTATTACCGCGGCGAGGTGGACGAGGCATTTCTTGAGAAGGCGCAGGCGCGGGTCGATGCCGCGGGAGAGTCGGCATGATCTGGCTCGACGGTGCTCTGGTCTCGCAGGGCGAAGGCGGGGTGTACGGGGAGCGGACAGTCGGGGAGTACCGGGTCTGGGATCCGTACCGCTCGAAGTTTGCGGCCTATGCGATGCTGGGAGGCGCTTTCGACCTCACCGCAGATATGCGGGTGCTGTACCTCGGCGCGGCCAATGGCACGACGGTCTCCCATGTCGCCGACTATGTAGAGGTGGTCTATGCGGTGGAGTTCGCTCCCCGCCCGGTGCAGGATCTCCTCGAGGTCTGCCGGCGCAGGAAGAATATCATCCCGATCATGGCCGATGCCGGGCGTCCAAAATTCTACCAGGGGGTCGTCGAGAAGGTGGACCTCGTCTACCAGGATGTGGCCCAGCCTGACCAGGTGCGGATCGCCCTTGCAAACCTTCCCTTCCTCCGTCCTGGCGGGACCTTCATCCTGATGCTCAAGACCAGGAGCGTGGACATCAGGAAGAGCCCGAAGGAGGTCGCGGACGAGACGGTCCGCGCCCTGGAGGAGGGCGGGCTTGCGGTGAAGGAGGTGCGGTGGCTTGAGCCCTACCATCATGACCATGCGGCCATCATCTGCGAAGCCCTGAAATAAGATCTCCACCTTCTCTTCTTCATGGCCCGCAGGTGTTTCTTCAACCCGTTCAGCCTGCTGATGATCGGTTTTCTCTTTCTTGTTCTCCTCCTCCTGATCCCGTTCCTCTTCCTCAGTCTCATCGGTTCGGCCTTTGCAAAACTGGGTTTCCCCCCGGGGGCGGTGCTTCTCCTCCTCTTTCTCACGCTGGTCGGGAGCCTGGTCAATATCCCGCTGACCACGCTCAGGACCGGCGGGCCGGTGCGGATGGAGAAGACCTACAGTCCTCTCTATGGCTGGGTCTACCAGATCCCCGAGGTCGCGCCCGAGACGACGGTGGCGATCAACCTTGGCGGGGCGCTGATCCCCCTCCTGGTCTCGGTCTATCTTCTGGGGCGTGCGCTGCTCATCCCTGGTGGGGCCACGGTCTTTTTCCTCGCCCTGATCGGGGTGCTGGTCGTCACCCTGGTCACACATTGGGTGGCCCGCCCGGTGCCTGGACTTGGGATCGCCACGCCGTTCTTTGTCCCGCCGCTGACCGCCCTCATCGTCGCCCTTGTCCTTGCGCTCTTTGCGGGCGGGGGGGATGCGGCGGTGATCGCGGCGCCGGTGATCGCCTATATCTCGGGGACGCTCGGGACGCTCATCGGCGCCGACCTTCTCAACCTCAGACGGCTTGGAGAACTCGGCGCCCCGATGGTAAGTATCGGGGGCGCGGGCACTTTCGACGGGGTCTTTCTCAGTGGGGTGCTCGCGGCCTTCCTGGCCTGATCTTTTTTCTTCTGCAGGCTCTGACCATATCTCAAAAGTATCCCTGGCACGATCAATCATCAGGACCGGGATTTTTTCTGGCTGGCCATTCCTCTGCCTCCCCCACTTCAATCATCATCGCAGAGATCGAGGGGCGGCACCCCTCTCTTGCACGAGATCGTGCTTCAGAACCTCAATCTACTTATTTTTCTGGGCCAGAGGGGTTTTGGGATGCCCTCTTTGTCTACCATCTTTCATATTCAAGCTCTGTAGAATCGGGCATGAACATGGGGTTCAAGCATACGCGATGAAAATCGTTCTGAGCAGCGCTACAGAGTTTAAGAGGATCTTTCTCCTCGCGATTGGGGATCTGGAAGATCCGGTTTCATCGCCGCCCCCTGCATATCTTCTTCGTGGGGGGTTCGGGGGGTGCAACCCCCCGGCGCGAGACGGCAATGAAGGTTCTGCGATTGGGGGCGGCACCCATGATCATCACATCTTCCCATACCCTCGTGCCGGGGGCGCTGCCCCCGGACCCCAGGGATGACGATAGGGGCGGGAAGGAAGAGGGCTGATCATGCAGGAGATGGATCTGCACTCTGCGTATTAGTCCCGAAGGTGTATGGTGGATTCAAACCCTTCTATAATCCAGGAGATATGATCTTCAGGATCATTTTCATGGTAAACCCGCACCTCTCGTGTGGGGAGAAAGTGTGTCACCCGCCTTCCCCCTTCTTCGGCCGGGGGCGCTGCCCCTGGCGCAAGCCTGTAGGAAGGAAGGCACGTCGATCAGATCGGCCGCCCTCATCGGAGAATCTTACTTGTCGACCCCCTCGGGTCGTCTCCCCACGACGAAGATGGGTGTAGGCGGCAATGAACTGGTGGTCCCATGTGCTTCCTGCTTCGAAGAGAGAGTAAGGATTCATAACCCGGAGACCACCAAGAATTTTCATCGCGTATGCGTGGGCCAGGCGTTCATGCCCTATTCTACAGAATCCCTGTTTTCGGGAAACATCTCCATATCTCGCATAGAATCGCGCCGATTTCCAGGAAGTCTCGCGGCTCGTAGATCCTCTGTTCTGGTGGATCTGATGTTTCCCTTCTATCTCGCATTTGCAGGTCTCCAGGAGGTGGAGAGGTCCGGCGGATCTCGTGGTATTTCATGAAATGGCTTCATATCTCCGGGATCGCAGGTCTGCCTGATATGACCCTCGTTTGGGGTGGCCGTTCTCGAAAATAAGGTTAATGAGGGGTTATTGAAGATGAGGGAAGGGTGGCCCTGTAGTCTGGTACCAGGATGCCCCTGGTAGGTGCTTCCCGGTTTAACGGGACCGGGTATGTAACCGGTACAGGGTGTCAAAGGCCCTGAGTTGCTTCACATAGACCCTGGGGTCGTTCTCCTTGTATTCCAGGCTTGTCTCGATCTCGGGGTGCGCGGCGATGAAGGGGATGACCTCGGTGAAGTTGAGGCCCCCGTCGGGGTGGTCGAGGGCGAGGTGTTCGTCGGTGATCGAGTTTTTTCTGCTGTTGGAAAGGTGGAAGAGGCGGAGGGGTAGGTCGGCGAAGGGGGCGAGGAGGTCTGCGTACGGGACCCTGAGATAATTTGCCGTGCAGAAGAGGTGGGCAAAGTCGAGGCAGTAGCCGCGTATTCGCCCCCCGCCCAGGGCCTTCAGGTCGTCGGCGGTGTTGCCGAGGAGGGGGTAGTCGGTGTGGACTGACGGGAGGTTTTCGAGCACAAACCTGGGGTCGAAGTATTCGTCAAGGAAGGTCTCGAAGGTCGCCGCCGCCTCTTCTCGTCTGCCAGGCAGGTACCGCCCGGGGTGGAGGACGATCGTCTCCGCCCCGGTCAGGTCCGCGGCCTCGGCCGTCTCTGCAAGGGCGAGTTCGATCCAGGCCTGTGCATCGGCCTCGCTCCAGGTCTCGTAGGCCGTCGGCGCGCAGGGGTTGAGTCCGTGGCCGTGGTGAGGGGCATGGATGACGATCTTGACCCCGCCCGAGGCGATCGTCTCGATATGCTGCCTGAAAGTCCGCTGTTCTTCCGGGTTGATCTGGACCTGGATATGGTCGATCTCGCCTGCATGATACATCGCTGCCAGGGCGGGGAATGTCTTCTCGTCGTCAGAGCGGACCCCGGCCCCGACCAGATACAGCCGTTTCATGCCTCACTCTTAGCACTGGCTCACGCATCAGTCTGTCGGAAAAGGAGTAGCCCGGAGCAGATTCGAACTGCTGTCGGAGGATCCAGGGTCCTCCATGATTGACCACTACACTACCGGGCTATGGGCTTCTATGAGTTCTACGTCACAAAAGAAAAAGGTGACGGCCGGGCCCGCCCTCCCTGTTGTCAGGGGCGCACCATGGATGCCGGGTCGACGAGGGGGATCAAACGGGATTTCTGGGTAATTTTTCCATATCAGGGGCCTGTAGGCCGTGGGAGTGTGCGGGGGTCGGGCGGCGGTGACGCGCCGCGGGGACAGGGGGGTGCATATCGTCTTGCCCCGGCCCCACTCCCCTTCCCTCCACATCAGGAGAGGCAGGCGGCCGGTCTTTATGATGGAGCAATCTTTGGTTCTGTAGAAATTCTCCTGGCGATGCTCTCTGCCGGGGGCGCGGCGCCCCGGCGCGATCGATTGGAGAAGGCGGGGGTAAGGGTTTACCATGAAAATGATCCAGGCGATCATCTCTTTTGGTCTGCATCAGCATTTGAATTGACCAGATCCCGTTGAGTCCTACACAAATGGGATGGACCCCCCCCTCATTCAGAATGGTTCTCTGCTCTCCTGACCCTGTCTTCATCTCCGGGGTCAGGGCAGCACCCGCCCCTGGTGAGAAGATGGGGGGAAGGTGGTTGAATCATACTCAAACCAAAAGAAGTGAAGATTTCTACAGGGCTGAATGTTTTTTTCTGCTGGGGAACTTCTCAGCCCTCTCGTCTACTCGAAAATCTGAGATGATCTCATGTCTGCTCGCGCTTCACACCCCAGAAAAGATAAGGAGGAAGACGGGAATTTCCTCCTCGGGACCATCAAAGATGTCTCCCCCTCCTCGTCGTCATCACGGGAGAGACGGGTGAGAACGAGGTTGAGACGATCTCTGATCGTCGAGATGTGAGCGACAGCGAACATGAGAAACACGAAGTGTTTCGATGTGCTCCTGGTGCGATCGTGAGGAAAGGTCAGGGGTGCTTCTTTGCGCGCGGGGGATGAAGATCTCTCACCCATCTCCCCCCGCTCTCTTCTGCAACGGTAAGGTAGGAGAATTTTGGGATGGCCTCTTCATCTATCTCAGATCCCTATAGTCCTCTTTCTTCCAGATGGTCGAGGATGATCTCAGGGAGTATCTGATCAGCATGGGGAGTGATCCAATAGAGGGAGTCAAGAAAGTTTTTGCCAGAATATGGGCGCGGGGATTCCCACCAGTTTGAAGACCGGGTATATCTCTCCCGGCATCGTCATCCCCTTCTATGGGAAACAGGAGAAATGATCATGGGTGCATGCATGCGCTCTCGTGGTGCGGGGAACGTATGATCTTCCCTATCAAGGGGCAGGGACACCCTCGGCTCTGGTATCCTGCTCTCCCCTCTCCCTGCGCCAGGGTCACGCTAGGCATGTCGGTGCCTGGCACGATGCTGCCGCATGGAAATTCATATATTCTCTGATAAATTTGAATTTGCGCAATCCTGGTGCGTCTGACGCCCGTCATCATGCGGGCCCGACCACAAAGGATATATTAAGTGTTACCCTAATAATGTCGTATATTCCGGCAATCGGAGTATTGGGCATGGTGAATCCGAATTCGACACCTGTCGAAGAAGGATAATTATGCTCACCACGTTTCACATTAAGGAGGAATTGCATGAAGAGTACTTCAAAGATGATGGTGATCGCCGCCGTCTTCCTCGTCGCAGCTGCCCTGCTTGTAGCACCGGGCGCCGCGAGGAATCTCACCAATGGTGACACCTTCTTTGCGGAAGAAAATGGGGCTGAACTCACCCTTGACTTCCCAGAAGAAGTTGGGACGATTAACCGTGTGGTAAGGATCAAGGACAACGACTTTGATGCTCCAGAGGAGATCAATGATTTTAAAGTCGTAGATGGCAAGATCACGACCAACCTGCAGGGAGCTGACTTCAAGGACAGCTACTTCGGCACCTATTTCGTCGACAATGGAACCCTGCAGAAGGGCTATAAGCTCTACTTCGAGAAGCCCACGCTGAAGGTCGATGTCGTTCTTGCAAACGACAAGTCGTCCTCGGTCGCAGGCAAGACCGTGACCAAGGACAACCAGGTCTTCTTCAAGGTCGACACCGGGAAGGTCGGGTCTACGCACAATGCGAACGTCCCTGCCAACTACTTCAACCTCAAGGTTGAACTGAAGGGAGAGGATGACGGGTCCACCATCACGGTGATCCCGCATGACGGCTACGATCAGGATCTTAAAGATGTCGATGTGACTCAGCAGTTGCTGTACGTGGGGAACTCCACCGATTACGATGGTACGGACTCTGCTGACGGCATCTACCTCAAGGATCTGACTGCTCAGACCTATGCAGTCAAGGCTGTCTGGACCGAACCTCTCGGCTTTGATCAGTATGCGGCAGATTCCACAGAGGCTACCTTCACCGTCTCCACTGTCGACCTCTCCATTGAGGCCAACAAGGAGAATGTTGTGAGGAACAACGACTTCTCCGTGACTGTCACTGGCAACTCGAAGACTCCATACTTCCTGTACATCAAGGACGCCAGCGTTGCTGACAACCTGTACCCGATGATCAAGGCTGGTCAGCCGAGCGTGGATGTTCTTGGTATCAACGAGAACTTCACCGACGATCTCAAGAATGTCAATGGCGATGACCCTGCTTCTGCAAAGCTTGCCGACAGGGAGCGCGCCACCAACGGTACCCACTACCCGGCCAACACCGCTGCGGTCATTAAGACCAACGCCGGCGGTCAGAGGACCATCGGTTTCAACACCTACACCTACACCGACGACAAGTCGTACACCATCAAGGTCGTCAACCCTGACGACTCTTCCAAGTACGACGATATCAAGGTGAAGATCGAAGAGGGTGAGGTCACCATCACCGCAGAGGGCTCAGGCACCTACTACCTTGGTGAGGAGATCAAGCTCTCAGGCACCAACACCGACAACGACAAGGTCTTCCTCTTCATGACCGGTCCGAACCTCGGTGACGAGAACGGTGTGTCACTTGTTAACCTCGATGCCTACGCCAGCAATGGCGATTACCTGGAGCGCGAGGTTGAGGGCGACGACACCTGGGAATACCGCTGGGATACCTCCGCAATCACTGGCGGCATCCTTGACGCCGGTGCGTACAACGTCTACGCAGCCAGCAGGGGTGTTGCCGACAACGGATTGGCAGTCACCAAGAACAACCTGAAGGGTGTCAAGTACGCAACCTTCAACGTCCGTCTGGACCAGCCGTTCCTCACCCTTGACGACGTGGCCAGCACGGTTGCCCAGGGCGACGACCTCACCGTGAGCGGTGTCGCCGAGGGTAAGCCTGACAACGTCAGGATCTGGATCTTCGGGAAGAACTACCGCAACCTCGGCGAGTCTGAGTCTGTTGAGGACGACGGCACCTTCGAGTTTGAGTTCGAGAACACCGAGTCCCTTGCCACCGGGCAGTACTTCCTCGTGGTCCAGCACCCGATGACTGACCGTGAGTTCAATGTCCGGCCTGCTCCTGAAAAGGGCACGTACGTGATCAGGGACGCCACCGGTAGCTTTGTCAACCTCGGCAAGCTTTCCGCTTCCGAAGCTGCAAATGCACTGGTTGACGCTCTCAACTCACCGTACTGTGATGACACCTACAGGAAGGTCTCCTTCGATGTAGCCGCTGCGGTCATCGCCATTGAGCCTGTCGGCGACCAGTCGATCGGCACCAAGTTCACCATCAGCGGCACCACCAACCTCGCGGTCGGCGACGACCTGCAGGTTGAAGTGAGCGGCGCTTCCTTTGGTCCTGCCAAGAAGACTGAGGGTACCGGCTTTGCGTCCTCCACCGGCACTGTGACGGTTGAGAAGGGCGACGGGATCAACACCTGGTCCTACGAAGTCGATGCCTCTGACTTCAAGCCTGACCAGTATACTGTCACCGTCGAGTCCATCGACGCTGACGTGACCGCAAGCTCGACCTTCAACATGATCGAGGGTCCTGTCTCGCCAGTCGAGACCGAGACCACCCCGAGCGTAACCACCACGGCTCCGGCCGATGTGACCACCACTGCCCCTGAGACCACGGCTCCGCCGACCCCAGGCTTTGGTGCACTCGTGGCCCTTGTCGGCCTTGGTGCAGTTGCGTTCCTGGTCATGCGTAGGAACTAATCTTAATTTCCCCCCTTTTTTTGCACACTCTGTTTCTTCTGACACTTTTTTCTCGCACCCCTGATCTCCTCTCCAGAGATGCAGGTCGATACCCTTTAGAGAGCGGAGACTGATTCTCTACTCATGAAACTCACGACCAGGCTGATCGACATCGGGAACCGCGGCGTCCTCCTCAACACCGCCGACGCCCGGGAGATCAGCGTGCGGGACGGCGACCGCGTGGAGGTGAAGAACCTGGCCACCGGGGAGACGGTCTCGGCCTTCGTGGACACCACCGCCACCATCCTCGGGCCAGGCACGATCGGGGTCTACCGCCCGACCCAGGTGCGGGTCGACGTCCTCGACGGCGCCGACGTGGAGGTGCGGGTCGCCGACCGCCCTGCAAGCCTTGCCTACATCAAGAAGAAGATGGACGGCCAGCGCCTGAACAAAGAGGAGACCTACGCGATTATAAGGGACGTCGTCGCCGACGACCTCTCCCCCAGCGAACTCACCGCCTACATCGTCTCCACCTACACCAACCCCCTCGACATGGACGAGGTGGAGTACCTCACCAGGGCGATGGTGGAGACCGGCGAACAACTCAGTTTCCCCTCGTACCCGATCGTGGACAAACACTCCATCGGCGGGGTGCCGGGCAACAAGATCACCCTGCTGGTCGTCCCGGTCGTCGCCGCCGCTGGCCTCAAGATCCCAAAGACCAGTTCGCGGGCGATCACCGGCGCCGGCGGCACCGCCGACCTCATGGAAGTGCTTGCCCCGGTGAGTTTCTCCGCCGCCGAGGTGCAGCAGATGACCGAGAAGGTCGGGGGCGTCATCGTCTGGGGCGGGGCGACGAACATTGCCCCTGCCGACGACCGGTTCATCACCGTCGAGTACCCCTTCAAGATCGACGCCAGGGGCCAGATGCTCGCCTCGGTGATGGCCAAGAAGTACGCGGTCGGGGCAAACCTGGTGGCGATCGACATCCCTGTCGGGGCGCAGACCAAGGTCCCGACCGCCGAAGAGGGGCGGCGCCTCTCCCGCGAGTTCATCGAACTCGGTGAACGCCTCGGGATGCAGGTGGAATGCGCCCTCACCTATGGCGAGTCTCTTGTCGGGCATACCATCGGCCCGAAGGTCGAGGTGCACGAGGCCCTCTCAGTCCTCGAAGGGGCGACCGAGCCGAGTTCACTTATTCAGAAGAGTCTCTCTATCGCTGGGATCATCCTGGAGATGGCAGGGAAGGCGGCGCCAGGCCAGGGCTACGCGGTGGCCCAGGAGATCCTCTCCTCCGGCAAGGCCCTTGCCAAGATGAAGGAGATCATCGAGGTCCAGGGCGGAGACCCGAAAGTGACCGCAGATGATATAATTCCTGGCACGTACCAGTACGTGGTAAACGCCCCCACCACCGGGTACGTGATCGAACTGAACAACAGGGCATTGATCAGCCTTGCCAGGGCCGCCGGCGCCCCCCAGGACCAGGGTGCAGGCATCTGCATCCATGCGAAGAAGGGAACACGCGTGCGGGCCGGCGAACCGATCTTTACCGTCTATGCAGACCGGAAATGGCGCCTCCAGAAGGCGCTCGAAGAAGGACGCCGGTTGATGCCGGTCGTCGTCGAGGGGATGCTCCTCGACCGCGTGCCCGGTCGGCACTGGACAACACGAGGTGGACACCAGTATGGAGAGTAACATGAGGTCGAGATTCACCTATCTCATCATCGGGGTCATGGCCCTCGCACTGATCTGCAGTGCGGTGCAGGCCACTGACGTCGATATCACGGTAAAGGACGCAGACGACGGGTCGTACATCCGAGGTGCGTCGGTCTATGTCGACGGCCATTATGAGGGCAAGACCAATTCAGACGGCGAGTTCTCATATGAGTACGACGGCAGGAACCGGTACACTCTTAAGGTGACGAAAGCCGGATATGATGACTGGGACGACCGTATCGACGAAGACGAACGTTCGGTCGTCGTCAGAATGGACCCGGGGAGCCTGGACCTTGAGATCATGGTCTACGACGCCCTCACAGTCCTCCCGGTCAAGAGTGCGCGGGTCGATCTCATCGGTATATCGACCTCCTTCGACGACTATGAAAGGACCGATTCCTCGGGCCGAGTGGTCTTTGAGGTCGAAGACAGGGAAGAATACCGGATCGAGATCGATGCCGACGATTATATGGAGATCACTCGCGAGATCGACATAGACCGGGACGCCCTGACCCTCCAGTACTGGCTCTACCCTGAGAACAGGTTTGCCTTCAGGATCGTGGACGACCGGAGCGAGTCCCCGATCGTAGGGGCCAGCGTGAAGGTCGACGGGAAGGCTGTGGGCACGACCGGCAGCGAGGGCGTGGCCACCACCGTCCTGGACGGCGACGGGTATTATGATGTCGAGGTGACCCACCCCTCATATTCGACGTACAGCAAGGAGATCTACCTGGGAGACGATGCGGTCGTCGAGGAGATCGCCCTTACCAAGTCCACCACTTCGCTCATCCTCTCGGTCTTTGACGCCGAGAAGACCCCGGTCTCCGGAGCAAAAGTCGTTGTCGACGGGAAGGACATCGGGGTGACCGACTCCTTTGGCAGGATCGACCTCGACACTGTCGTCGCCGGCACCCACACCTTTGAGGTGAGTGCCCCTGGCTATGTCGCCCAGAAAGAGACCAGGAAGATCGGGGAAGGGACTCCTGACCTGATCTTTGAGCTCGGGCGTGCGACGGTCCCGGTCTCGGTGCTGGTCGAGAACCCCTCCCATGAACCGATGGGCGAGGTGAAGATCTGCGTGAATGGTGCCGAGGCGGGTACGACCTCCTCTACCGGGCAGATCGCCCTCGATCTTGCTCCAGGGACCTACAATATCACAGGATCGATGGACGGCTACCGGCAGGTCATGCAGGAGACCGCGGTGACGGCAGGGTCCTCTGGCGAGTCGGTGGTCCTCACCCTTGAGCCCCATGGCCTGCCTCTGGGTGCCATCGTCATCATCCTTGTCATCGTGGTGGTCGTGGTGGTCATCGCCGGTGCGGTCGCCACCGGTCGGGTCGATCTCCCGAACCGCCGCCAGCCTGGCCGCCGTCCGCCGACAAGGCGCCGGCAGTTCTAATTTTTTGGTATTGTAGAAATCATCTTGATGGTTCTCTTTGCCGGGGGGCTGGCCGCCCCCCGGACCCCCTGCACGAAGATAGGGGAGAGCGGCTGCATCATGCTTGAACCAAGAAGAGGTGAGATTTTCTACAGATCCAATCTTTTCTCTCTTTTTTTCGGGGCCCTGTAAGTATCTTCACCTGTTTCAGGTGCGAGCGCGAATCATGTGTCTCTGTACTGTATGCCCCGGAGGTTCGTGAGGACTAGGGATCTTCTCAGGGGCGGCATGTGGCCCGGAAGGACAGGGCTGATTTTTGGCTCAGGAGGATCCCTTCAACAGTTCAAGTTCCTGTGTGCACATGATTCAATCGGCTTTCCCTCTCGAACGCGCTGTAGGCGTGGTTTCCCTTGGTCCCTAAAATGAAGACGAATTTTAGATGGAAGAGGAGACGACGGTGACGAGGAGATCGTGTGGCGGCCGGTCCCGTCACAGAGAGCCATCCAGGGGGTTTACCATGAAAATGATCTTGAAGATCATTTTTTCGTGTCTCCGTGCTGGTTTGGATTTGCCAGATTGCTTCAGGGACGATACACAGATGCAGATCCCTCTCTCTTCCCATCCCTATCTTCATTGGGGGTCGGGGCGGCGCTCTCCCCAGACATGATTATGCGGGAAGGCACGCCGATCAGAATGGCCGCCCTCATCTCAGGACGTCTCCCATCATCTCGCGCCGGGGGGTTGCCCCTCCCGGACCCGCTGTGGAGAGGAGGGGCGGGGGCGGCGAATTGGACGAAGTCTTCATCGATTCTTCAGTCTTGAAAAGAGAGAGAAAGCACGCGAAGAGAGATTGTTATCGTGTATGCCTGGGCCCAGGGTTCATGTCTGATTCTGCGGGCTCCGATCTTTAGAAATTTCCCTCCCCCCTCTCCTTGAGGCGGAGTACATCACCCACCTTCCCGTATTGATTGTGGCAGGGGCGGCCCTGGCGCGAGGAATCCTTCTAAGGATTGGTTATGCTATATAATGATGATCTCTTTTGATCTTACGCAAAACATTATTGTGATCAATTCTACGGATTAAAATCAATTACTTCCTTAAAATAATATTTTATGAGATGATTTATAAAATGAATGCCTTTATATGGGGGGGCTGAAAGTGTACGTACCTTGAGGATGATTATGGGTCAGATACGATACTGGACGTTCCTGGTGGCGTTCCTTCTCCTCTGTACCGGGGCCGTAGCCGGGGGGGAGGTTCCCCAGGTCGTCGTCACCTCTGCCGACGAGTGGGTCGTCACTGGCAGCGACAATGGGACTGACGTGAGTGCGACGGTGACCGGTGCCAACGGAAATCCGCTCCCCGAGGTGGGCGTTACCTTCTCCTGCGACGCTGCCATAGGCACTCTATCGCCGCTCACCGCTACCACCGGCCCGGACGGGACGGCGACGGCCATCTTCACGCCGGGGACCGCGAGCGGCGTTGCCGAGATCACCGCCACGGTCGCATATGACAATGAAGGCACGCCTGCTGAAGTCTCGGGCTCCTATGAGCAGAAGATCGACCATGCTCCCCCCTACCGCCTGAGATCTCTTGACTATGAGAGCAGGGTGAGCGTTGACACTACGACCGGGATCGTCTTCTCGCTGGAGGACGAGTATGGCAACCTGGTCGATGCCCGCCGGGGTGCAGAGTCTTTCAGGTTCTCTGTCGGGTCACCGGACGGGACCGCCGGGTTCTTTGATGGGAGTGGGTATAGCGATGATGTTGTCCTGCCGGTGGGTGCGGACGGATTTGTCAGGGCCGAACTGAAGGCTGCCTGTACCGCCGGTGAGAACGTCGTCTATATCGACCTCCCTGACCCGGTGGCAGATCTCTACCTGACCTTCTACGGGATCGGGGATGGAGCCCCCAGTTCGATCACCGCCTCGGTCAGTCCTGGGGGAACCCCTCCCTATTGTTATGCCGACGGGGAGAGCTGGTTTACCATCACCTACACCATGAAGGACCAGTACGGCAACCCTGCCGGGAACCAGAACGTAACGATCACTTCAGACATCGGGACCAAGGTGAAAGCCACCTCCAACTCGGAAGGTCAGGCCCAGGTCACCTTCGGGCCCAGGGACATGGCAGGGCTTGTAACCATCACTGCCGTCTCGGAGGAAGACCCCGCCGTCTCCTGCACGACGGTGGTGGAGTTTGTCCACACCGCCCCGACCGACATGCTCCTCACTGCCAACCCTCAGACGATGCCGAGTTATGACGTGAACCCTGACCCTGGGGGTGCCGCCGAGGTGCGGGCCAAGGTGATCGACGTGAAGGGTAACCCGGTCCCAGGTGAGACGGTCACCTTCTCGCTTGGCACCGTCGACACCGGGTCATACAAGATGACAGACACCCCAGGCCTTCTTGAGACTGTGGCCACCACCGACGAGAACGGGTATGCCACCGTGTGCTTCAGGCCAGGCGGATTTACCACTGACCGCGATGACCCTGATTACAGTTCGGCCGCCACCGGGAATGGGGTGGTCACCGCACAGTGGGGTGAGGTCACCAGGGAGATCGCTCTGAAGTGGGTGAACTTCCCCTACCTTTCGGTCTCCACCAGGGTGGACCCAGAGTCCGGGCAGGTCGCAGTGAACGAGACGATCGATGTGCACCTTGACCTCAAGGGTGACGGGTGGGCCCTTCAGCCTGAACCGATCGATGTGGTACTGGTCATCGATAAGTCGGGGAGCATGCAGTGGGAGGACAGTTCTGGACAGGTCAGGTTGGTCAGTGCGAAAAACGCTGCTTCATCCTTTATCGATGCGATGGACTCGCGACGCGACCGGGTGGGACTTGTTTCCTTTTCATCCTCAACGACCATTGAAAAAGGTCTGACTGATGATTTTTCAGATGTCAAGTATAGGCTGAATCATCTTGATGCGAGAGGTGCGACGCAACTGCGTCGCGGGATCTATGAGGCTGTCAGGCTCCTTCAGGAGCAGGGACGGGACGACGCTGTGAAGGCAGTGATCGTCATGACCGACGGCGACTGGAACTATGACGGCAGCCCACTTGCGCATGGGACCGGGTGGAAAGACCCGTACAATGTGGCGTACCGCTTCTCAGGCAATGAACTGGAGGCAAATGACTATCGGTATTATGATGGTCTGGGTGGGACGCTCGAGTATAATGAGAGGCGGATTTATTCATACTGGGAGAGACGATGGAACACCTATCCCTACTGGACCTGCTCTGACGGTGAGGGGACAAACCAGAATATGGGCCTATTTTCCAGGGACAATGGAATAAAACTCTATCCCATCACCTTTGCCTACAGTCCTGGTCAGACTGTCACCGGCACGATGAATGAACTGGCCTCATTGACCGGGGGGTTCTATGAACATGCTCCTGGCGGCGACGAACTTGCAGGGATCTATGAGCGGATCGCCGGCGAACTCAAGGTCGAGGCCGGGGTCGACACCTCCGTCGATCTCTCATTCAAGAATGTCGAGGTGAATGGGGCCTCGATGCCTGGTGATGATGTCTTTGAGTATGTCCATGCAGATGGCATCTCGACGGTCATCGAGAGCTGGATCGAGAATGAGACCGGTAGGGCGGTGGTGGTCCCGCGGCACACCGAGGACCAGACCGCCGACTGGCAGGACGACCAGTCCCTTCACTTTGATGTCGGGACTGTGAAACTTGGTCAGACCTGGACGACGTCGTACCGCCTCAAGGTCAAGACCGAGGGGAACATCAATGTCTTTGGGCCGGGCTCGACCATCTCCTTTAATGGCGGTGCCGATCACCTTGAACTCCCCGACACCTTCATCTCGGCCCGTCCAAACAGCACTGATCCTGCCTTCGGGAACGTGTACCTCGATGTCTCCAACCTCCACCGGGTCGGCACCGGTCCGGTCACCGACTTCCTCACACTGGGGTGGGATCTTGACTATAATGGGACCGGGACGGTTACGCAGGAAGTGAAATATTCGGATGATGATGGGCATTCCTGGACCCCGATCAAGACGTTGTCGCCGTGTACTGCGGCAGAGGTCGGTGCGCAGACTGCCATACTTGATGTCCGCGACCTCCCTGCGGGCCGATATACCTTTGGGGTGCTTGCAAAGTGCACCGAGAAGAAGGAAGATTGGGTTGATCTTGGTGATGCCGGGATCGCCATCGGCAACGGGGACGCTACCAAGATCAGGCTTGAATAGGCCCTCTGACCCAGATCTTTTTTTGTGTTTCGGCTCTGTAGGATCCCGCCCCCTATTGAGGGGGAACATGTGCATCACCCCCCTTTTTTCATCACCATGCCGGGGGTGCTTTCAAAGACCTGTGGATCGTCTCAGGTTCCCTCCGGCCGCATACTGAAAAATCGCAGATCCACGGGAGACTGGAGGTCCGCCCTGTAGGATGGGGCCGGGAGGGCACCATCAATGACCATGGAGAGCGTAGTGCCGTCCGCCACCAATCGCTCGCACAGGGGACTGTGGGTTTGCCGCCCCTCCAACCCCTCGCACCACGATAGGTCAGGGACGGCAATCCCCCTTCAGGGCGTTCGAATATGCCTTCTGGCTCAATCTTCATCCCAGAGGGCTGGGGGTTTGCCGCCCTTGGTGGGATTCATGAGGGAAGACGGTAGAATCGCGCGTGCACCCATAAAGGGTGAGGGTTTCTACAGAACCCTTTTTTGTAGAGGCCATCTCAGATCTCTCTGGTCGCGTTCTCCAGAGCCCATGTCATCCCGGGGCCCCGTGTCCATAGGGGGATCCTCCCCCCGGGAGAGGGGGGGCGATGATTCCCTTCCAAAAATGCGAGGGGTTATCCTGAGGCGGTCCCTTTTCATTTCGTGGTGTCTGGTATGTCGAGAATTATTTTTGAAGACTCATATATCTTCTTTTTCATCCAGAAATTTTCCTGATATATCTTCAATTGATTATATCATGAGATGTTGGTTCTAAGTCCTCATTTTTTGAAAAGAAAGGATCATATGATCATCGGCTCTGGCGAAACTATATATATTAAAAGACGATCTGATCGTTATATGATCGAAGTATCCCGTACCAGGTGCCTGTTCATTTTTCTCGGGCTCCTTATCATCTGCATGACCGCCACAGCCGGGGAGGGGCCGCAGATATCGGTCGAGGCCGATACCGCGTGGCTGATCGCGGGCGACCCCGGGGAGGCGGTGGTGACCGCGACGGTGACGAATGGCAGCAATCCGCAGGCAGGGGCCGAGGTCGTCTTCTCCTGCGATCCGGCGCGGGGCTCGTTTTCCCGGACGACGCTCGCGACCGATGCCGAAGGGAAGGCGGTGACGAGATTTATCCCCGGGACGAAGAGCGGGGATGTGGTGGTCTCTGCGGTCTGGGGTGAGGGGGACGGATCTGTCTCTGACGAGTGTGAGGTGGGGATCGATCACGCGGCGCCATATCGGATCCAGTCTATAGAGTGCAACGATGAGGTCACGGCCGGTTCGACGACAGAGATCACTCTCTCGATGGAGGATGAGTATGGGAACCTGATCGATGACCGCCGCAGCGCTGAGAATGTCACATTCTATGTGGGGTCTCCGGATGATGGTGCCCACTTTGGAGGGGGAGAGAAGGAGATCACCGTTCAAGTCGATGGAAGCGGGGAGGTCCGCGCTCCTCTTACGACCGATACGGTGGCAGGGGAGAACATCGTGTATATCGCTCTGCCAGGGGCGGTGAAAGACCGGTACCTCACGATACTAGGTATTGGAGAGCCGATCCCATACACACTCAACGCTGTGGTCGACCCGGACGAGCGATGGGTTCCGGCAAATGGCGAGGGTGTCTTTGTCATCACGTACTTCGTCCAGGACCGATACGGGAACCCCTGTAACGGCACTGCGATCGTCGTCAACACCTCATTGGAGAAAGAAGAGGACCGGACCATCCACACAAACCGGGCCGGCCGGGCGGCGATCAGTTATGGTCCGAAGGACTCGGTGGGAGAGGTGACGATCACTGCAAAGACCCTCGAAAACGAGAGCCTCTCTGATACCCAGGTCGTCGAGTTCACGAGCACCGAACCGGTCCAGATGGTCCTCAGCGCCTATCCCCAGATGATGCCGAGCGGTGACGTCCCGAATGCCAAACCCGCCCAGGTGATGGCGAAAGTGATGGACGCGAAAGGGAACCCGGTCGAGGGGGAGACGGTCACCTTCACTATTAAGAGTCACTATGGAGATACCCAGGTCGAACTCCCGCAGTGGGAGGGAACGGAAGAGGATACAACAACGGCGAACACCGATGAACGCGGGTATGCCGTCGCCCCTCTCTGGCCAGGGTCGTTCACAGGCAATGGATATCCGACGGCACATGCTGGATGCTGGGTAGAAGCGGTGTGGAATTCGTATCAGGAACCCCTGAACTTGAATTGGACCAATGTCCCGTACCTCAGTGTCATCACCAATGTCACCCCCCCGAAGGCGGCGTGGAACGAGACCGTTGAGGTGAATATCACGTTGATCGGGAATGGGTACAAACTGGAGCCGAAAAAAGTGAACGCTGTAATCTGCACTGATCGGTCAGGAAGTATGCTCCATAATGATCCTGACCGGATGCATTCAGTGCGGGAAGCGGGAAAAGAATTTGTTGCTTCTGTGGATGAGGGTGACAAGGTCGGCCTTGTGACTTTTGGCAGGAACACTGGGAATTATAATCAGATAGATGAACCTGGAGAGTCATCGTTTCGAGATCCAGAATCATATACTGATAATTGGTATGATGTCCCTAAACAATATCTCGATTATGCTACTGTAGATCTGGCGCTCACTGAGGATCACTCTCTTGTTAAGGCTGAACTTGACAGTATTGTTCCAGACTCTGGTACCCCTCTACGGTATGGACTATACCGAGCGATCAAAGAACTGAGTGGAGAAGGGAATTCGGAAGTTGATCCTGGTGCGATAAAAGCGGCGATTCTCCTCTCTGATGGTGACTACAACTGGTATGGGGACCCGCTGGCACGGGGAGACCCTGATGGTTATTGGCGTGAGTATTGGGTATGGGATAGTTTCCTCAAGGGGCATTATGAGAAAGTTTGGGTTCCGATAGATAATCCTGAGGACTATGGAGATCTCATGAGGGGATATTATAGTTTCACTGATCTCTCCGATGCCGAGCAGAACTTATCGGTTTATGCTAGGAATAATGGCGTTCTGATCTACGCGATCGGTTATGATGATGATCTGTCATCTGATGGAACAGGGACTCTCAAAAGGCTTGCAGAGTCGACTGCTGTCAATATAGATGAGGAAATACTGACAGGTCGATACTACAGTGGCACGGCGGCCAACATTGAAGAGATTTACCGTTCGATCGCCGGCGAACTCAGGGAGGAGGCCGGGGTCAACACCACGCTTGCCCTCGACTTCAAAGATGTCACGGTGAGCACCAACACGTCTGAGTGGACGGTGCCTGGGAACGAAGCCTTCTCATACGTCCCCTCCACCCGTGAAGATAAGGTCTGGTTCAATGGGGATGGTGTTGAAGGCTACCCGAAGACCTATGATGACAGAGAGAACTGGTCGAAAGGGGAGTTGTACTTCAACGTCGGGACCATCAAACTCAACCAGACCTGGCAGACCACCTTCCATCTGAAAGTCCTGCCAAACCCGGATGCCATCGGCAATGTGAAAATCCTGGATAATAACTCGGTATTGACCTTCAACGATGGGAAAGACGATCTCAAGATCCCCAACACCTACCTGACCGTGATGCGGGCGCTGAACAACACCCCGCTCGGGAACGCCTCCCTTGACCTCCAAGATCTTGAGGTGACCGGAGTCACGCGTCAGAACCTGGACCTCGCCTGGACCCTCAACTACACCGGGAACAGCACGGTCACCGAGACGATCGAGTATCGTTCGGAACATGGATCCTGGGCCCAGGCCGGGACCAGGACTGCCGGGAAGGGTGAGAAACGCGAAGAGGCCAGACTTGATATCAGAGATCTCCCCTTAACTCTCTATGATATCAGAGTCGTGGCCGACACCGAGGATGCCGGTTCGCGTTATTGTATCACGGATGCTGACCTCAGGAAACTCTTGAATGAAAAAACGTACATAAAGATGGAATAAATGGGCCGATTTCATGGGGGGAAGCGATCCTTTTTCCCTGAACTGTTTTCAGGCTTATAATATAGGACTAGAACTCTTTTTTTGGGTTTGGTGAAGTTTTTCTGGATGATTTATGGGATCTCATGGAAGTCGTCCACTTGAGAAGTATGGTTTTGTAGGCTTTGTAGAACTTTTCTGATGACCATTTCTCTGGGGAGCGTGATACTCTCCGAACCCCCTGCTACATGATAGGTCGTGGACTGCGACGCACTCGTCATGGTAATGCTCATCGATTCTGCCTTTCATGCTCTATCGTGGTCCGGGGGGGACGGCACACTCCCTGGTTGAGGATGATTCTGAGGTCTGGAAAGATGCGGTTTCGGTTCGAGGAAATCTTCACCCTGAGAGAGTTTTGTGATATGCTCTCTCTTTACCTCCCTCCATCACACCAGGGGCACTCTCGAAAATTGGGGATTCAGGGGAATGTGTTGATCTCTGGGATATGGGTGCTGGCAAGCATAAATTCCCACACCTCTAATGGGGGCAAGGATGGCAGTGCCCTCTTCACGATCATCATATCTATCTTTCCGGTTCGATCTCCATCCATGAAGCTCGGGGAAAACGAGCGATAGCGAGTTCGAGAAGATCTCTGATCTCCGAGAGAGTCCTCAGGGCGACAGGCCCATGTGCATGAGAAAAACTGGAGAGTAAACCTGATGAAAAAGGATGCGTTTCTACAAAACCAAAAAAAATCACAAAAACGGACCCAGCGGGAATCGAACCCGCGTCCCTGGGTTCGAAGCCCAGGAGGATATCCTCTACCCCATGGGTCCATGACCTACGGGTCGTGCCCCCTGATCCTCTTGCCGGTCTGGAAAAGGAGCCGGCCGGAAAGAAGAAATGGGCTATGTCCTGCTATATATCATATCACAAGATATTAAGCCTTTTCCGGCACCATCAACTACTACAATGATCCTCTCATCTGCTGAGATCCAGTCGCGCCTGAGAACCTCCGAGGAAGCGGGACGGCTGGTCATCACCCCGTTCAGTGACACCTCCCTCCAGCCCGCCTCTTATGACCTGCGGGCCGGTGAGGAGATCGCTCTTGCGCCCGGCACCCTGACCCTGGTCCCGAGCCTCGAACACGTGGAGATCCCCGGCGACCTTGCCGCCACCCTCCGGTGCCGCTCCTCGTACGCGAGACGCGGGGTGCTCCTTGGCGGCGGCTTTGTCGACCCAGGGTTCAGGGGCCAACTTACTCTCTGCCTCGTCAACATGGGTGCCGAAGAGGTCGTCCTCCCTGAAGGCGAACGGGTCGTCCAGATGATCCTCCACGAGGTCGGCGACGGTGCCGTATGTTATCACGGACGCTACCAGGACAGTGAAGGAGTGGTCGGAGCCAGATGAGTCAGATCCGGACCGAGCGCAAATATGTCGAGATCCTCAGGATCCTCAAGGAGCACCCCGACCCGATGGGCGCCAAGAGGCTCTCTGAACTGATGGCCGAACATGGGTTCGTCCTCTCCGACCGTGCGGTCCAGTACTACCTCCGCTCCCTCGACGAGATGGGGTTCACCAGAAAAGTCGGCAACCGCGGCCGGGTTCTCACTCCCAGGGGCGTCGCCGAGATCGAGAGCGCCCTTGTCGGCGAGCGGATCGGGTTCATCATCTCCAAACTGGAACGCCTTGCGGTCAGGACCACCTTTGACCCCACCACCTCCACCGGCGACGTCGCCTACAACCTCTCGGTCGTCCCCGACGCCGAGGTCGACCGGGTGAAACAGGCATATGACGCCGTACTCTCGACCAGGTGCGGATTTTTCAGTTCATACCGCCTCGTCGACGACGACCCCCGCGTCCCCCCCGGCCACACCGGGTTCATCACCGTCTGCTCGGTCACCATGGACGGCGTCCTCCAGCGCCTTGGCATTCCGGTGGAGATGAAGTACGGGGGCAGACTTGCCATCCATGACGGCCGCCCTGCCGGGTTTGCCGACCTTGTCTCCTACCGCGGGACCAGCATCGACCCCCTCCAACTCTTCATCTCTGCCGGCCTCACCTCGATCTCCGCCTATGTCGCCACCGGCACCGGGACAGCCCTTGCCAATGTCAGAAAAGTCCCGCTCCCGGCACAGACCTATGTCGAAGAGATCGCCGCCGCCATGCGATCTGCCGGGTTCCTCTTTCCTGTTGAGATGGGAGAAAAAGTGTTCAACCTCTCGAAAGAACCCTACCGGCTCTCGATCGTCTCATATTCCAGCATGAACCTCATCGGCCATGCAGTCGAACTGGGATGCGCGATCAAAACCGAGATCGGCGCAGGCACCATCCCGTTCTCAAGAATTCTCTCTACGTGATCCAGTCGATCCCGTCTGCCTGCTCTTCTTCTTCTTCTTCGTTTTTGATGACCGAGATCTTTCCTTTGCCAGGTACGATCTCCTTAGGGGCCTTTTTTGGGGAAATTTTTCCGCCGCGCAGGACCGAGTCAACAGGAGTTGTAAAATCAGACAATTTGACTTTTTTCCCGTCCAGAATATCGTCTTTCGCCTTTTTTACAACATCCTTGAGATTGACGCCCCCCCCCTTGAAGACCTCATCGTTTGCCGGCCTCACCGTATCTCTGAGATGGATGTGCTCGCCGGTGAGCGCCTCGTCCTTCGCCATCGGGACCGCATCGATCTTGATCTCCCTGAAGTCGACCTCTTTTGGTTTTTTCAGGTATGTGTGACTCACAGTCGCGCCGAGGGCCGAGTCCTTCGGAGCCTGGGGGAGGTCGATCGCCGTCATCCTGGTAATATCGCGGGGCGCCTGCTTCCCGACACCAGGGACCATGACCGCCCTGTCATCGTCGTCTTTCTGCGTAAGATGATCGCTTGAGAGACTGATCTTGAGTGTCTCGTCGTCATCTTTGCGTTTCCTGGGCTTTCCTCCCCCGCCAAGGTTGAGCATCTCATCATGTCTCTCAGGGACGTCATACTGTTCAGGCATAGAATATCGGTCTCCACCTGGCGACGATGCCACCGGGGGCGCCAGCGGATCTCCTGGTGCCTCCCAGTACCGGCTCTCCGCCTCAAGTTCATCTGCGCTGACCAGGGCTTTGGCCTCTGCCTCTGCTTCCGCCTCGGCGTTCATCGCCTCGATCTCGAGTTCCCGCCGGTACTCGTCACGCAACACCTTCAACTCCTCGATCCTCGGCACATTCTGCACGCCAGAGAGGGCGATGATGATCCCCACGAACTTGGTGTTCTTCACCGGGTAGTCGCCAGACCGCATCTCAAGCCCGGCGATGCTCCGGTCGACCCACTTTCTCACTGTCACAAAACCCTTGAGGCTCAGTTCCTGGCTCGGTCCCGCCACCAGGACCAGGGCCTTCTCTGCGCTGGTGAGATCGCAGGGCACCGAGATCTCCTCGTAGATCGCCTTCTTTGCAAGTTTGACGATCCGCGCCGCCCTCTTATGCGACCCCTCCATGTATTGCCTGGCCGTCTTCCAGAAACTGAGGACATCAAGGGGACTTGAGTGAAGACGTTCGACCGCATAGCCGACCGCGACCGTCCCCATTCCTGTGAGGGTGTTGAGCACCTCGCCTGCATCGAGGACCAGTTCCCCGACGTCAAGCCCCTCGTTGTTGAACTCGCCAGCCCTGAGCAGAAGACCGATGCGTCTTGCGATCTGTTCGTTGAGAAGTGAATTTACGAGCCTTGGGTTCCTGGTATAGGAGATGGTACCAAAGGGGTCGGTGATCGCCCTGGCATCAGACGACCTGATCTTCTGGTACCAGGTCTCGTTGTCAAAGACGATCGTGGCGTCGAAGAGATCATGGATCATCTCAAGGTCGTCCGCTGCCTTTGCCGAACGCTTCTTCCCTTCCTCCGTGCGGGGGAGGGTGACCACTGCAAAGATCGGTTCGAGAAAAGTCTCTCGCATCTGGGGCATGATGAGAGGGACCAGGTCGACCATCGTCCCGCCAAGCCCCGCGAAGATCATGATCGCATCGATCTCCACCGTATCGACCCGCTGGATCCTCGTCATCACCTCTTCGATATCGACATTTCTTTCGACATCATAGGGGTTGGATGGGTCGATCGGGGGGAAGAAGACCTGCGCCTCAGACGGCAGGGTGTCGAGCTGGAGAAGCGTGTTTGCATCAAGATCGATGGCAAGAGCGCTCATACAAAAGACCTTGCTGCGCCTGTCATGGTCATAAAGTCGGTTGACTACTCTGTTCCCCGCCCCTCCAAGACCGATTGCCAGAACTCGCATCTACACCCGCTCCGCCCCGTATGGCTGCGGCCCTGTCACCATCCGGGCAGTATACATATTGTGGGTATTTGGGCAGGTGATCATAAATACTTCTCCTTTTGGGTATCTTGAGTCGATCAGGTCCCTCTATCCCATGGGCCCATTTTAATCTCTTTTTTTTCTATGAAGAATCCATATGCATTTTTTTCTCCAGCATTCCTGGGTGAATGACAATACTTTTATCTTTGTGCGATAACTACTCTCTCTGAGGTGAAATGCCTTGAGTTATGGAATTGAATTTGTGCCAGGCAACATCAGCGTAAAGCAGGTTGTCAAGTACGTGAAGCTCGCGGAGTCGAAGGACATCGACTACGCGTGGATCACCAACCACTATAACAACCGCCACTGCTACCCGACCCTGGCGGCTATCGCAATGAGCACCGACACGATCAAGATGGGCCCAGGTATCATGAACACCTTCACCGACACTCCGGCGTCCATCGCGTCGTTCATGTGCACCCTGAATGAGATCTCTGACGGCCGTGCCGTCCTCGGTATTGGCCCAGGTGACCTTTCGACCCTCCCGAAGATCGCGATCGAGGGGTCAAAACCCGTCTCCCGCCTGAGGGAAGGTGTCACCCAGATCCGTGCACTCTGCTCCGGTGAAGAGGTCAAGAAGACCGGCGAGATGGAGTTCTTTGACTACGACGGTGCCAAACTCACCGGCGTCCAGCTCCCAAGCAAGAAGAAGGGTATCCCGGTGTACATCGGTGCCCAGGGCCCCAAGATGCTCGAGCTCGCCGGGACCATGGGTGAGGGCTCCCTCATCAACGCCTCCAACCCCAAGGACTTTGAGATCGCTATCCCGATCATCAAGAAGGCTCAGGAGGCCGCAGGCCGCAAGAAGCACGACGTCGGTGCCTACACCGCCATGTCTATCGACAAGAGCGAGAAGAAGGCCCGCAACGCCGCGAAGATCGTTGCTGCGTTCATCGCTGCAGGCTCCCCGCCCGCACTCCTTGACCGCCACGGTCTCGACCAGAACAACGTCGCCAAGATCAAGGAGGCCCTCGGCCGCTTTGACTTCAAGGCCGTCGGTGGCCTCGTCACTGACGCCGAGATCGACGCTTTCACCATTGCAGGCACCCCGGACATGGTCGCCCAGAAGTGCGAAGACCTCAGGGCAGCCGGTGTCACGCAGATCATCTTCGGGTCCCCACTCGGTCCCGACATGACCAACTCGATCCGCCTGCTCGGCAAGTACGTCGTCTGAACCCCCCAACAGGGGTTCTCGATAAACCTATTTTTCGGAGGAATTCCCCGTCCTCCTTCTTTTTGAGTCTTCTTCCTGAATCTTTTGGATGGATTTATCTCATCTGGCCTCCCACGACTGGACTGTAGGGATGTTTTCGGTTGAAGAATATGCAGGCGGGCGCGTCCAGGTCCGTCGGGAAGACCTGACCGGTCTTACTGCCCGGCTCTCGCCAGAACGGATCACGCGAGACATCACCCCTGTCTATCTCCCTCCCAGGGACGAAGAGTGTCCCTTCTGTCCAGGGAGAGTTGAACACGAGACTCCCACCTTCCCTGACGGCGGCAGGATCTGGTGTGGTGAGAGTGTGACCTTCCCGAACCTCTACCCTTTTGCCTCCTGGCATGTGGTGACCGTGATCACCAGGGCCCATATCGTCGACCACTTCTCTCAAAAACACCTTGAAGATGCCTTCATGGGTATCTCAGAGGCCCTCTCCGGGCGCGGAGGGTATGCCTCGATAAACTGGAACTTTCTCTCCTCTGCCGGTGCAAGCATCGCCCATCCCCACCTCCAGGGGATCGCCGATCCAGGGCCTACCAACCTCCAGGGGAGGTACATCCGGGAGAGCAGGCGCTACTCCCGAGAGCACGGCCGGTCGTACTGGGTCGACCTTGTCGACCGCGAGTCTGCCTCTGAGCGTTTCCTCTTTGAAGATGATGGGATCGTCTGGTTTGCCAACCCGGTCCCGCTCGGCGAGCGAGAAGTGCGGGGGATCCTGCCGGGAACCACCCTTGCTGACCTCGGGGCTTCCATCTCTGCCCTGGTCAGAGGCGTCCTCCGGGTGATCGGGTGCTACCGCGCCCTTGGCACGCGAGCATTCAATATGGCGATCTACTTTGGGCGCCCCGAAGACGCTGAATACTTTTCTGCCTTCTGCTCCCTCATTGCGCGGGTCAACCCCAACTCCTCTGCAAGGACCGACTCGGCCTTTATGGAGCGCCTCCATCTCGAACCGGTCGTGATGACCCTGCCTGAACACCTGGGAGCAGTCTTTCGTGAGATGGGGGGGAGGGAATAAGGGGGTCAGGGGGCTGTAGAGATCCTCTGGACGGTTTTTGTGGGGGGTGCCTCCCCCGTTATCCCCGGAGTCCGGAGATCATCCTCACACCTCTTCTGGCCGCTCTCCCCGACACCGGGCAGGAAGATCGAGGGTGAACGACACAGGCCCCTCTTCAGAAAAATCCTCTCTTCGTCCTCGAGGATACGAGCGAGAGCACATTTGAGAACATATATGATTGGCTCTGTAGAATTCCTCAGGACAACTATCTTTGGCTTGGGCAGGCCGCCCCCCGGTTCCCCCACAATATGATAGGGCGAGGACTGCACCCCAAAATATGTGTCTCTTGTGCCTTCCCGGCCCTATCTTCATCCCTGGGGTCAGGGGGCTGCGCCCCCGGCGCGAATATATGGGGGGGCGAGAGTTACGGTCATACCAGGAATTTGTGAGAGTTTCTACAGAGCCATATAATCAACGATTCCTGATGAAGGAAGATCCAGGTTTGGAGAGTTTGCTCATGAAGCGAACGCCCGCCATACATATTGGATGAATATATCTCGTCGATCGCTCTCTTTTCAATGCGTTGCCCCCACTCTCCTCCTTGTGGGGAGTGCCACCCCCGGCGCGAGATGGTGGTGAAGATTCGACGATTGGGGGCGGCCATTCTGATCGGCGTGCCTTCCCATACCCATGGAGAGATGGTCGTCTGGAGGGTTTCTGTGGGCTTGAATCTCTCTGGCACCTCACCAGGGCGCCATGACGCGGGGTGCTTTGAGGAACGAGTGTAAACGGGTTCGAGAAAGACGGCGGGCTCTGGCATCCACCTGATGTGATCAGGGGGGCGGGGCGTCGTCGTCTCTACAGGGACATGGGGGACACTCTCCGGTACCGCTCAGAGAAATTCCCCCTCAGGTCCGCCCGGCGCGAGGCATGGTCCTGAGTGCTACATAGGGCCAGGGTTCCCATCCAGGGAAAGATCGCTCAGGTAGACGTATATCCCCGCCCCGAAACCCCTGTCGGTCCTGCTCATAACCTACGACCGAACAGGGCCAGAAAAAAAGAAGTGTGATATTTTTACTCAGGCTTGGAGATGAGCGCCGTCTTGGAGACGATGACGCCATCCTTCTTGTGCGGCTTGCGGATGATGCCGTCGCCGGCCTTCTCGATCTCACGGGCCTCGTCACAGAGATATGCGGCCTCGCGCATCATCTCGTGGGCGGACGCCACGATCGGGACGTAGTTCTCAAAGCCCTTGGTCATGAAGCAACCCTTGACATTGACCCCGGCAACCGCCTGGGCGATCTCGTAGGCCGCACGGGCCTTTGCAAGGGCGTACGGGTTCGAGAACTCGCCGGCGACAGCCTTGTCGGAGTTCATGACAAGCTTCGGGAGCACGAGGTCGGCACCCTTCTTCCCTTCCTTGACCTGGTCGATGACCTTGTCGAGTTCAAGCTGGAGCTTGCGGAAGGCACCGGTGAGGGCGAGCACCTTGACGAGGTTGCCGTTGAAGTCGGCCATCTCGACAGGGTCGAGGAACTCGCGACGAGCACCGATCATCGAGTCAGCCTTCATGATGATGTAGCCGAACTGGCTCTCCTTCAGGGCGGCGAACTGGTCCTTCTTCCCGGTGATGTCGTCGGTGATGACGATGCACGGGATGCCTGCCTCAGCAAGCTGCTCACGGGCGCCGGTCGGTCCGGGGAGGATACCGTTCGGGGAGACGACAATACAGAAGTCTGGCACCCATTCCTTCATGGTGGTGACGACACGGTCGATGTCCTCTGGCTGGAGCTTGGTCCCGCTCGTCGCCATGAACGTCTGCATGTCCTCACGGTCCGCACGCTCGTCAAGGAGGAGCTCTGCCATTACGCCACTGGCAATGTTACCCAGTTTGGCAATTCCTACTTTAACTACCATCTATACACCTCTCAAATTTGAGAACAAACTAACTATTGGCAAGTTCTCATATAAAGATTGTGAATCCCTGACCTTCTTCCCATCCTCGTGGGGTTAAAGAACATTGTTTATGATACATGAGGTTAAATTTATACTCTAATGAAACAGGGGCTTCTCACCGACAGACAGAAAGAAGTACTCCGGTACCGGAAGATGGGGCTCACTCAGCAGCAGGTCGCCGATATTATCCAGACTTCCAAGGCGAATGTCTGCACCATCGAGAAGGCGGCATATGAAAATATTGGCCGTGCAAGAGAGACGCTTGAGTTCCTGTACACCCTTGACTCAGACCATCTCTGCACCATCAAGGCCGGGACCGACCTTATTGAAGCAGCCTCCGAGATCTTCCAGGAGGCGGAAAAACATGGTATTAAAGTGAAGTACAATACCATCGAACTGGTCAACCGCGTCCAGGAATCCAACCCTGGCAAGTTCAGGGCGCGCTATGTCAGGGAGGACGTCGAGGTCTACATCAACCAGGAAGGGGATCTCTTCTTCAGCTGAACGATCGGCCCTGTAAATCCCTCACATCTCCTGGACGAGTGTGCGACTCACTCGCCTTTTCCTCCCCTCTTCACCGCCCAGGGGCGGCGGCACGCCCTGGTTAGAGGACATCACGAGGATGTGTATGGGGCCAGAAGATCCCTCTTCTCTCCCCTCCTGCCACAAGTGCCTGGCTCCCGACAATGCCAGAGGAGAATGGATCCCCCAGGGGTCACAAACCTTTATATTCAAATTTGATGAATAATTACAGAACCGGAGACGATGGTATCCAGCGCAACCGGACACAGAACAATGGCCATATGGTGGTAGAAGTGGCCATTCTGTAACCGTTTGCCGGATAGTACAACAGGCCTGCACCCCAAACTCTGGGTCAGACTGCAGTGCCCCGGTTGCCCCGGTATAGGGGCATGACCGAGAAGGACTCATCCCAGTCCCAAGGAGCTGACAGACGCTGGATCTGATCACTGCATATGGGCCTCCGTCAGTGCAGACGAGCCCGGTCCGGGTTTTGACCCGGCGTGCACACGATCAGGATCTCTTCGCGAGACGAGGTAATTCCGGAGCACACCGGAATGGACTCTAGACATTGGAGACCACACCAAGGCACATCGCTCCCGACACCACCGCAACAGGAGAAGATCCTGTTGTGCGGAGAGCGCGCCCGATCGTCCGTTCCCCCTCAGGGGAACAGAATTGGTGGGGATCCGGTTCGCGATGTTTGTGCAATCCCGGCGGGAATCTGGCATACCTGCCCTTCAAAGAAGGCAGGGATGTGACAGAGTTGCAAGCTCGGAGAGAACCAAACGCAGAGGATTGATTAGAACATGCCGAACATACACAGACCGCGCAGGGGTTCCCTTGCCTTCAGTCCGCGCAAGCGGGCAAAGAGCCAGGTACCAAAGTACCAGTCCTGGCCTCGGCACGAAGGAGAACCCATGCTGCAGGCGATTGCAGGGTATAAGGTTGGTATGACGCACGTCGTCGGCGTTGACGACCACAAGAACAGCCCGACCGAAGGGCGCGAGATCATGGTGCCGGTCACCATCATCGAAGTCCCGGTCATGAAGGTTGCGGCTGTGCGCGCCTATGTCGCCGACTCTTATGGAAAACACCCGCTGACTGAGGTCTGGGCTGAAGACCTTGACGCCGCCCTCGCAAAGAGGATGACGCTGCCAAAAGAACACGACCGCGATGCGGCCCTCAAGGCTATCCAGGAGGCCGTGGCGGCAGGGAAAGTCACCGAGATCTTTGCCCTGATGTACACGCAGCCGGCGGCCCTCTCAGGTGTCCCGAAGAAAGTGCCAGAACTGATGGAGACCAGGATCGATGGCGGGTCCATGGAAGACCGCCTCAACCTTGCGACGTCCCTCCTTGGCACCGAGGTCGACCCGCTCTCTCTGGTTACAGAAGGGCAGTACATCGACGTCACCGCTATTACCAAGGGGAAGGGTACCGAGGGTCCGGTCAAGCGCTGGGGTATCCAGGTCAGGAAGGGAAAACACTCCCGCGGCGGCAAGAAGCGCCACATCGGCAACCTTGGTCCGTGGCATCCTCACCACGTCAGGTGGCAGGTCCCGCAGATGGGCCAGAAGGGGTATCAGCAGAGGACCGAATTTAACAAGCGGATCCTCAAGGCCAGCGCCGACGGCACTGAAATCGTGCCCAAGGGTGGATTCCTCCACTACGGACTGGTCAGGAACTCGTATATAATGGTCAAGGGCTCAGTCCCCGGTCCGGTCAAGCGTCTCGTGCGCATCCGCCCGGCAATCAGGCAGGGCGAACACGAAGTGAGGACACCGGCCGTGAACTATGTCAGCCTGGAGAGCAAGCAGGGGTGAATAACGGATGAAAGCAAATGTCAGATCAACCGACGGGTCAGTCGTCCGTGAGATTGAACTCCCGGTTGTCTTCGATGAACTCTACCGGCCTGACCTGATCAAGAAGGCGGTACTGGCTGCCCAGAGCATCAGGCTTCAGCCCCATGGCACCAACCCGTTTGCCGGGATCAGGAGTTCAGCCGAGAGCTGGGGGTCAGGACGCGGCGTAGCACAATTGCCCAGGATCAAGAACGGCTCAAGAGCCGCCAAGATCCCGCAGGCCAAGGGCGGCCGTGCGGCCCACCCGCCAAAGGCTGCAAAGGTTTTGAAGAGAAAGATCAACAAACAGGAGAGATGGTTGGCCCTGCGTTCCGCAGTCGCCGCTACCATGGTGCCGGAACTCGTCGCCGCCCGTGGTCACCGGTTTGAAGGTGACGTCCCGTTTGTCGTCGACGAATCCTTCGAAGCGCTCCAGAAGACTTCTGATATCATCAACGCCCTTCAGGCCCTTGGGCTCTATGCCGATGTCGAACGGGCAAAAGAGAGCAAGAAGGTCCGTGCAGGACGGGGTAAGATGCGTGGGCGCCGGTACAAGCAGCGCAAGAGCGTGCTGATCGTGACCGGTGATGAACCACTTCGTGCCGCCTCCAACCTTGCTGGTGTCGATGCGATCTCAGTCTATGACCTTGATGTCGAGCTTCTCGCTCCTGGTACCCAGGCGGGCAGGCTGACGATCTGGTCTGAGAGCGCACTCAAACTGATGGAAGAGGTGGAGTGAATGGTGCTCAAGCATCCGTATGTGACGGAAAAAGCGATGATGATGCTCGAGAACGAGAACAAGATCCAGGTTCTCGTCGAGCAGGGCGCTTCCAAAGACCAGATCATGCGTGAGGTCGAGAAGGCCTTCGAACAGCCGGTCAAGTCGATCAGGACCATGATGACAATGAAGGGTCAGAAGAAGGCCATCATCAACTTCGAGAACGAAAACGCCGCTGAGGAAATTCTCAGCAGGCTTGGCGTCATGTAAGGTGGTGTAGATGGGACATAGAATTATTCAGCAGAACCGCGGCCGGGGTGGCCCGACCTACCGGGCACCATCTCACAAGTACAAGGCCGACCTCAAACACGCCTGTCCGAACACCGAGACGGTGAAGGGCGAGATCGTCGATATCGAGCATGATCCTGCAAGGCATGCCCCGATCGCCCGTGTCGCTCTTGAGGGCGGGAAGAAGGTCTACGCTCTTGTGACTGAGGGTATGGGCGTCGGTGACGAGATCTCCTGGGGGCCAGAGGCCGGTGTCCAGAACGGCAACACCCTGCCCCTGCGGGGGATTCCGGTCGGTGCATATATCTGCAATATCGAGGCAAAGCCGAATGACGGCGGCAAGTTTGTCCGCTCAAGTGGTGTCCAGGCCATGGTCGTCGGCAAGACCACCGGCAAAGTTGCAGTCCAGATGCCCAGCGGCAAGCAGAAGTGGTTCCACGAACTGTGCATGGCCACGATCGGGATCGTGGCAGGCGGGGGACGCAGTGAAAAACCCTTCGCCAAGGCCGGGAACAAGCATTACAAGATGAAATCGCAGGCCCAGAAGTGGCCCAGATCGTCGGGTGTGAAGATGAACGTCATCGACCACCCGTTTGGTGGCGGTGGCCACCAGCACCCGGGCAGGCCGAAGACAGTATCCCGCGGCACCTCTCCAGGCCGCAAAGTGGGGCATATCGCTGCTCGCAGAACTGGGAAATGGAAGAAGTGAGGGGATTGAATGGCTAAAAAAACACAAAAAAGGCTTCCGCGGCGGCGGGAGGCGTTTAAATACCGCGGCTACTCCATTGAGGAGCTCCAGCAGATGGGGACAAGTGAACTGATCCCCCTGATGCCGGCCAGAGCACGGCGCAAATTCAACCGCGGGATCTCGCGGGATCAGGAGACCCTCCTCGCCAACGTGAAGAAAGGGGAAGACCACATCCGCACTCATCTGCGTGACATGGTCATCATGCCCGAGATGGTCGGCAAGACGATCGAGATCTACAATGGCAAGGAGTTTGTCAGTGTCGAGATCCAGCCTGAGGCGGTCTTCCACTATCTGGGTGAATTCGCCCTGACAAGAAGGAGAGTCAACCACGGTACCGCCGGTATCGGTGCGACCAGGTCTTCCAAGTACGTACCCCTGAAGTGATGGCAATGGCACGGACTGGATATTCAATGCAGGTCAAGGGAGAGAACATCGCGCGCGCAAAGGCGAACGAACTGTCCATCTCCCCGAAACACTCCATCGAGATTGCCAGATATATCAGGGGCATGAAGGCCGATGCGGCCATCGAGTACCTGGAGGCAGTCGTCGCGAAGAAGAAGGCCATCCCCTTCAAGCGTTTCAACATGGACGTAGCACACAAGAAGGGGCTCTCGGGCTGGGACGCCGGTCGTTACCCGGTCAAGGCCTCTGGCGAGTTTATCAAACTCATCAACCAGGCAAAGAAGAACGCCGAGTATGCCGGGCTTGACCCCGAGAAACTCGTCATCGTTCACACGTCCGCCAACCGCGGCCGTGCGATGCGTGCGATCTTCCCGCGTGCGATGGGCAGGGCGACCCCGAAGATGCGTGAGAGCGTGAACGTCGAACTGATCGTGAAGGAGGTTGAGTGAACCATGGCAATAGAGCGTAAGTTTGTGAGTGACGGTGTCACCAAGGCACGCATCGAGCAGTTCCTCAACCGTGAACTCAAGCGCGCCGGCTACGGCGGGATGGACATCGTCCGCACCCCGCTCGGAACGCAGATCACGATCTTCGCCGAGAAGCCCGGGATCGTTATCGGGAAAGGCGGTAAGGTCGTGCGGCAGTTGACCCAGGACCTTGCGACCAACTTCGACCTTGATTCTCCACAGGTCGAGGTGCAGCAGGTCGAGAACCCGAACACCAACGCCCAGATCATGGCCGAGCGTCTTGCTACGGCTCTTGAACGCGGCTGGTACTTCAGGAAGGCTGGTTCGAGCACGATCCGCCGTGTCATGGAGTCCGGTGCACTCGGGTGCGAGATCGTCCTGTCAGGAAAGGTAACCGGGGCCAGGTCAAGGGTCCAGAAGTTCATCGAGGGCCATGTCAAGCACGCCGGCGAACCGAGCGAGACCATCGTCGAGAAGGGTTTTGCCGTGGCCGTCAAGAAACTGGGCACCATCGGGGTCCAGGTCATGATCATCCCTGGCGACGCCAAACTCCCTGACGAGTTCGAAGTGCTTGAGCCCAAACCGGTGGCCGAGGTCACTGAAACGGCAGAGCCAGAAGTCGTCGAGGACATCGGCGAGGATGTCGACGCCGAACTCGAGGAATTCGAGGAAGAGGTTCCAGAATCTGCAGAATTCGTCGAGGAGGAGCAGTAAATGGCCATCTTCAGGGCACATGAGGTCCGCCAGCTCTCGGACGTAGAACTGGTCGAACAGCTTGAGAAGCTGAAACTCGACCTGATGCAGGCTCGCGGCAAGGTCAGTGCAGGCGGTGCGCCTGAGAACCCTGGACATATCAGGGAACTCAGGCGGACCATCGCCCGCATCCAGACCGAGCAGAATGCACGGAGGGCCGTCACCCAGGCATGATCACACCGCAGACCCTCCTTCGGCACGAACTGACCGGGCTTGCAGTCTCTGTGGTGAAGGCCGGGAACCCGACCTATGTCGGGGTATCTGGCCGGATTGTAGATGAGACTCGCAATATGCTGGCGGTCCTCACCCCTACGGGAGAGAAGAAGGTGGAGAAGAAAGGCACCGTCTTTCTCTTCACCCTCCCTGACGGGGTATGCGCCGAAGTCGAAGGGTCTGCCCTTGTGGCACGACCTGAAAAACGGATCAGCATGCGCAAAACCAGATAGAGGATAGAGAATGGCGAGAGATATTGGGTTAAACGTCCCACTTCCTGAGAAGGAGTGCAGCGACGTGAACTGTCCGTTTCACGGCACCCTGCCGGTGCACGGCCAGGTGATCACCGGCAAGGTCGTGAGCGACCGCATGAATGGAACGGTGGTAATCGGACGGGATTTCCTCCACTATGTGCGGAAATACAAGAGGTACGAGAAGCGTACCTCCAGGTACCACGCCCACCTCCCGGAATGCTTCGACGTGAAGGTTGGTGACATGGTCAGGATCGCCGAGTGTCGGCCCCTGTCCAAGACAACCAACTTCGTTGTGGTCGAGGTGATCTGAGATGAAAGCACGGATGTCCAAGATCCCACGGGCGATCAACACCGGGACCAGACTTGTCTGTGCCGACAACACCGGTGCCAGGGTCGTCGAGATTGTCTCAGTGGTCGGATACCACGGTGTCCGCAGGCGTCAGCCGAAACTGGGTCTCGGTGACATGGCGACAGTCTCGGTCAAGAAGGGTACGCCCGACATGCGGCGCAAACTTCTGAAGGCAGTTGTCATCAGGCAGCGCAAAGAGATGCGCCGCCCGAACGGCCTGCGGGTCGGCTTTGACGACAACGCTGCCGTGATCGTCGACGACCGCGGCGAACCGAAGGGGACCGAGATCAAGGGACCGGTGGCCCGTGAGGTCGCCGAGCGTTTCCCGAAGATCGGGTCCACCGCGACGATTATCGTGTGAGGTGTGGTGCATGGTACGGATTGCAAGCAAACAGCCCAGAAAACAGCGTAAGATACGCTACAATGCAGCCACCCATCAGCGGAGCAGGTTCCTCTCGGCACCCCTTTCCCGGGATCTCCGTGAGGAATACAAGAGGCGCCGCGCCCGCGTCGTCGCTGGCGACACGGTGCTGGTGCTCCGTGGCGAGCATGCCGGAAATGAAGGCGTCGTCGATAGCGTGGACACAAAGAAGGGCATGATCGAGGTGCACGGCGTGACGGTGGCCAAGACCGACGGGACCGAGGTCCCACGTCCGGTGAATCCCTCCAATGTCGTGATCACCAAATTCAAGACCGACGACTCCCGCCGGGTTGCAAAGCTGGAGGAGAGGAAGTAAATGTCACATCTGAAGAGACTGACCGCGCCGATGGCCTGGCAGATCGCCAAGAAGGAGAACACGTTCATCACCAGAACCTCCCCTGGCCCGCACAACGCGGCTGCCATGCCGATCGGTGTCTGGCTCAGAGACGGAATGGGCCTGGCCAGGAACATGAAGGAGGTCAAGCGGATCCTCCACCAGCGCGATGTCATCGTCAACGGTAAACCGGTGACCGACTCCAAGATCGGGCTTGGTATCTTTGATATCATCTCCATCCCGAAAATGGACAAGCACTACCGGATCCTGATAGACAAGCGCGGCCACCAGGTCTCGGTCGAGATCGACGCCGAGGCTGCCAAGACCAGGCTCTGCAAGATCAGGAACAAGACGATCATCAAGGGCGGGAAGGTCCAGTTGAACCTCAACTATGGCGCCAACGTCCTTGCCGACAACACCTACAAGCCCAAGGACTCGGTCGTCCTCACCATCGGCGAGGGCGAGGAGCGGTTCAAGATCGTGGACCACTTCCCCTTTGCGGTCGGGAACATGGCAATGGTCATCGGCGGGAAGCACTCGGGCAGGATCGGTTCGATCACCGAGATCAAGACGGTGCCGGGCAGCATCCCGAACCGGGTCATCCTTGAAGACGAGAACAAGGAATCGTTCGAGACGATCGAGGAGTATATCTTCATGATCGGTCGTGAGGCGTCTTCGACCACAGAATGGGGGATTGAGGCCTGATGACAAATCCAATGCAGGAACTTCACATCGATAAGATCGTCGTGCACATGTGTGTCGGCGAGAGCGGTGAGAGGCTTGTCAATGGCGAGAACATCATCCGCGCGGTCACCGGGGCCGAACCGGTGCGTTCCATTGCAAAGAAGACGCAGCCGGCCTTTGGGGTCAGAAAAGGCGCACCAATCGGTACCAAGGTGACCCTGCGGGGCAAGAAAGCAGAAGAGTTTTTTAAGACTGCATTTGACATCGTCGGTCGGAAACTCTCTCCCTCTGCCTTTGACAATCAGGGCAACTTCTCCTTTGGTATCGAAGAGCACACCGATTTCCCGGGGCAGTCCTATGACCCGCAGATCGGGATCTATGGGATGGACGTCAATGTCATCCTTGAGAAGAACGGCGTCAGGATCGCACGCAGGATGATCGCACGCCGAAAACTTCCGGCCAAGCAGACCGTCACCCGTGACGAGGCGGTCGCCTTTATGACCGAACGCTATGGCATGGAGGTGCAGTGATGGCAGACAAAGAACAGAAGAAAAATTTCGGACGCGGCGCAAACAGGTGCCAGATCTGTGGCAGGAAGCAGGGTCTTGTCCGCAGGTACAATATCATGTTCTGCCGGCAGTGCTTCCGCGAGTGGGCCCCCAAGATGGGCTTTAAGAAGATGAACTGAGGTGGAGTGAAATGGCACGACTGAACACAATTGCAGATGCGATGAGCGCCATCAAGAACGCCAGCGACGGCGGGAAGTCCTCAGTCATCGTCGAGCCCGCGAGCAAGGTCCTTGGCGCCATGCTTGGGATCATGCGGGAATCTGGGTATATCGGCGAGTTTGAATATATCGAGGACGGCCGCGGCGGTCAGTTCGAGGTCACGCTCATCGGTCGGATCAACCGGTGTGGTGCGATCTCCCCACGCTTTGCCACCACTCTTGAAGAGATGGAGTCGTGGGAGACGAGGTACCTCCCGGCAAAGGGCTTTGGGCTCCTCATGATCTCGACGTCGAAGGGCGTCATGTCACATGAACAGGCCCGCCGTGACGGTATCGGCGGCGAACTCCTGGGATATGTATACTGAGGTGGAGGAGAATGACAACTGAGAAGAGAGTAGCGATCCCTGAGGGGGTCACGGTCTCGATCGAAGGCTTCACCATCGTGGTGAAGGGCCAGAAGGGCGAGATCTCACGTGACATGCGTTACCCTGGCGTCTCCATTGTTCTTGAGGACAATGAGGTCATCGTCTCCACTGAATCAACCAGGAAGCGCATCGTCGCGATGATCGGCACCTATGCCTCACATATCCGGAATATGGTTGATGGTGTCAGCATGGGCTTTGAGTACCACATGAAAGTGGTCTATGCTCACTTCCCGATCCAGATCAAACTCCAGGGCGATCTCCTCTCTATCAACAACTTCCTCGGGGAGAAGCAGCCGAGGGTTGCAAAGATCCTCCCTGGCGTTGAGGTCAAAGTCGGCAATGACGAACTGACTCTCACCGGTATCGACAAAGAGCGTGTTGGGGCGACTGCAGCGAAGATCGAGCGGGCGACAAAAGTCCGCAATCGCGACACGCGGGTCTTCCAGGACGGAATTTACATTGTGCAGAAGGCGTGATGGAGATGGTAGACGAGAAGATTCGGTTAATCCGTGTCCGGTCCCAGAAGACCGGATGCACGTTCCACCGCCAGTGTCTCCACTCAAAGAGGAGACTGAAGGACACCTGGAGGAAACCCCGTGGTCTGACCAGCAAGCAGCGGAGGCAGTACAAGGCAAAGGGCGCACACCCGCAGGCGGGATATGGTTCCCCGGTGGCGGTGCGCGGCATGCACCCAAGCGGCTATTTCGAGGTGCTGGTCAACAACCCTGCCGAACTTGAGGGACTCAACCCTGAGGAGCAGGCGGTGCGGATCGCGAGCGGCGTCGGGAAGAGAAAGCGGATCGAGATCCAGCAGAAGGCCCTTGAAGCCGGGCTGAAAGTGCTGAATGCAAAGGACCTCTCGCAGGCACCGGTTGAAGAGGCTGCTGAAGAGGACGTTGAGGAGAGTGAAGCAGATGAGTGATCTTTCCGCTCAGAAACGGCTTGCGGCGGCTGTACTCAACTGTGGGGTCAACCGTATCAGGTTCGATCCTGCACGTCTCTCTGACATCGAGGGCGCGATCTCGCGTGCCGAGATCAGGGAACTCATCGAAGAGGGCGTGATCAAGGCGGCCACGGCAAAGGGTAACAGCCGTGGTCGTGCACGGGTCAGGGCGGCCAAGCGTTCGTACGGCCACAAGAAAGGATATGGCCGGAGGAAAGGTACTGCTGGCGCCCGCAATCCGTCGAAAAGCCAGTGGATGCAGAGAATTCGGGCGATCAGGACGACGCTCCGCGAGATGCGGGAAGACGGGTCCATCGACCGCCGGACGTACCGCCGTCTGTATCGGCGTGCGGCTGGTGGCCAGTTCAGGAGCCGGGCGCACCTGATTACCCATGTTGAGATGATTACGAAAGGGAGGGTTGAATAAATATGGCGACCGGAGCACGGTATTTTGTTCCATTCCGCAGGAGGAAAGAGGGTCGGACCGATTATCATGCAAGGATCAAACTCCTTCTTTCCGAGACTCCTCGGATGGTCGTCCGCAAGACCAACCGCCAGATCATCTGTCAGCTGGTGGTGCCCGGTGAGCAGGGAGATCAGACCCTGATCTCGGCCTACTCCAAGGAACTGACTGGTCTTGGCTATGAGGGCTCGACGTCGAGCACCCCCGCAGCCTACCTGACCGGGATGCTCTTTGCGAAGAAAGCTCTTGCAGCAGGCTACGATGAGGCAGTTCTTGATATCGGGCTTGCGCGTGCACAGTCTGGTGCCCGGATCTTTGCTGCGCTGAAAGGTGCAGTCAAGGCGGGGCTGGAAGTGCCGCATGGCGAGGAGATTCTCCCTGACGACGAGCGGACCAGCGGTTCGGTGATTGCAGCATATGCTCCTGAAAGGGCCGGGAACCTCGTCGAGAATGTTGAAGAAGTGGCAGAGGCCATCATGAAGGAGCTCGAGTGATATGGCGTACGAACAGGAACCCTGGGTCCCGTTGACCGGGCTTGGCCGTGCCGTTGCGGCAGGCGAGATCGCGAGCATCGACGAGGTGCTCGATAGCGGGAAGCCAATTAAAGAGGCTCAGATCGTCGATACCTTCCTCCCTGACCTGGACGACGAGGTACTTGACATCTCGATGGTCCAGCGGATGACCGACTCTGGCAGGCGTGTGAAATTCAGGGCTGTGGTCATCGTCGGGAACCACGATGGCTACATCGGTCTGGGGCAGGCCAAGGATGCACAGGTCGGAAACGCAATCCGAAAGGCAATTGATAACGCAAAGACCAACCTCATCAAGGTACGCCGCGGCTGCGGGAGCTGGGAGTGCGGGTGTGGAGCCACACACTCGATCCCGGTGCAGGTCAAGGGCAAGGCTGGCAGTGTCAGGGTCACCCTGATGCCGGCTCCGCAGGGGATCGGTCTGGTCACTGGTGAAATCGGCAGGAAAGTGCTCGACTTCGCGGGTGTCAAGGATATCTGGGCTTTCTCAAGCGGGAAGACCAGGACGACGATCAACTATGCCAAGGCGACCTTCAATGCGTTGAAGGCAACGAATATGATCCGGACCGGAGGGGCAGAGTAACATGTTTGCAGTCGTGCAGGTCCGTGGCGTCGTGAATACGCGCCGCGATATCAAAGACACGCTCAAGATGCTCCGTCTCCACCACATCAACCACTGTGTGCTGGTCCCTGACACCCCGGCATACCTGGGGATGATCAGGAAGGTCAAGGACTATGTCGCCTATGGCGAGGTGGACGAGCGGACAATTGCGACGCTTCTCTCCACTCGGGGCCGTCTGGCCGGGAATGTCAGGCTTACCGATGCGTATGTCCATGACCACTCCCAGTTTGCGAGCATTGAAGAGTTCGCGGCAGCGGTCTGCAAGGGTGAGGCGACGATGCAGGACATTCCTGAACTGAAGCCTGTTCTGCGTCTTCACCCGCCGCGTAAGGGCTACCGGACGATCAAGCGCACCTTCCAGCAGGGCGGGGCGCTCGGGAACTATGGGGAGGACATCAATGACCTCCTCTACAGGATGAGGTGAATGCGATGCCTACGAATACACGCTCGAAATATCGCGGATCCAAGACCTGCGGTGGCGGAACGCACAAGAACCGTCGTGGTGCCGGGAACCGTGGTGGCAGAGGACGGGCTGGACACCGTGATCACCGCCTGACTCATTACCTCCTTGCAAACCAGATCCACAATGGTAAGCATGGGTTTACCAGTGTCGGCAAGGCTGAGGTTCCGGTGCTGGACATCGGGGACGTCGATCAGATGGTCGAGTTCCTGGTGCAGATCGGGATCGCCGAGGAAAGCGAGGGCCTGATCGCCCTTGATCTTGCAGAGATCGGGGTCGAGAAGGTTCTTGGTGGCGGGCGGGTCACCCATGCCCTGAAGGTGAGTGCAGCGGCGTTTTCAACGCAGGCGAAAGAGAAGATCGAGGCGGCCGGCGGTCAGGCTCTGACCAACTGAGCCCCTCGTTTTTTGTTTGGTGGGAACCACATGGGGAATCTGCTGGATAGAATGGAGCCTTTGCTTGCGGCGATGCCCGCAGTAAAGTCTCCTGAAGGCCATGTTCACTTCAAGAACAAGTTGATGTGGACCGCTGCAATTTTGTTGCTGTACTTTTTCCTGACCAATATTCCTGTCTTTGGCCTCGACCCCAGCTCCCAGGACACATTCCTGTACTTCCGTGCCCTTCTTGCTGGTGCGAGCGGGTCAATTGTGCACTTGGGTATTGGGCCGATCGTGACGGCGTCCATCGTGCTCCAGCTCCTGAAAGGTGCGGATCTGATCCAGATCGATACCTCTGAAGCACGCGGGCAGATCATGTATATGGGGCTCCAGAAACTCTTGATCTTCGTCATGATCGTTCTTGAGGCGGCGCCGAACCTCTTTGGAGGATTTATGCGTCCGGATATGGAGATAGCCCAGGCGCTCTTCGGGGGGAGTGCGGCTGCGGTCTCGTTCCTGATCTTCCTGCAGATCTGTCTTGGCGGGGTGCTGATCTTCCTCATGGATGAGGTGGTCACCAAGTGGGGGCTTGGCTCTGGTGTCGGGCTCTTTATCATTGCCGGGATCTCACAGAGTCTGATCAACGGCTTCTTAAACTGGGAAGCAGTGGCCGACCCCTATCCGGTGGGTTTCTTCCCCAGGATCTTCGCGATTGGCGTCTCTGGCGGGAACTTTCTCCAGTACTTTGGAGCAGACCTCCTGGCATTTGTGACGACGGTTGCGATCTTCCTGATCGTGGTCTATGTGGAGTCCACACGGATCGAGATCCCGCTTGCCCATGCACGGGTCCGTGGAGCGCGGGCGCGTTTCCCGGTGAAACTCATTTACGCATCAGTCCTGCCGATGATCCTGGTGAGGGTGCTCCAGGCAAACATCCAGATGTTTGGGATGTTTCTCTCCAATATCGGGATCACCGTGCTCGGGCGGTTTGAAAACCAGGCTCCGGTCGACGGGCTGATGTACTTCCTGGCCCCGATCAACAACCCGCAGGACTGGATGTGGTGGGTCCACGACCTCGGGCATGCTCCCTGGGAGGTCATGCTCAGGCTCGGGATCGATGCCACGTTCATGGTGGTCGGCGGTGCGGTCTTCGCCCTGTTCTGGGTGAAGACGGCCGGTCTTGACTCGAAGCATGTGGCCAGACAGATCCAGATGTCAGGGATGCAGATCCCTGGATATCGGCGGAACACGCAGGTGCTCATCAAGTACCTCGACCGGTATATCCCGAGGGTCACGGTCATCGGTGGCGTGCTCATTGGTCTGTTGAGTGTGTTTGCAAACCTCTTTGGTGTGATAGGCGGAGTAACTGGTACAGGGCTGTTGCTGACGGTCAGTATCACCTATCGGCTGTATGAGGAAGTGGCAAGCGAACAGATTATGGAGATGTATCCGTTCATGCGGCAGTTCTTTGGGAGAGAATGAATGTCCGGAAAGAGAGTAGTGATCACAGGTGTGCCTGGGGTGGGCAAGACCACGGTGATCGAAGAGTCTATGAAACGGCTTGCAGGGGAGGGGATCCCCTACAAGGCCGTCAATTTTGGCACCTGTATGTTTGAGACCGCGAAGGCGGAGGGCAAGGTTGAGGACCGCGACCAGATGCGGACTCTTGACAAGGATGTCCAGAAGGAACTCCAGAGGCTCGCCGGCAAGCGAATCGGTGAGATGGAAGGCAATATCATCGTGGATACTCATGCGTCGGTGAAGACTCCGGTCGGCTACCTGCCTGGTCTGCCTGCGTGGGTGCTGACCGAGCTCAAACCTGATATGGTGGTGCTGGTCGAGGCCGACGAGGACCAGATCCTGATGCGCCGGATGGACGACGAGAGTCGCCGGCGTGATCCTGAGGGCAGCCGTTCCATTGCAGAGCACCAGGGGATCAACCGTGCTTTTGCGGCGGCATATGGGATGCTGACCGGGTGCACGGTTCAGGTCGTCAGAAATGAAAATTATCTTCTCGACCATGCGGTCGAGGCGATGGCCCGGGTTCTGAGGTGAGGCATGGGAGCCAAGGATCGTAGCAGCATAATCTTGATCCTCCTCACGCTGGTGCTGATGATGTCATACGCGATCCCCTGGGTGAGGGAGAGCGTCGGCGGTGCAATGGACCTGATCTTCGGGCACCTGGTGGACGTCTATGGTATCCCATTCTTTGTGCTGATTATGATCCTCTCGGCGATCACGGGGTTGTACTCTTCGCTGATCCAGAAGTACACCATCGATTATGAGAAGATGCAGCGGGTCCAGGCGAGGATGAAGGAATTCCAGAAGGAGTTTCGTGAGGCACAACTTGGCGGCGATGAGAAGAAACTGAAGAAACTTGAGGCAAAGAGGGACCGGATGATGCAGGAGCAGCTGGATCTTTCCAAACAGCAGTTCAAACCGATGGCGTTTATTCTGCTCCTTACAGTGCCGATCTTCTTCTGGTTGCTCTTCCGTCTCCCTGGTGTTGAGCAGACGATGACAATCCCCTATGTGGGAACGCTCGGGTTCATGGATCTCGCCTTTGGGTTCTTCCCGATCTGGATCCTGTGGTACATGATCTGTTCGCTGGCGATCAGTCAGGTGATCAGGAAATCACTCAATATTGGGGGGTTGTAGATGCGGATTACTGTCAGCGGGTCGCCGGGTAGCGGGACAACGTCGCTTGCCCGGTACCTTGCTGAAAAGCACGGGCTCAGGGCGATTTCGGCCGGTGAGATGTTCAGGACGCTTGCAAAAGAGCGCGGGGTCAGTCTTGCCGAGTTTGGGACGCTTGCTGAGTCCGACCCGGCGGTAGACAAACTTATCGATGCACGCCAGAAGGAGACAGCCGAGGCCGAGGACGATATCGTGGCCGAGGGGAGGCTGTCTGGATGGATGGTCGCAAACGCGGACCTGAGGATCTGGTTGTCGGCGTCGATCGATTGCCGGACGGTACGGATCTCGTCGCGCGACGGCGAGGGAGAGGACGAAGCGCGCAGGCATACTGAGGAGAGGCAGGCCTGTGAGCGGGGGCGTTATCTCTCGTATTATAATATTGATATCGATGATCTCTCGGTCTATGACCTGGTCCTCAGTTCAGAGCGTTGGGATGTCGACGGGCTGGGTGCGATCGTCGATGCGGCGATTGCTTCCCTGCATGAGTAATTCTCTTTTTTTGTGCTCCGGGGGTTGCCTTTCGGGGTTTGCATGATGGTGTGATCTGTAGGGTCGGCTCATGCCTACGCGGTTGGAAATTATCGGCCCTGTAGAACCCCTCACTTCCTCTCGGTCCAAGGGAGACTCACTCGCCTTCCCGCACAATCACACCGGGGGCGCTGCCCCCGGCGCGGTGGTGGGGGAAGGGCTTGAAAGGTTGCGGTGACCTCTTGGTTTGCCCGGTGAGGTCGATATGCAGAGGAGAGAAGCTCTTTCAGAATGATCATCGGTGGTGCAGGGGCACGGGTCGGTACCGGTGATCTGACCTGTGGGGTGCCCGGTGCGGGGGGTGCCGCACCGGGAAAAAAGGTTCTGAGTGGTATCTGCCAGTTATTAGAGGGGATTTTATCTGCTGGCCGACGGCGCGATCCCTGCGGCCTGCCTGATCTGTTCGCGGAGGATCGGGTGGATCATCGGTGCGTCGGCAAGGGCGCTGAGGGCGTCGTGTGCCTCAGTGTTCCCTTTCTGTGCCATGATGCCAAGGAGGTCCACGGCGTCGCGCTGGATGTCGTTGACCATCGGTTCATTGTCATCTTTAACTGAAAGATAGAGTCGGAATACTGTTCCGTCTTCAAAATGATGCATTGCTTTCACCTGTACATGGTAATTGTTTTTCTCAAATAAATGGGATATGTTAATTTATCCTATTGAACTTTGAGGCATCAGGAGAAAGTATTTATCGAATTAGTGCCTTTTTATAAAAGCACTGCACAATGCCCCGCCATGAGAGGTGAGATCGCCAATTACGTGATCTCCGACCTCATTTATTTCCATATAACAGGAATCAGGGAGTATTGATGGGGCGCATCATATGATGATTCTGCACGGAGTCTTACTTTATGAACTTTATCACGGTCTTTGACCAGATCTTACTTCTCTTCCTCCTGGTGCTGGCTGGATATGCGGCCCGCTGGCTTGAAGTCTTTGACGATGAGACGACCAGTGGTCTCTGCAGTCTGCTGGTGAAGGTTACTCTGCCGGCCCTGATCATCTCCTCGATGATGGTCCCCTTCAGCGCGGAACGGTTGACGGCATGCGGCGAGATGCTTGTCATCTCGGTCGTCTTCTATGCGATCTCTCTTGTCGTCGCCTGGGTGGTCCCGAGGGTCCTTGGGTCGCCTGAGACCGACCTCGGGGTGTACGGTTTTCTCCTGATGTTCTCGAACACGGCGTTCATGGGGTTCCCGGTCATCGAGGCAATCTTTGGAAAGGATGCACTATTCTATGCCGCGATCTTTAACCTGCCCTTCAACCTGCTGGTCTTCTCCATCGGGATCATCATGCTCCGTTGGGGGGCGTCGGGGGAGAGGGCTCGCCTTGACCCGAAGATCCTGTTCAACCCTGGGATCATCTCGGTCATCATCGGATTGGTCCTCTTCGTCACCTCGGTGCGCCCGCCCCTCCCGGTTGAAGGGGCACTTGCATCTCTTGGGTCTCTGACTACCCCTCTCTCGATGATCGTCGTCGGGGCGATGCTCGCACGGGTCAATCCTGCCGAGGTCTTTCGTGGGTGGCGGGTCTATGCGGTCACGGGAGCGCGCCTTCTCCTGATGCCGGTCGTCGTCTGGGCGGTCCTTGTGCCCTTTGTCCATGACCCCTATCTGCTGGGGGTGCCGGTGGTCATGGCGGCGATGCCGGCCGCTGCTTTTGCGGCAATCCTTGCAGAGGAGTGTCACACTGATACAAAACTGGCTTCACAGGGAGTGTTTCTCTCAACACTTTTTTCAGTTGGGACCATCCCCTTTGTCGCTCTCCTGGTTGCCTGAGGGAGAGATGATCTCCTGGACCCTCCCCACTTTCCCGTCCTTCAGCCTGACCTTGATCCCATGAGGGTGAAAGGACGAGTTGGTGAGAATGGTTGCAACGATGCCGCGGGTACGTTTGCCGGTTTTCTGGTCTGCCTTTAAGACGATGTCGACAGTAAGCCCTGGTTTGATGTCCTTGCGGTGCTGTCCGTTCATGGACCAACAAGTTCATTGAACAACGCTTTTAATGTTCCCTGTGGAATAGGTAATGAGAGTGAATTTACAATGGGTGCGTGTAAAGAGGCGTATTACAACACGGTCGAGCGCGACCTGAAACAGGCGTACAGAGGTGAAGACGGCTGGAGAATCGAGCGCAGTCCTGATGGTGGCGATACTGCGCCTGACTTCCTGTTGAGCAGGGGCAGGCCTGGCTCTCTCGAGCAGATCGTGGCGAACGTCAGGATCGCCCCCGTGATTGGGGCTGATGATGTGGCCCGTCTGCGGGCCGCGGCCGAAGGTCTTCTTGCAAAGAAGGCGCCGGTGAAGAAGATGCTCCTCGTGGTGCCACAGGATGTTGAGGTCTCAACTGAGATGGAGGATGTCGACCTCTTCTACCTTGGATCCTATGCGGTACGGGGCAGTGAGGTCATCTGGTCGAGCAGCAATCTCTGGACTCCTGATGGCACACCGGTGCTGGGTAATCTTTAAATTTTCTTTTTTTATTTACGGCCTAAAAAAGAAGATATTTGGTGCCAGAAACTGAGCTCGAAGTTGATGCCCGAAAGGTGTGCCTAACAACTCCGGCTATGTATCTTCTTGTCGTGGCGCTTATTAAATCTATGCATTTAACTTTCCCTCAGTGTTAATCGGTTGATCCTCACCTTCGGTCCACGATCCGTTTTGGTCGCCCCTTCACCGCCGCGAGTTCAAGTCCTCCGGGCGCGGTGAAGTGGAAGAGCACTCTGCACTTCTTCTCCTCACAGGCTTCTGCAAGTGTCGGTTTATCTGTGAAGAGTCTCTCAAGAAACTGGTGTTTGACGGCATTCTGGTCGGCCGAGGCGAGGTCTTCGCATTCCATGCTGACCCTGAGGACGGTCTCGTCCTCGTCACCATAGAGAAAGGCCTCATATTCGCCGGTCAGGTATGCCATGTTCTCGGGCTGAAAGACCGCCCGCTCAATATCGACCCGGTTGACCGCGCACCCCGCAACGGTTACCGTCTCGGCCTCCCTCCAGGGGGGTTCGATCCTGAGGTGCGTCCGCCCGCAGGCGCAGGTGCTGCGGCTCACCACCCGGCTCCAGTCCTCGGTGTCGTAATTGAGGAGGAGGGTGCCGGCTTTCCCGCCAGGGGGGAGGAGGGTGGTGAGGACAAGGCGCCCGTCTTCTCTGTCTCTGACGAAACGTTCGAGCGCTGGATCGTACAGATCGACGTGCACGAGGTCTTCGGGGCAGTGCAGTCCGTTTTTGACAGGGCACTCTCCGCACATCGTGCCTTCAGTGGAGCCGTAGGTGTTGTAGACCTTGCAGCCCCAGACCTTTTCCAGATGGGCACGGGACTCTTCGGCAAACCCCTCCCCCCCGATGACGAGACTCCGCACCCCTGCGTTCTGTGGCTCGATCCCTTCGGCCCTGAGTCGTCTTGCAAGCCTGAGGAACTTGAAGACGCTTCCGACGATGGCGGTGGGCCGGTAGTTCCTGATCACTCTGACCGGGAAGGTGCATTTTCCTTCAGGGATGACAGCGACGCCCATGTCCCTGGCGGCAAGGGTCATGGTGTTTGCCCCGATATTCATCCCATACGAGGTGCAGAGGACAAGACGGTCTCCTTTGCCGATCCCCTGGGCGGTAAAAGCCCTGGCATACTTCTCGGCATATCGCTCCCAGTCTTCCCAGGTGAGGAAGAAGGTCTTTGGCACCCCGCTTGTCCCGCTTGTCTCATGCACCGTGAAGACTTTCTCCCATCCTATCGAGCGGAAGGCGAAGTCGGGGGCGGCCGGGGGTTGGTGCTCCCTGATCACCTGGCCTGAGATGACCGGGAGGTCGAGGAGATCTTCGTGGCAGGTGACGGCGGTCGGGTCGATCTGTTCTTCTGCAAACCATTTTCTGTAGAAGGGAGAATGTTCGGCGGCGTACCTGACGGTGTAACGGATGCGCTCGTCGACAAGGGCGTCAAGGTCGCCCCGTTCCATCGTCTCGATCGTCTCGTCCCAGTACCTCGGTGCCATCATCCCCTGGGGCGGCGGGATGGTTTATAGCATTTGTGAGTTCCTCATCGTGTTTGCCCTGTATTCATCCCAGGTCTCCCTGGCCTTATCCTCACAGGAAGAACTTCGCTGCGCACCTATGCCTCTATCCATGCCTTTCCCTTGCCCTTGTGCCGTGGGGAGGGAGATAGGGGCGGGAAGGCAGAGTGGGTGTCCATAAAGAGGGTTGCTGCTGTCCGCCGCCACCCCCCCAGGTACAGAGAGACATCAAGAGCATCTCTCACGAGCATACCCCTAAACCCTCTCCTGGGGTGAAGATGTCCTCGAACTGAAACGTCTTCTTCCAGAAACTCCAAACCATCCTCCACCGGGGCGTGCCGCCCCGGCGCGGCGGTGTGGGAAGGCTTGAATGAAGGCATGCATGGGGGCGCAACGAAAGGGGGAGACTCTTCCCCCCCGTATCCAATCGCGCTCTCCTGGGAAGCGGAGGCCCGGAAAGTTCTGGGACGATCTCCAGGAAAACGCTCTCAAAAATTATGTGTATAGATTTTCATGAGGATTTTAACTCGCCAGATCCCATAGATACCAGTATACGCGGGATAAAAACTTCCTATGCGTAATCGGCCGCCTTCGCCCATGGGATCTTCATCCCTGTCCTGCACGCACCCGGGGGTGCACCCCCCTGGCCCCCTCCATGGCCAGGAGAGGGGGAGGGCGGTGGTCGAAGAATTCTCCATGAACATATCCCGAAACTCTCTGAGGCTTGAACTGAAACACTCCTTTCCAGGAATTTAGAGTGCGAATCTTCCGGCGGGTGGCGTGCCGCTCCCCGGTCCCCCCGCAGAAGATAGGGAGGAGGACGCTTGTCCCCTTTTCAGGATCATCAAGGATGTCTTTCCGTCCCCATCGCCATCCTGGGGGTCAGGGGGCCGAGCCCCCGGCACGAGCGTGTGGGAAGGCCAGAGGTGCTTCTTTACGCTACGAGGGGGTGAGGATCTTTCAACCATCATCCATCGCTATCTTCTGTGAAGGTAAGGTTGGAGAGTTTTGGGATGACCCCCATCAGTACGTTGATCGAGACCCCAATAAGTAGTTTTTAAGGCTCTGTAGAAATTCTCAGGATGTTTTTGTCTGCCAGGGGGTGTGCCGCCCCCCAAACCCCCTGCCACACAATTGGTCGTGAACGTCACATCTCTCGTCTGGTCCATTGATTGTCCCTTCCCGGCCCTCTCTTCATCCCGGGGGTCAGTGCGGGACTCGCCCCAGGCACGGAGATGTGGAAGGTGGGCGAGTCACGCTCACACCAGGAATAGGTGAGGGTTTCTACAGAGCCAATTTATAAGAGTTTTATCCTCACGTTCGCTGCTCCTATCACACCGCAAAACTCTTTGATCTTCATCTGCTCCTCCCGGAGAATCCATCAGGCAGGAGGTCGAGAAGATACGGTATGACACAGGAGTACGTGCGGGTGAAGATCTGCGGGGTGACACGGCCTGAAGACGCGCGGGCGGCCGAGGCGGCGGGGGCCGACGCCGTCGGGGTGGTGATGTACTCGGACTCTCCCAGGTCAGTCAGTCCAGACAAGGCGTCGGCGATCTTCTCGGCCCTCGGCCCATTCATGGCGCGGGTGGTGGTCACCCATACCCCCTCGCCAGAGGATCTTGCGGAAGTACTCGCCCTCGGCCCGACCGCGGTCCAGATCTCATATCCCCATGACGTCCCTGAGACGTGCGGGACGGCGGTGATCAGGGTGGTCGGTCGGGACCGTCCGGTCCCTCCTCTTCATGCGGACGCCTATATTGTGGACGAGAGTATGGGGCGGGGCCGCCTCTTTGATCCCGTCTCTGCGCGCAGGATCATCGAGAAGAGTGGGGTGCCGGTGGTGCTGGCCGGGGGACTGACCCCTGAGAACGTGCGCGCCGCCGTCAGGGCCGTCGGCCCCTATGCGGTGGACGTCTGCTCAGGGGTTGAGACCAGACCCGGGGTGAAGGATCCGGCCCTGGTCAGGGGCTTTGTCGCCGCGGTGAAGGGGTGAAGGTCCGCTCACGCAGGACCTGCCGCGCCGCATACCCCTCATTTTGAAGGGACGTGTCCAGGTAGACCGTCTCGTCGGGGGTGATCGTGATCACGTTGAGGTCTGCCGGAAAAGAGGCAAGCATTTCTTTTGAGATCCCGCAGAGGTCGAGTGCCTCCTTGTGGCCCTGGTCCCCTGGACAGATCACCTCGACATTGCCGGTGAGTTGCATGCCGCGCACCTCCTCCATGGTGGCGCGAGGGTCGTAGATCGCGACCGAGGCGCGGGGGTTCTGGACCAGGTGGGCGAACTTTGCCCCGCCCTCGCTGAAGATATAGACCCGCCCGTCGGCATAGAAGTAGTTGACCGGCGTCGCCCGTACCGAGGTGCCATGGGCGGTGGCGAGCACACATTCTGAATGGGCGATGAGGAACCGCTCGGCCCTGGCCTTGAAGTCCTCTTCAGGCATCTGGTCGATGCCCTCCAGTTTCTCGCGCAGGCTCAGGGCATACGCGGCGACCGCCTTCATGTCGAGGAGGTCGTGGTCCTGCAGGATGAACCCGGTCCGTTTCGCATAAAAGGTGAGGGCGTTTCTGTCCTCCCGGTCGAGGTCCGCGGTCCTGAGTTGTCCGCCGAAGGCGACGGCCGGCACCTCTTCGCCGAGGAAGGCCCGCAGTCCTGTGAGGTATGTCCGCCCCCTGTGAAGTTTGACACAGGTGCAGAAGAGGGCCACCGATTTTTCTCGCAGCCACGAGGCATTGGTCTCGACAAATCGCCTGACCGAGGGGACGACCTCCCCATTGTAGATGGGTGTGCCGATCACAAAGAGGTCAGAGGATTTCAGGTCCTCTGAGAATGCCTCGGGCCGGCACATCCTGGACGGCCCCAGGACGAGGGCGAACGCCCTGGCCACCTCGGCGGTCGTCCCGTATTTGCTCTCATAGACGACACATGTCCTGAGCATGAGGCCCCTTCTGCCATCTGCTCTGATAAATACTCTGGCACTGCCTGGTGCCTGGACTGGACCCCCATGCATGTGGAGAGGTATGAGGACGGCGCCCTCCTTCCATGATGTGAATGCTCTCCTGGACACCACCTTGAGAGGGAAGAGAAAGACGATACCGCACCCCTGCACTCTTGCTTATGATGTCCATTCCGACCTTCCTCGTGCAGACGATAGTGATTGGATTATGGCTGAAAGATCCTCCTCCTGTTGTCACGCAGACCTGCATCCATCTCCTTCCCGAAGCTTGCACCGGGTGCGGCCGCCCCCGGTGGAGGACAGGGTTTAGAATTTCGGCTCTTTAGAATCCCTTGCCTCTTGTGTGTGGGGATGTGTGTCGCCCGCCTTCCCACCTCTTCGGCCGGGGGCGCTGCCCCCGGACCCCCGGGATGAAGATAGGGTCGGGAGGGCACAATCAATCGTCATGAAGAGCGTGATGCCATCCCCCGCCAGAGATACCTGTCCGGAAGATTTCTACAGAGCCGAATTTCTGGAAAGATGTGTTTCAGTTCCAGAAGATGTTCGCTTCCAGAGAGTTTTGGGATCTGTTCAGAGCCAAAAGAAAAGATGAGGATCTCGGTTCAACGCCCTCCGACGCCGCCACCGCCGAAGCCGCCGCCGCCACCGAAACCGCCCCCTCCACCACCGAAGCCGCCGCCACCGCTGCCGGTGGAGGGCGCGGAGAAGTGAGCGATCGGTATGAAGGCCAGGGGCATATGGGAGTAGACCGGCATCCCCACCTCGGCATAGGAGACATGCAGGTGCTCCATCGCCTTCTCGACCTGCTCGCCCAGGCCCAGGGCGGTGCCGTAGACCATCCACTCGCCCCACATCGAGAGGTCTTCTGGGGCGTACTTCTGGATCTGCGCCATGTCGGAGAGGAAATTCTCGAAACTTTCCCATTCCAGTTTTTCCTTGAAGTGGTCGCCCTTCCAGTGGCCAAAGAGGGTCGAGGGCATCAGGAGGGCGATGCCCACCTCGACGAGCCCTGCGACCGAGAGGACGATCGCCGGCACCGACGCCGCCCCGGTGGCCGGGGCAAGCACGAAGACCAGGACTGCAAGCCCGAGGAGGAATGCAGGCGGGAAGAGGAGGGGTGAGACAAACTTCCTGCCGTCCACCGCGTACTTCCTGGAGAGGCGCGTGTCTGTCGGGTTGAAGAGCGCCTGGAGACTCCGCTGGTAGCCCTGCACCGTGGCCAGGTCGGCCCTGCCCTCTGCCGCCCGCGTTGCCATCCTCTCCAGTTCACCAGAGTCAAAGACCCCGTTGCCCCCGACACCGGAGATGTAGTTGAGCACCCGCTGTTCATAGGGGTCGTCTGAATGGCCGCGGTTGACCGTGACCGTGATCCCCTTTGCATCGTCCTTCTCCCTGACGGTGACCACGCCCTGCCTGTGGAGGTCGAGGAGCGTGGCGTAGAAGGCGTCCTCGTCTGACTCATTCACGTCCCCCTTGAAGAGGAGGTTCACCTGCCAGGGTTTGAGGGCGGTGTTGGGCGTGAAACTGAGATACTCGGGGACAGTGAAGGTCTTCTCCCGCCCATACCTGCGGTATAGGAGGAGGAGCGCGAAGGGGAGGACGAGGACCAGGAAGGCCGCAACCGTCTGGAAGACCGAGGCCGCATGGTACGGGAAGTTATACCAGAAGGCGCCTTCTTCGGTCTTCTGTCTCAGGTCGTCGACCGGGTGCGGGAACCCGCTCGTCTGGTCCAGGTAGGAGAGAGGCAGGAGGAGTTCGACCGCCACGGGATCGTTTGCGGCGGCACTACCTGTGATCGTCACCGTCCCGTCCTGCCGTTCGACCGAGAGCCAGGGCGGGTAGGCATAGACCGTCTCGATCCCCTCCCAGTCAGGGAGGGTGAGGGTGAGGTGGCGGTACGGGATATGCTCGCGGACGAGTTTGAGGTTGACATGGGCCACCTCGCCGTCGTACTCCACCGGTGGGCGCATGACCGAGTGGTACTCGACGACATATGTGCCTGCGTCGAAATATCCAGGGTTGTAGAGCCCGACCTCGTTGGGATAGGCCTTGCTCCTGATGAACTCGGTCTCGGCCTCGGTCGCGGTCGGGTAGGTCCTGACCTCACCAGAGGCGTCCTTCACGTATCCGATCACTCCCTCTGGTACCGTCATCTCCTCGAACTTCACGTGCGGACTTGACGCATCGGCAAAGGTGAGGCGGTCGTCGAAGAAGCGGAAGAGCATCCTGTACTCATCAGAGCGCGCGACGTCATAGGTGTAGCGTTCGACAAAGGTGCCGTTCTCGTACAGGACCGCCTGATAATCGTCGACGACCAGGTCGCCCTCGGTGAGGAAGGGCAGAGCGGCGCTGAGGCCGAGGGCCGCAACGCCGAGAAAAAGGGTGACGATGAGGAGGGTGGCGATCTGCCGGTTTTCACTCACCACGTCCACCTCAGAACTCGATCTTTGGCGCCTGCTCGATCTCTTCCTCGAACTCGAGGTAGTCGAGTCTCTGGACATGGGCCATGGAGGCGACGATGTTGGAAGGGATCGTCTCGGTCATGGTGTTGAGTTGCTGGGCGATGTTGTTGTAGGTGTAGCGCTGGCGGGCGATCTCGTCCTCGATCTGTCTGATGGACGCCATCAGTTCAGAGACTGTCGCCTGCGTCTTGAGGTCGGGGTAGGCCTCGGCGACGGCGAAGAGCCGACCGATGATCGAGCGCGACTGCCGCTCGACCTCGTTGAGGTCGCCGGGATCGGCCTTCCCGACGCCTGCCCGCATCTCGGTGACCCTGGTGAGGGTCTCCTTCTCGAAGGAGGCATAACTCTTGACAGATCCGAGGAGCTGCTCGATCTGGTCGAGACGCTTCTTCATGGCGACACGGATCTGGCCGAGGGTGGCCTCGCCCGAGTTTTTCAGGTTCATGAACCGGTTGTAGATGCTGATGATCCAGCCGATGAGGGCGAGGATGACCAGCACGACGACTGCGATTACTATGATGGTGGCTAAGTCCATGGGTTCACCGTACCTGAAAAATAGAGGTCTGCGGATATGAAAGTATGGATGGGGCGGCGCGTTTCTGGAGAGATTTAAGATGTCCCAGAGGTTCTTTCGTGCTCTCAGGGCTCTGGTGAACCATGCATGGACCGAGAGCGTGTTTCAGGCAATCCCTCATGAAAAGCGAGGCGACTCTGCCTGGAGACGAATGCCCACCCGGACCCCTGCGGCACGATCGATGAGGGGAGGCGGTCTCATTGCGTTCCCCCCAGGGATGAGTGGGGCTCTCTCCAGGTCCGAAAAAAAGGCTTACCGCCTCCTCCATAACAGGAGAGCGACGGCTGCAAGTCCTGGCAGGATGGAAGGGCTTGCGTGTGTGGTCGCGGTCGGTTCTGTGCTACTCCCTGAGGTGACACGCCCTGCAGGGGCGGCCAGGGGGGCGAGCGTGGCCCCTGGCGACCCTTCCTCTCTCCCTGTCGAAAAGAATCCGATATCTCCTCCCTGTCCGGCGATCGCCAGTCTTCTCCCGTCGGAAGAGAGTGCGACCACCTGCACGCTCCTGTTTCCGAACGGCTCATGGTCGTCGTCCTGGAGAGTGCGGAGCACGACCCCTTCGTCTCCACCCGCAGCAATGACCGAGCCTTCGGCCGAGATTGAGACCGCAGGAAGGCGCTTCCCGATGACCTCTTCCCAGATGAGGATCCCGTTTCTGTTCAACAAGAAGACCTTTCCATGGTCGGCTCCGACGAAAATATATGCTCCGTCGTGGGTGACGGCGCAGGTGAGTCTTTCGCTCCCCCCGGTGTCATAGCGCCACAGCAGTCTTCCGTCCCCGGTGTAGACGTTTACCATCCCGTCCCTGGTGCAGGCTACGAGAGAGGATCCATTGTCGGTGAGTGCCACGCTGATAACGTCCTCTGAGGTCTCAATCGTCCAGGCAGGTTCGAAGTCTTTGGAGGTGTCGCCCCTGAAGAGGACCAGACTCCTGTTGTCAAACCCGGCGGCGATACAGGAACCGTCAGGGGACACCCCGACCCCCAGGGCGAAATACCCGGTGTCAAGCCTGAAAGCCCGGTCGCCACGGTGGTCATAGGCCCTGAGGTCGGCGCCGCCCGTGACAAGGAGCGCCCCATCATCAGAGGCCCCGAATGTCTCTACATTGTTTGCCGGGACATGCCATGAGAGTGTCCCATCTTTATCGTACCATGAGAGTGTCTGATCTGAGAGGACGGCCACCCTGGTGCCGTCGGCATTCAAGGCAACCTGTTTCACCTCGCCAGGGACTGCCACCTCAGAGAGCGGTGTTTCTTCAGGTGTCGCTGCCGTCGCGATCGCGGGAAGTGCCGAGAGAAAGAATAGGAAGAGGATGGGGCCGATGATTCTCATCCAATCCTCCTGAGGAGGAAACATGCACCCCCCACCCCGGCCAGTGCTGCAAAGATCCCGAACCCTGGGGTCTGTGCGCCTGATGGTGTGGGTGTCTCCTCTTCTGTGCCAAAGAGATCAGGGTGGATGTCGGCCGCCACCATTTCGATGGCGTCCACGATCCTGGGACCGCCGCGGTCGATGATGTCTGAGGGCACAATGTAGATCCGATCATTCTTCACTGCCTTGAGGTTCTGGAAGCGCGGCTCCTCGGCGAAGTACCGGTAGATGAGGTCGCTCTCCCCCCCGTCCATCCCGGTGCCAGAGTTGACCAGGATCACGTCAGGGTCGGTGGTGAGCACTTTTTCGAGGGTGACGATCTGCCAGCCTTCAATATCAGGGAAGGCATTCTCTCCGCTGGCGATATCGATCAGCTCGTCCTGGAAGGTGTTGTTGCCGCTCACCCAGATGGGGTCGTACCAGACGACATGCATTACGGTCGGGTGCTCAGGGGCGTCCTCCACTTTTGTTTCAACAGCGTTGATCCGTTTCTGCATCGAGGCGGCAAGTGTCTCGGCCTCTGCCCCCTTGCCAGTTGCCTCGCCGACGAGTCTGATGTCATGGAGCGTTCCCTGGACCGAGTCGGGGTTGAGGGTGACGACGGTCAGGCCAAGTTTCCTGAGGTGGTCGACCACCTCTTCGGTGTTGCCAAGGGCGGCAAAGACCAGGTCAGGTTTCTCCGCCACGACCCGCTCGATGTTCACGGTGGAGAACCCGCCGACCTTTGGCTTCTCGGTGGCTTCTTCGGGGTAATTGCAGTAGTCGGTCACCCCGACCATGCGGTCGCCCAGGTCAAGGGCAAAGAGGATCTCGGTGTTGGCCGGGGAGAGGGAGACGATGCGCATGGGCTCTTCTGTGATGGCGACTTTTTCACCGAAGTCGTCGGTGACCGTGACCAGTTCCCAGGGGCCGCCGGCATTCTGGACTGTCGTGGCGGCGCCGACCGGCGCGGTTGCGGCGGTGGCGGGTGTCGTCTCCGCCTTCCTGGTCTGTCCAGAGAGTGCAGGTGTGGTCTGGCCAGGCAGGATGGGGTATGGTCGGCCCAGGAGGGCGGGGACGGCGGCGGCGGTCATCCGGCAGGGGTTGTCGGTGACCTGGGCGGTCCATTTGAACGATCCGTCAGGCTGCTGGATGTCGGTGAGATATGAGATGACGTCTTTCTCGTTCTTCGTCCAGGTCGAGGGGTCTACACCTGCTGCGACGATCGCCTGCGTCACCCACGCGGCCGACGCCGCATTCGAGGACGAGGATCCGCCGTAGTTGAACCCGCCGTCATCCATCTGGGCATCTCTGAGATAACCCAGTGCGTTCTTCACTGCCGGAGAGTCCTGTGGTTCTCCGGCGGCGATCATCGCCATCACCGATGCGGAGGTGTCGTCGCAGTCGCTTTCGGCACCTGGCATCCAGCCAAACCCGCCATCTTCGTTCTGCTGATCTTTCAGCCAGGCGAGGGACTTTGACGCATCTTCACCCGCAGCGACAAGCCCGAAGATCCCCCAGTAAGTGGTGTAGACGAAGTCGCCGAACTGACCGGAGGATTTCATCTGCGCCTTCAGGTCGGCAAGATAGTCTTTGCCGCCGAAGTCGTGTGGGTCGCCCCCGACGGCAGCGATGAGTGTCACCATCCGCCCGAGTTCCGCAGTCCCTTCGGTCGTGAGGTCCTCGCTGGCTGTCCAGTAGTCGACCGCCGAGGTGCCGTTCACTGTCCAGGTCGAGGGGTCCTGGCCGGCGGCGACGATCGCCATTACCGTAAACCATGAGGTGCCTGGGTTGGTCTCCCGTTCTGGTTCGGCAAATCCGCCGTCTGGGTGCTGGCAGGATTCGAGATAGTTAAGACTCTCCTGTATGGTGTTGTCCTCTGCGGCAAGCGGGTAGGCCGCACCGCCGATGATGCAGGCGGTGCAGAGGAGAATGACGAGTGCACATAGTTTCTTCATTTTTTTTCCTCGTTTCTTTTTATCAGATGTGTAGCACCCACGATTAAGAGTGCTGAAAATGGTGTCAGGGCCCATAAGGGCGTCTGCTGTGAGGGGGTCGTCGGTGGGGTCGTGCCGCCCTCTGCCTCTGGCGGCAGTGGTGTCACCAGGTCTGGTGGAGTCTCTTTTTTGTCTCCAAGGGCGAGGGGGACAAATGAAGAGAGGCCGTTCTGGGACTCCGCCTCGAAGGTGAGAACTTTTTCGCTCTCCTGAACCATTCTGGTCTCGAGGAGTTCTACTGTCCCGTCGTCGGTGAGGTGTGCGATCCTGACGGCCCCGGCGCCACCATGCTCTTTCACCCAGGCAGGGTCGACCTCCATCCTGACGGTCGCACCGAGGATGTCTTCGCCGTTCCTGAGGTTGGTCTTGTTCACGTCCATCACATAGGCGATGCCCAGGAGGGACCGTCCCTCTGTGGCGGCGAGATCTGTGAGGGATTCTGTCATGTCGGGAGACATCAGGTCGCTGAAATCTGTCGTGATGACTCCTTCGGCCGGGATCCCGGCAAGAGAGAGGATGATCTTTCCTGCGGTCCCGGCCGTCCCGTTGAGTCCTGCCGCGGCAGGCATCAGTTCGGCGGTGACGCTCTTTATCCGGGCAGTCGAGGAGTTGTCTGCTGCCTTCATATCACCGGTCAGGACAGTGAGCAGGAGCCCTGGACGTATGAGAATGACCCGATCGCCCCTGACGATCACCTCCTCCCCGTCGCCGCCTGCGTCCTGGCGGACCGAGATCCGCGCGCCTCCTGCACCAAAGGTCAGGGTCACGCCCTGAGGGAGGTTGAGGGAGATGGCGGGATCTTCGGCCGGCGCAAGGCGTTCCTGTATGGTCTCCGACCCCTCGCCGCCGTCGCCCCCATTTGAAGTGGTGGTGCCGAAGGCGACCTTGAGGTAGATCGCCCCGGTCGAGTCTTCGGGTTCTGCCGACATGCTCTCGCTGTAGTAGAAGATGACTTTGTCGCCTTTCTTCACGCTATAGGAGTTGGCGCCGACCGACGGCGACTTTTCGTTGACCTGATAGACCCATCCGGCCAGTCCCTCGCCTTCACGACCATTGACTGACTTGAGGTACAGCGTGCCGTACTCCTCGTACCACTTGTCGTCGAGGACATAATCAGCGCCTGAGGCATCCAGGGCACCGAGGGCGGTCCGTTGCTTCACAGAATAGACCTCACCGTTCTCGGTGGTTACGTTGAAGGTGCCTGGACCGAGGGTGACGGTCTTCCATGGTCCTGAATCGTCATCGAGGTCTCCTCCTCCGTCATTGGTGCCCCCAGAGGTGATCTTGACATTCTTTTCGACGCTCTGGCCCTTTGCCTCTGCAGTGACCGTGAGTGTGCCGGTGAGGTGCGGGACAAACTTCACCGTCGTCCCATGGGCGTAGTATGGTGTCCCACTGTTCATCTGGAAGGTCACGTTTGCCTCGGTGTCGAGGGTGACGGTCACGGCCGAACCTGGGGACGACCCGGCGACATCCATGGTGAGCGCCGCTGCCGGCGCTGCGAGCACGAGGAGAAAGAGGAGGGAGAGGGTCCACTTCATGTGATGGCGCATTCCACTCCCTCGCTCATGAAGAGACAGCGCTGGGGATACTCTTCGATCTGGTAGATGCCTGCATGGAGCGTGTAAGTGCCGGTTTTTGCCTGGAGGGGCACGGTGACGAGGACCGGGACCCCGATACTCTCGCCGGTATTGAGATAGACGGTGCCTGTACCTGCAAGGGACTCACCATTCTCATCGGTCCCGCTCACCACGATGACATACCGCCCTTCGTTCACGGCAGAGGCCGTGACATCGGCGCGGACGCTCCCGCCGCGGTTCCCGTCGGTGAGGGTGAGTGCGGAGAGTGTGGCCTCAGTCATGCTCACACGGATCCTGACGACGGCGTCGGCCTCGTCGGTGAGGGGAGCATAGGTCGTCTCGTTGACAGGGCAGTAGAAGAACTCAAGGAGGTCGCCGTCGTCAAGGGAGTTTCTGCCAAGGCCCATGGGTGCCGATTGGTTGTTGATGAAGATGGACCAGGACCGTGCGTCAGGGTTGGTCCAGTCCTCGTTGGCAATGCCGTCGATCGATTCGAGGCTGAAGGAACTGTATGAATCGTACCATGAGTCGCTTGCCTTGAAGGTGAATTCTCCAAGGTCAGCGGCGTCGCCGAGGGCGCCGAGGTCGGTGGTGTGGTTGACTTCATAGGACGCAGAAGCGTTGTTCGACGGGATAAAAGTGAAGGTGGCGTCGGTGAGACTGACCGTGCCGTCGAAGATGATCTCAGGATGGGGTGACCCTTCGCCGAAGGCGTAGAGGTGGTTGTTCTCGGCCCCGAGGTACAGGACACCCTCTGAGACTGCAGGTGATGAGGCGTAGAATGAAGCAAAGGTGTTGTCTCCAGGTGCTTCTAGGGTGTATGACCATACTTCGTCGCCTGTGGTGGTGTTCACCGCATACACAGTCCCTGTTTCTTCATTTGTCGCGAAGTAAACCGTCCCGTCTGCGACCACCGGCGAGACGGTGATCTGGGCGGAGGGGAAGGTCCAGCGCTCTGCACCGGTGATGGTGTCCAGGCAGTGGAGGCCATCTTTTGCGCCGACATAGAGGTGGCTGGCGTCAACTGCAGGGGAAGATGAGGTGCCGGCGAGAGATACATTCCAGCGTTCGTCGCCGGTCTCGCGGTCGAAGGCATAGGTGTTGATGGCCCCGGCGCAGAAGATCGCGTTCTCGCCCGCGGTCGGTGTCGAGAGGAGGACGTCACTGACGCTGGTGTTCCAGATCTCGCCCTGCGTCGAGGGGTCGATACAGAAGAGGGCGGTCATGTTCGAGCAGTAGACCTTCCTGTCGGCCGCCGCAGGTGAGACGAAATATCCTGCCGCGCCGCCGGTCGTAAACGACCATGTCTCGGTGCCGTCAAGGTCGAATTCGTGGAGTACGCCGTCAGAGGCTGAAAGAGTGTACACTTTTCCATCGTATACGAGTGGAGACGAGGAAAGCCCGAAGTATCCGGTCTCGTCGATCTTCTCGCTTGACCAGAGAGTTGCCCCGGTCTCTTCGTCGATGCAGTAGAGCTTGCCGTCGGTCCCGCCAAGATAGATCTTCCCATCCATGACGGCGGTGCCCGAGACCGACCCGACGGCCGCGCCCCCGAGTTCATTGGTCCAGAGTTCTTCACCGGTGGCGGCGTCATAGCAGACCAGTCCTGTAAGTCCGTTGTCGTCGAAGACCATGTCCGGCCAGGTCGGGACAAAGACCTTGCCGTCATGGACTGCCGGAGACCCATCGGCGTACTCTGCAGTCTCTTCCACCCAGAGGGTGGCATTGGTCAGGGGACCACTTGTTGTAATGGCCCCGGTCCGCGCTTCGTCCGCGCCAAACATCGGGTAGTCGGCCGCAACAGGAGCGGCAAGAACGATCAGAAGGATGCATATCATCCCTGTACAAGGAAAGTGTGCCATAATTTTCTCCCCATAAAAATATTTATCCCATGTATTCACACAAATTATCTGATGTTAAGTTAATAGATTTTTCTATAATGCTTTCGCAGATACGTGCAGGCGACAAATTCCCTGTACAATAGGACATTGTAGAATCTCTCACCTATCCAGGGTGCGAGCGTGATTCTTCACCCTCCCCCAGTCATACGCCCCAGGGGCCCCTTTCCCTGGCATGATGGTAGGGGAAGGCAGTCGGTCAGATCTGCTGCCCTCAATCGCCGGATCTTCGCCATCGTCTCGCGTTGAGAGAGACCCCCAGGACCCCCCAGGATGAAGATAGGCGGGGCGGCCCTTCGATGGTGCTCTCTGTGGTGTCGTGCTCCCAGGGAGGAACACAGATCAGTGCACGATCCAGAGACCCACGATCATGGTCATCCCCTCTGCCTGAGCCCGGGGTTCATGCCAAGATTTCACAGGGCCACCTCCTCCCCCTTCCCTTGAGTTCTTGTCCTTTTCTGCAGGAGAGTCTCCCCGCGCTGTTCACTTCTTCCTACAGGATACAACGCGTATGAGCATGAGCGGGGTGCAGAAGGAGTCGCATGTTCAATTTAGAAAGGGGATTAAGAGTGATCCTGTATCTCCTTGAGGTTCTCAGGACCCTTCGCGGCGACGATCCTCTCGTAGCCACCGGAGGCACCATTTTCAAAGACGACCTTCAGGTAGATCGCCTCAGCCGAGTCTTCGGGCTCTGCCGACATGCTTTTACTGTAGTAGAAGACGACTTCATCGCCCTCCTCCACAGCATAGATGTTGGCGCCGATCTCCGGCGTCTCGTCGTTGACGTGGTAGACCCATCCGGCCAGTCCCTCGCCCTCGAAGGCGTTGATGGACGAGATGAACAGTGTGCCGTACTGCTCATACCACATATCGTCAAGGACATAGGTGGCATTCGAAGCATTGAGGGCACCAAGAGCAGTGCGCTCCTCCACCTCGTACTTGGTCCTGTTCTCGGAGGTCACGGTGAAGGTGCCCGGCCCGAGCGCCACCTCCTCCCAGACGATCCCGTCATTCCCTTCTCTGCTGGATACCCCGCTGGAGGAGATCATGGACGTGATGTTTGACGATGGCATCCGACTCGTTTATCGGCGAGGATGCGTAGTCTGGCGCCTCGCCCCAGGTCTCATGTTCCCCGAGGGTGATGTTCGTCTCAGGATCAAGGGTGACATTTCCTTCCCACCCGGTAAATCCTGTTGCCGCAACAGGTACGGCAAGAAGGATGAGAAAGGCGGATGCCGTCTCTGTACACGAAAACCATTTCATATTTCCAGTCTCCACACGAACCTACGCATACATCTTCATTCTGACTGTTTGGTGTTGAATGAGGACTGATCTTCGCCCCCCCCTCCAGTATTCATATCACAATATATGACGAATGGATATGTGATGGCCAGGTGAATGCCATGATCTGTATGGGATATGCAAGCATCTCTCCCGAACAGGTGGAGATGGTAAAAAAACTTGAGAAAGAGATGAGAGTGACGCTCCTTGCGTACGCCAGGCCATCCTATTCGTCGCTGAAGGACACGGACCTCAGGAGGATCCAGGACTTCGAGAAAGAACCGGGGCTGTCGCTCGTGGCATATGAGGTCTGAAGGCCTCATCTCGCTTTTTATTTAAACGGTCCTGTATCCTATGCCGCTTATGCTCTGAACCACACCCTCTGGTAGTGTGCGTGGGTGCCAATCATTTGGGTAACTTTATTTTCCTTAGGGTAAGATACGTTTAAGAAGACTATCATGCAGAAGAAGACCTGGATCGTGCTGGTCACCCTCATTCTCATCCTGGGTATAAGCATCATCCTCACCACCGCCATAGGGACCAGCGGCCTCTCCCTTCTCGACCTTGGCCCCGCCGGGATCACCCAGATCCTCTTTGACGTCCGCCTCCCCAGAGTGCTCGCTGCCCTCCTTGTCGGTGCGGGGCTTGCGGCTGCAGGGACCGCGATGCAGGGGCTCTTCAAGAACTCGATGGCAGACCCCTACATCATCGGGACGTCGTCGGGAGGTGCCCTGGGTGCGTCTCTCTCGATTGTATTTTTGATGGGATGGGGGCTGCCGGTCTTTGCTTTCATCGGTGCCACCGCCTCGACCATTGTCGTCTACCTCATCTCGCGCCGTGATGGACGGGTGGCAGTCGAGACCCTTCTCCTCTCAGGGATCGCGGTCTCCCTCTTCCTCTCGGCCCTCCTCTCCTTTGTGATGTACATCTCAGGCAAGAGCCTCCACCAGATCATGTTCTGGCTGATGGGCGGCCTCTGGAATGTCTGGTGGGATGATGTCAAGGTCGCCGCCCTCATTCTCGTCGGGTGTATCATGCTCTTCTTCTTTGCCAGGGACCTCAATGTCATCTCCCTTGGCGAGGAGGACGCCCTGCACCTGGGAGTGGACGTCGAAAAACTCAAACTCGCGCTCCTCCTTCTTTCCTCATTTATCACCGGGATCGCCGTCTCGGTCGCCGGGGCCATCGGGTTCATCGGGCTCATCACCCCGCACGTGATGCGTATCATCGTTGGCCCTGACCACCGGGTGCTCCTCCCCTCGGCCATGATGGCCGGTGCGGTCATCCTGATGTGGGCCGACACCCTTGCCCGCACCATGCCCAATGAAATTCCGGTCGGGATCGTCACGGCGTTCTTTGGAGCGCCATTCTTCATCTATCTCTTACGGAGCAGGACACGGACATGACAACAGAGATGATCAGGGCAGAGGACCTCGATGTCAGGTATGGCGATGTCCAGGTGCTGGACGCCGTCTCGCTCGCCGTGAACGAAGGGTCGTTCATCGGGATCCTGGGACCGAACGGGTGCGGGAAGACCACGCTCATCCGCACGATCTCGCGGGTCATCAACCCGGCGGCCGGTGCGGTCTATGTCGACGGCAGAGAGATCGCCGGATATTCGCCCAGGGAACTGGCCACCAGACTCGGCGCCGTCCCGCAAGAGACGATGGTCTCCTTCGGGTTCACAGTCGAGGAGATCGTGCAGATGGGTCGCCACCCCTATCTCGGACGGCTCTCGTCGATGAAAGAGGCTGACTACGCCGTTTGCCAGAAGGCGATGGACCTGACCAGCACTGCCCACCTGGCCGACCGTCTCATCACCGAGATCAGCGGGGGCGAACGGCAACGGGTGCTCATTGCCCGCGCCCTCGCCCAGCAGCCCAGGGCTATGCTCCTCGACGAACCGACCTCCCATCTCGACATCAACCACCAGATCGAGGTTCTCTCGATCATCAGGGGCCTCACTCCCGAGGTGACGGTGGTCGCCGTCTTCCATGATCTCAACCTTGCCGCCTACTTCTGCGACCGCCTCATCCTCATGGAGAGAGCAAAGATCGTTGCCGCAGGTTCGCCTGAAGAGGTGCTCACCGACGCCCATATCAGGCAGGTCTTTGGCGTCCCGATGATGGTCAGGACCCACCCGCTCACCGGGAGACCGTACCTGGTCCCGCGGTATGAACCGGCGCCAGCGCCGGCGCCCCAGGACACTGCACCGTTGCACGTCCATGTTGTCTGTGGCGGGGGCACCGGGGCCGAGACGATGTATGCCCTCTCTTCGCAGGGGTACAGGGTCACCGCCGGTGTCCTCTCGGCCAACGACTCTGACTGCACCACCGCCGAAGGGCTCGGGATCCCGGTCGTCAAGGAACCACCCTTTGCACCGGTCTCTGCACGTTCACTTGATGAATATGCTGCTCTCCTTGAGAAGGTCGACGCCGTGGTCATCACCGAGATGCCGGTCGGCCCGGGCAATATCGCCAATCTCAAGGTCCTGGGACAGTCCCATGGCCCGAAGATTTTTGTGCTGGCACGGGACGGTTCCTCGCTCTCGAGCCGTGATTATACCGGGGGAGAGGCGACCGCGATCTTCTCGTCCCTCTGTCATGGCGGTGCTGTCTCAGTCAAAGACATCCCCATGCTCGTGGCGCACCTTGCGGCTCTCAGGAAGAGAGGGAAGAGATGAAACTTCCTGGATGTTCTACCTACTGCCTCATGGACCGTCCGCTCGAGGAGGCACTTGGTCTGCTTGCCGCCGAGACCAGGCTTGTCGAGGTGCTCTCCGACTCGCTCCATTCCCTGTTCTTCTACCAGGAGGCCTGCGACTCTTTCGACTTTTCCTATACCGTCCATGCTCCGACCACCGATATCAACCTCGCTGCGGAGAACGAGACGATGCGGTGCGCCTCGGTCGAGGCGATCGCCGATCTTGCCAGGATCTGTGACGAGGTCGGGGCATGCCGACTTGTCGTCCATCCTGGTTTCTGTATGGAACCTCACCTCTGGCAGGCCTCAGAACAGGCCCTGCTACGGTCTCTCCACGACCTTGCCGCGCTCCAGGACGAGGTCTCGGTCGTCCTTGCGGTCGAGAACATGGGCTCATGGACCTGTTGCCACTTCAGGGACACCAGTCTCCTCCCGCTTCTTGACGACCTGGGACTCGGGTTTACCCTTGACATCGGGCATGCCGTGCTCACCGGCACTCTTGAAGCCTTTCTTGCAGAGGCACGGCCGGTGCATTTTCACCTCCATGACAATGACGGCACACATGATCTCCATGCCGCCTGCGGAAGCGGTTGCATCGATTTTTCAGCGGTGATGGCGGCCATCCCTTCGTCGGCGACGGCCGTCGTCGAGGTGCATGACCCGGGGGCAGTGCGGCCGAGCATGGAGTTTTTGCAAGGGAAGAAGAGGGCGTGAGCCTGAACCTGTTGCGTTCTTCGACTCCGTCCCGTGGGTTAGGTCCTCTGGGTCATGACGACGGGAGCGGTGTGATGATCATGCATCCCGCCCCATAATCAGGTGAAGAATGTTCCCTCTTTCCTTCACGCCAGAGGAGATCCCAGATCCCCACGTCAGGATGGGCCCGGGGACGGTACTCCCCTCTTCAGGTGCATCGATTGAGCCTTCCCGGCCCAATCTTCATCTCGGGGGAACGAGCGAGAGCGAGTTCGAGAAAATTTTTAATTTTCGAGAGCGCCCTCGGACGATGGTGGGGGAAGGCATGATGATCAGACGTGCCGCCCCTTATCGCACGATCTTTCCTGCCATCTCGCGAGGGGATGGGGGGGTGCGGCGATGGAACAAGATCCCCCCGATTCTTCTGTCTTGAAATTGAGAGATCAAGTGACGAAAAATTTTCATCGTGTATGCTTGAGCCTCGGGTTCATGACTGATTCTACAAAGCCAAATTCTCTCGACTCCCTTCGGTTGTCCCCTCACGGACGAAGATAACTGATGGGCGGCGAGGTGCTGTGTTCTTCGTCTGCTGTTTTGTCATACGACGAGTGAGCGGGCTCTCCATTGCGGTCTTCCTCTGCCCACCATTGTCCTGGGATTCCTAGGGTGAAGGGATCACTGCGACAGAAGGGAGAGACGTGCTACAAAACCAGAGAAAAAAAAGAGATTGGGTTTAGACGAGAAGCGTAATCGGGTGCTTCTCTGCCTGGACCTCGCCGCCGAGTTCCTTGAGAGCCTCGGCAAGGACGACGTCGGAGAATGCGGCCGCCGTGGCCATACCTTCCATGTTCTCAATAGGCCCGAACATGATCAGGTCTGCGCCAAGGGTCATGGCCATGATGTTGCAGCCGATATCAGGGGAGGCCCATGCGGTCTGCCTGATACCTTCCATCCCGCCGAAGTGGTGGTGGGACATCTGCTCCAGCAGGACATCGTTGCCCTCGTACTGCCCGGCAAGGACGCTCTTCCTCCAGCGCTTCAGCCAGGTCCAGGAGACAGTCATGTTGTGGTATGCACCGCCGGTCGGCAGACCGTGGATCGCCTTGCAGGCGAGGATCTCACGGAACGAACCGCCAGAGCCCATACCGAGCGGGGTTGCCGCCGTGTCGAGGATCGGACGGGTGACGCCGCACTCCTCGGCGATCGCGAGCATGGACTTTTCCTGGCCGGCGACACCGCCCTCGGCCAGCACCTTCTCACGCCCTGCGACTGATGGGTCGCCAGGGTTGAAGGCGAGGACGATGGCTGAGTTGACGTCGGACTTCTTCAGGGCCTCGATGTTCTCGGGGACGATGGAACCGTTGATCGAGTTGTAGATCGCACGGTCTGCGATACCGGCCTCAGTGACGTACTCACAGGCGTGAGCGAGCGCTTCTGGGGCTGATGAGTCCATCAGGAACGGCGTCTTATCGTCGATGGAGCAGAACCAGTCGATGTAACTCTCGAACGCCTCGCCGTACTCGGCGATGATCTGGCAGAAGAATGGGTTGCCAGTCTGGTCGTAGAGCTCCTGCGTACGGTTCCAGAGCGCCTCGGCCTTTGCCTTGTCGATCTTTCCCGTGTGGTCGTCAAGCACGGTCTCGTGCTTGTTGTAGAAGATGGATGCGCCGAGCACCCTTGGGTACTCGCCCGGCTGGCCACCGATCTTGATGCCGTTAAAGTCGAAAACGGCCTGTTCTTTCTCGAATTTGAACATTCTGATCTTGCCTCCTTACATCAACTTGGGGAGCAGGAATATCAGCATCATGAAGACGATCAGTCCTGCTACTAATCCGTAGAGAATACCGATGTCACGGCCGATCTTGCGACCGACACGCTGGGTGACCTCGGCGTTTACGAACTCAATCTTCGTTTCGATCTCGTCGAGTCTCTCCTCGATCTCGAGGAACTGCGGGCTTGCGCCGGCGACTGCTCCGCCTTCCGCACCGCCCTCGGCTTCCTTGACCTCGACGATAATTGGCGCTTCGCCGAACGCACCCGGGTCCTTTCCGGCGAGTTCAGAGATCTTTGCCTTGATCTCGCCGAAGTCTTCGGACTCCATGATGTCGACGATCTCGACCTGCTCCTGGAAGCGTTTGATCGCTGCGTCATCGAGGTTCTCGATGAACGGGATGGCACCCTTCGAGCCTACGACTTTGCCGCCCTCGACCCCGCCTTCGTGGAGGGCCCTGAGGGTCTGGCCAGAGAGGTGGCCCTTGACTTCGGTACCACAGAGGAGGACAAACCTGATGTTCGGGTTTGCAATGACGTTTGCAATAACCTTCTCCAGGCCGAGGTTCTCTGTCTTGCATGAACCGCAGAGTGCGGCGCCTGCGTCACAGATCCCCTGCTCGTCGAGGTGAGAACCCATGGTGACGACGGCGACACACGAATTTGCGTCGCCAGAGTGGAAGTCACCCTTGATCAGGGGCCATCCACTCGCTGGTGATGTCTTGTCTGCCATGTCTTACCCACCTCACATTAGTACCATGACAGGCACCACGACAAGGATCAACGAGATGAGCAACCCGACAGTAAAGGCGGGGATCCCGGAGTCCATGATGCCTGAATCGATCTTATTTGTCCTGGCGATAATCTGCGACTTGTACTGGATGTCTGCGACGATACTGTCGATCGCGGCCATCCTGATCGCGCCAGTTGACTTTTTCTCTTCTTCCGCCATTTCAAATCACCCCAGCAGGAGGAATCCGAGGATGGTAAACGACACGATCAGGCCGATCATCAGTCCTTCGATCTTGCCTGAGTAGACACCGGCGGCAAACCTGTCCCGGTATCCGATGTCGGTCACCATCTTCTCGATGGTCTTGAACCTGGCGTGGATGAGCGCAAGGTCGCCGTTGAGTTCTACTGCCTCGCCGACTTCCTCTCCGCCCCCTCCTTCTTCTTCCTTGACCTCGACGACGATTGGCGCTTCGCCGAACGCACCCGGATCCTTTCCGGCGAGTTCAGAGATCTTTGCCTTGATCTCGCCGAAGTCCTCGGACTCCATGATGTTGACGATCTCGACCTGCTCCTGGAAGCGCTTGATCGCTGCGTCATCAAGGTTCTCGATGAACGGGATGGCACCCTTCGAGCCCACGACTTTGCCGCCCTCGACTCCTCCTTCGTGGAGTGCGCTGAGGGTCTGGCCAGAGAGGTGGCCCTTGACTTCGGTACCACAGAGGAGGACGAACCTGATGTTCGGGTTTGCAATGACGTTTGCAATAACCTTCTCCAGGCCGAGGTTCTCTGTCTTGCATGAACCGCAGAGTGCGGCGCCTGCATCACAGATCCCCTGCTCGTCGAGGTGAGAACCCATGGTGACAACGGCGACACACGAGTTTGCGTCGCCAGAGTGGAAGTCACCCTTGATCAGGGGCCATCCACTCGCTGGTGATGTCTTGTCTGCCATAATCTCTTCACCTCACATCAGTGCAAGGGCAATGACCCCTGCGATGAGCAGTCCGACTGCGATACCATACCACAGGGCGGTGACACCGCCGGCAATGGCCAGTGACTTCTCCCTGCCAGGGAAGGAAGCAACAAAGGAACCTTCACCAGAGAGCATTCCGACGAGGTCGTCGGTATACATCTCAAGTTCCTCGACCTTGTCGATGACCGGCTGGTATGAGACGCCTGCGGTGGTGACCAGGCCGACTACTGGGTCGGCGACAAGCCCGAATTCGGGCAATACCTGCACGTATCCCATTAGTCCTCACCCTCTGGTTCAAGAATCGGCTTTGCGTCGAGCCACGCGAAGGCGTCGCGCTTGGAGAGCTCGATGAAGCGGATGTAGGTGTAGACAAACCCGACAATGGCGACGATCAACGAGAGCATGGCCGCGGCGAAGGCGACGAATGCGAACGAGATCACTGCGACGACGATCATCGAGAGGAATCCACACTCTGCAGCGAGCATCAGGGTTCTGTCCTGCTGTTCACCTGGGCCAAGGCACGCGTTGAACGGGTGCTGCAGCGCAATGCTGCCGAGCATGAATGAGACCGCAAGCAGACAGCCCCCAAGGAGTGAGCCTGCGTAGGACGTCATGGAGAGAGGTCCAAGGATGGCGATCTCCCGTGCAGCAAGAGCGTCGAAGCTGAAGCCGCCTGCCATGACTGCGGTGAAGCCCATAAGGACGATCGCACCGATGATGGCCATCTCGGTGATCGAGCGGACCATGACCGGGATGTTCATTTTCAGGACACTGTTTGCGATCCAGCCTGCCACCGCACCGACGATGGCGCCGAAGACGACGGCGGCGATCGGGGCGGAGTAGGGCATCGCAGCCTCTACTTTGGTTGCAAGCAGCATGGCGATGACACCGGTACCGAAGGCGATCATACCCGCCGACGGGACACCGGTACCGATACCATAACTGCAGAGGTGCTTGATCGTGTCGGTCCCCCAGAGGAGAGCGAACACTGCGGCCAGCCCGCCAAAGAACGCGGCATATTCGGCGTTCAGGAATTGGTTGGCATAGGTCAGGTACAGACAGACCAGAGAGCCGACCAGGCCGACTGCCATGATCGTGTTGTGCGGGATGCCGCCTTCGGATGCAGTAACTTGTACAGTCATCTTTTCACACCACCACAATCAGAATTGCAAAGAGCCCGCAGACGGCCGAAGCGGTAGCACACCCGATGATGGCACGCGGGAAGCGCTTGAACTTCGGGTCGTGAGGGCCTTCGATGGTACCTGTGATGTTGTACGCGGCGAGCACGGCGTTCACCAGGAACATACCGATGGCGAAGATCCCGGCGAGCGAGACCGCGATCGGCATAATCTGAGCGACATCAGCAGTGAGAATGTCGGGCAGCAACGCAGAGTAGAGCTTGAGGAGCTCGTAGTAGATGAGCGTACCCCCAGCACCGCCGAGAAGCCCGCCGATGACACCGCCGACATAGGAGATGAACGGCAGACCGTGACCCTCGGTACCCTGAGACTTGTATGCCTCCTGGGTGTCGCCGGTGATCGGATCTTTGGCGACCTTACCGGACGCCGCCGGGATACCCATGCCGAAGATGTAGACGATGTTGACCATCAGACAGGTGATCGCCATCAGCAGACCGCCGCCGATGGCGCCGGACGCAATGACGATTGCAAAACCGAACTCAGGATTGGCCGCAGCCCACGCCCCGCCGAAGAGACCGGCGAGACCGGCACCGGCGGCGAGCATCGCCACACCGGTCGCAATACCTGGAGATTGCCCCATCGCAGCCGGAGCACCACCGACTGGCACGAAGTGAACGCCAAAGCCGATGAGAAGTCCACCGACGATGACGCCGATAAGTGCCGCCAGGGCGGCAGGCGGGGCCACGGAGTAGGTAATTGCGATTGCGATAAGAATAAGAATGATACCAATGACTGACGCGACAGGGTTGATCCCTTCGCCTCCACTTGAGCTCGCTTCAATTGCGGTCACGCGGACACCTCCTCGGTGGTTTCAGGCTGGTATGGACCGTAGTTCTTCCGTGCCCAGACCTCGATGTACCGGTCGATGATCATGAAGATCAGGATAATTACGACACCGGCGATGATGGCGCCCCACCCTGCAGCGACGCTCTCGAAGAGCACCGTCCTCCAGAGTTCAAAGAACACGATCAGTCCGAAACAGAGACCTGATGCCGGACCGGCGAGCTTTGCGGTGAACCAGCCGTTGTCAAGGGAGCTGCGCTGACCGGCCTCGGCGTACCTGACAATGTTGCCGGACGCAGAGATCGGCACCCCGGCGCCGAACTTCTGGGACTGGTACTGACGTTCCTTACCATAGAACGGGTTGCCGGTCGCAGAGCCGGCGGCACCGAGAGCGATACCCCAGACGATTCCCAGAAGAGCAAGTGGGAACGGGTGGTTGAGTGCCGCGACGAGAAGGTAACACATCGCCACTGCCGGGAACACGGCGACAAAGGCGTGTGCCATCGTCACGGTGGTCACCGACTTGATCACATCGATGTATACCGGTTGTTCAAACTTCGCAAGACTGGCCGTCCTTCCAAGGTAGGCAGTCGTTGCATACACACCCTGCACAAAGATTGCGAGTGCAGAAGCGATAACAAGGGCAAGTACCGGGTTCATCCCGGCGACCATGAATGCCCAGGCTACACCTGCGCTGATGGTGACCCACAGACCATATGCGGGCGGTTCACCGGACACAGCCTTGTTGTAAATCCGGTGAATATAGCCCATCTGTGGAGCCAACTGGACCTGAGAGTTCGGGTCACCCTGTGACCCTATGTTTGATTCAGTATCCTCAGCAGCGCCTGCAATTGTAGCGAGAGCACCTGCCAATGCTGTTACTCCAATGCCAAATAATACGCTTTCCATTCGTCTCCCTCCCAGCGCACACAAGATCGATGCACGAGAGTTTCTGTTCGCGTTACCACACAGATGGAGTACAAACTCTTTGTGGTTCATTTAACAGTCGTTTATTATTCAATTAAATGTTTCGGAAACGACTGGGAATTCTCTCCTTATATCCTTTAAAATACTAATTTGGGCATAATTCTGGGATTTTCGCATGCCCATTTGAAGTAGTGCAAAAAAAATTGTGTTGATTGATTTCCTTACCTGGCCGGGATGATGAGCGAGCGCTCGCCTGCAGGTTCAAACTCGCGGATCGCACCCTTCGCAAACTCACGCCTCGGTTCGGCGAAGTCGAACTGGAGGGACGGGTCGGCAAAGGTGATCTTGATCAGCGGGTTCATGGACCAGGCGTCGCCGCGGCTGTAGTGGGCGCTGCCGACGATGGCGGCGTACTCGCCCTGGTGGCCGACGTTCATCGCGTAGTTCGGGTAGTTCGGACCGCGGAATTCACCGATCGCACCCTCGTCAGGCCTGACCGAGAGGGAGTTGGATGAACCGCACTGGTCCTGCAGGTCGTAGCCGAAGAAGCCGAGACGGCTCCAGCCTTCCTTGTGCAGGAGCATGGAGAGGTACCAGCCGTTAAGACCTGCGTTCGAGTTCCCTGTTGCGATTGCGGATGAGAGGCCGGAAGCTGCAGCGATGACGCCTGCACGCTGGGAACCGCCGAAGTGGTCTTCCATCAGGGTTGGGAACTGCTCGTACTGCTCCATCGCGTTGAGGGTGACCTCCGAGGCGATGTCGTTGACGACGTCCTGGGTGGCCGTGACCTTGTCGGCCGGGTTCGGGTTCTGCCAGTCCACCTTGTACTTGTCCTTGATGTAGTCCATCCCATAGTAGGTGTACTCATCGAGGATGTTGTCGGTGTACGCCGCAGTGGCGTACTGGGTGAACCCGACACCGCCTGACATGTAGGAACCAAGCCAGATCTGGTCGAAGAGCATGGTACCTGCACCGACGACCTCGAGAGCCGCCTTGGCCGGGTCGTTGGGGTACTTCCGGTCGGTCTGGATCATGTCGGAGAAGTGACCGAACTTGATCCCGCCCGGCTCGTTCGGACCGCGGGCACGCCGTGCCGGCAGGATGTCGGCCATCTGGATGACGCCCGCGTGCTTTGCGGCAAAGGAGAGGTCGGCGACCGCCGCCTCGCCGGCGCACATGCGGTACGCGGCGATGTAGGACATCCCGATCTGCATCGCAGACCACCTGGAGGTGGTACCGCCGTCGCATGTCCTGGAGACGATGGTCGGGATATGGATCGCCTGCCACATCGACTTGCCGACCGCGGCCTTGAGGGCCTCTGCCGACTTGGCCGGGAAGAGCTTCTCGACATCAAGGAGGAACTGGGGTTCGATGTCGTCGGCGAGTTCGTCGTCGCCGGTGAAGACCTTCACATAACAGTCGTCGACAAGTCCCGGGTGGGTCTCGACCATGTGCTCCTGAACCACGGCCGCACCAGGCATGGCGTGGTTGAGGATGTGGAGGTACTCGTTGATCGTCTCAGGGGTGACCTCTTTGCCAAGCCTCTTCTGGAGGGTGGCGTGGGCAAGGTCCATGCCGACGATGACTGTCCTGCGGATGTCGTCCCACATCTGCTGCATCGCAGAATTGTTGACGAAGTGCAGGTCGTCGCCCTCGACATAGACTCCGGTGCCAGAGACCTCGTAGGTCATCAGCTGACGCTGCCCCATCGGCAGACCGCCGAGATGACAACGTTCGGGGTCGTACATCGCCATCCCGCGCTGCATCTCTACGGCCTGACTTGCTTTCATGAACTCAAGTTTTCTTGGGGACTGGCGGATGCCACCGAACTTGTAGAACTCGGTCTTCTCGGACTGGACATCCTGGTCCTGGAACTTCTCCTTGAGTGACTTGAGGAACAGCTTCTGCGCCCTTTCAATCTTTGCCATGTCTATCACTCCTCCTTCGGCATGAAGCCGTACTTCGTTCTCAGCGAGTGGATCCGCTGCACATACTCGACATATTCCTGGTCCTCGCGGAACCCGGTCCCTGCGAGGGAGTGGAACATGGTGGTGTGCGTCTTCAGCCAGGCCTCGTCCATCGGCTTGCCGACCTCGACTGCACGGTCGAGAGGCTCACCGATCTGGTTCTTGACATACCTGACGACGCCGTCGTCGCCGAGGACGCAGCGCTGGAGCATGTCGAACATCATACCGTCCTCTGCAAGACGGAGGGAGTGGCCGTGCACGGTCGCACCGCGGATACCGGTCCTGGCCGGGTCAAAGACCTCGGTGTTGATCAGTTCCTTGGAATATCCTTCCAGGTCGCGCTCGCGGCACTCGACAATCTGGCGGCCAGAGAGGGTGCCCGGGTCGATGCCGCGGAAGCGGTAGCACTCACTGTATGTCCTCTGGTACGGCTGACAGGGTGCGTTGAACATGGAGTCCGCAAACTGGATATAGCGGACGCGGTCGCCGGCCTTTGCGCCCTCGGTCGGCTCGACGATCTTTCTGATCGGACATGCGGGTTCCTGCTGCTCGGCCAGGGGCGGGTGGGCCGTTGGATAGGCCGCACCAGGGGCGCGGTGGCCAAGGATCAGGACGATGTCCTCGTCAGTTACTTCACGCAGCTTCTCAAGCTGGTAGTCCGGGTTCATCTGCTTGCGCCGGTTCTCGGCGACGACAGTGGTGCCCGGTCCGAACTGTGGTTTATATGCCATAGACAATTTCACCTTGGGTTTTGTTCTTTCATCAATCTGGTAACGGTTGAGATGACTTCAGCCATCTTTTCCCTTGTAGGGGTCTGGCCACGGGTGATCCCGGAGACGATCGCCTCGACGGTTCCCCTGGTCTTGACCCTATCGGGCGGTGGCATGACGAGGGCGGTCTTGACGCCCTCTTTTGCGAGATCCTCATAATCGATCGGGCACTGGGAGACGACGACCGCCTTGACGTCGACATGCTCCAGGATGAACCTGACCTTCTGTACCACATGGGACCTGACGTTCCCGTGGTGGAGAATCGCGACCTTATGCTCTTCGATCTGCTCGATCTCCTGGGGGGTGAGCCCGAAGTAGGCGCCAAGGACTGACCCCGCAATTCCGGGGGCATCAGGAGGAACACCGCTCCCCGCGTTCAGCACGAGCGTGCTCACCGAGAACTCCACCCCTTCTCTTCTCAGGGCGGACGTGATGTCGCAGACCGGCTTTGTCACATGCCTGCGTCCTGGCGACATCCCGACGACGATCACGTCGGGGCTGCGGCATTCTGAAATGGTCCCTCGCTGGGCAAGGCCTCCGCCTTTGCCCATGCCCATACTCTCTCTGCAGTCCACTACCTGGGTTACCCTTCCGATCGGCATAGTAATCACTTGAGTCCTTGAATAATAAGGGGCCCGCCCCGGCTCTTCGGGTCTGTCATCCCGAGGATGAATGTGTCGGCGTCGGGTCCGTATTTTGCATAATCTGAAACGGTCGCCTGGGTCTTTATGAATTTCCCTTCCGTGAAACCGTACGGGAACTTCACGAAGACTTCGTCACATGCCTGTCTGATAGGGTCGATGTACGACCGGTCTTCGAGTTCGAGGAGGATCGTTCCTACATGTACCTGGAGTTCCATGTCCTGGTCTCCGACCCTGATCACCTTTCGCATCGGGTGGGGGTTTGGGGTACCCCGGGCCGGGCCATAGGGAACGGTGGTGGGGAGGCGGGGTCCGTTCAGGACCAACCGCCTGATCCCGCCAACCTCCAGGATCCTGTTGAGGAGACGTTCCACCGTCTCTGGGTTGAGGAAACGCGCAGGCACAATCCTACATTGGGGATATGTGGCTTCTGTCATCAGCGGCTACCTTTACACTTCCTTTGCGATGTTCTGGATCGGCCGTGCGAACTCCTCGATCTGGCCATAGGTCTCGCCATAGATCTTGGAGGTGCCCTCCGGTGCAAACATCTGTGTGCCTGCGTCAAGACAGCAGGCCGAGACCACACATGGGATGGCAAAGCCGGCCGAATGCCTGGTCACGACGTGGTTGCCGTTGAAGACCCCGGGGCCACCGCCGCCATAGATGGAGTGGCTGAAGAAGGAGAAACCGACTGCGGTCCCCATCACACGGCCATAGTCACAGCCTGGCAGGCCAGTCTCGTGCTCAAGCAGGTCGTTGAAGTACAGGAGCGTCGAGGAGACCGCCTGGGCGAACCGCCCGGCACCACAGTTGACCATCGTCCCGGCCAGGGTGCCGGCTGCCGCATAGGCGTTCCAGAGCATCGGGTCCTTGGTGTCATAATACTGGAAGTACCCGCCCTTCTTGCCCGGTGCGATAACCTTGTCCTCGATCGCGCGTTCGACCAGGGACTGGACCACGGTACCAATTGTCCCGCTCTGGCCGTTGGTCTTGACCAGGTCGTAGACCAGGTTGTTGGCGTTGAGGCCCTGGTAGGCGTAGCCAAGGAGCTGGGCACGCTCGAAGGGGCCGATGGCGTTGCCCATCTCGAACTGGCCCGCCTGTTCGAAGGTCGAGGAAAGGGCCGCACCCTGCATGGCGTTCCGGCCGGTGATCATCACGACGTGGTTGGCCGGGATGTTTCTCAGGGCAAAGCCAAGGCCTTCGTTCTTCTGCGGGATGGACAGGATCGAGCTGACATTTGCTCCGCTCATGTCCATGGTCTGCGGGTAGGTGCCCCAGACCGCCGCCTTGACCATCGGGCCGTCGAAGGGGCCGATGTCGTACTGGTCGATGATCGCGTAGGTGGTCGCCGCCGCGACTGCGGTGGTCGCCGCGTCATAGGTGGCGGCCGCGTCGATACGGGCCTTCGGCACCTCGACAAGGAGAAGTTTGCCTCCGAAGTCCTTGATGTTGGTGTCGTCGCCCTCTTCGACCTGGACCATCTCCTGGATCTTTGCCTTGATGGCATCGACATCCTTGACAATGTCGAGGTCAAGGGTCCGTCCGGCGATCTGGTTTGCTTTGCCGCCGACCGCACCGGTCTTGATCCCGTTCTCGATCCCGGCCAGATTGACCGCGATCGTCCGCTTGGTCATGTCGATGATTCTTTTGATCGCCGGGTTGACGACCGGGCTGACCTTCTCAAGTGTGACCCCACTCTTCAGAAGTTTTCCTTCGTCATCGTAGAGGTCGATCGTGTCTGAGTATTTAGCCATATAATTTCCTCCAAATGAGATGTATCTACCAATACAATACAGGAACTGTGTAGTGAATCGCTAAAGGAATCGCTGATAATTGCTGATGATGCTACTGCACGTCCCTCAAGGGACAATTGCATAGTCACCATCTCGGCATATAAGCATTGCTATCTTTGGACCTGTCTGCCGAGGTATATATACATAGATATATTGATGTAATGGAAGAAGATTCAAATAGGGTGGCCTCATGCCACGTGTGGAGCAAGGGGTTGTGCGAGATAATTTGCAATGCGTGTTACGATATGATATTATACTTCGGGAAATATAACATCCGGGCTTGCGCTCTTTTGTAGAAAAAAAGAAGGGTGATATTTAGTATTTCTGGTAAATTTTACCGTAGATGACCTGACCTTTCCGCTTTGAATGACGCTCGCCCATGTCGCCCTCAAAGAGGGCGAACCTGGCCGAATCGCCATCGACTTCAAGGTCCACATCTTCTCGGTAGATATAGCCGGGCATCATGACGTCGATGGTGCCGAAGACATAGATCTCCCCTTTCACCATCTGACCGCCAATCTTGGATGTGCCATTCCCCTTGACGATGATGGTCCCACCCTCGGCGTGGGTGCCGACGTGGACGTCCACGTCGCCCTCGACGATGATGGTCCCGCCATTCATGAAGGTTCCAAGGTCAGATCCGGCATCTCCGTGCACACGGATCGTGCCAGCCTGCATACCTCTCCAGTCCCCGCGATAGGCGGCACCGAGGTAGTTTCCGGCATTGCCGTCGACCTCGATCTCGCCACCTTTCATACCGGTACCAGAGAAAGAGTCGACATTCCCCTGCACATGGATCCTGCCGCCTTCCATCCAGGCCCCGACGTACATGTCGGCTGAGCCTTCGACGACGATCTCGCCGCCAGTCATCCGCATACCAATGTACTTGACCTTGGTGACATCGCCTTTGATGACGATCTTCGTCTCCTCGGCCGTGGCGCCGGCCGTGCCGGCGACCTCAAAGTACTGGCCCAGGGTCTGGGTCTGGTTCCCTTCAAAGACCTGCAGTTCGGCGATCTCCGCGGCGGACTTCCCTGCAAAGGTGTCAGGGGTGATGTTCTCCGCATCGATATAGAGCTCGGACTGCTCCTTTGGTGTCAGTGTTACCGTCTCCATCGTCATCTCCTCACTGGGTTGCGTCGACCTCGATCCTGTACGGGTTCTTCATGAAGATCTTCTCGTTCACCTCATAGTTTGCCTGGGTGACCGTGTAGTACCGCAGGAACTTCTCGGCGACGTCCCTCTGGACCTGTGGGTTCTCCGCAACCTTGGCGTCGACCCACAGCGTCTTCTTGTTCCCGTTGCTGACGACCTCGCCCTCCTTGACGACCATTTCGCCGCCCTTGAAGAGGTACGCCGCGTTGCTGAAGGCCTTCTCGATGAGTTCTGGGTCCTCCGCGGTCTCGGGGTTGTAGTCATAGACTGCAACATCTCCTTCAAGACCTGGGGTAAGACTGCCGTACCTATCCTTGAGACCGAGCGCCTGGGCCGTGCCTGCCCTGGTCATTGCCGCGATCTCGTAGAGTGTCAGCTCACGGTCGATGCCGGAGAGGAACGTGGCGTCCCTGACCTTCTCTGCCCACTTGAACGAGTCCATCTGGGCTTCACGGGCGTCCTTGCTCATCAGCCACTTCATGACCCGCGGGTACCTGAAGAACGGACCTGCGTTCGGGTGGTCGGTGGTGATGAAGACCCGCATCGGGTCCTTGGCCATCAGGCCGAGTTCAAGCCCGATAGCCCACTGGATGCCGCAGACTTTGACATTTGGTGCGTAGATGTACGGGACGACGCCTGCTGCGGTCTCAAGTTCCACATCGGTGTTTGCCCACTTGAGGTGGTTGAGCTCGGTGAGGTGGTGCTCGAACGGACCGTCTGCGGTCATCGTCGTGGTCTCGTCCAGGGTGACACAGCCAAGGTCCATGGTCATGTTGTCGTGGCTGTTGACATAGTCCATGATCTTGTCGGCCTTGGACTCCACGTTGCGCCAGCTGTCCCCGCCGTACGAGTGGAACTGTACGTGGGTGTGGTGCATGACCTGGTTACGCCCGAAGTCGTTGTTCGGCTTCTCGCCCTCGAAGAGCTTGAAGGTGTCGAGGGTGGTCTCGTAGTTGCCAGGGTTGCCCAGGTTGTTGGTGTGGATGTGGACGGAGTGCGGGAGCCTCAGGGCCTCGTTTGCCTCCATCAATCCCTTCATGATCTGGGCCGGGGTGATGTCGAAGTACGGGACCGGGTCATGGATCGAGTTGCAGTTCAGACCCCAGCCCCAGGCTTCGGTGCCGCCCGGGTTGACGATCTTGACGGCGTAACCCTTGGTGGTCCGCAGCAGCCAGGACATGTAGGCCGCGGTATTCTCGACCTCATGGTTCTTGAGGTACTCAAGGACAAACCAGTTGTTCCCGAAGACCGGGTAGGCCCCCTGGTCAAGGATCGGAGTGTCCCGCATCTCTTCATGGACGTGACGGGCGTACAGCGGCGGCATTGCCGCTTCCATTACGGTCGTGTAGCCCATCTGGGCGTACTTGTACCCGGTCCTGAAGACTGTTGGGACCGAGAACCCGCCTGTCATCCTCATTGCACCCTTTCCAGGTTTGCAATTGAAGAGTTTATCTTCAGGACGGTAGTTTCTGCCGAGGTTGACCTTTGGCCCGGCGACGTGGGCGTGAATGTCCACCCCGCCAGCCATCACTGTTTTGCCGGCTGCGTCGATGACCTTCGGGTTCTTGATCTCGGTCGACTTGACGATCTTGCCGTCTTTGATGGCAACATCGGTCTTGTCACCGTTGATCCCGAGCACCGGGTCGAAGACGAAACCGTTCTTGATCAGATATTCTACCATTTCACGCAACCCCCTTGATCTCCTTTACCCGTGTGAGTACACGCTTGAGGAATTCCTCGTCGCTGAGCATGCCTTCTGGGGCATCGACGACCTTCCTGGTCTCGATTGGGACATTGTCCATCCGGTAGGCACAACCCGCCTCCTCAACACCGACGAACGCGACTGGCATGTGGAGTTTGCAGACGGCGGAGGTCGGGGTGAAATGCGGGTCGACACAGACTGACGGGAGGTGTGCGATCTTCTTCACCGAGGAGATCGGGAAGTGTGCACCCGGGTCAGATCCCAGGACGAAGACCGCGTCGACCTCGCCCCTGCGGAGCAGGTCGTTTGAGGTGGAGTCCCCTGGATTGTAGCGGGCAAAGCCGCGGGAGAGGTCCACGCAGAACGGGTATCCGAACTGCCAGCCAAGCACCTGCCCTGAGCCCGTGACATTGTAGTGACCACGCATCGGCATGATGGCCGCCTTGGTGTAGTCGTTAAGGTCGCGGGTCAGCGAGATGGCTATATCGATGTTGTGGTTCTTGGAGAGCGACTGCGTGACTCCCATACCGAAGAAGATGATCACGAAGCGGCCTGATTTAAGAGTTTCGGCGACATCCTGGATCGTCTCTCTCGGGATCCCGGCGACGGTTTCAGGCAGCGGGTTGCCGCGGATGGCAACACGCAGGGCGCTGAGCAGTTCGTAGTCGCGGCCCTGCTCGATCTGCATGTGGAGGTCGGCCATCTTTGCCGTGTCAGTGCTGCGCGGGTCGACGACGACCATCTTGCGTGCCTTGTGGCCCTTCCCGGTGAAGAACCCACGTGGGAAGATGGAGTACCTGCTCATGTGCCTTGGGTGAGCGTGGGCAGGGTTGCAGCCCCAGAAGACGATCCGGTCGGCACGGTTCTTGACCTCACCAAGGGTGCAGCTTGGCACACCGACATCCTGGAGTGCGATGAGGGTGGTGCCGTGACAGACCGTGGCGGTGTTGTCGACGACCGCTCCGACAAGTTCGGCGATCTCGTGGCCCACCGACTGTGCCTCACAGTTGGTGGAGGACCAGCCGTACATGAGGGGCTTCTTTGCGTTGCAGAGCATCTGGGCGGTGTACTCGACGGCGTCGTCGACGCTGACGTCCTTCGAGTTGCCCTCTTCATCCTGCATCTGCGGGACCTTCAGGCGGTCTTCTGCCTGGGAGTGAAGGAACTTCTCTGTGCCGATGACACAGGCATTGTAGACCTCGAGGATCTCTTTGCCGTCGTCAGAGACCTTGACTTCCAGGTCGTCACAGAGCGTTCCACAGAACGGACAGACTACGTCAGAGATAATCTTTGCCATTAGATCTCACCCTTGCAGGCTTTGCGGACGAGGTCGAGTGAATCGTACACTGGCTCATCTTCAGCAACGTCGACGGTGACCGGTACGCCCTTGAAGGTCGGCATCCCGGTCGAGTAGGTCTTCGGGCTGATGACCATGTTTGCCCACGGTCCCATGGGGATGAAGGCAAGCCCAGGGTGGGGGCCCTGGGTGGTCTGCACTGCTTTCACGACGACGCTACCGTATTCGCTGGTGACACGGACATTGGTATTTCTCCAGGCGCCCAGACGCTTGAAGTCGGCATCATCCATCTCGATGATGCCGCAAGCCTTGGTGTAGGCGGGCTTTTCCTTGCCCGCCTCCATTGAAACACCCTGCTGGATGCTCCGCCCGGATATGAGGTTTAATTCGATTTCTGGCACCGTAATAACCTCCGGCATTTACTGCTTCAGCTGGTTGATGGGGCTTGGACCCAGTTCCTTGACGGTCTTGACGACGTCTTCCATGACCATTGCCCACTTGGCACCCTCAGATGCAGAGACAAAGGTCATTCTAAGACGCTTGTCATCGATCCCAAGGTCCTTGAGGACACTCTTGAGGAGGAACATCCTCTTGGCACACTTGTAGTTGCCCGCGATGTAGTGACAGTCACCGAAGTGGCACCCGGAGACGAGCACCCCATCGGCACCGTCGGCAAAGGCCTTCATGATGAAGAGCGGGTCGACACGCCCGGTGCACATCACACGGATGGCACGGACGTCAGGCGGGTACTGGGTACGGGCACTGCCCGCGAGGTCTGCACCAGCGTAAGAACACCAGTTGCAGATGATTGCGATGATCTTCGGCTGCCATTCTTCTTCTGCCATTTACTCCTCACCTCCAAGGAGGAATGCATCGATCTGGGCCACGATCTGCGGTGTGGTGAAGTGTTGCATGTAGATCGCACCACCTGGACAGAACCCACCACAGGTCCCGCAGCCCTTACACTTTGCTTCGGTCACGTGCATGACCGTCCTGCCGTCCTTCTCGATGAGTTCGAGTGCGGAGTACGGGCACTGGTTGATGCACATCCCACAACCCGCACACTTCTCCTCGATGCACTGGGCGAAGTACGGTTCGAGGTCGACCTTGCCCATGTGGATCGGGATGGATGCGGCGGAAGCTGCACCTTCGGCCTGGGCGACGGTGTCAGGGATATCCTTTGGCCCCTGGCAGACGCCGGCGAGGAAGATCCCCGCGGTCGTGGTCCCGCACGGGTTCAGCTTCGGGTGGGCCTCAAGAAGCCATCCGTCCTGTGAGCAGGACACGCCAAACAGGTGTCTGACGTGGTCGGTATCTGCTGCAGGCTGAATCGCCGCGGCGAGCACGGCCATGTCGACCTCGATGTCGACCGGACGCCCGAGCAGGGTGTCCTCTGCATAGACGTGCAGGTTCTTGGTCTTCGGGTCTTCGAGGATGTTGGCCACACGGCCACGGATGAACTTCGCACCCTCGTTCTGGATACGATAGTAGAACTCCTCGTACATCTTGCCAAAGGACCTGATGTCCATGTAGAAGATGTAGGGCTGGCATCCCGGGATCTTTTCCATGACCTGGTGGGCGTGCTTGAGCGAGTACATGCAGCAGAACCGGCTGCAGTACGGCTTGCCGACACCAGTGTTGTCACGAGAGCCTGCACAGAGCAGGAAGGCGACCTTCATCGGGGTCTCGCCGTCAGACGGGCGGACCAGGTGACCGCCGGTCGGACCGGAGGCACAGATGAGGCGCTCAAACTCGAGTGAGGTGATGACGTTGTCGAACTGTTTGTAGCCCCACTCGCGCTTTTTCTCGATCGGGAACATCTCGTACCCGGTTGCGAGGATGACACTTCCGACCTTGACGGTCTCGAAGGTGTCCTCCATCTCAAGGTCGATGGCTTTCTTGTCGCCACAGGCCTCGACACAGAGACCGCACTTCACACAGGAGTCAAAGTCGACGGTATAGACCAGAGGCACAACCTGCGGGTGGTAGATGTAGATGGCCTTTCTTGGTGCCATCCCGAGCTCGAAGGGGTTGGGCTTGATGACCGGACAGGCTGCTTCACAGTCGCCGCAGCCGTTACACCCGCCGCCGATGATCCCTTTGGCCGTGGCCTCGTCCTGGCTCATGACCCCCCTGGCCTTCTTTCTGAGGGTGATCTCGAAGTTGCCGATGTAGCCGTCGACTGCCTCGACCTCGGTGTAGGTGTGGAGTTCGATGTTCGGGTGACGCCCGACGTCCACCATCTTCGGGGTAAGGATACACTGTGAACAGTCGAGGGTCGGGAAGGTCTTGTCGAGCTGGGACATACGTCCGCCGACCGTCGGGGACTTCTCGATGAGGTAGGTCTTGATCCCGGCGTTTGCAAGGTCGAGTGCCGCCTGGATACCACCGACACCGCCACCAACGACCATGGCGGCGTGTTCGACCGGGACGCTCTTGGGGTAGAGATCCTCAAGAAGGGATGCCTTGGCAACGGCGATCCTGACGGCGTCCTTTGCCTTTTCGGTTGCACCCTCGGAGTCGTGCATATGGACCCAGGAGTTCTGGTCACGGATGTTGGCCATCTCGAACCTGAACGGGTTGAGACCGCCTTCCTGTGTGGCCGTCCTGAAGGTCGGCTCGTGGAGACGGGGCGTACAGGCAGCGACCACGACGCCGGTCAGGTCGTTTTCCTTGATGGCGTCCTTGATCATCTGCTGGCCCGGAGTCGAGCACATGTACTGATAGTGATCGGCGACCGCGACATTGGGGAGGGTCGTGGCATAATCCTTGACTGCCTCCACGTCGATGGTGCCGGCGATGTTGGTACCGCAATGGCACACAAACACACCTATTCTGGGCTGTTTTTTCTCTTCTGCCATGAATATTCCTCCCTTACAGGATCTTGTCCAGGAACGGCTTGCAGTCGATGGCGTGGAGGTCAAGTGCAAGCTCCTGGGGGCTCATTCCCTGGGCAAGTCCCAGCAGTTCGTTGTAGTGAAGCACCGGAAGACCCCATTCGATGCCAAACTTGTCTTTGATCTCGACCTGACCGCGGTCGAACTGGAGCTGACAGAACGGACAGACCTCAGTGAGGGCGTCTGCGCCTGCATCAGCGATATTGATCATCTTCTCGTTCGTGATATCGAGCGAGTGGGCCAGGTCAAAGCCGCGGACACCGCCGCCTGCACCGCAGCACTGCATCTTGTTGCGGTACTGGACAGATTCTGCACCAAGGGCGTCGACGAGTTCCTCGATCCACATCGGGTTCTCGGAATTGGTGAACCGGCGCTCCTTGAGTGGCTTGAGAAGGTGGCAGCCGTAGTGGACCGCGATCTTGGTCCCGTCGAGGGGCCTGACCACGGACTCGCGGATCTTCTCGACACCGCAGACCTTGGGGTCATAGTAGAGCTCGGCGAGGTGGTAGACATCGACTGAGCCCTTGAACTCCATGTCGATCTCGGCGAGAACCTCGTTGGCCTCGTCACGGAGCTCGTCGTCCTCTTTCAGCCGCTCGTTGACCTCGTAGATCGACTTGTAGCAGCCGTTGCAGATGAGGGTGATGTCCTTGCCCATCTCTTCGGCAAGACAGATGTTCCTGGCGGCCATCGCATACCAGACGCGGAGGTCGACCGCGCCGAATGCCCCCGGTGCCGGGCAGCAGCTTGCGCCCTTCAGAGGGAGAAGTTCGATGCCGACGTTCCGGCTTGTCCTGATGGCGGCCGCTTCGCAGCCTGGGTAACGGTTCGGTGCAATGCACCCGAGGAAAAACGCATATTCGTGCATTTACTGCTCACCCTCTGAGAGGATTCTGTCTGCAGTCTCTTTCATATGGTAATGGTCCAAGATCTTCTGGATGCCTGGAATGAACTCTGGGTACTTGTGGGTCGTCTCAGGTTCGGCCTCAAGTCCGAGTTTAAGCCGGGCAGCCCGGTTCGCGTCGTTGTTGGGCACGCCGTGACCGGTCTTGTAGATGAGCTGGATCGTCTTGAGGAAGTTCCTGGGGACGATGTCTTCCTTGAACGCGAGGTTGCGCATTGCCATGATGACGTCGGTCGGGGCAATGTCACGCGGGCACCGGTCAGCGCAGCTGTAACAGGTGGTGCAGAGCCAGAGGTCCGGGTCGGTCAGGGCCTCTTTCTCAAGTCCAAGCACGGCACGGCGCATGAACTTCCTGATCCGGTAACTCGACCTGGGTGCCGAGGGGCAGGAGCCTGTGCAGGTCCCGCACTGGAAGCACATATGTGCGGGAGTACGGCCGAGCCGCTCTATCTCTTTGATAAATTCGGGGTTTGTTTCTGTTGTAGCGTGGAAGTACCTGTCCTGGAACTTTTCTTCCATCGCAGGGTCATTATATCCTTTTGCCATGTCACTACCTCACGCGTTTTCAAGGGCCTTGAGTTCCACTTCGCCGGGCGTGACCTCTTCCTTTACTCTGGAAGTCCGCGGGGTGAAGAGCTTCGCCTTGATCTTGTTGAACAGGTCTGTCTCCTTGCCCTTCATGCGGATGCCGGTCCGCTTCAGGACGATGATGTCCTCGCCGGGGCAGGCGTTGACACATGCGCCGCAGAGGATACAGAGATCCTTGTTGACGGCGATGTTCGGCTCCTTCTCGCCCTTCATCTCGGCTACGGGTGCAGGGGAGGGAAGGTAGATCGCGTGGGCCGGACAGATCTCGGCACAGGTCGAGCAGCCACCCGGACATTTCTCGGCGTGGAACTCGATCTCGCCCTCGAAGATCTTCTCGACAGTGATCGCCTCGGTTGGGCAGTTCTCGGCACACCAGCGGCAGGTGCAGCAGTCATCCTCGATGATGTTGACCTTGCCCGGGAGTTTCTTGGCCTCAACCTCGCGGTTGACGGTGATCGCTTCTTCTGGGCAGGCTTCTGTGCAGACCTTACAGCCGTCACAGAGGTTCTCGTCCCAGAGGACGTCGCCTTCGATTGCGCCGGTCTCAGCAGTGAAGTCCTTGCGCTTGACCGTGATTGCCGGACAGAGCGAACCGCAGATGCCACAGACCGTACACTTGTCGGTGTCGACCTCGAAGGTGGTCTTTGCGGTCAGCGCGGTCTGGCGCTCGCGCCCGCCCTCGACGCTGCCTTCATAGGCGGGGACGTCGCGGTCGATGGCGTCACGGGGACAGACGTCCTCGCAGACGGTACACCGCACACACTTTTCTTCGTCGATCTTGGCGAGCATATCGTACTGCGGGAAGCCTTCCCGCTCTACGATTGGAAGAGATTCTTCGCCGTCGATCTTCAGAGTCAGCGAGTTGAAGGGGCACATGACCACGCAGACTCCACAGTATGAACACTTGACTTCGTCAATGTTCACGGGGGACGCGTAGTTGATACCCTTTTTCCTCTTGGTCGCACCGACCATGCTGACTGTGATTGCTTCTTCAGGGCAGGACTCCGAGCAGATCCCACATCCTGTACACCGCTGGGTGTCGAGGATGAGGTGGTTGACCTGCTTGAGGAGCCGCTGCTCGTTGATGATATTCACACCATCTCTTGTTTTCGAGAATTTCGGAAAGATCGCCATGAGTAACCCTCACTCCTTTGCTGTCATCGGGGCAGGAGACCCGGACTGCATTGATCCAACGACCAGTCGTATCACATTGTATGGGCATGCCTCGACGCATACGCCGCACCCGGCGCAGAGCTCGTGATCAACGTCAAGGACAGTTGCCTTGCCGTTCATCACCTTGTAGATCTTGTCAGTGGTGACAGGATCTACGGTGTTGAGCTCCAGTGCGTCCACTGGGCACGCGACCACACAATTGTTACAACCGGTACAACGTTCCATGTTGACGTGCACTGCAAATGCCATGGTTTCACGCACCAGCTATATCGATTGAAAATCGATTATGAAAGAGTTGGCAAATAATATAGATAAACTTTCTGAATCACGACACTCTTGAAAAACGCCCGGAGAGGGTCTCTGATAATGACATTCTGTTGATTTTAACAGATCATTAAGCGAGAGTACTCTATTGGTCTCTCAAACCGGATTTTTCAGGCCGTTCATCTGGTCTCGCGTCGGTTCTGTGTGATCGTGCAGTTGGACCGACCGGTCACGGGTGATTTAGAAATGTTCTTCTATTTACCTGTTGCACCATCTGTACGGTGTACACATATGGAATATAATGGTGTGACCATTGACGAGACATATGCTGAAGCGTTCCCGACCTGGGTCGCGAGGGCAATCATTACTGCTGTGACCAAGGAGTGGGCGCATAAGGCCGCGGTTGAGGCGACCGGGTTTGCCACCTCGGCGATCGGGTGCCCGTGCGAGGCGGGGATCGAGGGATTTGTCCCGGCCGATGAGACTCCTGACGGACGGCCAGGGTATGCGATCCTTGTCTGTGCCGGCAAGAAGAAGATCAAGGGGCGGGTTCTTGAGCGCCTGTCCGAGTGTGTCCTCACTGCTCCGACGACTGCAGTCTTTGACGGTATGCCTGAAGCTGAGGAGCGGATCCCGCTGAAACTCCACTTCTTCGGTGACGGCTACGAGTACAAGAAGGAAGTCGGCGGCCGGCAGTGCTGGGCCATTCCGATCATGAACGGCGAGTACATTGGCGAGGAGGACTTCGGGATCGTCAAGGGTGTCGCGGGCGGCAACTTCTTCATCATGGGCGAGAACCAGATGGCCGCGCTCATGGCCGCTCAGGCGGCGGTCGACGCGATCGCCGATGTTCCTGGTGTTGTCACTCCGTTCCCTGGCGGCATCGTCGCTTCGGGTTCAAAGGTCGGCAGCAACAAGTACAAGTTCATGACTGCCACCACGAACGAGAAGTACTGCCCGACGCTGCGCGACCAGGTTGAGGACTCCATGGTGCCTGAGGGCGTGAAGGCGCTCTACGAGATCGTCATCGATGGTGTCGACGAGGCGTCGGTGAAGGCCGCGATGGCCGCCGGTGTCAAGGCGGCGGCCGGGGTGCCGGGGGTCGTCTTCATCAGTGCCGGCAACTTCGGCGGCAACCTTGGGCCGTTCAAGATCGAGCTCAAGGACCTCTTCTAAATCTTTTTTTCTGATCTCTCCTCGTGCGCGGGGCTGAGAGGGTGCTGGGTCGATCTGCCGACCGGACAGGGTGGTGGTGTTTGTCCTGAATAGGGGATCGGTGGAACCCCGGTCAGGTGAGGGGTTGGACCAGGGCATATATGAGCGAAGCTTGGAGTTGAGTTGTATTCCTGGGGTAAATGGAGCACAATATTAATCCGAAAAATATAAGCTCGCCTGAATCAGTACTGGATCTTGTTGACTGTGGGCAGATGTTTGGTGAGTGTGTTTGACCTGTGCGATCTGGCCCTCAGTTGATAGAACCCTGGAGTCAGAGTGGACTCTGGGATTGTACGAAGGTGAGTTTTAAATGGAAAATGAAGGAAGAGCACGGGCACTAAAAGTGGCGATGGTCTCAGCAGTGCTGCTGATGTGTGCCGTGTGTGTTATGCCGGTGTCTGCGGCTGAATTTACCGGGAACAACCAGACGTACATCGAGATGGGGAATGGAGCATTTTATGATCCTTATGGTGACGATACCTACTTCTTCAACTTCTCAAAGGCGGGTGGTGGACTCAAGGCGATCCATATCGCCGACAGCACGACGAACAAAAATGGTGGGGTTTACACAAATCAGGGTCTGAACGGGACGTTCTACATCTCTGACACCAGCAAGAATCCTGGGTGCAGTGATTCTGCGATCCTCATGTTTGGTGTGCCGGGAGAGGTTGATACGACAGATCTTGCATTGAGCATCACGGCTTCTGGATACAACTGGACGCTGACGCCGACGATTATGTACCCGCCGTCGGTGACCTATTATGATTCAGTCAATGTCGGTACATTTGATGATGGATATTTCCTTGAGTCTGATAATGGTACCCGTATTAATTGCAACTGGCGCCCGTACTTCGATGAGGATTATCCGATGTACTGCGGCCAGGACATGACTGACCCCTCAGACACCTACAAGGTCATGTTCATCGACCTGGGGCTTGGGACTCTGAAGTACAACACCGACCTCATAGATAATGGCATGATCAAGATCGAGTACGACATCACAGGGTATGATGGCCGCGCATTGTTCGACATCTACACCTGGTGCAATCAGTCGAAGCAAGGGCAGTCTGTATCCTGGACAAACAGGGTGACTGATACGGGGAGCAGCGGCTGGACAATCAACTTCTAAACTTCTTCCTTTTTTTGGTTCTGTAGAAACCCTCACCTCTTGTGTGGGGGAGACATGTGTCACCCGCCTTCCTATCCCTTTGGCTGGGGGCGCGGCGCCCCCTGACCCCCGGGACCACGATGGGGTCGGGAAGCCAGAATCGATGACCATACCTATCGTGTGGCGGGGGGGTTCGGGGGGTGACCAAGCCCCACGCCAGAGAGAATTATCAAAAGGGTTTTTACAGAGCCCTTTTTTTACTTGGATCGATCCAGGCTCGGAGACAGGACTCAGAGTTGATCCATATCAAACATTTCCCTCTCATAAGACCACCAGAATCCATCCTTGAGATCGCATCCAGGGTCATGCTTTCTCTGGATATTCTAGAATCTTTGCTCTCTCTCTACTCTGGCATGGATGAGTGTATTCAAGAAATTTTTTGATTTTATGGCCCTGTAGGATCCCCCGCCAATTCTTAGTATGGTCGTGACTCCTTTTCCCACATCGGTCGGCCGTGGCCCCCTGAAGATCAAAGATCTTCTCAAACTCACGTACGCTCGTTTCCCCCTGACTCCCGGGAGGATGATGGATCCGGGAAGGCAGAATGGATGCCCATGACGAGGATGCTGCTGTCCTCGGCTCTATCGTATGGAGGCGCGCGATTCGAAGGCTTCCCGCCTTCTTATGTCCGCCCCGCTCACATCCAGCACGAAGATAAGCGATCGATGGACGGGGGTCTCTTCATCAGGTGCATCAATAATGGATGAGGCTCTCTACGGAACTGATTTAATCTTGAATTCATCGCTACATGGATGAAAGGATCGTTAAAGATATATCAAATTTAAATTGGGGTTATCATAATCTGTTTAACTCCAAAGCAAATCAAAAGAGTTATCTTAATCGCCAAATTATCAAATACTGAGTATATCGTTCTGCATATGCTTTTGCGCCAGTGATAATATGGTTGGATTATGATGATTCGTGATATCTTATCCAGATCCGGAAAGAAATGCCGGAAAAATATTTTCTCATCAGTATTGCTGGGCCTTGTGCTCATAACTATCGGTACCCTCTGCATGGTCCCTGCTGGAGCAGAGGACTTCTCTCTCTCAGGGACAAACACATCTGACCAGAGTGCTGGTGTCGGGGACACGGTGCTCTCTCCTTTGAATACTACTGAAGGAGATGAGGAAGAGAATGCTACGATCTCGGTGTCGCCTCAACAGGAGATCTCACAGGTGAAGATCACGCCAGTCTCCACTGAAATGATGGTGGGCGAGGTGCGTTCGTTTTCGGCGGTGGCGTACGATCCTTTGGGTGAGGTCGTGCCTGAGGTTCCATTTTCCTGGAACTGCAGCGACCTGTCGGTCGGGACGGTGAACCGCACCGGTTCGTTCACCGCACTTTCCGCTGGAGATACGCTGGTCACCGCCACTGCCGTGAACAGTACCGTGAACGGCACTGTCGAGGTGAGCGTGACGGCTCCGTTGCCCGATACCCCGCCAGTACCGATAGAAACGGTGGAGAGGCTATCTTCTGTCAGTGAAGATATCAGGGGCGTGATGCCTGATACCAACAATCTGTTCCTCAGGGTCTCGAATGAAGATGGCGCCAGGTTCAATGATTTCGGGAATCACACCTATAACATCAGGTGGATCGGCGAACCTGCTGCATCCCCTGATATCGATGGAGGACAAAACGCGCTGCACATCACCGACGACCTCTCGGAGTCTGGAAAAGTTACGTTTACAAACAGGCCTTCCGGGACATTCTGGGTTACCGACACCGGGGGACGTTATTACAAAGATGAGATCTTGCTCCTTATTGCAGTCAACGGGACAATTTCGGATGATTTTAAACTTCATCTGAAGGCAGACGGGTATCAATGGGTTCCAAATCCGGTCCCGCACGCCCCGCCTGCAATGGAGGATGTTCATTACAAAGCTGTGACTCTGGATGAATGGTTTACAAAAGACGACCTCATCTATGGTCCGCAGACCTGGCGGCCTGCCGCACATACGAAATATCCCCTGTACCCAGAGCAGGATGTGAATGATGAGTCCAATCCATTCATGATGATGCTCGTCGATCTCAATGCTGGCGACCGTCATGGGGTGCCGCCGGTCAGGGTGCAGTACGAGGTCGAGAACCTGAACTCTTTCATGGCGGTGAATGCCTATGCATATTCGAAAAACGCTGATGTTGGGATATACAATATCACCTGCTGGACAAACCGTCTCCTTGGAAACCCTGGTGAGTTCAGTGGATATTATGTCTCAGGTGCCCCCCTTCCTCCTGCTGCGCAGGTCGTGATCTCTCCAGAATCTGCAATAGTGCCCCTCAACGGCAAGCAGACGTTTTCAGCACGGGCATATGACGAAAACGGTGAAGAGATCGTCGGTGCTCCCTTCACCTGGTCAAGCAGTGTCCCTGGAGTCGGCACAGTCGACAACGATGGAGTGTTTACACCGACTTCTGAGGGCGTGACCGTGCTCACCGCCTCGACAAAGGGAGCCTCCAGCAGTGTTGAGGTTACGGTGACAGGGCCTGTCGAAAAAGTACTGACATCGATCAAAATGGATCCTGCTTCGGCCGTGATGTACACTGACAATATCAGAGACCAGGTCTTTACCGCCACGGGATATGACCAGTTTGGGGACGAGATCACGCCACTGACATTCACATGGTCAAGCACCAATGAGAATGTCGGGACTGTGGATTCCTCAGGTACCTTCACAGGTGTTTCAGTCGGGACTACAGAGGTACAGGCACAGAGCGGTACGGTGACCGGGACTGCACAGATCGTGATCAAACCACATCCTGACTGGGATGTCGACCTGATCGGGGCAGTGAACAGAACCCTGGACCGTTCCACGATCATCGACCTCTCCAGAGATGGACCTCTCCCATATACTGACCCCAGCGGGAAAACATGGGAAGGGGCCCGCCTCTCTGCAGTCATCGGACTTGTCGACGACCAGGATCCTGCTACATTCAATACCCCGCTGGCGGGCCGTGACTATACGGTCACCATCGTCGGAAAATATGCAGGCAATGATAAGACAGTCCATATCAGCAGCCGCGAACTCATCGAAGGGGACAAGACCTTTATCACTGCGTATAAGTTGAACGGGTTTGAGATCCCGGAGGAACCTGTCGACGGCCGAACATTCTGGCCGTTGAAATTAACTGGTTCTGGTATTGCAAATCATGGTAGAAATCTTGAACAGATCACAGAGATCTCTCTTGAGTTCCCTCCTGATGTTCAAAAAATTAATGTCACACCAGTTACGGTGAAGACATGGGATAATTGGGATCCAATCCAGTTTCATGCGAAAGTATTTGATGGGAATGGCATTGAACTTCAATATGTTCCCCTTACTTGGACAAGCAGCAATCTTTCGGTTGGTATAGTGAATAAAACGGGTTATTTTACACCTACAGGACCAGGCAAGACTATTGTTCAGGCAAACTTCAATGATGTCAATGGTTCGGCGACAGTAGAAGTATACCCCAGCAGTCTTCCGGTACGTACCTGGATTGTTGATAGGACGGGAGATGGTGACTATACATCAGTTAAAGACGCTGTTTCAATTGCACGAGATGGCGATACAGTTTTAGTCAGAAATGGAACATATACCGAACCTTTTGAAATTAAGACCAGTGTGATGCTAAAATCCGAACATGGACTTGGATCGGTTACAATAGGGGATGAGCAGTCAAGTAATGGCCAAGTGAGTGTCGCTGCTGATAATGTCTCGATTTCTGGCTTTATATTCGGGGAAACGGACACAAAACTTGAAGATGCTGATAATTGTACTATTGTAAATAATAAATTTTCAGAATGTGGCATTCAGGGATCTACGAATGGAGCAATCATTCAGGATAATCACTTTGAAAGAGGTTCTGTAAGTTTGAGTGGCTCTAATATTTTTATTGGAGAGAATAAGTTAAATTCGGGGAGTATAACTGTTAAATCCTGTTCTCAAGTGATCATTAAAGATAACCTATTGCCTGGAGGAGAAATATCATCTCAAGATGTGAATTATGGTCTGATCGAGCATAATACTGCAGATGGGATCTATATGAAATCCCAGCAGTATACTCAAGTGATAAATAATACCTTTACCGGGACTTCTGGGTCTGGGTCAAGAATGATTGCTTATATAATGTCGGATTGTGTAATCTCGAATAATTTCTTAGATCAAGGTCAATCTAAAAATTATGCTCTCCAATTTAAATATTCATTAAGTAATGTTACCGTATCGAATAATGTCTTCATGGGAGGTAAAAGATCTACACTTTATTTTGACAAAGTACGTTCAATACAGTCTCTCAATTTCTATATGAATGACATCTATGTGAGTGATTCGAGCAGGTATGGGTTTTGTTATTTTAAGAGGTCTAAATGTGTCAGCCTTAATTCAACCGTACCAGTTACTTACATCTATAATGGCACAATATACACCAACTTTGTCGGAAACTGGTACCAGACCTACACCGGCAACGACACCGACGGCGACGGACTCGGCGACACGCCGTTCACCGCCGGAGGCACAGATCATTACCACCCCCTCATCTCCCCGATCGACAACTATCTCGTCCTCACCCCGACGACCATCACCATAACCGCGCCTGCCACAACCCTTGAAGTAACCGAGAGCGTGAACTTCACGGCCGAGGTCTTTGACCAGCGTGGCGAGGCGATGCCCCGCGCCGTGCCGGTGTGGTCGAGCAGCAACACGACCCGCGGTGTCGTGAACGCGACCACCGGGTGCTTTGACGCCCTCTCCCCCGGCGAAGTGACGGTCACCGCCGGATGCGACGGGTGCACGGGGTCTGCAGTCGTCACGGTGGTTCCCGCGACGAAGAAGACGGAGACAATCTCCTTCGAGGTGCCGGACTGCACCTTCACTGAAGACAGCAGTGGGACGCATATTGTCTCGGTCAACGCAAGCGCCGCCGATATCGAGGGCGACTGCCTCGCCCTGCAGGGTGACGGCTTCACCCTGACGGTCATGACCACGTCGATGGAAGAACCGGTGGACGGACGGATCAATGCGACCTATGACGCACTGGTCCTCGAGACCGATCCCCTCGTCGCCGACCTCCCGGTGCCTGGCACCGTCTCAGGGGGTATACGCGCCAACCTCACCTGCCTGCCGGCCGGTGCGGGCATCACGACCACCCTCAACCAGACCGTACCTGAAGAGGTCGTCTCCGCCTTCCACCTCGCCGCGAGCGACGCTGGCCTGGAGGTGGACGAGGTCGGCTTCACGATGAATATCAAGAAGACGAACCTGACGAACGGTGAAGAGATCACCGGTGCGGTCGTGAGGATGGGGATCGACGAGGCATGGGTCGACGCCCATGGCGGCCCAAATGCGGTCAGGATCATCAGGTGGGCAGAAGACGATGTGCAGGAGGTGCTGAAGACCAAGTATGTGGGTCTTGATGCATCAGGGGAGATGGTCTTTGAAGGCTATTCCCCGAACGGTTTCTCGCTCTTCGGATTCGCCGCGACCTTGTCCCTGTCGGTGCCAGGGTCCCACGAGTCTGTGGGTGGGCCATCATCTGGTGGAGATCACTCAGATGTGGCGTCCTTTGCAGGATCGATCCCGGAAGGTGAGAAGCAGACCTTCACCATAGACAGGACGGCGATCGACCAGATCACCGTGGAGGCCTGGGACGAACTCTCCGGTTTCCTGGTCACCGTGGAGAAAGCCTCTCTCCCTGTGGAGATCGAGATGCCGGCCTCCACAGTCTATGAGATCCAGAAGGCGACCCTGTATCACACCGACCCGGCCGCGATCGCCGGGCTAGTCCTTGAGTTCTCTGTACCAAAGACCTGGCTGGATGCACATGACCTCTCAGCGAAACAGATTACGCTCATGCAGTACGCCAATGACAGGTGGAGGACCTTTCCGACCACGCTCCTGAGCGAGGACGGCGAGATGGTGTATTACTCGGCTGAAGCCGACAGGTTCTCGTACTTCGCGATCGTCTCAGGTGAGGTCGCTGCTGCAGAGGCGTCGGTGCCGGCAGAGAAGACGCCGGTCCCAGCGACAACAGAGGTGGCGCAGGTCACCGAGACGTCAACGCCTCCAGCAAGCACCACGGCTCCGAAACAGACCCCGATGATGGAGGGACTTGCCCTCGTCGCCATCGGGGTGGCGGTCATGATGAGAAGAAGGTAATTCTTTTTTTTGCTCTGTAGAAGTCGTCCTCTTTTCATCACCTCCCCTCCCCTGTGAACCGAATCTATCGCCTTCTCTTATGCTCGCGCCGGGGGCGAGTGCCGCCCGGACCCCCGGGATGACGATAGGGCCGGGAAGGCCGAAGAAAAGATCCTGATAGACAGGATGCCGTCCTCCCCCCTATCTTTACGGGGGGTTCGGGGGGCGGCCAGTCCCCTGTCGAAGAGAACCATCAAGATAATTTCTACAAAGCCGGGAAATATTCATCCTGTATGCTTGAGACGTGGTTTCGTTTCATGCCCAGTTCTACGAAGCCTGAAACAGGGCCTTTTTTTCTTGAACTGACTGGAAAACTCCCCTTTCATCCGCGCTTCTGCCGCCACAGAGCCTTCGCCTGCCCGAAAAATCGCGGCGATTTCCACGCGTTTCCGGCGGCCATATGTGGCCTCATCCTGGGCAACAGATATGCCAATATCTCTCTCACTCATATTGGGCCTTCATGGGGTCGACAAAGTTCATGATATTGCCGATGTTTCGTGAACAGGGTTTTCTCTGCTATGCTCCTGAAATCTCTTCAATCTGGGCCCGGATCGGAGCCTCTCCTCCCGGATCGGAGGGCAATTTGGGCGTGGTTCTCTCTGAGTCGGGTCGAGCATATGAAGGGCTGCTCCTCCTGCTCACCTACGATTCATTTATCCGTGATGACGCCGAATATTTCGGTAACGAAATTTTCGGTGTATATACCATGATCGTGCTGACACCCGACGAAGTGAGAGAGCGCTTTGGGCCGCTCTTTGCAGAGAAATTTATTGCGATGGTAGACGAGGAGAAGGGCCTGGCCGAGATCCTGGAGACCTGCCGGCATCGCGGCACCATCGAGTGGGACGTGATGAACCGTCGGCGTGCCGGAGGGGCGCTGACCGCCGTCGACGTTCAGGGGTCGTCGATGACCATGGCCGCCCGTCTGGGGGAGTACGAACCCCATTTCGGGGCGGCGGGTCAGGAAATCGGTGGCCAGGCCCTTGCCGGGGTCGAGGTGGAGGGCGACGAGGTCGTGACCACCTGGGCCGGGATCGCCGGTGCCGGGGTCGGCGTCGCCGCCTGTCTCCCCCAGGCCCCTGGCGTGATCAGGGCCGAGTACCCGACCGAGGAAGACCTGCACATCGGGGGGGCGCGCGTCTGCCGGGTGCGGATTGTCTCGCCAAAATACGAGAAGGTGACCATCGGGATCGACGACACCGACACCAAGGAGGATGGAGCGACCTGGGTGCTGGCCCTCAAGTGCGCTGAGGCGTGCAAGGTTGCAGGAGCAGAGTACCTTAATATGAGATTGGTCCAACTCAACCCCAAGGCCCCGCAGAAGACGACCAACTGTGTCGGGTCGGTGCTGAACTTTGCGGTCAGGCCAGGGGCGGTCGACGACCTCCTCGCCTTTGTGAAAGACTATATCGAGGAGCACGCGGTCTCGGGCGATACCGGAATTGCATACTACCGCGGCATCGGTCTGCCAGAGACCGAGTACATGAAGAAGATCAAGACCGAACTGCTCACCCAGGACGAGGTGGAGGCCGAGGCGGCAAGGCTCGGGATCACCTTCATCGATTCTGCAGCAAGCAAGGGCCGTATAGGTGCCTTCGGGGCTGTGCTCTGGGGGAACTGCGGCGTGGAGGCGGCTGGCCTGTATGGCGAACGACCAGAAGGAACCCTCTAAAGTCCTTCTAGATCCCTACGTGATCTCGTACCCCGGGATCGTCGCCGTCGCCGATCCCGGCGGCGACCAGGTCGAGATCATCGAGTTCTACGAATGTATCGGCGGGGCGCAGTGGGTCCGTCGCCACTATGCCCAGAGCCCGCTCGTCGAGTCGGTGCGGACAGTCGGACCGACGACGAGGTACCTCGTGCGGACCGGGTCGACTGACCTCGGGCTCGAAGGCTCGAAGTTTCCTGCCGGGATCGCCGGGGCCTTGGTCGAGGACGACGAGGTCTCGGTCACCTATCTTGGCATGGGCGGTGGTGGCGTCGGCGCCTCGGCCTGCCGGGCGCGGGGCCGGGGCGTGATCAGGGCCGAGTGCGACGAGTCAGGTGGGGGAAAACTGGCCGGCTCGACGATCTGGCTCCCCCGCCGCGACCGGGTGGTGATCGGGGTGGACGATACCGACACCCCTGAGGCGGGAGCGACCTGGACCCTGGTCCACAACATCGCCATGGCGGTGGCGGACGAGGCTTCGGTCTACCTCTCTCACACCATCGTGCAGCTTTTCCCGGTCCCAGAGAGGACGAAGAACTGCGTGGGGTGTGCGGTTGAGTTCGCCTCCACCGATCCTGATGGCCTCATCAATCGGTTTGCGGCGCTGCTCAGGCGCTACACCCTCTCTGACCAGACCGGGATGGCGGCCATGGTGGGGTTCGACCCCTCGTCCCTCCGCGAATATGGCGAGGCGGTGAAGCGGGGCAAGGTCTCGCGTGCCGACCTCGAAGATGTACTCCCTCAGGTCAGAGTCGTGATGGACGGGAACGGGCTCATCGGTGCGGTCGGTGCGATCCCCTTCTATACCGACTTCGAGGAGGCACTTGCCCTGTGGACTGGCTCAGACTGAAGGCCGAACTCCTGGCCGAAGGTCGGGTGAAGGTGGTCGGGGTGCCGGCGAGGCGATTCATCTCGTCTTCGACGGCCGGCCCTGGCGCCGGCGGCACAGGTTCTCTTTTTTTCTCGGTCGACGGCCGGAGGGTCAGGCTCTTGGTCGATCCAGATGCCGCCCTCATACTTATCCACGAGGGGATGGGGAAGGCGACCATTCCCTTCAAGGGAGAACTGGTGCGCGGTGAACTTGAACCCGCTCCTCTCCACTGTCCTCGCCAGGCCTACATCACTCTCTCTGAACGGTGCATCTTCTCATGCAAGTACTGCACTGTCCCGCTCGGGCAGGGCCGGATCAAGAGGCCTGACGAGGTGATCGAGATGGTGATGTCGGCTGTCGGGGAGATCGACGCCATTTCGATCACGAGCGGGGTGCCGGTGAGTGCGGCCGAGGAAGAACGGCGGACCGTCGGGATTGTCCGTCTCCTTGTCCCCTTTGGTCTCCCGATCGGGGTCTCCATCTACCCGACGCCGCAGACCCCAAGGGTGCTGCGGGAGGCAGGGGTCGCGGAGGTGAAGTTCAACCTCGAAGCAGCGACGCCCGGACTTTTCGCCGAAATGTGTCCAGGACAGGACTGGACCCTCCTCTGGGAGGTGCTCGAGGAGTCAGTCAGGATCTTTGGTCGGGACCATGTCCAGAGCAACATCATCGTCGGGCTCGGGGAGAGTGACGAGGAGATGGAGGTGGTCGTCCGTCGGCTCTGTTCCATCGGGGTGATCCCGATCCTCCGTCCTCTTGCGCCTGCGGCAGGGCTTGCCCACTATGCACGCCCGTCGGCAGAACGGATGCTCAGCCTCCATGCCATGCTGGAGAGGGCATTGAAGGAGGCCGGGCTCGATCCCGCACAGGCGCAGACAATGTGTGCGGCCTGTGCAGGGTGTGACCTGATCCCTGGGAGGGACTGAGATGAATGGGGCAGAGTCTCTGGCCACCGCCCTGCGGACCGCGGCCGACCATGTCTATGGGGTGCCTGGCTACCCGGTGACCGAGGTTGTCGCGGCGGCCGGGGCCGAGGTCTGCGTCAACGAGAAGGTGGCCCTGGAATACGCCCTTGGCGACTCGCTTTCAGGTCGGCGCGCGGCGGTCGTCGTCAAGCACGTGGGGATGAACCTCCTTGCTGACCCGCTGGTCCAGGCGACGGCCCAGGGGCTCTGTGCCGGGGTCGTGGTCCTGGTCGGCGACGACCCCCTGGCCCGCGCCTCGCAGGTGGCCGAGGACTCCAGGGCCTTCGGGCAGGTGGCGATGGTCCCGGTGGTGGAGCCCGAAGATCCGTCTGCCCTTGGGGCCGCAGTCGAAGAGGCGTTCTTGCTCTCAGAGTCTCTCTCAAGGGTCGTTATCCTCAGGGTCGTCCCTGAGGTGCTCGGTGCCGACGCGGCGGCAACGCCTGTGCCGAGAAACCCTGGTGCCGGGGCGCTCGCCGACCCTGGCCTGACCACCCTCGGGCGGTGGCAGCATGCCCTCCAGGTCATGGCGGCCTTGTCGGGCCGCCCGGCCCCGGGGGGGATAAGGGTCACCTATCCTGCAGTCCCCGCACCCGAGGCCCCACCTGAGCGGTTCTCACACAGGGGCTATTCCCGGACCCTCTGCGGGGGGTGTCCGTACCGCCCGCTCTTCTCTCTGCTTGCAGAGCGGGGGATGCGGCCCGCGGTCGATGCCGGGTGTTCCCTCCTTGCGGTCAACCCGCCATACTGCATCGGGACGGCCAGTTATGGCCTCGGCTCGGCGGTGGCGGTGGGAGCGCGGAGCACCGGGGTGGCCCTCATCGGGGACTATGCCCTCCTTCATTCTGGGGTGAATGCCCTCATCGACATCTATGAAAAAGAGATCCCGCTCCTCTGTATCGTACTGGAGAACAGGCGTATGGGCATGGTCGGCGGCCAGGAGACCCCTGGTCTCAGGCGGTACCTCGGGTGGGCCGAACCTGAATACTGCCAGGCCGACGACCTGCCAGGACTGCGGCGGCTGATAGTCCCTGCAGACCGCCCGAAGACGGTGGTCGTCAGCGGAGAATGTCCTGCTGGTGAATGTCATGAAAAAGTTGAATGTAGAGATCTGTGATGTAACACTGCGTGATGGTGAGCAGACGCCAGGCGTCACGTTCACCCGTGAGGAGAAGATGGAGATCGCCTCCCTCCTTGACGCGACCGGCGTCGAGGTGATCGAGGCGGGGTTCCCTGCAGTCTCTGGAAAGGAGCAGGAGGCGGTGAAGGCGGTCTGCCAGATGGGGCTTGACGCCAGGATCTGTGCGCTTGCCCGGGCGAAAAAGGGGGATATCGATGCCGCCCTCGACTGTGACGTCGACATGATCGGGCTCTTTGCCGCGACCTCTGACCTCCATATCAGGACCAAGTACAAGAAGAGCCGCGAGGCGGTGATGGCCGAGACCTGCGAGATGGTCGAGTACGCCCATGACCATGGGGTCCAGGTGAGGTTCGGGGCCGAGGACGGGTCACGGACCGACCTCCAGGACCTGATCAACGCATACCGGCAGGTGGCCGCTGCCGGGGCCGATCTCGGTACTCTGGCCGACACGGTCGGGTGCATGACCCCGATGGAGACCTTTGCACGGGTGCAGGCGGTGCGGCAGGCGGTCGACCTCCCGCTCTGTATTCACTGTCATGACGATCTCGGGTGCGCCACCGCAAACACCCTCGTCGCCGCGGAGGCCGGGGCCTTCCAGCTCCATACCACGGTCAACGGCCTGGGGGAACGCGCCGGCAACACCCCTCTTGAAGAGGTGCTCGTGGTCCTTGCGATGAAGAACGATCTCAACCGCTACGACCTCTCCCATATCGCCGCCCTCTCAGACCTGGTCGCTCACACGTCAGGGGTGGAGGTCGCGAGGAACAAGGCGGTGGTCGGGGCGAACGCCTTTGCTCACGAGAGCGGGATTCATATCGCCGCCCTGCTCGAAGATCCGTCGACCTACGAGTATGTCCGCCCCTCCCTGGTGGGGAGGGACCGGACCTTTGTGCTGGGCAAGCACACTGGTCGGCACGCCGTCGAGCATGTGGCCGCGTCCCTCGGGTATCATCTCGACGGGGAGGAGGTGCGCTGGGTGCTGCGCGAGGTGAAACGGCGCAGCGAGGCGAAGTGTCATGTGACGCCCGAGGTGCTCCAGGACATTCTCTGTGCCGCCGTGAAGGGGGTGCATGGATGAGCACGCTCTCAGAGACGATCCTCGGCGCACCCGCCGGCGAGTATGTCGACCGGCGGGTGGACCGGGCCTATGCCCACGACGGGACCGGGGTTCTGGCCCTTGAAGCATGGCGGGCGATCGGGACCGGGGTCTTCACCGATCCTGACCACCGGCACCTGATCTTCGATCACATCGCCCCGGCCAACACCTCGCTGACCGCCGACCTCCAGAAGGAACTGCGTGCCTTTGCAGAGGAGCAGCAGGTCCACTTCTCAGATGTCGGCGGTGGGGTCTGCCACCAGGTGATGGCCGAGGGGGCCGCCCTGCCTGGCGAGGTGGTCCTTGGCGCCGACTCCCATACCTGCACCCTCGGGGCCCTCGGCGCCTTTGCGACCGGGGTGGGTGCGACCGACCTTGCAGGGGTCTTTGCGACCGGTGAGACCTGGTTCAGGGTGCCTGAGACGACCGGGCTCTTCCTTGAGGGGCACCTTTCCGGGGCAGTCGAGGCAAAGGACCTCGCGCTTGCCTATGTCGCCGCCCTCGGGATGGACGGCGGGACGTACCGCGCCCTTGAGTTCGTGGGCGAGGCGGCCGCCGGGCTCTCGATGGCCGACCGCCTCACCCTGTCGAACATGGCGGTGGAGACCGGTGCGAAGGCCGGGCTCTTCTATGCCGACGAAACGACCCGGCAGTACTTCGCCGGGTTCGGGCACGAGGTCGAGGTCCAGCCGCGGGGGATCGACAGCTATCCTGACGAGGTGACCCTCGACCTTGAGAACCTTGAACCCCTCATCGCCCTCCCGCCCAGGGTGGACACGGTCTGTCCGGTCGCCGAGCAGGAGGGGGTGCCGATCGACCAGGTCTTCCTGGGCACCTGCACCTGCGGGCGCTATGAGGACCTGGAACGCTTTGCGAGAATTGTCAGGGGCAAGAAGGTGGCGGTCAGGACCGTTGTCGTCCCTGCGTCGCGGAGCGTGCTTCTCCGTGCACTTGCGACCGGCGTCCTTGAGACGCTTATCAAGGCCGGGTGTGCGGTCGGGACGCCAGGGTGCGGCCCGTGCCTGGGTGCGCATATGGGCGTGATCGGGGAGGGCGAGGTCTGCCTCTCGACGGCGAACCGGAACTTCAGGAACAGGATGGGTGTCGGCGGCGAGATCTATCTTGCGTCCCCTTCGACTGCGGCGGCGACTGCCCTTGCCGGCGAGGTCGCCTCACCGGAGGGATATCTATGAAGGCAGAGGGACGTGCGGTCTGCCTGGGCCGTGACATCGATACCGACCTGATCATCGCGGGGAGGTACTTGCGGACCAAGGATCGTTCGGTCTGGGCCACCCATGTCTTTGAGGACCTCGACCCCGGCCTTGCCAGGAGACTGAAGGGAGCGGTGATCGTCGCAGGCCCGAATTTCGGGTGCGGTTCGTCCAGGGAGCAGGCCCCGGTCGCCCTGAAAGAGGCAGGGGTCGTGGCGGTGGCCGCTCCGATGTTTGCCAGAATATTCTTCAGGAACGCCGTCAATATTGGTCTTCCAGTGCTTGAGTGCGAGATCCCATGCCAGGATGGTGGGGAAGTGTGCTTTGACCTTGAAGAGGGATGGATCGAGGCGTCGGGTGCCCGCCGCCCTCTCCGTCCTCTCTCCCCGCGGATGCGGGCGATCCTCCAGGCTGGAGGTCTTGTCTCCTATCTCAGCGGAGGCCAGAGATGATATTTCCAGAAGAATGCAAATATGTAGGAATCGCTACCTCGCAGCCACTGGGTGAGAGGGTCTACTTCCTCTCCAGGTGGCTGATCAGAGAGACAGCCGAAGGGCCGGAGGTGCTGGCGGTCCGTCTCAGCGACGGGGAGACGTTGATGCGTGACGTGACGGCCACCTGGGTGCTTGCCTCCCCTGAGGAGACGACGGTCTGGCCTGAAAAGGTAAATATCAATGACCGTGCTCGTCTGCTCAGCCTTGCCCGCGAGAGCGGGAAGAGGTGTACGATCTTTAAGAGTCCTGACGAGTCGCGGACCTTTGTCCTCGACCCTGATCCCAAGGATCTCCTCACGGTCCATGTCTATGACGTCGTGCCGCCGCGGGCCCATCTCGTCGGGGTACTGGAGGATCTCGAAGGGGTCGGGCTCTTCGGCGATCTCCATGTCAGGTTTGAATATCATATCAGGGATATCAGCGAGATCGGTGCCGAGGTCTACCCCTGCCGGGCCGGGGGGTTTGACCGCACCCTGGACGCCGACCCCCTGGAGGGGAACGAGCGGGTGGCCGGGTGTCTTACGGCCAGGCAGTTCTGTGCCGAGAATTATGGTGACGGGATCGAGGTCGCCGAGATCTGTCCGCTCACCCAGGTGGCAGAGGAACCGTTTATGGCCAGGTGTTGCCGGGGCGAGCGCGAGGGTGTCGGCGTCTGGAATGAGAAGTTCGGCGGCGTGGTCCATTGGGGGGCGTCACCGCATACAGTTGATAGAGTGCTGAGAGAGATGGTGCAGGAGTGGAGAAAGGATGAAGGTCGCAGTCGTTCCAGGTGACGGGATCGGGAAGGAGGTGGTCCCGGTCGCTGAGGCGGTGCTCAGGCGCCTCCATCCGGAGTGGGACTACGTCGAGGTCGAGATCGGGTATGGGCGCTGGAAGCGTTGCGGCGAGGCCCTCGGCGCCGAGGAGTTGCAGGCCCTCCGTGAAGCCGACAGTGTGCTCTTCGGGGCGGTGACCACGCCGCCCGACCCGAATTACCAGAGCGTGATCGTCAGGTTGCGCAAAGAACTCGAACTCTATGCCAATGTCAGGCCGGTCCAGGGGGCCGGGGTGGACATCACCATCGTGCGCGAGAACACCGAGGGGCTGTACTCAGGGATCGAGTGGGAATTGCCAGGGTCGGCCTGCACTCTGCGGGTGGTCACCGAGGCGGGGAGTCGGCGGATCGCACGGTTTGCCGCAGCACGTGCAAAGGGGCGTCGGTTCACCATCGGGACGAAGGCCAACGTCCTCAAGTCGGACGCTCTCTTCAGGCGGTGCGCCATCGAGGAGGCCGAGGCCGCCGGGCTCGAGTGGGAGGAGAAGTACATCGATGCCCTCTGCCTGGGCGTCCTGATGCACCCGGCGCACTACGGGGTCGTGGTGACCACAAACATCTTCGGGGACATCCTCTCCGACGCCGCCGGGGCCCTGGTCGGGGGCCTTGGTCTCCTGCCGTCGGCAAATATCGGGGACGACCATGCTCTCTTTGAGCCGGTCCATGGGTCGGCACCCGACATCGAGGGGAAAGGCATTGCAAACCCTGTGGCGGCTCTCAGAAGTGCGGCGATGCTCCTGGACCATGCTGGAGATGCCGCAGGGGCGGCCGCCGTCGAGGCGGCGGTGACGGCCACGCTGGATACCGGGATGAAGACGCCCGACCTTGGCGGGTCGGCGACGACCGCGGCGTTCGGCGAGGCGGTGCTCGGGCACCTTGGGTGAAGGGGATATTCGAGGGTAAGAAGCCCTTTTGAATTGCTTTATACTTTTTTTGGATTTTTAGAATTCAACATGAGGCGAGATCATGCCTCAAGCATACTGGATATGAATTTCTGGCCCTTTAGAATCGGACATGAACTCCGGGTTCAAGCATACGGGATGAACATTTCTCGTCGCCTGATCGCTCTATTTCAAGACAGGAGAATCGGGGGGGATCGTGTTCCATCGCCGCCCCCACCTATCTTCGGTCCGTGGGGGGTCCGGGGGGTGCAACCCCCGGCGCGAGATGGCGGTGAAGATTCTTCGACGATGGGGGGGGGCGGCACATCGGATCGACGTGCCTTCCTCCAACCTTGCGCCAGGGGCGCTGCCCCCGGACCCCCGGGATGAAGATTGGGTCGGGAAGGCGGAAAGATGACCCTGAAGAGGGGGTTGCAATCCGCCACCTCTCTTCGGGCGGGGGGTTCTGGGGGCGGCCAGCCCCCCAAAGAAATAGCGATCCAGAGCATTTCTACAAAGCCAAAAAGAAGTCTTTTATCTTACATAATATTCTGTGGGGGTCTTCAATGTCTATATTTCACGAATTCCATATCGAAATACATATCCCTCGGGGTGTTGCACGGTTTTATGTCCTTTTAGATAACGAGGCCTTTTATAATGGTTATAAAAATAACTCCGTCGGTTCTGCTATTTGTTTCTGTCATTGCGGTTGTTTTAACGGGAGGATGTACCGATTCATCTCTCAGCGAAGGTGACACGCACCTGCAAATACTCGATGGTGGTGCTGAAAATCAAAGCACTTCTTCCATTGACACGTACATGTCCGTCAAGAACACCGGATCTACCACGGCACATAATGTTGTCGTTGCTGTGATAACTCTGCCTGAATCCGATATCTCTTCTGCGCTGGAGAGTACTGAGATTTTAAGGACTGTGACATTGAATGACTCTCATAATGAGGATTTAATGCTGGATCGGGATTTTTTCGATGCGTTAGGGCCTGGAGAAACCATTAAGATCCATCTTTCTGTGAATCCCGATGCTCTCTCTGATGGGTGGGACGTTTTGAGGGTTGCTTTTGCGGATAACGCCGAAGTCGTGTACTCCGAACCAGAACCATCTTCGTCTCTAGGAGTTCAACTGGGTAATACGCCGGATACAACGACACCCGCCGTTCCTTCCGCACTTTTGCCGGAACCTGCGTACGCGATAGGGGATGTGATCTCTTATGAGCAGGATTCAGACGTTGCAGAGGTCATTCTGGATTATGATCCTCAAAATGATGCGTATAAAACGGATGTGATCTTCAAATGGGACGAATATGATACCGGTGAATATGGGTGGTATCCGTACAGTGCTCCCGCGGGTACGTGGGGGTATCGCTTAGAAAGCAACGATTCGAGTTGGACGGATCGTACGTGTATGGAAAAATCCTATCCCTACGTTCTGGGACATGCCGATTCTATCGCTCTTAGAGAGGACTATGATTGAGTGAACATGAGGGGTTGCTCACACCCTTACCCCTCCGAGATGGACCGGCAGAGGACGGAAACATTCCTGGATGGTGCGGATGGGTTCTGCCGTCGCCTGCGGGAATCCCTGAGGCTCTGGAATTTCGCGGATCTTAATTCAGGAATATGGGGTTGGGACCGACTCTCTCAATACTCAGAGAGCGATTCCGTGTCGAGAGCATCGCCCTCTTCGGCTCATATGCCCGCGAGGGACAGGGGGAGGGCAGCGAGATCGATCTCCTCGTCGCGTTCGGCGCCGGTGCCGACCTCTTTGATTTTGTCGGGCCGTCGCAGTTTCTCGAAGAAAAACTCGGCGGTAGCGTTGATGTCGTACCGGAAACCGCACTCCGCCCGGAGATCCGCAGCCAGGTGACGCGAGACCTCCTCTTTGCATGAGATCCTCTCTCCTCTACTTCTCCGACCTCGCCGGTGCCCTGGAAAAGATCGAGGAGTTCACCGCGGGCATGACCTACGACGGGTTTCTCTATGACGATAAGACACAAAGCGCCGTCATCAGGAAGTTCGAGGTCATCGGGGAGGCGGCAAAAAGATCCCCCTGTCCGTCAGGGAGAGGCACCCTGCCGTTCCATGGAAGGAAATGGCGGGGTTGCGGGACAAACTGATCCATACCTATTGTGGCGTCGACACGATGCTCGTCTGGAGGACGGCCGTCAACCACGTGCCTGAACTCCGGCGGGAGATCCAGCGGATCGTTGGGGAGGAAGGCGGAGGGTAATCTTCGGGCGGTGTGAGATTTCATTGCTTTTACCAGGACATGGGGCTGCGGGTTCGTCGTGTGGGTAATATGACTCAAAAAATAATTTCGTTACCTTAAAGGATGTATGCGTAAAGCCAGATTATGCGAATAACCATGCCGAAATTTTGTCCTGAATGTGGAACGCCATTACAGTACACCAACGCAAAATTCTGTCCCGAATGTGGTACCGAGTTAACACAGGAGACATCATCGCAAATTGTTCCAACCAAAACCCAAAGTGACCCTCCTTCTGATGATGATTGGTCGGATCCTATCGATTGGTCGGATGAAGATTACACCGAAGAGAGCGGACCGTCTTCTGCGAACGTCTACGAACTCGGAACGAAACTGGAAGAGATGGTAGACTCGATTTACCAGGCAGAAGGTTACAAGACCGAAAGAAGGGTCAGAATGCCTGGTCAGGGGGGTTATACAAACGAAATCGATGTCGTTGCCAAGAGAGGGAAAAAGCAGATTGCTATCGAATGTAAGAATTTTAAAGACGCAGTCGGCATAAAAGAGGTTCGGGACTTTTCTAAGAGACTTGATGATCTCGGTGGAGGTTGGCGAGGTGTTTTTGTCGCCTTCAACGACTTTACCATTGATGCTCAGAATTTTGCGGAGAGTAAGAACATCGAGATCGTCGGTCACGAAGAGATCAAGGAAAAGTGGCTCGCTGTCTCTGTCGGAAGGACCAGTTGGAAAGGAGAAAAACTGAATTTAAAATTTGCTCTGCCAATAGAATCAGATTACCTCGCAGTGACGACGCTACCACTCCAGAACAAAGATCTGGTTGAGGTGAGCGATGCCAGGCTCACCTTCCATCCATATATAAAGATACCCTACAGTTTCAAAGCTCAGGTCTATGATCCGACCAAAGAACTGCATAAGTTTTCGGATGACGGAATCGTTGTGATCGATCTCTTAGATGGCAGGGTACTCAACAGGCAGGCAGAGAAGGGGAGCTCGTTTTTTAATTCGCTGAGTGCCTCAAAACAGAGCACCAGCAACACTCGAACACTCCAGACCTTCAACGAAGTACTGAATTATTCTCCCTCACCCGAATACTCTATTACCATCGGTTCGGATTATCAGATCACCGAACTGAAACCTGAAATCACCAAGCGGACGGTCCAGAGAGTTGCCATAGAATATATCACCGCTAAGAATACGAGTGATATAACGTACACCCCTTCAAAGGGGGATACCATTCTGGATAGCAAGAGAAGGAAGTTTATCCCAAGAAGGGGCGATATAAAACTATTTAATAGTGAAATGGTTTCCGTTCCAAAATGGAATGTTCATTTCAACGCATTAGGCACGATATATACGAAAGAAGTGTTTGCCCACTCTGGAACAGTCCTTGAAAATACCATCCGCTATTGCCCGCAGCATTTCAAACTTGGTGCGATTAATATTAAGAAAGAGACTGTTGCTGTTTGTGAAGTGTGCGGAAAAGCCTGTTGTAGTGAGCACATTTCACAATGCCCTGTCTGCGGGAAATGGGTCTGTGAAGAACATGCTTTGACCTGCAGTTCCTGCGGCAAGACATTCTGTAAAGAGCATGCCAGCACGATCTGTTCAGTATGCAATATGCCGATCTGCTCCGACTGTGAGGTTGAGTGCCCGATCTGTCACAGAACCTATGGGTCCGATCATACCCAGATCTGCGACAAGTGTGGAACAGCGGCTTGCTCGCAGTGTATTGCTACATCAGGGTTATTTCGGAAGACAAGGATCTGTAAGAATTGTCAATAATTTTTCAAACCAAAACGGGCGTCAAAGTCACGCTCCTATCGAATGGCAGATAACATCGATCTCCCCCTCACCTCCTCTCTTCCATCACTCAGATCGTCACCCTCATCTCCTCCCCCTTCCCACCCTTCTCTCATGCTACGTGTCGGGTGTCATGTCTCGATCGCCAAATCCCTGGCGGCGGCGGTGGGTCGCGCCGTGGAACGAGAGTGCACGACCTTTCAGATCTTTTCGCGAAACCCACGCGGCTGGCGGTTCAAACCGCTGACCGACGAAGGCATCTCGGCCTTCAGGGACGCTCTTGAGGGGTCGGGGATCGCCCCGGTCGTCGACCACATGCCCTACCTCCCGAACCTCGCCTCGCCCAAGGAGGAGGTCTATCAAAAGTCGGTGACGACTCTCGCCTCCGAACTCGGGCGGTGCGAGGCGCTCGGGATCCCGTACCTCGTGATGCACCTTGGCAGCCATCTCGGGACCGGGATCGAGGGCGGGCGCCGGCGCCTGGTCGCTGGGGTTCTCCGGGCCTTTGAGGAGGCAGAAGGGGAGACTCTCCTCCTCCTCGAGAACACCGCGGGGACGAAGAACAGTCTTGGCGGAACCTTCGAGGAGATCAGGGCGGTGCTGGACGCCCTGCCTGAGGCGCGGACCGCGGTCTGTTTCGATACCTGTCATGCCTTTGCGGCCGGGTATGATCTCCGCACTGCCGCCGCCGTCGGCGAGACCCTCGACACCTTTGACGATGCCGTCGGACTTGACCGCCTCCGGGTCGTTCACTGCAACGACTCGAAGGGCCCCCTCGGCTCGCACCTCGACCGCCACGAGCATATTGGGATGGGAGCGATCGGTGAGGAGGGGTTCCGCACTTTCTTCTCGGTCCCGGCGGTGAGGCGCCTCCCTCTTATCTGTGAGACACCGGTGGACGAGCGCCGCGACGATGCCGGGAATATCAGGGTGGTGCGGGAACTCGCCCGGGAGTGAACCTCGTAGTCCATGAGCATATCCCCAAAGTATCCCTGACATGAATCTTCGTCTGGATCAAAATCTTTCATTCCAGAAATTCAGAGCGCGGATCTTCCGCGGCGAGATTGTTCGAGGAAGGCAGACCGATCGACGTGCCGCCCCACATATAGATTAAAGAATGCGCTCCTGATTTCTTTCGCCGGGGGGAGACCCCCCGGAACCCCCTACGAGGAAGATAGGGGTGGGGCGGCAATGAGACGGTGATCTCGCGGAGTGTCCTGCGCGAAAGGGGGAGCACAGGTCCACACATCCTGGAGAAAATTCTCTCTTGTTCTGTACGAGATGATGCTTTCTGGTGACACATCTGGTGATGCAAAAGACTCTGTAGAATTCGACGTGAATCCCTGACTCAAGCATATGGGATGAATATGATTGTGGGGGCTCTGGGGGCGGTCGTGCCAAACGGTTCATGCCTGGAGTCCGGGGGCGTTGCATTTCCCGGCGAGAAGCGATGGAGACTTGAGGGGGACACCAGGATTCCTTATTCTCCCTGTCCGGGATGGAGGAACATCCTGGCCATCTCCTCCTTTTCCACCCGCCTGAGATAGAAGTTCCCGACCACGGCGATGATCGCCGCCCCCACCAGGTCGAAGATGAGGTCGTACATCGTGTCTTCAAGTCCGTGCTGGAGTTGTGTCCCAAAGAGGTTGTCAAAGGTGAACTCGTAGATCTCCCAGAACGCCCCAAGTGCCATCGTGAAGATCACGATGAAGAAGACGATCATCGGCCGCGTCAGTCGCAGACCGCTGTAGCGGTCGACGATGAGGACCATCGCGAACCCGAGGACCGAGACGGTGATCGAGGAGACGAAATGGGCGATCTTGTCGTAGTACGGGGCGAAAAGATCATAATATGCAGAGATGTGCCCGGCCACGTGGAGGTACAGGGAGAGTGCGATGAGGAGGTTGACCTCCCAGGGCATGCAGATATCGGTGCGTCTGCTGACGATGTGCGGGACTGTGGTGAGGAAGAACCCGAAAAATCCGACAATCGCCAGGAAGTAGTCGCCGATAGAGATGCTGTAGCCTACCTGGAAGAGGATGAGGGCCTGGACGGCGTACGCAAGATAGATCCCGGAAATTTTTGGAAGGTACACCATGAGATATTACCCCATGGGGACGGCGGCAATATAATGATACCCGGATATGGGGGGCGGGAGGTGCCCCCAGAAGTGAGGGGTGTGCAGGTCCCTCCTATGGAGATGTAGATCTGTGTGACCTGCTTGGCAAGCGCGAGGCCCGCCTGGTAGCATGCCTCCCGCTCGTCGGTATCAGGTTTGAAATAGACCTCCATGCCGCCTTCGACCACCTCGATCCCGGTGGTCTTCAGGTCGCCGGTGATCTGGTCCCCCGCCCCGCCGTGGCCGCCGTGCGAACCAAAGGCGAACCCGATCTTCTTCTGGGTCAGGCGTCCTTGGCCGCAGGTCGCGGAGGTACGAGAGGAACCCGGCGACCGCGAGGCATGCCTGTTCATCATGCCTTCCTCCATCTTCTTGGACCCCCATGATGAGGATAGGATGGGCGGGGCGGTAATGAAACAGTGTTTTCCTGTGGTGTCCCTGCTCAGAAGGGGGAGCATGGGTCCACCGGGTACCTTCATCGCGTACGCGTGAGCCCGCGGTTTATGCCAGATTCTACAATGTCAAAAAAGAAAAAAGATTCTCTGATCCCATGGCCAGGAATCCCCCTGAGAAGGAGATCAGATCCCGCCGATCCCCATGATCATGATGGAGAAGAGGACCAGGTCATAGGTGGCATGGGTGACGGCGCTGACCGTGGTGGACGTCCTGGCCCGCAGGAGGGCGAAGACCAGACCGGCCAGGAAGACCGAGAGGACACCGTCCCAGGCGTACTGGTAGGCGTGAAGGGAGGCAAAGACCAGGGCCGAGATGAGGATCCCAAAGCGCGGCTGGAGCACCCCGCGGACCGCCACCTCTTCCCCGACCCCGGCGACGATCGCCGCCACGACCGCCGTGACCGGGGTGAGATATGCACTAAAGAGCGCCTCGGTGTAGGCCTCGTCGGTGACATACCACCCGAAATATTCCCAGACTGCGACGATGACATGGTCCACTACTCCGAAGACCAGGACCAGGCCAAGCCCCACCGCCACGGCAAAGAGGAAGGAACGGAGGGTGGGCCTGACCAGGCCGAGACGGTCGAGGGTCTCGGGGAGGGAACGCTTTACAAAGAGCCCTACTGCAAGGAACGCCCCGCCGAGGGTCCAGACCAATCCATAGAGATTGGTCTTCGCCGCCTCAGACGGACTGAGATTAAATGACATGGAAGGATCGCCGATGAGGTCGACGAGCGGCGGGTGCCCGATGACCAGGAGGGGGATGAGGGGCATGAGGGCAAGGGCTGCGACCACGACAAAGGCCGTGGTATGGACAAAGTTCTCAGGGTCGATCGGGACCCACCTGGCAAGGGCTCGCCTGAGCCGCATCGAATAGAGGAGGAGACAGAGCACGGCCGCACCGGACGCGAGGAAGAACCCGGCCAGGAGGGGCACTGCAGCCTCTATCGGGAACTCCGAGGCGTCCATGACGCTGAACCAGGGGGCGATGGAGAAGATCCAGCTGACGAGTGCAAGCCCCAGGACAAAGAGGGCGGTGAGCACCATGACCACCGGCCGCAGGCGCGGGCGGTCGAGGGCAAGGAATGCCAGGGTGGCGATCAGAAAGATCGGGGCCGCTTCGGCACCTGCGGAGAAGAAGAGCCCCAGGTCGTTCTGTGGGTTGCCGGAGAACCCGACGACCACGGCGATCGCTCCGGCCACCAGGGCGAGTAGCACCAGATAGGGGTGAAATCTCTGAGTATCCATAGTGTTCCTGTGTCGTCTAAGTCTGCAGCCATCAGGTATAGAGATGCCCCAGGTCCGGGTTCTGGTAGTTTTTTCTTTGTATTTTACAAGAGATCGCCTCGAACGATTCTCATGATCTCCTGGGTTGCGTTATACTGGTCCCGGAGATGGAGAGAGATGACGGGAAGAGGGGACGGCTTCTGTGAACGTGATAGAACAGTCTGTATTTATTGAGCATATCTCAAGACTCCCTGAGGCCTGACCATCGCCTTGAACTGAAGCCTTTCTTTCCTGAAATTCTGGCTCTGTAGAAACCCTCACCCTTTATGGGTGCACGCGTGATCTTCCCGCCTTCCCTCATGAATCTCGCCGGGGGCAACGCCCCCGGCGTGAAGGTGTGGGAAGGTATGAACGCATGGGGGCACACCGAAAAGCGGAAGAACACCTCATGATATCTGCTGTTATCTTCTGGAAGGAGGAGGCCCAGAGAGTTTTGGGATGGTCTCGGGGATTCTGTCCTCTGCCTATCATGTGTGCGCGGGGCGAGAGGATCAACCCCATGATGCACGTGTTCGGATGAAAAATTTCTAAAGAGCCAAAAAAGATCCTGGTGAGGGTGGTGCCGCCCTTCTCCTGTTCAATGGCCCTATCCTGCCCGCACTTCCATCCCTTCAGGGGCCGGGGCGATCACCACGATCTCGGGGGGATCGTTCAGGCGCAGGTCGGTCTGCAGGTTCGAGGTCCCGATCCCGCGGCTGACATAGAGGGGGGTCTCGTCCTTCTGGAAGAGTCCTGAAAGTTCCAGATACCCGGCATCATTCAACTCCTTCACGCCAGGGAGCATGATCTGACCGCCATGGGTGTGGCCTGCGAGGATGAGGTCGGCCTCCCAGTCTGCCCGGCACTCTGGCTCGTGGATCAGGTAGATGGTGAAGGCGTCGCTCTCGGGGAGGTCAGGGGGGTCTGCCATCCCCGCCCATCCGTCGTCGACGCCGACGATCCGCAGCGGGGTGCCGTCGACGTCGAGGTCCACGTACTCGTTTCGCAGCACATGGACCCCGGCGCTCTCAAGTTCTGCGGTCAGGTCGTCGGCAAGTTCGGTGTCGGTGGTCTCGTCCCTGAGCATGCTCATGTCGTAGCCGTCCACGCTCCGGTCGGTCCCTGAGATTGCCAGCACCTTCTGCATCCCGCTGACCGCGCTCACTCCTGACTTATAATCATGGTTGCCGAGTACGGCGTAGACCGGGGCGTCGACCTCACGCCAGACCTGCTGGAGTGAGAGGTCGGGGTCTTCTCCATAGACGAAGTCCCCACCGATGAGCACGACCGAGGGGTGCATGGCATTGATCTCCTGGATCATCCCTCTCACATGGTCGAGGTTGCTCTCCTTCAGGTGCGGGTCGGCGATGAAGATCACGCCCCCGGGCGCCCCTTCGACGGCGAGGGTGGTGGTGGAGGTGGTCTGTCCCTCCCAGGCCATATAGGTGAAGAGCACTGGCGAACAGATGACGAGGCCGATGGCCACGAAATATCTGGCTTTGAGGTCAGGTAGTCTCAGGTTCATGGATGATCGTCCCTTGGATCGCGGTTGACCTGTGGGGTATAAAGGTGATGGGGTGGCGGCATGGCAGTCGGCCTGGCAAGGCCGAGGATTTATCGCAGAATCTGTGAATATGGAAATTTTAACGATATGATCAGATTAATATATCACAAGAATTGTGTGGCATGCAAGAGGAGAGGGCAGGAGGATTTTTCGCCGGCCTGCCTGTTGCGGCCGCGCCCACCGGTATATCCACCTGCCGCTCGGAGAAAAGAGACGCCCGCCCGCAGTCTGGCAATTCCCTATCCTATTTAACCCCTGCCCCCCCAGTACTCTCCTTACGTGAAGGCGAGATTTGACGGTACCTGGCTCTGGCTCGGGCAGGACGGGCTCTCTCTCTATGAGAGCGGGGGCTACGGCCGGCCTGGCAAGGGGAAACTCCGCCTTGCTCCGGAGGAGGGGCTCTACCTCCTGGTGCGCAGGCGGATCGAACTGCCCGGCTACGACTTCGAGAGGCTCCTGCAGGAACTCTCAGAGGACCCGGTCTTCTTCAGGCGATACCTTGTCTACCGCGATCTGCGGGAACGGGGCTACGCCCTCCAGACCGGGCCGCATGACTTCAGGGTCTTTCGGCGTGGTGAGCGTCCTGGCAAGGGACAGTCCTATTATCTGGTGCGGGTGCTTGCCGAGCGCGACCTCGTCGACTTTGTCCGTGTCACCGCCGAGGTGGAGACTGCCGGGAATATGCGCAAGACCTATCTCATCGCCGCCGTCGACGACGAGGGCGAACTCACCTACTATGAGGTGAAGGTCGACCATATTGCCGGACCTGAGGACGAGACCCCGGCCGGGAAAGAGACGACCCGCGGCGAGGCCTTCGGTCCCGTCGCCCTGGTCAGGACCGACACCGCCCCCTGGATCGACATGGAGGGCTATGGCAAACCTCTCGACCACGAGCGGGTGATGCTCTCCCCGGCCGAGGTGCTCTATCTCATGGACGAGGGGAGACTTGCGCTCACCGAGAAGGGCACCCCCCTCGGTCGCGAGGCCTACCAGGCAGTCGCCGCCGAGGTGGACAGCGAGATCACCGAGAAGACCGCGCTCTACACCGACCTCCGCCGGCGCGGCTATGCCCCAAAGACGGGGTACAAGTTCGGGCACCATTTCAGGGTCTATGGCGGGGGGGTCAAGCACTCCCTCATGCTCGCCCACGCCCTCCCGGCCGGGACAACACTCACCATGGCGGCGATCTCCCGGTCAGTCCGCCTGGCGCACAGTGTCAAAAAGAAGATGTTGTTTGGTTGTGTACATAACAACGATATCAGGTATATCGAGTTTGCACGAATAAAAATGTGAGAATCGACATGACACAGGGGATCAATCCATGGGCAAGCGACCAGTCGATCGATGTCGGAAAACTCTTTGCAGAGTTCGGCATCGAACCGATTGAGAATGTGACCGGCGGTCTTGTGACCGTCCCCTCCTTCATACGCAGGGGGGTCGTCGTGGGTCACCGGGACTATGGGCTGATCGCAGAGGCGATCAGGGAGAAGAAGCATTTCAATGTGATGACCGGGTTCATGCCCTCAGGCCACCCGCACCTGGGCCACCTGATGGTGATGAAAGAGGTGGCCTGGCACGTCGCCCAGGGGGGGACCGGCTACATCGGCGTCGCCGACCGCGAGGCTCACGCGGTGCGGGGGCTCTCATGGCGGCAGTGCAAGGAGTACGGGCGTGAATATCTCTCATGCCTGTATGCGCTCGGGTATGAGGGGCACACCTACTATCAGAGCGAGAACACCCCTCTCAAGGACCTCGCCTTCGAGGCGGCGACCAGGATCAACTTCTCCGAACTCTCGGCGATCTATGGCTTCACCCAGGACACGGCCCTTGCCCATGCGATGAGCGTCGCCACCCAGGTCGGCGACATCCTGTATCCGCAACTCGACGGCGGCCCGGCCCCGACGGTGGTGCCGGTCGGGATCGATCAGGACCCGCACATAAGACTGACGCGCGACGTCGCCCACAAACTCCGCCTCTTTACCGTCGAGCAGCGGGAGGGCTATGTCAGCGTCCGCGGGAAGAACGCGCCCGAGGCTGCGATCGACGCCGTTAAAGCCGCCTATCCTGGCTCGAAGCGCTACGAGGCCCATGTGGACATCCCGGGCGCCGCCCTCACCGAGGTCGAGGAGAGGGTGCGCGGGATCGAGAGGGCGCATGGCGGGTTCGGGTTCTTCCTGCCGTCTGCGACCTATCACACCTTCATGCCAGGTCTCCAGGGGGGCAAGATGTCTTCGAGCGTCCCTGAGAGTTTCATCTCCTTCTGGGAGAGCGACAAGGATCTCAAGAAGAAGGTGATGGGGGCGCTCACCGGCGGGCGGATGACCCTTGAGGAGCAGAAGAAACGCGGGGGCGAGCCTGAGAAGTGTCCGGTCTATCTCCTCAACCTGTATCATATGACCCCTGACGACGAGGAACTCGTCGAGATCTGCCGCAAGTGCCGGGAGGGCGAACTGATGTGCGGCACCTGCAAGAAGGAGACGCTTGCGCGGACAAAAGAGTTCCTGAAAGACTTCAGGGAAAAGATGGACGAAACAGCACATCTGGTGGAAGGATAGAATGGCTGACCTCACCTTGAATGAGAAGAAACTCCTCGTCGCTCTTGCCCCGCTCGGCGAGGCCAGGGCCGGGGATCTGGCGGCGGCCTTGCAGACAACCGAGGAGGCGGCCGTCCAGTATGCGAATCTCTGCGCCGAGCACGGGCTTGCCGCGGTCGAGCGGGTGAGCACGACGACCTACACCCTCACCCCTGAGGGCGAGGACTACAGGGAGCACGGCCTCCCTGAGAGACAGATCTACGAGAGTTTCGGGGACGCGATCCCGATGAAAGACCTCCAGGCCCACCCGCTCTCGCGCATCGGGATCGGGTGGCTCAGGAAGAAAGGCTGGGTCGCGATCAAGAAAGGTGTCGCCGAAAAGACCGGCGAGGCCCCGGCAGGCGAGGACGAGACCGCCCTCGCCGACCTGAAGGTCGGGATGCCGGGCATCCCCGACCTGCTCAAACGCAACCTCGTCGAGGAGCACGAGGCGGTCTCGTACCATATCGCGATCACCCGGGAGGGCCGGGCCCTTGTCGAGGCCGGGCTCGACCTGGTCGAGGAGACCGGGACGCTCACCAGGGAGCAGATCATCACCGGGTCGTGGCGCGAGGCACACCTCAGGCGGTACAGCCTTGCGACCCCGCCAAAGCGGGAGTACCCCGGCAAGGTCCACCCTTATCAGCGGATCATCGACGAGGTGAAGAGGGTGCTCCTGGACATGGGGTTTGTGGAGATGCAGGGCGAGATCGTCCTCTCCGCCTTCTGGGACTTTGACGCCCTCTTCCAGCCCCAGGACCACCCTGCCCGCGAGATGCAGGACACCTTCTACCTGGACCAGACCGAGCCCATGCCTGAGGGCTGGGAGAAGGTGCGCGACATGCACCTCTCAGGCGGCGAGACCACCTCGACAGGGTGGGGCGGCGTCTGGGATCCTGAGGTCGCGCAAAAATGCGTGCTCCGCACCCACACCACTCCGCTCTCAGTCAAATATCTCATCTCCCACCCCAAACCCCCGGTCAAGGCCTTTGCCCTCGGCCGGGTCTACCGGCGGGAAGCGATCGACCCCACCCACCTGCCCGAGTTCGAGCAGCTGGAAGGGATCGTCATGGACGACGGAGTCTCGTTCAGGCACCTCCTCGGGTTCCTCAAGGAATTCTACAACAGGATGGGCTTTGAAGAGGTGCGGTTCAGGCCTGGCTACTTCCCGTATACCGAACCCTCGGTCGAGCCCGAGGTCTGGGTCGACGGCCTGGGCTGGGTCGAACTCGGCGGCGCCGGGATCTTCAGGCAGGAGGTCACCGCCCCGTGGGGGATCGACACCCCGGTCCTCGCCTGGGGGCTCGGGATCAGCAGGATCGCGATGCTCCGCCTCGGCCTCAAAGACCTCAGGCAACTCTACCGCAGCGACATCGAGTGGCTCAGGGAGAGCCCGGCGATCAGGAGGCAGGAGTGAGTCATGGCAGTCATCACCCTCAATTACGAATATCTGGAACGGCTTGTCGGCACTGATAGAGAGACCATCCTCGAGCGCCTGCCCCTCATCGGGTCAGACATCGAGCGGACCTTCGACGACCATATCGATGTGGAGTTCTTCCCAGACCGCGTCGATCTCTACTCCACCGAGGGCGTGGCCAGGGCGATGCGGGGATACCTGGGGATCGAGGAGGGGTTGCCCGAGTACGAGGTCACCCCTTCAGGGATCGCCTTCTCGGTCGACCCGGGCCTTGCCTCGATCAGGCCGCACCTTGGTTCGGCTGTGATCAGGAACGTCCATCTGGACGAGGCCGGGATCGAGAGCCTGATGGCTCTCCAGGAGTCCTTGCACTGGGCCCTGGGCCGGGGCAGGCGGAAGGTGGCGATCGGGGTCCATGACCTGGACACCGTCACCCCGCCTTTCCGCTACCTCGCCTCGCCGCGGGACCGGAGGTTCGTCCCCCTCGACTTCGAGGAGGAACGTTCGATGGAGGAGATCCTTGCCGAGCACCCGAAGGGCCGGGACTATGCCCGGCTGGTCGAGGAGTTTGAGCGCTTCCCGCTCATCGTCGATGCGAACGATCAGGTCCTCTCCTTCCCGCCGATCATCAACGGCGAACTGACCAGGGTCACCACCGGCACCAGGAACATCCTTCTCGACTGCACCGGCACCGACGAGCGGGCAGTGCGGATGGCGGCGAACATCATCTGCGCCGCCCTCGCCGAGACCGGGGCGACGATCGAGAGCGTGGAGATCGAGGGCACGCCGTACCCCGACCTCAGCCCTGCAGAGCGGGTCGTGAGCGCGGCCGAGTGCGCTCGCATCCTTGGGATCGACCTCACGGCCGAGGAGATGGCGGCGCTCCTGCAAAAGATGCGTTTCGGTGCGGAGGCCCTGCCCGACGGGAAGGTCCGGGTGCTCGTGCCCCCGTACCGTGCCGACATCATGCACGACTGGGACATCTTCGAGGACGTGGCCGTCGCCTACGGGTTCGACAACTTCGAGGCGGCACTCCCGCCGACCTTCACCACCGGCAAGGAGCACCCGATCGCCGTCCTCCAGCGGGAGGTCAGGTCGGTCTTCACCGGGATGGGCTATCTCGAGGTGATGCCCTTCACCCTCACGAGCGAGCGGGTGCTCTACGACCAGATGCGACGCGAGCCCTCGCCTGAGGTGCTCAGGGTCGCCAAACCGATCTCAGAAGAACAGACCGTGGTGCGGACCGAGATCCTCCCGCTCCTCATGGAGATCCTGGAGATCAACTGCCACCGCGAACTCCCGCAGCGGGTCTTTGCGACCGGCGACGTGATCCGCGGGACCCACACCACACAGACCGTGGCCTCGGTCTCGCTCCATCCGGGCGCTGACTTCTCCGAGGCCTACGCCATGATGGAAACCCTCTGCCGCGAGTGCGGGGTGGCCGCGGAGTTCGCCGAGTCAAAAGATCCGGGCTTCATCGACGGCCGGCGCGGCGATGTCCTGGTGGACGGAAAAAGAGTGGGGGTCTTTGGCGAGGTCCACCCCGACGTCCTCACCGCCTTCTCCCTTGAGCACCCGGTGGCGGCGCTCGAACTCGACCTTACCGCCGTACCTGGATACCCCGTCCGGCCAGATACTCCTTGACCTGGCTGACGGTCATCTCCCCGTAGTGGAAGACGCTCGCGGCAAGGCAGGCATCGGCCTTGCCGAGGGCGAAGCCTTCCCAGAAATGTTCGAGGGTGCCGACGCCTCCGCTCGCGATGACCGGGATGCCGACGCGTTCAGAAATGGCGCGGGTGATCGGGATGTCGAACCCGGCCTTCGTCCCGTCGGTCTCCATGCTGGTGAGCAGGATCTCGCCGGCGCCCCGTTTTTCCACCTCTTCTGCCCACGCCACGGCGTCGAGCCCGGTCGGGTGTGACCCGCCCATGGTCACCACCTCGTACCAGACCTCGCGCCCATCGGCCAGGGTGATGGGGGTTGCCCCTTCTTTCATCTCCGGGTGTGCCCGCACGTCGAGGGCCACGACGACGCACTGCCTCCCGAACCGCTCGGCGGCCTCGGTGATGAGGTCAGGGTCGGTGACGGCGCTGGTGTTGAGCGAGACCTTGTCGGCGCCGGCCCTGAGCACCTGCTGGATCTCCTCGATGCTCCTGATCCCGCCGCCGACGGTGAGCGGGAGGAAGAGTTCGTCCGCGGCCCGCTCGATGACCGGGATGAGCGTCCCCCGCTTCTCTTTCGAGGCGGTGATGTCCAGGAAGACCACCTCGTCCGCGCCCTGTTCATTGTACCTCGCGGCCAGTTCCACCGGGTCCCCGGCGTCCCGCAACCCTTCGAAGTGCGTCCCTTTCACGACCCGCCCGTTCTTGATGTCGAGGCAGGGGATGATCCGCTTGGTGAGTGGCATGTCCACATGTCTGACCGCTCCGGGCATGAGCATTGTGGACGCGGGGCCACTGGACGACTTCATACTTTTTATGGGCTGGGCCGCGTAATAGAGATGGACACGAGGCTCAGGTGAAAATATGAAGACCGGTCAACAGAAGATGGACTGGGCCAGGCAGTATATGCCGGTGCTCGGGAGCATCAGAAAGGAATTTGAGGAGACAAAGCCCCTCGCCGGCGTGACCATCGGCATGGCCCTCCATGTGGAGGCCAAGACCGCGGTGCTCGTCGAGACCCTGGCGGCAGGCGGGGCCGAGGTGCATATCACCGGGTGCAACCCGCTCTCCACCCAGGACGATGTGGCCTCTGCCCTCGGCAAGGTGCCAGGGGTGCACTGTTATGCGAAGCGGGCATGCTCGAATGACGAATACTACGCGGCGATCAACCGCGTCCTCGACGCCCGCCCGTCGGTCACCATCGACGACGGGATGGACCTCATCCATGAGCTCCACACCCGCCGGCAGGACGTCCTCAAGGGCGTCGTCGGCGGGTGCGAGGAGACGACGACCGGGATCCACCGTCTGCGCTCGATGGCGGCCGAGGGGGCCCTGAAGTTCCCGGTGGTCGCGGTGAACGACACCCCCATGAAGCGGCACTTCGACAATGTCCATGGGACCGGCGAGAGTTCGCTGACGGCGATCATGACCACGACCAACTGTCTTATCGCCGGCAAGGTGCTGGTGGTGGCAGGGTACGGCTACTGCGGGCGCGGTGTCGCAAGGAAGGCCCGCGGCATGGGCGCGAAGGTCGTCGTCACCGAGGTGGACCCAAGACGGGCGCTCGAAGCCCATATGGAGGGCTTTGACGTGATGCCGATGGACGAGGCGGCGAAGGTCGGCGAGATCTTCATCACCACCACCGGGAACACCTCGATCCTCACCGCACACCACTTCCCGCTCCTCCGCGACGGGGCGCTCCTCTCCAATGCCGGTCACTTCAATGTGGAGATCGATGTGGCATGGCTTGAGGAGCACGCCGACGAGGTCGACCGGCGGGACGGGATCGACACCTATCGCCTGGGCGGGAAGAAGGTCCATGTCCTGGCCCAGGGCCGCCTGGTCAACCTTGCCACGCCCAAGGGGATGGGCCACCCGATCGAGGTGATGGACCTCTCCTTTGCGCTCCAGGCACTCTCGGCACGCTATATGGTCGAGCACGGGAAGGACCTTGCGCCAGGGGTCTATGATGTCCCGAACACCATCGACGAAGAGGTGGCGACCCGCAAACTCGCCGCCCTCGGGATCGCGATCGATGCCCTGACCGAGGAGCAGAAGAATTATCTCTCGGCCTGGGATATCGGAACATAATCTTTTTTTGGGCTCTGGAGAACCGGTCACCTATCGTGGGAGAATGTGTAGCTCCTGCCGTCCCCTGGTGTCCGGTCAAGAACGAAAAGTCGTCACTACAGTGCGATTGAACGAGATCTCTCTCTCTCCTTGCGTGAAGAAAGCGTAGTGGATGGTTCCATTCTCTTCATGATCTCGTCCCCATCTTCCTCCCTGGGGTCTGTGAGCAGCGCCCCTGGTGGGTATGGTGTGGGAAGAGATGTCGATCTGATCCGTCCCACAAAAAATAGAAAAAATTTTGGCTCTGTAGAAATCCTCTTGATGAATCTCTCTGGCGGGGGGGCGTGCCGCCCCCCGAACCCGCCGCTACACGATAGTCGAGGACGACAATACCCTCTTCAGGGAGTTTGGATATGCCTTCCTGTCCCTATCTTCGTCCCGGGGGTCTGGGGGCCGCGCCCCCGGCCAAAGGGGTAGGAAGGCGGGTGACACACATTCTCCCTGCGATACGTGAGGGTTTCTACAAGGCCAAAATTTTGTCACCCTCTCGTGCCGGAGGGGTGCACCCCCGGATTCGAAGATCAAAGATCTTCTCAAGTTCGCTGACGCTCACACCCCCTACGACGAGGCGAGGCGGGGGCGGCCATCTGATGATTCCCGCGTGGTGTCGTGCTCCAGAAGGAGGCATACAGATCAGTGCACGATCAGGGGACTCACGATTTTTTAATATCATGTATGCATGAACCAGAGGTTCATGCCTGATTCTACAGACCTGGAATCCCTCCAAAGCCATAATCTCTTTTTCCCCTCTCCTCCAACCAGGTAGGCACTATGGTGAAGCCAGGGCTTCTTGTGTGTATCTTTATGCTCATCGTCCTCGTTGTCATCCCCGCGGCATTGTACCTCTCGGCCTCTGCGGAGGCGGAGACCCTCACCATCACACACCTGCAGGTCGAGGGCGTGCCTGGCACGGTCGTCTTCATCGCCGACCTCCATCTCAGGGAAGAGACCGCTCCGCTCATCGAGCGGGCGGTCGAGGAGGTGAATGCCCTCTCCCCGGCACTGGTGCTGATGGGGGGAGATTTTGTCTCGTCAGGGGAGGACGACCTCCCGTACCTCGGCCTCTTCGCCGGGATCGAGGCGCCGACCTATGCGGTCCTGGGCAACCATGAATATCGACGCTCCACGCGAGACGTCGACCGCGAAACCCTGGAAGAGGCCAACCTCACCGTCGAGGGCTACGACCTCTCCCCGCTTGACGACGGAAGTGCCGATGCGGCCCTTGCCGACGCCGTCACTGCACGGCTTGAGGCGGCCGGGGTGGAGGTGCTCAGGAACGACTACGCGGTGGAAATGATCGACGGCCGGCGTCTCCTCATTGTCGGCCTCGACGACGCCCTTGCCGGGCGGACGGCATATCCCGACGACCTGCCTGGCGCCGACTATACCCTCGTCCTCCTCCATGAACCCGAGTACCGGGCGGCATGGGACGCTGACCTCCTCCTCTGCGGCCACACGCACGGCGGGCAGGTCGACCTCCCTCTCATCGGGAAGCCCGCGGCATGGTTCGGCCACTGGCCCTTTGCCGGGCGGCTGGAGGAAGGTGACCGGACCCTCTATGTCAGCCGTGGGCTTGGGACCACGCCCTTCCTCGGGATGGAGTTGAGGTTCAACTGCCCGCCTGAGATTGTGGTCATCGAGGGGTAGGGGTTTCTGTTCATCACAATGGAAAAATGGATTCCCTGATCCCACGCGTGAATTGAAGGTTCACCTATTCCGGCTCTGTTGAAATCTTCTGAATCTCTCTGGCGGGGGGCTTTCCGCCCCCCACGCCTCTCGCCACACGATAGCAGCCCCCTCTTTATGGTCATCTATTCCTGCCTTCCCTGCCCTATCTTCGTCCCGGGGGTCCGGGGGCAGCGCCCCCGGCGCGAGGATGAAGGAAGGAGAGAGGTGTGATGATCAGGCGTGCCGCTCTCAATCGCAGAATTTTCATCCCAATCTCGCGCTGGGGGTTGCACCCTCCAGACCCCCCACGACAAAGATAGGTAGGGGCGGCGATGGAACTCGATCCCCACCGATTCTCCTGTCTTGAAAAGAGAGAGCACGCGGAGATTAATTTTCAACCGCGTATCCTTAAACCCCGGGTTCATGCCCAATTCTACAGGACCCCTATCTCATATCTCAATCCTTATCCTGACGCGGGGGCCCGGGGGGCGGCATGCCCCCCGTAGAGATAACTCTCCAGAGGCTTTCTACACCACCTTACAGAGTCACATCTTCTATCTTCGATAGCGCCCACGGCAAGGAGAGGGGGGAAGGCGGGTGGAAACCCCCCGGTGTGGAGATGAAAGATGGCGGTTCTGGAGAGGATCTCTGTAAAATCTTCAAAATACGCTTTCCCGAACTGATTCAACACCTCTCCTTCTCAAGAATCCCTCCTTAATCCTGCCTCTTTATAGGGCCTTTTCAGGGCCGTACGAGATCAGGAGGATGAATGATATTCCTCCCAATCATATCGGGCACCAGGAGGGCAGGAGAGAGGTGGTTTCCTTTCCATGTTGGATGAAAAAACGATTTTACGGCTTTATTTGAAATAAAGCCCGGAGCGAGCCCAGGTTGAGGGGGTTGTCCCCGAAACCGGGGGTATTCTGACCGTATTTAGGGGTGGACCCTGCCCTTGCGTGAAGATGAATCTCCACCTTCCCCCCTCCCTCGCGCGACACGATATGCGGTGGACGGCAGTCCTCTCTTTATGGTCATCCTTTGCGCCTTCCCTGTCCAATCGCAATATCATGGGTTCAGGAGCCGCCCCGGGTGTCCGCTCGTTTCAGTCCCTGATCCAGATGACCGCCCCATAGACATAGTCCCTGGAAATGTCGAGCCTCTTGATCGCCGATTCTCGCGGCAGGTCGGCAGTGATCTCTACGGGAGCGTCATAGACCGTGATAAAGACGCTCCTGTACGGAACCCCCGCTGCCCTCACCTCGTCTGCCGAAACAGGTACAGGGTCTCCAGATCTGGCTGCCGTGTTGTAGGCGAAGAACGTCGTGAGGATATCGGCACCGTCGCGAGCGATCGCCGCCCCCTTCGGATCGACATGGAGTTTCAGGATGACGCCCTGCCCGTCCTCGCGCTCGACGGCGTCGAAGGTGATCTTCATCTCGTCAAGCCTGGGGTCGATGGTCAGGACCGGGCTCTCGACGGCGGGGATCTGGGTCGTGGGGACTGTAGTGATGGTCGTGGTCGGGGTGGGTTGTGGATCGTGAGGTGCGGTGCATCCGGCAAATAATGCCGATGCACCAAGACAGAGGAGCATGAGGAGGGAAATATGGGGGTTCATACAATTCAGGATATATCCATGTCGAGATAAGGGTTTCCATTGCCTGTGGCCGGGAACCGAACAGTAATATAGAGACGGGGAGATATGTGATTTGTTTGACATGGCCGATGAAGGATACAGGAACGCAAATGTCGAGGGACACGAGGTACCCTACGACCCGGAACAACTGCGGAAGGTCAAAGACCATCCCTGTTACAGTGAAAAAGCTCACCACACCTGCGGGCGCTGTCACCTGCCGGTCGCGCCCAAGTGCAATATCCAGTGCAATTACTGTGTGCGGGACTTTGACTGCGTGAACGAGAGCAGACCGGGAGTGACTTCTAAAGTTATCAAGCCTGAAGAAAGTCTTGAACTGGTAAAAAAGGTCATAGCGCAATTCCCGTACGTGAAAGTGATCGGGATCGCAGGGCCTGGCGAACCCCTTGCCAACCCCGAGACCTTCGAAACCCTGCGGGTGGTCCATGAGGCCTTCCCGCACCTGATCATGTGCCTCTCGACAAACGGCCTCCTCCTCCCCGACTCGATCGACGAGCTCGTGAAGTACGATGTCGGCAATGTGACGGTGACGCTCAATGCCATCGACCCCGCGATCGGCGAGCAGATCTATTCATATGTCAATTACGAGGGCACCCACTATACCGGGCGGGAAGCGGCAGAGGTTCTCCTTGAGCACCAGATCGAGGGGATCAGGATGGCGGTCGAGCGCAAGATGTTCGTGAAGGTCAACTGCGTCTACATCCCCGGGATCAATGACGAGCACATCCCGGCGATCGCCAAGAAGGTCGGAGAGATAGGTGCCTTCTCTTTCAACCTCATCCCTCTCATCCCGCAGTACAAACTGGCCCACATCACCCCGCCGACCCCGGCGGAGAAGCGGGCGATGCAGGACCGGTGCGCCCCCTACATCAAGCAGATGCGCCACTGCGCACGGTGCCGTTCCGACGCCATCGGGAGACTCGGGCACGACGTCCAGTCCAGGATCTACTGCGAGGGCAGCTGCCACGACGAGAGAGAAGAATAACCCCTTTTTTTGTGATGAAGAATTCCATCACTCTCAGGACCGACACTCCACTTGACCTCGACGCCACGCTCGGGTGCGGGCAGGCATTCAGGTGGGAGAAGGGTGCGGACGGCACCTGGTCGGGGACAGCGAGGGGACGGGCAATCCAGATCAGGCAGGACGGCAAGACCCTTTCCTTCACTGGAGCGGATGAGGCATTCATCACCGACTACTTCGCCCTCGACCTCGACCTTGACGAGGTTCTCTCCTCCATTGACACCGACCCCGCGATCCACCGCGCGGTCGCCGCCTGCAGGGGCCTGCGCATCCTCAGGCAGGAGCCCTTCGAGACTCTCATCTCCTATATCTGCGCCACCAACACCAACATCCCGGCGGTCAAAAAACGGGTCCGCCTCCTTTCTGAGCGCTACGGCACACCCCTTCCAGGTGGGGCCCATGCCTTCCCGGACGCGGCGGCCCTCGCGCCCTGCAGCGAGGACGCCCTCAGGGCATGCGTCCTTGGTTACCGGGCGCCCTATGTCTGCGCGACCGCACAGATGTGCGCGGACGATCCTGAATGGGCGGCACGGGTCGCCGACCTTCCCTATCAGGAAGCAAAAACCGAACTCCTCCGCTTCCCTGGCGTCGGTCCCAAGGCCGCCGACTGTATCCTCCTCTTCGCCTTCCAGCAATACAGGGCCTTCCCGGTGGACGTCTGGATCAGGCGGATCATGCGCCGCACCTATCTCCCTCACCTGCGCGAGCACGGCGGGATGGGTTCACGGGAGTACGAGGAGATCGCCTCCTTCGCCCGCCGGCACTTCGGGAAGTACGCCGGGTGGGCGCAGGAGTACCTCTACTGTGTCCGTGAAGACGAGTAGGGTCCGCGGCCCCACAGTGTTGTCAGGCGTTGTAGAACCCATCTGGATCAGCCTCTGTGGGTGGTGGCCACCCCCAGGATCCCCCGCCGTAGATTGGTCGGGGACGGTCACTTTCTCGTCATGTTCGTCCAGCCATCCCGGACTTATCTTTTTCGGGAGTTCCAGGGACAGAGTCATCGGTGTGAAAATGGAGGAAGGTGATCCAGTCACGCCCGCCCTTGGGAGGGGTGAGGGTTTCTACAGGCCCCGATGTCGAATATTGTTGTATGGGATCTGTAGGCTCAGATATGAGTCGAGAGCATGCCTCACGCATACCTGATGAACATCTCATAGTGACGCGGAAGGATCTTTTTTGATCTTTCTCGTTGTGATAGGGGGATGACCTTTGGTCACCATGCCTTCCTCTGGGTGAGAAGATAAGGCTGGGGAGGCAGATTTGCTGACTATGAAGGGGATGCTGCGTCGATGACCCTATCATGTACCAGAGTGCACTCGAAGGAACTTGAAAAAATCGGATCTGTAGAATTCGGCATGAACCCTGGCTCAGGCATACGCGATGAAAATGATTGTGAGTCTTTGGATCGTGCACTGGTCTGTGTTTCTCCTTCAGGAGCGGACACCACGCGGGAATTTCCGGATGACCGCCCCCTGTTCCCCGCGCAGAAGATGGGGAGGAGGACAGTAATCCCGCCTTTGGGATTATAAAAGATACCATCCCCCTCCTATCGCCATCCCGGGATCCTGGGGCAGCGCCCACGGACCCACGAGACGAAGATTGGGCCGGGAAGGCACACTCAATCGCCATGAAGAGGGTACTGCCGTCCGCCGCCTATCTTCCGCGCGGGGGGTTCGGGGGGCAGCACGCCCCCCGTCGAAGAGAGCCCTCAAGATGAATCTCTACAGGGTCAGAGATTCTGTAATTGAGGGTGGCCCATCAGCGGCATGCCTTCTCACACCGCCGCGCCGGGGCGTTGCCCCCGGACCCCTGTGACGAAGATAGGGTCGGGAATGCACAGTCGACGACTATGACGAAAGGGTTGCCTTCCTCGACCCTATCGTGTGGTAGGGGGCCGCGGCATGTGAGCGGAGCGAACTTGAGAAGGCCCGCAGGTCTTCAAACGGCACGCCTCCCACCAGAGAGTTTCATCCTTCGTCTTCCACCACATGGACCGCGCTTGCCTTGAAAGAGAGGCGCACCCTCTTCCCGACCCTGATCTCCAGGTCCTCTGCCGACTTCCAGGTGATCAGGACGGTGAGGGGGATCCCGCAGTCGATGGTGAGGTGGTTGAGCGGGCCATAGGCCTTCATCTCCGTGACCGTGCCGGCAAGGACATTACGGGCGCTGATCAGACTGCCGTCCACGAGGTATAGGGTGATGTCTTCTGGCTTGATGCAGGCGCAGACCCTGGTGCCGACCTGGAACGGGGCGACGGCCTGGACCTGCACCCCTCCCCCGACATCGATGGTGACGACCCCCTCTGAGGTGTCGGCGATCTCGCCAGAGAGGATGTTCTCGATCCCGACAAACCTCGCGACATGCTTGTTCTTCGGTGTTGCAAAGACTTCCCGAGGGGTTCCCACCTGGGAGAAGACCCCGTCCATCAGGACCCCGATCCGGTGGGCGAGACGCTGGCCCTGGTGCATGTCGTGCGTGGAGATGATCACCGTCTGGCCCTGCTCGCGATTGATCCGCACCACCAGTTCCTCGATCGCCGCTGTCGAGACCGGGTCGAGGTTGGCGGTCGGTTCGTCCATCAGGAGGACCGCCGGGGCGGTGACCACCGCACGGGCCAGGGCGACCCGCTGCATCTCCCCGCCCGAGAGGGTGCGGGCCTGGCGCGTCTCATATCCTGCAAGCCCGATCACCTCCAGCGCCCATCCCACCTTCTCCCTGGTCTCCTCTTCAGGGAGGTGCCTGAGCCTGAGGCCATAGGCGATGTTCTCATAGACGCTCATATTGAAGACCGCCGGGCGCTGGAAGACCATCGCCATTCTCCTCCTGAACTCGAGCATCTGCGAACGTTCGCCATGGATGTCGGTGCCGTCAAGGAGGATACGGCCACTGGTGGGACTGTCGAGGAGGTTGATCATCCGCAGGAGGGTGGACTTGCCAGAGCCCGACGGCCCGATCACCGCAAAGATCTCCCCGTCCTGGATGACGGCGTTCACGTCACTGAGGACCTGGGTGGCGTCGAATGATTTTGCGATATGCTGGAGCTCGATCATGGGAGGTCACCGTTGCTGTACAAAGTTCATGATGATGTTCACGACCAGGGCGATGGAGAGGAGAATGATCCCGAGGGCGATGGAGAGGGAGATATCTCCCCGCCCGGTCTCAAGGGTGATGGCGGTCGTCAGGATCCTGGTTGAACTCCAGAACGAACTGGCCTGGATGTTCCCGCCGATGATGATCGCCGCCCCGACCTCGGAGATCGCCCGACCAAAGGCCATGGCCACGGCGGCGACGATCGCAAACCGTGCTTCCTTGAGGACTGAAAAGAAAAACTGGACCTTCGTCGCCCCAAGAGAGATGATGGTGTCCCTGATGGTGGTGTCCACCGCGATCAGCGCCGAGATAGTGAGGCCGATGATGATGGGGAGGACCAGGATCGTCTGCCCGATGACCATTCCGCCGGGTGTGAAGAGGAGCCCGAGAGTCCCGAAGGGCCCGGTCCGACGGATGAAGAGAAAGACCACCAGCCCGACGACGACGGTCGGGACGGCATACAGGGTCTGGACCAGGTTGATCACCGACTTTCTCCCGGGAAATTCCTTGAAGGCGATGGCCGCTCCGATCGGGAGGGAGATGAGCGAACCAAGGAGGACGGCCGAGAAGGTGATGATCAGGCTACGGACGGTGATCTCCATTACCGCCGGGTCAAGGGTGAGGATCAACTCGATCGCCTGGAAGAGCCCCTCCCCGATCGGGTCGAGTCCCTCGAACAGCCCGGTCATATCTCACGCTCCCGGTCTTCGTGACCGAACCGGTCGCGGGGAAGAGAAAAATGGGAGTGAGAGGTCGGAGTGACCGCACGCCCCAGAACCCCTCACCTCAGGTGACCGGTTCTTCGGTCTCCGCACGCTCCACCCCGAGCATCTCCCAGTTCCCCTGTGCAGGGTAGAAGAGCGGTTGGCCGTACTCCTCGACACCGAAGTTCCCGATCTCCTCCTGGATCTCGGGCGAGATGAGGAAGTTGATCCACTCTTTGGCAAGGGTGCTGTTGACGTCAGGATACTTCTTGGGGTCGATCTCCATCACGCTGTAGATGTTCAGGAGGATCTCTCCCTCCTCGACCAGTGGGACCAGACCTGTCTCGGTCTTGTAGGCGAGATAGGTTCCGATGTCGCTGAGGGTGTAGGCCTCCTTCTCGCCGGTCATCACCAGGGTGGACCCCATCCCGGTGCCTGCCTCGACATACCACTCACCAGAACCCTGGATGTCGGCGGTGTAATTGAGGCCGGCGGCTTCCCAGATGGCCTTCTCTTTTCCGTGCGTCCCTGAATCGTCACCCCTGGAGACAAAGACGACGTTCCCTGGTTCGGCAAGTCCCTTGTCATGGATTGTGGTGAAAGCCTCTTCAGGGGTCATGTTTGCGATCCCGGCCGGGTCGGATTCAGGGCCGACGATGGTGAAGTAGTTGTAGGCAAAGACCCGGCGGTTGGCCCCATAGCCCTCGTCGATGAATTCGTCCTCGCGGGCGCGGTCATGGACCATCATCACGTCCACGTCCCCTGCTCTCCCAAGTTCAAGGGACTGTCCTGTCCCTTTTGCGGTGATCTTCACGTCTGCATCATACTGCTCCTCAAAGATCGGTCTGAGATAATCCAGGAGCCCGGTGTCCTGGAGACTGGTCGTCGTTGCGATTAAAAGGGTCTGTGTTCCTTCTGGCGCCGTGCCCGTCCCTTCCGGCGCCGCAGTCGTTTCTGCCGGTGCCGCAGTCGTCTCGGTCGGGGTTGGGGTTGCATCTCCACCTTCTGGGGTGGTACAGCCGCAGATAAAGGCGGCGGCCACCATGACCACGACAAGCAGGATAACAGCAATCTTTTTCATGGCACCGGTACAATATCTCGCAACCATTATATTTCTTCCTCTATCCTGCGTGGGGCCATACTCCCTCAGGCGGCATACGGGGGTTTTATTCCTGGAGGCGGGGATGGAGACGGAGAGAAGACTACACTCAAGGGAGGACAAAGATGAAAAAACCAGGAAAAAATGCAGAAAAAGTACTCTATGCCCTGGTCGGGAGCGAGATGCGCCAGTATACCGGCAAGGATCTGAAGGGCATGACCACGCTCTCCCCCCAGGAGATCAACATGGCGGTCAGGGAACTCGAGGAGATGGGGGCCGTGGAGGTCCACCTCCGGACCCCACAGGACCCCTATCTCTTCACCACGACCACCCTCACCGCAAAGGGGCGGGCAATCTTTCAGGTGATGGCGGCGCCCGGGTGCGACACCTGACCTCTTTTTTTGGGTTCTGTAGACGCGAGCATGAACCTGAGGCTCACGCATACGCGATCGAACATGGCCATGGGTCTCCAGGGTGTTTTGACCTGTGCTCGCCCTTCAAAGCAGGACATCACGGGGGGAACACCGTCTCATTGCCGCCCCCGCCTACCGCCACGGCGGGGATCCGGGGGTGCACCCCCCTGCACGAGATGACGGTGAAGGTGCTGCGCTGAGGGCGGCCGATCACTCTGAGAGAGTTTCTGTATTTCGTATATCAGGTATGGAGGATCCCGGTGAGGAGAAGTAATCATACAAACATCCCTGGTTCATCGTCAGGATCATTTTCATGGAGGATATCCCAAAATTCTCTGGAGGTGATCATCTCATCAAACCGAAACGCATCTTTCCAGAAATTCTGAACTCTCTCCTCCACCAGGGGACTGGCCACCCCCCGGCCCTCTCGTGGATGAAGATTGGTGGAGGATTGCGTCTCGTCTTCATGATTTTTTTCTCTGTCTTCCCGTCTCTCTCGCCATCCCAGGGGTCAGGGGGCAGCGTCCCCAGCGCAGGTGTATAGGAAGGTGTTGAATGCAGGGGTGCGCGATGAAAACGCAGGGATCTCTTCATAATCATCCATCGCGCTTATCGGTGATGAGGAAGGCTGAAGAGTTTTGGGATGACCTCATGGTAACCCCTCATCCAGTATGGGTGCAAGCGTGATTCTCCTGCCTTCTCTCCTGCTCGTACCGGGGGGGCTGTGCCCCCCCGGACTCCCCGCGATGAAATAGGTGGGGGCGGCCATTCGACGATCTTCCCGTAGGGCGTCTCGGGAGACCCACGATCATGTTCATCCCGTATGCCTGAACCAGGGGGTTCATGCCTGATTCTACAAAACCATTTCTCAGAGCCGATAAGCACACCTCTGATGTGGCGCACGGGCCGGAAGAACGTCAGGTCGTCCCCCTTATGATGATGAGAGATCGGGGGTGGCGACGTCTCCGCCACCGCCGCCGCACTGTTGTGAGGGGCGCACCATGCCCGGCGAGCCCATCTGTTCTGGACTTTTGGCTCTGTAGAAATCCTCAGGAGGGTTATCTTTGGCGGGGTGCGTGCCGTCCCCCGGTCCCCCCCGCGTGAGCGAGAGGTGGTGGACGGCATTACGCTCTTCATGGCGATTGAGTGTGCCTTCCCGTCCCTATCTTCATTCTGGGGGTCCGGGGGCGGCGCCCCTCCGTCCGAAGAGGTGGGAAGGCGGGCGACACACATCCCCCTACAATAGGTGAGGGTTTCTACAGACCTGGATTTTTCAGAAGACCTGGACAGACGAGGCCTTAAAGGCCACAGAGACGGTGTCCCCCTCGGCAAGCCCCATCTCAAGATAGCCCTGCCTGGTGATCAGCACCGCCAGGGGGATGCCGCAGTCGACCGTGACCCTGACCGTCGCCCCATTATCGGCGATCTCCTGGACTGTCCCGGTGTACTGGTTCCGTGCACAGGAACCGATCGGCCGCGGCGAGATCAGGATCTCTTCAGGGCGGACCGTGACACAGACCTCCGTGCCGTCTGCAAGGGCCGTCGAGACCATCCTGACGCCCTCGACCGTGACCTCCGAGAGTCCGTCTTTTCTGACACAGGTCCCCCTGAAGAGGTTCTCCACTCCGACGAAGTTTGCCACAAACTCGCAGTTCGGTTTCCTGAAGACCTCGTCAGGGGTGCCGATCTGCACGATCTCGCCCCCCCTGATCACGGCCACGCGGTCGGCAAGCGAGAAGACCTCCTCGAAGTTGTGGGTGACATGGATCACCGTGATCCCGTAGGCGTCATGGAGGCGGCGCAGTTCTCGCCTGAGTTTGTCCCGTGTGCGCCCGTCCAGCGCGCTCAGGGGTTCGTCGAGGAGCAGGAGCGCGGGCTCCATCACGACCGCCCTGGCGATGGCCGCACGCTGCTGCTCGCCCCCTGAGAGGGTCTCAGGATGGCGGTGGAGGAGGTGGTCGATGCCGAGAAACTTTGCGGCGTCCATGACCTTCTGCTCGATCTCGGGTTGCGCAACCTTCTGGTTGCGCAGTCCAAACTCGATGTTCTCCGCCACCGTGAGATGGGGAAAGAGCATGTAGTCCTGGTAGACCATGCTGATCCGCCGTTCACGCGGGGGGGCGTCGGTGATGTCCCGGCCGTCAAGGACCATCCGGCCGCTATCAGGCGGATAGATCCCGGCAAGGGTCTCAAGGAGGATCGTCTTGCCCGCCCCGGTCGGTCCGATGATCACCAGGTATTCACCGTCATTTACCTGGAGAGTCGCGTCTTTGAGGACGAACTCTCCCATGTCTTTGGAAAGATGTTCTATCGATAACATAGGTCGATTTCCTACAATCTGACGCTCCCGCCATAGCGTTCAAAGACATAGAGTGAGGCGATCGAGATGATGATCAGGATCGTCGCCGCTGAGATGGCCAGTTCGAGTTCCCCGCAGGACATGTTCAGGAAGAGCGAGATCGGCAGGGTCTCGGTCTTCATCCGCGTCGCACCGGCAAGCATGAGCGCGGCCCCGAACTCGCCGATCCCCTTTGCCCAGGTGATCACCCCGCCGGCGATGAGTCCGCTCGTCGCCATCGGCAGCGTGACCCGCCAGAGGGCCTGGATATCGGTGCACCCGAGGGTCTTTGCCACATATTCGTAACGCGGACTGATCGACTCGAAGGTCGAGCGCATGATCCTGAGCATGAACGGGAAGTTCACAAAGACCTGGGCCACCACGATCCCGAGGGGCGTGAAGATAAAGACCAGTCCTGCCTCGGCAAGTGCCTGCCCGATCGGCGTGGACCCAAAGAAGAGGAGGAGGGCCACACCTGCGACGAGCGGCGGGAGGGCGAGTGGCATGTCGACGACCGTGTTCACGGCGTTCTTGCCGAAGAAATCATATCGTGCAAGGGCATAGGCCGAGGGCACGGCGATCAGGATGCAGATCGCCGTCGAGGCCACCGAAGTGACGATCGAGAGATAGACGGCAAACTGGATCTCGCGTGAGGTGATGGAGGAGAGGAGCGCGGTAGGAGAAGGGTGGGTGACGACAAGGAGGAGCAGAAGAATAATAAATGCGGTAAGAGAGGCGGCAACCCCTACTGTCACCGCTTTCAGGGGACTTGGCCTTCTCACAGGTTCACCCGGTCGCGATGCCTGAGTGCCTCAGGGGTGCTGTTCCACTCCCTGACATCGTCCACATGCTGGTCGTCCACCCATCCGCTCCTGACCTCCTCGCGGTGGTCGAACTGGTGGACATAGGGCTTGATGTCGAGCAGTGGCGTGCCGTCGAGGGTGTCCACGCCGCAGACATCGAGGACATTGCCGCGCACGCCCTTCAGTTCCACGATCGAGATCCCGATCGGGTTGGGGCGGTTGAAGTGACGGATGGCAAAGATGCCGCGTTCCTTCTGAAGGTCGAGGAACGGTTTCTGGCGGAGCATCTGGGCGTTCGCCTGGTGGAAGTGGTAGATGAGGAAGAGGTGCGAGAACGTCTCGATATCCAGCAATCCGCTCTCATATTCGGGGAACAACTCGACGGTGCCGCACGCCTTGTTGAAGACTCCCTGGATGGGAGTGTTTTTCTGTTCGGTAAAGGGCGTCCTGATGACGCCGATGGGCCGGTAGGTGACCGGATCTCTTGTCTGGTCTGTTGGTTCAGAATGCATGGATGTGTCCTCGTCGGAAATTATAAAAAAGGGAATGAGACCCAAGGGCCTCAGTCTTCATACTCCGGGTCAGGGTAGACGATATAGCCGTGCTTCACGAAGACTGCCTTCCCTTCGTCTGAAGCGACGAAGTCGGCAAACTCCTGGGCCTCGGCCGGGTTCTCAGAGAACTTGAGCGTGCCGATGGGGATCACCTTGATGTCGTTCTGGTCCTTCGGGATCTCGACGAGGTCCATCTTGTCAGGGACATAGAGGTCGTACCAGATGACCGAGGCGTCGGCGGTGCCCATGCAGATGTCGACGACCAGTTCGTTGACGGTCGCCCGCGTGGCAACGGCGTTCTCAGAGACCGCGTCCCAGAGCCCGCTCTTGTTCAGCATCTTCTTGGTGCTCTTCCCGATCGCCGGGCCGGTGGGGTCGCCGACCACGACAGTCAGGTCATCGTGCGCCAGGTCCTCAATGCAGGTCACGTTCTTGGGGTTGCCCTTGGCGACGGCGATCACCGGGATATGGTAGACAACCTGCTCGGTGGTGTTCACATATCCCTTCTCGGCGGCTTTCTCGATATAGGCGGTGGCGCCCGGCATATAGAGGTCACCCTGTTGCACCAGTTCCATCTGGCTCAGGAGGGCGGCGGAGTTGCCGAAGGAGAACTCGATCATGGTGCCGGTCTTGTTCTCATAGAGGTTGGCGATCTCTTCCATCGGTTCGCGGATACCGGCGCCGCAATAGGTCATCAACGCGGTTTTTTCTGATATTTCTGGTGTTGTTGGACTCTGATCTGTGGTGCACCCGCAGACGACGCAGGAAGCACCGATCACAAGCATCAAAGCCAGAATGATCGAGAATGATTTCATGTAGCATGCGTTAATTAACAATGTAAATAAATGCTCCTGAATTGATCAGGTACGGGAAACCTTTCTCCCATAGCAAGGCAGAGAGGAGTGCTATAGACTGAAATATACGGACGGCGGGAAGAGTGCAGGCAGAAGAATCATACAGGAGACGGCCGCTTAAGTTCACCATCGGCGAGGCCGCCGGGTCGGTGGGGGACTTCGGGACCATCCTCCCGATCGTCCTTGGCGTCGCCCTGGTCTGCGATGTAAACCTCGCGCATATCTTTCTCTTCTTTGCCCTCTGGTACGTTCTATCAGGGGTCTATTATCGTCTTCCTATACCCATCGAGCCCCTCAAGGCGGTCGGGGCGATCGCCATCGCAGAAGGACTGACCGCAGGTGAGATCGCCGGGGCCGGGATGATCATCGGGGTGATATTCCTTGCTCTTGGGTGCTGCGGGAGCATGACCTGGCTCAGGGATAGGATCCCGGTCCCGGTCATCAGGGGGGTGCAGGCTGGACTTGCCCTGATGCTGATCAAGACCTCTCTTGGTTTCGTCGTTTCCGACCCTCTCTTTGCCGGGATTTCCATTGCTGTGGTGGTGCTCTTCTTCCTTGCGGCGCTGCGCGGGACGATCAAGGATATCTCAGCGCTCGTCGTCCTCGGCATCGGGATCGTCGCGGGGGTACTCACCGCCGGCCTCCCCCAGGTCTCGATGATCGCCCTCCCCGCCCTCGTCCTCCCCGACCTTGCCGACCTCACGTATGCGGCGGTCTATCTTGTCCCTCCGCAGTTCCCGCTCACTCTCACGAACGCGATCCTGGCCACCGCCCTTCTCACCCACGACCTCTTCAAGACCGAGGTCGAGCCGGACCGCCTTTCCAGGACCATTGGAGTGATGAACCTGGTCTCGGTGCCCTTCGGCGGGTTCCCGATGTGCCATGGTGCCGGCGGGCTTGCCGCCCAGCACCGGTTCGGAGCGCGGACCGGCGGGGCGAACGTGATCGCAGGGGTGATCTTCCTCGGCTTCGCCCTCTTCTTCGCCTCGCCAGAGAGCCTTGCCCTCATCCCGCTTGGGGTTTTTGGCGGCCTGCTTATCTTTGCGGCGATCGAACTCGGTAAACACAGTCTCAAGACCGATTCATACCTCGTCACCGGGGTCATCGCCGCCCTCGCTCTCCTGGTGAACATCACCCTCGGGTTTGTGGTGGGCCTGGCCCTCGCGTACGTGCTGGAGGCAAGGAAGAAAAAGGTCGGTAGCACTCCTCACCAATAGATGGGAAGAACGTGACCGGACCACCTTCCTTCATCTTCATGTCGCGGGGATCCCGGGAACCAGGGCATGAAAAGATCGGGCCAGGATGGCAGCATGGGCGAAGATGAAGAGGGGGTTGCCGTCCTCGACTCTCTCGTGTGGCAGGGGGTTCGGGGCATGCCAGGCCCCCCGCCGGAGAACATCATCCTGCGGGTTTCTACAGAGCCAAAAATACGTGATGCGGTCAGACCGGTGAATGCTGTGTCTCACTCCTCACAGATCCTTCCCCTGATCGCAGAGAGGAGGTCTTTGCCGAGGATCTGCTTGACCTCTGCAGGATAATGCTCCATGATCCTGGAGAAGAGGAGTGCCGTCCCTTTTGCATTGGTCGAGACTCCCACCCGCTCGGTGCGGGTGACCAGGCCGTCCTCCTCCATGGCGGCGAGGACTGGGATGACATAATAGTGCGGGACCGAGAGATAAGCGGCAAGGCGTCTGGTCTTTGGGAACCTGATGCTGACTTCGTCCTGAGTACAGAGAAATGTGATGGCACGGTCCTCAAAGATGAGGATCCGGGCCACTGCGTTGAGAACCTCGTCCGGGCTCAGTGCAGACATAGTGCACAGGTTTTGGTGTTATTCGTTTTTCTTCGTATGGGGGCGCTTGTCCTCTGGCATCGGTTCGAGCCAGACGATCTCGGCCTCGAGATCTGCGGCGATGGTCTCGATCTCGTTCTTTCTAAAGTGTTTGGACTCCACCCAGAGTCTCCTGGAGGTGCTGTCACCGGTGACGGCGACGATACGGAACTTCGGCTGCTTGACACCGCTGCCGACCTTCTGTCGTTCACGGACATAGATCTTCATAGTTATCACCTCTATCAGTTGGTATACCAACTGGTATACGCTCTGTTATATCTCTCTACGTATAAACATTCTCTCAAGGTGATATCATTACGGCAAAACGGTTTGAACTGAATTCAGGGCTCCGTGGAGAGACGATGGTGAGGAAGGGACTGATGCGGCAGATCGAAGAGATCCCGCAGATCAGGATCATGCCAGACCTGAATGTGATCAAGATCGGCGGGCACGGCACCATCGACTTCGGGCGTGAGGTGGTCTACCCGATCGTGGAGGAGATCGGGGACCTCAAGGAAGCCGGGGAGAAGGTGCTCCTGGTGACCGGCGGCGGCGTCCGTGTGCGGCATATCATGGACCTCGGGATCAATCTCGGGATGCCGACCGGCGTGCTCGCCGAACTTGCCGGCAAGATCAGCGAGCAGAATGCCCTGATGATGTCCCTCCTCCTCTCCCCGTACGGCGGGACGCAGGTCTCGTCAGACGACCTCCTCGAACTTCCCACACTCACCTCATTGGGGCTTCTGCCGGTGACTCATGGCACCCCGCCGTATGGGCTCTATGAACAACCTCCTGAGATGGGGTCGATCCCGCCGAACCGGACCGACACGGGTGCGGTGCTCATCGCCGAGGTGATGGGGGCGAAGAACTGTATCCTTGCAAAGAATGTCGAGGGGCTCTTCACCGACGACCCGCGCCTCGACCCTGAGGCAGACCTCATCTCTGAGATCACGGCAGACGACCTGCTTGCAAAGGACATGGAGGACATGGTCCTTGAGAAGAACGCCGTCGAACTTCTCCTCCACACCAAGCACGTGAAAGAGATCAGGGTGGTCAACGGGCATGTGCCAGGCAATATCACGAAGGCAGTAAAGGGTGAGAAGATCGGGACCCTGATCAGGGCCTGACCTTCTTTTCATTTTATCGGGCGGCGGCCTTCATCTCACCGCGTTTTTCTTCGGGCATCGCTTCGAGCCAGACGATCTCGGCCCCCACGTCCGCGGCGATCTGCTCGAGTTCGGTCTTCCTGAAATGAGTCGCCTCGACCTTGAGGTGTCCTTCATCCCCCTTTCCGCCGGTGGCGGCAACGACGCGATACTTCGGTTGCCTGACACCGCTGCCGACCTTCTGCCTCTCTCTCACATAGAGTTTCAACATTTTCTCGTCCCTCCTGGCCGTCACGTGGCCATGGCGACACCTCTATAAATCGCATGATATTATAGTGTTGTCTAGGTGAAGGTATGAAATCAGGCCGATATGAACTGGAGTCAGGGCTACGGGGCGAGACCCTGGTGAGAAAGGGACTGATGCAGCGGACCGGGGAGGTCCCGCAGATCAGGATCATGCCAGACCTGAATGTGATCAAGTTTGGCGGACATGGGACGATCGATTATGGCAGGGAAGTGGTCTTCCCGATCGTGGAGGAGATCGGGGCGCTCAAGACGGGCGGGGAGAAGGTGCTGGTAGTGACCGGCGGCGGGGGACGGGTGCGCCATATCATGGACATCGGCATCAACCTCGGGATGCCGACCGGCGTGCTTGCCGAACTTGCCGGCAAGATCAGCGAACAGAACGCGATCATGATGACTGTCCTCCTCTCTTCCTATGGGGGGGTGCGGGTCCACACCGCCGACCTCCTCCAGCTTCCGACGATCATCGCCCTCGGGCTCCTGCCGGTGACCCATGGCACCCCACCGTACGGGCTCTACGAGCAACCGGCCGAGGTGGGATCGATCCCGCCAAACCGGACTGACACGGGTGCGGTGCTCATCGCCGAGGTGATGGGGGCGAAGAACTGTATTCTTGCAAAGAACGTTGATGGCCAGTTTTCCGAGGACCCGAGGATCAACCCCGGCGCCGAGTTGATCCCTGAGATCTCGGCCAAGGCCCTCCTTGCCATGGACCTCGAAGACCTGGTGCTGGAGCGCAGGGCAGTCGAACTCCTCCTCCACACCAAGCACGTGAAGGAGATCAAGGTGGTCAACGGGCATGTGCCGGGCAATATCACGAAGGCGGTGAAGGGAGAAAGGGTCGGGACGGTGATCAGGGGGTAATGTGGCTTTGTAGAAATCGTCTTGAGCTCTCTCTGGCGGAAGGCTGACTGTCCCCTGAGCCTCCCGGACTCGAAGACTTCGTCTTCTCAACTCCCTCCGGTCGTCCCCCCACGGAACGAAGATAGCCAGGGGGCGGCGATGAAGGGATGTCCCCCCCCCTGTTGTCAGGCTCCAGGGGAGAGAAAAGATTCGTGTACTCCCTTGAGACCCACAGGAATTATTATCCTGTATACTTGAGGCATCCCCTCGCCTCATGCAGAATTCTACAAAGCCAAAAATTGGTTGTCATGGAGTCCGGCAGACTGAGGGGATACAGGCCATTCGTCCGGCTTCTTCGACATAGGAGATCGCCACATCGATGCCATAGGCCTTGCTGAGGTGTCCTGGAGTCAGAACCTCTTTAGCCGGACCGACAGCGATGAACCCGCCGTCCTTCATGATCGCCACATTCTGTGGAATGATGAAACTGTGGTCAGGGAAGTGCGAGGTCATTACCACGGCGATCCCTTCCTCTGCAAGCCGCTCGATGAGGCGGAGAACCCGCACCTGATTTCCGAAATCGAGATGTGAGGTTGGTTCGTCGAGGACCATCACCGCAGGCTGCTGTGCCAGTGCTCGTGCAATGAGGGCAAGTTGCAATTCGCCGCCGCTGATCTCTGAGACCGGGCGATGGGCAAGGTGGTCAATCCCCACGGTGACCAGTGCGTCCTCTGCAATGTGCTGGTCTGCACGTCCTGGAGAGGCAAAGAGGGAGAGGTGAGGTGCCCGTCCCATCAGCACAAAGTCGATGACATCGAAGGGGAAGACGATCTGATGGGCCTGCGGCACATAGGCGATCTGTTGGGCCACCTCGGTTCTGGAAAGCGAGGTGATCTCCGTGTCATTGAGTGTGATGGTGCCGACATCCAGCGGTAAGACATTGATGAGACACTTGATCAGGGTGGACTTGCCGGTGCCGTTTGGGCCGAGGATGCAGAGGCATTCCCCCCGGTCGACGGAGAAAGAAACCCCCTCAAAGATCGTCCTTGTCCCGTCATATGAGAACGAGGCATCTCTGACTGTCAGGATCATTCCCATCCCACCTTCCTGAACTTCAACAGGTACGCAAAGACCGGGGCCCCGATCACGGCAGTGAGGATGCCGAGCGGGATCTCGGCGGCGGTGAGGGTGCGGGCAATGTCGTCGACGACGAGAAGATAGCACGCCCCGATCACCACCGAGACTGGAAGGATCTTCTTGTAGTCAGGGCCGACGATCATCCGGGCGATATGGGGGACGACGAGTCCTACCCATCCGATGATCCCGCTGATGCAGACGGCCATTGAGGTGATGACGGTGGCGCAGACGATGATGATCTGGGCCATTCTGGTGGTATTGATGCCGAGCGCCTTTGCTTCCTCGTCTCCTACCGAGAGAATGTTGATCCGCCATCTGATCAAGAGAAGAATAACGATACATACGATGATCAGTGGGGCGATGATATACAGGTCGCCAACCCTGACGTCTGCGAGACTTCCCATCATCCAGAAGACAATGGCAGGGAGTTTTTCATAGGGGTCGGCGACATATTTCGTGAGCGAGATCATCGCCTGGAAGAAGGCGCTCACGATGATCCCGGCGAGGACGAGGACGAGAGTGGGGGTGGTACGATAGACCCTCGCCAGCAGATAGGTTACCACGACGGCGATGATCCCGAAGGTGAAGGCAAGGCTCTGGACCACGAACATGGATCCTGAGATCAGGATGCCCAGCGCCGCACCAAACCCTGCACCTGAGGCAACACCGAGGATGTGAGGGGAGACCAGCGGATTTCTGAAGAGCCCCTGGAAGGCTGCACCCGATATGGCAAGCCCGGCACCCACGAGCATTGCAGCGCAGATGCGAGGGAGCCTGATCTTGAGGACGACGGTGTCCATCACCGCCGGCCAGGTGTGGGGGATCGAGAGCGGGAAGCCAGGTATGGCATCGATGATCGCCGCTACGATGATCTGAACGGCGGTGATGGGATCGATAGCATATCGTCCGAGAAAAAATGAGACCAGAAACAAAACAAGCGGGAGGCCGGCAAGAAAACCGATGGTCGTCCAGTTCCGGGCCGATCGGATCGCATTCATCCTTTTCCTCCCTGGAAACGGATCCAGAGTTGCCAGGGGTCATGGAGGAGGGTATATTCCTCAATGCCAGCTTTTTTCAGTTCCTCTCTGAACCGTTCTGCCGTCCGGTCCCCGAGGCGCTCCCGCACCCCGTCGATCCACGTCGGATCGAACCGGTCCATCTGCTCTCCAACCCCCTGGAGGATGACGGAACTCCCAAATCCTCCACCGATCCATGCCACTCCGCCGGGCCTGAGCACCCGTCTGATCTCCCTGAATGCGGCCGCCGGTTCAGGCCAGAAGAAGACGGATCCCTTGCTGACGGCGAGGTCAACTGATGCGTCGGGAAGAGGCATCTGTGCGGCGTCGCCGGTGACAGCCGTGATCCGGTCGGAAAGCCCGGCGGCCCTGATATTTTCGGCGGCCACCTGACGTATGCATGCCGAGATGTCGAGAGAAATGATCGTCAGGTCGGTGATCCGCGCCAGTTCGATAGCAAGGTGGCCTGGTCCGCCCCCAATATCGACGGCCGTGCCACGATTGACTCCACACTCCTGTACGATCTGGTGGGCGACGGCGGTGTTGACCGGGGCGAAGACGGTGCAGGCAAGGCGGTTGAACTGTTCCGCCGATTTTTTGTCGGTAAAAACTCCTTTCTGATCTCCTTTTTTCATTGGATCCTGCCCCAGAGTTCATTCTTGCTGCTGCGGACCGCCGCCATCGTCCCATAGTTGTAGAGATTCCTGGCAAAACACTCTATGGCGATGTCGGTGCCAGCATAGACATGGGTCATGGTGCTCCTGCTCCCGACCGCCGCACTCCTCCCTTCATATGCCATGCCGAGGGTGTCTGTGGGCATCGTGCCATATGGGCCGGCGAATGGGTACTCCCTCTCCTCGCCGTCCTCAGGGTAATAGCGAAATCCGGGGGGATACGCCTGTTCGGGCAGATGTTTTCCGGTCAGGATAGCAGCATATTGCCCTTCACCCGGGGAGTAGGAGTGCCAGCGCCAGGTGTTCCTGCAGGCATACGCGGGACGGTCCAGATCGGCGGACCCGATGCCCTCGACGATGATGAGAGCGATCCGTTCCCCTTCTGCAAGGTGTTCTGCGATCATCCCCCTGATGCCGGTGATCTCCCCGGCCTGTCCGATGCCGGAGACCAGCGGGACCGACTCGTTGCATGCAGGCAAATGGGCCACCGGCCGCGGGACACCCCCAAACCCTCTGAAGAGATGTCCGGATCTGGCGGCAACGAGATAGTCGGGAAAACGGCGTTGTGCAGCGGCACAGAAATGATCAGCCTTGAAAACATCCTCACGTTTGAACAGGCCCCGTACGCCCGGATGATCGGCGAGATACTCAAGGTCATGTTCCGAAGGGTGGTAGAGCCCTGCATAGCGCGGCGCCGCCCCGCCGGTGGCCGTGAGACATTCTAGCCCGCTCAGATCGATTCTGCCCTGTACAGGCACCATGGCGCCGGTGCCGACGATCACCGGAGTCATTCCGGAGGCTTCTGTGAAGCGATCGACCGCACTCAACGTCTTTTCGACGATCTCATGCCATTCGCTCCGTGAGGGTGCGGTAAAGAGGCGGGTGAGATAGGGGTATGCGTAACTGAGCACCATCAGGCCGGGCGTTGAGCGGCGGCAGAGGTCCAGTGCCGTATCGGTGACCCATGAGACGCTCTCCGGTTTTCGATCGCCGGGGTAGTGATGATCGGCCTGCACCCTCTGTGCAATCCTGACCAGAGGGCCGTCCGCAACGGTGCCCCTGCCGGTTCTGAGGTCGACCGTCGTCTGCCAGTCGGTGACGTCGATGACTCCGATCATTGGTCTTCGACCTCCAAGGAATCCCACATGACACGCTTGCCATGGATGGGGATCGTTTCTCCGCAAAACGGGCATCTGCCGTCCTCGAGCAGGTAGCGGACGATCTTTCCCCCGCACCCGCCGGGGTTGATCCGTTCGACGACCGTACGGCCGCATGCAGGGCAGACGGTGTTCAGGCGGTTGGATCCGACGAAGTTGCTGAAGTACACATAGGGGAGGATCTCCCGTGCGGGTTCGAGGAGGGCGTCGATATGCCTGATGTCAGGTGCTTTTTCCCCGGCCATCCGGTGTTCGGGGAGGAGGCGGAAGACATGCCAGGGGATGGAAGGATCGATCCCGGCGATGAACCGGGCGATCTCTTTGATCTCGTGATCGTTTTCGCCCTGCACAATAGGAGTGGTCACCTCCACATGGCAGTGTTCTGCAAGGATGCCGATGGTCCTGAGCACAGGGTTCACGCTCTTGACGCCGGCATATTTCTGATAGAATGCCGACGACAGCGACTTCAGACTGACATTCACAAATGAAAGGTGCTCTGCAACCGTATGGGCGGATTCTTCGGTCATGTAGCCGTTTGTGAGGCAACCTATGGGTATTCCCCGCGTGTGTGCCTGTGCCGCGAGATCGAGGAGCGAGGGGATCGAAACCGTCGGTTCGTTGACCCCGAAGACGATCGTATGGCATCCCGTCTCTTCTGCGATCTGGACCAGGCGTTCGGGAGAGACATGAAAAAGTTCAACCGTTGCCGGGTCTGTCCTCGCCACAAAGGCATTGGAGCAGTAACTGCATGCGAGGTTGCATCCTGCTGTTCCCACCTGGAGGGTGCGTGCACCAGGATAGGCATGAAAGAATGGCAGGGACTCGATGTGCGTCACCTGATATGACGACCAGCGGTGGGGAAAGCGTTCCGTGATCGTCCCTTCATTCAGGGAATACATTCTGCAAAAGCCGATCTGCTCGTCCGAGAGATCGCATCTCCGTTCACAATAATGACATTTCATTCTTTTTTCTCCTGCAGACCACTCGGGCCGGCAGTCTGCGTGAAAAGGGGGCGGGGGATCACTCCCCCGTGTTCAGAGAAGTCAGACCGTGGCCTGCATCGGCGTCTGAGCGGATGCGGCTTCTGCATTGCCGGGGAAATTGGTTGCCGGCAGCGTCCCGCCAAGTTCAGTGAAAGACGTGCCATAGAACTCTTCGTAGAAGGCGTCTGCATCTGCGGTCACGTCGATGTCACCGAAGAGGTCGGGGTGGAGGGTTTTTGCGGTCCACTCCAGGCCGAGGGCGGTCTGTGGGGAGGGGGAGTCCCATTCGCAGATTCTGGAGGGGAACCAGTAGACCTGGCCGTTCTTGACTGCGGTGATGGTCTGGAGGTCTGGGTCGCCCATCACATTCTCGGGCGTGGACGTGCTCTGGTATGGGACGAGGAAGATGATGTCAGGGTTCCATGCGAGGAGTTGCTCAGTATTGACATCGGCCCAGTGGGAGCCTGCAAGTTCTGATGCAACATTTTTGCCGCCTGCGGCCTCGATGAGGCTGCTCTGGAACATCTCGCCGCCTGCGGTGGAGGAGATCCCTGTACATCCGCCAAGGAAGACCTTGGGCTTCTGGTTCTCTGGGAGACCTTCGACTCTGGAGGTCGCGGTGTCAAGGGTGTTCTGATAGATCTCGGTGAAATCAGCGGCTGCGTCCTCAGACTCAAGGGCCTTGCCGAGCTGGTCCATCGTGCTCTTCATCTGATCATGGTTCTCAGCGACGACACCAAAGACGGTCAGGCCCTTGTCTTCGAGGTCTTCAAGTTTATCCCGGTTCCATCCCGCGACCAGCACGAGGTCGGGCTGCAATTCGAGGACCGCCTCGACGTTCAGGTTTCTCGGGTTGCCGACACAGGTGAGGTCGGCGATCTCAGGGTGAAGAAGACAGACAAACTGGTCGGTCTGTGACTGGGTGACTGAGTCGACGCCCACGAACCGGTCCGCGGCCCCGAGCGTGGTCACCATCCTGACTGCTGGCGGGTAATTGGTTACGATACGCTCCACCGGCAGTTCGAGTTTGACTTCTCTCCCTGCACCGTCGGTCACGGTGACGGTTCTGACATGCGGTGCAGGATTCGGACCCATGATCTCACGGGCCTCCTCCTCAGAGAGGTCGTAGTCGTAGAAGAGGCTGTAGAAGTGCTGGGTCTCGGCGACCATATCGAGGTCGACGATCTCAGGGTAGGTGCCGTTCGCAAGCCATTCCATACCAAGGATCGACTCGGGAACCGGGCTGCCCCAGTCGCCGACAAAGCGCGGGATGCGGTAGATCTTGCCGTGCTTTACGGCCTCGATCTCCTGCCAGGTGGGGTCGGTGAGGAGGGCCTCGGGGTCGCCGCTGTTGCTGAGGATGATCACGTCCGGGTTCCAGGTGGCGATCTGCTCGAAGTTCACTTCCTGGCGATGGCCGGTGAGTTCTTCTGAGGCGAAGCGGCAGCCCGCGTCATGGGCCCACTGGGAGTGGAAATCGCCGCCGGCGAAGGTGTGGAGCGGCGACCTCCAGGTGATGTAGGCGTTGTCCTGGTCGTCCTCCGGGATCTCGGCGGTCATCTCGACAAGGGCCGAGCGGTGGTCGTCGAGGTACGAGGCAAGCTCGTCGGCGCGTTCTTTCTTGTTCAGGACATCCCCGATGACGGTGAGGGCGCCTGGGACATCTTCGAAACCGTTCGTGGTGAGGGAGACGACCGGGACACCGATCTCCTCGAGTCCTTCCTTGGACCAGGAACCGGCGATGATCACGTCAGGGTGGACCGCGAGGATCGCTTCCTTGTTCACCTCGATGCCGGTCCCGCTGACGACCGGGATCTCTGAGATGGAGGGGTCGATGGTCTGGAAGCCTTCGTCGATGGAGGCAAAGCGATCGACGCCTGCGAGGCGCCTGGCATCCCCATCGATTGCCATGACCATCGCAGCCGCAGGAGTGTAGAGGGTCACGACGCGATGGGTGGTATAGGGGATCCTGACCTTTTCGCCGGTCATGTCGGTGACTGTCCTGTACCGTGGCGTATAACTGTCACTCCCGGAATCACCCCAGTCTGATGACGGTGCGGGGGTGGTTTCGGTGACATTGGCCGTCACTTCTGGTGTAGTGGTGTTTACCGGCACAGGGGTCGTGACCGGCGTCTCGTTTGTCGGAGAGACAGTCGGTACGATGGTGAGAGTCGGGTGCGACTCAGGGGAGGTTGTATTGCCCTGGTGAGGATCTCCGCTCCCCTGACTGGGAGTCTGCGGTTGGTCTGGCTGCTGATCTGGAGGTGCAAATATGGCTGCACCTGCAACTACCGCAGCAACGACGGCAGCGATGAGGATAATGATTGTTAGTGTTCGGTCCATTGTTATTCTCCTGATTAAATAAATTTAATTGAGTGAAACCTGATTTTAGGTTTAAAAATAGGTTTTTTTAGTGTGGCGATATAGGTTTTTATCTGATTCACAGTGTAAAGTAAATTAACTTAGTTAACTTTCTTCGTCTAATGGGGCCTGATCTCCGATTAACTTGAGTAGAATGTATCTGGGGAAATGGAATCAGGAGATATGCGCAATGGAAACCATATATTTAGATTTTGCGGTGAGATGTCATCTATGCCAGCCCCGCGCCGCTATCCCTCTCCTTCCACCTGCCGCATCAACCCCTCTAAATGCTCCAGGTACGCCCTCCTGAACGCACTCTTGCTGACGGCCCCGGCCTGATGCCCCCGCAGCACGAGGATCCGGTCGGCCTGGGCGATGAGGGGGTCGAGGGAGGAGGAGGCGATGACGAGCGTGGCATCGCCGAGCACCTCCCGGTCCCCCGCGAGGATCCTGGCAAGCGGGGTGACGTCCTCCTCCTGAAGACAACTTGCGACCAGGAGGTTGGCCGCCGCCCTGTCCTCGTCCACCACGATGAGCGGGGCCTCCTCCCGTATCGCCGCCGCGAACTGCATGGCCATCGTCATCGACCCGCTCCCCTGCCCGAAGGCGGCCTTCGTGGTCCCGGTCATGCCGGGGGGGAGGCGGTGGAAGAAGAGGCTTACATCGGCGCCATGGAGGTCGAGTCCTCCTGCCTCCGCGGTCCTTGCTCCCCTCACGGTGACGGCAAGTTCCCGCCCGTCGCCAGGGGCATGATCGTCCTCGCCGGCCCTGATCGCCTGGATGAGCGTGGTCTTCCCCTGGGCATTCGAGCCTGAGATGACCAGCGCCTCTCTGCGTCGTATCCCAAGGCCGGTGACGACCCGCCCACTTGCCGGGAGTTCGACCTCCACCGGCTCCAGGGTTTCAGGGCACTGGAAGGGGATATGCACCCCGTCTTTTGGTCCGGCGATCCGGTAGTGCTGCCTGAAGGGCGTGTAAGTCCGCGCCGGCATGGTGCCGTCGCCGAGAAAGGCGACGAGCCCCATTGCGGGCAGGCGGGCCCTGAGGGCTTTCTGGTCAAGGGACCAGAGGGCGGCGTCTTTGAGTGTGCTTCCTGGCACCTGCCTGGCCGTTGCCAGGACCCCGTCGGCCAGGGCGGCCACCTCCTCGCCGAGGTGCCTGACGGTCCGCGGTTCAGGACCTCCAGGGTACGGGACCGCTCCCTTCACCGTGCAGTGGAACCCGTCCTCTGCCAGGACATTTTCATGGTCTGCCTTCCAGAGCCCAGAGCCCATCGCCGATTCTGAATGAAGAATGGTGACCGGTTCGGTCCACGCGGCGTACCGCCGCGGCCGCGGGGTGTCCAGTCCCCCGAGAGGGCGGAGGTGGGGTTCGTCAGGCACCCTGCGCTTCACCGCTTCGATGATGGCCCAGGTCGCACCGTCCGCCCCGTGCCGATCGATCTCTGCGGGGAGTGGGGCGGGGATGAGGAGGGGCATCGAGAACTGGAGGGCCCCGCCGTCTGGCGAGCGGATGACAAAGGTGTTGGTCCCTTCCCGCACCCGCGGCAGGTCGACTGCACCCCCCGCTACGCTCACCACCTTGCCGGTCGCCGCCATCCACCCGTCCCTGCTCATCATGATGATCTGGGCCCAGAGAGATCAAAGAGTTTCCCTCTCTGGCATGTGGCAGAAGGCGCCGTCGGGGCCCACAGGGATCAGGGATGGCACCGGAGTACGGCATGTGGTTCTGGACGATAAAAAAGCATGAATACCTGTAGGGGAGTATATATTCTGGGGTTTACATTGCAATTCAAGGTCCTTGTCAGCGATGCGCTGGCTGAAGAAGGTATAGAGATATTGCGGGAGACGTGCGACGTCGATGTCCGCACTGATCTCACCGAAGAGCAACTGGTCGAGGCGATCAAAGACTACGACGCCATCCTTGTCCGGAGCGGCACCCAGGTCACCGCTGAAGTGATCGATGCCGGAGAGAAGCTGAAGTTCATCGGCAGGGCAGGGGCAGGTGTCGACAATATCGATCTCGATGCCGCGACCCGCCGGGGGATCCCGGTGGCCAACGCGCCGTCAGGCAACACCCTTGCGGCGACCGAGCACACCATCGCCATGATGTTCTCTCTTTCACGCAACATCCCGCAGGCGACGGCGTCCTTGAAGAAGAAGGAGTGGAAGCGTTCAAAGTTCATGGGGGTTGAACTGAACGAGAAGACGCTCGGGATCGTTGGGCTCGGCCGGATCGGCCGCGAGATCGCAAAGCGTGCACAGGCAATGGAGATGAAGACCGTCGGGTTCGACCCGTTCGTCACCAAGGAGCACGCCGCCCAGATCGGGGTCGAGTTGATGGGGATCGACGACCTGGTCAAGGTCGCCGACTTCATCACCGTGCACACGCCGCTGACGCCTGAGACCACGCACCTGATCAATGCCGAGCGGATCGCCACCATGAAGGACGGGGTCAGGCTGATCAACTGCGCCCGCGGCGGGATCATCGACGAGCAGGCGATGTACGACGGCCTGGTCTCTGGCAAGATCGCCGGCGCCGCCCTGGACGTCTTCGAGAACGAACCGCCCTTCGAGTCGCCGCTCCTCGCCCTCGACAATGTCATCGTCACCCCGCACCTGGGGGCGAGCACGGTCGAGGCGCAGAAGAATGTCGCGACCTCGGTGGCAAAGCAGTGCCTCGCGGTCTTTGACGGCGAACCGGCAAAGTACGCGGTGAATGTCCCGATGGTCCCGCCCGACCGGCAGGAACAGGTCCCGCCCTTCGCCTTCCTGGGCGAGAAGATGGGCAAACTCGTCGGGCAGCTCGTCGACGGCAGGGTCGAGAAGATCGAGATCACCTATGGCGGGGAACTCTCTGAGAACCGTACCAACCGGTTCATCACCAGGAGCATCCTCAAGGGTCTGCTCGACCCGATCCTCCGCGAGCCGGTGAACTTTGTCAATGCCGAGTATGTCGCCAAGGAGCGCGGGATCCAGGTGGCCGAGACGGTCACCAAGGCGGACGCGGGCTTCAAGAACCTCATCACCCTCAAGGTCACGACCGACACGATGGAAGAGACGGTCAGCGGCACGGTCTTCTCGAAGGACCGGATCAGGATCGTCTCCATCGGCGGCTATACCATGGACATGGTCCCTGAGGGCTCGGTGATCATCTCACGCCACCTCGACAAGCCGGGCGTGATCGGCCGGGCCTCCACCATCCTTGGCGAGGCCGGGATCAACATCGCCGGCATGCAGGTCGGCAGGGTCAAGCCGGGCGAAGAGGCGATCATGGTCCTGAACGTCGATGCCGATGTCCCTGCGCCGGTCATGGAAGAGATCAGGGCGAAGGTCGGGATCTTCTCGGCGAAGTTTGCAACGCTCTGAGTGAGGGGGAATGGCGCGGGGGCATCCCGTCCCCCCGACTCTCTCCTTTCAAATGCCCGTCTCCCAACAAAGTTTATATGAGACGAGGTGCAATCTATAGAGAGTCTGATTGTTCAGGCATCAAAGGGCTCGTGGTCTAGCCGGTATGACGTCGCCTTGACATGGCGGAGGTCCTGAGTTCGAATCTCAGCGGGCCCATTGTCTTCTTTTTGTGAAATTATGTATTGAAGAGCGGAGTGTCCGTTTTTCGCACTGAGAATTAAGAACTCGATTAATCGCGACGCGTCTGAGACAGATTCCTGTACGAATTCATACGCCTCCTGGGAGAGCGTGATCTGCATCGAGATGCGGTTCTGTGTATGGTCTGTGGTCATGATCTCTCCTTTCCTCACAGGGATTTATCGGTGATCGCAACTCGATCGGCCTGAAGAAAGGGAATACCAGAGGAGATCATACCAAAATCTCTGCCAAGAGAGGATGCCGCCCCGCGCTTACCTCTTTTTGGGGGTTCAGGTGGCAAAGTTTCGCGGGGGAAATGTCACCGTAGCCGGGGATCAGCGCGGCTAGGTTCAGGCCGGTGCCGACGAGGTCGCCCCGCGAGATCGTCGCCGCGATGTCCCGCACGTCGCCGAGGACGCCACTTGCGATCCAGTCGCCCAGGTAGAAGATATTGTCGTGCTCGTCAGCGCCCCACTCCCCGAAGACCGCACCGAGGAAAAACTCGCGGCCCATCTCCATCGGGCCGTAGCGCTCTTCGTAGACGAGGGGGTCGTAGTCGGGATCGAAATGCTCTTCGTAGTCGGAGTGGCCGTCGTCGTCTGAGTCGGCCGACCAGAGATCGGTGCCGACGGTGTTCCACTCAATCGAATCGGAGAGACCGTCGCCGTCGGTGTTAAGAGCAAGAGGGGGGGTTGAAGTTTTTCCCCCTTTGATTTCAGTAGAGCATCTTTAAAAACGCTGAAAAAGAATCTGAAATAATTGTTTTCCATCCCGTTGTCGCCCATTTGGCAGTTACATACACGATTTTTGGAGGGTAACATCCCTCATAGTCCAGACATATGTAGTTGCCTTCCGCATCCTGGGCAATTGGATAGGGATCCCCCCTATAGCCTAGTGGGTGCCATCCTGCAGCTACGTAATGTCTCCAGAAGAAGTCCTTTGACCTTGGGTTGAGACTCAGCAATTTTGTAAATTTCTTTTCTTTCTTGTTTTCCACGTTAAAACGGCACGGGGATGGACTCCCTCCCCCATTTTCAATTGCACATGTTTTAAAATCTTCTGGAAAGGTCAGGAGAAATGCTTTCTCGATACAGGGTATCAACTCGTCAAAGTCGTCCCGTTTCTTTTCGGTATTTTCCCAGTGTATTTTTTTCATAGCAAGCATTGTCCATCTTTTCCTGACTGATCACTCACACCTTTTCATAAGGCCAAGTAGTTCTGTGAACGATTCGCAGAGAGTTATAGGCGGCTTTTCTTCCCCTTTTTTATGATATTCCCGGTACACAATTTGTGGGGGAAAGTTCTCTCTGTAGTCAAAACAGAGTAAATCATAATAAAGCGCCTGCGCAAAGGGAACAATCCGATTAAAACCTGTTGACGACCGATTAATTGCATAATATGAATTTAAAATATACGATACAGAATCTTTCGGGTTAAAACTTAAAAAATTTACAAACTGACTGTTTCCCCCTCTGATCTCTTTGTCTACAATCATATTGTACGGATAGGGGAAACCATGGGGATATTTTTTTACATAACTCAGATAATCGTCAGGAAACGTAATGTCGAGGATCTTCTGCACACATTCGATCATCTCCTCGTCGTCAGCACCCTCAACACCGATCCATCTGATACGCCCTTCTTTTACCCTGAGTGGTTTTCTCTCTATTGATGTATTCAGAGTGTTTGTAGTCTTCTCATACCGCTCTTGATACCAGTTTCGGATGAGGTCCATGTCTTCTTTTAACACGACGTAATTTTCATCGTCCTCAAGTTCAGGGGCGATGCGTAATACCTCCTCAAGCATTTCACTTGCTGATTGAAGTATTCCTTCTGCGAATTGCTTTAAAGGGATCTCCACAATATGATACTCAGGGTGTACGAAATTACGATATTTTAAAGATACGATGTCAGATTCTTTATTCAGGAATACATAGAGATCAAAACTTCCTCCATCAATATTGTTTTTCACGTTGGAAATCATATGAAATTTTTTTTCTTGCAGGTGATCTGGGTCTAAAGAATAAAATACATAAAAAAAACTAAGGAAGATATCATCAAAAAGAGAAATATGCCCTTTTGGAACTTCTTCAAGCCCGGTTATATCTAAGCCGTTTACAAAAACTTGAACTGGCGTCCAAAAACCAAGAGAATTTTCTCTTCCTCCCTCTCTTGATCTTATTTCTTGTTTTACCTCTTCTTTATCCCAGACGATCTTAAACATCAATCTCACCTACACTGCTGGATTCCAACAGTCTTTATACCATCTGAAGACCTGTGGTCCCTTGGATGCGAACACTGTTTCTACACCCACATCTCCGTAGACTATTGCTTTAACTTCCGATATTCCATATTCATCTATTTCAGATTGACTGAAATGTCTTTTCACAGTCGTCCTCTGTTTTGGCCACTCAGTAAGATCAGCTTTCAAAGCATCTTCAATCCACGGGATGAGTTTTTCTTTAATTTGTTCTGGTGTTTTGGAGGAACTGCCCGGATAGGGGATACCATATGATGTCACTGGCTCCGATGTCGGGAAAATGGTAGTCCCGGGTCGTCCAACATTTTCTGTACCGTCAACATGGCGACCGATCGCATGTTCAAGATTAGTACCTAAAACCGGTACCACATCATCTCCCACCTTTACGGCAACAGTAACTTCAGAGAGATCAACGCCGCGCGTGGTCAGTTTCGATACATCATCGGCATTGAGATCATATTTCTTTATAAGCCGACTTGCAGCCCCATCATAGAGCACATTCCAGACATCGATTTTAATCGAATCCGGGAGATGGGGCATAATCTCCTTCGAGAGGAGGACGCCGAGTTCCTTCGCCTTCCATGGATACTTGCCGGTGAAACACGCAACCGCCCCGGTGACCTTCACCCCGTCACCCGGCCCAGGGAGCGCCCCGGCGGCGTTCATCGCCGCACCGACCGCATCGCCGTTGATGATCGCCTGGACGGCGTCGCGGATATCGGCGATCCCGCCGGCTACCGGGATACAGGAGAACCCGATCCAGCCGACCATGTAGTACGGGGAGGAGGCGATCTCGTCGCCAACCATACAGTGGAAAGATCCGTCCGGAAGCCCGGTCTCCCCGAAGACCGCACCAAGGAGGATCGCACGTCCCATCTCGACGAGGGAGGGATCTGCGGGTTTTGCTTCAGGGTCCGTAGGATTGGGATCGACCCCGTCGAGAAGACCGTCGCCGTCGGCATTTTAGTTTTCAGCTGAACACCGTAATAACGTGCGAAAAAAGGATGAAAATTGTTATTCTCTGGATCTAACTTTCTATAAGATATCCTGCATTCTGGAGTAGTTTTTTGGTAGTCTGATAGTCTTCGATGAGTGTTGATACCGGAATCATAACATACGTTTCTTCTTTATCTGCCTGCATTTGTTGGATAAAGTCTAAAGTGACCTCCTGCACCGCTCGAAACCATTCTTCCAGAGGGGCCGTAAATTCTTTTCTGGGCTCAAACCACTCTGTAACCTCAGTCTCAAAGATTATGGTGACCATGTCCCCTTTGGAAACAAAAATCAGGGTGTGAGGATCGTCAAGGAGATCGATTTTGCAGGTCTCTCCTCGAAGGAGTTTTGGAATGCACTCCTCGTGGATCATCACTATCAAATAGTCACAGAAATCCATGATCTGATCGTATCCGTCTTTCGCTTGAGTAAGGGATATTCCACCATATGAAAGGTGAAAATATCCGTCTTTAATCCAAAAATTAATTTTCTCTGTCTCCATGGCAATCACACCGATGGCAATTTATTCACCATATATGCCGATATGATCATCCCCTCGGGGTTCGTTACGACCCTGATGTACTTGCCGTTTGGCGGAACCATATCATGGTAGTGTAGGAGGTTGCTGTTCTTCATACTGATTTCAGACACGCACGGGTTTCGAAGAGTTTCAAATATGAGATTTTTCACGTCTGTTTCAGTCATCGAACTCGGGAACAAGGTACCATCTCGAATTTCGCCGGTGATATGTTTCTTTTTGATATGAGTCCAACCCCACTTATTATTTCCTTCCTCCAGCCAGACGACCGTCCCATCTCCCCTCTTGACGACCGCCAGTGTTCTCAGCAGGTTTCCGTTGCTGTTCACGACCACCTTCAGTTCATTCTCGGTGATCCCGTCCCTCAGCAACCGATCGATCACGTCGTCGCCATGGGCCTTTCGGAGAGCGTTGATTGTCTCCGCAGCTTCATCCACATGCGGCGCGACGCCGACCATCAACACCATCGCGGGCTTCAACAGCTCCGGATGCACCACCACGAACTTCCCGACGATGGCCGAGACCTTCGCCGCGTCTCCGTAGCCAGGGATCACCGCAGCGAGGTTGAGGCCGGTGCCGACGAGGTCGCCCCGCGAGATCGTCGCCGCGATGTCCCGCACGTCACCGAGGACAACAACGCCACTTGCGATCCAGCCGCCCAGGTAGTAGATGTTGTCGTGCTCGTCAGCGCCCCACTCCCCGAAGACCGCACCGAGGAGGAACTCGCGGCCCATCTCCATCGGGCCGTAGCGCTCCTCGTAGACGAGGGGATCGTAGTCGGGATCGAAATGCTCTTCGTAGTCGGAGCGGCCGTCGTCGTCTGAGTCGGCCGACCAGCGTTTGGTGGAGGAATTATCTCCCGATCACCTTACTTGATGAAGAAAAATAAAGTGTTCAAATAATCATGACGATCGAACCTCCGGATTTGATCGCCTTTTCACAGAGATCAATCAGTTGATGAAGGCTCGAAATTACTCCATTCCAGCGATCTCTGGGAGTTGTGCGCATCCTTGCCAATTCTCGCTTCCTTCGTTGCTCTTCCGTTTCGGTCAGCAAGCTAATGCCCTTACGATCCAGTTCCTCAACCAGGTTCAGCATCTCTCGATAAAAAAGAAGGATTTTCCGAACATCCTCCAGTTGAATCACCCATTCTTCCTCTAACCCAGAATATTCAGTGATCCGATCATATTCATCTAGGTCGAGTCCCGCAATCTTCCCTACACGACTAATGTCACCAAATGAACCATAACTCATCATGGTAACGTACTCGCGAGTACCGTCCGGCTTCTGGATTTCAAAGTCCATTCCCATGATATCTCATCCTGTGATTGTTCTGTAAAGTTCATGCAGTTCGCGATTTGTGTACTCAACGACGTGATCGAATCCGTTGCCGTCTTTCGGACCCACAGTAACGGTATCTAATTCAACAACTCTGAACTGTGCAGGTGTAAGGTCAGGTTTATCTGTGGAAATAAACCGGTATCGGTCATCGATAACATCCAGATCCCGGCTAAGTTGATCCCTTGCATGATCTGCTGCCTTTCGACCCGTTTTTGTTTGCACGATCGCTACGACGTTGTTCTCTCTTACAATAACAGTATCGATCTCTCCGAGTACCATATTGTTTGCATTTCTCAATTTTACGTCAGAGTAGAATGCATACACAGAATTTGGATAGAGAGTATTCAATATAGTCCTCTCAGCAATGATCTCTGCAACAGTCCCTTCTTTATCAACCATTCGCGAAGATCCCCGAACAATCTCCAGTGCATCGGCATGCCGCGCCAGATGAATTCCATCGATCTTACCGACTTCGAGTATCCGCACCATCGGGACATTGAGGCCTCGCAGCGCCGTTGCGCCGCCGTCAAAGCAGCGATCCAGTACAAACAACTGGAGAGACTCGCTCGGAATCCTCTGAACAACATCCTGTTTTAGGAGATATCGTCCCAGATCCGCAGCTTTGCCAGGATATTTGGTGACAACCTTTCTCAGGGCATTTGCCGATCGTTCGCCATCTCCTGCAAGGGGAACGATACCGAGCGCGTTTAAACCCGCTCCTACGGTGTCGCCTTGGTACAACGCCTCAAGAGTATCACGGAGATCACCTACTGCAAAATAGCCAGATGCCATCCAGCCGATAAAATAAGCAGGAGAAGATGCGACATCATCTCCTACGATCCAATTCATCGATCCGCCTGTGATGCCAGTTTCTCCAAAAACTGAACCCAAAGTTGCGTTTCTTTTTTCAATTAACTTATTCAGAGGAACAGAGATGTAGACCGGTGTTAAAGGAGCATCATCTACACCATCAATAATGAAATCAAAATCTGTATCTCTATTAAATGGATCTGTCTCTAGATAATCTTCATCCCAGTCATCCAACCCATCCCCATCGGTGTCGGCCTTATTCGGATCGCTGCGCTGCTTGTGATAGGTCTTGCCGTCGATGGTAATCGAGGGGCCGGCCTCGTAACCGTCGGAGAGACCGTCTCCGTCGGTGTCGATCTCGAACGGATCGGTGGTGTGGCGGTTGCCGAAGCCGTCGAGGAACCCGTTTGTCTCATCGTAGTCGAGCAGGCCGTCCTCTTCCAGGTCGTCGTTGTTCAGGGTGGCGGTGAGGGCGGTCGTCTGGTCGACCTCGATCGTTACGGTGGCGATGTAGGGTGCATAGTCGTTCTTGACGACCTTGACCTGCCGGGTGCCGGCGGGTGCGTCGGATATGGTGAGGAGGCCCGTGGTCTCGGAGGTCGTGCCTTTGTAGTAACCGTCGATGTAAACCCTGGCGCCCGGCGGCGACGAGGTCACCTCGAGCGTCCCCGTCTCGGCAGTCAGTTCGAAGGCGACTTTGGTTGTCTGCCCGTCGTAGACCTGGACAGTCTTGGAAGCGGGATGATACCCTTCTTTTCTGACCTCGACGGTATGGCTGCCTGCCAGGAGATCATAGACCCAGCCATTTGTTCCTCCACATAAGAGACCATCAACATAGACTATGGCATGATCTGGGTTAGATGTCACCCTGATATCACCTGTCGGCGCGGTTTCCTTGTTGATGATCGAATAGGCGGTCTTGGCATCACCAAGGGTGACCTTTATGAGGCCTTCATGGATCTTGTACCCATACGCCTCGACCCGGTACTGATAGAAACTGGTGGATTTCAGGAAGAAGTCATTAGTATACCCGCTTGTGTCGGTACGCTTGACTTCATTGTTGCAGTAGACCGAGACATGGGGGACGCCCTCGTTGGTCTGCGAGTCGCGGACAAAGAACCGTACATTTGCGGTATCAGGTGCCGCAGGCTTCTGTATCGACCATGCACTGACATCGTCGATGAGGAACTGAACTCTGGAGAGTTCGTTGCTGTTCGATGTGCCGAAGCCATAGGTCAGGTAGCCGTTGAATGCAATGGTGTGCATCCCGGTGTACCCGCTGACATCGACCGCTTGGGACTGCCAATCTGTTTCAAAGGGATAGGAGTATTTGTGGAAGCGGAACTCTGTACGGCCATCGATCTTGAACTCAAGCCTGGAAGCCGTGAGGCCTTTGCCCTTCTCGAAGAATGGACATTTATACTTGAATGTAAGGGTATCGACACCAGTCAGATCGACATTGGCGTGTGCCACCTGATAGTTATGATGATCTTTTGTACGGCCGTTGTTCCATAAGAATATGCTCAGGCAATGAGGTGGTGAAGCACAATCAAAGTCTTCGGTGTCGATCTCGTGTCCATACCCTGCCCTGGACTCATAGACACGGTTGGACGGTGCCCAATCAGCCATGCCTTTGAAGAAGTCACCGTTTGAAACGGCCTGATACCGCACCTCGTCAGAGGACGTTGTCATCGGATCATCGGAACCAATGAAATCGAGACATTCGGGATCTTCAACCCCTAAATCGACCCGGGTCTCATTTTCTTCATCATTCGGGCAATCGATGGATTCATTATACGGAATAACGCCATAATCCACACCTTCGACGAGTTCAACTTCAGGGGGCGCTATGAGTGGATACTGATCATCGAAAGCCGGGATGTACTTATCTTTATCCAGATATTCCTCTTCAGAGAGAGAGGTGGCAGGCCCAGCCAGAGAGGCAGTCTGGACGGTATTTGTTTCGGGCGCAGGATCATCAAACAGGGCATCCCATTTCAGTGAATTGAAAACGGCATATTTCGAGGAATTTGTTGCACTGCAGGAGACGATCTCGTTCGAGACATCGACGACCGACTGAACCGGCACAAAGGTGCCGAGTCCAGTGTCGAACTGATAGATCGAGAGGTTGTCGGGGATATCCACATGCGTGGGGTCATAAGTGATCTTCAATTCGCCGGAACTGATATTCTGGCCAAATTCAATGTTGTAAACCTTGCTTGCAAGAACGTCGTCACTGATCAGGCGAGTGAGGTTTACCTCAGCAACGCTGACATTCCCGATCGCATACCCCTGACCGTGAACGGCCAGTTCGAGCGTGCCGTTGATGAATGAATCCTGGCTCAGGTACTCTTCGTAGCCGTCAGGGATCCCGTTGTTGTTCGAATCGGCGTTGAGAGGATCAGTGCCGAGTATTATTTCGGCGGCGTCGTTGAGCCCGTCGTCGTCGGTATCGGCTTTGAGTGGGTCGGTCCCGTGCTCGATCTCTTCTGCGTCGTTGAGCCCGTCGTCGTCGGTATCGGCTTTGAGCGGGTCGGTCCCGTAGGTCTGTTCCTCAAGGTTCGTGAGGCCGTCGCCATCAGGATCGTCGGTTGTACCGCTGCTGACTTCATACAAACCTGCTCCTGCGTCCAGCATCATTAATGCCGGCGCAGGCTGTGAAGATCCGCCGGGAATGACGCCCAGTTTTGTCAGTTCAAACTCATCGGTAAGGCCGTCCCCATTGGTATCTGCATTAAACGGATCCGCGCCGACTTTCACTTTTGCAAAGACCGGCAGGTTGCCGTCAAGGATCTCATAGCCATCAAGTATCCCGTTTCCTGCTTCATTCTCTTCGGTTCTGCTACAATCAGAATCAGGATTCAGGGGATCAAAGCCGAGTTTTCTCTCATCTTCATCCCAGAGATGGTCTCCGTCAAGCAAGATCTCTTTTGAATAAACGATACCATTTTCAGTAACATGGATCGTGATGGAGTTGACGTCTGCGAGGTCAATTTCAGCACTGAAATTGGAACTGGATACTGGAACGGTGAGATCGTTGCCATTATGGCGGATCTGAACTACTTCAGCATTTGAATTCTCAAGATGGCCACCAAGAATAATTTTTTCATTTGCATAAATGTCTTCCTTTGGCGAAAGGATCTCGATTATTGGTTTATTTATGATTTTGTCATCAATAATGGTTTCTTTCTCGACAAATATCCACCCTCCTTTGCCTGGCGAGAGCAGTTGGGTTTCAACATATTTTTCGCCGTCAAATGAGAGCGATGGACACTCCATGACCTGATTCGGGATCTCGGAGAGATCAAAGGTAACGGTAGGCCCGTATCCCCCGATCATGTTCCAACCGGGTTTCAGATCTTTTGTTATGCCTACGATCTTCGAACCCTGGATCATGATCGAGCGCGGCTGTTCAGTGTAGACAAAATAGCCGGTCAACGGTTTGATCATGTCGACCGATATGAACTCTTTGCCGTTCCAGAACAGGACGGGGTGTTCGTTCAGCGTTTCGATCTCACCAAAGATGCCCTCAACAGAGGGATTCTCAACCATAAGAGGAACCGAGACAAGGTTCCATCCGGCATCAAGGTGAAGGGTAAATGCATTGTTCTCAGAACTCTTCGGGGATGTCAATACTGCCGCAAGGCACGGCTGCACCGTTGCAAGCAAGATGGCAATCACGAAAAAGATACTCAAGAACGCTTGTTTCCGAATCAAAGTAATTTCTCCGCTTTTGTTCGTTGTAGATTTAATGTTCTCTAAAACGTCATCAAATGAAATTTCAAATGTTTATATTTTCCATTTAACAATTCAAAAGGATTTAAGTTCCTATAAATGTATTCATTTGATTTTTTGCGAATTATTTATTAATTTGATTGCTGTATTACTCCCAAAGTAAACAAAACTGCAGATGGAGCGATAAAGTGAAAAGAAAAAACCTTGAATTCTTTAATCGTGAGATATGTCTCACATTGATACTCTGCATGGCAATGCTGCCCGCAGCAGCCTCTGCAGCATGGACTGTTGAAATTACAGCCGAAAACCAGTTGGAACCAATATATTTTGGATATTCTGAAAGCGGCGTCGATAATAGGACGGGGATGAACGATACATACACCAAAGCTCCACTCATTGGCAAAACGATAATGCATCTTGATGATCTGTACTCAAAAAAGGTCAAAAGCCAGGAGTTAACATGGGATCTCTCGATCGCTGTTCCTGATGAAAAAGGAGTTAACATTACATGGGACACTTCTTCAGTGCCTTCATCAATTGGATCTCTGAGACTCTCGATAGACAACAGGACAATCAATATGCAGAGGACTTCGGCATATCGACTGTCACAAGGGTGGTATCCGGCTACTATCAGTATCGGTGATTATACTCCGTATATCTATGTCGACGATTCGGGGGGAGCTGATTTCACCAGCATACAGGCGGCAGTGAATGCTGCACGCGATGGTGATACAATCATCGTCAGGGACGGGACCTACTCTGAGTCTGTGAGGGTGAACAAGAGCGTAACAATCACCTCAGAAAATGGGCCGGATTCAACAATTGTAGATCCTATTGAACCAACTGTGATTACGATGGAGACTGAAAAATCTTCAGGATCTACTATGTCCCCGACCTATAGACCAAGCATTAAGGTAACAGCAGACGATGTGACGATCCAGGGCCTCCAGGTTCGTAGTACAAACAGCGACACGGAACCAATACCAGCGTGTTGGTGTGGGATTTATGCTGAAGACGTTGAGAACTGTGTGATAAGAAATAGCATAGTCTCGGATAATAACAATGGCATCTGTGTGTTTGGTGTGCGAGGAATCACTATAGAAGACAATAATATTACCTCAAATTCATTGGGCATACATTTTGAGGGATCGTGCGAGGCAATTATTGTAAACAACACGATTTCATCCAATAATTGTGGCTTGATGATTGGGCCTACCTATGAATATGGAATTAAATGTTTATATTTAAACAATTTCAGAAATAATTTAAAACACATCTTCAACGTCGACGAGCAGGTTATTTCAATCGATTATACAAACACCCTTGAACCACAGGAATATATTAAAAATCCCAATATGTACAGTTCTTGCCTCGGCAATTACTGGGATGATTATACTGGCACCGATATTGAAGACGATGGAATCGGCGACATTCCATACGTAATTTCTGGATCTGTCATAGATGCGTACCCCTTGATGGGTGAATGGCACGACGGCTACATTGAGCAAAAGTCATGGTACGTTGATCAATATGACGGGGGAGATTTTATTTCCATTCAGGATGCTATCGATGCCTCGGGCGCCGGTGATACAGTCTTTGTTCATGATGGAGTATTCGAGGAAGATCTTACAGTTGATAAACCCATAACCATTGCTTCTCAGAGCGGTTCAACGGTTTTCATTGGTTCCTCAGACCCCTCTAACCCTGTCGTGAATGTAACCAGCAACGGAGTAACTATTCGTGGATTTACGATTGGGGGTGCAGAAAATAACGCAGGAATTTACCTCGGCAAGGTGAAATGCTGTGAGATCATAGAAAATACTATCTTAGCAAATAACTATGGCATCCAACTGTTTGGTGCTGACAATTCTATAATAAACAACTGTAACATTGGAAAAGAGGGATATGAGAATAATAATCGGGTTGGGATTTTAGTACAGGAGGCAAATAATACAAAAATATCAAATATTGGTGTTTGTTCGAATATGATGGCAGGAATTGCTCTGTGGAACTCAGACGGGACAATCTTAAAGGACAGCATAGTTGCTGGTTCAATAAATGGAATCCAGTTGGGGGGATCTGCTCACACCACGATCACCACAAATACCATTTATTCAAATAAACGTGGTCTTTTAATTTCCAGTTCACCATGTGAAAATTATATTTTCCTCAACAATATTATAAACAATGATCTCCAGGCTTCCGTGAGGGACGAGAGCAGTCTTAAATCTCCAGAACCGATGGAATATATATTCAATGGGAATACCTACTGTGCCTCTCTTGGAAATTACTGGGATGATTATACCGGCACCGATGGTGATAGAGATGGAATTGGAGACACACCATACGTGATAAGTGAAACCAGTCAGGATCCATATCCTCTGAGGGGTCTGTGGCGCAACGGTGTGATAGAATAACAGAAAAAAACCTCTACTTTTTCAAGATATTATTTGGTAGCACTCATAGCCCTCGTGTGAGCATGAAACAACTACCATTGTTCTCCATATCGCTGCAGTTTCCCCAAGCATGAGAATAGAAGCACAATCATTCTCATATTATCATTGTCTTTGAGATGTGATCGGAGGGATCTTGAGAAAGGCTGTCGATCTTCAGAGGATCCTCTCCTCACAGTGGATAATTTAAGGGTGAAACCCCATGGAAAAAGATGCCGCGGCATCATCGATCCACCCTCTCTGGAGCCCACTATCCTACCACTCCAATCCCTCCCTCTCCATGCATCTCTCTGATCCGCGATCTAATCACTGGGTACACTGCCCTTCGACCAGGATATAAACGCCATGAGGTCCAGGGATTAGATTTATAAATCCGGGAATATCATCAGAAATTATGTCCAGGTCGTGGGATAAGACGATCAGGAAACAGATGAAGAACCTGGATTTGGACGCCAGGAACAGACGTTCCGACTACGGAGACTTTGACGACGAGTTCGACCCGTACGATTACGTCGAAAAAAAGAGAAAGAGAAGATAGATCAATGCCCTGGGATCTCCGGATCCACGCCCGGTCCCCCGACCAATAGATATCGCCTTTTTTTGAGACCTCCCCTTGTGCCATCGCAGATGTTATATAGGATGACGATCATGTTTGTACTGCGATGAACACACCTGAACATCGAACGACACCTACGTACGCCTTGCGGCCATCTACCCCTTATCTCATCATCTCCTGGTGCTGGTGACCCCTGCTCTTTTCACGCCAGCACCGCCTTCAGACCACCATCTATAGAACACCGATATCATGAAATCACGCGACATTGCCATTGCAGGCATCCTGCTTGCCACCGGCGCCATCGTGCGCTATATCTCCCTGGCGGTCCCGGGCCCGATTGTCTCGAACCTGGTCATCGCCTTCTACTGCCTTGCGGTCATCCTCATCGTCCCCACCTTCGGCGAAGCCGTGGGCATCGGGGTCGTCGCCGGGATCCTCTGCGCCCTCATCAGCCACTCGGTCTTCCCGCCCGCAAACCTGGTCTCAGAACCGGTGGGTGCGGCCGTCTGTCTCCTTGCCTATATGGTGCTGAAGGGGCGGACCGGCATCGCGCCTGGAGCCGCCACCCTCGTCGCGACCCTCGCCTCAGGGACGACCTTCGTCCTCATCGCCATCCTCGGCATCGCCCCGGTGATCCTCACCAAGTACGCCTCCATCGGAGTCTTCGCCATGACCACGGTCCCGATCGTCGTCATCACCGCGGCCGTGAACGCCGTGATCGCCCAGGCCCTCTCTGTCCCGGCATCACGGGCCCTGAACCGGGGGAGGGAGCGATGATCCAGATCTCGGGCCTCACCTACACCTATCCAGGTGCAGAGACTCCGGCCCTGAGAGGGATCGACCTCTCGGTGAGGACAGGCGAGATCGTGCTCGTCACCGGCCCGACCGGTGCGGGCAAGACCACCCTCTGCAGGGCGGCCGGCGGGGTGCTCGCCCATGAGTACGGCGGCACCCTCGAGGGGTCGGTGAGACTTGGCGGTCGGGGGATTGAGGAGTACGGGGGCATGACCGAGATCGCCGGAGTCACCGGGATCGCCTTCGACGACGCCGACGCCCAGCTCATCTTCTCGACCGTCGAGGAGGAGATCAGGACAGCCACCGCCGATGAGAAGAGGACCGAAGAGGTCCTTGAGATGATGGGGCTCTGCCACCTGAGAGACCGCGCCCCGCACACCCTCTCGGGCGGGGAGAAACAGCGGACCGTCCTTGGCACCGTGATCGCCGGTGACCAGCCAGTCTTCATCCTTGACGAACCGGCGGCCGAACTCGACCCCGGCCATGCCGGCATGGTCGCTGAGATCCTCGTGGGCCTGAAGGAGAAAGGGAAGGCGGTTCTCATCGTGGAGAACACTCCCGGCCCCTTCGCTGCCGTCGCCGATCGGGTCGTCAGGCTTGCAGGGGGAAAGGTCACCGACCTGCTGGTCGAGGCACCAGGGCCGGTGGCGACCCCTGTACAGGAGAGGCGGCGAGGCAAGACGGTGGTCAGGGTCCGCGGACTGGTCCATGCCTATGAGGGAGGGTTTGCCCTCCGCGGCGTCGACCTCCAGGTGCGGGCCGGCGAATGTGTGGCCATCACCGGCGAGAACGGGTCAGGGAAGACCACCCTCATCAGGCACCTCAACGGCCTGCTCGGTCCTCAACAGGGAGGCGTCGAGGTCTGCGGCATGGACACCCGCCGCTATCCGGTCCCGGCTCTTGCGAGGCAGGTGGGGCTCGTGTTTCAGAACCCTGACACCATGCTCTTTGCCGAGACCGTGGAAGACGAGGTGCTCTTTGGGGTACACAACATCGGGGCGCCTGGCCCTTCCGCTGCGGTCGACGCCGCCCTCTCCGCCGTCGGGCTTCTCGAAAAAAAATCTCTCTACCCCCGCCACCTGAGTAGAGGGGAGCGGCAGCGCCTTGCCATCGCCTGCGTCCTTGCCATGGACCCGGCGGTGATCGTCCTCGACGAACCGACCACCGGGCTTGCCCCTGACGAGGCCGGGCAGGTCATGGACCTGCTGTGCGATCTGAGCAGGGAGGGGAAGGCGGTGGTCATGGTCACCCACGACCGCGGACTTGCCGGGCGCTATGCTGATCGGGTTCTCAGGATGGAGGACGGAGAGATCGCCGGCGATCAGATGTCAGGAGATGAGGAAACATGCACGAGATCTTTCAGTACAGGAGCGGCACGAGCATCTTCCACCGCATGAACCCGCTCGCGAAGATCACCGGGGTGGCGGCGGTCGTCGTTCTTGCGGTCCTCACCCGTGACCCTCTGGTCCTCGGCGGGATGGTGCTTGCCATCGCCGCGCTCGGGGTCTGTGCGGGCCTGGGGAGGGTGTTCCTCGGACAGGTCCCCCTCTTCGTCTTCCTTGGTGGGTTCCTGGTCGCCGTCACCTGGCTCACCATCCCTGAGACCGGTCTCCTCTTCGGGCTTGCGCTGGCGCTCCGTTTCTGTGCCATGGTCTTTGCCTTCCAGGTCCTGGTCTCCACGACGATGCCGACTGCCCTTGTCCGCGCTCTCAGGAGGATCGGGTTCCCGGCAGACTATGCCCTGATGACGCTGGTCGCCCTGCGGTTCATCCCGCACCTCCAGAATGAGGGGAAGAAGATCTATGAGGCCCAGGCGGCGCGAGGGTTCTCGCCTGGCGGGGGGTTCAGAGGGAGAGTCCGCGGTGCCGTCCCAGTCCTCGTCCCCCTCATCACGAACGCCCTTGCGCAGGCAGAGGTGATCGGGATGACGATCGACCTGCGCAGGTTGCGAGAACGCCTCTGAGTGAGAGAGTTTGTGTCTATAATCAGAAATCTCCACCTATTTTTCTGCATGAAAAAGAGAAAATAGGATATAAAAAAACGTAAAAATACTATTTAATTGACGATCTGCCAGGTTTTCGGCTACATTCAACAGGATGATATAAATGGGGTGCAGATGATCTCTCATTATGAAAGGAGAAACCGCTTTTGCGATCATTGTACTCTCGGCCGCCGTCTTCATCGTGGTATTTCTCCTGGCCTTCGGAGGAGCGCTTGGTGAAGAGGAGGGGGGCACCCTCACGCCGGCGAGCCAGGTCGAGACTCCCACACCGACACCGGTCCAGACATTCAGGACCACTGCCGCCACGCCAGTGCCTGAGACGACCATCACCGTCTCAGAGGTGGATCCTGTGGTCGGGCGTTGGATCTCCAACCGGACCCATACCGAAGAACTCCTTCTCAGGAGCGACGGGACCGGCAGGTTTGTCACCGACCATCCTGCGCCGTCGGACTTCTCAGAAACCGAGAACATCACCTGGAAACGCGATCCCGGCCGGAGCGGGCCACGGGTGTCCTTTTACCTTCTTGACGTCGAAACAGAGGCCGATAAGGTGCTAATCCTCAACAAGGTCGAGGACTCGCTGGGACGGGACACCCCGGCCGGGATGGTCTTCTACGCCCGTGCTTCATAACACATCTATATCCAGATTGGCGACTGATATGCTCCCATGACCCCACAACCCCCCTTCCTCCCGATGACGATGAGGGAGGCAGAGATCCTCGGCATCGACGAGTTCGATGTCATTCTCATCACCGGTGACGCCTATGTCGACCATCCCTCCTTCGGGACCGCGATCATCGGGAGGGTGCTCTGGGACGCAGGCTATACCGTCGGGGTCATCGCCCAGCCTGACTGGACGCGCCCAGACGACTTTCTCAGCCTGGGCCGCCCGCGCCTCTTCTTCGGGATCTCTTCTGGGAACGTCGACTCGATGGTCAACGCCTTCACCCCGAACAAGAAGAGGCGGAGCACGGATGCCTACTCGCCCGGCGGGGTGCCGCGCCGGCCTGACCGGGCGCTGGTCGTCTATGCGAACATGGTCAGGTCCCTCTTTCCAGACTCCCCGATCCTTCTCGGCGGGATCGAGGCCAGTCTCAGGCGCTTCGCCCACTATGACTACTGGTCAGACAGGATCCGTCAGTCGGTCCTGGCCGACGCCCCTTCAGATCTTCTGGTCTATGGGATGGGAGAGCGGCAGGTGGTCGAGGCTGCGGCGCGGTACGCCGCCGGGGAGGATCTCCATGGGATCAGGGGGACCGCCGCGACGGTCACGGTGGCCGAGTGGCGGGAGGCTGGGCCTGGAGAGGACGTCGTTGTCATCCCCGGATTTCCAGAGGTGAAAAATGATCCCGAGGCCTATGCCAGGGCCTTCGCCCTCCATGCCAGGGAACAGGACCCGGTTCGCGGCCGGACTATCGTCCAGCCCCACCCGAAAACCGTGGTCGTCCAGTACCCCCCGGCCCGCCCTCTCTCCACTCCCGAACTCGACCAGGTCTACGCCCTCCCCTATGCCCGCGCCGCCCACCCCTCCTACACGAAACCTATCCCTGCCCTCGAACCGGTCAGGTTCTCGATCACCACCCATCGCGGCTGCTTTGGCTCCTGCTCCTTCTGCGCCCTCACCCATCACCAGGGGCGGATCGTGCAGAGCAGGAGCCAGGCTTCGGTCCTCGCGGAGGCCGAACGCCTCGTCTTGATGCCAGGGTTCAAGGGAGTGATCCAGGACGTCGGCGGCCCGACGGCAAACATGTACGGGCTCACCTGCCCGCGGTGGGAGACCCACGGCACCTGCCCTGACCGGCGGTGCAGTCCGGACTGCCCGAACCTGCAGACCTCCCATGCGGCGCAGGTCGAACTCCTCAGGCGCCTGCGTGGGATCCAGGGGGTGCGGCATGTCCACATCTCTTCAGGAGTCAGGTTCGACCTCGCCCTTGCCGACGACGAGTATATCCAGGAACTCGCCGCCCACCATGTCTCAGGCCACCTCAAGGTCGCCCCCGAGCACATTGCCAGGAAGGTCACCGACCGGATGAACAAACCGGGGCGTGAGGTCTTTGACCGGTTCAGGGAGCGCTTCGCAGGGGCAAGCAAGGCCGCCGGAAAAAAGCAGTACATCCTCCCGTACTTCATGTCTGGCCACCCGGACGCCACGCTCAAGGACGCCGTCGAACTTGCCGAATATATCAGAGACCGCCACCTGTACACCGAGCAGGTCCAGGACTTCACCCCCACCCCGATGACCAGGTCCACCTGCATGTACGCCACCGGGATCGATCCTCTGACCAGGGAGCAGGTCCATGTGCCGAAGGGCCGGGAGAAACAGGTCCAGCGGGCTCTTCTCCAGTACAAAGATCACAGAAATCGGAGGCTGGTGGAGGAAGGGCTCAGGGCCGTCGGCAGGCAGGACCTCATCGGGACCGGGTGGGCATGCCTGGTCAGGCCCCAGCGTGGGAGAGGACGGGCCGAGAGAAAACCGCGAGACAGTCGGCGGCGGTGATGAATCACGCGTGGATCGAGACGCCCTGGGACGTGAACACCCCTCCCAATCGGAGCACTCCTTTCTGGGAATGGCTCTGTTGGATCAGGTGTGACGCGAGGGCACCCCTCACACACATCTGATGAAAATTTTCTGTTGCTTGGTCGCTCTTTTTCAAGACAGGGGAATCGGTGGAGGCCGTGTTCAATGCACCGCCCCCGGCGCGAGATGCCGATGAATGTTCTGCGATTGAGGTCGGGCATTCTGACCGGTGTGTCTTCCCGTACCCTCACACCGCGGACGAGTGCCGCCCTCGACTAATCGCGTCGCGGCGAGCCCTCCGCCAGAGATATCCATCCAGGGGGTTCTACAAACCCGAAAATATTCTCGTGCTCCTGGTGTTCGCGCCCCGCAGGAGAGAGAGACGAAGACACAGACCCACTCTTCACGATCATCACTGAGGTGTCCTGCCCCCATCGTCACCCCGGATTCGGTGGAGACGGACGATGCCCTCATCATAAGATTTTCATCGTAGCCTTGCGCCAGGGGGGCACCCCCTGATCTCGCCAGAGGATCGGGGGGAAGATCCGGAGAATGTGGTCCAAATGAGCATAGTGCCGTCTTCGGTCCTGTCCTGGTGCAGATCTGTGGGGACACGCCCTATGCCCCCCGCCCCTCAGGTCCCCTGGACCACTGTCCATGCCCGTGCCTTTTTGAGGAGAGAGGGCAAGAATGTAATCAGATGAGTCCGAGAGTTCCGCTGACCATGGTCGTCCACGGCCCTGAGCCCTTCGACTGCGGAGATGTCAGGACCCTCCTCTCAGCCATGGGTCAGGTCAGGACCCTCGTGGCCGGAGTGATGGGCCGGACCGCCGCCGAAGAGTCGGGGTTGCCTGTCGAGTGCTGCAGTGTCCCGCCAAGCATGGTGCTCAACGATGCCGGAGGTCAGGTCTTCCTCCTCAACCACGGCAAGACCCCCATCTCAGGCCGGGCCTTCGGGGAGATCATCGCAGGCAGGATCCGGTGCGGCGGTTTGGTCCATGTGGAGTGTGCCGCGGAGAGGGTGTACCTCTGGAACGATGGAGACGTCGACCTTGCCAGACGGCTGTCTGCGGTCTTTGGGTATAAGGTCGAGCGTGTGACCGCACGCAGATCAGAGGGCGGGACGAGAAGGGCCGTGCAGGGATGCCTCCCTGGCGAACCGGTCTGCGTGAACGGGACCGTCATCGGCGAGGCGACGTCTGAGATGGTAGTCCTGGAAGAGCATGACGGCCGGGTCGTACCGGTGGCCGGGCTTTCCCCCAAACCCCACGGACTTGAGAAACTGCACCGGCACGCCCCCCTATCCCTGGCCGACGCCTGGTGTAAGAGCGGCACGATCCGGAGGGGGCAGGCGACCGCCACGGCGGACGGGAATCGTTGTCCAGAAGACGGGCGGGTTGCGCTCATCGACCACTGCGGGCACCACTTCTACGACCTGATCACCCCTGAGACCTGCGGCGTCCTCACCATCGGGGACGACACCACCGCGGTCGTCGGGCACATCGCCCTCCACCTGGGCATCCCGGTGCTCGGCATCACCGACGGCGACCTCGACGGCGTGATCGGTGAGACCTTCCCGGCAGGTTCGGTGGTCCTCAGGGTGACCGAAGGCCGTGACGACGACCTCGGGCTCGAACTGGCAGAGACGATCCCCCCCTACCAGGTCACCTGGCAAACCTGGGTCTCAGAGGCGATCGTGGCCGTGGAAGACCGGACCGAGGTGGCCCTCGACCTGAGGAGTGAGTGCTGATGCGCTGCGCTGAGTGCAAGGGCCGACTGTTCTGCGGGCTCCCGAGGTGCCCGATCATGAGCAGGTTCCATGCCCAGGTCTCCACCGCCGGGTGCGGCACCAGTTATATGGGCACGGCCCCATCGGTCTTTGTCGGGAGTTATGGCTATCCCGCGGTCTCGTCCGGGCCGCTCATGACCGTCGACCCCGACGCCCCCCCGGTCTGGGTGGCGCAGGGCCTCTCCATCGAGGAGATCGTCGGGATCAGGGCCAGGACCATCAGGGGCTCGGCACCCACCGTGGCGGTGACCGGACAGATCCAGGAGATCGCCCTCTCTTCCAGTCCTCTCGATGTCGAAGCCGCTTTCGAGCGCCCGGTCAGGTTCGACCTCAACTTTGACGGGACCATCACCCCGGTCGGGCTCTCAGGAAGTATCAGGCACCTCGACGTCATCGACAATGCCAGGGTCAGCCGCGTCGTCGACCGGATCACCTCGGACGACGATCTCCCTGCGACCGAGGCCTGCGAACACCTCGGGGCCGAGGGTGTGGACGTCTATCAGATCGCCCAGTTGATGAGTGCCGGGCTCCTGGGCAAGCGGCGTCGGGTCGTCCCGACCAAATGGGCGATCACTGCGGTGGACGACACCGTCAGCAAAGGCATGAAGAAAGCGATCTTCCGCTTCGCCCCCGTACGGGAGGCGGAGTTCTTTGCGGCAACCCTGTACGGCAATACGATGGCCGTCATCCTGATACCTGGCGACTGGAAGTTTGAGATGATCGAGGTCTGGGGGCGCCGCTCTCTCTGGGCCGGAGAGGAGGAGACCATCCTCTCTGACCATGAGGGCAGGAAACAGGGGCGGTATTCCCCGATCGGGGGGGCCTACTATGCGGCCCGCCTGGCCGTGGCCGAGTACCTGGTGAAAAAACAGCGTTCGGCCCGCGCCATCGTGGTCAGGCATGTCAATAGCGACTACTGGGCTCCTCTCGGCTCGTGGGTGATCAGGGAGGCGACGCGGGCGGCCATGCAGGGTACCCCGGTGAAGTGCGCCAGCCTGCAGGACGCCGCCGCGCAGATGGACACCACCCTCGGGTACACGCACTGGCGTGAGAGGAGCAAACTCCTTGATGAGGCCCTATCTCAGAGAACTCTATTTGAATTTTAGCTTTTCGCGTCGATAAGAATGGACAAGTATATCTATTTTTGAGCACACATATCAGGGCATGCGCAATGTACGGATCCCCGGAGAAATCATGCCATTTCCTCTGAGGAAAATACCCTGCGTTGTTTCTGCCCTCCTCCTCTTTGCGTACCTCGTTTCCTCGGTCGCAGCAACAAATATGGCTGCAAAAGCCGCTGAATCTACGAACCAGGACATGGTCACCCTTCTGATCGGCGGTGTCTTCTATATCGCCATTCTTGCAGTCGTCTGTATCTACATCTTGCGGCGAGGCAAGAGGATCAAAGGACAGTCGACTATTGCACGTGTCATAGGGGTATCTCTTGGCATTCTCTCGGTCGCTGCCGGCAGTATCTGTATCATCTCCGCGGCTCTCGTGGTCCTCGGCCATTATGCCGACGTCGCGCTCTTTGCCTGGACCTGGAACGTCCTTGCCTACATCATCACCGACACCATCCCGGCGGCAACCGGCGTGGTCATCCCCTCAACGACCATCGCCCTTCTCCTCCTCGGGGCGGCGGGGGTACTCGTCTTCCTCCTCGGGGTGACGTTCATCGTACGCTATGGCGGCGAAGAGATCTTTGCAGAGGTCGCGACCCCGACCAGGAGCGGTACGAGTGCGCAGGAGATTGTGAAAAAAAGCAATGAACCCCAGAACCCTGTCCTCTCCTATAAGATCGATGTCAGGAGGACAGAAGAGCCTGCGGCAGATGTAAAGGTCGTGCTCAGGCACCGGAACGGTCTCAATATCAGGACCAAATATACTGATTTCAATGGGGAGGTCTCTTTCAGTGACATGAAAGGCCTCGGCTCAGAATATTACGCCTATGTGGAAGGGGACGAGAACCGGGAGATCTACCGGGTCATAAGGACTTGAGTTGCTGCTCGTAGCGAGCGGCCACCCTGTCCACCGTCTCGACCTCGTCCACGCTCTTGTCATCCCGCATCCTCACAAACCGCGGGAACCGCAGGGCATACCCGCTCTCATAATTCGGGCTCTTCTGGACCTCGGCATACCCGACCTCGAAGACGACCTTCGGTTCGAGGACGATCTCTTTGCCCTTTTCTGCAACGACAAGGTCCTTGAGGTGCTGGTAGATGAAGGCGAGGTCGTTGTCTGACAGCCCGGTCGCCACTTTCCCGATCGGGAAAAGGTCGCCGCCCTCGTCCTGGCAGGCAAGAAGGAATGAACCGAAGAGGTGGGCGCGCCGTCCTTCTCCCCACTCTGCCCCGACCACCGCGAGGTCGATGGTGTCGACGGCGGGTTTGACCTTGATCCAGTTCTTGCCGCGCACGCCCGGGGTGTAGCCGGCCCCGCGCGTCTTGACCATCACGCCCTCGTGCCCTGCGTCCAGGGCCTCCTGGTAGATCGACTCAAGGTTCTTGGTCTCGTCGCTCACCCACTGCGGAGCGACATACTCTGAGAGCACCGTCTCCAGCACCGCCCGCCGTTCAGAGAAAGGCCGGTCGATGAGAGTCTCGCCGTCGAGGTACAGGATGTCAAAGACATTCGGGACAAGTTCTATCTTCTCCATCGCCGCCTCGACCTCGTGCTTGCGCCTGAACCGCCTGAGCACGAACTGGAAGGGGCGGGGCCGCCCGTCTTTGACCGCGATCACCTCGCCGTCCAGGATCACGTCGTGGGCCGTCGCCTTGCAGAGTATCTCGATCACGTCAGGGACCGCCCCGGTGACCTCCTCAAGTCTGCGCGAGTACATCCTGCACTCCTCGCCGACCTTGTGAAACTGGAACCTGGTGCCGTCGTACTTGTACTCCACTGCGACGCTGCCGTGTTCTTCGACCATCCCGGAGATGGTCCCCTGCTGGGCAAGCATCATCTTCACCGGTCTGAAGGGTGCGATATGCACATCCCGCAGGGAGGCCTCGCCGGTGCGCGCGAGGAGGGCGACTTCGCCCAGGTCGTTGAGGGCCTGGTGGGCATGGGCGACAAGGGCGGGGTTGACGCCTGAGGCCCCGGCGATCGCGTCCCGCACATTCCCCTCTCCGACCCCGATCCGCAGTTCCTCAAGGAGGAGACGGGAGAGATAGCGTCCTTCAAGAGGACCTGCATTGCCGAGAAGTCCCTTGATGACCCTGAGTTTCTCGCGCTGCGAGCGGTTCCCGTCGGTCGTGGCGATCCTGGTGAAGTCGGCATAGACTCCGCAGAGGGTAAGGGGTTCGACGAAGAACGAGGTCTGGGACTTGGTGGCAAGGAGGTGCTCGACGGCGCCCCCGACGTCCCCGGTCCTGTTGACCTCGGTGACGACCTCGGCCTTCTTTCTCCCGGCGACATACCCGATCGCTTCGTACAGGAGGTTTGGGCCGATGCCGAGTTTCTGAGGACTCCAGTCAGGGAAGACCCGTCCCATCACGAACCTGACAAAGACGGGGAGTTCTTCGTCTGAGAGGGAAGGGAGGATGGAGGCGATGAGGTCGATCATCTCGAGTCTGCCGCTCATCCCTTCGAGTTGCTCGCAGACCTGCGAAAATGCTGCAAACTTCATACTCAGATCCTCACGCTTTCCGAGACCACGTGCTGGTCGCCGACGACCAGGTGCTCGACCCCGTCATAAAATGCCTCTTGTGCGGTCTCTTCCGCCTTTTTTGGAGTGTTATTCACCTCTGAGAGGTGTGCAAGCATCACCGTCGAGAGGTCGTCCCCGATGTCGTGGAGGCAGGTGGCAGCGGCATTGTTGGAGAGGTGTCCGAGTTTGGATCTGATCCTTGCCTTGAGAAATGCGGGATATGGCCCTTCTTCAAGCATCCTTGGGCAGTGGTTGCTCTCAAGGACGACGGCGTCGCACCCTGAGAGCGCCCGTTCGATCCGCGGGGTGATGATCCCGGTGTCCAGGCAGCACCCCAGGCGGACGCCGTCGGTCTCCAGGCAGTAGCCGCAGGGTTCGGCGGCGTCGTGAGCCGTGGAAAACGGGAGGACCGAAAACCCTGAGATCGAGAAGCGGTCTCCGGCCGAAACCCTCCTGGTCGTCACTGGTTTGGTAGACTTTCTGGTGCGCAGAAATGTCTCCAGTGTCCCTCCGGTCCCGACCACCGGGACCTCGAACTTCCTGCCAAGGACATCGGCCCCCCTGATATGATCGGTGTGCTCATGGGTGACCAGGATCCCCTGCAGGTCGCGCTCGTCCCCGCCGGCCTCCCCGATCCGCTTCCTGATCTCCCGGGCGGAGAGCCCGGCGTCGACGAGAAGGGACCCTTCTTCTCCTTCGATATAGATCGCATTTCCCTTGCTCCCACTTGCAAGGATGGTGACCTTCATTGCTGTGTACTGGGTGTTGCGCCATATTAGGACTTTGTAAATACCCTCGTCTTCTCGTGAAGTCTGGTCTCAGATCATGGATCTGTCGCCTTCCCATTCTCCCTGCAAGGGAGGGGAGCGCTCTTCAGAAAATAGGGTGAAGGAGGGGGCCTCGCCTCTGTGAAGGATGAGGGCCATGGATGGGTACAGACAGGGGGATGCAAAAAGATCGGTCCTGTAGGATCTGGCATGAACCCATGGCACATGCATAGGGATGAAAATTGGGCTCTGTAGAAATCCTCTTGATGAACCTCTCTGGCGGAGGTGCGTGCCGCCCCCCGAACCCCCCGCCCCACCACGATAGGTCGAGGACGGCACCACCTCCCTCATGGTCGTCGATTCTGCCTTCCTGTCCCTATCTTCGTCCCGGGGGTCCGGGGGCAGTGCCCCCGGCCGAAGAGGTGGGAAGGCAGGTGACACGCATTCTTTCGACAACAGGGGAGGGTTTACCATGAAAATGATCCTGACGTTCAACCCGGGTGGTTTGTATGATGGGCTCTGTAGAAATCCTCTTGATGAATCTCTCTGGCGGGGAGCGTGCCGCCCCCCGAACCCCCCGCAACACGATAGGCGGGGGATGGCAGTGCGCTCTTCATGGTCATTGATTGTGCCTTCCCTGCCCTCTCTTCCTCCCAGGGGTCCGTCCGGGGGCAGAGCCCCCCGGCGCGTATGGTGTGGGAAGGCATGATGATCAGAACATGCCGTTCTCAATCGCAGAACCTTCACCAGCATCTCTCGCCTGGGGTTGGCAATGAAGTGGTATATCCCTGTGTTGTCCTGCTCTGAAGGGCGAACATGGATCCAAACGCCCTGGAGGCCCTCGATCATTTTCATCGTATATGCTTGAGCCCAGGGTTCATGCCCAATTCTCCAGATCCGAAAATTGCGTTCGTCAGGCCATGCTCGTCTCTTCTGCCTTCCCGGCGCAGTGGTGGGGGAAGGTGACTGATGGATGGGTGCGTAACAGAGAGGGGAAAGATGTGCTTCTGCTCGGTGTGGTCTGTCAGGGTTCAGGTGCATGATCGTCAAAAGGCGGCATGACACCTGGGAGAAGTTTTGATCCGCCTTTTGCCCGGTATATATTTATCTCAAAAAAGGATAGAGCCGTACAGGGAGAATCTATAATATTCGTTACGACTACCATATAGGTGGTGCGATAATGACCGAAATGCCCAACGTTTTGTGGCTCGAAGAGATTTCAAAGGATGATATCCCATCCGTAGGGGGAAAAGGGGCCTCCCTCGGTGAAATGACTTCGGTAGGGCTGCCTGTCCCGAAAGCATTCGTGGTAACTGCCCAGGCCTTCAGAAAATTCCTCGTGGAGACCGGACTTGAAGACTCGATCTTTACTCTTCTCTCAGACCTTGACGTTGACAACAACGACGCCCTCGAAGAGGTCTCGAGGAGTGTCAGGGACCTTGTCCTTGGCGCGAAGATGCCTGAAGGGATCAAAGAGGAGGTTCTCGCCGCCTATGGATCGATGGGCGACGGAGAACTGGTGGTCGCCGTCCGTTCCAGTGCCACGGCCGAAGACCTCCCTGACGCCAGTTTTGCCGGGCAGCAGGAGACCTACCTGAATATCAAGGGCGATGCCGACGTGATCGAGGCCGTCCAGATGTGCTGGGCATCCCTGTATGGGGCCCGTGCCGTCTATTACCGTGCAAAGCAGGGCTTCGACGACCGGACCGTCAACATCGCCGTGGTGGTCCAGCAACTCATCCGCTCTGAGAAATCAGGCGTGATGTTCTCATCGCACCCTGTGAGTGGCGAACCTCTCACCATCATCGAGGGTTCCTGGGGCCTTGGAGAAGCGGTCGTCTCGGGCAGCGTCTCGCCTGACAAGTATGTCTTTGACCGCCGCCTCAAGCGGGTCGTCGACCGGTTGATCTCGAATAAAGAGTATATGATCGTCCCGGTCGGGGAGAAAGGCACCGAACTGGTGGAGATCCCGAAGGACCGCCAGGACGAACCTGTCCTCTCTGACACCGAGGTCACGCGGCTTGCTGAATTCGGCCGGATCTCAGAAGAACATTATGGCGTCCCCCAGGACCTTGAATGGGGAATGGTCGGCGACACGATCTATATCCTCCAGTCCAGGCCGATCACCACCATCGGCGTGAACAACACCCATGCGGCTCCCAGCGCGCAGACCGGTCCGCAGGGTGCTGTCATACTCGAAGGCAATGGCGCCTCGCCGGGCGTGGCGGGCGGCCCGGTGATCATCGTCCACGACGTCAAGGACCTCGGCAAGGTCAAGGACGGCGACATCCTTGTTGCAAGAATGACAAACCCGGACATGGTCCCTGCAATGCGGAAGGTCTCGGGCATTATCACCGACGAGGGCGGGATGACCTGCCACGCCGCGATCGTGTCAAGAGAACTCGGCACGCCGGCGGTCGTCGGGACGAAGACCGCCACAAAGACGTTGAAAGACGGGCAGATGGTCACCATCGACGGTGAGAAGGGCCTGGTCTTTGAAGGTGCGGCGGCAGTGTCTGCACCTGCCCAGGCCGCTCCTGCGGCCCAGGTGGCCGGTGCCACCGTCGCCGCCCCGGCCCCGGTCATCACCGCCACGAGCGTCAAGGTCAACGTCTCCCTCCCCGAGGCTGCGGTCAGGGCTGCGGCCACCGGTGCGGACGGCGTGGGTCTCCTGCGCATCGAGCACCTGATCCTCGGCATGAACAAGACTCCTGGCTGGTTCATCAAGAACGGCAAGGAAGAGGAGTTCATTTCCGAACTCTATACCGGGATCAAGACCGTCCTCGACGCCTTCCCGGGCAAGCCTGTCTGGGTCAGGACCCTTGACGCCCCCACCGACGAGTTCAGGAATATGCTCGGCGGCGAGGACGAGCCTGATGAGCACAACCCGATGCTTGGCTGGCGCGGGATCCGCCGCGACCTCCAGAGCGAGGCCCAGTTCAAGATGCAGGTCGACGCCTTCAAGCGGCTCTGGGACGAGGGCTATGACAACCTCGGGCTGATGTTCCCGCTCGTCTCTCACCCAGACCAGTTTGTCAGGGCAAAAGAGCTCATCGCAGGATGGGGCGTGAATGTGGACGAGGTCGACCTCGGGATCATGATCGAGATCCCGGCATGCGCCATTCTCATCGAGGACTTCTGCAAGGCGGGCGTCTCGTTCGCCTCCTTTGGGACCAACGATCTCATCCAGTACACCATCGCCATCGACCGGAACAACGAACTGGTCTCTCCCATGTACTGGCCCAAGCACCCGGCGGTGCTCAAACTGATCCACGACGCCATCGCCGTCTGCCGGGACTATCATGTGGAGTGCTCGATCTGCGGGCAGGCCGGCTCAGACCCGAAGATGGTCGAGTGGCTGATTGAGAACGGGATCACCAGTGTATCAGCAAACATCGATGCCGTCCCCAAGATCAGGGGAACGGCGGCAAAGACAGAGAAGCGGCTGATCCTTGACGCAGTGAGAGCAAAGAATGCAAGTGAATGGAATATCTGAAGAGGAACTTTTTTCTTTCCTCTCTTTGAAGAAAGACGAGGATTCGAACTATCATCATGTGTTGAGTTCGATGTGCACGATCCCCCACCCGGTTGCGGTGCGGGCACACCAGATGTTCATCGAGGCCAACCTCGGAGACCCCGGGCTCTTCCCTGGGACCACTTCGATCGAGGAACTCCTTGTCGAACGACTGGGCACGCTTTTTCATCACCCGAAGGCCGGGGGGTATGCCACCTCAGGGGGGACCGAGTCCAACCTCCAGGCGCTGCGGATCTTTGCAAAGATGAAGGGTTCGAGGCGTCCGAATGTGGTGGTCCCCGAGTCGGCGCATTTCTCCTTTGAAAAGGCCTGCGACATCCTCTCGCTTGAGATGCGGACGGTCCCGTCTGACGAGACCTTCAGGATGGATGTCGACGCCCTCCAGGATCAGATGGACGAGAACACCTGTTGTGTCGTCGCCGTCGCCGGGACGACCGAGTACGGCGTCGTCGACCCGGTGAAGGCGGTCTCTGAGATCGCCCATGACGCCGGCGTCCCCCTCCATGTGGACGCCGCCTTCGGTGGCCTGGTGATCCCGTTCCTGGACCATAAGATCCCCTTTGACTTCACGCTCCCTGGTGTCTCGTCCATTGCGGTGGACCCGCACAAGATGGGGATGAGTACCATCCCGTGCGGGGGGTTGCTGGCCCGCGAGCCCTCGTGGTTCGGGCTCCTCAATGTGGAGACCCCATATCTGACGGTGAAGCAGGAGTGCACCCTGGCCGGCACGAGGTCTGGCGGTGCGGTCGTCGGCGCCTTTGCAGTCCTCGAGTATCTCGGGATGAGTGGGATGAAGGCGGTCGTCGAGGGATGCATGAAGAATACTCGCCGGCTCATCGAGGGGATGGAGACCTTCGGGTACCGGCGTGCGGTCACTCCTGATCTGAACGTGGCGACCTTCGAGGCCGGCACGGTCCCGCCCGGGTGGCGGGTCTCACGGACCAGGCGTGGCCATATGCGCACGGTCATGATGCCCCATGTGACCAGGGACGTCATCGAGGAGTTTTTACAGGATATTGGTGAGATGGATGCTTGAACATCTGATAGAATCACTGGAAGCCGCACCAATTGTGCCGCGGGGAGAATACAACTACTTTATCCACCCAATCACCGACGGGGTGCCGCTCCTCGATCCCGCCCTCCTGCGGGACGTGGCATGTGCGATGGTCACGGTGACCGACCTCCAGGGGGTGGACAAGATCGTCACCGCCGAGGCGATGGGGATCCATATCGGGACTGCGCTCTCGTTGATGACCGACATCCCGCTGAACATCCTGCGTAAGCGTTCGTATTCCCTGCCCGGCGAGATCGCCGTCCACCAGTCGACCGGCTACTCGCACGGCCAGCTCTACCTGAACGGGATCGAGAAGGGGGACCGCGTGGTCGTGATCGACGACGTGATCTCGACCGGCGGGACGCTGAAGGCGGTCCTTTCCGCCCTTGAAAACGCGGGGGCCGAGATCGCCGATGTCTGCGTGGTGATCCAGCGCGGTACGCCCGACCTCGGACGGGCGTACACCCCCCTTGTCACGATCGATGTGGATGCCGATGGAGTCAGGGTCATCGATACCTGCCGCTGACCTGGCGGCACGGGTGCGCGCTGCAGGGGGCCGTCGGGTCGTCCTCCAGCTCCCTGACGGGCTGAAGCGGCAGGCGCCGTCCCTTGTCAGGGCGCTCGAAGCGGAGGGGATCAAGGTCGCGGCCGTCGCCGGCGACCCGTGTTATGGGGCCTGCGACCTGGCCCTTGACACCGTCGCCCTCACCGGGGCCGACCTCCTGGTCCATGTCGGGCATGCCCCGGTCGAGGAGCGGGAGGGGGTGGTGTACGAATACCTCCCCTTCGACTTCGACGTTGAGGCCGTGGCCGCGGCGCTTCCCCTTCTTCACGGCACAGAGGTGGGCCTGGTCACCACAGTCCAGCACGCCCATCTCCTCCCCAGAGTCGCGGAGGTCCTGGCCGCGCACGGGGTGCAGGCCGAGGTCGGGCCTGGCAGTGGGCGGACGCCTCTTCCCGGCCAGGTGCTCGGGTGCAGTTATGCGAATGCCCGCACCCTCTCGGCCCCTGAGATCCTCTATGTGGGGACCGGGGTCTTCCATGCCATCGGGGTCGCCCTTGCCACCGGCAGGCGGGTCGTCGCCCTCGACCCCTATTCTGGCGAGGTGCGCGAGGTTTCCGGAGACGCCGACCGTCTGCTCCGTCGGCGCTTCGCCCTCATCGAGAAGGCGCGTTCGGCCGAGTGCATCGGGATCCTCCTCTCCACCAAGAGCGGGCAGGCGCGTCCTGCCCTTGCGGCCCGCCTGGCCGCGCTCTCAGAGAAGGCGGTGGTGATCACGATGCGCGAGGTCTCGGCGGCCGAGATGGTCAACTTCGGGTGCGGGGCCTACGTGAACACCGCCTGCCCGCGCCTGGCCTATGACGACCAGGTCCGCTTCCCGGTCCCTCTCCTCACTCCGCAGGAGTTCGAGGTCCTGGTAGGGGTGCGGGCCTGGGAGGACTATGAGGTCGACGAGATCGTGTGACCTCATAGGTGGGGCGCCGATTGGGGAACGGCATCCCCCTCGCCATGGTCGTCCATTCTGCCTTTTCATTGCTGTCTTCCTCTCGGGCGTGCGGGGGCGCTGCGCCCTCGGTGCGAAGATGTGGGAAGGCGTGATGATGTTCCTGTGTGGTGCCTTGCTCGGAAGGATGCGTGAGCCCATGGTTCATGCTTGATTTTACAGAGCCCATTTCTCGATCTTGCGGGGGGGCGCTCGTGGTCGCCCTTGGATCCCCAGTATGAAGATGGGCATGGAGCCACGATCCTCTTTAGTCATTGATTGTGTTTTCCCGGCTCCATCGTCATCCTGTGGGTCTGGGGGAATCCCCCAAAAAAGGCGATGCCGCCCCTCCCCTCCCCTCCCTCAGGAAGGTTCATCATCTCTCCGGTGGAGGCAGGAGTTATGTGGCCTCATGGCAGGCGCGCCCTCCGCCTCCTCGGTCTGGCCGTCCTGGTCCTCATCATAGTCATCACTTTTCTTCTGTATCCTCTCTATGGCGGGTATTACCTCGCCTCCCCGGCCGGATCAGTGACCGGCGGGCCGGTGTTCCGCCTCTCTGAGGAGGACGTGCATGCCCATCCGGCATTGTATGCCCTCCTCGTGGAGAAGAAGAAGGTCAGGCGTCCTTCTCCTTTCCCCACCTCGTGGACCATGTGGCAGGATGAGAGCGTCATGGACGGATGGAGCGCCCATGTCCTCACCCGCCTTGAGGACCAGGCCCTCCTTCGCATGACCGCCCCGGCGGTCCTTGAGTACGAAGGCGCGTATCTCTCCGTCTCGGTCGTGCGAGGGTGAGTGTGGCGGCGGGTCTCTCTCCGGCATATTCATCCGCTCTCCTCACCCACGCGTACAGCACCATATGAGGCTGAAACACCTGGAGATGAAGCTCCAGCGACTCAGGGGTTTTCCTGCCCCACGGCCGGTACTGGAGCAGTATGCGACACCTGCCGCTGTCGCCGCCCGCCTCCTGTATCATGCCTCGACTGAGGATGCGATCGCGGGGCGACGGGTGCTTGACCTCGGGTGCGGGACCGGTGTCCTCGCCTGTGGGGCGGCCCTTCTTGGGGCCGACAAGGTTGTCGGGATCGATGTGGACATGGGAGCGCTGCGGACTGCTCGCAGCAATGCCGGGAGTCTTGAGGCCGACCTTGGCCTTCTCCGCGGTGAGGTCGGTACCGCTTTCCCTCTCCGCCCGCAGACCTTCGACACCGTCGTGATGAACCCCCCCTTTGGGGCGCAGAGAAAACATGCCGACCGGCCTTTCATCGACTGCGCCCTGGTGGCCGCACCGGTCGTCTACGGCATCTTCAATGCCGGATCACTGGGCTTTATTGAGAACTATGTGAAGGGCCGGGGTGAGGTCACCGGGGTAGTCGAGGGCTCCTTTGTCATCCCACGGACCTTTGCCTTCCATCGGAAAGACCGGGTGGAGATCCCGGTCGAGGTTCTCAGGATCGAAAGGACCGGACCATGCTGAAGGGACTCAGGTCGGTCCTCGCCCTCGCGTGGGGCCATTTTGTCATCGATGTCTACTCGCCGGTCATCCCCGCCGTCCTCCCCCTGCTCATCGCGACGCACGGATGGTCATACGCCGTCGCCGGTCTCCTGGTCGCCGGGTTCAACATCACCTCGTCGCTCCTCCAGCCCTTTGTGGGGTGGCTTGCAGACCGGCGCGGCATCGCTGTCCCCTTCTCGATACCCTTTCTTATTGCTTCAGTCTGTATCGGGGTCTTCGGGTTCATCGGGAGTTATCCGGTCTTACTGGCCTGCGCCTGTCTTGCAGCCTTCGGGGCGGCGCTGTATCATCCGTCGGCGATGGCGATGGTCAACCGCCTGACCAGGACCGAGAACCGCGGGCGCCTTACCTCGATCTTTGTCATCGGCGGCAATCTCGGGTTTGCCCTCGGCCCGGTCCTTGCAGGTCTGGCCGTCGGGGCCTTCGGTCTCCAGGGGCTCCTCTTCCTTGCCGTCCCTGGTCTCCTGATGGCGGTCTTTTTCGGCCACCTCCTCCCTGATGAGGGGATCAGGCCGACACCAGAGACCGCAGAGGAGAAGGACACAAAGACCCCGGTCTCGCTCAGGCCGATCACGATGGTCGTCGGTGTCGGGGCGCTACGGTCATGGGCGATCTTTGCCGCCGTCGCCTTTCTTCCGACCTATCTCCATGCCGCCCTCGAGGTCGACCTGCTCGTCGCCAACACCATCGTCTCCCTGATGCTTGTCGCCGGTGTCGTCGGGCAGTACGTCGGCGGGGCGCTCTCTGATACCTATGGCAGAAAAGAGTACACTTTCTTCGGCCTCGTCGCGTCGGTCCCCCCCTTTCTTCTCTTCCTCACTGCAGGCGGAGTCCTCTCCTATGTGGGCCTCATCCTCTTCGGCTTCTTCCTCTGGTCCACCTTCTCGGTGACCGTGGCGATGGGCCAGGAAGTGATGCCAGGGAATGCCGGGCTCGCCTCGGGGTTGATGCTCGGCCTGGCAGTCGGGGCCGGCGGCGTAGGGGTGGTCGTGAGCGGAGCGATCGCCGACGCCGTCTCCCTCGACGCCGCCCTCCTCACTCTCCCGGTCCCGATCATTGCGGCCGCCCTCCTCACCCTTCTCATCCCATATCCCTGGGTCTTGTTCAGGCGGGGAGCAAGGGTGGGGTCGCGGTGATCTGGTCGGGATATTTTTTTGGCATCCCTTGCCTTCAGAAAATTAAAAATTTTGGTTCTGTAGATGCCCTCACGTATCTTTGGGAGAATGCGTGTCATCTGCCTTCCCATAGCTTCCTGTCGGGGCTCAGTCCCCAAACCCCCAGGATGACGATAGGGGCGGGAAGGCATCATGGGCACCTGTGACGAGAGCGTTGCCCTCCTCGACCAATCGTGTGGCGGGGGGTTCGGGGGACGGCATGTCCCTCGCCAGAGAGATACATCAAGAGGATTTCTCCAGAGCCCATTATTCATCTCCATCTCATGGAATGCATGCGAGTCCCACAATCTCAGACCCCTGGAAATCCGTCTATAATCTGGGCATTATATCCCCCCTTCTCAGGGGCGTAGCATGCACCAACAGGGCAAAACATTACTGACAAAAATATCGCCCTGCATAAGGGCGGGAGAAGGGTGTTTTCCTCACCGCACTGGATGAATAAACGCCTCTATAGTCCCATCTCGAAATAAGCCCATATCGGCGCCGGATTGAAGGGCAGGCCCATGGAATCAGAGGCAATATGGCCGTATTTGAGTCGTGCGTACCTCCCCTCTGCACCATGCCTCTCACTCAGGCAGACCGACCAGGAGACGTTTACGTGGACACCCGTGCCAGAGGCGCCACCCCCCGGTGGAGGAGAAGGTTTAAAATTTCTGGAAAGATGCGTTTCGGTTCGATAAGATGTTCCCCCCAGAGAGTTCTGGGATATGCTCGGGGAGGCGATGAATGCATGGGTGCGCGATGAAAACGCAGGGATCTCTTCATTTTCATTCATCGTGCTCATCGATGAGGAGGAGGGAAGAGAGTTCTGGGATAACCTCCTGGGCAAACCTAAAGTTCGGTACCGACAAGGTGATGATATGACTGAACTGATGCAGGAAGAACTCGAAGAGCAGATCCTTGCCTGGGCAAAAGAGTATGCCCAGAAGAACGGATGGAACCTCAATCCGGACGAGAAGCAACTGCGCACCGTGATCAAGGGGCTTGCGCGCAACACCCTCAGGTTCGGGGAACAGTACTGTCCCTGCCGGCTCAGGAGCGGCGATACCGAGGAGGACAGAAAGATCATCTGCCCCTGCATCTATCACAGGGACGAGGTCGAGGGGGACGGGCACTGCCACTGCAATCTCTTCTTCAAAACCAACAGAGAGTAAAAGGATCAGGGGCCTGGAGAGGTCCCCTTGAGATTCTCTATAGTGGGAGGCGTGCCGCCCCCGGAGAGAGACTATGGGAAGGTGGGCGGCACACATACTCTCCTCATCAATAGGAGAGGGTTTCTAAAGGGTCAATTTCGAAATATTCCGCTTATTCGCGCGCTTCGATGCTCTTGATCATCCCGAGGAAGACCTTCTTCCCGTCGGCCGATCCGAGCACCTCCTCTGAGGCCCGTTCAGGGTGGGGCATCATGCAGAGGACATTGCGGGCAGGACCGCCGAGGACGCCGGTGATATTCTCCGCGGCGCCGTTCGGGTTCATGGCCGGGGTCACTTCGCCCTGCTCGTCGCAGAACCGGAACGCCACTCTTTCTTCGGCATTGAGCCGTGCGAGTTCTTCAGGAGAGGCGACGTACCGGCCTTCCTTGTGGGCGATCGGGATCCTGACCACCTCGCCCTTCTTGAAGAGACAGGTGAACGGCGAGGTATTCTCCTCGACCCGCAGGCAGACCGGTTTGCAGATGAAGGTCGGGCTGGCATTCATCGTGAAGGTGCCGGGCACCATCCCGCTCTCCGCCCCGATCTGGGCGCCATTACAGATCCCGAGGACCAGTCCGCCGGCCTGCGCATGTCTGACCACCGCATCCATGATCCCGGTCCGTGCGGCGATCGCCCCTGCCCTGAGATAATCGCCGTAACTGAACCCGCCAGGGAGGACGATCGCGTCATAGTCCTCTTTGAGTCCGTCCTTGTACCAGACCAGATCGCAGTCGACCCCGCAGACCTCGGAGATGACGTACTGGACGTCGCGGTCGCAGTTGCTCCCCCCGAACTGGACCACCGCGAACTTCATGCCACTACCTCGACCTCGTAGCGGTGGATGACCGGGTTGGCGAGGAGCCGCTCGCACATCTGCCCGACCTCCGCTTCTGCGGCTGCCCTGTCCTCTGCCTCCAGGGTGATGGTGAAGACTCGCGCCGTCGAGAGCCCTTCGGTCGCAAACCCGATGTTGGCGAGGGCATGCTGGATCGCACGCGCCTCGGGATCGAGCATCCCTTCCTTGAGCCCGATCGTGACCTTTGCCGTGAATTTCATTCTTTACTCCTCCCCGATGAGTCTCTTCGCCACCTCGGCATAGGTGGCCATCACGTCTCCCTTGTCAAAGCGGTAGACGTCCTTGTCCATCGAGGCATGGGTCTGTTTGTCCCACAGGCGCATCGAGTCCATCGAGATCTCGTCGCCCAGCAGGATCTCGTCGCCGTGCCGACCGAATTCGAGTTTGAAGTCGACGAGGTCGAGTCCGATCGCATCGACCCGCACCTTGAGCAGGTCGTTGATCTTCAGAGCCGTCTGCTTCACGGCCTCGATCTCTTCAAAAGTCATAAAACCGAGCGCCACGATGATCTCGTCGTTGATCATCGGGTCATGCCGCTCGTCGTCCTTGTAGTCAAGGACGACCACCGGTGGGTTGAGGGGTGCGCCTTCCTCGAAGGGATAGTTGCGCACCAGCGACCCGGCGGCGATGTTGCGGACGATCACCTCGACCGGGATCATCTCCAGCGGTCTGACGATCATCGTCCGTTCATCGTCCATCCTCACAAAGTGGGTACCGACTCCATGCTCCTCCAGGTACCTGAAGAAGTACGCCGAGACCCTGGCATTGTACACTCCCTTGGAAGAGAGTTCGTCCTTTTTTGCACCGTCAAAGGCGGTGATGTCGTCCCTGAACTTTACGATCAGTTCGTCGGGGTTTTCAGAGCGGAAGACAGACTTTGCCTTTCCGCAATAGATGGGTTCCTGTTCTGTCACAATGACCTCTCCTCAATTTCTCTCTGGAGTGTATGGATAAGTGGGGCGATGGTATCTGAGTACCACCCCCTCTCGATAAACCGTGGATAGATACAGAGCCGCTCGCGCACATCTGCGTCGCCGACGATCTTCCTGAGCGCCTCGATCTGGGGCCAGGGGCGTTCTGGGTTGACATAGTCGATGGTGAGCGGCGAGACCCCGCCGAGGTCGTCGACCCCGCATCTGATAAGGTGCTCTGCATCGGCAAGGTTCGGGGGGATCTGGACGGTAACCTCCCTGGGGAGGATCTCACGGGCAAGGGTGATCGTCTCGGCCATCTCCGTGGTCGATGCCGGGGCGGCCCCTCCCATCTCTGTCCCCTCCTTTGGGCAGAAGTTCTGGATGATGACCTCCTGGATATGCCCGTGCCGCCTCTGCAGGTCGGCGATCACCTGGAGCGACTCCTCGCGGTCGGCAGGGGTCTCGCCGATCCCGATGAGCAGACCGGTGGTGAATGGGATCCTGAGCCTGCCCGCCTCCTCGATCATCTCGATCCGCACCTCCGGGTCCTTCCCTGGCGAGGCACGGTGGGCCGGGACGTCTGCGGTCGTCTCCAGCATCAGTCCCATGCTTGCATTCACCTCCTTGAAACGTTCGAGTTCTGCGGTGGTGAGGATGCCCGCGTTGGTGTGCGGCAGCACCCCGGCCCTGATGGCGTACAGGCAGAGGTCATAACAATAGTCAAGAATATCGGCATAGCCGAGCGCGGCAAGGTGATCAGAGAACCCGGGCACTTCCCCCGGGCGTTCTCCGAAGGTGAAGAGGGCTTCAGTGCACCCAAGATGGGCGCCGACGTCGATAGTCCGGTGTGCCTCTTCAGGCGGCAACACACATCTCTCTCCCACCGCCTGCCTGAAACAGCAGTACGCGCAGGCGTTCTGGCAGACATTGGTGAGGGGAAGGAAGACGTTGCGTGAATAGGTGATCACCCTGCGGTGCATGCAAGTACCATTTCCCTTCCACCTTCTTGTAACCTTCGCGATTGGGTGGCGTCCAGGGAAATACCTGGGCCCGACCCCCTCCTGGATCGCCCCTGTGGGACCGTGCCCGCGAGAAGATACAGGAAGGTGAGTGAATCATCTCCGCACCTTGAGCACCCTGAGAGTTCATCCAGTAATTTTGAGGCATATGTTCCCTTTGGGGGCGCGGTTCTTCTGTTCCCTTATGTCCGGGTGACATCAGAGACCGTGTCGCCGTCCCTGGCGCGTCTGTTCGTTTCTCTCATGCCATGTGGAGAAGGATCAGGGGATCTCGATCCCGCTGCGAGGGGGCTGCAACGTCTTGGAGCGTTCTGAATTATATTTCGGAAACTATATCCAATATCTCTCCAATATCTCGAACAATACGAGGGATGATCCGCCATCACACAGTGTTTGATCCTCTGATCTGGTCCAGGGTTGTTCAAATCCTGATTTTGGTTTTTGTCTGCACGGCGGGTCGGCCCTCCTTCTGAGAAAAACGAAGGGAGATACAATGAATTTACATGGATTGAAACTCTCAGTTGCTGTTATACTGGGCTTCATGATCCTCTCTTTCCCGGCAACGGCGTCGGATCTTGAGGAGCATGATGGCGATGCCGGCGAGGTCACCATCGCGCTCGAAGGCGCTGGCGTCTACTACCTTGGCGAGGAGATCACGATCTCTGGCACCAACACCGCCAGCGACACGACCTATCTCTTCCTGACCGGCCCGGGCCTTGGCAACGGCGTCCCGCTTGATGACCCCGCACTCAAGGCATCTGAGGGGAACTATCTTCTCTGCACCGTTGCGCCGAGTCACAGATGGGCGTACCGCTGGGACACCTCTGTCCTGTCCATGAAAGGCGGCGTCCCTCGCGGAGGGAACTATCTCATGCATGCGGTCAGTGCTCCTGAGAACGGAGACGGTGCTGTTCACAAGGACAATCTCGAGGGGGTCAGGACAGTCCGCTATTCTTTCGTCCTTAATTTGCCTCAGGTGACACTCGATGAGATCGATCCCCAGAGTGCGGGCGACAATGTCAGGGTGAGCGGTGTCGCTGACGGTAGACTGGAGAATGTCACGCTCTGGGCCTTCGGCGACCATACTGTACGCAGTGTCACGGTGCCGGTACCAAGGAGCGGCATATTTGCGTACACTCTGACCGGCATCAGTGCCCGGGACCTTGCAGAGGGGCGGGGCATGGTGATCGTCCAGCACCCTGGAGCGGACCAGGTCTATGGCGTCTGTCCAGTAGCAGGAGGAGATACTATCTCTCAGATCAGGGGCGCAGACAGGGAGGTGATCGACCTTGACCCAGATGATATGCCAGGGGCGGCGGCCACCCTTACCAGGGCCCTGAACTCTGCCTCATGTGACGATGTCTATCAGCGACTTGCCGCGGTCAGGACGGTCGCCAGCACCCGCCCTGATCCTCTGGAGCCTGTCGACGAAACTCCTGATGTCGTCTCCCTCTCACCAACCCCTCGCCCTGCTCACAGGGGCACTCTTGAGGATGAAGAGGCCGCAAACGCCCGCCTCAGCGTCAGCAATGCCGGTGAGGTCGAGGCATCGGCGGCGTTACAGACTCGAGATGTTTCTCTCTCCCTTGATGCCGGAGGCACGGCCTTGAACATCTTTGGCAGGCCTCTGGAGATGATCGATATCAGGCAGGTCTCTTCCGACACCCTCCCGCCCACCGGCAAGGATGGCTTCAGGCAGGTCGGCCCGGTGCTGGAGTGCGGTCCGAATGGGGCAAGTTTCGACCCTGCCGTGGAACTCTGCTTCACCCTCACGGACGAGGAGTGGGAGACCTGCGGCCCTGGCGAGGAGTTCGTGGTCAGGTGGTACTGCGCTGAGAGTGGAGACTGGGAAGAGGTCAGGACAGGGGTCGACCGGTCGCACCGCCAGGTCGTCGCGAGTGTCACGCACTTCACCACCTTCGCAGTCTTTGCCGGTCCTCCCTCGGAGGAAACCCCCATGGAGACACCTTCTCCCGAGATGACGACCCCGGCCCTGTCGACTGACGTCCCTCCCTCCTCGGGCCGCATGCCATGGCTGAGTGTGGCAGGCGGAGGGGCGGCGCTGCTCATGGCCGGAGTGCTCTTTGCATTCAGGAAGGAGCGATAACTCTCTTTTCGGGTCTTGAGTCATTCTTCGGCCCTGTAGGAACCCCCACATCTCCGGGGCATGGGTCAGAAGAATTGCCCTCCCTCTCTCGTCTCGCCTGGGGCGCTGTTCCAGACCGCTGGGGGCGGCCAGAAAGGCGTGATGGGAGATTAGAACTGGGTCCGTCATCGACCAATCGAGGGGGGACCAGGAGGTGCACCCCCCCGCCACGGTGGAGGAGTGGGTGTAGAATTTCTGGAAGGATACACTTCAGTTCGAGGAGATATTCACTCAAAGAGAGTTTTGGGATATGCTCCATGGAACTGATCCTGAAGGTCGTCTCTTAAGATGTGCCCTCTGCATTCCTGTCGCCCCCTCCATCGTGGGGGCGGCACTGCGGCGGTGTTTCTGTGTGGAGTCCTGCTCTTGAAGGGGGAGCACGGATCCACACATCCCGGAGACCCATGATCATGTTCATCTCATATGCCTGAGCAGGGGGTTCGTGCCGGATTCTCCAGAGGTGATTATTCGGCTCTGGAGAAATCCTCTGGACAGGTATCTCTGGCGGCGGGCGTGGCCACCCCCCCGGTCCCCCCGCGCGATTCGATAGGCGGTGGACGGCATTACGCTCTTCATGACGATTGATTGTGCCTTCCCGTCCCTATCGTGGTCCCGGGGGTGCGGGCGGCACTCGCCCCCGGCGAGAAGATGGGGGAAGGCGGTTGAATCGCGCGTGCACCGAGAATTGGTAAGGGTTTCTACAGGGCCGATTATTCCTCTTTCTCTGCCAGGGGTGTTTTATCGTGGGCGACGAGCGCCCTGGCCCAGGCGAGGACGATCCCGGCGGCGACGATGATCAGGCCGCAGAGGGCGATGTCGGCCGGGGCCTGGAGGTGGGTGACTGCCGAAGAGAGGGGGAAGAGTCCTGAGAAGATGAGAAACCCGCCAAAGATGATGAGGAGGATACCGACCGGGACCGCAAACTTCTCGAGAGTCTTCCCTGACCTGGAGAGGATGGTCTTTCTCCAGGACTTTTTCAGGAACAGAACCCCGAAAAAGAGGATGAAAAGGAAGAAGATCCATTCTGAGGGTTCGGAGAGTTCTGCCATCACCAGGTCATGGAAGGTTGAGGTGGTGCCGCTGGTCGTGAAGGGTCCAAGAAAGGGATAGAGCCAGTTGGCAGGTTCGCGCCACATGGCGTCCAGCACCTGGTGGGAACCGATCCCAACGGCCAGGGCGAGGCCAAGGCCGCTGCGGTAGCGCCAGTAGAGGAGGAGACCGACGAGAGTGACGATGGAGAGGGCAAGGAGACCATGGGTATAGATCCGCCCATACTGGAGCGTATCGGCGAGGATAATGTGCCCGAGCGGCTTATCGATAAGGTCTGGCACGACCGCCCCGAAGGCGCAGGCGGGCACGGCCCGCAGGTCCCTGAAGAGCCTGGCAAGGAGAATGCCGATGACGACCCCGGCGGCAAGGTGGCAGAGAAAAAACATCTCTCCTATCACCGTGTTAAGTCTATATGTATTTTATTCACGCACGTCAATTTCGTCATCTATAAGAACCGGGCGGCGGTGAGATCTATTGACCGGTCGCCCGTGCTTTTCTTCCGCGCTGGCGGCGGAAACGGTTTCCAGGGGAATATGGTGTGGAGAAGAGTCTGATGAGTGCCGAGGTAATCAGGTTGGAACATGTGCGGAAAGTCTACCCGCGGCTTGCCGGGGACGTCGTCGCCCTTGACGACATCTCCCTTGTGATCAAAGAAGGGGAGTTCGTGGCCGTGATGGGAGCCTCGGGCTCGGGCAAGTCCACCCTCCTCAACCAGCTTGGCTGCCTCGACGTCCCGACCTCAGGCCACCTCTGGATCGCCGGTGAGAACGTGGGTGAGATGACCGACTTTGCACTGACCGAACTGCGGCGCGACGCCATCGGGTTCATCTTTCAGAAGTTCAACCTCATCCCGGTGCTGACGGCGCAGGAGAATGTGGAGATCCCCCTCATCCTCAAGGAGGGCCACCGCGATACGAGAGGCCGGGCCGAGGCCCTCCTCAGGACCGTCGGGCTCGAAGGCGAGGTGATCACCCATACCCCGGCCGAACTTTCAGGAGGACAGCAGCAGCGGGTGGCCATCGCACGGGCCCTGGTCAATGACCCGACGATCCTCCTTGCCGACGAACCGACCGGGAACCTGGACTCCAGGACGAGCACACAGATCATGGACCTCCTCGCCGACCTCCATCGAGGAGGGCGGACCGTGGTGATGGTCACGCACGACCGGGCCACGGCGGAATATGCCGACCGGGTCGTGACCATCTCAGACGGACGGGTGGTCTGAATGCCCTCGACCGGGATCCTCTTTGAGATGGCAGGACGGAATGTCAAACTCCACCTGGTCAGGTCGCTTCTGGCGGCGGTCGGGATCGTCATCGGGGTGCTGGCCATCACGGCGATGGGGATGATGGGCGCCGCCCTCCAGCAGACGGTCACCTCCGAACTCTCCGGGGGGGCCGACAGTCTGATGGTCTATCCAAAGATCTCAGGGTCTGACGGCGGCGGGATCACCGAGCGGCAACTGCGCGATATCAGGATGGCCGCCGGGCCGAACCAGGTGGTCCCGATCATGAGCGGATCAGACCGGGTCGTCATCGGGAGCGAGACCGGGTCTGCCATGGTCTATGGGTTTGACCCCGGCGACCTGGACGCCGTGGCCGAGGTAGAGAAAGGTGTCGCCTTCAGGGGGAGTGCGGGCGTTCTTGTCGGCCCGACTCTCGCCCGCGACTATGATCTGCGGGTCGGGAGCAGACTTTTTCTCGGGAAAGAAGGCGAAGAACGGGCGGTGCGAGTCGTCGGCGTCCTGAAGGAGTCCGGGTTTTCAGGGACGATGATGACCGACAACGCGGTCCTGGTCCCTGAACGCTGGTATACCGGGGCGTACGGGGACGAGGGCTACGACATGGTCCAGGTGGTGGTCAGGAGCCTTGACGAGATCGATCAGGTCAAAGAACGGATCGAGGACAGGATGAACCGCCGGGAGGATACGGTGATGGTCTGGGACTCCCGCGCCTTCCTTGATATGATCGATGAAGCACTGGGAAGCATCTCCCTCTTTGTGATGGCCATTGGCGGGATCTCCCTGGTCGTGGCGGCGGTGAGCATCTTCAACGTGATGCTGATGTCGGTCAACGAACGGGTCAAGGAGATCGGGATCCTCAGGAGCCTGGGTGCACAGAAACACGAGATCACCCAGCTCTTCCTGTATGAATCTGTGATCCTCGGGCTGATCGGGGCCGGCACCGGCGCCATCTTCAGCCTTGGCGGCGGGTATATCCTGATGCTCCTGATGTTCCAGGACACGACCTACTTCTTCACGGCCCAGACCCTCCTCTATGTCCCCTTCGGGATGGGAGTCGGCGTGGTGGTCTGCCTGCTCTCAGGGGTCTACCCGGCCCTAAGGGCGGCCAGCCTCAACCCGGTCGAGGCGCTGGCCGCCGAGTGACCGGAAGAAAATAATGTGGTCTTTGGGTCGTCTCAGGACCCTTCGGCAAGGACGCCGATATACCCGCGGGCCTCCTCGCTCTCTTTCTGGAGCACCTGCTCGGCGGCCTCTCTGCCGTCGTCGCGGCCGAGCCTGAGCAGGCAGGCGGCGGCGGTCCACCGGCAGAATTCGTCGGTGTCGCTCAGTCCCCTGATCAGCGCGTCCACTGCCCGGTCGTCACCGATCTCCTCAAGGGCCCATGCGGCGGCGGTCCTGGTCCCGGGCCTCCCTACGGTGAAGGCCTCGATCAGGGGTTCGACGGCCGGTGCCCCGGCCCTGGAGAGCCCCATCGCCGCTTCCCAGGTCTCTTCACCCTGTCCTTCCAGGAGGATGGGGACCAGAAGTTCGACTCCTTCGTCTCCGTGTTTTCCAAGTTCCCATGCTGCGGTGAGCCGTTCGTAGGCTGTGCCCTCTCTGACAAGTCTGGCCAGTCCTTCGAGGTCACCGGTCGATCGCAGTCTCTCGATGGCTTTCATGTATATCTCCTCGTTCTCCGCGTTTTTGCGGCGACCTCCCTCTCATACGCCGTTTGTTTATCAAGATTTGCGAGGAGGTGACGGGTGGCGGCACTGCCATGCAGGAGGGCTATGCACCCAGTACGAAGAATATATATTCTGGGGATGTGCAGTGTCCATGGGAACCTCTGGACCCCGGGTGAATCTTATGAATGATATCAGCATCCATATCACCTTCCCTTTTGACGATGACGGATATATCGAGCGCAAGTGTCCGACGTGTGAGCGGACCTTCAAACTGCAACTGGACAGGACCGAGGTCGAAGAGATCTCCGCGGCACGGTTGAACTCGTTTCATATCCTCGACTCCAATCGTCTCTATCGACAGGAGGAGGACGAGGATCATACGACCACATGCCCATATTGTGGGTATTCAGCCCCGGTGACTCACTGGTGGACCTATGAACAGCGCAGTTATATCCAGGTCTATGCGAGCATGGCGATCAGGGAGATCCTCCTCCAGGACCTTGCGGCCGGGCGGGTCGAGGGTGCGGGGCATTCGAGAGGGACGTATTCCACCCGCCTGAACCTGACCGGGATACAGGACCTCCCGCTTCCGGTGCCGTGAGTGGAGGCCGATACTTTTTTTTGGGTTCGAGCAGGTCTCACGTACACAGGGAGCATATCCCAAAACTCTCCAGGGTTGAAGATCTCCTTGAACTGAAGTGCTTGCTTCTAGAAATTCTACACCCACTCCTCGACCGTGGGGTTGCACCCCCCTGACCCCCCGCCGATGAAGAGTGGCGGAGGATTGCGTCCAATCTTCATGATCTTTTCTCTGCCTTCCCAGCTCCATCGCCGTCCCGGGGGTCCGGGGGCAGAGCCCCCGGCGGGGGCGAGGGGGAAGGCGACGAATGCATGGGTGCGCGATGAAAAATCTGGGATCTCTTCATTGTCATCCATCGCTCTTCATCGGTGAGAATGAGGGCCGGAGAGTTTTGGGATATCCTCAGGATGAAAATATCATATCAGGACTGGATCGATTCCTGACCCTCATCCATTTTGTTCGAGGAGCAGATCGAAGTCGAGCACCATGTCGCCGATCCATCAGAGGAATTTTCTATCCTCTGCGTGTCGGCTCCAACATGATATGGCAAGTTCAAACACTCATACAAACCTCCCGGGTTGATCGTCAGGATCATTTTCATGGTAGTTTAGCATGAACCTCGGGCTCACGCATATGCGATGAAAATTTTTTGAGCACCGCTTCAGCGCGTGTGCGGATCCCTCTCTTTCCGACATGGCATCTTGAAGATACAGTTTCATCTCCGCCCCCCGGGACGAGACGAAGGGAGAGATTCTGCAATGAGGACGGCGTGCCTGGTCATCACGCCTTCCCATACCCTCGCGCCGGGAGCGCTGCCCCAGGCCCGAAGAGATGGGAAGGCGGGTGAGGTACACTCATGCCAGGAATTGGTGAGGGTCTCTACAAAGCTGATAATCATGGATTCACAGAATTTAGGTGTCTGAGTATAGCGAACTTGAGAAGACCATCACGAGGTCTTCGAGGTCAGGTTCAGGTCAACTTTAAGTCACAGAGGACCATTGGGAGAATTCTTTCCGGGTTTTTCTCCTTCTTTCTCTCCAGTTTCATCCCGCGGCACCGGTAGGTGGAGAGGACAGAGGCGTGTGTTCATCGCCTGCTCGGGTGCGGAGGAAGTGGTCAGGAATCTCTCGACATTCAGGAGTGCTCCCCAGCACATTTTATGCTGACTCTTCTCCCCGGCCCCGGACCCCCCGTCGCATCCAGACATAGGCCATGACCGCGAGCCCCTCGGCGATCACCACAAACCCGATGATATGGGAGATCGAGACCTCGTACAGGACACCCATCACTGTGCTCCCCAGGAACCACCCGGCGCCGTAGACTGCGTAGATGAACCCGAAGGCCTGACCCCGGACGTCGGTGGTGGTGCGGTCGGCAAGGGCGGCCCGCATCACGGTCTCGTGCATCCCGATCCCTGCCCCCCAGATCGCGGTCCCGACGACGACGAGGGGGACTGAACCGCTGAAGGCCAGGGCCGGGATGGCGAGGTTGACGCACGGGATAAGGAGGAGGACCCTGGTGCCGAGACGGTCATAACTCCAGCCGACCAGGAGGGCGACGACAGTGGAGACGGTCATGGCAAGGGCGTAGACGACCGGGATCTGCGGGTCGGTGAGGAGCCCCTGGGCCTTCATGTGATAGGAGATGAGGGGGAAACTGGCAAACCCGGCCATCGCCAGGAAGAGGAAGGTGGCGAAGGGGACGAACCGGCGTGGGTCGATGGTGTGGTCGGTCTCGTCTCTCTCGTCTCTCTCGAAGGCTTCGGGGACAGGGGCGGTCTGTCTTCCTGCGGCGAGGAAGACGAAGAGGAAAACGATAGGAAAGGCGAGCAGGGCGAACCCGGCCTTGTATCCGGCCCCCCAGAGGATGGCGGCCGAGAGGACAAGGGGGCCGATGATGGAACCGACCTGGTCGAGGGCCTTGTGGACCCCGATGCCCCAGCCCCGCCCGACATGAAATGAGGCAAGGGAGATGATGGTGTCGCGTGCCGGGGCCCGGATCGCCTTGCCGACCCGCTCGATGATGATGAGGAGCGCGGCGGCCTCCCAGGTGCCGACGAGGGCGAGAAAGGGGATGGCGATCAGGAGGCCGTATCCGATATAGATGATCCGCCAGTAGTGTCTGCTCTGGTCAGAGTAGAGCCCGGTGAGCACCCGCAGCCCATACCCGGTGAACTCCCCGATCCCGCCGACGAGCCCGACGATTGCCGCCGACCCCCCGAGGGTGAGGAGGAAAGGGCCGGTGACGCTCCGGGCGCCGTTCGAGACGATGTCGCCGAGGAGGCTGACGGCCCCGAGGATGAGGATGAGCCTGATGGCGGTCTGCCGTGGGGTGGCGCCAGGTGGGAGAGGGGCCTCCTGCATGGGGGGAGGGTGGAAGATGGAGAGGAAATAGGTTGCTCTCTTGTGGTGTGTCTGGAAGACATGGGGGTGAGTGTCGGCCGGGTGCGGTCAGAGTCCGGTTCTTATTGCATGGAGGATATCCCGCCGTGTCATATCTTCTTGACCGGAAAATCTTCGAACTGTTGAGAAGAGTCGTAGGTTTCGAACCGCCAACCCCACGCAGAAGAGAGAAAGGGGGAGGATCCTTCATCTCTCTTTGGCGGAGAGGGGCCCAGAGGAGCAAAAGAAAAGAGACATAATATCATATAAATACATCTATGTGATATTATGCGATCTCATCTCTTAGTCTCTGGAATCTGCTGTATTTTTCTTCTTATTTTCGGGTGCACTGCAGGATGTGTCTATGAAGAGGAAGAAAAAATGAATCAGGTGACGTCCCTTGTTGAGTCTGCATATGACCACTTCGAGGTGCTGAATACCACTGATGATTATGAGACCCTCTATGTCGGGTCGATCAGGGCCGAGATGGCCGCGGCAGAAGTGGACTTCACCGAGGCGCTCACGGTCCTGGAGTCTATCTCCTATGATTATCTCTCTTCTGAGGATAGGAAAGGAATGGATGCCGTGAAGGTCATGTGTCAGATCGACATCGATATCTGTGAGATGATGGCGAGTGATTTCTGCGACTTCATCGATCATTCTCAGAAGATCTCATTTGCGGTGGATGAGGAGGAGGCGGTCGGTCATTTTCGTGAGTCCAGAGCAGCCCTTGTCAGGATGAAAGAGAAAACCGCTGTAATGAAAACGAAGATTGACGCCGTCGAAGTCGATCATCTACCCGCGGAGATAAAAGGGGATTTCGTCGGGATGAAGACCTATGTCCACGAATTTGAAAAGTCACTTGAGGAATGGATCGCAATGATGGACCTGGCTCTGGATGATGCCGGTCTCTGAGTGATGAACAGATCAGCCTCTCGTGCTCACCTCCCTACCCGCGGCGATCTCCTTCTTATAGGGCCTTCTGCCGGCCTTGCCAGGGCACATGCTGAACGGTACGTCAGGCGGCATGTTTCAACTGTTCAGGAAGGTCTTTGGAACTCCTGGTCAAAGCCCGTGAGGGCCATACTTTTCTGACCGTCAGGGAATAGCCGGGAAGAGGTCGTCCTCGTCGACGATGTCTGCCCGCCGCACCTGCAACGTCCGCATGGAGACTGGGTCACCCTTGGCCTCGACCTCACCGCACCTGATGAGAAAGAGGAGGCGGCTGTACAGGAATGCGTCGCCGCACTGGGTATATTCGTCTGACGAGGTGCCAAGCGCTTCCCCAATGACCATCGCAGCGCTGGTCCAGTCTTCAGGCACGGCGTAGAGCACGTCCTCCCCCAGGGTGGAGGGGACGGTGGGGTAGAGTTGTCCCCGCCAGAGGGTGCGCACGCCGTCTTCGTCCTCTTTGAGTCTTCCCCAGCTCCGCAGGTAGAAGGAGGCCTCGCTCCGGCTGAGGAACCGGGTGCGGTCGGTCTGGTCCCTGAGCCACTCGGGAGCGAGTTCGCCGATGCTGGTTGGGATGACGCGGTCGGGGGCCTCGTCGGGTTCGTCGTCCCAGAGGACGTCGACGCCTTCGGTGAGGTCGATGACCTCGATGGCACAGGGGTCCGGCTCTCTGGAGAGGAACTCCAGGAACCCGGAGTACTCGATGGCCGAACGCCTGGTGAACCAGGCGATCCGGCGGGGAGTGTCGGGTCTGGTCTCTTTCCAGAAGGTACGGATCCTGGGGAGGGAATCCTGGTACCAGGACGCAAACTCGGTGTCGGCATAGAGTGTCTCGAAGTAGACCTGTCTGTCTGGGTAGTGGTAGGGATTGATGGGACCAAGAGAGAGGTCGTCGGCGAGGGCGGCGACGTGGTGCTCGGGCCGGTCTCTGAATGCTGCTTTGAGGCAGCCCCCGGCTGACTCGGTGAAGGCGATGTGCATGGTGTTGGTCATGATGGTCTGCTCCGGTCTGGTCAGAGAACGTGTGAGATTATGTGTGGCTTGAGGGGAGAAGAGGATTATGGGTTTGACGCAGAAGAGAAAGTTTATCTCCTCTTTTGGTTCCAGGTTTTTCCTATGGATGGGGGGGTGTGAGATCTGAGGGATGATGAGAATGTTCTGGTCCTGGACGTCGAGACGACCGGGGTGTTGAGGCGTGGGGAGGAGCCGCCGCGGCTGGTCGAGGCGGCCTGGCTTGTCTGTGATGTCTCGTGTGGGGTGGTGCGCGAGGAGAGCAGGCTGGTCTGTCCTGAGGGGTTTGTGATCCCGCCGTCGGCGGTGCAGGTGCATGGGATCACCACGGCCAGGGCACGAGAGGAGGGGACGGCGCTGGCGGGAGTGCTTGCCGACCTCGCAAGGGACGCAGTTGGGGTCTCAGGGGTGGTTGCCCATAACCTGGCCTATGACCTGGCGGTGGTGCGGGGAGAGTGCCGGCGTCTTGTCCGTCCCGATCCCTTCGCCGGTCTTCCGGGGTGCTGCACGATGGAATCGACGGCGGCCTTCTGCGGGATCAGGCGGGCGTGGGGGTACAAGTGGCCGCGGCTCTCTGAACTCTACCAGGTGCTTTTTGGAGAACCATGCGAGGAGGTGCACCGGGCGCTCGACGACGCACGTCTCTGTGCGGAGTGTTATTATGCCCTGCGGCGCCAGGGGTTTTATGGGGGGGTGGCGGGGTCCCCACAGGGTGGGGAAGAGATGCGTTGAAGCATCGTTCTCTAGCCGTTGCACGGTACATCCCCACAGGGTGGGGAAGGTCAGTGTCTTCTCTGGGCCACGCCCTCCCGAAGAAATGCGTGTCATGGTCTGCTCCTCCCTGTGTGGGAGAGCGACCATACAGGGGTTGGTCGTTGGGGTTTATCTTTCTCTCTTTTATGCATGGGGGAGACCATTATTGCTATCCTGGTGCGGGGCCCTGGAGGACTCCTCACCAATTCATGGTGTGACCATGCCTCCCCCATCTTCCCATACTTTCTTGTTTGGAGCGCGCCTCCGGCATGATGGGTGGGGGCGGCCATTTGATGATCTTCCCGCGTCGTGTCTTGCTCCAGAGGAGGAACCCAGATCAGTAGACGACCCAGAAATCCACGATCATGTTCATCCTCTATGTCTGAGTCCAGGGATCATGCCTGATTTTACAGAGCCTGAATTCTTACCTTCTCAGGACGTACGCGTGAATGCAACTGCTCTCCTGTATTGAGTGTGGGGAACACCACACAACAAATAGCACGAATCGAAAGAAGGACGGTTCATCCCCACGCGTGTGGGGAACACCTACCCCGACACCCCGCCGCCGGCAAACACCACGGTTCATCCCCACGCGTGTGGGGAACACACGCATCGGATCGAAGACCTCAGAAGCGTCTCCGGTTCATCCCCACGCGTGTGGGGAACACTCCGGCACCACCGGCCTCGACGGGTCGATCAACGGTTCATCCCCACGCGTGTGGGGAACACTGTCCAGGCGGCGCTTCAGACGTTTTTTCGGTCGGTTCATCCCCACGCGTGTGGGGAACACCCAGTCACCAGGGAAGAAGTGGAGATGTGGATCGGTTCATCCCCACGCGTGTGGGGAACACCGACAGATGACGAGCGCCCTGGGTACGCTCACCGGTTCATCCCCACGCGTGTGGGGAACACCACCGCGTCTGCAGCTCAGTGTTGATCCCCGCCGGTTCATCCCCACGCGTGTGGGGAACACGCCGACCGCCGCGCCGCGCCCGAGTGGACCTACGGTTCATCCCCACGCGTGTGGGGAACACGTCATAAAAATCACGCAGGGGAATAATAAAAACGGTTCATCCCCACGCGTGTGGGGAACACATATTGGGATTCTTCTTGATGGCCCTGGCAATCGGTTCATCCCCACGCGTGTGGGGAACACTTCTGCAACCTGGGAGAGGACCTCGCGAGGGGCGGTTCATCCCCACGCGTGTGGGGAACACAATATGCTGAATTAAAAATTTATGATGAAGAACGGTTCATCCCCACGCGTGTGGGGAACACCGCGGGGTTGCTCCCCTAACTCTCTCCCGTTTCGGTTCATCCCCACGCGTGTGGGGAACACTGTGTTGCCGCCGTTCTCAAACGTTTGGGTGCCGGTTCATCCCCACGCGTGTGGGGAACACAGAAGCCGGATGGGGAAGCACCGATCAACACTCGGTTCATCCCCACGCGTGTGGGGAACACTTCCTCGCCCGCCGGACCCTCTGGGCCGAGACCGGTTCATCCCCACGCGTGTGGGGAACACCGTAGTCGTCGCAGCTCACGCGCTCGCCCCCCCGGTTCATCCCCACGCGTGTGGGGAACACTTCTTGAGGGTCGCCTCGACGAACTGACCTACCGGTTCATCCCCACGCGTGTGGGGAACACCGGCCCCTTGGCCGGCGTTTAGGCTGCGACTGCGGTTCATCCCCACGCGTGTGGGGAACACGGGGTCCGGGGGTGCGGGTTGTGGCGAGGGGTCGGTTCATCCCCACGCGTGTGGGGAACACAACTGGAGGGGGGGAGGCACCTCCAGACTGCTCGGTTCATCCCCACGCGTGTGGGGAACACGTCTCACCCCTATCTCCCAAACAATAGTGCCCCGGTTCATCCCCACGCGTGTGGGGAACACTCTGCAGGGTCGAGTACTGAGGAGGAGATCGCCGGTTCATCCCCACGCGTGTGGGGAACACATCTGCGCCGCAACTCTGGCACCGTATTGCCTCGGTTCATCCCCACGCGTGTGGGGAACACTGTCAGCGTCGATGATCGGGGCTTGTTGGTACCGGTTCATCCCCACGCGTGTGGGGAACACGATAAGGCCCCTAGGTCAAAGGGGGAGTTAAACGGTTCATCCCCACGCGTGTGGGGAACACTGCAAAAAAATTTTGAAGAATGGGGAAAGAAACGGTTCATCCCCACGCGTGTGGGGAACACTATCCCACATCAAAAAAAGTTGAAGTGTTGTTCGGTTCATCCCCACGCGTGTGGGGAACACAAAAAACAACATTAACATCCCGTGAGTTAGAACGGTTCATCCCCACGCGTGTGGGGAACACTTCACTTCGCTCTGGAGTTCAGCGCTGAGCGACGGTTCATCCCCACGCGTGTGGGGAACACTTCGGGTCTGGAGTCCACCACCGCAAAGGCGGCGGTTCATCCCCACGCGTGTGGGGAACACTGTTTATTTCTTCTGAGAGTCACGCATTATATCGGTTCATCCCCACGCGTGTGGGGAACACTCTTCTCCTTATCATCCCCAGAAGGAAAGTTCTTTCTATCGCGTCTCACGCCGGTGCCAGGCTCTTCCGCCTGTCACCATCAGGGTGCGTCGCCCCCTCTCACGACTGTGCATCATCTGCCTCCACCTCTGGCAGAAATGAAACAAACGTAACGCCGTCCATCTCCTTTGGGATCCGGCGGTTCGTCCCTGCGGTCACAAAATCATACCCCGCGTCATTGCGTGCCTGCCAGATCATCACGGCATTCCCGTCCTCCATCCCGGCAAGCACCTGGTCCCAGATCATCTCCCGCACCCGCACCGAGTACGTCCCCACGTACACCCCGGCCCGCACCTCGACGAGCCAGAGGGCGAGGCGCCCCCGCAGCCGCGGCGGGACGTTCTCGACGGCGACGACGGTCAGGGACCCCATTTGTCCTCCTCAGGAATCGCCGGTGCCAGAGATCCTTCGGGGGGCGCCGGCATCTCAAGCCCTCCGGCGTCGAGCACCTCGTCGATGGTCGGGATGATCCGGTCCAGGAGTCGCGTGGACCTGAAGGCATCGCGGCATGCCAGACGGACTGCTCGTTCAGGGTCGAGCGGATGGCGCCCGGCGATCTTGAACGCCGCCGGGACGACGGTCTCGAACTTGAAGAGATCGGCGATGTCATAGACAAAAGAGAGGGGCTTACCCGTATGGATGAACCCGATCGCCGGCGAATACCCTGCGGCGAGCACCGCCGCCTCGCAGATCCCGTATAGACACGCCGTTGCCGCACTGAGACAGCGGTTCGGGACGTCTCCGCTCCCCCACGCCTTCGCATCGTACTGCCTCCCCTTCCACCGTACCCCGTGCCGGCGGGCCAGGTTCTCGTATGTCCGGCGGACCCGCGCCCCTTCCATCCCGCGGAGCTGGTTCACCGAGTAGCCTGCCGGCACCTCGCCGTCGAAGCGGACCTCGTACATCTTCTCGACTACCCGCTGCCTCGCCTCCTCGTCGAGGGCGAGTTGTGCCTGGTATAGAAGACGGTCTGAACGTGCGCCCCCCGGCCTGCCCGCCGAGTACAGCCGCACCCCAGCCTCGCCAACCCAGACCAGGAGACACCGCACCCGTGCCGCGAGCACCACCGCCGCATGGGAGACCCGCGTCCCTGGCTCCAGCATCAGGCAGGCCACCCCGCCGACCGGGATCTGGGTCCGCACACCATTCACGTCGACGAGGACAAAGGCCCCGTCGATGACGTCGAGTTCCCCCTTCTCAAGGAAGGCCATGGAGAGGCGTTCCTTGATCGGGAGGGGCCTGAGAGGCGGGAGCACCCGACCACCTCAGACCCGCCTGACCAGGAGGAGCCCACAGCCAAAACTCTTCGCCGGCCCCACCCCGGTGTAGAGCGCCTCCTTGAAGAGGTCGGGGTCGGTGACCGTCAACGCGCCTGTGAAATCGATGGTGCTGATCGTCACCCTTCGGCCTGACCGCGGCTTCCTGAACCGGTGCTGGCGGTAGCCGTCGACCCTGACCGCACCTTCCTCGACGCTGAACCCAAGTCTCTCACCTCTGGAGGCCAACCAGGCAAACCCTTCCTGCTGCACCAGGTCCACCTCGATATTGTCTCTCGTCTCCATCGCGTACTTTGCGTCCATCACCACGTCATGCCGGTGCTGACGCCCCTCTTCGTCCCGCTTTGTCCGGACCGGATTGGCCCTGAGATTGAACCCCAACCGGTCCCCCCTTCTGAGGGCCGGGTGGTAGTCCTTTGCGTCGACCCTCCAGATCCCGTCCAGGTCCACCCGGTCGGCCGTCGAGACTGCATAGATCACCGGGGTGTGCTCCTGCATCTCGAGGCGGTAGATGAAGTCGCGGTCCTTGTGGGAGCCGTCCGAAAAGATCCGCCAGACCATTTTGTGGACCTGGTAGGGGTTCCTGACCCTCCGCCAGAAGGCCGGGTCCTGCCCGGCCCCGTCCTTGAGGTGGATCCGGTAGAAGGTGTGTCCGCTCATCGCACGCCCTCCGGGACCAGGACCTGCGCCCGGTGTTCGTCCCGCTCTGCAAATTGCCAGGTCATCCGGTCCAGCGGCACGTCGCGCCGTGGGGCCGTGTAGGTGTTTTCGCTCTCAAACCCGGTCTCTCCCTCGCTGTCCCAGAAGAGCGTTCCCGAATCGCCCCGCCCTGGGATGTCGGCGAGTATCTCCTGGTCAGGGAACCTGACGGCGCTGAAGGCCTCATAGAGGTCGGCGCCCTCGACCACCTGCGGCAGGAGCGGGAGGGCGAGCGGACAGGACTTCCGCCCGAGGTACGGTACAAAGGCCGGATGCCTGAGCGCTTCCGCGATCTCGGCGAGCGAGTATGGGGGATCGTCGACCATCGGCCAGAGCGCGACCGTGGCGAGGGTGTCGCAGTAATACTCGCGGCTTGAAAGGATGGTGTTGAGATGGTCCCGCGGCACACTCAACTCCTCGCGTCGTGTGGCAAAGGGCCAGGCCCGCTTCTTGACCGTCGCGGACGGGACCTGAGTGGTGTGGTAGTCGCGCAGGAGCGTCCCCTCCGTATGGACCAGGGTAGCCATATGATAACTCTCCCTGAGTGCCGCCTGCCCTGCCACGTCCTCCCGCCGGATCCCCAGGGCCGCCGCCACCAGGCCCAGGACGCCTGACCAGGACGGGTGGCTCTCGGCCGGACGATACTGCCCGACGGCGATCCCGCCCCACGAGGCCAGCGGGCCGTAGAGCCGGACGATCAGAAATTCAGGCATGGTCACCAGTGACAAAGGCAAGAACCTCGTCGAGCGAGCCCTCACCGGTCGCGGCGTTCATCTCCACGCACCCATCGGCACATGCCCCGTAGACCTTCTCCATGTTCTGCCTGGTCGTCCTGAGTTCGTCGACCGCGGCGGTCAGGTAGTCGTCGCCTTCGACCGGTTTGAGGAAGGCCACCGAGAGCGATCTGGGCTGTTCACTCCCCCGCTCAGCCAGGATGTAGGAGGCATAGGCCCGTGAGGCAAAACTGTTCTGCTTGCCCTTCGGCCCGACCTTGGCCGCCGCCTCCACCAGGGCTTCGACCCCCCGGTCGGTCAGTTCCTCGTCGCCGTCCAGGTTCTCGGCGAGAAGGTCGCGGTTGACACAGAGGTAGGCGTAGAAGAGCCCGGCGGCAAACTCGGCCTGCCCGACATGGCCCGCTCCGCTGTCCTCATCCCTGTGGTTGAGGTCGTCGACGGCCGTGAAGTAGTCGTCTTCCACGGCCACCTTGTGCACGGTGATGGCGTGGGCGACCTGCACGGCGGCGTCGCAGTTGAAGGCCGGGGAGGCGGCAAGCATCCGGCCGAACATGGCGATGTCCACCCCGGTCCGCTCGGCCCTGAGCAGTTCGAGATCTTTTTCCTCAGGTTTCTTCCCGCCCTCTGCCAGGCGGCCGAGGAGGTCGTCGATGGCGGCGATCTCGGCAGGGCTGAAGTGCACCATCTGTTCGACACAGAGCGACTCTTTCTTTTGCTTCTCGGGGTCGACCTTCTCGTCGTCGTCCTTTGAATCCTTGGGTTTTTTCAGTTTCCCAAACCGCCCGGCGATCTGCTGCGCCCAGGCGACGGCCTTCTTCTCTTCGATGGCAGGGCGGACCGGCGCACTCTCATTTTCTGCGAGGACGTCGGCCAGTCCCTGGCCACTCTTCAGGGCGCGGTAGACCTGCCAGCCCATCTCCTTGGTCCTGATCCCGAGGTGGCCGTCGAAGGCCTCCTGGAAGATCTCGGATTCTCGCCAGGCCCGCTTCAGGCTCTGTGAGGAGACTCTGAGCCGCTGGGCCCCGCCCATCCTGGCGGTCTTTGGTTTCCCGAGATCGTCGCGGTTCAGGTTTGACGGGGGGTACGATACAAGCATGTGCAGTTGGATAAATTCAGACATTTTTTCTTCACCTCATTCTTTCTTCGACGGTACGTTCGTGTAATACGCCTCGGCCCAGTGCCTCTTGGTCTGGGCATTCCAGGAGTAGAGCCCCCAGAAAAGGTCGGGGATGTTCGCCGTGCGGTCGACCTGGCGGACCAACCTGATCATCATCGGGTAGAGTTCCTCGTAGTCATCGTCCTCCACCCTGAGGAGACGGCGGAACCGTACCTCGCTCACTCGCGGCATGGTCCCCCCGTCCTTTGGGCGGGCAAACTGTTCGGCGATCCTGGCGCCCATTGCCGGTTCGTCCACGTGGGCGAGGACGCCGGCGGCGGCCGCAAGTTTCCGGTCGTCGAGCCTGGGCACTGCCGCCTTCAGCCGGTAGTAAGCCGGGACAAAGGCGACCTCGGTGGGGGTGTGGCACCGCCGTAGTTCGGCCCTGGCCCCGCGTTCATCTCGCAACTCTCTCCACCATCCAAGAACCGCCGCGTTGAGCCCGGCGGTCTGGCCCTGCGCCTGCTCGGGTGCATCTGCCATGGTTTTTATTCACCTCGTTTTTCTGCGTTTTTCTGTTTTTTCAGGTCAGGAAGGTCGAGATCTTTCCTGATCTTTTTGTTCAATTTGGAGAAGGGGTTCTTCAGCGCCCGCCAGGCGGTGATGGCCCTTTGTGTATCGATCTCGTCGATGAGGTCGATCTGCGAATACTCTTCGAAGAGCGTCTGCCCCTCGGCCTGGAGGGTCTTGAGCCATCCCTGCCTGAGTGCAAGAGTGTCGCCGCCATTGTTCAGGGTCGGTATTGCCTCGTGTTCGAGCATCTGGTAGAACTCTTTCTCGGTCGCTTGGTAGAACCTTGCATTGATCACCGAAAAGTCACCCTTGGCGTCGCCGGGTTTGTCGTAGAGGGCGAGTTTGATGCACCACTGGACGTTCTGCGCCATGTCGGCAGCGGCCCTCACCATCTGTGCGGCGAGGTTCTCGAAACCGTCTTTCCACTCTTCGTCGACGGTGATGATCGGGAGCGTGCCCTGGTACCAGCACCTAGCCTTCTTGTTGTCCATATCGTATCCAAAGGCCCAGAGCCGCGGCATGCGCCCGAAGACGGCCGCGACGCTCCTGCCTCTGGTGCGGTCAGGGAATCGGGTGACGTTCTCTGCGACCTGCTTTCCATCGGCCCGGTCGTTGATGACCAGGCCGAGCCAGTTGAGATAGGTGATCCCGCCTGGTTGCGGGTGGACCGGGAGGAGTTCTGGACTGCTTTTGCTTTTCTTGTAATACGGGCTGAGGGGATGGGTCCACCCGGCATATTTCACTCCGTAGGGCTGCGCCCAGTACCTCGTGATGAGCCGGTCGGTCTCCTGACCGCAGAGGTCGCAGGTCCCCGGCTTCCCCCCCTCGAAGTCGAGGAGGATCCTTCTCGGCATCGCCCAGTAGACCTGGTCGGGATGGACGTCTCTGGGAGTGGTCTTTGTCCCGTCCCTGCTGACCCTGACCTCCCCCATCCAGGGAAAGAGGGCGGGGTCGTCGGCCCTGGGAGGCTCGTGGCTCTGGTCTCTGTCGACGACATTGGCCCAGACCGTCTGCCAGAGGGTCTCGCCGAGGATGAGAGTGGTCATCGGCCCTCCGCCCCGTACCGAGGTCATGTGACCCCTGCCCCCGCCAGGCGCATTGGTCTGGAGAGTAAAGAGGGCGGCGGCGGCACAGACCGGGCAGAGCCCGGTGATGGTGTCTCGCTTCTGGAAGAAGTCTGTGTTGTCCTTGACCTTCTCGTCCTCAGGCATACCGATGAGGAGGCTATCGATCTGCCAGGACTTCTTCTGATCGAGGTTGCGTTCTTGCATGAACCAGGGGCCGTCGCCGTCAAGGTTGAAGGCCGCGGCAAGGGGGATGAAGGCCTCTCTGAGGTCGTCAGGTGTCAGAGGTGTGAGGAGGGCCTGTTTCTCGGTGCACTTCTCAGGCGGGAGGGCGGTCTGGCACAGGCCAATGATAAACTGCGTGATCGCACCGTCGAAGTCTGCTCGTGGCGAGGTGACTGAGATGACCGGGTTATCGTCGTGCCGACTGGTGATTTCCCAGGGTGCAATGCTGTTGGTCTCGCCGTCTTTTCTTCTGACCGGGATCCATGGATCGGCGATCAGGTTGAGGGGCATGAGCGCCTCCTGGTCTGTATCATTTCACATCGTTTTCTGCGCATGGCTACCATGTGTTTCATGTTCATACTTTCCTGTTCACGAGCCCGATCTCCTCAGAATAGCGGATGAGGATCGCATTTTCAGCGCCGTCGAGTGCAGGGCCTTCCCATACCGCATCGTGTGCCGAGAGAGGAACGATCACGACGGTCCGCCCCCGATCGGGCATCGTCTCTGTGGCCCTGACGACGGCCTCGTCGAGGGTGGGGTCGAGGGGTGCCTGACCCCCGACCCAACTCGCCCGAACGCTTATCTGGCTGAGGTCCCAGGCAGCTGTGGGGTCTGGCCCATCTGCCCATGGGGAGAGCCTCGTGCCGTCCCACCGGGCGAGGCGGAGGGTGACGGTCGGGTCGCCCAGGCGAGTGGGGGTCCTGGTGTCGCTGGCCCAGAGCCCTCCGGTCGCGGAGTATGCCGTCCTGATCTTCAGGGCATTTTCGAGGGCGAACGAGGCGTCCGCATGCTCGGCGCCCTGCACCTCGGCGGCTGTTCTTCTGAGCCCTTCAGGGATGGCCTGCTCGCTCTCCTCCCCATAGACCCCCTCGATGAGAGGCCGGGCGTCGCGGGGGATGACGATCTCCCCGCGTTCTGCAAGGAGTCGGGCGGTCAGCCAGAGTCTGGCATGGTCGGGGTAGACCGCCGCTCCGCCTCTGAAGAAGGTGCGGTACCATTCTCGTCCGGGGTCGTCGACCGGCGGTGGGGAGAGGACGATGATCCGTGCCTCTCCTCGTTCGCCGCGGTCGTGCCTATGGATCCGGCCGGCCCGCTGGATGAGGCGGTCGATGGGAGCGAGGTCGGTGACCATGAGGTCGAAGTCGAGGTCGAGGGACTGTTCGACGACCTGCGTGGCGATGAGCACGTGGCCTGCCCGCGGCTGCACCGTGCTCTTTCCGAAGCGGTCGAGGGCCTCTTTCTCGATCCTGAGCCGGTCCCCAAGGGCAAACCTGGCATGGAAGAGGTGGACGGTGCCGGGCGGCAGGCGTGCTTTGAGCCGGAGGTAGGCATCGATGGCGTCGTCGACGGTGTTCCTCACCCAGCAGGCGCACCGGCCCGCGTCTGCGGCGGCGACGATCGCGGTTTCGGCCTCTGTCACCGAACAGGTGAGGCTGACCGCCACCCGTCTCTCACCGTTTGCCTTGCAGACCTGTTCTTCCGTGCCGACCCCGGAGAGGTGGGTGACGAGGGGGTAGCAGTCTTTTTTGCTGAGGCCTGGTGCAGGCCACCCGGCCCCGCGGGCAAAACTTCCGGCAAGGTCTCTGCGTTGCCGTTCAGGGAGCGTGGCCGAGAGGAGAATGGCACTCCCACCGAAACTGGCCTGGAACTCCAGGAGTTTTCTGAGAAGTTCGTGCATGTAGGGGTCGCAGGCATGGACCTCATCGACGACCAGGATGTTCCTGGCAAGGCCAAGGAGCCTGAGCGACTGGTGGCGCACCGGGAGGACGCCGAGGAGGGCCTGGTCGATGGTCCCGACCCCGACCTGTGCGAGCAGGGCCTTCTTGCGCCGGTCTGAGAGCCAGACAGATCCTGGACTTGCGGGCTTTTTCTCTCCAGGTGTGGTTCCGTCCAGGTATGTCTGCATGGTCTGGTACAGGTGGCTGGCCGAGTGGGCGAGGACGAGAGAGTAGGTGTCGTCCACAAAAAGGTGGTCGGCGGCCTCGGCGATCCGGCTGTACATCGCGTTGGCCGTGGCCATGGTCGGGAGGGCGATATAGATCCCTTCGCCCTCGCCGCGTGCCATCAGACGGTGGGCAAGGCTGACCGCCGCCTCGGTCTTCCCACTCCCGGTGGCGTCTTCGATGATGAAGAGGTGAGGGCCTGACCCGAGTGGGCGGGTGGCAAGGTGGGTCTGGAGGTCGGTGGGGGTGTGGGCCGGGAAGATCTCAGGGAAGAGTGCGGCCAGTCCTTCGTTGGTGGAGGGTGTGGTCGGCACCGCGCCCTTCGCTCTGACGGCCCTGTCGGCCTGCTCCAGGGCGGTCGCCCAGTACTCGATGAGCGGGAGCGGGGTGTCGCGGTAGCCGAAGTATGTCCTGTCTGATCCGATCCAGTCGGCAAGGACACAGAGCCCGGCCAGGATCCAGGAGAGCGTCTTTGCATCTTTGACGAGATCTTTGTCGGGCTGGAGGGGTACCGCACGCCCTGAGAAGAAGAGGGTGGCACAGTCCTCGACAAAGGCGAGGGCGGCCTCGCGGTCCTCGGCAGAGAAAGTACCGGTGCCGAAGAAGTTCTCGGGGGGGGTGCCGTGGTGGCCGCAGACCGCCCTGAGAAAGGGGAAGTACTGCCAGTCGTCGATGTCGATCGGCTCATCAAAACCAAAACACCCGGCGTCGGTCGTTGCATCCCAGAGATATTCGGTCCAGAGGGTGTAGCCGAGGGTGGAGTGGTGGGCGTCTGAGGTGAGGTGGACCTCCTCGTCTCTGAGATGTCGTACGACCTCGGGGGCCATCGCCTGGAAGGCAGGGGTGGAGAACTTGCCGATGTCGTGGGTGGCAAGCAGAAATGAGAGGAAAGCGTTGAGGTCTTCGTCCTCCATCCCGAGGGGGGCGAACCTCGCCCTGAGAATGGGGTCGTTCTGGAGCAGGACCTGCCCGACCGCCGCGACGTCGAGGGCGTGGTATGGGAGGAGGTGTGCGATAGGAGCAGATTCCTCTTCATTGGGTGTCTTTGCCCAGTAGCGATAGTATGGGCGGTCGGTCTGGTGCTCCATGGCCCAATAATTGATTTTTTGATATATGCAGATTCCGAATTGAATCGATATTATGTTTCAACCATAATGAGTGTCGCCTCAGGGTGTGATGGAGTTCTGTATGGGGCTGAGGCAGGAGAGGAGGTGGATAGATGAGGGGGGGTGAGGGACCGAAATCGGGAGAAGAAGAGATCTATGGATGCACCAGGGTGACTCATCCCCACGCGTGTGGGGAACACTCCACAGCGTCACAGAACCGACGGGACGCAGACGGTTCATCCCCACGCGTGTGGGGAACACCTTCAGGCCGCCTGGGATCGGTGGGGGCAGGACGGTTCATCCCCACGCGTGTGGGGAACACTCTGGAGATTGACGAGTACCCGGGGGCGCTGTTCGGTTCATCCCCACGCGTGTGGGGAACACTCCTTGGCGCAGACGTCGCGGATTAGCTGCATCGGTTCATCCCCACGCGTGTGGGGAACACAGGCCCGGAGGCCCCGGCAACTGCCAGAAATTCGGTTCATCCCCACGCGTGTGGGGAACACGAACAGATCCGACCACGGATCGACGTAGGGATCGGTTCATCCCCACGCGTGTGGGGAACACTCATGGGTCTTCGCCTTTGCAGGGAAGATACCCGGTTCATCCCCACGCGTGTGGGGAACACGCTGTATCTCGCTCCCTGCCCCGCTGATAGAACGGTTCATCCCCACGCGTGTGGGGAACACGGAGGAGGGCCGCAGGCGCCACAGATAGCCCTGCGGTTCATCCCCACGCGTGTGGGGAACACGCCAATTGTCCGTTTCTGATAGTACCTGATCGCGGTTCATCCCCACGCGTGTGGGGAACACCGTATCTCCCCAGGTAGGGATTGTCTGTCATCCGGTTCATCCCCACGCGTGTGGGGAACACGGGTGACGACTTGGGCGCGGCTCACCGCGCTAAGGTTCATCCCCACGCGTGTGGGGAACACGTCGGTGCCCCGCACCAGAGAGAGAGAGTGTTCGGTTCATCCCCACGCGTGTGGGGAACACGAAGCCTCCTCTCTCGCCTCAATTTCAATTTTCGGTTCATCCCCACGCGTGTGGGGAACACCATCGATGACCTGGTGATGATGTGGTGATGATCGGTTCATCCCCACGCGTGTGGGGAACACGGATTGCCTCTTCGGGGTAATTGCGGATCTTGAGGTTCATCCCCACGCGTGTGGGGAACACTCGATGACTGTAGATCCAAATCTGCTCCCTAACGGTTCATCCCCACGCGTGTGGGGAACACTAAATTCCCGCAACTTTAATCAAATTAATGACCGGTTCATCCCCACGCGTGTGGGGAACACGGAGTTGGTAATAATAGCGCCCGATTCTGCGTCGGTTCATCCCCACGCGTGTGGGGAACACAAATTTCAGACCGAAATACAGAACGAAGACGCCGGTTCATCCCCACGCGTGTGGGGAACACGCGGCCGCCCAGGACGACGACATCGACGTAGACGGTTCATCCCCACGCGTGTGGGGAACACTGATGCGAACATCGGCGAGCAGATTCATATGCCGGTTCATCCCCACGCGTGTGGGGAACACTCGAGGCTGCCAGCCTCCCGGATCTCCCGGCGCGGTTCATCCCCACGCGTGTGGGGAACACCGGACCACCATCCCCTCAGCGCGGAGGTCTGCCGGTTCATCCCCACGCGTGTGGGGAACACGCTCTTGGCGATGGGAAGAATGTCACTCCCAACGGTTCATCCCCACGCGTGTGGGGAACACGCCGGAGTAGAGGCAGCAGAGGACAATATCCTCGGTTCATCCCCACGCGTGTGGGGAACACTGATCCTCCCGTCCTGCAAGCAGGGCCGGGTCCGGTTCATCCCCACGCGTGTGGGGAACACTTAAGGCCCAGGGCCTGTGCTACTGTCGAGATCGGTTCATCCCCACGCGTGTGGGGAACACTCTTCTCCTTATGATCCCCGGAAAGAACCTTCTTTCCTACCATGGCCCGTGACGAAGCAGTTCATCCTGACTGGCACCTGCGCGGCTCCAGCACAGACCAGACCCCTGCATCATCTACTCGATCTTCGAGAAGCGATCAGATGAATCTTCTGCCTTCGACCTGTAGCAAAAACCTTGGTGAGAAAAGCGCATTCTTTGAAAGGCGCCGGGGGGGAGATTTGAACTCCCGAGGTGCGAGCACCAGTGGCTTTCGAGGCCACCGCCTTCCCGGACTAGACTACCCCGGCCCGTTGCGGTAACACTATCTGTCCGCCGCTCTGATAACCTTTGCGATGGAATGCACTCTTCGGTTCCCCCGCGAGGGGATCGTGCTCACCTACCATGGCGAGGAAGGCGACACCTGGGAGAAGGCGCTCCTCTGCCTTGGCATGAACCCTGACACCATGATCGTCTTTGTGGACGGGTGTCCGGTGGCCCAGGACGACGAGATAAAAATAGATGAGGCCGAGATAGTCTCGACCTGTTCGCGTGGTTGAGAAGATCAGGCAACAGGGCCTTCTTCTTTTGTGACGGTGACGAACATGTCGTCGACCCGCACCAGCATGCTTGCCATCTCGGACGCCGAGAGGATTGCCTGCTTCTTTACCCGTGCCGGTTCAAAGACCCGCTCGGCCTTCATGTCCACGACCTCGCCGGTGTAGACATTGAGCCCCGCGTACTTCTCGCCATTTGCATGGGCCGCCTTGAGGGCGACGACCTTGTCGATGGGGTCAAAGCCCGAGTTCTCGGCAAGGGTCTTTGGGATATACTCGAAGGCATCGGCAAAGCCCTCCAGGGCGATCTGGGTCCGTCCGCCGACACTTGCCGCGTACTCCCTGATCCTGAGCATCATCTCGGTCTCGACCGAGCCGCCGCCGACCACGAACGTCCCGTCTTCCAGGGTGTCCTGGACGACCCTGCGTGCGTCCTCGACCGCCCGCTCGAGTTCGTCGATGAGGTGCTGGGTCGAACCCCGCAGCAGGATCGTCGTTGCCTTCGGGTTCGGGCACTCGGCGATCTTGACCAGTTCAGTGTCCTCGATCTGCTCCACGTACCCGGCCGAGCCGATCAGTTCTGGGGAGAGCTCGTTGACCTTGTTGACGATGACGGCGTTGAGGGCCCTGGCCGCGAACTTCATGTCCTTTTCAGGGACGTCCTCGACCGCGAAGACCCCGTACTTTGCCAGATAATACTGGACCGCGTCGGCGATCCCCTTCTGGCAGAGGATCACATTGACGCCCGCCGCCCTGACCTCGTCTGCCAGTTTCTTCAGAGTCTCGCGCTCCTGGTCGCCAAAGGCGTTGAGCTGCTGGCTCTCAGAGATCTTGATCTTCGACTTCACCTGGGTCTTGGTGATCTCCATGGGCTGGGCGAGGAGGGCGACCTTTGCATTCTCGACCTTCCTTGGCATCGCGTCGGCGACGCGCTTTTTGTTGATGACGACGCCCTTGATGAGTTCTGCGTCGTCCATCGTCTCGCCGACGTCCTTGGCAACCTTGACGTCGTCCTCGTCGATGATCAGTTTCCCGTTCTTCTCCTCGGCGACCGCCTTGACGGCGTCGACGACGATCCCGGCGACCTTCTCCTTCACCGACTCGATCGACTTGCCGGTCATCGAGGTGGAGGCGATCTGCGTGAGCACGTCCCGGTCCTCAGGGGTGACGGTGATGACCAGGTCGTTGAGGATCTCGAGGGCCTTTTCCAGGCCCATCTGGTAGCCCTGGGCCACGATCGTCGGGTGGATCTCCTGGTTGACCATGGTCCCGGCCTGCTCCATCAGGGCACCGCCAAGGATGCAGGCGGTGGTGGTACCGTCGCCGACCTCGTCGTCCTGCGTCTCGGCGACCTCGACCATCATCTTCGCGCCCGGGTGCTGGACCGAGAGCTCGTGCAGGATGGTGGCTCCGTCATTGGTGATCGTCACGTCTCCGGTCGAGGAGACGAGCATCTTGTCCATGCCCCGGGGGCCGAGTGTGGTGCGCACAGCGGCAGCGATCGCCTTTGCTGCCATGATATTAGACTGCTGTGCCTCTGTCCCTTTGGTGCGTTCTACATTGTCTCGTAAGACTACGACTGGCTGTCCAGCAAGCATAATAGAAACCTCCGATATCTCATTACTATGGATTAGAACTTCTATATATGGCGTTCGGTGGCGCCGCCCTCTTCTCCTTTTTTCGCCCAAACACCGGTGCCTGCAAGGTCTGCCCGCGGCTTCCAGGGCCGAAAAGCAAAGGTCAAACCTGCCTGAGACAATCATTCTGGTATGCAGACTGACCCCGATCCCACCGCCGCCTTCACCAGATTGGAGTGCGGGATCCTTGCCGCCGTCATTCTCCTTGCCGCCGGCGTCGTCATCTACGCCGAGACCAGACCTGCCGAGGCCCCGGCAGGGATGGTGGTCGGCACCCTTGATCTCTCAGGGCATGCCGTCCTCATCGAAGACCTCTATGGCCATGCCGACGAGGCCGGTCCCGGCCGGATGGGGGCGGTCTCGTGCTCGGTCCGCCTCTTCCCCGGCGACATGGGTGGCGTGGACATGGGAAAGGCGGTCGTAGGGTTTGAGACAAAGACCGAGGAGTGGTCGCTTACAAAGGACGCCCCCACCCCGCCTGCATGGACGATCACCACGCGAGTCAATGTCCCGCTCTTTAAAGTGGACGACGACGACCTCCTTGAGCCTGGCGAGGTCTTTGTGCTTCTGGCCACGCCCGGACGCACCCTCGGCCCTGGCGAGACCTTCACTCTCTCGGTCGCCCCCCCGGGTGCGGTCGCCGCCTCGGCGGTCAGGACCGTCCCGTTGAAGATGACCGGGGTGATGGAACTTGGGTAAGACCGCCCTTGTCGTCGGTGGTGGGGTCTATGGGGCCGCCTGCACGAGGTACCTCCTTGGGGAAGGATGGCGGTGCATCGTCGTCGACCAGGACTCCCTCTGCCTGGCCGCACGCGCGGTTCTCATGGAGGGGACAGACGGAGAGGTCTCATTTGTGCAGGGAGGGGTGGTGAAGGCCCTCGCCCTCTTCACCTCCCATGCTCCTGATGTCCTGGTCCCCACCGTCCCCTTCCATCTCCTTGCCAGCCTTGTCGCCAGGTCGTGCGAGTACGTCCCCTGGACCGGAGGTGCGACGACGGCCGCCGCCGCCCTCCCTCCCCGTATCCTTGTCTCTTCTTTAGAGGGGACGCTCGTCCTCTCGTACAACCGCGACGGGACATGCCTCCCTGCCTGCCCGGCCCCGCCCCGCTGCCCGGCGACCGGCGAGTGCTGGCCCCGTCCGCTTCACGCCCTGCTGGCAGACGCCCTTCCTGATGCGCAGGTTCTGGAGAGCCTGCAACTCGGGCCTGGGGTCGGCGGCCTGCGGGGCCGGGACGTCGCCGCCGTCCTTGCCTGTGCCCGCGAGGAAGAGACTCTTGTTGTCGGGACGGCCTGCCGGTGTCACGGGGTGGTGACGGCGTTGAAGAAGAGGGACCGGGTTCTTCAGAATTTCTGATAGGGGTTAAGGGACAGAAAAGGTCCATGAACATCATCTTGAGTGCCCTCCTGTCTGTGATGGTCTGGAAGATCCTCATTCAGATTGAAGTGCTCCAGAAGAGGTACTCTTCAATAGCCGGAAAAAGGGGCCCTGTAGAGATTCTCTTGATCTCTTTCTCTCTGGTGGGGGGCTTGGCCGCCCCCCGGACCCACCCGCGCGAGCGATAGGCGGAGGATGGCAATACTCTCTTTATGGTCGCTGATTGTGCCTTCCCAGCCCTATCTTCATCCCGGGGGTCTCGGGGGCGGAGCCCCTGGCGTGAAGATCGGGGAAGGCGGGTGGATAGCGCTCGTACCGAGAATTGGCGAGGGTTTTTACAGAGCAAAAAAAGAGAGTTCAGTCGATCCTCGATATCCTGCAAAGCGGGAAGACCGGTACTCCCTCGACGGTCCTGACATCCCGTTTGTCGAAGAGCACCCAGATGGCCACCGGCCGTGCCCCATGGGCACGGAGATAATCAACGACCTCGTGGAGGGTCTTGCCGGTGGTGATCACGTCGTCGACGATGACGCACGACTTGCCGTCGACGCCGGCAAAACTCCCGGAGACCGACCCGATCTTCTTCTCGGCCGGACTGTGTTTGGCAGGGTGGTAGATGGCCAGGCGAGACCCTGTCTCCTCGGCGATGAGGGTGGCCAGCGGGACGCCGGAGAGAGAGATCCCGACCACCGTGTCGAACTCGGCCTCCTCAGACCCGGCAGTGACGTCTCCCCTCTCGACTGCGGAGAAGTAACGGCGGATGAGCATCCTGGCCGTCATATCGATCAGTTCGGCATCGCTGGAGACTGCCGTCCAGTCGATATGCACGTCTTTGGGTGCCTCGGCCCCGGGTTGCTGGGTCAGCAACCAGGTCACCGTCTCCATCGAGAGCGAGAGTTCGTCTGCGATCTGCTCCTGACTATGCCCTTCTGAGAGGAGGAGCTGTGCCTTGTTGATCAGTTCGTCGAGGGAAGACATACCAGATTGGTTTGCGGATTGATATATAACAGTTTGCGGGGCCCGGGCGCTGTCCTGGATTTTTAAGACGAACAGGGACTTTCCGGCTCAGGAGGGGTGTCTCTGGGAGGGTCGGTGTTCGCACCCCTCTCTCCTCACCGGCGTTTCCGCCTGATCTCTGACCCACAGACCGGGCACTCGCCAGGTTCGTGATAATACCGTCCGCACCCGGCGCACCTGTACTTCCACTTCACCTTCTTTGCCCGCCGCTGCTGGATCGGGTGAGTCCTGACCCCCAGGCTGATCGCCGCGTTCTGGACCGCGAAGTCGTCGGTGTACAGCACGCCGCTGAGGTCGTGGGCCAGGGCCAGCACCTCCAGGTCGGTCGGGGAAAGGACACCAATGTCCCGGCTCACCTCGGCTGCCGCCGCCGTCGCCTGCCGTGCTTCGGGCGAGGGTTCGGTCACGGTCAGCCCCGCGGCCAGGAGCGCCTCGTAACGGCACTTTGCCCTCAGGTCGACGAGTTCGGCCACGACCCGCGGGGAGGTGTAGACCTCGCCCTCATAAGCCCGGTCCACGAAGAAGGCGGTGGCGTCAAGGACGATCTTCATGCCGAGAACACCACCGGCGAGGTGCCAGAGACCGTGACCTCATGGCCGAAACGGGCAAGGAGTGCGCAGGTCGTCGCCGCATGGCTGGAAAGGCTCGGGGCGGTATACCGCCCGCCGGATAGGGCCAGGTAGACGAGGAGCTGGTCGGCCAGATGGATATCGACCTGGCCAGGGGCTTCGAGGGCGGCAAGGAGTTCCCGTGCCGCCGTCCGGCCCACCTTCTCGGCCGGCAACCCCCGCCTGCCCAGGGCCACCCCCCCCTTCGTCCCGCACCAGGTCGTCACCGAGGTTCCGGTGCCAGGCCCGGCGGTCCGCACGATCTCGACCGGATAGTCATGGAGAAGGGCGACCGCCGCCGTCGCCTGCCGCTCGGCCACATGCTCGGGGAGGGCCTGCGAACACGAGACGATCCCCCGGTGTGGCGGCACTGCATCGAGGTCGAGCGGGTGGAGGGTCGACGGCTCCACCGTCACCCTGACCCGCCCCCCGCCCCGCGGGAAATACCCGCGGTTGAGAACCTCTGTCCTGACCTTTGCTCCATGGGCCTGCAGGACCGGGAGGAGCACCCTGGCACAATAGTCGATGGTCGGGCTCTTCTGGACCTCGGTCCCGCCGGTAAGAGTGATCGACCCCCCTGTCGCCAGGGCCACCGGGAGCCAGGCCTGGAGGACGAGCGGGATGCTCCCTGCCGTCCCGATCGCGATCTCGCCCTCGGTCCGCCGCAGGTCGCCTGGGACAAATGTGAGTTCAGTGCTCCCGACCGCACATCCTTCCATCTCGGCCCCGCATGCCAGGGCCACCGCCCGCACCGCCGTGCAGTGCTGGGCCGCGAGCCCGGGCTTTGGCCGTCCGGCCCTGATCTGCGTGAGCCTGAGCCTGGTGCCGGTCAGTGCCGCCAGGGCGACGGCGGTCCGTGCCACCTGGCCGCCACCCTCTCCCATCGATCCGTCGATCTCTAACATTTCTTGAGCGCTGCTGCAATACCCCTGGCCGCCGAGACCTCAGAGCACGCCCGCTCGATGGTATCGGAACAGACCAGACTCTTCACTCCCGCACTGCGGAGATGGACATAGGCCCCGCCGGTGAAGACCCCGTGGACGCAGGCCGCATGGACCTCGGCCGCCCCCTGGGCATAGAGCATCTTCGTCGCCGTCGCCAGCGTCCCGCCGGTCGCGATGATATCGTCGACGATGACGACCTCCCGGCCCGCGACATCAAAAGTCTTTGGCTCCATCCTGACCTCTTCGCCAGAGATCCTGGTCTTCTTGAGATAATCGGTCTGCCACTCGCCGGCCGCCGCCACCTCGGCCGCGAACTCGGCCGCCCCGGCGTCGGGCGCGAGGATAAGCGGGTTCTCGAACCCCTTCGTCTTGAGATATTCCCCGACCTCCTCGGCCAGGGAGAGGTCATGGGCCTGACACTCGAAGTAGCGGGCGATGTCCCGCTCATGGATGTTGACGGTGATCACGTCGGTGACCCCCCTGGACAATGCCCGTGCCGCGACCCTGGCGCTCACCGGCTCCCCGTCCTTGAACTTCTTGTCCTGCCGTGCGTACCCGAGGTACGGGATGACCAGCGTGTTGGTGGTCGTCTCGCAGGCATCGACGAGGAGCATCAGCTGGATGAACGCATCATTGTCGGTCACACTTCCGACGATCACGGTCTCGTCATCAAGAGGGTCGAGGACCTGCAGGTAGAGCTCCCCGTCAGGGAAGCGGGCGAAGCGAGTGTCGGCCACCTGGACCCCAAGTTCGTCGGCGATCCGGACAGCGAGTATCTGGGATTGTTCTGTGCATACGACCTTCATTTTTGGTTTTTCCTCCAGCTGAAACTACTTAAACTATCATGAAAATAGTATTTAAGTATCATTGCCCAATGAGGTTGCACCAATAATGGAAAAGACTGTTTCTGACAACCTTGAGAAGAATGCGGACGAAGATCTTCTCTTCAGCACCGAGATCTCTGACTCATCAGAGGTCGAGGTTCCTTCCAGGCTGATCGACCAGGTGATCGGCCAGGAGAACGCCGTGGAGGTGATCAAGAAGGCGGCCACCCAGCGCCGGCACGTGATGATGCTTGGCACCCCTGGCACCGGCAAGTCGATGCTTGCCAAGGCGATGGCCGAACTTCTCCCCAAAGAGGAACTCAAGGACGTCCTCGTCTATCCGAACGTCGAGGACTCGAATAATCCAGTGATCAGGACGGTCGCTGCCGGCCGAGGCAAACAGATCGTGGCAGCCCATAAGGCCGAGGCGGCCAAGCGCAAACAGATGCGCAACACCTTGATGATGCTCCTGGTCTTTGGCATCCTGGGCTACTCGCTCATCACCGGGCAGTGGCTGATGGGCATCATCGCCTCGGCTTTCCTCTTCATGGCCCTCCAGTACATGCGGCCGCGTGAAGAGATGATGGTCCCGAAACTCCTGGTCTCCAACGAAGCAAACGCCATCGCCCCCTTCATCGATGCCACCGGTTCGCATGCCGGGGCACTCCTTGGCGACGTGCGCCACGACCCCTTCCAGTCGGGTGGACTGGAGACCCCGTCCCATGACCGGGTCGAGGCGGGAGCGATTCACAAGGCGAACGGCGGGGTGCTCTTCATCGACGAGATCAACACTCTCACCCCGCACTCGCAGCAGAACCTCCTGACCGCCCTGCAGGAAGGGAAATTCTCGATCACCGGCCAGTCTGAACGCTCCAGCGGGGCGATGGTCAGGACCGAGGACGTGCCCTGCCACTTCATCATGATCGCGGCCGGCAACCTGGACGCCATCAAGGGGATGCACCCGGCCCTGCGGTCCAGGATCCGTGGCTACGGGTATGAGGTCTATATGCAGGACACGATGCCCGACACTCCTGAGAACAGGAAGAAGTTTGTCAGGTTTGTCGCCCAGGAGGTCAAGAACGACGGGAAGATCCCGCACTTCGACCGCACGGCCATCGAAGAGGTGATCAGGGAGGCCCAGCGCCGGTCCAACCGGAAGGGGCACCTGACCCTCAAGCTCCGTGACATGGGCGGGCTCATCCGTGTGGCCGGCGACATCGCCAGGCAGGACGGGGCCGAGATGACCACGGCCGAGCATGTGCTCAGGGCCAAGGGGTCGGCCCGCTCGATCGAGCAGCAGATCACCGACGAGTACATCCAGCGCAGCCGCGAGTACGACCTGACGGTCGTGAGCGGCACCCAGGTCGGACGGGTGAACGGGCTTGCGGTGATGGGGTCTGACTCCGGTTCGGTCCTCCCGATCATGGCCGAGGTCACCCCGACCCAGGGGGCGACCGGCGGGATCATCGCGACCGGGCAGCTCCAGGAGATCGCTCAGGAGTCGATCAAGAACGTCTCTGCGGTCTTCAAGAAGTTCACCGGCAAGGACATCAAGAACATGGACATCCATGTCCAGTTCATCGGAACCTACGGCGGGGTGGAGGGCGACTCGGCTTCGGTCTCGGTGACGACCGCAGTGATCAGCGCGATCGAGGGGATCCCGGTCAGGCAGGATGTGGCGATGACCGGGTCGCTCTCGGTCCGCGGCGACGTCCTGCCCATCGGCGGGGTCACCTACAAGATCGAGGCGGCGGCCAAGGCCGGGATCAAGACGGTGATCATCCCGAAGAGCAACCTCGACGATGTCCTCATCGAGGAGAAGTATCGTGAGATGGTCGAGGTCATCCCGGTCGATCATATCGAGGAGGTGCTCGAGGTGGCGCTGGTCCCGCAGAACCGCGAACTCTTCCTGGACAAACTCAAGAGACTTGCCGCCAGGCCGGTGAAGAAGGCGCTTGAGTCGGCGTCAGGGATCGGCGGCCAGCAGACGGCGGCGTGATATGATGGAACAGGTCCGGTACTATGATGTCCGCCACGTCCACGGTTCCTCCACCCATGTGGACATCGATAACGGGGTCGTGGAATCGGCGGGGACCAGTTTTTTCGACCATGCAGTGGTCAGGGTGCTCGGCCCGAAGGGCTGGGGCGTCCTGACCCTGGACAATTTTGACCCTGAGGCCCCGCTCGAACCCCTCCTTGAGAAGGGGGTGCGTCTCGCCATGCTCACCGGTGAGGAGGTCGACCTTGCCCCGGCGCCCCGCGAGGTGCGTGCCGTGCCGGGCGTCGTCGAGGACCCGCGGGAGATCTCCCTTGAGGAGAAGACCGGGGCCCTTGCCGCGATCGAGGCCGCCGCTCACCGGCCAGGGGTCGTGAACACCCGCGCCCGGTATGCCGAGTTGATCGAGGGAGTGCGGTTCTTCGACTCGTCAGGGACCGAGTGTGTCTACGAAGTCCCGCGTTGCGGGTTCTCGGTGACGGCGGTCGCCGCCAGGAACGGCGAGATGCAGATGGGGCGCGAGAGCGAGTATACGATCCTTGGGTTCAACCTCCGCCACCGCCAGGAGATGGGGGCGAAGGCGGCAGATACCGCCTCTGCCCTCCTCGACGCGAAGGCGGCGAAGGGCGGGAGGATGCGGGCGGTCCTCGACCCAGAACTTGCCGGGGTCTTTGCTCACGAGGCGATCGGGCATGCAAGCGAGGGCGACCTGGTCCAGGAGGGCTCCTCGGTGCTGGCCGGGCGGACCGGCGAGCGTATCGGCGCCGCAGGTCTCACCATCGTCGACGACCCCACGCTCCCTGAGTTCGGGTTCGAACCGGTGGACGCCGAAGGGGTGGCCGTCGGACGGACCGAACTGATCAAGGACGGGCGGGTGAATGCCTTCATGCACTCGCGCCAGACCCTGGCGGCGGTCGGCAACGGCGTCGCCGGGCATGCACGGGCCAGTGCCGGCGACCTGCCCCTGGTGCGGATGAGCAACACGTTCATCGAGGAGGGGGACGCCTCGTACGACGAGGTCGTCGCCGAGTGTCAGGACGGGATCCTCCTCAAGGGTTCCCGTGGCGGGCAGGTCGATCCTGGCCGCGGGGTCTTTCAGTTCAATGCCGAGTACGGCTACCTGATCGAGGGCGGCGAACTCGGGGCGATGGTACGGGACGTCTCGCTCTCAGGCGAGATCCTGGGCACGCTCCATGCGATTGCCCTCATCGGCAACGACCGCACGATGAGCCAGGGTTACTGCGGTAAGGGCGGGCAGAGCGTCCCGGTCAGCGACGGTTCGCCTCATGTCTTCCTTGAAAACGCGATGGTGGGTGGCAATGGCACTGATTGAAGAGATCCTGAAGTACGGGCGTACGCGGGCAGAAGAGGTGGAGGTCTATGTCGCAGAGGGCGAGTCGGTCTCCACCGATCTGAAGAAGAAGCAGGTAGAAAATGCCGGCGGGTCTGAGGCGTTCGGGATCGGGATCCGGGTCATCGATCATGGCCGGATCGGGGTCTCGGCGACGAGCAGCAGGGATGAGTGGCGCCGCTGTGTCGACGCCGCTCTGGCGAGTGCGAACCTTGCCCACCCGCAGGAATGGAAGGGCCTTCCTGCACCGGCGGCCCTGCCCGACGCCCCGGCGATCTTCGACCCCTCGCTCTCGCTTGACCCGGCATGGTGCCGGAAGATCCTTGAAGAGATGCTTGACGGCGTGGAAGAGCATGACGCGGCGGTGACCGGGGGCGGGGCCTCGGTCAGCCGCGGCAAGGTCGTGATCGCCAACACCGCGGGGGTGCGCTACGAGCAGGCGCGGACCAGCGCAGGGTGTTCGCTGGAATGTATCCACGGGCAGTCGACCGGCTACGAGTTCGACGCCTCCTGTTTTGCCGGCGAGATCGACCCGGTCCGTGTCGGCAGGGAGGCGGCCTTCTTTGCCGAGCAGAGCGGCGGCGGCGAGGAGATCGAGACCGGCGACTATGATCTGGTCCTCTCCCCGGTCGCCTTCGCCCAGCTCCTGGGCTATGTCCTGGAACCGGCTCTCTCTGGACGGAATGTCCATGCCGGGCGGTCCTGGCTTGCCGGGAAACTCGGCGAGGTCTGTATCGGCGAGGAGATCTCGGTCCACGACAATCCTCTTGACCGCGGGCTTTCGAGCACGCAGTTCGATGCCGAGGGGATGCCTGCCAGGAAACTCACCTTCTTCGATCACGGCGAGTTGCAGCAGTATGCCTACGACCTCAGGACCGCCTACCGCTATGGGGCCGAGAGCACGGGTTCGGCGGTCCGCGGGGGTGCGGGCGGGGCGCCTGCCATCGGGGTCCATACTCTGGTCGTCGACGGTCCCAGGGACAGTGTCGATGACGAGCGTGCGGTCTATGTCCACGACGTCGTCGGGGCGCATACCGCCAACCCGCTTACCGGCGACTTCTCGGTCGAACTCTCCAACCCCTTCATCGTGGAGGGCGGGGAGTATGTCGCCCCGGTGAAAGGGGCGATGTATGCCGGAAACGTCTTCGCCCTCCTTGGCGAGGTCGCTGCCCTCGGCAGAGAGGAGCGCTCGGTCGGCGGCGCCGTCCTGCCGGCGGTAAGGTTAAGTGGCCAGCATCTAATTGGTAGATGAGATGATCGAGACAATCATATTGATCGTCCTGATGATCGTGGTCGCCGCAGTCCTCTACTACCTCGTCAAGGAGGGGATGAAACTGGTGATCAACGCCGCAGCAGGACTTGTGATCCTCTATCTCATCAACTTCTTCGACCTGATGAGTTATATCGGCGGCACCGCCATCCCGATCAACTGGGCCTCGGTGATCATCTGCGCCCTTGGCGGGGTGGTCGGGGTGGTCCTCCTGGTCATCCTCGACCTGGTCGGGATCACCGTCTGAGGACGTTTTCTTTTTTTTGGTTTTTTTGGGCTCTGAAGAATCTTGGCATGACCCGATGGTTTACGCATATGGGATGAAAATTTCTTGTCACGTGGTCTTTCTTTTTCAAGAGCATATCTCAAAAGTATCCCTGACATGAATCTTCGTCTGGATCAAAACCTTTCATTCCAGAAATTCTGAGCGCAGATCTTCCGGCGGGTGGCGTGCCGCCCCGCGGTCCCCCTCAGAAGAGAGGGGGGAGGACGATAATTCCTTCTTCTGATCATCACATGTGCCTTCCCGCTCCTATCTCCTTCCCGGGGGTCCGGGGGTAGCACCCCCGGCGCGGTGGCGTGGGAAGGCAGACCGATCGACGTGCCTCCCCACATAGAGACTAAAGGATCTTCTCCTGGTTTTTTTCGCCGGGGAAGGCCCCCTGGAACCCTCCACGACGAAGATAGAGGTCAGGCGGCAGAACACCCGGTGAAAAGATACAAGAAGGCGATGAATGGAGGTTCACGCTATGAAGGGAGGAGAGTTTGACACCATCATCTTTCTTTATCTCTGGCAGAGGGGGAACTCAGGAGAGTTTTGGGATGACCTCCAGGCCTGAAGGGCAGGTGAGGATCGTGTTCACTCGCCGCCCCCACCTCTTTTCTATCCTGGGCGGTCCAAAGGGTGCACCCCCTGGGGCGAGACGGCGGTGAAGAAGACTCTACGATTGGGCGGCACGTCGGATCATCATGTCTTCCCATAGCCTCCTGACCCCCTGGATGGCGATGGGAACAGGAAGGCAGAGGCCTGATCATTCGGGAGATGTTTGGTGGATTCAAACCATTGTGGAAACCCAGAGAGGCGATTTTCAGGATCATGTTCATGGTAACCCCTCGCCTCTTCGAGGTGCACGCGTGACTCGACCGCCTTCCTCAATGCTCGCGGACCCCAGGACGGGGGGAGGTGGCACGCCCCCCGCATGAGATGACCGTCTGGAGGATTTCTATAAAGCCGAGAGTTTGAACCCAAAACAGAATATTTCTTTCAGAGGCTCTGTAGAAACCCTCTTGATGGTTCTCTTCGCCGGGGGGCTGGCCGCCCCCCGAACCCCCCGCCACACGATAGGTCGTGGACGGCAATCCCCTCTTCATGGTCATTGTGTGTGCCTTCCCGGATCCATCGTGATCCTGGGGGTCCGGGGGAGCCGCGCCCCCGGCGTGATTGTGTGGGAAGGCGATTGAGTCACCCTTGCACCGAGAGGAAGTGAGGGTTTCTACAAAGCCCTTTCAGAAGACATTTGCCTCAAAGTAGACCTGTACCTGGTCTTTGAGGAGTTCGTACGGCTTGATGCCCCTGGAATGATCAGATCCCCGCATCTTTGCAACCTCGACGGCCGGGTGGACCTCGGCAAGTTTGGTGGGCCTGACATATCTGAGGAGGATGACGGTGTCGGCCATGTACTCGACAAGGGCGTATTTGCTTGCGTAAGAACTGTTCTCTTTTGTCTCTGAAGTGAGGATGAGGGTGCACTCCTCGTCCCGCATGATCTCGATGAACCTGAAGAGTTCCTTTCTCCGTGCCGCTTCGTCGGAAAAAAGCCCCTCGAAAAGGGAGATGGGATCGATGACCACCCTGCTGGCACCGACCTTCTGGATCAACTGCGGGAGTTCGTTCTTGAGATGGTTGATCGAGAGCGTGAAATCGGTGGGGTCGAGTTTGATCACAAAGAGCGAGGTGTTCCTGACCGTCTCGACATCCCAGCCTTTCTGCGCCATGTCCTGGTAGAGCATCTCCTCGCGCTCGTCCAGGGAGATGAAGATGACCTTCTCGCCGTTTTTCAGACCTTCATGGGTAAAATAGAGGGAAAATGTCGTTTTTCCGGTACCGTAGGTGCCGATGATCGTGCAGATACTTTTTTTGAGCAGGCCGCCGCAGAGCATCCGGTCAAGCCCGCCGATCCCGAACCGCACCCGCGGGGGCCCTCCGTTCATACGACCACCCTGATATTGGAGACCTCGAACCCGTTTCCAGGGGTGATCCGCACGGCAAACTTGACCAGGTCGCGCTCCTCCAGGTGCGGCATCACGCCCCTGAACTTCTGGACATACATGGTCCTCTGCCTCCGCATCCCCTGCAACTCCTCCCACTGGAAGAGGATGACAGCGTCTGCCGAGTCCATCACCTCGAGTTCGTGCGGCCTTGCGAGCACGCCATGCGCCAGGGGCAGGTAGATGACCGAACCCCACCGCTTTGCGACCCGCTGGAGCCCGTGGAGGAACCCGGTGAACGCCCGCCAGTGGTCCGGGGTGTCGGCCATGGTGGCCAGTTCGGTGAGGGAGTCGACGATGATCACGCTCTGTGGTGCGGTCTCGGAGAGGAGGGCCGCAAGACTGGGGAGGATATCGTCGCGCCGGGAGCGCTGGTGCATCCTGGCCAGGAGGTCGGCGTCGTCCGAATACCACTCGATCGGGACGATGCTGGAGTCGAAATAGATCTCAGAGAGGTCTTCGAACCGCACCCCCTCCTCGATGATGGGATAGACCTCAGGGCTCACCGAGAGGGCCACCTCTCCAAGGATATCGTCCTTGACTCTGGTGACCGTGATGTACACCACCTCGCCGGTGAACCCTGTTTCATCCCCGTCCCTGTGGTCTGTCTTCTCTTTTGCAAGAGAAATTGCAGATGTCCTGAGAAAATCGGCCATCCCTGATCCGATATCGCCAAGAAGAAGGACCATCGAACCAGACGGAACCCCGCCTTCCAGCACCGGGTCGAGGGAGGGGATGCCGGTGGGGATCTTGAGGTCTGTTCGTCTCCACATCAGTTCTCAACATATTATGGTGGGGGGGATATAAATCCTTAGCAGATCGTGTGGACTGGATAAATACAGATAAATACCTGATCTGATCAATCCTCCAGACAGGAACCTCACCATGCATCTCCCCTTCATAGGGCGGCGGCCAGATACGCCCCCTGTCCCTGCCAAATACGACCCCGAGACCGAGCCTCCCCTGGTCGCCGACCTCGTGCCTGACGGCTACGAACTCATCGACCGCTACTGGGTGGAAGCAGGACGGGCACTCGTCTGCATCCTCAGGGACACCCACACCGGGCAGCCAGAATACCATCTCCTCGAACCCCCCCTCACCCCCCTTGAACACGAACTCCTCGAACGCCTCCACGAAGACCTGCGCGACGTCCTGGTCCTCTCTGACGACGATCTCGGAGGAGACCGCCGGCAGGTCCTGATGACCAGGGCCGACGCCCTCCTGCAGGAGTACGGGCTTGACCCTGGCCTTGATGCCCGGCGGCGGATCGAGTACTATCTCATGCGCACCTTCCTTGGCTGGTCCAGGATCGACGGGCTGATGAAAGACGAAGAGATCGAGGACATCTCCTGTGACGGCACCGGGGTGCCCCTCTTCCTCTATCACCGCCGGTATCGGAACATCAGGACCAACCTTCTCTTTTCAGAACATGAACTCGACTCTCTTGCCATTGCGCTCGCCCAGCGTTCCGGCAAACACGTCTCGATCGGTTCGCCGGTGGTGGACGCCACTCTCCCTGACGGCTCCAGGCTGCAGCTCACCTTCGGGCGCGACGTCTCGACACGAGGCACCTCGTTTACGATCCGGAAGTTCAGGCCCGCACCCTTCACGCCAGTCGAACTCCTCAGGCTCGGCACCTTTTCGGCCGAAGAACTCGCCTATTTCTGGCTGGCGATCGAGCACAACAAGAGCCTCCTCTTCATCGGGGGGACGGCGTCAGGCAAGACCTCCTCCCTCAACGCCGTCTCCCATTTCATCCCGCCGCGTGCCAAAGTCGTCTCCATCGAGGACACAAGAGAGATCACCCTCCATCACGAGAACTGGGTGGCCTCGGTGACCAGGGACACACTCTCAGGCGACGGAGGAGAGGCGATCTCGATGTTCGACCTCCTGAAAGCGGCGATGCGTCAGCGCCCCGAATATCTCCTGGTCGGCGAGGTGCGGGGCCGGGAGGCCCAGACCCTCTTCCAGGCGATGAACACCGGGCACACCACCTTCTCGACGCTCCATGCGGGCTCGATCGACGCCGCCATCCACCGGCTTGAGAACGCCCCCCTCTCGGTCCCGAGAAGCACCATCCAGGCCCTCGACATCGCGAGTCTCCAGGCACTCATCCATCAGGGGACCGAGCGGGTGCGGCGCTGCCAGGAGATCGTGGAGATCGCCGCGGTCGACCCTGGCACCGGCAACCTCCAGGTGAACACGGTCTTCGAGTACGATCCTGTCCGCGACCAGATGCACTATACCGGGCGGTCGCTGGTCTATGCCAGGATCAGGGAGAGCCGCGGTTGGACCCGCGACCACCTTGACGAGGAGGTCAGGGTGCGTGTCAGGGTGCTCGAGGCGATGGAGGCCGCGGGGATCACCGACTCCGGGGCGGTCTCGCAGGTCTTTGACGCCTTTGCGACCTGCCGCGAGGGGGTGCTCGAGAACCTTGAGGCCGGGAACCTCTCGGGGCTGCTCAGATGAAGAGCCAGGGGGCGACCACGCAGTATCGGGCATGTGTTCGCCGCCTGATCAGCCGCGACGAGGTGAAGTACGGGGACCTCGGGCGGGCCCTTGTCTCGGCCAGGCTCGGGATGACCGTCGAGCGCTACGTCGGGCGGGCCCTGGGGGTCGCGATCTTTTCCGGTCTCTTCGCGGCGCTCGTCGCCTACCTGGCGGCAGGGCTCGTCGCCCTCCCCCCGTCCACCGGCGACGCCCTCTCTCTCCCTCTCCCTCTCCCCGAGTTCGGGGCGTTCACCCTCCTCCTCCGCCCTCTCCTCTCTCTTCTTCTCGGCCTGGCCGCAGGCTATGCTTCGTACACCCTTCTCCTCAGGTACCCCCGGATCGAGATGAAGAACAGGGCGGCAAAGATCGACCTCTCCCTCCACAATGCCGTCTCCTATCTCTATGCAATGCGCCGGGGCGGGGCCGAGCTGATGGAGATCTTCAGGTCGATCTCGGCAAATGCCGGAGTCTATGGCGAGAGCGCCCTGGAGTTCAGGCAGGTGGTGAGGGACGCCGACTATTTCGGAGCCGACGTCGTCACCGCCCTCCAGGGCCTCAGCCTCACCACTCCGTCTGAGAAACTCCGCGAGTTTCTTGACGACTTCATCTCGGTGATCGAGAGCGGCGGGAACCTCTCGGCCTATCTCTCCGGCCGGGTGAAGATCTACCAGGAGGAAGCAGGTTTTGAACAGAAAAAATTTCTTTCGAGCCTTGAGCTCATCGGCGAGGCATATGTCACCGTCTTTGTCGCAGGCCCGCTCTTCCTGGTCATCGTGATGGTGGTGACCGGGCTGATCGGGGGTGCAGCCGTCACCCAACTCTCGGTCCTCACCTATCTCCTCGTCCCGCTGGGTTCGGTGATCATTCTTCTCTTCCTCGACCTGGTCTCGGTGAAGGAGGAGGCACCAGAACGCTATACCGCGGTGAAGATCCTCGACACCTTCAAGGACGTACGAACCGCGAAGCCCAACTCCGACGAGGAGACAGGGTTTGCGCAGCTGGCCAGGTACGAGCGGTACCGCCGTCTGAAGATCTTTCTCAGAAATCCGCTCAGGTCCTTCGTCCTCGAACCTCGCCTCACCTTCCTGATCACCGTGCCGGCGGCGGCCGTCTACCTCTGTGCCATACTCTTCACCCTCCCGCCCCGTCTCCCCTCAGGGACGGCGGTCACCCTTGTCGACGACCACCTTGCGCTCGCCGCCCTCCTCCTCCTCGTCCCGTACGCCCTCTGCTATGAAGCCTGGGCGCGGCGGGTGCGGGGGATCGAGGCCGCGGTCCCTGACTTTCTTGCCAGGATGGCCGGGATCAACCAGGTGGGCCTCACCATCGCCCAGGCGATCGAGATCATGGTCAGGACCAACCTCGGGCTCCTCTCCTACGAGATCAGGCGGGTCAGCCGCGACCTCACCTGGGGGGCGAATGTCGAGGACGCCCTGGTCAGGTTCGAGCGCCGGGTGCGGACCCCGGCGGTCTCCCGTTCGGTCAGCCTCATCGCCGCCGCCTGCCGGATGAGCGGCGAGATCTCTGAGGTGCTCTCCATCGCCGCAAAAGACGCCAGGATGTCCCATGTCCTCGCCGGGGAGCGGAAGGCCGGGATGGCCCTGTACATCATCGTCATCTATCTCGCCTACGTGGTCTTCCTCTTCGTCGTCGTCGTCATCTCGACGCGGTTCCTCCCGGTCCTTGGGGAGATCTCGGTCCCCTCTACCGGGGCGGGAACCTCCTTCCTCCCTGGCAGGGGTGCGTCTTCGGTCGTCCCCACCTTCGACCGCCTGCTCTTCCATCTCTCTCTCGTCCAGGCCTTCTTCTCCGGTCTTGTCGCCGGCAAGATGGGCGAGGGCTCGGTGAAGGCCGGGGTGAAACACGCGACGGTGATGCTTGCCGTGGCGCTGGTGACCTTTGCGTTCGTCGTCTGAGTATCCCTCCATGACCCGCTGTGTCTCTCTTTCTTCTGGGATGGCCTTGCGACAGGGACCGAGGAACCTCCGGACCCTTCATCATAATGACTCACGCTCCGAAAAGAGCAGGATTGCATCCTGTTCACCAGTGGACTCGCCCCCAGATCCCCGAAGATGGCGATGGACAGGGGGTGGCATGAGGGTGGATCCAGTGAGGGTCTCTGTTGCATGCTGTCACCCTTTGCCCTTCATCATGAGGAGTGACAGGGGACGACATGCATTTACCTCGCCACCGGTCGGAGATCTCCGGTCTATCGCGTCATGAGGAAACGAACATGAGCGCGTTTTGAAGAGAATCGAGAAAGCCTTGGGCATTCGGTGTTCAGGGATGCGAATCCCCGGTGAAGCGTGTGCATTATATTTCCTTGATATCTGCTCTGCATTCTTCCCTGATCCCTTGACGACGTGCTTCAGGTACCTTTGGCCCCTGGATCCTTCATCATGAAGATGAGTGGGGGACGGCATTTACTCGATCAAAGAGCACACCCCTCCCCAGGTCCCCAGGGCTGCCATTCCGCGCCGGTCCAGTGGCTGCAGGCCTGAACATACAGGCGATCAAAGATTCCCTGTGACAGAAAACCTTTGATATATCGGCTCTGTAGAATCATGCATGAACCCGAGGCTCACGCATACGTGATGAAAAAAATCGTGGGTCTTCGGGGTGTGTGGATCCGTGCCGCCCCCCAAACCCCCTGCGCCGCGATAGGTCGTGGACGACAATCTCTCTTCAAGGATTTCGAATATGCCTTCCCAGCCCTCTCTTCCTTCCGGGGGTGCGGGCGGCACTCTTCCCCGGCGAAAAGATGGGGGGGGAGGCGGTTGAATCGCGCGTGCACCGAGAATAGGTGGGGGTTTCTACAGGGCTGAAATACTTTTTTTCGTGCACAGATTGTGTACATTCGTCAGGAGATCGGGGGCTCTCTCCTGGCGAGGAGGCCTGCATCTTTGTACCTGTGCACTCCCCCCACAACCCTTATATCCAGCATCCTCTATGATCTCGAATATGTGTTCTATTGGCGGCGGCACTGACATCGAGATCGAAGAGCGGGTAAAGGGCCGGTCCTACCGGTGCAAAGAATGCGGCGAACGCTTCAAAGCCGTAGGAAAACACCCGGTCTGCCCCTCCTGCCAGTCAGAAGACGTCGAAGAGGCATGATCTGCCCCCTGGACACCGACGACCTCCTCCTCGTCCAGGGGCCCACCTCATTTCTCCTTGTCGGGAGCGTGCACGAACGGTTTGCGCTCTGCATCGAGACCACCGAGGACGAGTACTGTGAAGGCCTTCACCCCGGCGACCTCGTCTGCGTCTCGGCCCCTGAAGGCGGCGCTCTCCGTGCCGCCGCCATGATCCTCCTCTTAGTCCGCGACCACCACTTCCCGGTCGTCGCCCTGCCCCACGGCCACCCCGGATCCCGTCGGGTGCCGATGGTCGTCTCGGCCGCTCCCGAGATCACGATCTCCTGCGAAATTCTGCGCGGTACCCACCCTGATCAGCACCTCCTCTGCGGCTCGCCCGAACTCGCTGGTCTCACCCTGCGAGGCAACGGCGGTAGTGTCACGCTTGATGCTCTTCCTCCTGCGTGCACGATCGGGTATATATGTGTTGATCGTGCCCTGGTCGAAGAATAACAACAAATATAAAGGTAATTTTCATCAAATATGTGTAGGCCGTGAGAGGAGGGTTGGATGAAGAGTGAGGTTTTAAAGAGCATCAAGCAGGCAGAAGAAGAGTATAAGTCTATGGTCAGCACCGCACATGCTGAGAACAAGCAGAAAGTTGCGGATGCCAGAGCGGAGGCAGAACGTATCATCGAGAAAGCCACCGCCGATGCAGAGGCCTACAAAAAGACGAGACTCGCCGACGCCAAGACCGCCGCCACGAAAAAACGTGCCGAGATCCTGAAGGACGGCGAACAGCAGGCGGAAAAGATCAAAGCGAACAGCCTTGCCAATGTCGACAAGGCAGTCGAGTATCTCGTCTCGCGTTTTAAGGAGCAGCTGCATGTTTCAGCCTAAGCGGATGAGCCGTATCCTGATCGCAGGGTCCAAGGACCAGATGGATACGATCGTCCGTGAGTTGTATCATCAGCATGCTTTTCACATCGAAGATTTTGTCGAGAAGGAAGACGAGGCCTACGAAGGGTTCAAGATCGGGATGCCGCTTGACCAAGCAAGCGACGCCTCCTCCGAACTGATCAAGATCAGGTCGCTCGAGAACACCTTTGGAATTTCTCCAGATTCTGTTGATGCCACCAAGACACAGGCATCGACCGAACTGAAGGCCGGCGTCGACCGGACCCTTGCCGCCCTCGTGGAGGACGCCGAGGATCTCACTGCACAGCGGTCGAAAGTCGAGGCACAGGTAAAAACGCTTGAGGCGCGGGTCACCGCCCTCGAACCTTTTGCGCCTGTTCCCCTCGACATGGACCTGTATCACGGCTACGAGAACGTCACCGTTTTTGCAGGCTACGTCGAATCCGACGTTGAGATCCCGGTCCCCCACGAGAAACACTTTGTACCCGGCGGCAAAGGTGTACAGAACTTCATTGTCGTTTTTGTCCCTGCATCAGAGGCAGAGGCCGCTGACCGCGCCCTGCTCGAAGCACACTTCCAGTCGGTCCCCATCCCTGATGGCTCAGGTCCCGTAAAAGACCTTATTTATGACGCCAAGGGGAAGATCTCTCAGCTCAACGAGCAGATTGAGAAGATCGAGAGGACTCTTGAGGAAAAGAAGAATGAATATGGCGAAGTCCTCGTTGCATACGACGAATACTTCACGGCCGTCGTGGAGCAGGCGGAAGCCCCGCTGCGGTTTGCAACAACAGACGACGCTTTTGTGGCAGAAGGCTGGGTCCCGTCCGAGAAGGTCGAGGGGATCATCGCGTCCCTCACCCACGTGACCGCGGGGAAAGTCTATGTCACCGAGCTCGAAGTCGGGGACGACGCAAAAGACGTCCCGGTTGAATACAACAACCCCCGTTTCTCGCACCCGACCGAACTCTTAATTGATGTCTACGCTCGTCCGCGCTACGACGAGTTCGACCCGACACTGCTCGTCTCGATCGTCTTCCCGATTTTCTTCGGTCTGATCCTGGGCGATATCGGGTACGGTCTCGTGCTCCTTGCGCTGTCCTTCGGACTCCGGAGGTACTTCAAAGGAGAAGCGGGCACACAGCTCCTGGACACCCTGAGGAACTCCTCGATCATGAGTTGTATCTTCGGTGTCCTCTTCAGCGAATGTTTCGGATTTTCGCTACCCTGGCAGGCGATTATCTTCTCCAGGCACCTGAACATCGGCGCGAACACCGTCCATCACCCGATGGTTGCGGAACTGCTGATCATCTCGGTCTGGATTGGTATCCTGCACATCACGCTGGGGCGTCTGCTCCATGTGTGGAACATCAGACATGCCATGCACCAGAGCCCCAAGGCCACCAAAGAAGTTCTTGAACAGTTTGGCTGGCTCTTTACGATGTGGGGCATCATCATTGCAGTCTGGTCTCTATTCCCTATCCCGCTGATGCTGGACCTCACCGGTTTTGCGCCAGTGGCGATGGGCCTGAACACGGCAGGCATCTTTGGTGCCGTTCTGGTCCTGCTCGGCATCGTCCTGATCGGTCAGGAATCTCCGCTTGAACTGATGGAGGTTCCGACGATCGTCAGTCATGTCCTGTCGTACACTCGTCTTGTTGCGGTCGGTCTCTCCTCGGTCGCGATTGCGATGGTCACCAACTACATCGCCCTCGACCTGATCATCGGCCCACAGCTCGAGTCACTCACTATCGTGGGTGTCGTCATCGTCCTGATTGGTCTTGTCGTCCTGCTCCTCGGCCACGTGCTCAATACCGCACTTGGTCTTCTGGGCGGCGGCCTGAACTCGATCAGGTTGCATTATGTTGAGTTCTTCACCAAGTTCTACAATGGTGGAGGGAAGAAGTACGTGCCCTTTGGCATGAGAAGGAAATTTACGGAGGAATAAGAACTATGGCAGATCCAGTTATGACTCTTGAAATGATTGAAGCATCGCAGATGGGATTGAAGGCAGTCGGCGCAGGTCTCGCCGTCGGTCTGGCCGGTGTCGGTACCGGTCTTGGTGAACTTGGTATCGGTGCCGCCGCCGTCGGGGCGACCGCCGAGAACAAGGACATGTTCGGTCTTGCACTGCTCTTCACCGTTATTCCAGAGACAGTCGTCATCTTCGGTCTTGTTGTTGCTCTGCTGCTGCTCTTCTAAATACGAAGTAGACACGGAGTGAACGATGGGATTGGAAGCTGTCGTTGGAGATATCAAGGAAAAAGGGCGGAAAGAGGTCGCCGAGATCCGGGCTCAGACTGAGGCCGAGGTCAAGAGCATCCTCGAAGAGGCGCAGGAGAAAGCGGCGGCGATCAAGGGAACAGCCGACGAAGACGTCCAGCGGGAAGTGACCCGCATCATCAACCAGGAAGTCTCGGCTGCCAACCTCGCCGTCAAGCGCGAGACTCTCAATGCGGAGAAGGACACGCTGGCGCGTGTCCATGCATCCACCCTTGCCAAGATCGGCGACCTTCCTGCCGATTTTCACGCGCAGGCTCTCCGTAACCTCCTCCCCCAGGCGGCTGCCGATGTTGGGGGCGGTACGGTCTACTGCAACGCCCGTGATGTCTCCATACTGAAAGAAATCCTTGCCGAGAACGCGGACTTCTCCGGGTTCTCGGTCGGGGACCCCGTCGAGATCGAAGGCGGGATCGTGGTTGAGAGTGCTGACGGCAGGATGAAGGTCGACTACAGTTACCGTACATTCCTGGAGACGGTATGGGAGTCAGAGCTGAAGGATGCGTCTGATATCCTGTTCCCCTGAGGAGGTCTCGGCATGGTTGACGTAGGGGGCCCGGCTCCATACATTTACGTCTCCACGCGCATGCGTGTGCGCAAAGCAAAGTTGATCCCGCGGGAGGAGTACCTGCGGATGCTCAACATGAGCCTGCCCGAGATCACTCGCTTTATCGGAGAGACCGAATACAAACGCGAGATCGACGAGCTGGCCTCGTCTTTTTCCGGTATCAACCTCATCGAGGTGGGTCTCTCATGGAACCTTGCGAAGGAGTATCAGGACGTCCTGAAGATCACCCCTTCCGGGGTCATGAGGTTCGTGCAGAGTTATCTGCGGCACTGGGATATCCAGAACGTCCTGACCATCCTGCGCGGCAAGATGCAGGGAGTCAAACCTGGCAAGATCAAGGAAGTCCTGGTCCCGGCCGGCGAACTCGACAAGAACGCGCTCGACCGGTTGCTTGCCGAGGACTCTCCTGATCGGATTGTTGAAGCGGTGAAAGGCCGACGTCTTGGCCCTCTTCTCTCCGCAGGGCTTCATGAGGCCCTGGAGACCGGTTCATTTGCCACACTTGAGAACGAACTCTACAAGAACCTGTATATGCAGATGGTCTCCGACGCCAAGGGCGGGGTTGCAGGGGGCTATGAGTTCCTGGGCTATATCCAGACTGAGATCGACACCAGGAACATCATGAACCTCTTCCGTTTCCGCGGTCAGCACGCCAGTGGTGAAGAGATCAAAGCGCTGCTCATACCAGGCGGGAAGGCCTTTACGGTCGACGAACTGGTCAGGATGAGTACGATCGAGAACCTTGACGAGTTGATCGAGGCCGCGAAGAAGAAGACCAGGGATCCAGAACTGGCCGCAGTCTTTGACGAACTGCGCCAGCAGCGCCCTGTCCACGAGGTCGAAGTGCTGCTGACGACGTACCGGCTCAAGCAGATGGAACGGCTCTCCAAGCGGTATCCCTTCTCGGTCCTGCCCATCCTCGCCTACCTCGAGATGAAGCGCTACGAGGTGGCAAACCTCCGCGCTATCGCCCGGGGGAAGGAATACGGTCTGGCGAATGAACGCATTGAAGGATACCTGGTGATGTAGATGGTTGAGATTGCAGTCGTTGGAAACAGCGAGTTTGTCATCGGGTTCCGTCTTGCAGGCATTCAGAAGACCCTTGTCGCCGAGGACGACGAGGCCCTGAAGACCACCGTCCAGCACGTGATCGAGGATGAATCAATCGGCATCCTGGTGCTGGACAGCAGCGATATGAACAGGCTCCCCCTGCGGATGCGGGCCCAACTCGAGGAGTCCGTGAAGCCGACGGTGATCGCGATCGGCGAAGAGGAAGAGGGAGGGCTCTCCATGCGGGAGAGAATAAAGAGATCGGTCGGTGTTGATCTGTGGAAGTAAAAACTGAATCGAACACAGGCACTTCGACAGGAGTGCTGAAGAGGATTGCAGGCCCGGTCGTCACGGCCGTCGGCTTCAATGCCCATATGTACGACGTGGTCAAGGTCGGCCACGAGGAACTGATGGGCGAGGTCATCAAGATCTCGGGTGAGAACATCATCATCCAGGTCTACGAGGCCACCGACGGCATTCGGCCCGGCGAACCGGTGGTAAACACCGGCATGCCGCTCGCGGTCGAACTTGGCCCGGGTCTGCTGAAGAGCATCTACGACGGTATTCAGAGACCGCTCGAGGTGCTCATGGAGAAGATGGGAAGTTTCATCGAGCGTGGTGTGACCGCACCAGGGCTCGACCTCACGGCAAAGTGGGAGTTTGTCCCGGTCGTGAAGGCCGGCGACCATGTCGCCCCTGGCACGGTCATCGGGACGGTCCAGGAGACCGAGTCGATCCTCCACAAGATCATGGTCCCGCCCAACCAGAAGGGCGGCGTGGTCAAGGAGATCAAGGGCGGCTCGTTCACCGTCGAGGAGACGGTCTGTGTCCTCGAGGACGGGACCGAGATCCAGATGATGCAGAAGTGGCCGGTCCGTGTGCCGCGGCCGGTGGCCGAGAAGATGAACCCGGATATCCCGCTCGTTACCGGGCAGAGGATTCTCGACGGGCTCTTCCCGATCGCCAAGGGCGGTACCGCTGCCATTCCTGGGCCGTTTGGCTCAGGCAAGACGGTCACTCAGCAGCAGCTTGCGAAGTGGTCTGACGCTCAGATCGTGGTCTATATCGGCTGCGGTGAGCGCGGCAACGAGATGACCGAGGTACTGACCGAGTTCCCGGCACTCGACGACCCGAAGTCGGGCAGGCCGCTGATGGAGCGGACCATCCTCATCGCGAACACCTCGAACATGCCGGTGGCCGCCCGTGAGGCGTCTGTGTACACCGGTATCACCATCGCCGAGTATTTCCGTGACCAGGGCTACGATGTCTCCCTGATGGCCGACTCCACCTCACGGTGGGCAGAGGCCATGCGTGAGATCTCCTCCCGTCTCGAAGAGATGCCTGGTGAAGAGGGGTATCCGGCATACCTGGCCGCCCGTCTCTCTGAGTTCTACGAGCGTGCGGGTCGTGTGATGACCCTCAACGACCTTGAAGGGTCGGTCTCGGTTATCGGTGCGGTTTCGCCGCCTGGCGGTGACTTCTCCGAGCCGGTCACCCAGAACACCCTGCGTATCGTCAAGGTCTTCTGGGCACTGGACGCCAAGCTCTCGCAGCGCCGGCACTTCCCGGCCATCAACTGGCTCAACTCGTATTCCCTGTATCTTGATACCCTCAACGAGTGGTACGACAAGAACATCTCGCCTGAGTGGAACCAGCTGCGGAACTGGTCTATGGGGGTGCTCCAGAAGGAATCCGAGCTCCAGGAGATCGTGCAGCTCGTCGGGTCCGACGCCCTCCCAGAAGAGGAGCAGATCACCATCGAGGTTGCCAGGATGCTCCGTGAGATCTTCCTGCAGCAGAACGCTTTCGACGATGTGGACACCTACTGTTCGCTCGAGAAGCAGCTCGATATCCTCAGGGCGATCCACACCTTCGCCGACCTCTCGTCCGCGGCCCATGCGGCAGGCGTGATGCCGGCCCAGATCCTGGCGGTCAAGGCCAAGAACGACCTGCCGCAGATCAAGTTCACCAAGGACTACAAGCCTGAACTTGAGCGGATCTTGAAGGCGATGAAGGATGAATTTGCCGGACTGAAGGCGGGGATGGCATGAAAGAGTATAAGACAGTCAAGCAGATCGCCGGTCCGCTCGTCTTTGTCGAGAAGACCGAGCCGGTCGGCTACAACGAGCTCGTGAACATCGTCCTTGCGGATGGCAGTATCAAGCGCGGTCAGGTGCTCGACACCTCCGACGACCTCGTGGTCGTCCAGTGTTTCGAGACCACTGCGGGTATCGGTCGCGACGCCGGGGTCAGGTTCCTTGGCGAGACGATCAAGATGCCGGTCTCCAAGGACATGCTTGGTCGTATCCTCTCTGGCGGCGGGAAGCCGATCGACGGCGGCCCCGAGATCGTGCCTGAGAAGAGGCTGGACATTCAGGGCGCGGCGATCAACCCGTACGCCCGTGCGTCCCCGGCCGATTTCATCCAGACCGGTATCTCGACCATCGACGGGACCAACACCCTGGTCCGTGGTCAGAAGCTCCCGATCTTCTCGGGTGCAGGTCTGCCGCACAACGATATCGCCCTCCAGATCGCTCGTCAGGCAAAGGTGCCGGGCTCCACTGAGGAGTTTGCGGTGGTCTTTGCGGCGATGGGTATCACGAAGGAAGAAGCCAACTACTTCATGGCCGACTTCGAGCGCACCGGTGCGCTGGAGAGGGCGGTCGTCTTCCTGAACCTTGCCGACGACCCGGCGGTCGAGCGGATCATCACCCCGCGTCTTGCCCTGACGACGGCCGAGTACCTCGGCTATGAACTGGGCTACCACGTGCTGGTCATTCTCACTGATATGACCAACTACTGTGAGGCGCTCCGTCAGATCGGTGCGGCTCGTGAAGAGGTGCCTGGCAGGCGTGGGTATCCGGGGTACATGTACACCGACCTGGCCTGCCTGTACGAGCGGGCGGGTATTGTCAAGGGCAAGAAGGGCTCGGTCACCCAGATCCCGATCCTGACCATGCCTGGCGACGATATCACCCACCCGATCGCCGACCTGACCGGCTACATCACCGAGGGTCAGATCGTGGTCTCCCGTGAACTTCACCGGAAGGGTATTTACCCGCCGATCAATGTCCTGCCGTCGCTGTCCAGGTTGATGAACCTGGGTATCGGCGAGGGGCACACCAGGGACGACCACAAGAAGGTCTCCGACCAGTTGTACGCCGGGTATGCGGAAGGCAAGGATCTCCGCGGCCTGGTGGCCATCGTCGGGAAGGACGCCCTTTCCGAGCGTGACCGTGGGTTCCTGGAGTTCGCCGACCTCTTTGAGGACAAATTTGTCCGCCAGGGGATCGACGAGGACCGTTCGATCGAGAGGACCCTTGACGTGGGTTGGGAACTTCTGGCCACGCTGCCGGTCGAACAGCTTGTCAGGCTCGACCGCGACCTGATCAAGAAGTACCACCCGCTTTACCGGAAGGGTGCAAAGGCTGAGGTGTAAGTCCGATGGCGCTTAGAGATGTCAAGCCGACGAGGTCAGAGCTGATCGACATCAAACGCAAGATCAAGCTCTCCGAGCGCGGCTACAACATCCTCAAGATGAAGCGCGACGGGCTGATCCTTGAGTTCTTCAAGGTGCTGAAAGAGGCGAAGGACACCCGGGGCGAGATGCTGCGCAAGTACCAGCGCGCCCAGGAGATGATCGCCCTTGCAAATACGGTCGAAGGGACGATCGGGGTAAAGGCTGCGGCTTTCTCTGTCAAGGAGAACCCCGAGATCACCCTGAAGTCCAAGAACATCATGGGCGTTGTCGTCCCTCAGATCGAGGCGGCGAAGGTCAGGAAGAACCTGCTTGATCGCGGATACGGGGTGCTCGGGAGCCAGTCGGTCATCGATGAGACGGCCGAGGCCTACGAGGACCTTGTCGAGGCGATCATCGAGAGTGCCGAGATCGAGACGACGATGAAGCGCCTGCTGGACGAGATCGACCACACCAAGCGGCGTGTGAATGCCCTTGAATTCAAGGTGATCCCTGAGCTGAAGGAGGCCGCGTCGTTCATCAAGATGCGGCTGGATGAGATGGAGCGTGAAGAACTCTTCCGTCTCAAGAGGATCAAGGCAAAGGCGTTGGTGAAGGCTGAAGAAGAGGCTGAAGCCGAGGCCGCAGCTGCGGCTGCTGCGTAAACTGAAGAGGAGTTATGTCGTCGATTGGGACGATCCGCGACCTTGCGCCTGAGGGGAAGACAGTCCTGCTCCGTCTGGACCTCAACTCCCCTATTGACCCGACTTCAAACCAGATCCTGGATGACAAGCGGTTCCGGGAGCATCTTTCGACGATCAAGGCACTCGAAGAGAGCCGGGTCGTCGTCCTGACGCACCAGAGTCGGCCGGGCAAGAAGGACTTCTCCACCCTGGAGGGGCATGCCGAGAAGCTCGCCCATCTCCTGGGTCGGCCGGTGCGGTATGTCGATGATATCTTCGGCCGGACGGCGCGGGAGGCGGTGACGTCCCTGCGGACGGGCGAGGTCCTGATGCTTGAGAATGTCAGGTTCAACGCGGAGGAAAACCTGACGCTTTCGCCGGAGGCGGCGAAGGGGACGCATATCGCTCGTCGTCTTGCGGCGATGGGGGATATCTTCGTCAATGACGCCTTCGGGACGGCCCATCGTTCACAGCCGACGGTGGTCGGGTTGCCCATGCTGATGCGCTCGGCGGGCGGGCTCCTGATGGAGCGCGAGGTGAGCAATCTCTCGCGGGTCTTTACAGGGGCGCCGCGGCCGGTGACATTTGTCCTGGGCGGGACGAAGGTGGACGACTCGATTGCGGTGGCGGCGAATGTCCTGGAGAACGGGGTCGCCGACCAGGTGATCGTCATTGGTGTCGTAGCCAATGTCTTCCTCACGGCGGCAGGCTACGATATCGGGACACCTTCGGCCGATCTGATCGCTCAGTTGAAGTATACGGGCGAGGTCGCAAAGGCAAAGGCCCTTCTCGACCGGTTCGGCGACCGGGTCCTTTTCCCTGACCAGGTCGCGGTCCGCGAGGACGGCGAGCGGGTCGAGTACGCCGTCGGGTCGATCCCGGATGAGGCGCCGGTGATGGATATCGGTGCCGACGCCCTGAAGGCGGTGAACGAGGAGATCTCGTCGTCGGGAACGGTCGTGGTCAACGGCCCCGCGGGGGTCTTTGAGGACCAGGCCTTCTCGCTTGGGACGTTCGAGATCTTGCGGGCTTCGTCGACGGTGCCCTTCTCGGTGATCGGCGGGGGTCATACCGCGGCGGTCGTCGAGCAGATGGGGCTTGAGGCAGCCTTCACCCATATATCCACTGGTGGGGGCGCGTGTATCGAGTTCCTGACCGGCAAGAAGCTCCCGGCGGTCGCTGCACTGGAGCGGTCGCGGGAGATCTTTGGCTGAGGGGCTTCTCCCTCTTCACGTCTTTTCTCGTTGATTTTTTGTTCTCTCTTCTCTGTCGTGCCCTGGGGATCGTTGGAGGGCGGTCCGGGGTTTTGAGTGTCGTCTCTCTTTTGAGCGAGTGGAAGCGCCAAGGGGTCGTTGAGTGGATTCTTGAGTGATTATCTTAGTCTCTCTCCGTAATGGGGGACCAGAAGCCTTCGGCCCCTGGTCCCCTTCTCATGGCGATTTGGCGGTGGACGGCACCCTCCAACACGACGGTGCAACCTCCTCATTCGCCTGATCCACCCTTCCAGCGATCCTCCACCAATCGTCCTCCGCCGGGGGTCCGAGGGCGGAGTCCCCGGTGGGCGAGAGATGTACCAGAATTTGATCCCCTTCAGTTCTCTTCTCCTCTCACGATCGAGGGGGACCAGGAGCCTTCGGCCCCTGGTCCCCTTCTCATGGCGATTGGAGTGGACGGCACCCTCCAACACGACGATGCAATCTCTTCATCTGATCCCTCGTTCAGCGATCCTCCACCAATCGTCCTCCGCCGGGGGTCCGGGGGCGGAGTCCCCCGGCGAGTTACCCCCTTCAGTTCTCTTCTCCCCTCACGATCGAGGGGGACCAGAATCCTTCGGCCCCTGGTCCCCTTCTCATGGCGATTGGGGTGGACGGCACCCTCCAACACGACGGTGCACCTCACTCGCCTGACCCTTCGTTCAGCGATCCTCCACCAATCGTCCTCCGCCGGGGGTCCGGGGGCGGAGTCCCCCGGTGAATGATCCCCTTCAGTTCTCTTCTCCTCTCTCACGATCGGTGGGGACCAGGAGCCTTCGGCCCCTGGTCCCCTTCTCATGGCGATTGGAGTGGACGGCACCCTCCAACACGATGGTGCACCTCACTCGCCTGATCCCTCGTTCAGCGGTCCCCTCCTGATTGTCCTCTCTGGGTTCAGGGGGATATGGGCGTCGACGAACTCGGGAAGACGAATTTCTTCGAGCGTGCCCCCTGGAGACCCCCTGGAGATGATGAGCATGCCCCTCATACCCCTCACCGGCACGTTTATTGCCGCGCCCCCCAGGCAGGAATAGCGATGGACAGGGGGATGATCTTTTTCCAGTTTGCCAGGCGCAACATCAGGCTCCACTGGCTCCGCTCCTTCCTTGCCGTGACCGGAGTGGTCATTGGGGTGGCGGCGATCGCCTCGATGGGCATCCTTGGAAACAGCCTGGTCCTCTCGATCTCAGAGTCCCTCACCGACGTCGGCGACACCATCGTTATCACCGCCCACACCGGCGGGGGTGAGGAGGGAGACGGCCCGCCGATCGCCGTGAGCGGCCGCGGGGTCACCGACCGGCAGGTGAACGAGATCAGGCGTGCCGCCGGGTCCAACCTGGTCATCCCGATCATGAGCGGGAGCGACCGGGTCGTCATCGGCGGGGAGACGACCGCGGCGGCGGTCTACGGGATCAGCCCCACCGACCTCCCCGACCTCCTTGAAGTGGCCGACGGCACCGCCCTGCGGGGCGAGCGGGGGGCGATGGTCGGCGCCGTCCTCGCCGAGGACTACGACCTCATCCCTGGAAGCAGGATCCGGATCGGCGACGACGAAGAGAAACTCAGGGTCACCGGCATCCTCGAAGAACGGGGCGTCGGGTTCGACATCAACCCCGACCGTGCGGTCATCGTCTCAGACGATTTTTACCAGGAGTTCTACGATGCCGATGAGTGGGACCTCGTCATCGTGAAAGTCCCTGACCTCGAAGAGATCGACAGCGTCAAAGCGTCCATCGACGACCAGCTCAACCGGCGCGAGGACGAGGTGGACGTCCTCGACACCAGAGCGATCCTCGAGACCCTCCTCGACACCTTCAACCGGATCTCGACCTTCACCACCGCGATCGGAGGGATATCACTTATCGTCGCGGGGGTCTCCATCTTCAATGTGATGATGATGTCGGTGACCGAACGGACCCGCGAGATCGGGGTGATCAGGTCCATCGGTGCGAGGCAGGGGGAGGTGCTCAGGATTTTCCTGTACGAGTCCCTCCTCCTCGGGCTTGTGGGGAGCGCCATCGGTGCGGTCCTCAGCCTCTTCGGCGGCTACCTCGCCCTCGCCGTCATGCTCGAAGAGACCAAATACCTCTTCGAACCCAGCAGTCTCATCGCCATCCCGTACGGGGCGGCCTTCGGCATCGCCACCAGTCTGCTCTCAGGGGCCTACCCCGCATGGAAGGCCTCGCACCTCAGCCCCATCGAGGCGTTGCGCCATGAATGAGCATGAGCCTGAAACGATCATCAAATTTGTGGACGTCAGCAAGGTCTACCCCCTCCCGGCAGGGGACGTCGTCGCCCTCGACCACGTCGACCTCGAGATCAGGGCCGGCGACTTCGTCGCGGTGATGGGCCCCTCGGGCTCTGGCAAGTCCACCCTCCTCAACCTCATCGGGTGCCTGGACACCCCGAGTTCGGGCACCCTCTTCATCAAGGGAGAGGACATCGGCACCCTCTCAGACGACGACCTCACCCGCCTGCGCCGCGACCACATCGGGTTCATCTTCCAGCAGTTCAACCTCATCCCCCTCCTCGACATCATCGAGAACGTCGAGTTCCCCCGCGTCCTCAAGGAACGGCGGAGCGGGTGCGACGAGGCGTGTCTCGAACTCCTCGACGCTGTCGGCCTGGAGCCCGAACTCCACACCCACCGCCCTGCCGAACTCTCGGGCGGGCAGCAGCAGCGGGTGGCCATCGCGCGGGCCCTCATCAACGAGCCCGAGATCCTCCTGGCCGACGAACCGACCGGCAACCTGGACACTCACACCGGCGAGGGGATCATGGACCTCCTCACCCAGATGAACCGGCGGGGCAAGACGATCATCATGGTCACCCATGACACGAACATCGCCGCCTACGCACACCGGCGGGTCCATCTCGTCGACGGCAGGATCGCATGATCTTCTTCTCCTTCGCCACCAGGAACCTCAGGCGCCACACGGTCAGGTCGTTTCTCGCCACTCTCGGGATCGTCATCGGGGTCTTTGCCATCGCCTCCCTTGGAGTGATGGGCAACTCCATCAACCTCCTGGCCGCCGGGCTCATCGCCGACGTCGGCGACACCGTGGTGATCACCCCGCACACCGCCCTCGGCGGCGAGGGGATTGTCGGCGACCCCAGGACCATGGTGGCCGCCACCATCTCGGAGACCGACGTCGACCGGATCGAGCGGGCGGCCGGGGGGAACCCGGTGGTCGCGGTCGTCGAGGAGGCCGCCGATCTTCGCGTCGGCAATGAGGGCGGGTATGCCCAGGTGATCGGGCTTGTGACCAAGGACATCCCCGACCTCCTTGACCTCTCAGAGGGCACCCATCTCAGACCGGGTTCGCCGGCCGCCCTGGTGGGGTCGGTCCTGGCAGAGGAGTACGGGATCAGGGCCGGCAGCCGGATCGCCCTGGGCGACGAGGAGATGCGGGTCGCAGGGGTGCTGGAGGAGCGCGGGTTCGCCTTCGACATCAACCCGGACTACGCGGTCGTCATCGAGCGCGACCGGTTCAGGGAGCAGTTTCCCCAGAAGGAAGGCTACGACTATGTGGTGATCACCGTCGCCGACCCTGACGAGATGGAGGGGGTGAAGGCCGCGGTGGAGACCCTCATGAACCGGCGGGACGAGACCGTGGACGTCACCGACTCGCGCGAGAGCCTCGACCAGGTGAACGAGATCTATGACGCGATGGGGCGGTTCCTCCTCGGGATCGGGGCGGTCTCCCTGGTCATCGCGGCGGTGAGCATCCTCAACGTCATGATCATCTCGGTCACCGAACGAAGGCACGAGATCGGGGTGATGCGGTCCATCGGTGCCCTGCGGGGCGAGGTGATGCGCATGTTCCTGTACGAGGCGCTTGTCCTCGGCCTGGTCGGGAGCCTGGTCGGCGGCGCCCTCAGTTTTGTCGGCGGCTATGTGATCAGCCTCGCCGCCATCGAAGTCTTCACCGCCGGCACGACCTTTGCCGAGGGGGCGACAGTCTTCGATCCCCTCTCGCTTGCCTACATCCTGGGGGCGATGCTCTTCGGGGTGGTGACCAGCGTCGCCGCCGGGGTGTATCCGGCATGGCAGGCCGCACAGATGACGCCGATCGAGGCGTTGCAAGGGTGAAGGGCATGGCCGGGATCTTTGCCGGGATTTTTCTCACCTTTGCGGTCAGGAACCTCAGACGCCACTGGGTCCGCTCAGGCCTGGCGGCCCTCGGGATCGTCATCGGGGTGGCGGCCATCGCCACCCTCGGGATCCTGGGCAACAACCTCATCGTCCTCTTCTCAGGCCTCGTCGCCGACGTCTCAGACACGGTGGTCGTCACTCCCCACCTTGCGGCGGCGAGCGGCGACCCCTTCGACCCGCGCTCGGCCCTGGCCGGCGGGCTCACCGAACGTGACCTGGACAGGATCGAGCGGGCCGCCGGGCCGTACCAGGCGGTGCCTCTATTCCAGACCGCCGAACTCCTGGAGAGGGGGCGGAAAAAAGGGTATGTCCCGGTGATCGTCCTCCACCACGACGACATCCCGGTCCTCCTCACGGTCGAGGACGGCGCCCTCCCGCCTCCCTCGGGGAAAAGTGTCCTCGTCGGATCGCTCCTGGCAGAGGAGGCAGAGGTGCGGGCAGGCGGGCGGATCACGCTCGGCGGCGAGGACGTCAGGGTCGCGGGGGTGCTGGAGGAGCGGGGCATGGCCATCGACATCAACCCCGACTACGCCGTCGTCGTCACCCAGGGGTGGTACACCGAGCGCCACCCAGAACCGGCGTACGACCGGGTGGTGGTGAAGGTCACCGACCTTGGCGATATCCCGGCGGTGAAAGAGGCCATCACCGATCAGTTCAACCGGAGAAAGGAGGTGGTCGACGTCCAGGACTCGCGGGAGGTACTCGAACTCTTCTACCAGACCTATGACGCCATCTCGATCTTTCTCCTCGGGATCGGCGGGGTCGCCCTCCTCGTTTCGGGGGTCTCGATCCTCAACGTGATGATCATCTCGGTCACCGAACGCTTCCATGAGATCGGGGTGATGCGCTCCATCGGGGCGCGGCGCGCCGAGGTGATGCGCATGTTCCTGTACGAGGCGCTCGTCCTGGGTGTTGCCGGGAGCCTGGTCGGCGGGGCGGTCTCGACTCTCACCGGCATGGCCGTCACCGCCTCGGTCGCGGAGACGATCTTCGCGGGGTATGGGACGGCGCCGACCGGGCTCGGTCCTGAGGGGATCGGGTCGGTCCTCCTTGGGATGGGGTTTGGCCTCGGGACCGCCCTTCTCTCGGGGGTATATCCGGCCTGGAAGGCCTCGCGCCTCGACCCGATCGAGGCGCTCCGTTATGAATGAACGAAGACGCAATCCATATATAGAGAGACCCTGATCCTCCTCTACCAGACGTATACGGGGGGGCCAATGCAGAGGCGCAGGATCGACGGGCTCAGCCTCAGGGCGCCGAGATTTCATCGCCGGGCCGATGGGCACTCGATGGAGGTGATCGCCGCACTCCTTGAGGTGAGGGACAACAGCACCGGGCCGGGGAGCGGAGCGATCAGGAAGAATAGAGAGAAATGAGCGGGAGCGGTGCGTCGCCACCCCAGAGTTGCGTTCCCCGCAGATGAAGGCGATGGATTCTACTTCTCACGATCGGTCCTGGTCCAGTATCTTTTGAGCGATCTCACTCCATTTGTCTAAATTTTTGGCTTTGTAGAAACCCTCAGTTATTTTGGTTCGACTATGATTCAACTGCCTTCCCCCCATCTTCTCGCTGGGGGCGGCCAGCCCCCCGTCGAAGAGAATCATCAAGAGGATTTCTACAGAACCAAATTTTTGGCTTTGTAACTTTGTAGAACCCCTCACTTCTTCTCGGTGCAAGGGTGACTCAATCGCCTTCCCGCACAATCACGCCGGGGGCGCGACCCCCGGGCCCCTGGGATGAAGATTGGGACGGGGAGGTGGCAACAGAATGGTTTCTTCTTGTGCTATGCTGTGATTGAGAGATTTCGCTCTTAAAAACCGTCTAAATCCTGTTAGAGCCAATTTGAAACCGTATATGTGTGACTTATTCGCTAATTATGGGGTAGATTAGGTCGTCCGATGGGGGAGATTTGATGGAAAAATAGATTGATCCTCTCCCCTGTGTCCCTGCAAATCTGAGCACAATCCATGGGATTTAAAGGTGCCATATTGCCCCGATATTCGGGTACAGGAGGAATGATATTATTGCCACTCATACAGGTCATCAGGGGCCAGGATGAGGGGCATGATCTGCTGAGAATTTCGTGAAAATATCTTGTTCTGCAAGTTTCGTAAAATCTCTTCAGAATATGCCCGGATTGGCCTGGATATCCCCGAAAAGGAGGCTGAAATGGGCATATCCTGCCGTGGTCCCTCTACGATGATGGTGCTCTTTGACAGGGTGCCGCTCCCAGGAACCCTCCATGACGAAGGGAGGCGGGAGCGGTGAAGAGGGGGTGTTCAACCTCGCCTGTCATGGAGCGAGATGAAGGACCAGGTCTGTGCAAGATTCTCCAGCGCTGAAAAAAAGGGCTCTGGAGAAGCCCTCAGGATGGCCATCTCTGCGAGGTCTGGCCCCCCCCTTCCTGCACGAAGATGGGTGGCGAACGGCATTACGCTCTTCATGACGATTGATTGTGCCTTCCCGGTCCTATCTTCATCCCCGGGGTGCGGGCGGCACTCGCCCCCGGCGAGCAGATGAGGGAAGGGAGGTGAGTTGCGCTCACCCCAAGAATGAGGGAGGGTTAATCATGAAAATGATCCTGACGATCCTCTCTTTTGGTGTGCATGAGAGTTTGCACTCGTCATATCCCGTTGAAGCTAATACGCAGAGAATAAAATATTCCTCTGATGGATCGGCCGCCCCCAATTGTCGAGATTTTCCTGCCGTCTCGCGCCGGGGGGGTGCACCCCCGGGCCCCCCACGACGAAGATAGCCGAGGGGCGGCCACAGAACACGATCCCCATCGATTCTCCTCTCTTGAAATAGAGCAATCAAGCGACGAAATTTTTCATCCCATATGCGTGAGCCAGAGGTTCATGCCCAATTCTACAAACCCCATAGTTCCTTCTTGCTTTCTGGGCCAGAGTAGTTTTGGGACGGCCTCCAGAGCAAAAAAAGAGTGAAGAGTACCTCCATGACAGGGTCCAGGACGGTTATCGCGTGCCAGGGCCGGATTCAGGGGGCTTATTGTCCGCTTCCCGCTCCCTGATCAGCCTCGCCGCCTGGGCGAAGAGCCCGTGGACGCCGTCGGCAAGGGGGTGGACCTCGATGAGGTCTTCGAGGTCGAAGACTGTCATCTTCCGCCTCATCGCCTCTGCAAGATAGGTGGCGGTGATCCCGGCGCCGGGCGAGGCCGCCCAGACCCCGCGGAGCACCCCGGTCTCCGGGTCGACGAGGATCTTGCCCATGCCGGTGTCGCCCTTCGGGACCGACCAGAAGGAACCCGGGCCTGCCGGGGCCGGGAGAGAGAGGGCGATCTCGTCGTCGTCGCCGTCCTCGACGCAGAACGCAAGGTCGTTTGCAAGGGCGATGGCCTGCGGCACGGCACGGGGGGCGTACTTCATCTCGTGGCCGAGGATGTTCTCTGCCGCGACCACCCCCTGGAGACGGGCGAGCGGGGTGAGGTACGGCGGGCCGGCGGCGTCGCCCGCGGCATAGACCCCAGGGACCGAGGTCTGCATCTGGTCGTCGACGATGATCTCCCCGTGCGGCCCCTTCTCCACCCCGGTGACCATCGAGGTCTGGGGTACGAGCCCGACGGCCAGGAGGACGGCGTCGGCGTCGCACTCCCCTGATGCCTCGCCGCCGTACCGCGCCCCTTCCACCCGGGTGGTGCCGACAATCCTGGTGAGCGGGGCGTGCTCGCGCACCTCGACCCCGGCAAGTTCCTTGCGGGCCAGGCGCCGCAGTCCTGGGTCGAGGCCGCCGAGAAGGTTCCGGCGTGCGAGGAGCGTGACCTGGCTCCCGAGCCTGCTGAAGATATAGGCGAACTCCACCGCCGAGACCCCGCCGCCGGCGATGACCAGGTGTGCGGGAAGGCCCGGCATCGTGCGGAGCGTGCGTGCGGTGTAGACCCCGGAGAGGTCGGTGCCAGGGAGCGGGGGGACCGCCGGTCTCGACCCGGTCGCAATGACGACCGCCTCGGTCTCGACCTCCTCATCGTCGATGAAGACCTTTCGCCCCTCGACCCTGGCGGTCGCCCCATACCTGACCTCGACCCCTGCGGCCCGCGTCTCCCTGTCCAGAACTCCCCTGATCGTCCTCTGGACCGCTCCCATCTCGCGGAGGAGCGCGGGAAACGCCAGGTGCGGGACGCCGTCGAGCACCCCGGCCGCTGCAAACTCCCCGGCCCGCTCCATCGTCCGTGCGGCATCGTTGAGGGCGCAGACCTGCATGCACCCCGAGTTGAGGCACTGCCCGCCGATGGCCTCCCGCTCGACCAGCACCACCTCGCGCCCGGCCTGAGCAAGCCTGGCGGCCGCAAACCGCCCGGCCGGACCCCCTCCGATGACGACGATCATGGCCTTAGAAGATCTCCACGCCCTCGTCTGAGGGCATGCCCATCACCTCGCCGGTGAAGGCGTTCACCTCGACGACCCGGTCTCTCGCCTCGACCTGCCAGATCGGGACATAGACCAGGGCCACCTCGGCGGTGATGTTCTCTCTCTTCGGTTTGAGCGTCTCTTCCTGGTAGAAGACGGCGTCACCCTCCTCTTTTTTGAACCTGACCCGCTGCGTGAGGTCCTTGATCATGTCGGCGACCACGGTCTCCTCGACCTCTTCCCGGGGGATCTTTGCGGTGAGCACCTCGCAGTCGTCAGGCATCGTCGTGTCCACCGCGTCGGTGAGGTGCATCTCCATCCTGGTCCCGTTGATCGCGTTGACCCCCTGGTGCTGCTCTCTCTCAAAAGAGACCACCTTGTTCATCACCGATTGAGACCCTGTGCTTGTGCAGTGGCAGCACCAGTACGGGACAAACCGGCACCTGGTCTTCCCGCGTGTCGTGCCCGAGAGGATCGCCGCGTCACGGTCGCTGACCTTGACCGGGAGGTGGCGGATGGCGCTCCGTGCCTGCCCCTCCTGCCTGGTCGCCGGCCCGCGTTCATCCAGGACCAGTCTTCTCCCAAAGATCCGGGCCAGGGCGACCTCGCCGGCGTACCTGGCGATCTCCGCCTCGCCCCAGCAGGTGCAGTCGCCTGCGGCCCTGCTGGAGAAGGAGACCAGGACCTTCCTGCAGATCTCGGTCTGCCCCCCGGCCTTGAGCCTGAAGGTCAGGTGGCAGAATGTCTTGATCTCCTGGGGGTCGTCCGAGATCAGGACCACGTAACTGTCATCATCGCCTATCGCCGAGAGGTCGAAGTGTTCATCGGCCTCTTCGACCTCGTATCCTGCAGTCTGCAGGATTATTGTTACAATTTCCCGGGTCTTCTCCCGAAGATCGCCTTGCATCTGTTCTAATGTGACACTGTCTATAGAACAAGTTTTCCATCGGTCTCGCCTGTGGGCCTGGAGGAACGATGGTGTCGGGAGATTCTGGTCCAGGCGTGCCGCCCCCCGGACCCCCCGCTGATGAAGAGTGGCGAGGGACTGTGTCCCGCCTTCATGGTTTTTTTCTCCGCCTTCCCGGTGCAATCGTGGTCCTGGGGGAAGGTGACGAATGCATGGGGGCGCGATGAAAATGCAGGGATCTCATCATTCTCATCCGTCACTCTCATCGGTGAGGAGAAGGGCGGGAGAGTTCTGGGAAGACCTTAACGATTGGTGGGGGACCGCACGACTCAAGAAGACATCAGAGTACCTTCGCAGAAGATCCCCCTCTCGCCCAGGGGACACTTGACAGGTGCATCTCATCTGTTGAGATAAAGGCTCTGTAAAATCAGGCATGATGTGATATGTCGCCTCACATGCGGGATGAAAATTTCTCGTCGCTTAATCTCCAATATTAGGATGGGAGGATTGGTGTGAGCCTTTTTCCGTCGCTTTCCTCGCCTCTCCTCATCGTGGGGGGCCAGTGGGGTCTCCCCCTGGGCGGTCGTGCGAGAAGGCGAGGGCTCATCAGCATCATCTGCTCAGGAATGGAGGGGCGGATCTCAAAGGAGACTCCCTGGCTCAGGAGACCTGCAGAGGAACCAATCTTTTTTGTATTCCCCTCACCGAGATCATGGTGTGAATACTCCGCTCAAATTCATCCACCACCTTATCGAAGAAGAGGCGATGCGGGTGACCTTCGACCCCGCCGAGGACGAAGGGCTTGTCATCTACAACCTCTCCCTGGTCAGTGAGGACGACCTCGAACCTGTCCTTGCGATCATGAAACGGGCCGCCAGGGCCGGTCTGGCACCCAGCGACCTGGCCCGCATCCTGCCCGCGGGCGAAGGGAACACTGCGGCCGTCGTCCCGGAGGGGATGGTCGGGATCTGCACCGTCTGCTCGATCACCTTTGACGGCGTGATGATCAGGCAGGGCGTCCCGCTCCACCCGGTCGGCGGCGGGGTGGTCGAGGTCGAGGAGGGGGTGCCCAGGCGGTTTACCGATATGCTCCTCTACGACGCCACGACCATCGACCCCCTCCAGGTCCTGGTTTCCCAGGAGATCACCGACGTCTGGGGCGTGATCCAGGAAGGCCGGGGGAGCGTCCTTGCCAACCTCAGGGAGTGCCATATGGAGGCCGAACCGACGGTGGCCGGGATCCTCGAAGATCTGGAACGCAGCCGGATCGGCGGGGTGCTCGAGGTCGGTGCCCCCAATGCCCCGGTCCTCGGGTTCGGGTGTTCACCGCAGTACTTCGGGATCACGATCCTCGGCGGGACCAATGTGATGGCCGCGATCAAAGAGGCGGGCTACCATGTCGAGATCAACTCGCTGCGTGGGCTTATCGAGATCGGCGACCTCGAACCCTTCAGCCGGCTCTGAGGGATGTTCGGGAGGGGTCGGGCGTGGCGCCGGTCCTTGATCGATGAAGCCCTCTTCTGTAACGCAAGCGCACCTCGCCCCTCTTCTTCATGGGTTTTTCTCGCCGCCCGTCGCCCATGCTCTCGCCGTGGGCTTTTGCCCCCTGACCCCTGTGGAGGGGGCGAGGCGGCGAATTGAACCGGACCTCTCTGATTCTCCTCTCCTAAAAAAAGAGGGATCACGCCCTGAGAAATGTTCGTCCCATATGCGTGAGCCAGAGGGTTCGTGCCGAATTCTACAGGTCTGGGTTCTGTAGATGCCCTCCCCAATTCCTGGGTATGTGTATCTCCCCTCTTCGCGGCGATCCCCTTCAAGAGGGGTTCTTTAATGCTTTTACGCTCTCGGGAGGAGAGATATGAGATCTCATAAGCCACATATATCCGGAGAAATATAATTGGCCATAGACGTCAGAACAGACGTCCGCGGGAGGCCGGGCATCCTGTGTACACCTGCCCGGTCTCCCCGCCCGTGCCGGCCGGCGGGTCGGAGAGGGGTGCCGTCCTCTGTCGCCCCTGCGAATCTCCAGGCACAGGTCTGGTCGCACCATGTCATCCCGAGAGGTGCGGGCCAGGATTTTTCTGCTTCACCCCTTTCCCGGCAAGATAATTCCTGGTCAGTTCGGCATATCGCGCAAAAAAGTGTGCGAACCCCTCTGACTCGGAGTACAGGGCGGTCGGGACCTCGTCCTCTCCGCCCATCGCTACCATCACTTTTTCTTCGTCTACAAAGAGCACGCCCGCCATCTCGCTCCCGCGTTTTCTCTCGTGCCAGACCGGAGGGACCGAGACGATGACCGTCATCTCAGGGGGGACCTCGGCCTCCCATGCCGAGGCGATCACCTCGACCTTCACCCCTTTCTTTGCCGCCGAGGCAAAGGCGTCCTGGAGGTCTTCGAGGAGGCTCCAGCTCCCGATGACTTCGACCTGCTTCTCGGCCCGGGCGATGAGGTCGCGCATCCTGTTCTTGATATTGGCCTCGCCCAGGATATTCCAGATCAGTTCCTGGTCGCCCCCTTCGATGCTCGAGCGCTCCGCGTAGATCTCGCCGAGCACCACCTTGGCGTACGCCCCTTTCTCCTCGATCTCGCGCAGGAGACTGTTGATCGCCTCTTCTGGCGGGATGGCATTGAAGCGCTTGGGTGTGGTATGGGATACGGTGACCAGGTTCTTCTGGAGGAGGCGGTCGAGGACCGGGTAGACCGATGCGCGCGGCACCCCCGAGATCTCGTGGATCTCGGTCGCGGTGGCACTGGTGACCTTGAGGAGAGCTACGTAGACGAGCGCCTCGTACTTGGTCAACCCCAGGGTCTTGAGGGCGGTCGTGATCCCCTGGGGCGTCTGTGGCGGTGGTGACATGACAATATGTATTTATATCAGCCTGCGGATAAATGTTGTTACAACAATAACAACAAGGTGAACATATGGATATCAGAAAGTGCATCCTCCTGAGTCTCCTCATGGCGGCGCTTGTCGTTCCCGCCCTTGCGGGCGTCCAGTATCTCTACGGCAAGCCAGAGATGTCTGCGGCGATTTCAGGGACAAACGAGTTCTCTCCTGGCGTTGAGACTCCAGTCACCGTCATCGTCTCCAACAGCGGCACCAACCCCATCATGGAGGTCAACCCCAACAAGATTGCCTCCCAGGACCCCCCGAACCTGGCCAAACAGGTGAAGATCGGGCTTGAGGCCGGCGACGCTCCCATCGAGATCAAGTCAGACCCCCAGATGGTCGGCGACATCCCGGGCGGGATGAGCAAACCGGTCACCTTTGTCGTGAAGTTTGACAAAAATGCGAAGGCCGGAACCTACGACCTCCCGCTGGAACTCACCTACCAGTATGTCTTCACCAATGACCAGGAAGACGTGAAGAACGGTGTTGGTATCCTGATGACCAGTTACCGGGACAAGACCGAGAAGATCTCCCTGCCGGTCACGGTGACCTCAGATGTCAACCTCCAGGTGAATGGGGTGGAGACCGAGCACCTCAATGTCGGGACCGAAGGCTACCTCACCCTGGTCCTGGAAAACACCGGTGATGAGCATGCGACGAACGCCGTCGCCAAACTGGTGCCCGACGCCAACGGCCCGCTGGTCCCGACCGACGGGAGCGTGTATATCGGGGAGTTCAACCCTGGCGACGTGACGACCTGTCTCTTCAAGGTCTCGACCTCCAAGGACGCCGAACCCCAGACCTACCCGCTGAACGTGGTCGTGGAGTACGAGAAGGCCAATGGCGAGAAGGCCACCTCCGACACTGAGGTCGTCGGTGTCCCTGTCGGCGGCAAGATCGACTTTGCCATCGTCTCGACGACGTCCACGGTCCACCCTGGCCAGAAGGCGACGATCGACGTGACCTACAAGAACACCGGGTTGGCGACGGCCTACAATGCCCAGGCCAGGATCAGTGCCGTCGACCCGTTCACCTCCAATGACGACACCGCCTTCCTTGGCGACCTTGCCCCTGGCGAGAGCGCAGTCGCCCATTACAAGGTGACCATCGACAAGGAAGCGACGCTGAAGAACTATGGCCTCGACTCAGAGGTCAGGTACCGTGACGCCCTGGACAACAGCCAGATCTCCGACACCATGAAACTGACCGTCGGTGTGGCGAAGGCCGAGGGGATGGGTGCGGTCCTGTCCAATCCGATCGTCATCGCGGCCGGGATTGCGGTCCTGATCGGTGCCGGGTATTATATAGTCAGAGCGCGCAAGTCGAAGTGATGTTTCCCTGGGACGGACCGTTGCCGGCACCGCATATCAGGACCCTCGCCGATATGGCGGAGGTGCTGGCCGAACCCGAGGGCGCGGCCAGTGACCCGGGCCGTCCTCTCTATTTTATGTATCGCGATCTTGCGAAGACTGATGCAGACCGGCAGTGGCTCGAAGTTCATGCTCTCAGGTACGACGCCACGGTCATCCCGCCAGGCACGGTGGGACAGGAATTGGTCAAGACGAAGGGGCACTTTCACCCGGTGAACCGGGTGGGGGTGCGGTTTCCTGAGGTCTACGAGGTCGTCGCCGGCGAGGCGCACTTCCTCCTCCAGACCTGGGCGGCCGATGATGTCGTCCTGGTCGACGGTTCGGCCGGCGACGTGGTGGTGATCCCGCCAGGCTACGGGCATGTCACCATCAACCCCGGCGACGAGAATCTGGTGCTTGCCAACATCGTCTCGACGGCGTTTTCCAGCGACTATGCCCAGTATATCGGGCGGCACGGTGCGGCGTACTATGAACTCGCCGACGGTAGCCTGGTCCCGAACCCGACCTATGCCGACCCGGCGCCGGTCCGCAGGATGGTGCCGGCGGCGGTGCCGGCCTTCTGCACCGACCGGGTGCGGTCTCTCTACTCCCTTGTCGGGAAAGAAAAGTGCCTGGACTATCTCAATAAACCGGAAAAATATGCTGAGGGTTTCAGCGGGTGCTTAACAGATTCGGCGGGGCGACCCGCTTATGCGCCGAAGCCCTCACCCGTGTGAGGACCAGGGCTTCGACCTCGGTCTCCGCCTCCCAGTCCTTCGCTGCAAGTGTCCTGAGCGCCGCGTCGATCTCGGCGTAGGTCGCGCCCAGGTCTTTTTCGTCGGTCTGCCCGGCCCAGAGCCCAGCGGACGGCGGTTTCTCGACGACCCGTTCAGGGAGCCCCATCTCTCGTGCCACCTCGAAGACCTCGGTCTTGTAGAGGTGGAGGATGGGCTGGATGTCGGCGGCGGCGTCGCCGTGTTTGGTCGAGTAGCCGAGGAGGTACTCGGTCCTGTTGGAGGTCCCGCAGACCAGGCGGTTCTCCTGGTTGGCGACGGCGTAGAGGAGGGTCATCCGCGTCCTGGCCATGAGGTTGCCGAGGACGTATTTGCTCTCGGTGAGGCCGGGATAGTGGCGGTAGGCCTCGATCACCGGGTCGATGGACATCGTCCGCAGTTCGATCCCGAGGTGGCGGCAGACGGCCCCGGCGTCTTCGAGGTCGGCGGGGTCGGTGACTGCACCGGGCAGGGCGATCCCGAGCACCCGTTCAGGCCCGACGGCCCTTGCCGCAAATCCTGCGGCCACCGCGGAGTCGATCCCGCCGCTGATCCCGACGACGATCCCGTCCGCGCCTGCGTTCCAGACTGCATGCCTGACCATCTGGTCCACCGATTCCATGACACATCCTATCTTTTCGATCATTGATATCCAACCTGCACATAGTCTGAGATTTTCTGAGCGAGGGTATGGGGGTGAAGATATTGATACTCCTTCCGGAGTGACCGGGGGCGGCGTGCCCCCAGGCAGCACCTATTCTCCCCGCGCCTCCCTGAGCACCTCGCAGGAGCGGCAGTGCTCCCCTGCATAGGGTTCGCCGCAGACCTCGCAGACCTTTAAGCGCTCCCCGGTCGTGCCGCAGACCCCTGAAAGTTCTTCGCCCAGGTTCTTGAGGGCGAACTTCGCGGCCGGGTGGCGGAGGGCATAGTCGTTGAGAAGCGTCCTGACGTCCCCCCTGAGGGCGGTGGAGGAATACGGGCATGCCCCTTCCTCGAAGTGTGCCAGGGTGAGGTAGGCGTAGAGGGCGACCTCGCGCTCGGGCACCATGGCGAAGGGCTTGATCCTCGGGACGACCCCGGCCATCGGGCTCTGTCTGCTGAGGAGTCGTGTGGCATCCCCTCTCAGGACATTCATCAGCACCGACTGGGCCTCGTCGTCGAGGTTCATCCCGACGGCAAGTTTCGTCGCCCCGAGGTCGCGGGCGGCGGCGTTGAGGCAGTGGCGGCGGAGCACCCCGCAGTAGGTGCATGAGCGGGTGTCTCCCTTCTGAGTTACGATCTGGTCGGTGGTGGTCCCGAGCATCTCGGCAAAGGAGACGCAGTGCCAGGGGATGTCGTGGCGCTCGGCGATCTCGCGGGCCACCCCGGGATCGCGGTAGCCGGCGATCCCCTCGTCCACGGTGAGGGCGAGGAGGTCGACGTCCCGGCGTTCGCCAAAGGTCCTGGCAAGGAAGTGGAGGAGAGCGCCGGAGTCTTTTCCGCCTGAGAGGGCGATCGCGATGGTGTCGCCTGACTCGACCCAGCGATGGGTTCTGATCTCACGCTTCGCCTTCTTCTCCAGATCGGCGATGAAGTGGTCCCTGCAGAGGTGGAGCCCTGAGTAGCGCTGCCAGATCACTGCGTCCTTCCTGCACTTTGCACACTGCATTGCCCTGACCTGATCAAACTTTATCACCAGCCCTGATATAATCTGTAGTACGCATGCCAGTTTCTCCCGAGCAGATGAAGGCTCTGCACAAATACGACCTTAATGTCCTGTATGCCATCGAGCGCCTGATGCAGCGGTACGCCTGGGTGCCCTTCGACATCCTGAAGGGGGCGACCAGACTCTCTGAGTCAGAACTGACGTACCGCCTCGGGCGCCTCATCGAGTGGAACCTGGTGAGGTACGACGCCGTCCCGTACCCGGGTTATGCCCTGATCTTTGGCGGCTACGACACCATCGCCCTCCAGACGCTCATCAAGAAAGGGTCGGTCTCGGCCCTCGGCCCCCTCATCGGGGTCGGGAAGGAGTCAGAGGTCTATGGGGCCCTCGGCCTCGGGCCGGTTGTCCTGAAGTTCCATCATATCGGGCAGCGCTCTTTCCAGACGGCGCGCAAAGAGCGGGGGTACATGCCTGAAGGCGGCCACTGTCCCTGGATCTTTGCCTCGGCCAGGTCGGCCGAGCGGGAGTTCGAGGCCCTCACGCTTCTCTCACCCGAGGTCTCGGTCCCGGTGCCGGTCGACCGGTCCCGCCATGTGGTGGTGATGTCAGAGGTGCAGGGGGTGAACCTGAACCGCTGCATCCTGGAAGACCCGCGGGCGGTCCTCGACGAGGTCCTGGAAAATGTCAGGACCGCCTATGCGAAGGGCGTCATCCATGCCGATCTCTCTGAATACAATATCATGCATGACGGCGAGAAGGTCTGGCTCATCGACTGGCCGCAGTGGATCGAGACCGCCCACCCGAATGCCGGGGCGATCCTCCGCCGCGACATCGAGAATGTGCTCAAGTATTTCAAGAAAAAGTACAGGATAGACTATCCCACCGAGGAGGCGGTGGGAGTGGTGGTCGGGTGAAGGTCTTCGGGGTCGACATCATCAGGGGTTCGGTCCGGTCCAGGACCGAACGGCCGGTCTATGCCCTGGTCGTCCTGGAGGACGGCGAGGTGGTCGCCACCGCGCAGGTGAACGCCTTCCGTCTCTCCAGGCTGATCGCCCGCGACGAGCCTGATCTCCTGGCCACCGATTCGGTCCAGGAACTCGCGGTGGACCAGCATGCCCTGGTCGGCTTCATGCAGACCCTGCCGACGAAGACGGCGCTGGTGCAGGTGACCGGCGGCGAGCGCAAAGAGACGCTCCAGAAGGTGGCAGGGCGCTACAATATCCTGGTCGAGAAGACCGACCCCTTTGCCGAGGCCGGGGCGGCGGCGAGGATCGCGTACCTGGGCGGCGGGGCGGTGGTGGTCGCCTTCGAGAAGACGACCGAGGTCACGGTCTCCCGTCACCGTTCGCCAGGCAAGGGAGGGTGGAGCCAGAACCGCTACGTGCGCAAGGTGCACGGGGCGGTGCGTGAACGGGCCCGCGAGGTGGAGGGGCATCTTGTGGCCGCGGGGTTGCGGTACGAGAAGAGCGAGCGGCTCGCCTATGGCGGGTTCTCGCGGGTGCAGTTCCTGGTCTATGCGCCGCGGGACGAGATCCCGGTGCGGACCTACGCGGGCGCCGACGTCCAGGTGCGGGTGCAGGGGCGGCGTCTGGACCGGATCCGGTACGAACCCCTCTCGCGCCGGCCGCGCTATCTCATCGTGGGGATCGATCCAGGGACGACGACCGGGATCGGGGCGGTGAGCCTGGAGGGCGAGGTGGTGGAGATCTTCTCGTCCAGGCAGATGGGGCCGGCCGAGATGATCGAGCATATCACCTCGGTCGGAAAGCCCCTGATCATCGCCTCAGACGTCTCGCCGATGCCTGACACTGTCGAGAAGGTGCGGCGGGCCTTTAATGCGGTGGCGTACGTCCCGCCGCAGGACCGGTCGGTGGAGATGAAGCTCGACCTGACGGCCGGGACGGGGTACGCAAACCCGCACGAGCGCGACGCTCTCTCTGCGGCCCTGGACGCCTACCGTTCGTACAAGAACAAGTTCCTGAATATCGCCAGGCGGGTGCCGCCGGGCTATGACCTGGACGAGGTGCGGGCCGGGGTGCTGCGGGGGCGCTCGATCGAGGCGGTGCTCACCGACCTTTCCGGGCGGCAGCGGCCGGTGCGGCCTGAGAAAAAGGTGGTCCCACCGCCTGAGGAACCGGCCGGGCGGGACGAGCGCGACGAGCGGATCGCTCACCTGGATCGGACGGCAAAGCGGTTGCGTGCGTTCGTGCAGGAGCTCGAAGAGGGGATCGAGGAGAAGGACGCCGAGATCACACGCCTGAAGCGCCAGATCAGGCGCGAGCGTTCTGGGCGTTCGAAGGCGTTCCAGCGTGATGCCGAGGTCGCGAAGAGGGACGCCCAGATCGCGGCGCTCAAAAAGCGACTCCGAAAGGAAGAGAAGAGGAACAAAAGTTTGAAAAAACGGATCGAGCGGATGCGCCGGGTCGAGGAGCTCCAGGTCGGCGAGGGGCAGGCGGCGGTGAAGGCGCTCGACTCGCTCACCCACGACGCCCTGCGGGGGCTGGAGGCCGATCTCGGGGTCGGGAAGGAGGACGTGGTGGCGGTGCGGACGACCGACGGGTGGGGCCGGAGCGTGGTGAAGGACCTGGCCGCCATGCATGTGCGGGCGGTGGCGGTGCCGGGCGACTCTCTTGACGGGCAGGACCCCCACCTGGTCGCCGAGGCGCTGGCCGCGAGGCTTCCGCTGGTCCCGGGCGGCACGGTGGGGCTGAGGCTGATGGGCCGGATCGGGACGGTCGAGGAGGAGCGTCTGGCCGCGGCCCTGGAGGCCTGGGCCGGACGGGTCGAGGCGCACGAGCGGGAGAAGAAGGCGTCGATGCTCAACCAGGTCTTCAAGGAGTATCAGACCGAGCGCGAGAAGGAGGTGCGGCGGCGTGGATGAGCGGGGGCTGATCAGGACCATCTCGGCGGTCCTCCCCAGCGGGGCGACGGCAGACGACTGTGCGGTGCTCCCGCACGGCGGCGAACTTCTCCTCCTCTCGACCGACATGCTCCATGAGACGACTGACTTCCCGGTCGGGATGACCGACGAGGAGATCGGGTGGATGGCGGCGGCGGTGACCATCTCCGATATCGCGGGGATGGGGGCGCGGCCGCTCGCCCTCCTCCTCGCCTCCGGACTCGACCGCCCCGAACGCCTCGCCGGGATCACGGAGGGGGCGGCACGCTGCTGCCGCACCTACGGCGCCGACCTTGTCGGCGGGGACACCGACGCCCATACTGAACTGACCCTTGTCTCCACCGGCCTCGGTGCGGCTGAGCAGGTGGTGCGGCGGCAAGGTGCACACGTCGACGACCTCGTCTGCGTCACCGGCTACCTGGGCGGGGCGCAGGCGGCGCTCTCGGGTTACGATGACTACTGGGAGCGCCTCATCGCCCCGCAGCCGCGGGTGGCAGAGGGCCTTGCCCTCAATGCGGCGGGGGCGACGGCGATGATGGACATCTCAGACGGGCTTGCGATGTCGCTTCACGACATGCTCGGCGTGAACGAGTGCGGGTTTGCGGTGGAGACGGCCCGTCTCCCCCTCCCCGCGGGGGTGCCTGAGGCCGAAGCCCGGACGTTCGCCCTCTCGGGCGGGGGCGACTTCGAACTCCTCTTCACCATCCCGCCTGAAAAGTTCCCGGTGGCCGGGGTGGAGGCGACGGCGGTCGGGCGGGTCGTCGAGGCGCACGGGGTGTGGGCCGACGGGGCGCCCCTCCCGGCGGAAGGGTATATGCACCGGTGGGAGTGAGGCCAGGGTCTTTTCTTGATGCAGGTGTGCCCTCCTCGCCCAGGACTCAGGGGTTATAATGGGGCCTGGAAGGCACATCTCTCGAACTCGTTCTCGCGCATAATCCCAGGGATGACGATTGCGTCATCCCCTGTTCATCTCCGGGACCAGTCCTCTTGTAGGAGGGGTGCAGGGAGGATGCAGGATGAGACCGGTCCTGAAGGTCGTCACTCCGGGTTTTCATACTGAGAATATTCCAGAACTCTCTTGGGGTGACCATCTCCTCGAACTGAAGTGCATCCTTCCAGAAATTCTACGCTCTCTCCTCCACCGGGGGGGGTTCCCCCCCGACCCCCCGCCGATGAAGAGTGGCGAAGGATTGTTCTCTGCCTTCCCGCCCCAATCACCATCCCGGTGGGCCGGGCGGCACTCGCCCCCGGTGCGGTGATGTGGGAAGGCATGACTGCATGGATCCGCAATGAAGAGGGGAAGATCTCCTCGGCATCTCTGCTGCTCTCTTCAGGGTGGAGGAGGTCCGGAGAGTGTCGGGATGACCTCACTGATTTGAATCCACCTGACGCCTCCCTGACCGATACGCAGATCACGGCTTTGTAGAACCAGGCATGAACCCCCGGTCACGCATACGCGATTGAACATGATCATGAGTCTTCAGGGGATGTGGACCCGTGCTCCCCCTTCAGAGCAGGACGCCGCAGGGGCCACCGCCCCATTGCCGCCCCGCCCCACCTCTCTCCTCGTCGAGGGGGGTCCGGGGAGCGGCACGCCCCCCCCGCTGGAGGAGCGGGCGTCGCACTCCGGAAGGAAAACCTTCAGTTCAGGACGATGGTCAGGCCACAGGGATTTCGGGATATGCTCTTCAAAAAAATGGACTGGTAATGATCAGTTCTTCTATATGCCCGTTTCAGATCGATATATTGTATCTAGGCTCCATTGGGGCGTATTCTCAGAATTTTTCTTTTGAGAGAAATTTAAACTATATTTTGTCTTATTATTGTAGGCGGTATCGATCGAAAATAGGATATATGGATTGGCGATTATATTTTTTGCATCAGTCATTTTTCCTGTTTCCAGGAGGTAGTCATCACGAATGATCCAATTATTTTCAACCGATTCAAAGACCGAATAACCGGACACACGTTTCTCATCTGCGTCGGCATCGTCCTGCTCGCCCTCGCCCTCGCCTCCCCGCCTGCGGCGGCGGCGGAGTGGACGGTCGGGGGCGATGGTTGCGACTTTGCCACCATCGGCACGGCGCTCTCGAACACTTCGGTGACAGACGGCGACATCATCACCGTCACTGCCGGCACCTATGTCGAGGACGTGACGGTGGACAAACGCCTCACCCTCAGGGGTGAGGCGGATGCGATCGTCAACGGCGGGATCGAGATCACTGCCGCTGGTGCAACGGTCGAGAACTTCATCGTGAATCAGGATGCGGATTCCGTGGCCATCGAGATTGATGGGGCCGCCGACGCCGTGGTGCGGGGGTGCACGGTCTCCAGCGGAATTTATGGGATCTATATCCAATCTGCGACGAACTGCACGGTGGAAGGGTGCACGGTGAGTGATGTAAAAAATAACGGCATCCATCTAGAATCCTCAGGTCAGTCCCGGGTCCTGGACAACCAGGTGAGCAGATGTGGGGGTGGATATAGTGGGTTTGGCATCTTTCTCCCTGTCGGTTCCCCAGACTGTCTTATCTCCGGGAACACCGTCCAGGGCTGCGAAGATAGAGGGATTCAGATTCAGAGTGGGTGCCAGGGCGCTGTGATTGAGTCAAATATCTGTTCAGGGAATGACGGTGGTCTCTATGTCATTAAGTGCACCGGCACGACCACGGTCCTGAGAGACAACACCGTCCTTGGAGACCACAAAGTCGCGGTCAGTCTGGATGAGGTGGACTCTGTCATCGTCGAGAATGTGACGGCGAGGGACGGGAAGAACGGTATTTTCCTCACCGATGTCGAGGATATCACGCTCACCAACAGCACCTTCACCGGACTCACCAGTTATGGACTGTTTGTTTCCTACGGCTCTTACGCGACGAACTCCCTCATCGCCAACAACCTCTTCAACAACACCCAGAACGTCTGTATTCGGGATGGTTACGTCACGACCGGCACCCGCTGGAACACCACACAGACTGCCGGTGAAAATATAGGCGGCGGTCCGTACCTCGGCGGCAACCTCTGGCTGACTCCCGGGGGTACCGGGTTCTCCCAGACCCACGCCGACCTCGACCTCGACGGGATCTGCGACGATGCCTCCGACCTCGGGAACGGGTGCATCGACTATCTCCCGCTCCAGAACGGCGGTCCGTCGGCAAACTTCAGCGTCACGCCGTCGAGCGCGATGACCGGCGTGCCGATCGCCTTCAACGACACCTCGGTGGGCGACCCCACCTCGTGGACATGGACCTTCGACGGGGAGACAGAGACCCCCCGGAACGTCACCCGCACCTATGATATGGCGGGCACCTACCAGGCGACCCTGACGGTCAAAAACGAGTTCGGCACGAACACCACGAGCCGCACGTTCGACGTCGCCCCCTACACCATCCAGGGTGCGGTGGACGCCGCCTCGGAGGGCGACGTCGTCCTCGTCCCGTCCGGCACCTATGATGAGACTGTGACGGTGGACAGAAACATCACCCTGTGGGGGAGCGAGGGTGCGGTCCTCAACGGCCGGATCGAGGTCACCACCGGTGCCGACGGTGCGACCGTCGAGCACCTCACCGTGAACGGGGTCGCGGGCGAATCGACCATCACCCTCTCCGGGGTCAGCAGGTGCACGGTCAGGGACACCACCGTGACCGGCGGATACAACGGGATCGAGGTTGGTTCTGGGTGTTCGTGCTGTCTGGTCTCGGGCAATCGCGTTGAGGATTGTGGTGGGAGTGACATTGCCCTCTCCAGCTGCGGTTCAGGAAACGAGATCGTTGCCAACACCTGCTCAGGCGGGAATTACGGTTTCCGTGTTCGGTTTTGCACGGGAGCGTCAAACACCCTGCGGGACAACACCGCCCTCGATACAAACGGGATCGACTTGTCTGATCCCGGTTCCGTCGTCATCGAGAATCTCACGGTGCACGCAAAATCAAATGGCTGGGGCGTCTCCCTTGGAGGAAAAAGCGACCTCACGCTCACCAACAGCACCATCGCCGGGGCTAGCTTCGGACTGAAGTTTGGATATGGTTCCTGCCTGGATCAGGCGCTCATCGCAAACAACCGCTTCAACAACACAAATAACGTCAGGATCGATTCCGGCGTCGACCTCTCCAATGTCCGCTGGAACACGACGAAGACCGAGGGCACAAACATCCGCGGCGGTCCGTACCTCGGCGGCAACCTCTGGCTGACCCCCGGGGGTACCGGGTTCTCAGAGACCCATGCCGACCTCGACCTCGACGGGATCTGCGACGAGGAGTATGCGATCACGAATAAAGAGGGTACCATCGTCGGCACCGACTATCTCCCGCTCCAGAACGGCGGGCCGTCGGCAAACTTCAGCGTCACGCCGTCGAGTGCGATGGTCGGCGTGCCGGTCTCCTTCAACGACACCTCGGTGGGCGACCCCACCTCATGGACATGGACCTTCGACGGGGAGACCGTGACCACCCGGAACGTCACCCGCACCTACGCGACCGCGGGCACCCACCAGGCGACCCTGACGGTGGAGAACAAGTTCGGGACAAACACCACGACCCGCACGCTCGACGTCGCCCCCTTCTCCATCCAGGGTGCGGTGAACGCCGCCTCGGAGGGCGACGTCGTCCTCGTCCCGGCCGGCACCTATGACGAGACTGTGACGGTGAACAAACGCCTCACCCTCAAGGGCGAGGCGGGCGCGACGGTGAACGGCGGGATCACGATCATCGCCGATGGTGCAACAATCGAGGGCCTCGCCGTGAACGGGGCTGCGGGTTCCAGGGCCATCGATGCCAGTTGGGTCATCGACGCCGTGGTGCGGGGGTGCACGGTCTCCGGCGGCACATACGGGATCTATATCGAATCGGCGCCGAACTGCACCGTGGAGGGGTGCACACTGGATGACACTATTACATACATTGGCATCGACCTCTCCGGGTCAGGCCAGTGCCGGATCCTGGACAACCAGTTGAGCGGGAGCGGATCTATCGGGATCACACTCGCGGATTGCCCCGACTGCATCATCTCCGGGAACACCGTCCAGGACAGTGATTTTGCAGGCATTAGACTCCTGAGCGGGTGCCAGGGCTCTGTGATCGTCGCCAACACCCTCTCCAACACCCCCAGTGGTATCGAGGTCATGGATTGCACCGGCCAGACCACCGTCCTGAGGGACAACACCATCGTTGGAGCCATAAACGAGGGAGTCTTCCTGGCGGATACGGACTCTCTCATCGTCGAGAATGTCACGGTGAGGGGCGGGGGCTATGGGGTCCGCCTCTCCTCTGTCGATACTATCACGCTCGCCAACAGCACCATCACCGGAACTGGTACCGGACTGTATGTCGAGAGTACCACAACAGGCTCTCTCATCGCAAACAACCGCTTCAACAACACGATGAACGTCATAATCGATTCCGGCGCCGACCTCTCCAATATCCGCTGGAACACCACACAGACCGCCGGTGAAAATATCCGCGGCGGTCCGTACCTCGGCGGCAACCTCTGGCTGACCCCCGAGGGCACCGGGTTCTCGGAGACCCACCTCGACCTCGACGGCGACGGGATCTGCGACGAGAGTTACGACCTCGGGGCGGGATGCATCGATCATCTCCCGCTCCACACCTGCTTCCCGACCGCGAACTTCACCGTCGCACCGACCGGCGGCAGCACCCCGCTCGAGGTGCAGTTCGCCGACGCCTCTTCGGGGGTCAACCCCCGCACCTATTCCTGGGACTTCGGGGACGCCACCTCCGACCAGGCCGCCCCCGCCCACACCTTCACGACCAACGGCACCCACCAGGTGAGCCTGACGGTCACGAACGAGTTCGGGAGCGACACGACAACGAAGACAGTCACCGCCCTCGACCTGCCGGCGGCCGTCATCTCCGCCGACCTCATCGAGGGCAACGCCCCGCTGACGGTGGCGTTCACCGACGACTCGACCGGGTGCGTCTTCGAGCGTCTCTGGACGTTCGCCGACGACGGCACGACCTCCGCTGATGCGGCGCTCTCGCACACCTTCGAGCACCCCGGCACCTACACGGTCACCCTCAACGCCAGCAACCCCTACGCCTTCGACGAGGCGACGCTGGAGATCGTGGTGCTCCCGGCGCCGAAGGCAAACTTCACGCAGAGTGCGGCCGAGGGCAATGCCCCGCTGACGGTTGCGTTCACCGACGCCTCGACCGGTGACGTGTCTGCATGGGCATGGGACTTCGGCGACGGCAACGTCTCGACTGAAGAGAATCCCTCGCACGAGTATGTCACGCCCGGCACCTACACGGTTGAACTGAACGCGAGCAACGCCTACGGGTTCGAGACGACGACCTCGACGGTGACAGTGCTCACCCCGCCGTCTGCAGACTTCACGCAGAGCACGGCCGAAGGCAATGCCCCGCTGAACGTGGCGTTCACCGACGCCTCGACCGGTGACGTGTCTGCATGGGCATGGAACTTCGGCGACGGGAGTGTCTCGACCGCACAGAACCCCTCGCACGAGTATGTCACGCCCGGCACCTACACGGTTGAACTGAACGCGAGCAATGCCTACGGGTTCGAGACGACGACGTCGACGGTGACGATCCTCCCGGCGCCGAAGGCGAACTTCACGCAGAGTGCGGCCGAGGGCAATGCCCCGCTGACGGTGGCGTTCACCGATGCCTCGACCGGTGACGTGACCTCGTGGCAGTGGGACTTCGGCGACGGCGGTGTCTCGACTGAAGAGAATCCCTCGCACGAGTACGTGACGCCCGGCACCTACACGGTTGAACTGAACGCGAGCAATGTCTACGGGTTCGAGACGATGACTTCGACGGTGACGGTGCTTACCCCGCCGGCGGCAGGTTTCGACCTGAACGTCTCAGAGGGCAATACTCCGCTGAGTGTGCTCCTCACCGATACTTCGACCGGCGATATTACCCGGCGTCTCGTCGACTTCGGCGACGATACCGGGGAGATGGTGATGACCGGGTCGGCTGCCGCTCACACCTTCGAGACGTCCGGCACTTACACGGTTGAGTTGAACGCGAGCAATGTCTACGGGTTCGATATCACAACACAGGAGGTTGTGGTGCACGCCGCCCCAGAGGCAAACTTCACGCAGAGTGCTGAAGAAGGGAACGCCCCGCTGACCGTTACCTTCACCGACGCCTCGACCGGTGACGTGTCTGCATGGGCATGGGACTTCGGCGACGGCGGTGTCTCGACTGAAGAGAATCCCTCGCACGAGTATGTCACGCCCGGCACCTACACGGTTGAACTGAACGCGAGCAACGCCTACGGGTTCGAGACGACGACCTCGACGGTGACAGTGCTCACCTCGCCGTCTGCAGACTTCACGCAGAGCACGGCCGAAGGCAATGCCCCGCTGAACGTGGCGTTCACCGACGCCTCGACCGGTGACGTGTCTGCATGGGCATGGAACTTCGGCGACGGGAGTGTCTCGACTGAAGAGAACCCCTCGCACGAGTACGTCACGCCCGGCACCTACACCATCGAGTTGAACGCGAGCAATGCCTACGGGTTCGAGACGACGACGTCGACGGTGACGATCCTCCCGGCGCCGAAGGCGAACTTCACGCAGAGTGCGGCCGAGGGCAATGCCCCGCTGACGGTGGCGTTCACCGATGCCTCGACCGGTGACGTGACCTCGTGGGCATGGAACTTCGGTGACGGCAACGTCTCGACTGCACAGAATCCCTCGCACGAGTACGTCACGCCCGGCACCTACACGGTTGAACTGAACGCGAGCAATGTCTACGGCTTTGACACGACGACGTCGACGGTGACGGTGTTCTCGCCGCCGGTTGCGGATTTCAAGAGCAAAAACGGCGTCGGCGGCGACCTCAGGACGGTCGCCTTCACCGACACTTCGAGCGGGCACGTGACCGCCTGGCACTGGGCGTTCGGTGACGGCGCCACCTCGACCGAAGAGCACCCTGTCCACACCTATGAAAAGTTCGGGACCTACAATGTCACCCTGACCGCCGAGAACGCCTATGAGACGAGCACCACCAGCAGGACGGTCACCCTCACGGCGCCCCCGTCCAGCGGCGGTCGCTCGCCTGCGTCGGCCGGCACAGTCAGCCATCTCCCCGCCGGCGGGCACGCCTCCTTCGAGGTCCGCGATTCTGCCATCCGCGAGGTGGAAGTGACGACCTCAGAGGCGGTCTCCGACCTCCTGGTCACCATCGAACCGACCGCGAAGCCGAACCGCATCGAGGCCCCGGCCGAGTCGGTCTACGAATACGACGAAGTGACGCTCTACCACACCACCGACGATGCCCTTGCCGGCGCCGACCTCGACTTCACGGTCACGAAGGCGTGGCTCGAAGCACAGGGCGCCGGGCCCGAGAGCGTGGTGCTGTACCGCTACCACGACGATGCATGGCACGCCCTCCCGACCCGCATGGTTGGCGAGAACGACCACCGCTACTCCTTCGTTGCCGAGAGTTCGGGGTTCTCGCTCTTCGCGATCGGGGTCGATGAATCCTCGACCCCCGCCCCGACCCTGACCCCGGCCGAACCCGTGACCACGCCCCCGGTCACGCCCGCTCCCCCGACGCCCACCACCCCGACACAGACCCCCCTGCCCTGGTGGTGTGCGGCCTTCGCCGCTGCGGGCGTTGCTGTCGCAGCCCGACGCAAGTGAGAGGAAGATATTTCCTCCTCTCCCCCACATCTTTTCTGAATGGATCGTTCGCACTACCAGAGTATCGTGGTCCTCTTCATCGCCGCAATGACCGGACTTCTTGCCGGCCGGTATGCCGGGTCGGTCTGGCCCGACCCGGTCGTCATCTTCGCCGTGACGGCGGGCGTGATCATGGCCGTCGACCTCCTCCTTACCACTCTCCTGGACCGGATGGGGTGGGGGGCCGATCAGGAGTCGTGAAGGGCCACCTGGCCGTTCATATCTTCCGCGTTTTTTTTGACGCGGAAAAAATGTCTATTCTTATGCTCGTCAACGCTCCCCCTCCGCGTTAGGGTATATTCAGGTGTGGCACTCTTCTTTTCAGGATGAACATATCCCAAAGTTCTCCAGGGTTGAAGATCTCCTCGAACTGAAGTGCTTTCTTCCTGAAATTCTAAACTCTCTCTTCGACCCGGGGGCAGCGCTCCTGGCGTGAAGGTGTGGGAAGGCGTGATGATCGGGTGTGCCGCCCCAGATCGTAGAGTCTTCACCGCAGTCTCGCGCCGGGGGGTGCACCCCCCGGAACCCCCCACGACGAAGAGAGGCGGGGGCGGCGAGTGAACACGGTCCTCACCTGCTGCTCTTCAGTCTTGAAAAAGAGAGACCACGTGACAAGACATTTTCATCCCGTATGCGTGAGCCGGGGGTTCATACCAGATTTTACAGAACTGATCTCCGAGCAATCGAAAAGTTAGAAGATTTCCGAGAGCCACGTTCCCACACCAAAAAAAGAGATTTAGTTCCCAGAGGTCTGGACAGGGAGATAGGGGATGAGCGACCCGGCAAGTTTGGCGATGTCCATCGACTGGAGCACGACCGTCCCAGGCCCGGTGAGCGTGGTGAGGAAAAGGCCTTCGCCGCCGAAGAGCATGGTCTTGACCCCGCCGGCACGTTCGATCGAGTAGTCGACCGTCGAGTCGAACCCGACCACCAGCCCGGTCTCGGCCCTGATCGTCTCGCCAGGGGCAAGGTCTATCTTGATGATGTCCCCGCAGCAGTGGAGGAAGACCCTGCCGTCGCCTGAGAAGTGCTGGAGGATGAAGCCCTCGCCGCCGAAGAACCCTGACCTGATCTTTTTGGTGAGGGCGATGTCGAGGTTCACCCCGGTCTCAGAGCAGAGATAGGAATCTTTCTGGGCGATGAACTCCTTGTCGTTCACGTCCACCGGGAAGATCCGGCCAGGCACGTTCCCGGCAAAGGAGACGAACCCTTCGCCTCCCTGGGGGGTGAACTCGGTGAGAAAGAGGGTCTCACTGGAGAGGACACGCTTGAGTCCGCCGAGGAGCCCGCCTTTCATGTGGGTCTCCATCTGCATGTTCCCGCTCATGTTCACCATGGCGCCGGCCTCGGCATTGATCTCTTCGCCTGCGGCCAGGGTCACCTTCACCATCTGGAGGTTGTCTCCGAGTATGTCATACTTCATCTGAGATCGCTATCAGTCTGGCAGTATTTCCTTATGAGATCTCTGGCCCGGGAGGGGGTGCCGGGCGGCGCCCCTGCTGGAGTCTCCTCTCCGGGGGACCGGGGATAGTCTGGCATCGGGTATGCTGCCATTCGATTCTACGGCGACAATGAGTCTATTTCCTGGTGGGGACAGAGTTCCCGGCGGGGTGAAGCCCGAGGGGGGCGGCGGGAAACCTGGCGGGCGAGGGTATTTTTGGATCCTAATATATGGGGGTTTCCGTTTTTGTGATGGCTCTCTATCATGGATATATCCCATATATTTTATGTATTCTCTAAACCGGACGGTTTTTACCTGGTTTGTGCTTTTTTGTACACGAGATGAGATCCATGACCCTCCCGCAACGACCGATTCCTATCCTGCTCGTCTGGGTGGCACTTGCCCTCCTTGCCATCCCGGGCGCCGCAGCCTCCCTGGACCCGGGCTTCGTCCTCTCTTCAGATGGAACACTCTCCTCCCACGGTCCCGACCCCACCATGACCCCCGGTGCGGTCCCTGGCTTGGAGGCCGCACCCCTCAACCCCGCCTTCCTCCAGTACCAGGAAGCGCGAGATATGACGAACGGCGAGATGCTCCTCAGTGCAGTTGTCCCTGAGAACGAGACCCTCCGCCCCTGCACCGGCCTCCTCCCCTCGCCCGCCACCCTCGTCTGGTCCGAGGACGCCGCCGCCCTCACCGCCGACCCCCCGGCCGAGTCGTATTTCAACCTCGCCGACGAGGGACGCCTCACCCCGGTGAAAGACCAGGGCAAGTGCGGGGCCTGCTGGACCTTCGCCTCCCTTGGCTCGCTTGAGTCGGCGCTCCTCACCGACGGCCTTGGCGAATGGAACCTCTCTGAGAACAACCTGAAAAACACCCACGGCTTCGACTGGGGCCCCTGCGACGGCGGCAACGCCTTCATGGCGACCGCCTACCTTGCCAGATGGTCTGGGCCGGTGAACGAGTCCGACGACCCCTACCTCCTCCCGGTCCCCTCTTCCGACTCGCCTACAGGACTTTCACCGGTGATGCAGGTGCAGAACGTCACCTTCCTCCCGCCGCGTGCCGGCCCCCTTGACAACGACCTGATCAAGACGACGATCAAAAATGACGGCGGACTCTATGCCGGGTTCCTGGTGAACTACACCTGCTTCGGCCCGAACGCCACCACCTACTATCTCCCTGAGAACAGCACGGTAAAACTCGACGGCGGCCATGGCGTCCTCCTGGTCGGGTGGGACGACGCCTACCCGTCGGCAAACTTCGTCGAGGCCCCGCCTGGCGACGGCGCCTTCATCGCCAAAAATTCCTGGGGCACCTCGATAGGGGACGACGGCTACCTCTACCTCTCATACTATGACCGGAGTATCGGGCGCTTCTATGACCAGACGACCGCGTATATCGGCGACGACGAAGCGACCGTGCTCTTCACCGGCGATCCCGTCGGCACCTACGACCACCTCTACCAGCACGACCCCCTTGGCTGGACCGACAGCATCGGCACCGGCACCTCGACCACGATATATGGCAGGAACGTCTTCACCGCCGAACGCTACGAGGACCTGCATGCGGTGAGTTTCTACACCCGCGAACCAGGCACGGAGTACGAGGTCAACGTCCACCTCATGCAGGGGAGCATGTCGCTCCTGGGCTACACCGTGAACGGGACGATGGCGCTCCCTGGTTACCACACCCTCCCCTTCGAGACGCCGGTGCCCCTCGTTCCCGGCCAGGAGTTCTCGGTGACGCTCAGGGTCACCGCCCCGACCGACACTCACCCTCTCGTCGTCGAGAAGTCGGTCGAGGGCTACTCCAGCAACGCCACCGCCCACCCGGGCGAGAGTTTTGTGAGCCTTGACGGAGTGGAATGGGCCGACCTGACCGATTTCATCTCTGACACCAACCTCTGCATCAAGGGCATCACGCGCGATCCCCTCCGCGTCCCCGACGACTACGCCACCATCCAGGAGGCAGTCGACGCCGCCCTGCCAGGGCAGATGGTCCTCATCGAAGACGGCACCTACCTTGAGAACGTCGTGGTCGACCACTCCCTCACCCTTGCCGGCACCCCTGACGCCGTCATCGACGGGGGCGGCATGACCGCGCTCACCCTCGCCGCGGACAACATCACGGTCTGGGGGATATCGCTCACCAACGGCGGCGACGGGGTCCAGGTCACCGGCGAGAACACCACGCTCATGGACCTGAACGTCGCCGGGTGCAGCGGCGACGGGATCGCCCTCGAAGGGGCGGTGCGGACCTCTATCCTCAGGGCCCAGGTCCGCGACTCAGGACAGTCTGGTATCGTGGTCAATGAAACCGACTGGACCGGCATCTTCCACTCCGACCTCCTGGCAAACGGCGACGACGGGATCGCAGTCTCAGGGTCCACCAGGGTCCTGTGCTCTGGCGTCAATGCCACCGAAAATGGCCGGGACGGGATCGCTCTCGACTCAGTCGACGCTATGATGGTGCAGAACTGCACCGCCACCGGAAACGGGGGGACCGGCCTGGACCTCTATATGGTGAGATATGGTGAGGTCTCCGGGAACACGATGGCAGAAAACCGGTGGAACCTCTGCTTCGTCCCTGTGCCAGGGTATGAGGAGACGGTCGCGGTGGACGAGACCAACACCGTCGACGGCAAACCGGTCTATGTCTGGAGTAACCGGCATGACGCGGCCGTGCCCGCCGACGCCGGCATGGCGTACCTGATCAGGTGCCAGCACATCACCGCAGAAGACCTCACCCTTGCAGGCAACTATGTCGGACTCGTCGTCTTCAACTCGACCGACGTCAGCGTCGAGAATGTCACGGCCACCAGGAACTATGCAGGGGCGTACTGCATGGGGTCTGACGGCCTCTCGGTCAATGCCTCCGCCTTCGTGGGCAACGACTACTCTGGACTCTCCTCTCTCAACTGCACGGCGACGACCGTCACCGGGTCGGTCATCGCCGACAACCAGGTGGGGGCGTTCGTTGCGGCGGCGAGTCAGGGCGACACCGTCCTCTGGCACAACACCTTTGCGAACAACACCGCCGGCCACCTCTCCCTCCAGGGTGAGGTCGCCCTCAACTCCACGGTCCCGGTCTCGTACCGCTATGACGGGGCCTATTACACGCACGTCCTCGGCAACTTCTGGGACGACTATGCCGGCACCGATACCGACGGCGACGGGATCGGCGAGACCGCGTATTCCATCGGGGGGCTCAACGACACCTCTCCTTTGATCGAGTCGGCCGACCACTACCAGGTAGGGTTTGTCCCGCCCACCCCGACCCCGACGCCGAAGCCGCGGCCTGCCCCCCCTCATCACAGGGTCCACTATGTCTCCTCCTCCTCGCCGTCCCCCGCCCCGCTCCATGAGGCCTCGTACAGGACAGAAGGCCAGGCCGCGATCTTCGAGGTCGACCTGACCGCCCAGGATGCCGCCCTCGCCGGGGTCAGGGTGACCGTCGAGGAGACGGCCCTGCCTGCGGGGGTCGTCCCGCCCGCGACCGCGGTCTACGAGTACGACGAGGTCACCCTCTCTGATGCCGCCGGTCCCGCCCTTCGCGTTGCCGACCTCAACTTCGCCGTGCCCCTCGAGTGGATCGAGGCACAGGGCGCCCGAACCGACGACATCGTCCTCTTCAGGTATCATGACGACACCTGGACGCCCCTGAAGACGACGTGCGTGAAGGAAGAGAACAGGACCGCCTACTATGCGGCGGAGACCCCGGGGTTCTCGTACTTTGCGATCGCCGTGGCCGAGGATGTGCCGGGCCCTGCGGCCGCAGGTGCGACCCCAACCCCTGCGGTCCCTATCCCGTCGCAGGCGACCCCGGTCGCAGGCTTCATCCCCTGCCTTGCGGCCGCTCTTGCCGCCCTCCTCATAAGGAAGAGGTGAAAATTCGGCTCTGTAGAACCCCTCGCCTCTTGTGTGGGTGAGACGTGTGTCACCCGCCTTCCCGCCTCTTTGGCCGGGGGCGCTGCCCCCGGACCCCCGGGACCACGATAAGGTTGGGAAGGCAGAATAGATGACCATAAGGGGAATGTTGCCGTCCTCGACCTATCGTGTGGCGGGGGGTTCGGGGGGCGGCCAAGTCCCCCCGCCAGAGAGAACTATCAAAAGGGTTTACCATGAAAATGATCCTGACGATCCTCTCTTAAGGTTTGTATGAGAATTTGAACTCGCCATATCACGTTGAAGCCAATACGCAGAGGATAGAAAATTCTTCTGATGGGTCGGCCGCCCCCATCGACGAGATTCCCCTGCCATCTCGCGCTGGGGGGTTGCACCCCCGGACCCCCCGGGGACGAAGATAGCCAGGGGGTGGCATGATGCTCGACTTCGATTCGCTCCTCGAACGCACGGATGAGGGTCAAGAATCGATCCAGTTCTGAGATGATATTTTCATCACGTATGCGTGAGGCGGGTGCTCGCCTCATGAAAAATTCTACAGAGCCGAAAATTCGGCTTTGTAGAAACCTTCACTAATTCTTAGTGTGAGCGTGATTCTCTCGCCTTCCCCTATCCCTCCCCCCTCACTCGTGTGGGGGATTCTCCAGGGCCGTTATCTTCATGCGGTCAGGGGCGGCGGATTTGATCGGGCAGAAGAGATCTTGAGAGAAGGAACTTTCTCTATCCTCCACGCACTGAAGCGAGACGGCGCGCCAGGTCTGATCTCTTTTTTCCATGGGTGCGTTCGGGGCGCTATTTTTTCCAGGCAGAGTAAATGGGCAGAAACGAACGGTGTCATGCCCCCTCTCCGTGGTTCCGCCAGCGGCCCTGTTTCGTCTCCTGTCTGGGCTTGGTGCGGGGCGGGGTTGAATGTCGGTGTATTCTGGGAATGTACTATATGGAAGTTACTGTTTTTTTATACTGTCAATTGTGCGCCTTTATTGTGGAAATATTATTTTTCGCCAATCTCGGACGATTTTTTACCCTATTTTTTCCTTTTTATGAATGTGCCGGAGATGAGCACCATGACCAACCAGCACCTGCCGATCATACTCCTCCTCTCCCTCTGCCTCGCCCTTGGCGGCATGCAGGGGACAGCGGCCCTTGATATTGAGGTCGCACCATTGAACCCGGATTTTGTCAGGTATATGGATGAGCAGGAGACGGCACCTGTTGAGGTGCCGGAACTTTTTGCGGCTGCGGCCGCCCCTGAAACGCCAGAGAACACCTATCCCATCTCCCTGAATACGTTGGTCCCCGCGCCCGGTACCCCGGTCTGGTCCGAGGGCGCCGCCGCCCTGCCCGCCGACCCCCCGGCCGAGTCGTATTTCAACCTCGCCGACGAGGGACGCCTCACCCCGGTGAAAGACCAGGGCAAGTGCGGGGCCTGCTGGGCCTTCGGCTCGCTTGGTTCCCTGGAGTCGGCGCTCCTCACCGACGGCCTTGGCGAATGGGACTTCTCAGAGAACAACCTGAAGAACACCCACGGGTTTGATGGCGGCCCCTGTGACGGCGGCAACGCCTTCATGGCGACCGCCTACCTTGCGAGATGGTCGGGGCCGGTGAACGAGTCCGACGACCCCTACCTCCTCCCGAACCCCTCTCCAGACTCTCCCACTGGCCTTGCGTCGGCGATGCAGGTGCAGAACGTCACCTTCCTCCCGCCGCGGGACGGTCCCCTCGACAACGACCTGATCAAGACGACGATCAAAGACGAGGGTGGACTCTATGCCGGATTCCTGGTAAACTACACCTGCTTCAGCCCGAACGCCACCACCTACTACCTGCCCGAGAACAGCACCGCCAAACTCGACGGCGGCCATGGCGTCCTCCTGGTCGGATGGGACGACGCCTACCCGGCGGCAAACTTCGTCGAGACCCCGCCGGGCGACGGCGCCTTCATCGTGAAAAACTCCTGGGGCACCTCGACAGGGGACGACGGCTACCTCTACCTCTCCTACTATGACCGGAGTATCGGGCGCTTCCAGCATCCTGAGAACACATATATCGGTACAGGCCGTGCGACCGCGGCCGTGCTCTTCACCGGCGAACCCGTCGGCACCTATGACCACCTCTACCAGTATGATTCCCTGGGATGGACCACCAGCATCGGCACCGGCACCTCGACGACGATGTACGGCAGGAATGTCTTCACCGCCGAACGCTATGAATCCCTGGAGGCGGTGGGCGTCTACACCCGCGAGCCCGGCACCGCGTACGAGGTCACCGTCTCCCTCCACGACGGTGACGCCACCAGAGAGGTCGATGCCGCGGTCGGGACGATGGCGCTTCCGGGCTATCACACCATCCCCCTCGGCGCCCCGGTCCCCCTCGCTCCAGGTCAGACCTTCTCGGTGACGCTCAGGGTCAGCGCCCAGACCGACCCTTACCCCCTCATCGCCGAGAGGCCGATTGCAGGGTATTCGAGTGGCGCCGCCGCCCACCCTGGCGAGAGTCTTGTGAGCACCGACGGGGAAGACTGGACCGACCTGACCACGATCTTCTCTGACACCAACCTCTGTATCAAGGGCTTCACGCGCGATCCCGTCAGCGTCCCCGACGACTACGCCACCATTCAGGAGGCAGTCGACGCCGCCGATCCCGGCGGGGTGGTCCTTGTCAGAAATGGGACTTATCATGAGAACATCGTCATCGACCGTCCGCTCACCCTTGTCGGGAGCGGCGGGACCGTCATTGTCGGCGAGGGCGGGGACGTGCTCACCCTGACCGGCACCAATGTCACGGTCAGGGACCTCACCCTTGTCCATGGTGCCGACGGCGCCCTGGTCACCGGCGAGCATGCCGTGCTCGCGGGCGTGAATGTCACCGGGTGCAGCGGCGACGGGATCGCGGTCACCTCCCTGGAAGAGTATACCCTGACCGGGTGCACGGCGCTCGGGAATGCCGGTGCCGGCCTGAACCTCAGCGCGGTGAAGGGCGGCACGCTCTCCGGGAACACGATGGCCGAAAACCAGTGGAACCTCAGGTTCGCCCCGGCCGCCGGCCATGAGGGTTCGGTCATGATCGACGAGACCAACACCGTCGACGGCAGACCGGTCTATGTCTGGGCCGGACGGCATGACGAGGTGGTGCCCACAGATGCCGGCATGGTCTTCCTTGCGGGGTGCCAGAACATCACCGCCGAGGACCTCACCCTCTCGGGCAATTATGTCGGGCTTGCAGTCTTCAACTCGACCGGCGTCACGCTCACCGGGTCGGTCATCACCGACAACCATGTGGGGGCGTCCCTTGCGGCGGCGAGTCAGGGCGACACCGTCCTCTGGCACAACACCTTTGCAAACAACACCGCCGGCCACCTCGCCCTCCAGGGGGAGGTCGCCCTCAACTCCACGGCGCCGGTCCTGTACCGCTATAACGGCACCTCGTACACTCATTTCCTCGGCAACTCCTGGGGCGACTATGCCGGCACCGACACCGACGGCGACGGGATCGGGGAGACCCCGTACCTGATCGGGGGCCTCAACGACACTTCCCCCCTGACCGAGTCGGCCGACCACTACCTGGTGGAGGTCGTCCCGCCCACGCCGACCCCGACCCCTGCGCCCACCCCGAAACCTGCATCCCCCTCGGGTGGAGGCGGCGGCGGGGGCGGTGGTGGTGGCGGCGGCCATAGCGCCGCCCCGTCCCCTCAGCCCTATCGCCCCATGGGCCAGACCGAACCCCTCAACGAGGCCTCGTACGAGGTGAAGGGCGGGACCGCAGTCTCTGCGGTCGGCCTGACCGCGGCCGGCGACCTTGGCGGGGTCAGGGTAGCGGCCAAGAAGACCGACCTGCCCGCGGACATCGCCCCGCCTGGAGCCGCGGTCTACGAGTATGACGAGATCACGCTCTCCCAGATCACCGACGACGAGGTCGCGGGCGCCACGATCTCTTTTGCCGTGCCGCTCGCCTGGATCGAGGCGCAGGGCGTCGGCACCGGGGAGGTCGTCCTCCTCAGGTATCATGACGGTGCCTGGGACTCCCTGAAGACGACGTGTGCGAAGCAAGAGAACTCGAATGCCTATTACACGGCAAAGACCCCTGGATTCTCGTACTTTGCGATCGCCGTGGCAGAGGCGCCGCAGGGAGAGGGGTCTCCTGCTCCGTCTGGGGCGGTTGGAGAGGCAGGCCCTGACAGGGCCGCGTCCCCTGGTGCGGCCGCCACCCCGCAGGCGACCCCGATCGGATTCGTGATCCCCTGCCTTGCGGCCGGGCTTGCCCTCCTCCTCCTCTCTGGAAGGAGGAGGTGAAGCTCTTCTTTTTTGGGCTTTGTAGAATCTCTGTATGGCTCTCTCTGGCCGGGGGAGACCCCACCCCGCCAGACCCCCCACGACGAAGCTGGGGGCAGGGTGGCAGCATGTTCTTGAATGAGACCCTGCTCAAGAACCTTCTTCCACTCCCCTCTCAGGGCCAGGGGAGGACCTGGAGATTATCTCTTACGATGTGGAGGAGAAAATTTCCTCAGGGTGATAGCCCGCTCTCGATCGTCGAACTTTCACTCCTATCTTGCACCCGGGGGTTGCACCTCCAGGTCCTCCATGGAGAGGATCGTGGGGGCGACGAATTGAATGAGGCTTCCACTGAAGTCTCCAGTCTTGAAAAGAGCATATCCCAGAACTCCCTGAGGCCCGACCATCGTCTTGAACTGAAGTGCTTCCATCCAGAAATTCTACACGCTCTCCTCCATGGAGGGGCGTGCCGCCTCCCGTACCCCCTGTCGATGAAGAGTGGCGGAGGGGTGCGTCCTGTCTTCATGATCTTTACCCCGCCTTCCCGTCCCCATCGCCATCCCCGGCGGGGGCGAGGGGGAAGGCGACGAATGCATGGGTGCGCGATGAAAACGCAGGGGACCTCTTCATTGTCATCCATCGCTCTTCACCGGTGAGGATGAGGGCAGGAGAGTTTTGGATGACCTCATGGAGAGAATATGTGTCATCCGCCTTCCTATGGTCTCTCGACGGGGGCGGCTAAGCCCCCCGCCAGAGATAGCCATATAGAGATTTTTACACAGCCAAATATTCTCAACTCTCCTCCGGTCGCCGCTCCCGGGATCCCCGGATTGTGATAGGTCCGGGAAAGCGGAATCGAAACACGTGAGGTTTTGTAGAATCCCTCATTTATTCCGGGTGGAGGGGTGCCTCTCCTGCCGTCTTCAATTCCCTGACACGAAAAATTCGGTTTGACAGAGCGCTCACGCTCTTCTCCAGAAAAATCTTCAAAAGGAATGGACCCGGCGGGATTTGAACCCGCGGCCTCGTCGTTGCGAACGACGCGATCTTCCCCTGATCTACGAGCCCGTGCACGGGATCAGTGCCTGATCCTGCCAGGTACTGTTGCCCCTGTTCCTTTATATCTGTTCCTGATGAATCTCTCGTCGCCGGCGCCCCTCCCTGTGGGAGATGAGTCATCGAGCAGGAGGGCGCGCAAACGCCAGGTGAGAAAAAAAAGATCAGAGAATGATCTCGATATCCAGTTTCTCTGCCAGTTCCTTGTACCGGTTCCGGATCGTCACCTCGGTGACGCCCGCCACCTCGGCGACCTCGCGCTGGGTCCGCCGCTCCCCTGAGAGGATGGACGAGATGTAGATCGCCGCTGCCGCGACCCCGGTCGGCCCACGGCCGCTCGTGAGTTCGCGCTCGCCGGCCTGCCTGAGGATCTCGACTGCACGGCTCTGTACCTCGCCCTTCAGGTTGAGACCAGAGCAGAACCGCGGCACATAGTCGATCGGCGAGGTCGGCAGGAGCTTGAGCCCCAGTTCGCGGGAGATGAACCGGTACGTCCGTCCGATCTCCTTCCTCGAGACCCTGGAGACCTCGGCGATCTCGTCGAGCGTCCTCGGGACCGAGCACTGCCGGCACGCCGCATAGAGTGCAGCCGCCGCCACGCCTTCAATCGACCTGCCCCTGATGAGGTTCTTGTCCACCGCATCACGGTAGATGACCGCCGCCGTCTCGCGCACGTTCCGTGGCAGACCAAGGGCCGAGGCCATCCGGTCCAGTTCGGAGAGTGCGAAGGCGAGGTTCCGCTCGGTGGCGTTCGAGACCCGGATCCGCCGCTGCCATTTGCGCAGACGGTACAACTGCGCCCGGTTCTTCGAGGAGATCGCACGACCGTACGAGTCGCGGTTCCTCCAGTCGATCATCGTCGAGAGACCCTTGTCGTGGATCGTGAAGGTCATCGGTGCGCCGACACGCGACCGCTTCACCCGCTGATCGTGGTCGAAGGCCCGCCACTCTGGCCCGCGGTCGATGAACTCTTCGTCGAGGACCAGACCGCAGTTCTTGCAGACCAGTTCGGCCCTTTCATAGTCGTGGACGAGCTGACGGCTGCCGCACTCCGGGCAGACCGTCTCGCTTGTTGCCTCACGTTTGACCTGTTTTTCCCTGACCGGCGTGCGCACCCTCTTCTTGAGGGCCTCACGCTCGCTCTGAAGCATCTTTAGTTTCTCGATTTCTGCCATTTCCCATCACCTTTTGTATAGAGTTTCTCGCCTGTGCGTGGAGTATGGCCTCCCCGGCAGAAGACCGCCGCATAAGGCGAGGAGACGTTGCCGAATATATCCACAACTCTCCCGATCGGTCTGAGGCGCCTATTGAATACGTCGCCATGGAGGCGGGGGAGCCTGGCGGCGTCGCATCTGATGATCAGAAGACGAGAACCGCAAATCTTAACTGTGGTGCCCAGAAGTTTCAATAGAGTAACCTCGGCAAAACTCCGCTTGATATGGAGTGATGTATATAAATGGGTTTCGTCAGTATTTAAACGTTTCGAAAAAGTATAAATAGTGATTAAATTCCGAGTAAATCCGAAACAATATTTATAGATGCTGATCTCCGGCACTCCTCCTCTGTAAGCCCCGCACCGCGAGCAACAGCCATTCTCTCCTCTGCAGTCATCAAGTCCGAGGGCGCATGGGCATCAGAGTCCACGACCATCATGCACCCCGCCTCCCTCGCGACCATCGCCACATACCCATTTGTCCGGTTATGCCCGGCCCGCGCCGTGATCTCCAGAGCGACTCTGTTCTCTGCGGCAAGGTGTGCATCTTCGGGCGTGATAAACCCGGGGTGGCCGAGGACATCGACCTCAGGACAGGCGCAGGCCGCATGATCGGTCCCCGGTGCCACCGGTTCGACCGTCGTCTCGCCATGGACCACCACCAGGTCCGCGCCCTCGTCTTTCGCACGGGCGGCAAGGCCGGCGATCTCCTCGGGCGGGACATGGGTGATCTCCACCCCGCAGAGGAGCCTGACCCCATAGCGCGCGGCGCTCTCCCTGAGACAGGCCGTCGTCTCGACGACCGATCGAATATTTGAGCAGTCGACATGGTCGGCGATCCCGACGACCTCGTAGCCGAGGACCGAGAGCCGCCGTACCAGTTCGATCGGGAGGAGGTCCCCGTCGCTGAGCGTGGTGTGGGTGTGCAGGTCGTACAGCCCGCTCATTTTTTCTTCACCTCAAGGGCCCGCGCCACCTTCCTGACCAGTTCGCGCTTGGGGCCTTCATACTCGACGACGACCCGGCCCTCGCGCCTGTGCCAGTAGGCCGGGTGATGCTTCTCCTCGGTCTTGAAGGAAGAACACCCGCACTTCTTGAGGGCGGTCTTGAGGTCGGCAAGGCTTGGGTCGCTGACCGCAAGGTCCAGCGGGACACGCCTCCCTTGGGCCCGCCTCAGACCGGCATGAAAATAGCATGGATAGAGGACGCAGACATGTTCCATGACTGTTTAGGTAGATAGTGAATCTATATAGGACTCACGTTCTATACTCAATGTATGCACCACATTGATGTCCAGATCGAGAAGGATGTGTATGCGGCGAACGACCGTCTCGCCGCGGCGAATGCCGCCCACCTCAAGGACCATGGGGTCAGGGGTTTTGACCTCCTTGGTGCGATCGGGTCGGGCAAGACCTCGCTCATCGAACGTCTTGCCCCTCTCCTGAACGCGCGGGGCTTGAATGCCGGCGCAGTCGCCGGCGACGTCTATGGCGACGACGACTTCAAACGGGTCGTGTCCCTCGGCATCCCGGCCGTCAATGCCAACACCGGCACCGAGTGCCATCTGGACGCCCATCTCGTGGAACATGCCCTCGAACACCTCGATCTTGACAAGGTCGACATCCTCTTCATCGAGAACGTGGGCAACATGGTCTGTCCCACCGACTTTGCTCTTGGTGCCGAGAAGCGGATCGTGGTCGTCTCCTGCACCGAGGGCGACGACGTCGTGAACAAGCACCCGATGATGTTCAGGTGTTGTTCGATTGCGGTGATCAACAAGGTCGACCTCGCCCCCCTGGTCGGGTGCGACATGGACCGGATGGAGGCCGACATCCGCCGGTACAACCCTGAGATGCAGATCTTCCGGACAAACATGAAGACTGGCGAAGGGATGGAAGCCCTCCTTGATGCCATTCTGGATTGATCAGAAATAAATACAGAGAGCCTGAATATATATAGCACTCTCTATGGGATTCTGGTCTCACAGAAGATAATCTGAGGTGATAGTATACAGTGGCAAGGTAGATCCGTCCGGCGCCTCACCGGTGGGAGGAACCACCCGGCAGTCGGGAAACGGCGTTATCAGCGCGGCCGGGCTCCGGCCGAGACCCACATCGGGGAGAAGAGAAACCGCAGCGTCAGGGTTCGCGGTGGCGAGACAAAGGTCCGGGCACTCCGTGTCGACTTTGCGTCCGTCTCAAATCCTGCGTCTGGTGAAACAAAGAAGGTCGCTATCCAGGACGTGGAAGAGAATCCGGCAGATATCAACTACGTCCGCCGGAACCTCCTCACCAAGGGTGCGATCATCAAAACTGAAATAGGGCGGGCCCGTGTCCGGAGTCGCCCTGGTCAGGACGGCGTGGTCAACGCCGTGCTGATCGAGTAACTCTTTTTTTCCTGCGTTCCTGGAATGTATCACAGGGATTTCTCCCTCTGAGTTCCATCACGCAGGACCGAACGGGGGGGAGAGATCTGTTCTTCCTGTCTTCCTGGTGTGCTCCTGGCACCTGTGAGTCCGGGAGATTCATTTCGCGGCTTTGTGGAGTTTGGCATGAGGCGAGATCGCGCCTCACAGATACGAGATGAATAGTTTCTGTTGTTGGATCATTCAATTTTAATACAGAAGTTCGGTGAGGTCTTTGTTCCCTCGCGTCTTCATCTTCATCGTGGGACCTCCCATGGCGCGAGACGGCGGGGACAGTCCTGCGGGTGGAGGTGGCCTTCTGATCGATGTGCCTTCCTGTAACGCCATGCCGGGGGCGAGTGCCCCCCGGACCTCCAGGATGGCGAATGGGGCGGAGAGGCAGAGCGATGATCGTGAAGACCGGACCCAGTCCTCCACCTATCTTCATCAGCAGGGGGCGTGCCGCCCCCCGGACCCCCCTGTCAACACGATACGCCGGGGTCTCCCCCGCGTGCCTATGAGAGGGAAGGCGGCCAGGTCATGCCCGCACCACAGACTGGTGAGAGTCTTTGCGTTCTTTGAAGTCGCTCGTTCACGGCCTGATGTACGCGTATCCCTCTGCCTCTCTCCGCACGATCTCGCCGACGCCAGAAGGCACGAAGGCCACGACCCGCGGGAAGTCCTCCCGCGTGAACCCCAGGGCCCGTGCGCTCCTGGCACAGACCGCAAAACGCACCCCTGCACCGGCAAGGTCACGGACCTGATCGCCGTACGGCCCGGTCATGAGCAGGGACTTAATCCCGTCGCCATTTGCCACAACCTCGACGGCGACCTCGTCCCCCCACTCTTCTATGAGGTGCGTCACGTTCTGTACGGTCCGCTCGCCCTTCCCTGCCTCGGTCAGGTGGAAGACGGCCTGCCATTTCTTCATCTTTCATCGTCTCCTCCGCACCCTGGCGGTGTGCTCCCCTCTCTCCCCTCCCCCATAGAGGTGTCGGACCATTGCACAGAAAACCTCATCCCGCCCTCCTTCGCGCCCGGGACGATCAGCAGAAGTTATCAGATCCCCGTGCACATACGTCTATGATGCGCAGAGTGTACTACCGCTTCCCTACCCGTTTTGACCTGAATTTTTCGCTTATGGTCCCATTCCCGCAGGCGATCAGGGCCATTGCCGCCCTTCACCGCACTCATACCAACCGGCGGGAGGACGGGAACCTCTTCAAACATCATATCATCCTTGAGATCGCCGACGACCACACCCACTTTCTCCCGGTCGATCTCCTCTCCGGGATCGAGGACATGGTGACCGAGTCGGCGGACTTCAGGTTCTCGGTCCACGAGACTCTTCTCCGTCCAGAAGGGCGAGTGCCGGTCTCTGAAAATGTCTTTCTGCTCAGGGTCGTCGACCGCGGCCCGCAGTCAGAGGTCTTTGTCGTTAAAGAAGGGACGGCCGGGTCGCTTGATGCCCTTGACGTACGCGATCTCCTCAGGGGTACCTGTGAATGACGCTTGAGATCACAGTGGCGGCCCCATTCAAGCAGATGCACAGGGCGGAGATGGAACAGAACCAGTTTGTATTTTTCCTTGCCCTTGATCGGAAATGGATGAATGTCGACCAGGCCAATGCCGTCCTGCACCTTGCCGAGACAAAGGCCCTGGTGAAGGTGGAGGAAGGAGTCGTCTCCCCCCTCTTCGAGGTCTCGGCGGTGACGATCCCGCTGGGGTTCAAACCCGGTCCCGAAGTACTGGATGCTCCGGATCCCTGTCACGACCTCATCGAGCGGATCGCCGGGGTGCAGGGTCTCGAACCCAATGAGGTGGCGGCAGAGATGAACCAGGTGATCGACGAGGAGTTCGGCGGCACGCTCAGGGCCGGTGCCGCCGCCGTCCTGCTCGCCCGCCGGTACGGGGTGGAGTGGCATGACCTCCTGCCCGAGATCAGGGAGAGCGTGGTGGGAGGAAGATGACCTCCTGAGAGATTGATGGTCACACTTTTTTCTCTGCACTTTTTTTGGTGGAGGGCATATCCCACAACTCCTGAAGCCCGACCATCGCCTTGAACCGGAGTCTTTCCTTCCTGAAATTCAGAATCCTTCCCTCCACCGGGGGGCTGGCCGCCCCCCTGACCCCCCGCCGATGAAGATTGGTAGGGGATCGCATCCCGTCTTCACGACCATCGTTCTGCCTTCCCGCCCCCATCGCCATCCCGGGGGTGCGGGCGGCACTCGCCCCCCGGCGCAGTGGTGTGGGAAGGCACGAATGCACGGGTGCACAACGAAAAGGGGAGGATATCTCCATCACATCAATTGCGCTCGTCTGGGAGGGGGGGGCGGGAGAGTGTTGGGATGACCCTGGAGGCAGGTGCTCGCCGCACGAGAGTATCCTGATGGACGATGGAGGACATGATTCAGAATTTCTGGAAGGAAGCGTTTTGTTCGAGTCCTGAAAATCGCTTCAGGAGCACACTCTGGAGAGATCCTTGGGGACCTACCCTCCGGTCGCCTCTTGTGTTCCTGTGTTCAGAAGGGGGGGCTTTGCGCCGTACAAAAGAGGCGTACTCCTGCCCCCTCAGGAGTGCACCCGTCCCGCGCCGCCCCTTTCAACCCAAAATAAAAGTATTTTTACTCTTCTGCGGCTGCTTCTTCCTCAGGCTTCCCGAAGATCTCCTCGAGCGTCTGGGCGCCATATGCCATGACGATCGTGTTGATCTGGACGAAGTCCTGGGTGATCTCGCTGCCCCGGATCGTCTTCCTGCGCCGCTCGCCGTCGAGTTCAGGATGGAACCCGAAGCCCTCCGAGAGGAGGATCCGCCTGCGGCCAACGCCTGGCAGGTCTTTTCTGGCGGCGATCCCGGTCTTGTCAGAGCCGCCTGAGATCTGGAGGGTGTAGCCTGCAAGCCCGAGAGGTGCGCCGTCCACCTCGTCGCCGATCTTCTTCCCGACAAACCCGGAGGCAGCAGCCCCGCTGGCCTCAATATTGTAGGCGCGGCCCGCCTTTTTGTCTGAAACGACAACCTTGAAATCGACCATTATCTCTGACTCCTTCTCATCCTGATACTATCAGAACGTGTCTATAAAATTGGATGATACCATTATTAAATACTACTTCCCCCAGAAGGGGTTGTCCTTCCTCCGGATCGTGGTATACTCCTCGAGCACCTCGCGTGTCCCTGGGTTCAGGTTGGAGAGCATCTCTGTTTCAAGTACTTTTACGTGATTTTCCGGGATATAGACATACAACTCGTCGTTTTCGTTGATCTGCCGCCCGACAGTGGCGCCTTCGATCGCGACCGCGACCTCGGCCCCCTCGTCTGCCACCGGGACATTTTCCTGCTCGACCTGGATGGTCTTGACGGTTCCGATCCCTTTGGTGTCCTTGCGCATCAACCGCACGCCGCTCCGCAGTTTTCCGCCGAGCACCCTGACCCCGACCACCGCGGGGTTGCTCTGCCTGAAGATGCAGCCTTCCAGGATCCGAATCTTTGCCGGCAGGATGATCCGCTCAAAGCGTGCCGCTTCGATCTTGCGTTTCTGTTCCTCGGCCCATTCGGTGTAGTCGTCGATGAGCTGGTAGATGACGTCGCCTGGGAAGATCGAGACCTTGCAGGTCGGTTGTTTGAGGATGTCGAGGGCGTCTGGGAGGATGGGGGTGTTGAAGGCAAGGAGCACGGCGTTCAAGGGGTCCTTGATCGTCTCGACCTCGATAAGGTCGTGCCTGTTGACCGGGCCGACCTCGGCCTTCATGATCTGGATCCCGTGCCCTTCGAGTTCTTTGGCCAGGGCTTCAAGTGCGCCGATGGTGTCGGCCTTGATAAAGATCCCTTCGTCTGAGAGGGTGACATGGATCTCCTCGACCTCGCGGCGGACCTCTTCGTTGACCTCGTCGATCTCGTCGGCGCTGGGGATGGCCCGTATCGGGGAACCTGAGATGACGGTGTCGAGTCTGGGGGCGGCGACCTTGATCCCCGCGGCGGCGGTGACCGACTTGACCCGTTCGAACTTCTCCTCGACCAGGATCTCGGACATGGGCCTGGGCTTGAGGAGGGAGCGGACCTTGGTGTTGATCACGCCGTCAGAGGAGGCGACCGCGATCTCGTCACCGACCGCAAGGGTGCCGTCATAGAGGATGACGTCAAGGGTCATCCCAAGGCCGCGCTCCTCCTTTACCTCAAGGACGGTCCCTGCCCCTGGGCCGTCGACCTCGACCTCGAGCGCCTCGGTGAGGTAGCGCTGGGCAAGTCCGATGAGCATCATGAGGAGGTCGGGCACCCCCTCTCCGGTGACCCCTGAGAGGGGGACGATCGCGATGTTCCTGGCAAAGTCTGAGACCCGGTCGAAGCGTTCGCAGTTGAAGCCTTTCTCAGAGAGGGTGCCGATCAACTCGTAGGTCTTGTTTTCCAGGTCCATCTTGACGCGGTCGCCCTGGGCCTCGAAGGTCTTCCTGAAGGGTGCGTTGGTGTTCACCCGCCACCCGTGGATCCGGTCGATCTTGGTGGCGGCCACGACAAAGGGGGTGCGGCAGGCCCTGAGGATCTCAAGGGCCTCGATGGTCTGCGGCTGGAAGCCTTCGTTGATGTCGACGACGAGGATGGCCATGTCGGCGAGGGCGCCGCCGCGGGCGCGGAGGGTGGTGAAGGCGTGGTGGCCGGGAGTGTCGATGAAGAGCAGGCCCGGGACGTTGATCTGCAGTTTTTCAAACGCACCGCTCATCTTCTGGATGGCGTCCAGGGGGACGACCGTCGCCCCGATATGCTGGGTGATCGCCCCGGCCTCGCCGTTGGTCACCGAGGAGCCGCGGATCCAGTCAAGGAGTGAGGTCTTGCCATGGTCGACGTGCCCGAGGACGCAGACGATCGGCGTCCTGATCTTTGGTCCTTCGCTCTTTTTTGATTGCTTTTTTTTCTTCTTGCCCATTGGTTCCATGCCCCCTTTCACACGCTGGTGTAGTCAACGCTCCCCGCTTTATGGGGTGGCGGCCGGCAACGGTTCTGGTAATTCTGGTCTGAAGGGCCGGTACCGTCCTTATGCGCTCGCGAAACTCCCGTCTATCCAGGGTATCGGGATTTTGACTATATTAAGGTGCTTCCCCCTATTAATGCTCACCCGCCCTCTTGCACCGGCACAGGATACGGGGCCCTCGTCCCCTGAATGCCAGAATATGCCGATAGGTTAATGTGTGGTGGGATACAATATAGTAGAAGCCTTTTGCCGGGGTAGGGTAGTCGGTCATCCTAGGGGATTGTGGATCCCCCGACCCGGGTTCAAATCTCGGCCCCGGCCTCTTTCTTTTGTGTTGTCTTCGTGGGGTGAGCGGAGGCGGTGTTTTGTCAGGGTGTGATGATTGGCATACTGTCGGTTTAGAGCGATTATTCAGATTTTTTTCTGGTCTGATCTCACTCTCGATGGGAGTCTGACTCCTGAGAATGAATTCTCTCGTCGGCTCTTCTGATCTTGTCTTCCCTCTCTTCTCTTGAAGTGGCGAGAGAAAGGGGTTCGCCGACTGGCGGATCCTGCGGGGTTCCTCTCGGTCGCCCAGAAAAAATATCTCCATGAAAAGTGCGAACTCTGGTCCGCCTCCCGAACCCCCCGCACCACGATAGGTCGGGGGCGGCAATCCCTATTCAGGGAGTTCGAATATGCCTTCCCGGCCCAATCTTCATCCTCGGACCCCCCACGACGAAGAGAGCCGAGGGGCGGCATGATGCTCGACTTCGATCACTCCTTGTTCGTAAAAGGATGAGGGTCAAGAATTGATCAAATTTGAGATGATAGTTTCATCCCATATGCCTGAGGCGTGCTCTCGACTCATGCCAGATTCTACATGGCCAAAACATCCTCTTTTCATCACCACAACCCCCCTGTGACCTTCATCCATCGCCTTCCCTCATGCTCACGCCGGGGGCATGGCCCCAGGGCTCTGGGATAAAGATAAGGTCGGGAAGGCGGAGAGATGACCACGGAGAGGGGGTTGCAGTCCGCCCCCCTGGCAAAGAGAACCATCAAGATGATTTCTACAAAGCCGAAACCCCGGCTCTGTAGAAACCCTCATAGATAGGTCGGAGGGGGCTTCTGATCATGTGCCTCTTTTCCCTCGATCGCGCTTGGAGGGTGCACCCCCCGGACCCCCCACCACACGATAGGGCGAGGGCGGCACCACACTCGTCATGGTCGTCGATTCTGCCTTCCCGTCCTCATCGTGGTCCCGGGGGTCCGGGGGGAGGGCCCCTGGTGAGATGATGGGAAAGGAGGTTGAGTCACGCTCACATCAGGAATAGATGAGGGTCTCTCCAGAACCGTAATTCACCTACGCCGCCGGTGCCGCCCGCCGCCCCTCGCCGTCCCGGCGGTGGGTGACGCGGTACATCAGCGAGAGGACCGCCGGCATCACCAGGATCGCTCCCACCAGCGAGAACCCGACGGTGATCACCGTCACGATCCCGAAGTTCGAGATGATATTGAAGGCCGAGAGAGTCAGCGCCGAGAACCCGAAGACCGTGGTCATCCCCGAGACCGTGACCGCGGTCCCGATCTTCTGCACGCTCGTCTGGATCGCCTCGTAGATATCGAGGCCCCTGGCAAGTTCCTCCTCGCACCGCTCCATGATCAGGATCGTATACTCAGAGGCCACCCCGATGGTCATCGACCCGAGGGTGGCGGTCATCGGGGTGTAGTCGAGGCCCAGGAAGTACATGATCGCCCCATTCCACCCGACGATCATGATGATCGGGATGAGAGGCGTGACGGCGTTCGCCTTCCGGTAGACCAGGAGGAGGAAGACAAGGATGAAGATGAACCCTGCAAGCACCATCATCGTCTTTGAGTGAGCGATGTCGTCCATCAGCGAGGCGAACATCTCGATGCCGCCGGTCACCCTGGCATGGGTCCCTGGCGGGGCCTCCATCCACTCGACGTCCTTTTCCACGTTCTTGATCATCGACCTGGCCACGTCCATCTCCATGTCCACGGTGGAGAACTCCATCACCGCCTCCATCCCGCCGTTGAGGTAGCGCTCCTTCGTCTCCTCAGGGATCCCGGCAAGCACTCTCTCGACCTCGCTCTCGGTCGACGGGAGGACGCCGCCGTTATACTGCCGCACCAGGGTGGCGATGCTCGTGACCCCGGTGACCTTGTCGTTGGTCCGCAACTCGTAGGCCCCGAACTCGTCGATCCAGCCGAGAGTATCCATGCCGAGCACATCGTCGCCGGTCACGATGATCGGGACCGTGTTCGTCGAACCCATCGTCCGCGTCACCTTCTTCATGTCCTGGAGGGCCGGCATGTCCTGCGGGACGAAAGTCTCCTCGTCGGCATTGATCGGGACGTCCTGGTCCAGGTAGATCCCGGTAAAGGCGACCAGCCCGAAGATCAGCAGGACCGGGACCGGGTTTTTCGCGATCCAGTACGCGCTCTTCCCGAGGAGACGGTTGTAGCGCTCGATGAACGAGCCGCGCGACCCCGCGGCATGCGTCGGTTCCTCCTCGCACCCCTCCCAGTCGAGTTCGCAGGCTTCAACGTCGTCGAGTTTCCCGCCTCCCTCTCGTGGCCGGTATTTCATGATAGTCCCGAAGACCGGGACGACGATCAGCGCCGCCAGGTAACAGGAGACGACGCCGATGGTGCAGGTGACCCCGAAGTCGGCGACCATCGGGACCGGGGAGACGAACATGGCGATGAACCCGATGGAGGTCGCCACCATGGCGATGAGCACTGAGGGTCCCGCCCTGGTGACCGTCGCCGACACTGCTTCAGGGATGGAAGTATGCCGTCGCTCCTCGTCGAACCGCGAATGGAACTGGATCGCATAGTCGATCCCGATCCCGATGAGCACCGGGAAGGCGCCGATGACCGTCATGCTGATCGGGATCCCGGCAAGCCCCATGAACCCGAAGGTGAAGATCAGGCCGGTCCCTACGATAAAGACCGGGAGGAGGCGGTAGCGGACATGGGAGAAGAGGAAGGTGACGGCAAGCACCATCAGGAGCATCGCCGCGAGAATGAGCATCCCCATCGACTGCCCCATCTCCTCTCCCATCTCCTGCGAGAACGCCGGGCTCCCAGAGACCGTGACCGCGACCCCCGCGGGGGGTTCAGAGATCTCGATGACGGTCCTGACATTGTCGAGCACCTGCTCCTGGACACTGCTCGCCACCCCTGGTTCGATGGTGATGCTGACGATGGTCATGAGCATGGACGGGAGGTAGCGGTCGAGGGTGCCGGACGGCGCCTGCGCCAGGACGGCATTCACCTCCCCTCGTGACACGGGCATGACCCCGCCGTTCGCCTCTTTCATCAGGTCTGGGATGCCAGAGACCTGGTCGACGTACTGCTCGGTCCTGATGTCGTCTTCAAGACTCTCGATGTACGCGAGCACCTCGGGATCGGTGACGTCGTCGCTCTCGAAGATGAGCATGATGGCGTCCGAACCGTAGGTGTCGGCGTAATGGGCGAGGGTGGCGCCTCTGGGAGTGGTCTTGTCGATGTACGTGTCGTCCCCGGTCTCCATACCCACCATCGAGAGGCCGAAGAGGGCGAGCATGAAGACGGCGGCGGCAATGCCGAGCACGGCGAAGGGACGAGTGTTGATGGCCTCCGCAAGGAGGACGTAGAGTCGTTTCATGGTGTGATTTTCCGTGGGTGTGGTGGGTCACTGGTCGTAGTCGGCGATGATCATCGCCGTCACGTCACGAGCGATTGCGCTGGCATCTCTGCCTGCGATCGCAACACCGTATTCGATGGCGGTGTCCTCGATTTTTTGAATGTCGGCGATATGAAACCTGCTTTCCGGGAGTCTCAGGGCTCGCATGGCGATCCCGATGACAAGGGCGATGCCGTCTCCTTCCACGGTCTCATCATCTATCGTAAGATGGTGAAGGAGTTCCACTGCTTCCCGGCAGACCGGCGGAGGCAAAAATCAGTTTTCAATCCAGATCTGTGACGTGGCTGCCTCTCCTGTTCCAGAATCCCCACGATCCAGAGCCATGGATCGAGGCGGATTCGCGGCCGGTGTGTGCCCCTGGCCTGCGAGGTGGGGGGGTTCATGTCATCTTTCCTCTCACCTTTCAGCAATCATATCATATAGTATTGGTGCAACTCTGTGGAGTTTCAGGTAAAATCGCGGCAAAATAGAGCCAGAATCAGACCTGTCCCGTCATCTCAGGATCCCGGCGGCGCGTCAGGGCCTGATCTGACGGGATCTGCGTCTCCTTTCCCACTGCTGCGTCGCATGTTCCTGTCCTCTTCGGAAATTATTACTCTTGTTGCAACCCAACAGAGGAGCAATGGCCGATACACTCGTCCCACTTCTCCGCCACCTTGGGCTCAATGAATATGAGGCAAAGGTCTATGCCGCCCTGGTCGGTCTGAGGAAGGCGACCGCACGGGACATCCATGAGGTGAGCACAGTCCCGAGGGGCCGGATCTACGAGATCCTCCACGACCTTGTGCGCCGAGGTTTTATCGGTGTGATGGAAGGGACCCCCACCGTCTTCTATCTCCTTGACCCCGACCAGGTGATCGACCGCCTGAAGGAGGACTATATCTGCTCTCTGGAGGAGACGCGCGAGGCGATCCATGCGGTCTCGTTCCCCCGGCCTCCTTCCCCTGATCCAGTGATCCTGCTGAAGAGCGAGTGGGCGATCGAGAATCACCTCAATTCACTCTTCAGGAAGACGAAGGATCAGATGACCATCCTCTGTCATACTCCTGCGTTCTTGCAACGGCACCTCAGGGCCCTCAGGGCGTTTGACCGGCGGATCGATCTCGCGATCATCGTCCGCGACGCCGGCGCCTATGCCGGGATCGATCTCCCGATCTATGTGGCAAGCGGTATTGTTGCCGGTTTACTCGATGATCAACACATGAGAAACGATGGGGCCGACATGGAGTGTGTCATCTTTGTCGACGAGAAAGATTTCATCTATATCGGGGGGACGGGTTCTGAACGCTATGCGGTGATCGGGTCAGACATCCCGCTGGCAAGGTATATCCAGCGCTCGCTGGCCGGCTGGGTGAAGGGGGAGATCAATTGCTCTGGTTCCCGGGATATACACTGAGATGCATGATCGTATGTTCATCGTTCGGATGAAATGAAGTGTATCCGAACAATATTCTCTTTTTTTGGCTCTGTAGAAACCCTCAGGATGTCTTCCTCTGGCGGGGTTTGGTCGCCCCCCGATCCCCCCGCGAGCGATAGGTGGCGGATGGTATCTCTCTTCAAGTCCACTGATTGTGCCTTCCCGGTCCTGGTTGAATCGGGTATGAAGTATGCTTCAAATCCGATCCGAGTCTTCATGGATGAAAGAGGAGAAGTACCTGCTCTGAAGGTGCTCTCTCCTCTCTCATTGCCAGAACTGCGGGACCGTACGGGTTATCTACCATGCCTCCCCATATTCCTTCATGACAGAGGGCGACCGCACCATGCTCTCAGGCGCCGATCCCGACTTCCTCGAAGAACTCTCTGACTACCTCGACGTCCTCGGGAGTCCGGCACGCCTGCGGATCCTGCAGTCCATCGCTGGGGGGGCAAAGGACGCCAGGTCGCTCTCCCGTGTGGTCGGGACCAGTTACGAGAATACCAGAAAACATCTCGACCGCCTTCTTCTTGCCGGCCTGGTCACCAAAGAGGCCGGGATCTCCGGCGAGACGGCGACCGGCGTGCACCCGGTCTGGAAATATTCCCTGGTCCCTGGCGGCCTCGAACGGGTGGTCCAGAACCTCGCCCTCTTCGGGAACCTGGGGATCGCCGCCGACGCCCAGGGGGTCTCGCTCAGGCTGCAGGAGATGAGGGACCAGGTCTCGTCGACGTTCTTCGGCGGGGTGCCCCTCCTCCTGGTCGTCGGCGGGCCTGACGACGGCAGGGTCTTCTCTCTTGAGGGGCGGCAGTATGCCGTCGGCAGGGAGGACACCGCACCCCTCCCGTCTGGTGTCGAAGCGCTTGTGCTCTCCCCGGGCTACACCGCGGTCACCCGCGTCTCCCGCCCGCACTGCCGCCTGGTGATGGCCGCCGGCGGTGCCTGGCAGGTCGAGGACTGCGAGAGCACGGGCGGGACGCAGGTGAACGCCGTCCCTCTCCGCAGGCACGAACGCCGTCTTCTTGAGGACGGCGACCTCATCGACCTTGCCCGCGGGCCGCAGGGCGCCCGCCTCATCTTCACGCTCCCGCCGTCCGGGGGAGAACACGACTGAGCGGGTGGGGTCCTGATGTGGTCTGAGAAGAGAGGCGCGGTGGTGCGATGGGGTCTTGTCCTCCTCGTCGTGTTGGCCCTCACGGTCTCTGCGGCGGCGGTGCCGCCCGACCATGCCGCCGCAAAGGACACGAACAATCGTGGCCACGGCCAGGACGCCCCCCCTGGCCTGGCCCATGCGCCAGGGCAGCAGAAGACCGAGCCTGCGCCTGAGGTGCCGACTCCTGCTCCGACACCGCCGTCCACCACTGAGGCCCCGACCCCTGAGCCCACTTCTGTGCCCACATTAGTTCCTCCCACCGAGACCCTGGTCCCTGAGTTCACTCCTTCCCCCTCTTCCACGTCCCTGGAAACGGTCGAGGCGCAGGAGACTCCTGATGCCGCCGTTGAGACCGATCTCTTCTCGCCCCTCGTTCTCTCGGCGGCCGCCCTCCTCGTCTCTGCCGCCACCCTCGGCGGGGTCGTCTATGCCCGCCGGCGAGAGCAGGCCCCTTTCCCCCCTCCTCCTCCGGGAGCAACCGAGGAGACGACCGTCGTCGTTCCGCCTGACATCGAGACAGAGTCTGGATTCCCGCAGGCGCTGGGCGAGAAATATACCGGGGTCGTGGCGGTCGGGAGCGGGGGCACCGCCCGGGTCTTCAGGGCGATCCGCCGTGCCGACGACCAGACCGTCGCGGTCAAAGTCCCGCTCCGCCAGGACGAGGCGACAGGCCGGTGTTTTCTCCGCGAGATCAGCATCTGGCAGGGTCTGGCCCACCCCAATATCGTGAGGGTCTATGCGGTCAATGTCCTCCCGGTCCCGTACGTGGAGACCGAGTACCTGGAGCGCACCCTCGCCGACCTTGCGTCCCCGCTCCCCCCTGCCAGGGCGATCGAACTTGTCCGCGGGATCGCGGCCGGGCTTGCGTACGCCCACGCCCGCGGGGTCGTCCACCGCGACCTCAAGCCCGGCAACATCCTCCTTGCCGCCGACGCCACCCCGAAGATCGCCGACTGGGGGCTCGGCAAGGTCCTCGGTGAGGGGGACGAGACGGTGGCGCCTGGCTACTCCCTCCACTACGCCGCCCCAGAACAACTCGCCCCGGCCCGTTTCGGCCATCCCGACGAGAGGACCGATCTCTACCAGGTCGGCGTCGTCTTCTACGTCCTCCTCACCGGGACCTTCCCCTATGACGACGAGGGCCCGGGCGCATACTCGGCCGCCGTCCTCGACACCCCGCCCCGCCCGCCTTCGGGCGTCGACCCCGCCCTCGCCCCCTTCGATGGGATCGTGCTCAGGTGCCTGGAGAAGGATCCGGCCATGCGGTTCGGGTCGGCCGGGGAGTTCTGTGCCGCTCTTGATGCGGTCGAATACTGAACTTCCCGGTTCAGGGTACGAACCGCCAGGACCGTGTTTTGTTATATCCTTTCATGGCGACCTATTCTATGGAGTCGCCTGGTATGAGTGCCGGGGGGAAGGGAGGAGAAGAACCATGGACCCAAAAACGGATCGGGGCCTTCGCCCTCTCTGCATTCTCCTGAAGACACCTGTGCCGGCTGCGGCATGGTCTGGTGCTGGCGGGCACCATGGCTGGCTGCATGCAGCCTGTCTTCAGGGGAGTGTGTATGGGCGAGTCCCGTTTCAGACTGTCCCTGTGCTGACGATTGGCACCTTCTAAGCCCGGTCAGGTCAGGTGGGACACCGCCTGGACGGGTCATGACGCCCTGGTAACCCACGTCTGTGACACCACACACCACCACACCCCGACCCTTTCGGCGACTCTACCGGGCATGGACGAGCACAGGGTGTTTTTGTGTCTTCTCTGGAGGAGACAGAACACGTATGCCCGGGGAGCGAGTCTCATTCGATGGCGGTGCTGTCACTATTTTGGCTTGATCAACAATCTCTGGAGTCAATACTCTGGGATTCCCATTCAGGATTACTGGTGGCATGAGGCTTACTCTTGAAGACTGGAGAGTGTATTGATCCCTCCCATTCATCTTCGGTGTCTGGATTCAGTCGAAGACGGCACTCCGTGGTTCAGGCCTCTTCTCTCCGCCTCCTCTCTCAATCGTGAGGGGGTCAGGTGGTGAAAATCATGGACGCGAGGAGGGAGAGATGGAGGGATTCTTCATCGCCTCCCCCGGACCTTCGCGATGGCGATTGGCTCGGGAAGGCAGAGAATAAACCATGAAGACGGAACGCACCCCTCCGCCAATCTTCATCAGTGGAGGCTCAGGGGGGCGGCACGCCCTCCGTGGAGGAGAGCGTTTTGAATTTCTGGAAGGAAGCACTTCGGTTCAAGGAGATCTTCACCTCAAGAGAGTTTTGGGATATGCTCCTTGACTGTTCTCTGCGACAGGGAACTGGATACGAAGATAGGCGGCGGATGGTAATACCCTCTTCATGGTCCCCTCTCCGCCTTCTGTCCCTATCTTTATCTGGGGAAAATCTATGGGAAGGCGGTTGCATCACGCTCCCCCCCGCTTTGTAGGACTCTGTAGGCAAGCGTGATTCTCCCTCCCCTCTCGGCGCCTGGGACACTGCCCTGGACCCTCTGGACCACGATAAGGGCGAGAAGATGACGAGTGCGTTACCGCCCCTGCCCTCTCGCGTCGCACAGGAGTAGGGGGGCGCCACGCCCCCCTCAGAGATGGCCATCCTGAAGGCTCTACAAAGCCGAAACTCTTCGATCTTCAGTGGACGGGAAAAATGAGCTCTTTTCGCCCTCGCTGACTGACGTTTGTTCCAGCAGATGATCTGGGGAAGGCGAGAGGTCCATATTCAGGCAGAAAGGATCGGCTCTGTAGAAACCCTCTCCTCTTGTGTGGGGGAGACGTGTGTCACCCCCCTTCATGATAGGTCGAGGTCGGCAGCACTCTCTTTATGGTCATCTATTCTGCCTTCCTGCCCCTATCGTGGCCCCGGGGGTTCGGGGGGGCGCCACGCCCCCCGCCAGAGAGATGCATCAAGAGGATTTCTACAGAGCCAGAGGATCATCCCGCTCCTCTCCTCTCACGTCACTTTGGTTTTAGGCATCGCTCGACCCGTGTGCTGAGCCTCTCGATCTCGTCGGCATGTCTCCTGAAGTGATCCATCTCCCTCGCACGGGCGAGGCACTCCTGTGCGCGGGAGAGGTATGGCATCTTTGCCGGGATCACTGGCTTCTCCTCTGGAATTTGGTTCTCCTCTTCCTCTGGATCCTGTATTTCCTCCTTCAGTGCCCCGAAGGAAACATAGGTCTTGGCCATGGCAGTGTATTTTTCTTCAGTAGGTTTCCTCTCAGAAACCGGCTTTGACCCCTCCAGTTCTCCACATGAGATGCAGGCCCTGGCCAGGGCGAGGTACTTCCCCGCCGTCGGTCTCCCCTCCAGGCCTTTGGTGAGCAGGGTGATGCTCTCTTCAAGGCATCTTCTTTTGTCTCCTGGATCTGAATGAGACCTGGTGTATTCATAGAGCCCCAGGCACGATGCATGACAACCGGAATAACGGGGAGCGTTTTTCTCTTCGATCTTCTTTGCTTTGTTCAGATAAGACTTGGTCTCATCAGGGGCAATGCCACGGAGAAAAAATGAATATGCCAGGCCAAGATAGGAACAATATGTGATCTCCCGGCCCTTGATCTCATCTTCGAGATCTCCACTGAGATCAGTATGGAGATGGTTCTCAGCGAGAAGAATTGTCTCTCTAAATTTAATTTCTGCCAGGTCATAGTCCTGGTTTCTCAGATACGCCCATGCAAGCCGGGAGGTCAGTCCTGTCTTCAGGTCAGATGTGTACCCTCTGCATGAGTCCTCTGCAAGCTGGGTGGCGAGTTGAAATTTCTCGATCGCCTCGGGATACCTCTGCTTGATCGATAAGAGGCGCCCGAGCCAGTAATAGGTGCGTACGATCCCTTTCAGAAATACCTCGGCGTTGCTCTCCGCCTCAAGGATCTTGTAAATCCGGTGCCGGTAGATCTGGAGGGCGTTCTCCAGGTTTTTCTCGCCCTTCTCCAGGATGGTAGCATAATCGCGGGGATGAGAGGAGAGGACATATTGTACCGAGGCGATCCCGATGTACTCGGAGGCGCGTGGATCCTGGGGCCTGAGCGGGAGTGTCGTCTCCAGGAATTGGATCGCGAGGCGGTATCTCTTCTCCTGATAATGGAGGCGTGCAAGGTCATAGTGCTCCTGGAAGGTGAGCGGCTCTTCCCAGTACTGCTGCCATGTGGTGTGGAGTTCGCTCTTTTTGTTCCTGCTGTACGTGGCGATATCGGTGATCTCCTCCTTGTGGACCTTGCAACATAGGGCGTGGAGATCATTGAGATCGTCTCTAATTTTATCTTGGTCCTCTTTTTTCTCACACTTATTTTTTGGATCTTCACTTTTCAGATCTTTTACCATCTCGTCGATCTCGATCCATTCTTCCTCGCTCACCTCAGCGCAGAGTTCTCTTTCCATCTCTGTATCATTCGTACTGCCCCCGTCGATGATCTGAAGGCATCCACCGATCTTCTTCTCGATGACCTGAGGACATCCGTCTATCTTATCAGCGTCCGTGAGACACTCGGCGATCGCGAGGGCCAGGCAATATTTCATCCTCTGCGGGGCGATCTCGGTCGCCGTCCTGAACGCCCGAACCGCCTTCTCCTTCTGCTCCTCCATGAGATGGATCCGGCCGCAGGTGAAGTAGACCTCAGGGCAGGTCGGGTCGATGGAGATGGCATGGGAGATGAGGCACTCGGCCTCGCTGCGGTTAGTGTGGGCATAGGCATAGGCGAGAGAACTGAGGGACTCCTGCATCAGTCGGCATGCGGTCTCCTCTCTGGCAAGTTCGGAGACCGTGGTCGGCGAGGATGCAAGATGGGCCCGGTACCGCCTCCATCCTGCGAGGGTCGCCTCCCTGAGGTCGGAGACGCCCTGGTCGAGGTCGTCCTGATCCTTGCTCATTCGATATATCCTGAGATAGGTCTCGCCCCTCACCATGAAGACCTCTGAAACATCATTGCGGCGCTTTTTTTTCAGGACTCTCTCTGCCTGGTCGAGGTGTGCGATGATCTCCTGATACTTTGCGGCAGGATCCGGAGTCCTGTCCTGAAGGGGCGGACATTTTTGCGTGGCCGCTTTGCAGAACGTTCTTTCTGTATCAGTTATGATCTGGTGCCTGGCATTCACCGCCTTTGCATAGTAGGGTTCCCACTGTGAGTGATCGATCTCGGCTGCACGAGAAAACGCCTTCTCTGCGGCGTCATGTCGTTTCATCTCACTATAGACGACGCCGAGGTTGTACCAGGCGAATTTGTAGCCTTCATCATATCCGAGCGCCTTGAAAAATTTGTCCTCTGCCTCTTTGAGATAGAAAATCTGGTCTTTCGGTGACCTGAGGCCTTTGCGGTAATTCTCGAGTCCTTCGACAAATGCCTCTGTCGCTTCCCAGCGCTGGGTCTTGCCGCGTGTCATGCCGGTGAAGATCCGGCAGGCAAGTTCTCTGACCATATCATTGTCAGGGTGTTCTTCGGTCGGGGGCGCATGCGGGATCGTGCGCGTGACCTGCCAACTGAGGTTTTTTGGAGATGTCAGCACCGCGCTGAGTCTGACCGTCCTGTCCTCACGGTCGACCGAGAGGAGGAGGCGGGGGCCCTTCAGCACCCTGTTGGTCAGGGACAGCAGAAAGTTGGACGGGACCGAGACCGGACCGAGAGTGACGGCGGTCTCTGCAAGGGTCGCGCTGTTGAGGAGAGAGTCCAGACTCCCTGCCCTCAGAGACGCCGAGGTGATGTCGCATTTTTCTGCCATCGAGGTTTTTATGGGACGCTGTTCGTCGACATCGCTGTAAATCTGGTAGATCCGGTTGAGTTCCTCGATGAGGATCAGGTGGTAGTTGGGGGATCCCTTTTTCTCGTCCTTCTTCTCTTTTTTGTCGTTCTTTTTCTCTGCCCTCTGCACATCCTCGATGATCAGGGTGTTTCGCGCCCGGTTGAGCAGTCCGAGGATGAAGAGTACGATAGTGAGGATCAGGATCGGGGCGATGAGATCAAGGGTGAAGAGGGTGTTGAGACTCTGGAGGATATAGGAGACAAGACTTTTCAGTTCATCCCTGGAGAGGTCGTGCACCACCAGGTCGAGGAGGATGAAGACCCAGACGATCCCGGTGCTGATCACGAGATTTTTCAGGAGAATACACATCGTCCTGTTGACCCAGGACATGAACCGAGAGTAGGCTTTTTTGACCCTGATCTCTCCGGGAAGCAGGGATATTCTGATCTGCGTGCGCGTGGATCGGATCGTCCGGATGCACCTGCAGTCAGGCACCTCCAGCCAGAATATTCCCACGATGAAAAGGAGTGCGAGAGATATGAGAATTGGTGCCAGCATGGTCTCGGGGATCGTGCGAAGGAGAACGTGCAGGAGCGCGACGGTCTCCCAGACTATGACCCCAATTGCCAGGAGGATCACGAGTATCGTGAGTATCAAGATGATCCAGAACCGACCTGGAGAATCTATTCTGCACAGTCGAGAGTCCATCCCGCCCCACGTCCTCCCCCGGGCACCGGTGCTCACACCCGGTACACTATTCTATATGAACCTTCCCGGCCGACCCCATGCCGAAACCTCCATATCCAGGTCTGCCCAGATCCCCTTCCATGACAGAGCCTCGACCTTTCCTTGTCGGCGGGGAGCGGCGGACGAGCGAAGAGATCCTTGAGGTCAGATTCCCGTACGACCACGCCCTCGTCGGCACCGTCTGCCTCGCCGGCCAGGCCGACCTGGAGGACGCCGTCGGTGCGGCGGAACTGGGGTTTGAACGCACCAGGCGGCTCCCGACGCATGCACGGACCGGCGTGCTCACCCGCCTTGCCGCCCTCATCGAAGACTGGAGCGACGAGATCGCGGAGACGATCACCCTGGAGAGCGGGAAGACCGCGGTCCTTGCGAGGGCCGAGGTGGCGCGTGCCGTCGAGACCCTTCTCCTCTCGGCCGAGGAGGCGGGGCGGATCTACGGCGAGGTGATCCCCCTCGACCTCACCCAGGCCACGACCGGGCGGACCGGCTACCTCCGCCGTGTCCCTCTCGGCATCGTGCTTGCGGTCACGCCCTTCAACTTCCCTTTCAACCTTGCCTGTCACAAGATCGGGCCGGCCGTGGCCGCCGGCAACGCCGTGGTCCACAGGCCTTCCTCAAAGACCCCGCTCTCAGGGCTCGTCCTCGGCGACCTCCTCGTCGAGGCCGGGTATCCGGCAGAGGCCGTCTCGGTCGTCCCGTGCACCACCGACCTTGCCGAAAGGATGGTGCGGGACGACAGGATCGCCTTCCTCTCCTTCACCGGGAGCCCGGCGGTCGGGTGGCACCTCCGCGCGATCGCCGGGAGAACGCGGGTCGGCCTCGAACTCGGCGGGAACGCCGCGGTCGTCGTGGACGAGGACGCCGACCTCCCGTACGCCGCCGAGCGGATCGTGCAGGGCGGGTTTTCTGGCGCCGGCCAGGTCTGCATCTCGGTCCAGCGGGTCTTCATTCACCGTTCGGTCTTCCGGACATGCCTGGAGATGGTCCTGGAACGGACCGGGGCGCTCGTGAGCGGCGACCCGAGGGACGGGGGCGTCGACGTCGGGCCGATGATCTCTGAAGAGGCCGCGGCGGCGGCCGAAGAAAAGGTCGGGGAGGCGGTCGAGGACGGGGCGACCGTCCTTGCCGGGGGGACGCGGACCGGCACCCTCTTTGCCCCGACCGTCCTCACCGACACCCTCCCTGAGATGCGGGTGAATGCCACCGAGATGTTTGCGCCGGTGATCACCGTCACCCCCTTCGACGACTTCGACGAGGTGCTCGCGAGGGTGAACGACTCCCCCTTCGGGCTGCAGGCCGGGATCTTCACCACCCGGCTCGACCGCGCCTTTCACGCCTTCGACGAGTGCGAGGTCGGCGGCCTGATCGTCAACGACGTCCCGACCTTTCGGGCCGACGCCATGCCCTACGGCGGGGTGAAGGCCTCAGGCGTGGGCAGGGAAGGGCCGCGGTATGCGATCGAGGAGATGACCGAGCCGCGGCTGATGGTCCTGCACCGGCGGGGGTGATCACCGGGTCAGGCCGACGGGTGCGGGCCCTGCGCCAGGTCCTGCGCCCACCTGTACCGGCCGTCAGGGACCAGGATCTCAAACCGCGCCCCTTCCCCTTCTCTGCCTGTCTCCCTGATCTCGATCCCGGTGCTCGCGAGGATCTCCCTGGAGAGGTAGAGTCCGAACCCGGTGTTCTGTCCATGCCCACGCCTGAAGATCTTCTCTTTTTCGTCTGCCCTGATCCCGGTGCCGTCGTCCTCCCAGCAGATCCTCAGCCCTCGTTCGTTTTCCTGGCACGAGATCAGAACGTTCCCGGCCCCCTCGCCGTGGCGTTCGGTGTTGTCGAGGAGGTTGAAGAAGACTTTTTCAAAGAGGGGGTCGGCATAGATTTCGACGCCTTTCACCTCTGACCTGACTGCAAGGGTGCTGGGGCGCAATCCGGCCACTATTGTCTCCAGGGCACACCACTGCGGGGTATCGGCCCCGACCTCCTGGTAGGTGCGGGTGAACTCGACCTGCCTCCTGATGGCGGTCGCGGCCTGGCGGACCACCTTGAGGTGGTCGAGATATTCGTGGTCTCCGGGCCCTCCCTCCCCGGCGATCTCGAGGTGGGCGAGGAGGGCCGTGAGCTGGTTGAGGACGTCGTGGCGGGTGATCTCCTCCATCATGGTGAGTTTCTTGGTGTACCTGGCCAGCGATTCAGAGAACCGTCTGAGTTCGGCGGCGTGGTACTCGAGTTCTTTTTGGAGGGCCATCTGTTCGGTGAGGTCGGTCAGGACGAGGAGTGCGGCGTCCTCGTCCAGGTAGGTGACCGGCGCCGCCCTGACCATGACAGGGATCCGCGCCTCGCCAGGGGTCTTGAGCCAGACTTCTCCAGGCCCGGTCTCTTTTCCGGCACAGGCATCTGCGATCACGATCCTGAGGCGTTCTCTGGACTCTTCGACGGTCAGGGAGAGGACGGAGATGCCTTCGAGACCGCCGCCCGGTGCCGCCGCAGGCGCGGGGTCGGCACGGGTCACGACAGACCTGGGAGGCCCCCGGACGTCAGAGGCGATCTCCTGTGCGGCCTGGTTTGCATAGAGGATCTTCCCCTGGGGGTCGAGGACCATGGTCCAGGCAGGCAGGACATCGAGGAAGAAGGTGGCGCGGGACTGGGGGTAGGAGGAGGGGTACCTCTTTTTCCGATGTATGAGGGCCTGGACCTTTTTCAAGAAGGTATGCCGGTCCTCTTCGATGCAGTCCCTGCAGATGCAGAGGTCGGCGCCGTGGGCGAGTGCATGGATGACGCTCTCGTCTTCCTCCCCTGTGAGATAGATGAAAGGCGTCGGGTCGCCGATCTCCCTGAGGTGCGTGAGAAGGGAGATCCCGTCGTTCTCTCCGGTAGAGCGGGCCGAGATGATCGCGTCGAAGGGACGGTCGTGCAGTACCTGGAGGGCGTTGCCTGCCGAGGGGGTGGTGGTGACCGAGAACGCCCCTCCGTCTTCCAGGCATTCCCTGACCTCGTCGGAGGGAGGGGCGTTATTATGGACATAAAGTATGGATGTCATCAGATCTCCTGAATTATGGGTTTAGGTAGGATGATAGATGATGGTGACAGAAGAGAGCTTAAATATTTTCATCATATTTAATAATTATATGTAAATCATTTGTGGAGGGTTTAATCTTTAGGGGTCATGATCGCTCTGGTGGGGCCGCGGCCTGGGATTGCCAGGTATTTATGATCAGAGGTGCGACCTCTGGGCATGAGTTGTCCATTCTGCGATCCCCTGGCCGACGAGGTCGTCGCCCGCAACGACCTTGCCTATGCACGTCCCGACCGCTACCCGGTCAGCCCCGGCCACCTCCTCATCGTCCCGTTCAGGCATGTCCCCACCTATTTCGAGGCGACCGCCGGGGAACAGGCGGCCCTCCTCGATCTCGTCGCCAGGTGCCGCCCGCTCATCGAGGAGGCCTATCACCCTGACGGGTATAATCTCGGGATCAATGTCGGCGCCGCTGCCGGGCAGACGGTGCCGCACCTCCATCTCCATCTCATCCCCCGCTATGTCGGGGATGTCCCTGACCCGAGGGGCGGGGTGCGGGGCGTGGTCCCGGAAAAAAAGACGTACCCATGACCTGGGCATGCGGGGGGTCTCTCGCAGACCTCCTGACGGATGATTTAGGGGCGGGAAGGCAGAACCGATGAGGGGGAGAGATGATGATGATGAAGAGATCTCTGCGTTTTCATCGCGCATCCCTGCATTTGTCACCTTCCCCCACGCCCATGCTGGGGGGAGTGCCGCCCGGACTCTCGACATGGTGATAGGGCCGAGAATGCAGAGCGACGATCGCGACGAGAGGGTGCGATCCCCCGCCACTCTTCATCCGTGGGGGGAGGAGGAGGAGAGAGTTGAGAATTTCGGTTCTGTAGAAATCCTCTTGATGAATCTCTCTGGCGGGGGGCGTGGCCGCCCCCCGAACCCCCCGCCACATGATAGGTCGAGGACGGCAGCACTCTCTTTATGGTCATCTATTCCGCCTTCCTGCCCCTATGTGGTCCCGGGGGTCCGGGGGCACTCGCCCCCGGCGAGAAGATGGGGGAAGGCGGAGAATAGGTACAGATTTCTACAAAGCCAAAAAAAGGGGCTCAGGAGATCGAGACACTCCAGTTCCCATTCGAGATGACATTCAGGTAATATGGCCCTTTCTCCTCGATGGCCACCGGCACGGACCCATTATAAGATCCCATGTGTCCGTGGAGCGGTTGGAGATAGGTGTTCGTCTGGTCGAAGACCGGGTGCCCGGTCTTGTTGTACAGCCAGACCGCAAAGACCGAGTCGCCGTCATTGGTGAGGTCGCACGTGACCTCGCCGATCGGGAGGTCGACCCACCCGGCGGTGTCGTCGCCTGAACCGTTGAGCGTGAACGGGAGCGGCGCCCCTGCCCCGGCCTGTGCGGTCAGGAGTTCGACATTCACGACCCACGCATCCTCGGCGGTGACATTCATGACATAGGTCCCGTTCTCATAGATCCCAAAGACCTGTGATCCCGAATACGGACTCTCGCCGCGGGCGATGAGGCCATAGGTGTCAGGGTTCTGGATCCCGACCTCGAAGGCCCCCGACCCGCTGGAGTTCATCACAAAACGGTACAGCCCGGGATCCAACTGCATCGTCTCGGAGGCGTTGCCGCTCTGGGCATAGCGCGTCCCTGGCAGGGGTTCGTCGCCCTCGTCGCCGTTCTGCATGCACCCGCAACAGAGAAGGGCGACGCAGAGGAGGAGAGTTACACTCATCCATCGTTTCATGATTTCCGGTACGGCGCCGACATATATTACTCTGTAGGTGGCTTCAGGAGGTGCGAGGCCCCCCCGACTCCTCTCTGAGACCAGGAAGATGCCGGTGCACCTCGTCGGCCACCGCCCTGAAGGGCATGCCGAGGGTAAGAGCGATCTCCTTCATGTCCTCGAACTCCGGCTTGATAGCCACCACCCGCCCGCATGAGCGTGAGGTCTTCACCCGCACCTGGAAGGTCCGCCCGCCCACCTCGACCTCCACCGCCTCTCGCGACCTCTCGGCGACAAGCCGCGGTTCCTCGCGCACCCTCACCCCGAGCGTCCCGGTCTCGTCCATCAAGATCCTGATCAGGTCCTGGTAGCGGGCATGATCGGTGATCACCGAGAGCACCTGCACCGGCCGGTGCTTCTTCCCGATCGCCGGGGTGATATAGACGTCCACCGCCCCGGCCGCAAAGAGGCGTTCGAAGGTGTAGCCGACCGTCTCCCCGGTGATGTCGTCGAGGTTGGTCTCCAGGACCACGATCCGCTCGTCCACCAGATCGCCGATCTCCCCTTCGACGACCCGCAGGAGGTTGTGCCGCCCGTTCTGTTCACGGGTGCCCGCCCCATACCCGATGCGGGCGGGGACCATCGCCGGGAACCAGTCCGCGACGACCGCCAGGTTGGCAAGGAGGGCGGCGCCGGTCGGGGTGGTGAGTTCCATGCCGAGCGCACACTCAGAGATCGGGAGGCGGTGCCTGGCACAGATCTCGAGCGCTGCCGGGGCCGGGCCGCCGACCTCGCCCTCGCCGGTCGGGATTGTCCCGCCGCCAAGCGCCGGGGGCGTGGCGTAGACCGGACACCCCCACAGCCCGGCCTCCTCCATCAGGAGGAGCGGGCCCAGGATATCGAAGATCGTGTCGGCCGAGGCGACGGCATGGCGGGAAAACCCCGAAGGGTGGAGCCGCCGCTCGGCCTCGACCAGGTCTTTCAGCACGCCCCTGGCCGTCGCCGCCGCACCTGGGGAGAGCCCGACCCTCTCGATCACCTCCTCCATCGCCGCCACCAGGTCGCCGTCAGACCCGGCCTGCCTCTCAGGGAGCATGACCCTGAGTTTCTTTGCCCTGATCCCGTGCGCGGTCTCGGTGACCGCCACGTCGAAGGCCGCACATCCGGGCAGGGTGGCGACCGCCTCTGCAAGAGAGGTGAGGGGTTCAGTCAGCCCGGTGAGGTCGACGAGGGCGGCGACGAGCATGTCGCCCGCGATCCCCCCGACCCTCGGGTCGATGAGCAGCGCTCTCATGCGGCAGGCGGGAAGGGCTCGTTGATCTTTGCATAGACCCGCTGTGCAAGTTTTGCCACGTCGAGGGCCTTCTCGTCGGCGCCAGGAATGGCACGGGTGAGGAAAGCGCCGTCTTCGGCCCCTTTCGCGGCCTCCTCCGCCTCCATCCCGATGAGCCCGGCGACCGCCGCGGGGACGGTGATGTTGATGATCGTGTGCCCGATGTACTGGAGTTCCTGGGTCAGGATGGACCCGCAGAAGAGGGCGACCGGCCAGTCAGGATCATCGCGGTTCTTCCCCTCAAGGGCGAAGGCGGGCACCTCCTTCCCGCTGAGGTTCTCGACATGATACTTCTTCCCGTCGATGGAGACGTCGTACGAGGCATTGGAGTCAAAACCCCAGTAGCGTGCGGTGAACTTGTCGGTCCGGCGGCCGTGAGCCTTGATCGAGGTGAACTTCAGCGCCACCTCCCTGCCGGTGAAGCCCGAGAGGATCGCCGAACCCCGGCGTTCGACATAGGCGAGTCTCTCCTCGTCAAGGATCCGCGTGGCGTCGGCGACGGTCTGCCCGGCCTTGATGATGTCGTAGGTGTGAGCGGCCCGCCGGTAGATGGCGCGGTCCCGCACCCCTTCTGAGGCGAGGATGCAGGCCCTGGTGACCTTGCCGCGGCTCACCTGCTCGGCCTTTCTGGCGATGGTGTTGAGACTGCAGAGGGCCAGTTCGGGATCGATGAAGGCCTCCATCTTGTAGTCGCGGACCGCTTCCGAGACCGCGAAGACGTCGCCCTGGTGCCGCATCAGGAGTCTGAGGGCCGGGACGCAGTCGCCTGCAAGGTGGCCGAGAGGCGGGTTGACCGGGCCGCCCGAGAACCCGGCCCCGATGGACGACGACTCCTCGAAACAGGCGAAGATCTCGGAGAGCGCCATCGACCCGATGACCGAGGGCCCGCCGATGTCTTTGAGGATCAGCCCGAAGTCGCCGAGCACCTTGGCGGTGTCGTACTCCTCGTGCGTCCCCCTGATATGGAGTTTTTCTGGCATCCCGGCGGCGTCCCGTGCGCCCTTGCCGGCGAGGTACGACGAGTCGACGCGCCCGAACTTCCCGAACTCTTCGCCCAGGATGGCGTCAGGGTGGACGATCTCCATCGTCACCGCCGCCCCGATGAGGGCCGGCCAGAGGGCGAGGGGCGTGATCCCGGCGCCGGCCATGCTCTCCATCATCGCTTCGGTCCCGACCTTTGCGGCGTTGTAGGCAAGTTCGGGGATGTTGTAATCTTCGCCAAGGGCCGAGTGGCCGTAGATGGTCCCGCCTGAGATGAAGGGCGGGAGGATGGATCCGTCGACCCTGGTCAGTTTCTTCTCTGCCAGGGCTTCGTAGATGGCCATATAGGCCGGGAACGCCTGGATCCGGTGGGTGGACTTGCCGGTGACGAGGGCGATCGCACTCGTCCGTGCGGCCCCGGCATGGATCCGTGCGATGGCCCCGAGTTTCCGGTTGCCGAGCGGGACGCCCGACCTGGCGCACGAGCCAGAGAAGTAGGCGAGCGCCGCCACGATGAGGGCGGCGTTTGCAGGTTCGGCCCCGGCGTTCTTTGCCTCCCGCACCGCTTTCTCGACGACCATGTCGAGGGGCAGTTCGCCGGCGGCGGCGTCCACCACGGTCATGCGCCCCATCAGGCTCATCTCGGGCCCGGCGACTGAGCAGAAGAGGTCTTCGGCGATCGAGTTGGCCGCCGCATAGACCGGGATGACCAGGGAGCCGTGCCCTTTTGTGGCGGCCTCAAGTTTGTCGTTGGTCATCGAGTCCGGCTCGAAGGTCGAGGCCATCGTCGCGGCGAAGATGACTTTGTCTTTTTCATGCGTGTCTGTCATGTCGTCTCTCTCCTTTCTTCGATATGGGGAGATCGTCCTCCTCCCACATATATCTTGAGACTTTTATGAAACGATGGGATTGACCGGATTTCTCGTTCTCCTGACGAGAATGGGCAGGACCATCGATGGCGACAGGGGGGGAGAGTTCTGGGGCGGGCGGATGAGGGGCGGGAGCGGGGGGAGTGTGCGCGCCCTGGAGAACGGCGTCGTGAAGTGATCGAACGGGTGCCTCGGGCATACGGATGGAAGATCATCGTGGAGGGCGAAGGGGACGCGGCTTCCCCTGTACAGAGGTCCAGAGGCTCTCTAAAAATGGCCGTGGAGAGATCCTCCGGATGGGTCCTCTCTGGCGGGGGGCACCCTCTGGCGCGAGGATGTGGGAAGGTACGTGATCAGAAGACTGCGCTTGAGAGATCTATGGCGTTTTCTTCGGCGCGGGATGATCAGGTCTCTGTCGTCTTCGCGGCTCCCCCACGGCGAGGCCTCGTGCAGACCCGATTGTGCCAGGCGAAGACCGGCAGTGAATTCTCTGGGGCCGACAGAGTAGGATACGATGTTCTATCGAGAGATCCCGTCATCTGGAGAACCCCTCCCCGCCCTCGGCATGGGGTGCATGCGCCTGCCAGAGACCCCTGACGGCAAGGTGGACGAACCCGCAGCCGTCGCCCTGATCAGGGCGGCGATCGGCGGGGGGGCCACCTATATCGACACCGCCTGGCCCTACCACGACGGCGAGAGCGAGAGGATCGTCGGGCGCGCCCTTCAGGACGGCTACCGGGAGCGGGCCTTCCTCGCGACCAAACTCCCTTCATGGAAGGTGGAGAGCCGCGAGGACATGGACCGCTACCTCGACGCCCAACTCCGCCGCCTCGGCACCGACCACCTCGACGCCTACCTGGTCCACGCCCTCACCCGCCGGCGGTGGAACAAACTCTGGGACCTTGAGGTCGACACCTTTCTTGAGGAAGCAAAGGCCGACGGGAGGATCAGGTACGCCGGGTTTTCGTTCCACGACGACCTCTCGACCTTCAAGCGGATCGTCGACGAATACGCCTGGGACCTCTGCCAGGTCCAGTACAACTACCTGGACGAACACTATCAGGCCGGGACCGAGGGGATCAGGTACGCCGCGGAGAAGGGGCTTGCCGTCGTCGTGATGGAACCCCTGCGCGGCGGCCTCCTTGCCCGCCGGCCCCCGGCAGACGTGGACGAGATCTTTGCCGACGCCTCGGTGCGCCTGAGCCCTGCCGAATGGGGACTTCGATGGGTCCTCGACCATCCCGAGGTGACGACCGTCCTCTCAGGAATGGGGACGCCCGAAGACCTCGACGAGAACCTCGGGGTTGCGGGGACCACCCGGCCGGGAGCGCTCTCGCCAGAGGAGCACACGGTCGTCGAGGACGTGCGCGAGGTCTACCGGGCGCGGCTCGCGGTCCCGTGCACCGGGTGCCGTTACTGCATGCCCTGCCCGTGCGGCGTAAACATCCCTGAGTGTTTTGCCCAGGTGAACAATGCCGGGCTCTACGACGACCCCGCGTATGCACAATTCTTCTACCGCTCCCTCCTCGGCGAGGGGGGTCTGGCCTCGTGGTGCACCGAGTGCGGGATGTGCCTCTCCCTCTGCCCGCAGGGGATCGAGATCCCGACGGTGCTCAAGGAGGCCGTCGCTCTCTTTGAGGACGGGACAGACCTGTAAGATTTCGGTTTTGTAGAACACACCGCGGTGTGTTTCATGGCACCCCCTCGTCTCTTGTGTGGGGGAGACGTGTGTCACCCCCCTTCCCCCCTCTTTGGCCGGGGGCGGCACACTCCCCGAGAGCATCGCTAATGTCGAGTCAAGAACGAAAAGTCGTCACCACGATGCAATAAAACGAGATCTCTCTCTCCTCGCGTGAAAAGAACGTAGGTCTCGCCCCTGTCCTCTTCATGTTCTCGCCCCTGCCTTCCCGTCCCTCTCTTCATCCCAGGGGGAGACCCCCCGGACCCCCCTACGACGAAGATGGCCGAGGGGCGACATTCCCCCTTCATGGGTATTGACGGCGCCTTCCCGACCCTATCGCCATCCCCGGGGGGTCCGGGGGCAGCGCCCCCGGCGCGAGGGCGCGGGAAGGCACGTCAATCAACTGTGCCGCCCCCACAGAAAAACGAAGACATTGTTGTCACTCTCTCGTGCCAGGGGGAGACCCCCCGGACCCCACGATGGAGATAGGAGGGGGGCGGCGAGGACGCGGCGATCCCGCCTCCTGCCCACTCGTGAAGAGTGTGATCCGCGGCATCCAGGTCGGACATGTGAGTGATGACACGACACCTGGAGGATTTCTACAGAGAGCATATCCCAAAACTCTCTTGGGCTGTCCATCTCCTCGAACCGAAGCGCTTCCTTCCAGAAATTCTGGACCCTATCCTCCACCGGGGGGCTGGCCGCCCCCCGAACCCCCCGCCGATGAAGAGTGGCGGGGGATCGCATCCCGCCTTCACGATCATCGCTTTGCCTTCCCGACCCAATCGCAATCCTGGGGGTCCGGGGGCAGCGCCCCCGGCGCAGTGGGGTGGGAAGGCATGAATGCATAGGTGCGCAACGAAGAGGGGAGGATATTTCCGCCACATCCATCGCGATCTTCTGAGAGGGCGGGGGCTTGAGAGTTTTGGGATGACCTCAGAGCCAATATTTCTCCCAATTTTCTCCCATCATAGGTACCGGGCCGAGGAATGAGGGGACCGGATCATATCGACAGGAGTATATATTGCAAAGATAATCTCTCTGTCGGCGGTCTCCTCTGACACCTGTGGATCGCAAGGTGGCCTGGAGGCTGCGGTTCGAAAAGATCTTATTTCGGAATAGACTTGACGAATAATATTACCTGTCGTATTCGCGATCAAATCGTGCGGGCCGCGCTGAAGCGGCCCCCGATCTCTTCCTTCTCTCTCTTGAGATGTTCTACAGGGGCTCTGTAGAAACCCATATCATTCTTTCAGAGCAGTCTTCCGGCCTCGATCGCACCGGGGGGTGCACCCCTGACCCCTGCCACACGATTGAGTCGAGGACGGCAATGGTGCGTTCATGTTTGTCGAAGTGTGCCTTCCCCGCCGAATCCTCCTTTCTGTGGTCAGGGGGCTTGGCCGCCCCAGGCGTGGTCGTGGGGAGAGGCGATGAATGCATGGATGCGGATGAAAACGCAGAGATCTCTTCATTCTCATCTCTCGCTCTCATCGATGAGGAGAAGGGCGGGAGAGTTCTGGGATGACCGCCATGAAAATGATCCTGACGATGATCTCTCCGGGTTTTTTTGAGAATTTAGCCCTGTAGAACCCCTCTGGACCTCTCTCTGTGGCGGGGGGCTGGCTGCCCCCCGACCCCCCGCGCCACGATAGGTCGTGGACAGCAATCTCTCTTCAGGGAGTTTGGATATGCTTCCCAGTTCAATCGTCATCCCGGGAGTCCGGGGGTGCTGGCGTGGAGGTGTGGGAAGGCGCGATGATCAGGTGTGCCGCCCCAGATCGTAGAATCTTTCCTGTACTCTCGCGGCAGGTGGGTGGTGTTCCCCCTGTGGCGTCCTGCGCGAAATGGGAGCACAGGCCCACACCCCCTGGAGGTCCACGATCATGTTCATCCCGTATGCGTGAACCAGGGGTTCATGCCTGATTCTCCAGGGGCTCTTCAGGTCCGTCTGGATACCTGCCAGGCCGCAACGCCTTTATCACGAGAGGACGCGAGAGCCCGATCACCATGAAAGTCGTGGCGTTCAATGGGAGTCCGCGTAAAGACGGGAACACCGCCCGCCTCCTCCGCGAGGTGCTGCTGGAACTGGAGACGGAGGGCGTCGAGACCGAACTCGTGCATATCGGCGGGAAGCCCGTCCATGGCTGCACCGCCTGCATGAAATGTTTCGAGAAGAAGGACGGGCGGTGCGTCATCGAGACCGACATCGTCAACGAGTGCATCGCGAAGATGGCCGCGGCCGACGGGATCCTCATCGGCTCGCCCACCTTCTTCGCCGACGTCTCCGCTGAGACGAAGGCCCTCCTCGACCGCGCCGGATTTGTCGCGATCGCAAACGACGGCATGTTCGCCCGCAAGCCCGGGGCGGCCGTCGTCGCCGTCCGCCGTGCTGGTGGGATCCATGCCTACGACACCATCAACCACCTCTTCGGGATCTCCCAGATGGTCACGGTCGGGTCCTCGTACTGGAACATCGGCATCGGTCTCGCCCCCGGCGAGGTGGAAGAGGACGCCGAGGGGCTGGAGACGATGCGGGTCCTGGGCCAGAACATGGCCTGGCTCCTGAAAAAGATCAGGGGATGATGCCCTTGTCTGGAGGGCGAGCGGGGTGCTCCTGCCAGAATGCCAATTAAAGAGTGTGGCGGCGGCATCTACAGGACCCCGAACCAGACTGTGTACGAGATGAGGACCATCGCGACGAAGACGACGACCCCTCCTTTGTACAGACACCCCGGGCAGATCTGGAGGCGGCATCCCATGCATTCCGGGCAGAAACCCCGCCCGCAGATCCGGCACCGCCCGGTGATGATGTTTCCTGGGTGGCGGTCGCACCTCTCCATGCCGTCCCCTCTCTATGGTCCCAGATAAATCTGCCTGACGCCTATGGGAGAGATGATTCTCATGACCTGGACACACTTTGCCGTCGAGCGCCTCGTCTTCCACCCTGACCCCGCGCCCGACGCCCCGCCCGTGTGGCTCCTCGTCCGCGGGGGGGAGGTCTTCTGCGACGAAAACGGGTCGCCTCTCCTCTTGTCCCTGCCCGACGGTCTCGACCCCTCGGGGGCCATCCTGCTCGGCGCCCTCGACGGCACTCCCCTCTACGCTCTCGGAACCGATACTGCCCCTGTCGGGCTCACCCCGCACCGGCTGCGCCGCCTCTTCGGGCGGGTGGACGAGGAGACGCTTGCCATTGCGGGCCGGGGCGTGCACCTCGTCCACTTCGACGAGACGACGCGGTTCTGCGGACGGTGCGGCGAACCCACTGTCTGGAAGGAGGGCGAGGTGGCGAAGGTCTGCCCCGCGTGCGGGGAGAGCGTCTACCCCACGCTCGCCCCGGCGGTGATCGTCCTGGTGCGGCGCGGGCGCGAGGTCCTCTTCGTGCGCTCGCCCCGGTTCCCGCCTGGGCGCTACTCCCTCATCGCCGGGTTCGTCGAGCCCGGCGAGACCCTCGAACACGCCGCCGCCCGCGAGGTCGCCGAGGAGACCGGGGTCTCGATCAAAAACCTCAGGTACGCCGGGAGCCAGCCCTGGCCCTTCCCCCACTCCCTGATGGCCGGGTTCTTCGCCGAGTACGCCGGCGGCGAGGTGCGCCCGGACGGCGTGGAGGTCGAGGAGGCCGGATGGTTCCCGCCCGACGCCCTGCCCGACCTTCCCGGTCGCCTGAGCATCGCCTGGACACTTATCCAGCGCCACCTTGCTGAGGGGCGGCCTCATGGAGATTGACCTGTGCTCCCCCTTCTTCTGAGAGAATATCTGTAGTTCGGCTCTGTAGAATCGGGCATGAGCCCTGGGCTCAAGCATACGGGATGAAAATTTCTCGTCACTTGCTCTCTCTCTTTTCAAGACAGGAGAACTGGTGGAGACTTCGTTCCATCGCCGCCCCCGCCTATCTTCGGTCTGTGGGGGGTCCGGGGGGTTTCCCCCCGGCGCAAGATGGCAGGGAAATCTCGTCGATGGGGGCGGCCGATCCATGAGAAGAATTTTCTATCCTCTGTGTATTGGCTTCAACGTGATATGACGAGTTCAAACTCCCATGCAAACTTGAAGAGAGGATCTTCTGGATCATTTTCATGGTAAACCCTCCAGATGTCTCTCTCTGGCGGGGGCTCGCCGCCCCCCAAACTCCCCGCCCGAAGATACGCGGTGGATGGCAGTGCGCTCTTCATGGTCATTGATTGTGCCGCCCTGACCCCCAGGATGACGATGGGGACGGGAAGACACAATCGATGAACATAACGAGGGGTTTTGACCTATCGTGTCGCCGCGGCCACCTCTCTGTTCCTCCTCGCCTGACGATGGAGGAAGGCAGGTGAGCCGCGTTCACGCCAGGAAGTGGTGACGATCTCTCAGCCGTCATCCATCGCTCTCTTGCGACGGTAGGGCAGGAGAGTTCGGGCTGACCTCGTCTCCTCGTCTTTCCCCTGTGGTCTCCATGATGAGGGCGCTCCTCTCTCATTCGGTCTCCATATTCCAGTTTCTTTCGTTGTTTTTCTCTCTTCACCTAACGAAGAAATTGTTCCAGGCCAGAGCAGACCCTGACAGTATGCCGATGAAAATAGTATTATCTTCTACGCCGATCTGATGTAGAGAAGAGCTTCCGACTCTTATTTTATGGTGCACCACAATGACCGATTCAGTTGTTGACAGTATCCTTGCGGCCCGTTACCTCCGCAAGGGTGAAAAAACCTTTGAAGATATCTGCAGGAGAGTCTCCTCCGCGCTCGGCAAGGACGACGCCGAACGCGAAGAATTTTTTGAAGCCATGCGCTCCCTCTCCTTTCTCCCGAACTCTCCCACGTTGATGAACGCCGGCACCGAGATCGGCCAACTTTCGGCCTGTTTCACTCTCCCGGTCGGCGACTCCATCCCCGAGATCTTCCATGCCCTCGAATGGGGGGCGCTCATCCACAAGAGCGGCGGGGGCACCGGCTACAACTTCTCCCAACTCCGCCCCGAAGGCGCCCCGGTCCAGTCCACCGACGGCGTGGCCTCAGGCCCGATCTCGTTCATGAAAGTCTTCAACGCCGCCACCGACGTCATCAAACAGGGCGGGCGGCGGCGGGGTGCGAACATGGGCATCCTCAATGTCTGGCACCCCGACATCATGCGGTTCATCCATGCCAAGAAGGTCGAGGGCGACCTCTCGAACTTCAACATCTCGGTGATGGTCAATGACCGGTTCATGGAGTTCGTGGAGTCAGGGCAGTTCAACAAAGTCTGGATCACCCACCCCTACTCTGGCGAAGAGATCACGGTCGGCGAGATCTGGAACGGGATCATCGATGGTATCTGGAAAAACGGCGAGCCCGGCGTGCTCTTCTACGACGAGATCAACCGGAAGAACCCGGCTCCCCACCTCGGCCCTATCGAGACCACGAACCCCTGCGTCACCGCCGACACCTGGGTGATGACCACCGAAGGCCCGCGCCAGGTCGCCGACCTCATCGGGCGCCGGTTCGACGCCGTGGTCTGCGGCACCCCCGCCTCCTCGGGGCCAGAAGGGTTCTTCCAGACCGGGACCAGGGCGGTGCTCCGCCTCTGCACCCGCGAGGGATATCACCTCAGCCTCACCCCCGACCACCCGGTCTGCCGGGTTGCGTCCCTGACCCGCTCCAGGACCGAGACCGAGTGGGTGCGGGCCGGCGACCTCTCCCCCGGCGACCGCCTCCTCCTCCACGACCACCGGGCGTGTGCCGCGTGGGACGGCGCCCTCACCGAGGAGCAGGGCTACCTCCTCGGAATGCTCGTCGGCGACGGCACGCTCAAGAAAGACGCCGCCGTCCTCTCGGTCTGGTCGGCGAACGCCGGCGCCGGGTCGGTGATGGCCCATGCCGAGACCTGTGCCAGGACGCTCGACCACCGCGCCGACTTCTCGGGATGGTTCCCGGTGGACGGAAGGGACGAGTCCAGGCTCAAACTCTCGGCCGTCCGCGACCTTGCCGAGGCGATGGGGATGGCCCCAGGCGCCAAGGGGATCACCCCGGCGATCGAGCAGGCCTCCTCGGCCGGCTACCGCGGGTTCCTTGCCGGACTCTTCGACGCCGACGGCTCGGTGCAGGGCACGCCTGCAAAGGGCGTCAGTGTCAGGCTCTCCCAGAGCGACCGCTCGCTCCTTCTCGCCGCCCAGCGGATGCTCCTCCGCATGGGTGTGAGGAGCACGATCTACCGGCGCCGTGCCGCAGGCCACCGCCGTCTCCCTGACGGCAAGGGCGGCCTGAAGACGTACGCCGTGAAGAGCCAGTACGACCTGGCCGTCAGCGGCGAGAACCTCCTCACCTTCAGGGAGCGCGTCGGGTTCAGGGACGAAGAGAAGGCCGCCAGACTCGACGCCCTCCTTGCGAAATATTCCCGGAACCTGAAGAGAGAACGGTATGTCGCGACCGTCGCCTCGGTCGCCGCCGACGGGACCGAAGCGGTCTACGACGTCCAGGTGCCGGGCGTGAACGCCTTCGACGCCAACGGGTTTGTGGCCCACAACTGCGGCGAACAGCCACTCCTCCCCTTCGAGTCCTGTGTGTTGGGCTCGATCAACCTGGCAAAGTTCGTGAAGGACGGGGCGGTCGACGAGGCCGGGCTGAAAAAGATGACCAGGATGGCCGTGCGGTTCCTGGACGCCGTCATCGACGAGAACGTCTTCCCGATCCCGCAGATCGGCGAGGCGACCAGGAAGACGAGAAAGATCGGGCTCGGGCTGATGGGGGTCCACGACGCCCTGCTGATGCTCGGCATGCCCTACGACTCTGACGAGGGCCGGGGGGTCTGCGAAGAGGTGATGGCCCTCGTGAACGAGACGGCGATCGAGGAGTCGCACGTCCTCGCCGGCGAGAAGGGCACCTTCCCGGCGTTCGAGGGGAGTGTCTGGGGCGACTCTGAGATGCGCAACGCCGCCCTCACCACCATCGCCCCGACCGGGACCATCTCCCTCCTGGCCGGGTGTTCGAGCGGGGTCGAACCGGTCTTCTCCTATGCCTACACCCGCAAGAACACTGTCGGCAAGACCTTCATGATCCTCCACCCGATCTTCGAGGCCGAACTCCGCCGGGTCGTCGGCGGGATGGGCCTCCCGCCCGAGGAGGAGGAGGCGAAGGTGAAGGAGGCGATCGAGCACGTCCACGAGACCGGCACCATCCGCGACGTCGCCTGGCTCCCGGCCTCGTTCAGGCACCTCTTCAGGACGGCGCTCGACATCGACTGGCGCGACCATGTGCGGATGCAGGCGGTCTTCCAGAAGCATGTCCACGCCTCCATCTCCAAGACGATCAACATGCCCAACGCCGCCACCCGCGAGGAGATCGCCGAGGCGGTCATGATGGCATGGAAGAGCGGGATCAAGGGGATGACCATCTACCGGACGGGAAGCCGCGAGGACGTGGTCCTTGCCCTCAAGGAGAAGAAACCGGCGGCCGAGAAGGAAGTGAAGGTAGTGACCCAGCGTCCGAAAGAACTCGCGGGCAAGACTTATCTTGGCCAGTCTGGGTGTTGCCGGTTGTACATCACGGTCAATCTCATGGACGGCAAACCCTGGGAGGTCTTCATCAGGACGGTGGGGAGCGGCGGGTGCGAGGCGAACTCCAACGCCCTTGGCCGGTCCATCTCGACCGGGCTCCAGAACGGGGTGCCGTACCAGAAGTTTGTCAAACAGTTCGCGAAGGTCAACTGCATCGCCGCCCTCAAGAACCCGGAGGCCGAGGGGCTTTCGTGTGCGGACGTCGTCGGCAAGTGCATCGACCTTGCGGCGTCCAGGCAGACGATCGCCACCCTCGACAACTGGACGATTACCGAGGTCGGCGGCGCCGGGACGAAGAAGAAGAATCTCTGTCCTGAGTGCGGGGCAGAACTCGATTTCGGCGAGGGGTGCAACCAGGGTACCTGCAAGAACTGCGGGTGGAGCGGGTGCAACTAATTTTTTTTGCTGTGTAGAATTTTGCATGAGGCGAGAGGGCGCCTCACGCATATGGGATGACCATTTCTCGTCGCTTGATCGCTCTTTTTCAAGACAGCAAAACTGGTGGAGACCTTAATCCATCGCCGTCCCCGCCCCTCCTCATCGTGGGGGGTCCGGGGGTCTCCCCCGGCGCGAGACGGCAGAAAATTTTCTCCGAACTGGGGGCGGCACGCCTGATCCTCACGCCTTCCCCCCATCCATTCGCCGGGGGCGAGTGCCGCCCGGACCCCCGGGATGGCGAGAGGGTCGGGTCGGGAAGGCGGAGATCGGTCCGTGATGACGAAGTGCCGCCCCCCCTTCACCGATACTCCATGAAACACCCCTCAAGATACTCCTCGTCGAGGACCGTGCTGAGGTCGCAGCACTCGCTCAGGTGCGCCGACCACCCTGACTGGAACTGGACGTTCTCGACATGTTTTCCGAGGTCTTTGACGGCGTTCACCACCGAGACGAAGTCCCCGTCCCCGCTCACCAGGACGGCGGTGTCGTAGACGTCGGTGTAGGCGAACCTGAGCATGTCGACGGCAAGGAAGACGTCGACGCCCTTCTCGATCTTGAACCCGTTCCTCTGGACCATGCGGCCGAGTTTGATCTCAATGTAGGGCGTGGACCTGAGCGAGTCGAAGAAGCGCTGCTGGGCCTTGTAGGCTTCTTCGTTGTCCTCGCGGTCGAGGGGTGCGTTGTAATAATAGGTGCGGACCAGTTTTCTCCTGTCGCACAACTTCTGCCCGAGATAATGGAAATTGATGGCCGTCCTGCCGAGGTTATGGCGCAGCCCGTGATAAAAATTGCTGCCGTCGATGAATATACATACTTTTTCCATATTGAAATTGCATTATAGATCATTAATGATAATAATGTGCCCCCTCTCTCCCTCTCTCTCGACCGCCGCCCTCAGCACCTCCTCGGCGGCGGGTGAGTATGCCACCAGGAAGACCTCGGGGGCGTCGTCGGGGTGCGCCGCAAGAAAGGCCCGCACCGTCTGCACCGCGATCTGGGCCGCCCGTTCTGCCGGGAACCCGTAGGCCCCGGTCGAGATCGCGGGGAAGGCGATCGTCCGTGCCCCGAGGCGCACTGCCTCCTCAAGGGAGCGGCGGTAGCACGAGGCGAGGAGGTCGTCCTCGCCCCGCTCCCCGCCCCGCCAGACCGGGCCGACGGTGTGGACCACCCACTTTGCCGGGAGACAGTGGCCCCCGGTCACCTTCGCCTCGCCGGTCCGACACCCCCCGAGCGCCCGGCACTCCTCGTCGAGTCCTGGCCCGGCGGCCCGGTGGATCGCGCCGTCCACCCCGCCGCCGCCGAGGAGACTGGTGTTCGCGGCGTTCACGATCACGTCGACCTCGAGGGTCGTGATGTCGGTTCTGAGGACGGTGATCCGTTCGCCGGTCATCAGTTTTACGCACCGTCGTACTGCTCGATCAACCCCGTCGCCCGCCGGACGTCCTCGCCCTGCGTCTTCGCCTCGGCGAGATAGCCATTGAAGACCTCGTCGGTGACCACGTGCAGGAGGGGCTTGTACATGTCGGCATGCATCGAGAGGTCGAAGTAGCGGGCCTCGGCCTCGGTGAGATGGAGGGCGTGGTACTCCCCGGTGTGCGGGAGATAGACCGGGTTCTCGTCGTGCGGCGTGCGCAGGACGAGGTCGGCGAGCGGGGTGCGGGGGATGGGTTCGGCGACCGAGATGAAGACGTCGTCGAGCATCTCCTCCTCGATGAACGCCTTCGTCGCCTCGTAGTCCTCGATGGTCTCGGTCGGATACCCGACGATGAAGCACCCGGCGACCTTGAGCCCGTGCTGGCGTGACCACTCGACCGCTTCGTGCATCTGCTTGACACTCACCCCCTTGCCCATCTGTTTGAGCACGGAATCGCTCCCTGACTCGAACCCGAAGAAGAGCCAGCCGATGGTGTACTTCCTGATCGCCTCCAGCACCTCGTCGGTGAGGGCGTCCACCCTGATGTCAGGGGCCGAGACGTTCTTTGGCCCGAACTCCTCGGCAAGGACTTCGAGGAGGGCGATGACGGCGTCGTTGTTGATCGTCTCCCCGTCGTAGCCGTACAGCGACCCGGTCCCGCCCGAGACCGAGATCCGGCGGGCGCCCATCTCCTTGAACGCCCGCACTTCGGCCCGCACCTCGTCGAGGTCGCGGCTCCTGATCTCGCGCCCGAAGAACCGCGGGACCTGGCAGAAGGTGCAGGCCCCGGTGCACCCGCGGTGGGTCTCGATATACACGTTCGCCCCCCGCACCGACTGCTGTCCGATGGTCGGCGGGATGAGGGGGAGCGAGCGGTGCTGCACCGGCGCCGGGGGTGCCGGCGGGGTCAGCACCGGGGTGCCGTCGGCGTCGAGGTAGGCGATCCCTGGCAGGTCTGGGCCGACCCCGTCTTCGAGGAGGCGCGGCACCGTCTCCTCCCCTTCGCCCACGACCACGGCGTCGGGGGCGAGTTCGCCGAGCACGTACTCAGGGTAGGCCGAGACCGGGCCGCCGACATAGCAGGGCTTCCCCGCCTCTCGCACCGAGGCGACGAACTCCTTCACGCGAGGGTCCATGAGATGTTGCGTCGAGTACAGGCTGAGGAGCACCGCCCCGGCGTCGCCGGCGGCGAGGGCGGTCGAGAGCCGGACCTCGTGTCCGGCGTCCCGCACCACTCCGCCGATGAGCATGGCGCCATAGGTGGCGATCTCAGGGGAGATGACCACGGTTTTCATTGTCTGATCTATCGGTTGCCACACTCTTGAAAGATGCGATATGCCGGTGGAGCCGGTGGAGAATTTTCGGGGGGTGGGGGGGATGCGGGGGTTCTCTTCGTCGTCGGTTTTGTGATCGCCTGACGACCGGGACCGCAGGCCGTTTCTCGTGAAGATTGGTCGGTGGCGGCATCCCCGCGATCAAACCCAGACGACCCCCGCCAGATCCGATCTTCAGCGGTTCCCGACCCATCGCCATCCGCCGGGGGTCCGGGGGTGCGAAGTCCCCCGGCGCGAGATGCTCGCATTTCGGTATGAAGATTGGTCGTGGGCGGCATCCCCGCGATCAGAATGGATGAAACCCATCTGATCCGATCTTCAGCGGTCCCTAGATGACCACACACGTCTTATGAAGACTGGCACGAGGGACCACACCCCGATCCAAACCAGACGACCCTCACCTGATCCGACTTCAACGACCCTCGACCCATCGCCCTCCGCCGGGGATCCGGGGGCAGAGTCCCCCGGCGAGATGACCACACACGTCTCATGAAGACTGGCACGAGAGACCACACGCTCGATCAAAACCAGACGGCCCTCCCCTGATCCGACCTTCAGCGATCCCCGACCCCTCGCCATCCGCCGGGGGCCCGGGGGCGGAGTCCCCCGGCGCGGGGACAGACGTACACTTTTCTTGAAGAGTGGGTGATACAAAAACACCACGCACTTCGACGGGGACTGTAGGCCTGTCGGCCCCAGAGCCCCCTGTCATGGAGATTGGTCGAGGGCGGCGTCCCCGGCGCGAGCATGCACGGGCCGCCGCCACGATAATCCGGTATGGCCTCGATATCATCGAGACAGGGCTCCTGGATCTTAACCCATGTGACCCTCTCGTCTCGTCTCGTTCCCCTCTGATCGAGTGAAATGCCGATCACAATCGACATATATATTCTCAATTATATGGATCGTTACCAATGCAAGAACTGCCGATCTTTGGGACATGATTCTTGCATCCGAGTGAGGAAAAAAATGAACCAGACCACGAATGGCACCTCCTATCTTCGTCTGATGATACGAACACTCACCCATCCTGCCGGGGCCTTTCAGGAGGTGAGAGCGATGAGTGTAGGGACGGTCCTTGTATACGGCCTCGGGATCGTCGTCTTCAACCTGCTCATGACCGTCCTTCTCTCGATGACGACCGGGTTCACCCCCGACATCCTCCTCCCGGTGGCGATCTCCTCGATCCTGGTCGTCTGTCTCGGGGGGTTCTGGCTCCATCTCTTCGTCTATGGACTGGGCGGGCGGAGCGGGGTCGGCAGCACCTTCACGGTGGTCGTCCTCGGGTTGACCCCGACGGCGCTCCTCGGGTGGATCCCGGGCATCGCCCTCGTCGGGTTCCTCTGGTCTTTTGTCATCCTCTATTTCGGGCTCCAGGAACTCCAGGAGTTCTCGAAAGGGGAGGCGGCCCTGGCGCTTGTCCTGGTCTTCGGCATCCCCCTCCTTGTCCTCGCCGTCCTTGCCGTAACTCCGGGCTACTCGGTCTTCTGGCTTGCGCCGGGAAGGATCACCTGGGTGTAGGAGGTTTGAGGGAGACCAGGTGGTGGACCCCCCTGATAAATCACCCCTGCGACGGGGACCACGGGGCTTGCGGCCCCTGGTCCCCCTATTGTGAAGATTGGCGGGGTATGGCAGGTGGGCCGATCCAGAAAGGGTGGCGCTCATCTGATCAGATGCTCTGCGGTTCTTGGTCAATCATGTGGCGGGGTCTAGGGGCGGCGAACCCCCGGCGCGGGGACGGGCGTACACTTTTCTTGAAGAGTGTGTGGTCCAAAAACACCACGCACTTCGACGGGGACCGCAGGCCTTCGGCCCCTGAGCCCCTTGTTATGAAGATTGGTCGTGGGCGGCATCCTTGCGATCCAAATTAGATGCCCCTCCCCTGATCTGAATTCAGCGGTCCCCGACTAATCGCCATCCGCCGGGGGACCGGGGGCGGAGTCCCCCGGCGCGGGGACAGACGTACACGTCTCATGAAAACTGGCACGAGAGACCACACGCCCGATCCAAATTAGGTGACCCTCCCCTGATCAGGATTCAGCGGTCCCCTGTCTCTCGCCCGTCGGACCGTGATCCCCGACCACTCGCCCTCGCGAGGAGCGTGCCGCACCCATAGACCATCAGGACCAGAATCAGATCTGGCCGACCAAAAAAAAGAATTTAATCTGCTCTCCGGGCCGCGAGGAACCCGAGGAGAGCAAGTGCCCCGACGACCGGGAGGACCGGCGCCGGGGTCTGCGTCGTCGGTGCGGGCTCGGCGAACTGGGCGGCGACCGGGGTCTTCGCACCCACGTTCACCTCGGCGGTCGTCTTCCAGTCAGGGTGACCGCTGAGTTTGAGGCTGACCGCATAACTCCCTGGGGCGAGGCCTTCGAGCGTCACCGGGGTCACGCCCCTGTACTCGTTGTTCAGGTAGACCTCGGCCCCTGCCGGTTCAGAGGTGACCTCCATCGACCCGGCGTCAGAGGACGGGACCGCCGGGTTGAGGGTCATCCTCACCGACGACTCCCGGCCTGAGTTCACGTTCACCGAGGCCGAAGCGTCCTTATAGCCCGTGAGTTTGAGGGTGACCGTATGGGTGCCAGGGGCGACCCCGATGACCACGAACCCTTCAGGATAGGTCCGGCCCTGGTACTCCCCGTCAAGATAGATGTAGGCCCCCACCGGATTCGAGAAGACATCGATCGTCCCTGAGACCGGTTTCGGCTCGGTGTTCAGGCTGACCGAGACATAGGCCTGCTGCCCTGCGACGACCTTCACCGGCCCGGTCCATTCCTGATACCCGGCCTCTTCGAGCTCGACATAATGGCGCCCTTCGCTGACCCCTGAGATAGTCCGCGGGGTCTTGCCCTCGTACTTCCCGTCCAGGTAGACCTTCGCCCCAGACGGACTGGAGGTGACGTAGAGCGAGCCATAACTCACGTGCGGGTGCAGATCGGCACGGACGCCGGTCGTCTCCCCGGGCCTCACCTGCTGAGTGCTGCTCCAGGTGTCGTAGCCGTCGAGGCGCACCTCGACCCGGTGGCTCCCGGCCGCAAGCCCGTAGACCTTCTGCGGCGTCCTGCCATAATACGACCCGTCGACATAGACCTTCGCCCCGCTCGGCGAGGAACTCACCGAGAGGGTGCCGGTGGTCGGCGGGGGCGGGGTCGGGACCGGGTTGAGGGTGAGGTAGACGGTGCTGGTCTCACCGACCGCAGGGTACGGTCCGAGGGGCGCCGAGGCGGTGTAGTAGCCGTCCTTCTCGGCCCTGGCCGTGTGGTACGGGGTCGCCGTAGTGAGGACCGCGACGTTCACCTCGCCGTTCTCGATCGTGCCCTTGTATTCATTGTCAAAATAAACCGCCGCACCGTCGACGTTGCAGCGGACCTTGATCCACGCCTCGTCGCCGCCGAGGGTGGCCGCGGCGACAGGTGCGGCAAGGAGAAGAAGGAGCATAAGTAGAGCTCCGGCCAGCATGGGCCTGCGTGTGTCCATAGTGGATCTACGTTTAATTCCGATTTTTTGTATTTACTTTTTTTCTTTTTTCTCTGGGATTTGCTGAATCTTTTCAATATCTCTGAAGATTTTCTCAGGGATTTGAGGGAGAGGAAAGAGGGAGAAGTTCTCAGCCGCGGGTGCGGATCTCCATCGCCCTCGCGTAGCGGTCGGCGAGGGCCGCAAGGACGACCGTGCCGAGCACCGAGGCCCCGACCATCATATACTCCCATGGCCCGGCGGCCCCGGCCGAGAGGAGGACGAGGAGGTGGCCCGGGTTGCCGGGGACCGCGAGGGCGGCGAGGATCACCGCGACGAGCGCCGTCGAGTAGACGAACTGGGCGGCCGTCCGCTCGCGGTAATGGAGGGCCGCAACCCCGGCGAGGAGGATGAGGGCGAGGGCCGCCGCCGAGACCAGGGCGAGGACGGCGAGGGCGTTCTCGATGAAGATCCCGTTGGCGGCGAGGAGGAGGAGCCACGCCCCGGCCTGGAGCGGGACCAGGATCCATGCGGCGAGCACCTTGCCCCAGAAACACTCGACAAAGGTGACCGGGGTGGAGAGGAGAGTGTCGAGGGTCTGGGCGCCGTACTCCTCGGTGACGAAGTCGATGACCAGGCTTGCCGAGATGATCGCGGGCAGGAAGAGGAGGAGCGGGATGAGAAGCCCGTAGACAAAGAGGAAGAAGGTCTGCCCGCCCTCAGACTCGGGCGCCGCCACCTCGACCGGGACGGTGGCGAGGCGGTCGGCCCGCACGTCCCTGAGGTCTTCTTCATAGGCCTCGAAGGCGTCTTTGAGGCCTGCCGACGCTGCCGCTCCCTGGATGTCGTTTTTGATCGTGTAGAGCGTGACCTTCACCGGCGCCTCGGCGTCGGGCCGAGTGTCGGGGACATAGACCACGGCCGAGACCTGGCGTTCCTTGAGGGCGGCGACCGCCTCGGAGAGGTCCATGCGGTAGACGACGAACCCGCCGTCTTCGTGGAGGAGTCCGGCGAGCGGGGAGTCGGCCCCGGCGTAGCCGATCGCAAGCCCCCCGCCCTGTTCGCCGAGGGCCTCGGGGTCGTAGAGCGAGGTGAGTCCGACGACTAAAAACGAGGAGAACATGGCGATGAAGACCTGGAGGAGGATCGCGAGCACGATTGTCCGCTCGCTCTTCACGCCATGGAGATCTTTTTTTGCAATGGTCCAGAGATGACGTGCGTTCATAGGGCGCCTCCGATGAGGACGAAGTTATAGAGGGCATGGACGGCGGCGGCGGTGAGCACCCCGAGCGGATAGGCCCTGGCCCCGCCGATCTTGAGGTAGGCGGCGACGATCGCCGCACCGGCGGTGTGGAGGAGGAAAGGCATCCAGAGGAGTCCGACGCCCGAGAAGAGGACGTCGCCGAAGACCGATCCGGTGACCTGCGAGAGGGTGACGAAGAGGAGGAGTTTCTCGCCGAGCAGGAACCCCAACCCTGTCGCCACTGCGGCGATCCCGAGGGTCTTCCATCCTGGCGCCTTGCCCGCCCGCCTGAAGAGGGCGGCGATCCCGAGCGACTTGAAGACCTCCTCGGTGAGGGCGGCAAGGAAGATGAGGAGGACGAGGGCGAGCGGGAGGGGGAGGTTGAAGAAGAGGGCCAGGCACATCATCTGGACCATGCAGACGAGCGGGATGGCGAGGGCGTTGAGGGCGACGAGCGAGGCGTACGGGTGGCCTCTCGCCATCGCCCCGGCGACGAAGGAGACGACCTTGGCGGTGAGGCGTTCCTGCGAGAAGAGTCGTTCTTCGTTGAAGTTTTTGATGCAGAGGACGAGGACGGCGGCGGTCCCGAGGTAGAAGAGGGCGGTGGCATAGACATAGTCGGCCGCTCCGAATCCGTTCCCCTGGAAGAGGAGGACGACGAGGGTGAGCGGGGAGATGAGGCTGACGGCGTGGACGTTGGCGAAGACCGAGGGGAAGAAGAGGTAGGCGGTCATCACGGTCGAGAAGAAGATGGAGAGGAAGGAGAGTTCCCTGAAACTCCGGGCGGTCATGCCGATGAAGAGGGCGCCGGCAAGGAAGAAGAGGATCACCGGGACGAGCGGGAGGAGGACGGTGAGCGGGCCGCCGGTGGCGAGGAGGATCGCCGCCGAGATCCCGAGCATGAGCAGGAAGTAGGGGAGGGCCTTGCCGGCGATGATCGTCGCCGGGCCTGCGGGGGTGGAGAGGAGCACTTCGCCCCGCCGCCCGCTGCGTTCGTTGGCGATGGCCATCATGAAGAACTGGGAGGTGAAGTAGAGCGGGAAGATGAAGACGAAGACGTAGACGAGCGAGTCGAAGGGGAGGCCGGGCGAGAGCTGGGACGGGGTCTTGAAGGTCCCGAGGGTGGGGCCGTCCTCCTGGCCGTCGCCGCCGAGGACGGTCTCGACCCTGTCGGTGCGTGCGGGCCCCTGTGCGGCCGCGAGTCTGAGGGCCTCCTCGTCGACGTCGAGGTCGGCGGCGGGGGTCGGGACTGGTTCGATGGTGCCCCTGGGGAAGGGTGGGATCTGCGGGCCGCGTTGCATCCCGGCGCTGGTCCCGGATTCGGTGGCGGTGAAGTCGAGTTCGCTCTCGATCTCGATGGTGTCGATCCAGAGGGGGTAGGCGGCGAAGAGGTCGTCGGCACTGCCGTAGACGGCATTCTGGTAGTGAAGGTAGGCGGTCTCGAAGGCGGCGAGCGCGGCTTCGCCTTTGGTGGTCCTGGCGGTCCAGACTTTGCCGCCGGTGATGATCAGGTCGTAGCGGTGGGGGTCTTCCAGGATGACGGCGAGGTCGGCGTAGGTGGTCGCAAAACTGGGGTCGCTCGCAAGGATGGCGGCGGCTGCGTCGTCGTCGGTGGCGACAGAGTAGATGCCGTCGTGGAGGTGCATCCCGCTCTGCGCCGTGAGCCCGGTGGCTACGAGGAGGGCGAGGAGGAGGACGGCGGTGACGGGGAGGACTTCTTTGCTCATCGAGGTGAGAGAGCGTTTGGTCTCCCACCGGGCGATGGTGAGGGCGGTGCGAATGCTGATCTCGATCGACTCCTGCCCTGGTGGTTGGTCGGAATGGGATATGATTTATCCGGTTTCCGGCCAGAAGATCCCATAGAATGATCGCGGCACACGACCTGGTGAAGGAATACGGGACCTTCCGCGCCCTTGACGGCGTGAGTTTTGACCTGGAGGACGGCGAGGTGCTCGGGGTGGTCGGGCACAACGGGGCCGGGAAGACGACGCTCCTCAAGATCCTCTCAGGGCTTTCGCTCCCGACGGGCGGGGGGCTTCTGGTGAATGGGGCGGATGTCCTTGCCGATCCGTCGGCGCTCAAGCAGACGCTGGGTTATCTGCCCGAGGAGTCGCGGCTCTACGAGACGATGAAGGTCTATGAGTATCTCACGTTCTTCGGCGAGATCTATGGGCTGGACCGGGCGACGGTGCGGGCGCGGGGGAGTCGTCTTCTCGATTCGCTCTCGCTCGACGCGGGCGAGAAGAAGATCGGGGAGCTCTCGAAGGGGATGCGCCGCAAGGTCGCGATCGCACGTTCGCTCATCCACGACCCGTCCTTCCTGGTCTATGACGAGCCGACTTCAGGGCTTGACCCGATGACCGGGCGGTTCATCGGCGAGTTTCTCAAGGGCCTTGGGGAGGAGGGCAAGACGATCGTCCTCTCGGCCCACAACCTCTATCAGGTCGAGGCGATCTGCGACCGGGTGATGATCCTGCGGCGGGGCCGGATCGAGGCCTTCGGGACGATGGCGGAGTTGCGGGAGCGGTTCGGGTCGCTCACCTATGCGATCTTTTTCACGGTGCCCGACCCCGGGCTCCTCGATCCCGAGCTTTCCTACTCGAAGGCCGAGGGGGTGTACCTGGCCGAGGCCGGGGATATCGAGGGGATGCACGCGGTCACGGCGGCGGTGACGGCGGCCGGCGGGCGGGTGGAGCGGGTCGAGTCGAGGTACCCGTCGCTGGAGGAGATGCTGGTGGCGGTGGGGAGGTAGAGTCGCCCTTCATCGTTCTATCCTGACAGAGGGTTTGAGGGGACTCCCCGCTCAAAAAATATTTTTTCCCTCTATCTGGTGCTTCCGATGATGTATGTGCTGTAGGGGATCTTCTGGATGATCTCCACAGAGATATAACTCAGAATAAGAGTCAAACAAAATATCACGGGGTAGTAGAACCAGTTGTTCCAGTCAAACCCAAACATCGGGAATACCAGAGTGAGCATATACAGAATAAATGCATGGACCAGGTAGATCCCAAAGGAGTAGTGGCCGATTTTGTCCAGCAATGTGAATCCTATTGGTTTACTGGAGAGAAGGTGCAGGGAGATGCTGAGACTGAGGGCAAAGATAACCACATAATACAAGGGAGTTATCGCAACGGTAAGCCCATGCCAGAATTGTCCTGCAAATGGTAGGACTGAGGCTATGTCAAAGTTAAAGTATTCCCGGGCGTAACTGAAGACACCAAGGATTGTGCAGCAGAGCAAAGGGATTGAAATGCAGTACAAGGATGTTTTAGACACAGATTTCAAAAGCAATTCATCATATCTGCTTCGGACGGCCATTCCAAGTATAAAATAAAAGAGATATCCTATGAACGTGGTGGCAACCCTCAGTATGGGTGTGTCAACTCCGAGAATGTCTACATCCGGGATAGGGCATAATCTGTAGATCACTCCGATGAGGAAGGTCGCAAGGATGAGTTCGAAAACTCTTCCTCTCGATTCAAATGAATGGTACATCCAGAGTATGATGGGGTAGAGGAGATAGAGCTGGATGATCAGGACAAAAAACCAGAGATGGTAAAAACATCCCCCTGTTGCGTATCGGTAGATGATATGCGGGATGTCGAGGTTGACTGATTTTGCGAGCACGATTGAACCGATATATGTCATACTCAAGTAAAAGGTAGAGAAGATGAGATATGGTGGGAGAGTGGACTTCAGCCTTTTTTTATAAAATCTTTTGAGGTCTATTGAATCAGAATATTTGTTGTACAGGACAAAGCCTGAGATGGCTATGAAGAGGGGGACAGCGAAGTGAGAGAATGCGTCGATCGCCATATATGTTGTTGTCAGTAAATTGATGGTACTCATCTTTGTGAAATATGCTGAAACATGGATGCCGATCACAGCCAAGATTGCAAAAGCCCTCAAAATATTAATCTCATCAAAGTATCGCATCTCATTTCCCACAATATTTATAATTGCGATATTTTGTATATTATATTTTTTTAAATGGGTTTCATTCTATGGGCCATGTGAAATCCTTTGGATGATTCATAGTGAGGCACCACAATCTTCAGGATCTTTTTCTCAGCCTTCCTGCCAGAATCGCCACCTTGTAGGTTCTGAGGGCAGAGCCCCCGGTGCAAACTTTTGGGAAGGCATGAGAGTGGGGGCGAGTGGGAGGGGTGTACCTGGCCGAGGCCGGGGATATCGAGGGGATGCACGCGGTGACGGCGGCGGTCACGGCGGCCGGCGGGCGGGTGGAGCGGGTCGAGTCGAGGTACCCGTCGCTGGAGGAGATGCTGGTGGCGGTGGGGAGATAATTCTGTAAAAAAGAGATTAAAGGTATTCGGGGTTTGGTTCCTTGGTGACCTTGATATCGACAGGGGATGAGTCGCCGATAATGTTTATGTCGTCAGGTATGATGCGGCCGTCAAGGTAGAGGTAGTATTTCCCTACTTTTTCTATGGTATACTCTATTTTTTTCTTTGTAATTTCTTCATACTGGAACATGGGGTCTGCGGCATCATAGTTCCAGGGGCCATGCTTACTACAGAGTGAAACTTTATCTGAGCTTTTCAGAAGGAGAATATTGATCATATCATCGGATCTGATCTCGATGGTGTAGTGGTCGCCGGGGTACTGGAACTCCACGTCTTCCTCTTCGCAGAGGTCATAGACTTTGTGACTTCCGGCATAGACGGCGGTGCCCTCGTCGATGATCACTTCAGGCTGGGGGGCGGGGGTGGTGACGGCCGTGGGCGCGGTGGTCAGGGCCGGCGTGGGTTCGGGGGTGGCGGCGGCGGCCGGGCCGGTCATGTTCGTAGCCGGTCCGGTGGCATTGGTCGCGGCGGCGGTCGTCTGCGTCGGGACCGCGGTGGTCTCGGCAGGAGTTGTCTGGCCGTCGTCGGCGGCGGGCTGCGGGGTCGTGGTGCACCCGGTGGCGAAGACCAGGCAGAAGACCAGGAGCACTCCTATTATGCTCAAATATGTTCTCATGATGAATCGCGTACGTTTTGGTGAATTTTATGATATATTTTTCGAACTTAGATTCTTTTTAGGTCATTTTTTTGAAAATAGGTCTTTGAAATGTTCTGTTATTTCATCGCCTCCAGCCTCTCCTCGCGCGATGGGCGAGCGAGACTTTTTCGTGGTCCTTGCCTGGTCCAATGGCGTGCGGTCCTCCTCGCCGGCGGAGTGAATTCAGAAGGTTCATCTTCTCTCTCTTCTAAAGTGAGACCTGATGACACCGTGGTCTCTTCTGTGTCTCTGGCATTGTGGTGGTGCTGGAGGTCCGCGGTGTCATGGGGCATGGTAGGAAAGAAGGTTCTTTCCGGGGATGATAAGGTGAAGAGTGTTCCCCACACGCGTGGGGATGAACCGGAGTCAGAGCGTTCCGGTATTACGACTCCAAAGTGTTCCCCACACGCGTGGGGATGAACCGATGGCGAGGAGGAGGGTGATCAGGACCCCGAGGTGTTCCCCACACGCGTGGGGATGAACCGCCTATATATGGGCCTATTTCGTAATTCTGAACGTGTTCCCCACACGCGTGGGGATGAACCGGTCTCGTCGGGCACCTATGCGTTATCTAATAGGTGTTCCCCACACGCGTGGGGATGAACCGAACCGAGTCTTCCCGACATCATGACGGCGGATGTGTTCCCCACACGCGTGGGGATGAACCGCAATCCTCACAGTAGAAATCACCATCAATCCAGTGTTCCCCACACGCGTGGGGATGAACCGAAGACCTGGGACCCGGACGAGTCTGTCCAGGTGTGTTCCCCACACGCGTGGGGATGAACCGCACACCGAGAACCGCGCCCCGGTCTTGATACCGTGTTCCCCACACGCGTGGGGATGAACCGCTCGCGAATGGGTGGCGCACTCCGCAGACGGGGTGTTCCCCACACGCGTGGGGATGAACCGACCTTACTACTTCCTCTCGCCGCATCGATTGCGTGTTCCCCACACGCGTGGGGATGAACCGTCGCTCCGTGTAAAAGCGGGGCTGGAGGAGACGTGTTCCCCACCCGCGTGGGGATGAACCGATCAATCTCTACGCTCGGCCAGACTCTGGAAGGTGACCCCCGCACGCCTGGGAAAAATCCTCCCGCACCCCTGCAAAACTCCATGCCGCGCGGCCTCTCTCCTCTCCCTCGCGCCCCCGCGCGTTGTCCCTCGTCGCCCTTACCTGGTGCTCCCGATGAGATAGGTGCTATAGGGAACCCTCCTGATGACCTCGACCGCAAGATAACTCAGCACGAGCGTCAGGACAAAGGTCACCGGATAGAAGAGCCAGTCATTCCAGTCAAACCCGAGCCTTGTGAAGACCGGGACGATCGTGCACAAGATGAAGGCATGGACCAGGTAGATCCCGAAGGAATAGCGGCCGATCTTTTCCAGCACGGCCGAGACCTTCGAGCGGTGGGAGACGAAGTGCAGGGCGAGCGCGAGGCAGAGGAGGAAGATGATCACGTAGTACAATGGCGTGAGCGTCGCCGTGAGGACATGCCAGTACGCGCCGGTCACCGGATAGATCTGGGTGATCTCAAAGGAGGGGAAGTAGGTCGGGGCGCAGTTGAGGAGGCCGAGGAGGGTGCCGTAGGGGAGGGCGAGGCTGAGGCCGTAGAGGGTGGTGCGCGAGACCGGTCTCTTGACGAATTCGTCGTATCTGTTCCTGGCGGCCATGCCGAGGACGAAGTAGAAGAGGTAGCCGACACAGACCGTGGCCACGCCGAGGTGAGGGATCTCGGGGAGAGGAGAGAGGGTGTAGACGACGCCGAGGAGGAAGACTGCGGCGAGGAGTGCGGGGGTGCGCCCTCGCGCCGCACAGGCGTTGTAGGCCCGGACGATGAGGGGATAGAGGAGGTAGAGTTGGATGATCAGCACGAAGAACCAGAGATGGAAGAAGCACCCCCCGGTGGCGTAGTGGTAGAGGACCTGGGGGAGGTCGAGGCTGATTGCCCGCGAGAGGATGAGGGCACAGGCCGTGGAGAAGGCGAGGTAGAATGTGGAGAAGATGAGGTACGGGGGGAGGACGGATGCCAGTCGTTTTTGATAGAAGCGTCTGAGGTCGAGGGCACCCGGATATGTGTGGTACAGGACAAAACCCGAGATGAAGATGAAGAGCGGGACCGCAAAGTGGGAGAAGATCCCGACCGCCATCCCGAGCGTCGTCAGCAGGGTGAGAGAGTCCATCTCCATAAAGTAGGTCGAGACATGGATGGCGATGACGGCGAGGACCGCCAGGGCTCGTAATATCGTGATCTCGTCGAAGTATCGCATCGGCCGCCCCCCCGTGGTGTCAGGGCCGTGAGGCTATACTGCCAAAAGAGGTGATATAGTTTTTGGGTGCCCGGGGATGGGGCGGGGGGGGAAGAACGGTTCTGATCCGGGTGCAGGGGGATCAGGGGACAGGAGGCTCTCGATATGATCGATCCCGTGACTCCCCGCCTGCCCCCCAGGGATGCCGGGCAGGAACCGTCTATCCAGACAAGAAGATATTCTCTTTGAGATAATGGCGTCCTGCCGAGCGCCCGCACTCTTCGGGGATGAGAATGCAGAAAACCATCGGAGCAAAAAGGAACGGGCCTGAAGGGATTTGAACCCTTGGTCTACGGATTAAGAGTCCGTCGCTATGCCTGACTAAGCTACAGGCCCCTATGCTTTGACTCTCATATGTTAGTTGAACTCGCATATATAAGTTGCGGCGATGGTTAATTATTCGGTCACGACCCACCTGTTTCTAATGGCCGATGCAGCTCAGCCCGGGTCGGCCGGGAAGATAAAATACCTCATCTGCGGCTGCGGGAGCATGGGATACAATATCGTCGAGGAACTCCTCAAAGAGACCGACTCGATACTGATCCTCGATCGAGACGAGAAACGTGTCGAAGATCTCCGCGACCAGAAATATGAAGCAATTGTCCGCGAACTTACGGCGCCGGAGACGCTCGACGACCTCCCCGACCCTGAAGTGGTCTTTGTACTCACCAACGACAAAGACGCCAACCTCGCAGTGGTCAAGAACGCAGAGGCCAAATACCCTGGGGCGCACCTCATCGCCCGCGCCACCGACCCGGTGAGCAAGGATATGCTTGCCAGCGCCGGTGCCGACGTCGTCCTCTACCCTCAGGAAGTCGTGGCCAAAAGCGCCGTTCACCACATCAGGAGACTTTCAGCATCCAGGATTGCACGGAAACTCTACACTCTACTCGGATCATGGCAGGGCACCCTCGGGATCGTCGCCCATACCAACCCTGACCCTGACTCGGTCTCGAGCGCCATGGCGCTTGCGGCGATCGCCCACGAGGCGAGCGGCGGCGCCCTGGAGACCAGGATCCTCTACGACGGGAACGTGGGCCACCAGGAGAACCGCGCCTTCGTCAACCTCCTGGACATCACCATGGAGACGATCACCCCTGAGAACCTGGCCGAATGCGACCACCTTGCGCTCGTCGACTCCTCGGCGCCAGGGGCGAACAATGCCCTTGAACCAGAGACGCGGGTCAACATCATCATCGACCACCACAAGAACGGGTCCCACGACCTCAGCGCCGTGGAGTTCGTCGACATCAGACCGCGCATGGGGGCGACGGCGAGCATCATGACCCAGTACCTCCAGGAACTCGACATCCCGGTGGGCAAGAAGGTGGCGACCGCCCTGCTGTACGGGATTCGGGCCGACACCAGGGACTTCAGGCGCAACATCACGCCCCAGGACCTCAACTACGCCGCCTTCCTCCTCCCGCTCACCGACAAGGAGATCCTGGACAAGATCATGTCGCCGGCGGTCTCGCAGGAGACTCTCGACGTGCTCGGGAACGCGATCAAGGGGCGGGAAGTCGTTTCAGGGTATCTCTTCACGAACGTGGGCTACCTGCGCAACCGCGACGCCGTCCCGCAGGCCGCCGACATCCTCATCAACCTCGAGGGCGTGAACACCGCGATCGTCTACGGGATCACCGACACCCATATCATCATCTCGGCGCGCAACCGCGACATCAGGATCCATATCGGCAAGGTGCTCGAGGAGGCCTTTGCCGGGATCGGGGACGGCGGTGGGCATGCCAACATGGCGGCGGCGGCCATCCCGCTCAACTATTTCTCGCTGGTCAAGGAGAAGGAAGACCTCCTCGAACTGGTCATCGACCCCATCCTCACGAAGTTCAGGCGGATCGTGGGGCTGGAAGACGAGGCGAAGCATGAAGTTTGAGGAGTGGGAGCCACTCTACGAGGAGATCCTGGACTACTTCGCCTTTGACCGGGAAGACGACGAGGAGGCGGCCAGGGTGCTCGCCGGCCTTCTCCCACGCGACGACCTCCCGGCGCTTCGTGCGCTCATCGAAGGAGAGACGGTCACGGTCTGCGGGAACGCCCCCTGTCTCCCCGACGAGATCGGGGAGATCGAAGGGAAGGTGCTCGCCGCCGACGCCGCCGCCGAGGTGCTCTTTGGCCGCGGGGTCAGGCCCGACGCCGTCTTCACCGACCTCGACGGGGCGACCGACGTGCTCCTCGAGATGAACGAGGCCGGGACCATCGTCGTCGTCCATGCCCACGGCGACAACATCCCGCTCGTCCGCCACTGGACGCCGCGGTTTGGCGGGCCCCTGGTCGGGACGACGCAGGCCGCACCCTTCGGGCATGTCCACAACTTCGGCGGGTTCTCTGACGGCGACCGCGCCGCCTTTGCGGCCCATGCCCTGGGGGCGGCCGAGGTGCGCCTGGTCGGGTTCGACCTCGACGACCCTGACGTCGACCCGGTCAAGCGCGGCAAACTGGCCTGGGCGCGCCGTCTCCTCGCCCTCCTTGGTCATGACCTCTGAGGCATTTATTCTGGACGGGTATGTGGACGAGCCGGCCTGTTTCGGCGTCCCGCCCTATATTTCTCCGTATATTCGCTACTGCGCCGGGGTGCTCAGGGACCACGGGTATGCGGTCCGCTACACCACCATCGACGCCGTGCGCGAGGACCCGACGATCCTCCTTGCCGCCGGCAAGGCCGCCCTCCTGCTCGTCATCGCCGGGGTCACGGTGCCTGGCAAATATCTTGCCGGTACGCCCGCGACCCTCACCGAACTCTCCCAGATCGGGACGCTCCTGCGCGGCCCGACGACGGTGATCGGCGGGCCGATCGGGTTTGGGTATGCCCCGCAGGGCGGGGCGAAGGCGGTCGAGGCGGCGGTCGCAGGGTTCGACCATCTGCTCAGGGGCTCGCCGGCGTCCGCCCTCGACGCCCTCCTCTCTGGCGGCGAACCTGAGGGGACGTCGACCTATGCCGAGATCGACCGCTGGAGCGTGCTCGGCGCCGGGGTGGTGGCCGCCCACCCGATGTTCCCGCGGGTGATGGTCGAACTCGAGACCGCCCAGGGGTGTGCCCGTGCGGCATGCGGCGGGTGCTCGTTCTGCACCGAACCCTTCTACGGCCTCCCGCGCTACCGCTCGGTCTCAGGGCTTGCCGCCGAGGTGGCGGCCCTCCACGAGGCCGGGGCCCGCCACTTCAGGCTCGGCCGACAGCCCGACCTCCTCGCCTATGGGACGAGCGGCGAGGCCGAGTTCCCGCGGCCGCGCCCCGACCTCATCGAGGCGCTCTTCACGAAGGTGCGGGCGGCGGCGCCAGACCTTCTGACGCTTCACATCGACAATGTCAATCCTGGCACCATCGCCCACCACGAGGAGGCGAGCCGCGCCGCCCTCCAGGCGGTCGTCGCCGGCCACACCCCAGGCGACGTCGCCGCCTTCGGGATGGAGACCGCCGACCCGGCGGTGATCGCGGCAAACAACCTCAAGGCCCTGCCCGACGCCGTCCTGCGGGCCATCGAGATCGTCAACGAGGTCGGCGGCGCACGCAGGAACGGGGTGCCCGACCTCCTGCCAGGGCTCAACTTCGTCTGCGGGCTTGCCGGCGAGACCCCGGCGACCTACGAGTTGAACCGCGCCTTCCTCCAGCGGGTGCTCGACGCCGGACTCATGGTCCGCCGGGTGAACATCAGGCAACTGATGCCCTTTGCCGGGACCAGGGCCTACGAGGAGCACACTCTGGGCCAGCATGCCCGCGAGTTCCGGGGGTTCAAGGAGTGGGTGCACACGCACTTCGACCTCCCCATGCTCAGGCGGGTCTTCCCGGCCGGCACCCTGCTCAGGGACGTCGGGGTCGAGAAGCCGGGCAAGACAAGTTTCGGGCGGCAGATGGGGTCGTACCCGATCCTGGTCGGCCTCCCGCTCGAGGTCGCCGCCGGCACCGCCCTCGACGCCGTCGTCGTCGGCTGGGGCCACCGTTCCATCACCGCTCTTCCGACGCCGATTCCGGTCAACACCCTCCCGCACACCGCCCTCCGCTGGATACCCGGGCTCGGGAAGAAGCGGGTGGCGACGGTGATCGCCAAACGGCCCTTCAAAGACCTTGCAAGTTTCAGGAAGGTCGCCGGGGAGACCGGGGTCGAGGCCTACCTCGTCTTCGAGTGAGGGGCGTCGCGACGTGATCTCTATCTATGATGATGACCTATACCCTCAGTGGCCTCCAGGCGGCGCAGGGGTTCTGCCCCTGTGGGAGGCCACTTTTTCTTTCGGGATTATGGAAGAACCCCCCAGGTCTGAGGCTCTGCCTGCCATGCCCGCGCCCCCCTGGAGATCACATCAATTGGATCTGATTAATTTTCGATAACATATAGAAATGATTAAATCTATCGATTCAGTATCCTCATCATGGCTCTAAGCATTGTTGAACGGATAAAAGGGTTCCTCATGAACCCGGTAGATACCTTCCAAGCCACAAAAGACGACGACCTTGGTGAGGTGATCACGTATTTCGTCGTCCTCCTCCTCATCAACGCCGTCCTCAGCGGACTGCTGATGATGGTCGGGGTTGGGGCTTTCGCCGACGTACCCGGGATGGGGGCCGGAATCGGCGTCGCTACCGTGATCGTGGCGATCATCGCGGTGATCGTCGCCGGCATCATCGGCATCTTCATCGCCGGGCTGATCCTCCACCTCTTTGTCCTCCTCCTCATCGGCGGGAACGGCGTCGGGCAGAGCATCAAGGCCATGGCATATGGCGCCACCCCCGGCATGCTCCTTGGCTGGATCCCGATCGTCAATCTCCTTGCAGGGCTCTGGTCGGTGGTCCTCTATATCCTCGGGGTCAGGGAACTCCACGAGACCACGACCGGACGGGCTGCGGCCGCCGTCCTCCTGCCGGTGATCATCATCTTTATCCTGGGATTTGTTCTCCTGGCGGCGGTCGTCGCCTACTTTTCGTTCGCCCCGGTGGCCTGAGACCAGGCCCCTTTCTTTTCTGGCGGCAGGGTCCCCTCGTGGAGATGTGGAGGGGTCAGGGGAATGTCTGCCGGCTGAAAATCCGGCGGCTTTCTCGAATCTGCGGGGGTCGGCACGCTCCCCCGCGCCCCCTGCCACACACACGATAGAATCGAGGACAGCAAACCCCTCGTCATGGTCGTCTATGCTGCCTTCCCGGGCCTCTCTTCATCCCAGGGGTCCTGGGCTATCCCTGCTGAACCCGGTCGACACCTTTCTCATCCCCGCCGCCCCCCCCCTCTCCCAGGGAGATGATCCACATGAACGAACCTCCCCTTGCCGGGGTCGGCGAGCGGTGTTTGTCGAGGCGTTCAGGCTGACGATCCGCCTTCTTGCCGTCTCTGGGGCCGGGGGCCGCCGAGTACTTCAAGGCCGACCCTGCCCTCGTCGACGCCTCCTTTGTGGTCCGCCGGGCGCGGGTGGCGGTCCTGGTGCGCAAGGAAGGGGCGTGAGATCCCCTCATATCCTCACCGCCCGATCTTTTTCACAAAATAGTATTCATGGACGAGCACCTCCCTGAGCCACTCGACCTCGTCGGGGACCTCGCCCCTGGTGCAGATCGTCCTGACCAGGTCGCCGTCGTCGTCAAAGCACCGCCCATCCGGGAAGACGAACCCCTGTCTCTCCCGGTCCCATTCGGCGCCGCCCATAAAGGCCCATGCATCGACGTCGACGTTCTCGATCCCTGGGCAGGGGACCCAGACGATAGGCTGGTCCCCGGGCTTCGACTCGCGCCCCACGATCTCCCCGACAAGCCAGGCGCCGCTCGGGTAGATCCCGAACCGGCACCCGTACGGCGCCGCCCAGAAATCGGCGAGGGCGCTCCCCTCGGCGGTGACGACGGTCGTGACGTACTGGTCGAAGAGGACCTCCTTGATGGCGTAGGCCAGGCCCTCGTGGGTGTAGTAAAATCCGTCTTCAAGCCATGCGCCTTCATCCGCGTCCTCCTGGTGCTCGGGCGGGACCAGTCGTTCGAGGACCCGCTCTGCCGGCATCTCTGAGGTGTGGAGGTCGTCTGGCATCACATAGGTTCTCTCGATTACCGGCCTCTCAGGGGAAGTGCATACCCGTGCAAAAAATATGTAGTCCATCTCTGTCATGTCTCCCTGTCCCGGGCTCTGTAGCCGTTCGACCGGTCAGATTCACTGCATAGATGTGTTGATGGGATTGATACTATGCTCGGTGGGGGAAGGCGGGGGGGACGTGCAGGTTCTCAGAAAGGGTGTGGATCCTTGTTCTCCTGGATCTGTCTCCCTCACATCTCCGGCAACCTCTTCGTCCTGCGGATTTTATTCAGGAAAAGAGATACAAAATGCACGGAAAACATAAATCCAAACGATTTGCATTTCTATCATGTCACCTGACATCGTCGAAAACGCGAGAGGGTTCATCATGAATCCGGTAGAGAGTTTCAGGAATACACAAGGTGACGACCTCGGCGAGGTGCTCATATATTTCGTCGCCATCCTCGCGGTGAACGCCGTCCTCATCGGACTCATGACGATGGTAGGGTTCGGGTTGTCGTACGCCGATATCGCCGGCATGGAGAACCTGCCCGGGTCGGAGGCGGTCTCCAGCGTCGGCGCCGGTATTGAGGCAATCGTCGGGACATGTGTCGGCGAGATCGTCGGCCTCGGCGTCATCGCCCTCCTCGTCCACATCCTTGTCGCTCTCCTCGTCGGCGGGAACGGCATCGAAGCGACGGTCAGGGCCCTGGCGTACGCCTCCACCCCCAGCATGCTCTTCGGGTGGATCCCGGTTCTTGGTCCCCTTGCAACGCTCTGGACGGTGGTCCTCGCGGTCGTCGGGATCAGGGAGTGCCACGAGACCACGACCGGGCGGGCGGCGGTCGCGGTCTTTCTGCCGGTGGTCGTCCTCTTCGGGCTCTTCATCGTTTTCGTGGTGATGATCGCCGCGGTGGCGGTCGCCGCCGGTGCGATGGCCTGAGGTGAAGATGGAAGCGCGGGGAGGATCATCTCCTCTGGTTTTTTGTCCGGGTGGCGAGTGGGTCTTTGACTCTTCTTTGAAATGGAAATGAGGGGGGTCCTGGTGAGTCGGGATGTTGCCCGTGGCCGGGATGAACGCACCTGATGGGTGCGGCGTTGGTGGGTGCGATTGTGCGGGAGCGATGGGCCGCCGCTTCAATAGTATGAGATCAGGACTGCAATCTCAGGGGCACCAGCCTGGGGAGGTCTCTTCGCCGAGGGGCGTGCCGCGCCCCGGCACGAGCATAGGGGAAGGCGGTTGAATCAGACTCAAACCAAAAAAACTGAGGGTTCTCTTCGCCGGGGGGCCGCCCCGCCCCCCGAACCCCCGCACGAGGATAGGTCGAGGACGGCAATCTCCTCTTCATGGTCATTTTTTGTGCCGTCCCGGCCCCATCGTGGTCCTGGAGGTCAGGGGACGCCGCGCCCCTGGCGTGAAGGTGTGGGAAGGCGACTGAGTTCCCCTTGCACCGAGAGGAAGTGAAGATTTCTACAGAGCCATTTATTCAAACCTTTTCCAGACCAATGCAACGATATGGGTTTATAAGAAGAAAAAAAATGAATTAAACCAGACAGAGGCCTGAAGAGGAAACTGTATGGCAATGAGCAAGAAACAACTGGAAAAGCAGAATAAAGTGAAGAAGGCCAAGGCAGAAGCTCTCTCAAAGGAGGCGGCCGGGGGCAGCAAGGCCGCCAAGAAGAAGCTCAAGAAACTCAACAAAAAGATCAAGTGAGCCTCTGAAATTTTCAACTATTTTTCTTTTCTTTTAAGGGCCGGAGCGTGAGCGGACAGTCTCGGCGATGGCGAACACGGCGCCCGCCCCCCTCCGGTACCTCGCCGATTCCGGACCGCGGATCGCGGACAAAAAGGAGGCACGCCGCTCAAGGGCTCCTCATTCTCCGCGTGATCAAGGATGAGCTTCCGAAGGCTGTCAAGTATCAGCAGGATAATACGATCTCAGGGAGCAGAACCTGTATGGACACGACCGTCCTTTCCGTCCTGAAGGTCGAAGGAGAATCTAATATCGAATGCCTGGGCAAAGAAGTCGTTGATATTATCATAAACGGGTGCGATATCAGGACAAAGTGATATTGGAAACCCGGCAGCGGAGCCGGAAAATTGCGAGAACCCCTGGGACTATTCTCGCCTTCATTTTGTCTTTGATCGGGAGCAGTATATCTCTGAATTGTCGGCCCTGTAAGATCTGTAGAAACCCTCGCCTTTTGTGTGGGGGATGTGTGTTACCCGGCTTCCCCCCTCTTCGGCCGGGGGCGAGTGCCGCCCGGATCCCCGGGGGCCACGATTGAGTCGGGAAGGCAGAATAGATGACCATGACAGGTGCGTTGCCGTCCACGACCTATCGTGTTCGCGGGAGGCCCGGGGGGCGGCCAGCCCCCCGGTCGAGGAGAGCGTGTAGAATTTCTGGAAGGAAGCACTTCAGTTCGAGGAGATCTTCAACCCTTGAGTGTTTTGGGATATGCTCGTGGTGTGGTCCGGTCACGCCATGATCACCACGATCGTTTCCCATCGATCAGGCGCCACAGGTCGGTCAGCGTCTACGTCCAGGGGAGGACAGTGCCCCTCTGTCAGGACCGCCCGCCCGGAGAGCGGAGGGGGTGGTCCCCTCCCACTCACGCCAGGGCGGCGACCCCGTCGGCCCAGGTCTCGATCGCGTCGCTGATCGCGTCGTCCTCATAACTTGAGATCCGCACCGAGGTGCGGGAGAAGGCGACGAAGTAGACCTCGCCGTTGGCGTCGTGGCACCGCAGGCGACAGGCATACGACTCGCGGTCGGGATCGGCGACCGCGTGCCCGCCGACCGCCGACTCCAGGGCGGTGTTGCCGAGGAGTTCGGTCTTCGCGGCGTCGAACCCTGCAAGCGTCGGGGCCCGTGCCGAGGCATTGCCGATGACCCCGCCGAACTCGTCCTCGTAGACGATCCGTGCGGTGTATGCCTCGGAGGCCTTCTCGACGCCGTCGTGCGACTCGCCGGCGCCCTCCCACGGGGTGCACCCCCACGGGTTGTTCGTCAGGACATTCTCGATGATGCCGTTGAAAGTCTCGGCATCGACGACCGGTGCGGTAAGTGTCCGCACCGACGTCTTGTTGGTCGTGGACAGGACAAAGTCTGCCATTTTTCTCACTCCTGCCAGGACTCCCGGGATGTCACCGGCACACGATCATATTACTCCAAGTAATATTAATCTGACTTGAACGCCATCTCTCTCCCAGGGATGCATGATGGCCGCCGACGAAAACGACCTGCGCGAGACGATCATCAAGACGCACCAGGACGTGCAATGGATCTGCCGGAGCCTTGCGCAGATGGAGAGGCACGACGCCGCGACCGAGGAGCGCCTGCGGGCCCTCGAAAACTGGCGGAGCGAGCGGGCCGGCGAGGAACGGCGCGAGCGGGGGGCCGCCGCCTGGGCCGGCGGGGTGGTGGGGGGGATCGTGGCGGTGATGCTGCGGGCGATGGGGTGGGGATGAGGCCCGTGCATATCGCCGGTGGAATTGGAGAGGGTTTACCATGACAATGATCCAGAAGATCCTCTTTTCACGTTAGGATGAGGGTTTGAACTCTTCATATCACGTAGGAGCCAATACGCAGAGGATAAAAAAATTCTTCTGATGGATCGGCCGCGTCCATCGTCGAGATTCCCCTGCCATCTCGCACCCCCCTGACTCCCACGGACCGGAGATAGGTGGGGGCGGCGAATGGAACACGATCCCCCCTGATTCTCCTCTCTTGAAAAGGGAGAGAGCACGTGACGAGAACGTTTCATCCCATATGCGTGGACCCCGGGGGTTCATGAGCAATTCTACCCCCCCAAAAATCAGACCTTTTCTCGAACAAGTGAGAACTCGTCCCTCTCGCGAGTGACGAGGGCGGAAGGAAGACTGCCACTGATGGTCGAGGGCATCCCAGAACTCTTCAGGCCCCCCCTTTCAAGAGATCGCGATGGAGGTGGAGAAAATATCCTCCTCTTTTCGTTGTGCACCCATGCCTTCATGCCTGCCCGCCCCCCCGGTGGAGGAGAGGGTTCAACGTTCCTCGAAGGAAGCGCTTCGGTTCGAGGAGATGGCCACCCCGGGAGCGTTTTTGGATATGCTCGATCCTGAAACGCCGATTGACCCCCCTCTCTCTCTTTTCGAACCCCCCTGGTGCGGGCGGCACATCTCACTTCACGATCATCACCGGGCAGGCGGCAAGCTGCGCCGTCTTCTGGCTCACACTCCCCATGACGACCCCCTGGAGGGCCCCAAGCCCCCGGCTCCCGATGACGACCAGGTCGGCCCCGACCTTCTCGGCGGTCGCGAGGATCTCGGCGGACGGGTCGCCCATCTCGACCTCCAGGGAGTAGGGGACACCCATCCCCTCGATGAGGTGGAGGACCGGGCCCGCGACCGTCCGGGCGTCCTCCTCGAGGAGGGCGTGGACATCGTAGTTCGCCTTCACGATCCTGGACTGGGCAGGCGGGGCGGCCACGTACACGACCGCGAGCACGGAACCGGGCAGGGCGGCGACCAGACCTGCGGCGGTCTCGGCCGCCCTGATGGCATTCTCCGAGCCGTCCACTGCAAGAAGAACCATATGAAACATAACAACCTCTGAACGCCGGGAGCGTCTCTCTGTGGGATAGAGAGCAACCCGCGGGCATAAAACCATACCGAGCTCGACCAGACCCGGATACGTTAAACCCCACGGAGGCGTATATATACTGCCATCTGCGACCCGGCCGCACCGCACCCTTCCCTGCCCCGCGCCGCCGCCGGCACCCGAGGACTGACCGTGAACCTGCCAATCACCCTGAATCTGCCCGCGCTTAAACAGGCCTGGGTCTCCAACCTCCGCGGCGACACCCTGGCCGGGATGACCGTGGCCCTGGCCCTCATCCCCGAGGCGATCGCCTTCTCGATCATCGCCGGCGTCGACCCGATGGTCGGGCTCTACGCCTCCTTCTGCATCGCCGTGGTCATCGCCTTCGCCGGCGGACGCCCTGGCATGATCTCGGCGGCCACCGGGTCGATGGCCCTGGTCATGGTCGTGCTGGTCCGCGACTACGGGCTCGAATATCTCCTCGCGGCGACCCTCCTCACCGGCGCGATCCAGGTCGTCCTCGGGCGCCTCAAGGTCGGGCGGTTCATCAGGTTCATCCCGTACTCGGTGGTGCTCGGGTTTGTCAACTCCCTGGCGATCCTCATCTTCCTGGCCCAGGTCCCGTTTCTCCTCGGCGGATCCCCGGCCGTCTACGTCATCGCGGCGGCGACCATCGCCACCATCGTCCTCCTCCCCCGCCTCACCACGGCCGTCCCGCCGGCGCTCGTCGCGATCGTCGCGGCGACGGCGGCGGCCATCGCCCTTGACCTCGACGTCCTCAGGGTCGGCGGCATGGGGACGATCACCCAGGCCCTCCCGGCCTTCCATCTCCCTGCCGTCCCGCTCACCCTCGAGACCCTGCTCATCATCCTCCCGTACTCGGCGACGCTCGTCATCGTCGGGATCATCGAGTCCCTCCTCACCGCCTCGATCCTCGACGAGATGACCGATACCGGGAGCGACAAGGACCGGGAGGTGCAGGGCCAGGGGCTTGCCAACTGTGTCGCCGGGGTCTTCGGCGGGATGGCCGGGTGCGCCATGATCGGGCAGTCGGTGATCAATATCAAGTCCGGGGGGTCGGGCCGGCTCTCCACCCTGGTCGCCGGGGTCTTCCTGATGGTGCTCATCATCGTCTTCGGCGACCTCGTCGCCCAGATCCCGATGGCCGCCCTGGTCGGGGTGATGGTCATGGTCGCGGTCGGCACCTTCGAGTGGCAGTCGATCCGCGATCTCCCCAAGATCCCGCGGGGGGACGCGGCGGTGATGCTCCTCACGGTCGCCATCGTGGTCGCCACCCACGACCTTGCGAAGGGCGTCATCGCCGGCGTGATCCTTGCCGCCCTCATCTTCGGCTGGAAGATCTCGGTCATCTCGGCGACGGCGGCCACGAGGGAGGACGGGGTGAAGGTCTACACCGTGAAGGGCCAGCTCTTCTTCGGGACGATGGCGGCATTCCTGGACCTCTTCGACTATGCCGGCGACCCCGAGCAGGTGCGGATCGACTTCTCGCACTCGCATATCTGGGACCAGTCAGGGGTCGAGGCGATCGCCCGCGTCGTCCACCGCTACCAGCAGCAGGGCAAATCGGTGTACGTCGTCGGGCTCAACCCTGAGAGCCAGGAGACGTTGGACCGCGGGTTTTCCTGAGGCACGACGAGAGGAGAGACGAGGGCGGCCAGGCGACGGTGTTTCCCTCTGGTGTCGTGTGCGGAAGGGGGAACAGAGGTCCACCCCCTCTGGAGACCCATGGTCATGTTAAAATCGCGTACGCGTGAACCGGGGGTAGGTGCACTCCAGAAAGATCTCAGGGCCATCTCTCTCCTCGTGCGCCGGCACCCGTCCTCGCGGCTCTCCCCCCGAACCATTTCGAAAGGTTCTCGTGGTCCCCGGCCCTCTCCTCATACATCTGAGAATTGTAGAGATGAATGGGAGATGGAGGTCAGATGTTTTCGTGGACGTGAATGCGAGCACCCGCACGAGCACCGGCAGCTCGCCGAGATCGTGGCCCTGCTCGAAGCCGCCGGAGGCGCGGCCGGAGGCGTGGGCGTGGGCGCGGTCGCGCTTCTCACCGGCGTCAGGGTCCCGCACGGCGAGATCGACTGCGCCGTCCTCACCAGGCGCGGGGTCGTCGTCCTCGAACTGAAGGCCTACACCGGCGAGATCTACGGCCAGGAGAACGGGACCTGGCAGGTGAAGACCGCAGACGGCACCCTCGTCCCCCTCCTGGCCGGGAACCTCATGGCCCAGCTGGAAAAAGAGCGCTACGCCCTCATCGCCGCCCTCGCCCCCCTGGTCCCCGAGTACATCAGGGACTTCGACGGCACCGAGGTCCTTGCCCGCAAGAGCCGCGCCGAGATCGTCGCCGCATGGGGCTATTTCGGGGGCGGCAGCACCTATCCGCCCGGGCAGGTGGACCCTGGCGCCTACCCCTGGTTCGATATCGTGACCCCCGAGACCCTGGTCCCCCGCCTCCGCGAGGTCGACGGCCCGCTCGCCCGTCTCCCCCGCTACCTCGACCCCGCGGTCCATGACCTCATGGCCGCCCTCGTCGACGCCCTCCACCTCGACGAGTACGAGTTTGCGACCGGCGAGGTCGTCGTCCCGGCGCCTCTTCTCCCTGCCGATACGCCCCCGGCAGTCCCTCCTGTCCCCGCCCCTCAAGGGCTGAACGAGTACCACCCGGCCTCGCGCCGCCACGCCCTCATCCTCCTCAAGGGGCAGCTTGCGATGATGGACGCCAACCTCGAGGACGAAGGGACCGAGGTCCCGCCAGGCCCGCAGCGGATCCGCGGGATCGCAGGTTCAGGCAAGACCCGCTTGCTCTGCCAGAAGGCGGCCTCCATGCACGTGCAGCACCCTGACTGGGAGATCGCCCTCGTCTTCCAGACCAGGGCACTGTATGCGATGATCGAAGAACGGGTACGCCGTTCGGTCGCGGGCTTCGGCGGGGTCTGGGACCGCACCAAACTCAGGGTCCTCCATGCCTGGGGGGGCACACGAAGAGAGGGGTTTTACAGTGTGGTGGCGATGGCCCACGGGATCATCCCTGAAAACGTCCGCTCGCTCAGGCAGAAACGGGTCGCCTACTCCCTCCCGCAGGAAGCCCTCGCCTACTGCTGCGCCGACCTCATGGACAGGACCGAGGTCGTCCCCCTCTTCGACGCCGTGCTCATCGACGAAGGCCAGGACCTCGTCGTCGACGACCCGGGCCTCCTCCACCAGGGACGCCAGCCTTTCTACGCCCTCGCCTATGCCGCCCTCAGACCGGTCGACGAGGCCCGCCCGGCTCTCAGGCGTCTCATCTGGGCCTACGACGAGTACCAGAACACCACGACGATGCGGATCCCGACCGCCCCCGCCCTCTTCGGGAACGACCCCGCCCTCAGGCGCTGCGTCTTTGGCACCTATCCCTCGGGGATCAAGAAGAGCGTGGTCATGCGCTCGTGCTGGCGGACGCCGGGCCCGGTGATCACCGCCGCCCACGCCCTCGGGATGGGACTCCTGTATAAAGGCGGGATGATCGCCGGGCCGCGGCGGCGGACCGAGTGGGAGGCCCTGGGCTACCAGGTCGAAGGGGCGTTCCGGTCGCAGCGCCAGGTGACCCTGAGCAGACCGCGGGAACATTCGGGCAACCCGATGCCGAGGATCTGGGACGGCCCGCTCCTCGAACTCAGGACCTTTGCGAGCAGACAGGAAGAACTTGCGTACGTGGCCGAGGCGATCAGGGCCGAGATCCAGGACGAGCACCTCGACCCCTCGGAGAGCATCCTGGTCGTCTCGATGCTCGACGAGGCGGCGCATATCAGAAAGATCGCCGAGGCGATCCACGACGCCGGGGTGAACGTCTACATCTCCTCGGCCCCGGCGATCAACACCTTCTCCTTTGCCGGGCACGAGGCCGACCCCGACCGGTTCAGGGCCGAGTACGCGGTCACGGTCACCGGGGTCAACCGGGCGAAAGGCAACGAGGCCGACCATGTCTACTGCGTGAGTCTCGACTATGTCGCCAGAAACGATGCGAGCGTCGCCCAGAGAAACCGCCTCTCGGTCGGGATGACGCGGACGCGAGCCTGGGTGACCCTGACCGGGACCGGGGACTATCCCCTGTACCGCGAGGTCGAGGCGGTGATCGCGGCCGGCGAAGCGGTCACCTTCACCTACCGCGACCGGGCCGAGCAGACCGGGACCGAAGACGAGGACGGGTCGGTCTCGTACCAGCAGGAGTTGACCTGAGTCTCCCCTCACCTGACGAGGTCGTAGAGGTCGTCGTAATGTTCCGGGCAGAAAGTCCCGTACTCAGGCGAGGGGATCGCGTCCAGTTCCACGACCGAGACCATGGTCTCGCCGCTCGGCACCCGTGCCCTCGCCCCCTTCCCCTGGACGGCGTCCAGCGCCCGCGAGGCATCGCGGCGTATCGCCGCCCCGCCAGTCTCCTTTGCCTCCTCAAGGACCTCCACCGAGCCCGGGGCAAGGGACCTGAGCACAGGGAGGACCGACTCGAAGTAGACCTGGTCGTCGTACCTGAAGAGTTGGATTGCCGGGGCGGTCACGACCTCTCCTATCTGGACCAGGAGACGGTTGACCTTCATCCTCAGGTCGGGGGAGGCGGCGGCGTCGAGACGCTGGAGGTGCAGGAGCGGGATGACCGCCCTGACCCCGAGGCTTGAGAGACGTGCGCCCGCCGCCTTCATGGCCGGGTCGTCGTCGGCACAGGTGAGCACGGTGCGGAGAAACTCGACCTTCTCCCCGAGGTCAGGGTCAGGGACCCCGGTCAGGACCCTCAGGCAGAGGGCCTGCTCGCGAAGGTCGCCCCCCTCGGCCCGCTCGTACAGGGGCTCGACACACTCCTCCCCGGTCGCCTGGAGACATATCGCCGCCGCCCGTTGGCGTTCTCGGTCAGGGGCGGCGATCAGGAGGTCGACGAGGTCGTCGATACCCGGCGGGGTGCTGTAGATCCCGAGAACCTCCCTGACCAGGATCTGATAGTCACGGCGGCTGTTGAAATCATACGGCACTGGATCGAAAATACGTGAAATATCGGATGGCATATACTCTTCCATTCTTCCAGGCCGATATATGTCTTTTTATTTTGATCAGAGGGGTATTCACTCATAGTTCGTACAGGCCCTCTCGCCACCACTTCCCACTTTCGCCCCGCCCACACGCCACACCCCTATATACCCCGGCGGCCACCCCTCCTCCATGACCTCATATCTTCGCGTCGCCGACGAGACGCTCTTTCGCGACCCCGACCTCTTCGAACCCGACCACCTCCCCGAGATCTTCAACCACCGCGACACCCAGATCGAGGAGCTCGCCTTCGCCCTCCGCCCCACCCTCCACGGCGCCCGCCCATTGAACACCATCCTCCAGGGCCCGCCCGGCACCGGCAAGACCACGGCGGTCCGCCTCCTCTTCGCCCAGGTGCGGGAGGCGACGACGCGGGTGGTCCCGGTGCTCGTCTCCTGCCGGACAGAACAGACGGCCTATGCAGTCTTTTCCAGGATCTATCTCGCCCTCTTCGGCCACCCGCCCCCTGCCCACGGGCTCTCCAGCCCGCAGGTCCTCAGCGGGATCGGGCACGCCCTGGCCCGCCGGGGCGAAGTCCTTGTCGTCTGTCTCGACGACGCCTCTTTTCTCGCCCCGCAGGGAGTGCTCAACGACGTCCTCCTCTCCATCCTCCGCCTCCACGAGTCATGCCCTGGCGCACGGACCGGGGTGGTGATGACCGACGCCTCGATGGACCCTGGGCTCGCCGCCACCGCCCTCACCCCCTCGGCCTGTTCGAGTCTCCAGGCCCGCACGATCTTCTTCCCCCCCTACACCGAGGAGGAGGTGCGGGGGATCCTTGCCGACCGCGTGCGGGTCGGGGTGTACCCCGGGGTGGTGGCGCCGGCGGTCCTCGACGTCGCGGCGGCGCAGACGGTGCGGCACGGCGACCTGCGGGCGGGGTTGCGTCTTGTGAAAGAGGCGGTGTATCGTGCCGAGCGTGCCGGACGCTCGGAGGTGGTGCCCGAAGACGTGACGGCGGCGGCCGGGCGCTCGGTACGTCTGGGGCTTGCCGGGGCGGTGGGGGGCCTCCTTGCCGCCGACCGGACGGTGCTCTCGGTGCTCGTCAGGATGGCGGCCGAGGGAGATGAGACGACCTCGGGACTGGTCTATAGGGCGGTCACGGCGCTCGTGCCGATGAGTTACTCGACCTTTTACGAACGGGTGCGCCGGCTTGAGGAGGCCGGACTGGTCTGGACGCGGCGGCGACAGAAGGGCCGGGGGTGGACGCGAGAGATCGTGGTCGCCGACGGGGTGGCCGAGGCATCTGTCAGGTCGCCCACACTGCCCATGCCGAGGGGGGTCGCTGAGCCCGAGAGGAGATAGCCTCCGGGCGCTCGGCACCATTATCGTCCACCCGGCCCGATGCATACCCAGATATCGTGCTCAGTCTCGAACTTGTCCTTGTCGGTATTGCGGTGCTCTTTCTCATCAGTATCATCGCCAACAAATTTGCAGAACGCCTCGGCGTCCCGGCCCTCCTCATCTTCCTTGCCGTCGGGATGCTCGCGGGCTCGGAAGGTCCTGGGGGGATCCCCTTCGACGACCCGGGGCTTGCGCAGACTGTCGGGATCGTCGCCCTCGCCTACATCCTCTTCTCTGGGGGGTTCGACACCAGGTGGGAGGAGGTCAGGCCTGTCCTCTGGCAGGGGATCGCCCTCTCGACCGTCGGCGTCGTCCTGACCGCCCTGCTCCTCGGCGGGTTTGCGGTCCTGGTCCTGGGGTTCCCGCCCCTGACCGCCCTCCTCCTCGGGGCGGTCGTCTCCTCCACCGATGCGGCGGCGGTCTTCTCGGTCCTGCGGATGGCGCGGGCGCGCCTGAAAGGGCACCTGCGGCCCTTGCTTGAGTTCGAGTCTGGGAGCAACGACCCCATGGCGGTCCTCCTGACCACCGGGGTCATCTCCTTGATCCTCACTCCCGGCGCCTCGATCTTCTCACTCGTCCCGATGTTTGTGCAGCAGATGGCGGTCGGGGGGCTCATGGGGTATGGCCTGGGGATGGTCGTCGTCTATCTTATCAACCGCCTGAAACTCGAATCTGAAGGACTGTACCCGGTGTTCACCTTCACGATGGTCCCGATGACCTATGGGCTGACCTCTCTCCTCGGGGGCAACGGGTTTATTGCGGTCTATATCGCCGGACTGGTCGTGGGCAACAACGACATTGTATACAAGAAGAGTCTGATCAGGTTCCATGACGGGATCGCCTGGCTCATGCAGATCCTGATGTTCCTTGCGCTGGGGCTCCTCGTCTTCCCTTCGGCGCTCATCGCGGCGGCGGTGCCGGGGATGCTCACCGCCCTCTTCCTGCTCCTGGTCGCCCGCCCGCTTGCGGTCATGGTCACCCTTCTCCCCTGGAAGATGCCGGTGCGCGAGAAGGCCCTGGTCTCCTGGGTCGGGCTGCGTGGAGCGGTGCCGATCATCCTTGCGACCTATCCTCTCGTGGCCGGGGTGCCTGGTGCGGAGACGATCTTCAACATGGTCTTCTTCATCGTCCTGGTCTCGGCGCTGGTGCATGGGACGTCGATCCCCTCGGTCGCAAGGTGGCTGGGGCTTGCGGCCCCGGTGGGGGGGACACACCGGCTCTCCCACGAGCTCGAGGCCGACCCCGACGCCCGGAGCGCTTTTCTCGACCTGGTCATCCCTTCCGGGGCGGCGTCGGTGGGCAGGCAGGTCGTCGACCTCGGGTTGCCGAAGGGGGCGCTCATCATCCTCATCCAGAAGGGTGCCGACCGGTTTGTCCCGAGCGGGGGCACGGTCATCGAGGCCGGCGACTCGCTCCTCCTCCTGACGACCGACGACCTTGCGGCGGCGGTCCGGGCGACTTTGCTCGATCCCGAGGAGGGAGGCGGTGGGGAGGGGCGGGCCGGTGTGCGCCGGGAGGTCGGCAAGGGGGCATGACGGGGGCGCCTCCTCAGTGGAAAAAAAATCTGTGATTTTTCGGCTCTGTAGAAGTTCTCTTGATTGGATCTCTTATGCGGGGGACTCGCCGCCCCCCGGCCCCTCCGCCCCACGATAGATAGGTCGAGGACGGCACTCCCTCTTCATGGATTTTGCATATGCCTTCCCGGCTCACTCTTCATCCCGGGGGTCCGGGCGGCACGCGCCCCCGGCGTGATTGTGTGGGAAGGCGATTGAGTCGCCCTTACACCGAGAGGAAGTGAGGGGCTCTACAAAGCCGGACGGTTATCTCTGGCAGGGGGCGTGCGGCCTCCCGGCCCCTCCGCACGAGGATAGGCAGAGGATGATCATTGATTGTGCCTTCCCGGCCCTCTTCTTCATCTGGGGTCAGGGGGAAACGAACGAGAGTGAGTTCAAGAAAATCTCTGATCTTTGAAGTGTGCGTGGAGTGAAGATAAGACGACGAAGTCTTTGAGTGCGGGGGTATGCGTTTCAAAAGATGAGTGGACGGCACCATGGACCCGACGCGGCCCAGGGACCTTCGGCTCCTGGTATTCTTATCAGAAGGGGTCATCCCCACACGCTCCTGCCCTCCTCCTCATCGATTGAGGCGATGGATGCCAATGAGGAGATCCCGGCTCTGTAGAATCGGGCATGAACCTTTGGTTCTGAGGTGCGCTACGGCGTGTGGGCGGGACCCCAATCCTCGCGACAGGACCTTTGAACGGTCTGGTTTCATCGCCGCCCCCTGGCTATCCTCGTCCGTGGGGGTCCGGGGGCAGCGCCCCCGGCGCGAGATTGCGGGAAAGTTTTCTATCCTCCGTGTATCGGTGAGACGTGTGTCACCCGCCTTCCTACCCCTTTGACCTGGGGCGCGTGCCGCCCGGACCCCCGGGATGGCGATGGGGACGGGAAGGTGGAGTTGAGATCAGGAAGACAGGACACACTCCTCCGCCACTCTTCATCGACGGGGGGGTCAGGGGGACGACTGGACAGAGTCGAGAAAATCGGCTCTGTAGAAACCCTCACCCAGTATGGGTACGACCGAGAGGAGGATAGGAGTGGGAAGGCAGGATGGACGGAGATAACAAGGGGACTGCAGTTCTCGACCTATCGTGTGAAGGAGTGTGAGCGGAGCGAACTTGAGAAGATCTCTGATCTTCGAGCAGTCGAGAAAGCCGGATGATTTCGAGTGGCACGCCCCCGCCAGAAAGAGACATCCTAAGGGTTTTCTACAGAACCGAAAATCTATGATTTTCGAGCCGTTGAGAAGACTCTGAGGTCTTCGAATGGCAAGTCCCTTGGTCGAGGATCGCGTGTAGAATTTCTGGAAGAGAGCACTTCGGTTCGAGGAGATCTTCAACCCCGGAGAGTTTCGGGATGCTCGAAGAGTGGCAGGCGGTCGATCTACATTGGATGCCCTTCATCAGATCGGGACGCTCTCTGATCTTCTGGATACAAAAAAAACCGACATTGGAGAGGTGAGGATTGGAGTATTGCCCCTCTCCAATTGCACCGGTGATGTCGGCATCCCGACGAAATGGCATTATCGGGCGGTGCATGGAACACCCATTGATTGATGGTTGCTCTGGAGATTTGAAAACGAAAATCGTACGTCTCTTCTCTGTCCGCACTTTTTGCGTTCGTGTCCCACCTCCTTCATGAGTGATATGCGGGGGCATCACGCCCCACAATTGACCACTTGTTTCTGTGTGCTATTATATATGTTGGGATATGGCGCCGGGGTGGGTCAGATCTCCGCTGTTTTTTCTTCTCGCGCTCTCCTCGTCAGGACGGCGCTCCTGCCTGGCACCGTCCTGATCGCGGTTGTCTCTCTGGTTCGTTTCCCTTTCTTCGTCGCGCGCGCTTTTTCCTCTCAGAACGGGCAGAAGAGGAGGGAGATGATCAGCGTGAGCACGATCCAGAGGGCGAAGAGGATCTTGAGGAGTATGCCGTGTTCGGCCCCGGCGAGAAGGCATACGATGAACATCAGCCCGAATATGAGAACAAGGTCCATGAGGTTTCATTCTTTTCTGGTTGGAAGGGGGTGCCGGTCGGGGCAAGGGACGGAGAGGGTTTTGATCTGTGTGAAGTTCTCGTGTTGGCGGCGATTTCGACATGGACTTGGTGATGCTGACATATTCCAGGCTTCAGTCTCTCCTGGGTTATCTCGTCAACTGCGACCATACCGCAGGGGTCGAGGGCATGACTCACTCTCTGGCTACAATCTCGTCCCGGATCTCTCCGAGGAGGAGCACGCCGATCATCAGGAGGAGCACACCTACGAGGCTCCCGACGATGAGGGTGATCCCCGCGGGGAGGACTCCCCCAAGGTCGAAGAAAGCCACGATGGCGACAATGCAGATCAAGACCACACTTGACGTCTTTTCATCGATCATGATTGGAGATGACTCGCACGGTAATATAAATTCATCGAGATGGTCGCCATAATCATCACCTCTGATGGTATCGAATTGAAAGATATGGCCCCTTCGCCCTCGCCCCTCTGCAATCTGCAACGAGTCCCTGCTCATCTCCATGCAGATAGCGGTGCAGACAGACACTGGCGGAGATGGGTTTCGGCATGGTCCTTGCATGCATCGAGGCGGTCAAAGGCACGGTGCGCGACACTCCGGGAGCGTCGATCATCGTAAATCTCTCTGGCGGGCCACGCGAGATCCTGGTCGCCCTCACCGTCGCGTCCGTAAGCCATGCGCCACTGATCGCTCAGTTCACCTCATATTCAGATGTGAGCCGGCACCTCTCTGCGATCGATCTCCCCTCCCTCACCTCGCCGCTCAGGGGCCGGGAGCTGGAGGTCCTCCAGGACATCCAGGACTTCGGCCCCACCTCGATCTCAGATATCGCACAACGTGTGCAGATCTCTGAAAGTTCAGCCTCGCGATATTGTGCGCGGTTGCTCTCGAACCGATTGATCGACCAGACTGCACAGGGGAAGAGCAAATGCGCACTGGTCAGGCCGTCTGCGAGGGTGGTCCTCTCGATCTGTCGGAAGCCCTGAGCCGGTCGGGGAGAGATGGGGGAGAGCACCCGCGCGAGGGTGTCTGCCTGGTCGTTGCATACAATCGCCGTCAGAGGGGCGCCGGTCAGGATCGGGTCCGCTCACCCCACCCCTCGCCCCGTGTTCCCCTCCCGCACCAGTCCGGCATAACACCGCTCGCAGAGCACCACATGCCCGTCGGCCGAGCGAAAGACCGCCCGGCCCTCGCCGCAGACACCGCATCGCCCCAGGTCGGTGCGCACCCGCGTGAACTCCCGGTGGTCCAGGACACCGGGGAGCAGGACAGGCGGGCGTGCACTGGTGCACCGGATTGCACCGGGGTGCACTCTGGTATTGTCGATGAACGGAGAGGATGTATGGCCGTGATTGTGGATCACCGACCTCTCGCCAGGTTTTTCCCCGTCACGTGCACCCGCACCCCGATCGCACACACCCATACCCTCAGACCCTGACCGATCAGAGGCGGGGTGTGTGCTCCCGATCTGGTGCAATCTAGTACTATGAGAGAGAGAGATCTCTCTCCTCTCTTTAGAATAGGTACTCTGGGGCCGTTCCTCCGTCTTCTTCTCCTGCACATCTGCGGTGCCATCCCGGTGCATCCTGGGTGCACATGTGCCATCGTCGTCATCGTCGCCGTCGTCTGGCAGGTCAGGGTCGAGCCAGACATATGCCCCCCCTGTCCACCGCCGGTAGGCCACGAGGTCGAAAGAGAACTGGTGCTCGCGCCTTCTGACCATGGAGCCGTCGACCTCCTCGGAGATGAGAGTGTCTGCGAACCCGACCGCCGGACACTTCTCCAGGAGCCCTGAGTAGGTCGAGCCGCCGTTGTTGTAGCCGTGGAGGATCCGGCGGGTCTGGTGATACGAGAGCCCGAGGGCGTCCTGGAGCATCCTGACCGTGAAGACGTCCCAGCCCATGGTGGCGACGGTCTCGAGGGCGGCCGACTCGTTCTTCGTCAGTTTGGTCTCCTGCCCCCCGGCCTCGCCGTTGATCGCGGCGTAGATCCGCGCCGCCGTCTCGAAGTCCTCGCGACTTGCCCGGATCCCGCCCTCGTAGGGCTCGCGCTGGAACCGGTGCAGCAATGCCGAGGCCTTGACGAGGTCGAAGAGGATGCCGGGGTTCCGGCGGTTGGCGGCCGAGGAGAACTGCACGGCCTCGGCGTACGGGATCGAGACGTGGAGGCGCTCCTCCTTGAGGACCTCCCAGACCGCCTGGCAGACGGCGAGGGCCGGGTCTTCGGCGTCCTCGTTCTCTGCCTCCTCGGCCTCCTTCTGTTTCCGGTGCCTGAGCACCCGCTCGTCCTGCTCGGTCGAGTCGTCGATCCAGGTGGTGAGCATGCGGTTCATCACCTGGTCGTCGCCTGAGTCCTCGACCTTGGCAAGCCACCAGACGCAGCGCTCTGGGATGCGGCAGACCTGGAGTTTGCGGTCGGTGGTGAGGGTCTGGTGCTCGATCCCTTCTCTGAAGTTGGCGGTGGCGGCCTTGAGCACCTCCTGGAGGTCGTCGGAGAGCGAGACGTCGTCGAAGAGGAAGACGGTCCCTGGCCGCAGGTCTGTTTTGTAGTAGAGCGCTTTGTCAGAGACGGTGCCTGCAAGACGATACGCCGCCGGGACCTGCTTGAGCATGGTGGTGCAGGCGTGGCTCTTGCCTTTGCCAGAGTTCCCTGAGACCGAGACGTGCAACCCACTCGTGTTCTCGACCGACTGCGAGGCCAGGGACATCACCAGGCACTCGGCGACGATGCGGTCGCCGACGTGCTCGCGGGCGAAGGTGTCGAGGAGGAAGCCGAGGGGGTCGCCCTCGGCGAGGACCGCCATCGCCTCCTCCCTGAGCGCCGGGTCGGGATCTGGTGCCGGCGGAGGAGGAGGAGGGGGTGGAGCCTCCTTCTTCCGCCTCCTTGTCTCGTACTTCCCGCGCAACTCAGGCCACCGCTGCGTCCCGCCGCCGCACGAGGCGTGGTGGCACCCGGCATGGATCGCGCCAGACGGGAACTGGACCGCGAAGGCCCCGTCATGGTGGGCGCTACTGAACGGGCAGTCCTCGAGGACGTAGAGCGTCCCGCCCTGCCAGGGTTTGGCGGTGCGGACGCCGATCCCGTGCTCGCGGAGCCAGGTGCCGAGGTCGAGGGGCTTCCCCCGCTTCGGTGCGGGCGGCGGTGTCGGGGCGTCGACCGGGAGGAGGGCGGCGACCTTCATGAGCACTTCATCGCCGACGACTTCAGGGTGCTCGGGCACGGCGAGGACCTGTGCCCGCCGGTGCGGGCGCTCGGTGGTGTGGTCGCCCTTGCGCGAGGTCGTGCCGTAGAGTTTCCAGATCCTGGCGGCATTGTAGTTCGCCGTGTCGACGGTGACGACCTCGTCCGAGAAGAGGGCGTCAAGGGTGACGAGCACGGCCTTCACCAGGGCGGTCGCCGCCTCGTCGTTGGCGAGGTCGATCCGATACAAAAGATGGGCGCCGTTGCCTGAGTCGGCCTTGATCGGATCGGAAAACCCCTGCCCCGCGAGCCAGCGAGCGATCACCCCGGCACGCTCCAGCGCCGCCTCGTGCTCATCCTCGGTCGAGGAGACCCCGCTCGGGCGCACCGGATCGAGGTCTATGGGGAGCCAGCGGCGGCGGACGATGTCGGCGTCGGCGGTGGTGGGGTCGCTCCTGGTCAACCGCATCTTCACGCGGTTTGCCCGCCTCGCGAGCAGGGCCGGGTCGACCTTGTTCAGGGTGACGTACGTCCCCTTCATCTCGGGATCGGCATCGAGCGCCGCGGCGGCGTTCGCCAACTTCGCAAAGTCGTCGAAGTAGCCGGAGTGCGTGAACCGGTCGGCAAGGGCACGGAGTTCCACGACGCCGCCCTCAGGGAAGAGGGCGGCGAGGGCCGAGGGGATCATGGACACCCCTCCGGGATCAGTGGGAAGAGCGGCGCCGAAGCCGCTTCCCCGCGGACAACCCGCTGCACGCTCACCAGCGGCACGATGAAGTGCCCGGCGACCGTGAAGACCGTCACCGCACGTTCAAACACGTTCATCGCCGCGTGCCCCACGATCATCACCTGCCCGCTCATGTCGCCGTCCGCCTCGCTCGTCACCTCGACCGTCGTCACCGGGACCGTGCGCCCTGAAGAGAGGAGGGGCCGCACGTCCTCGGCCGCGACCAGAAAATGCCGATCGCCAAGGAAGAGGTGGAGCCCGCCATCGGCGCCAGGACAGAGTCTCCCGTTCATACCGTTCATGCCTCCCCCCTCCGTGCCATCACCGTCACCGCGTAGGAATGCCTCCCACTCCGTCGCACATACACCTCGTCGAGCGCCCTGCCACGGCACCTGACCGCTGAAGCCACCACCGTCGGGATGAGGTGGAGCGGGATCAGATCGATCGTCTTTATATCCCTGGAGGCCAAGGATGAAGTGGCAGTCGTCGCAGATCCGGTGTTGGCGCACAGGTGGTCACGGGGGCTGCCGTCCGTTTTGTCCTGTGCGTGGTATATCGCAGTCATATCCTTCGAGCGGTTCTTCGTCCCCGAAAACTCCGGAGACCTTTGAGAATATTTTTCCATAGTTTTTCGTTCCTCCAGTGCGGACGCCGCCGTCTCGTGCACGCCGTCGCCGCACTGAGTAGAGCGAGGAAGCGGCCGGATAAAAAGACGAGGTGAATGGGGGCTGGAAGTCTGGAAGTCGAAGAGGGGAGCGGGAATTTCTTCATGAGAGGGGTGCGGGGGTCTCGTGCCGGGGGACTGCCGCCCCCGGACCCCTGACGTGGCGATTGGTCGGGGATCGCCGAAGGTGGATCTGAGGAGGGTCATCTGATATGGATCGGGTGCCCTGCGGTCTCTGAACAATCTTCATGAGAAGTGTGCGAGCATCTCGTGCCGGGGGACTGCCGCCCCCGGACCCCCGACGAATGGCGATTGGTCGCGGATGGCAGAGCAGTAGATCTGATGAGTATTCTCCAGTTTTGATCGGGGCGCTCGCCGTCTCCGTCAATCTTCATGATGGGGGGCTCAAGGGTCGCAAGGCCCCACGAACCCCGTCGAGGTGCGATTGGCCGGGCATCGCTGAAGTCGGATCTGAGGAGGGTCATCAATTCTGGATCGAGTGCCGGGGGACACCGCCCCCGGACCCCCGGCGGATGGCGATGGGTCGGGGATCGCTGAAGTCGGATCTGAGGAGGATCATCTATTCTGGATCGGGTGCCTGCCGTCTGCTTCAATCCTCATGAGAAGGGTTTGCCGTCATTCTCCCCATCGTGTGGCGGGGGGACCGGGGGGCGGCGAGCCCCCCGGCAGAAGGTTCGAGAGGGGGTTCAGGCTTCAGAGGGTTTTTGGATATGCTCATCACGAGACGTGTACGGCCGTCTCTCGCCGGGGGACTGCCGCCCCCGGACCCCGGCGGATGGCGATTGGTCGGGGATCGCTGAAGTTGGATCAGATGGGTGTCATCTGTTCTGGATCGAGCGTGTGCCGACCCCGACCAATCTTCATGAGACGTGTGCGAGCATCTCGTGCCGGGGGACGTGCCGCCCCCGGACCCCGGCGGATGGCGATTGGTCGGGGATCGCTGAAGTTGGATCAGATGAGGGTCACCTGATTTTGATCGGGGGCGTACCGTCTCCTGTCAATCTTCATGATGAGGGGCTCAAGGGACCGACAGGTCCCATGAACCCCATCGCGAGAAGAGGTCGCCCCCTCATTCCTCTCCGAAGAATAGAAACCTACTATATATATTATGAAATTCCAGATCCTCATAGACCCCCATGTCGTGCGGACTCACCGAAGAGACTCTCTTTATTCTGAATCTACTTTATAAACGGAGAAGCGTACGATCCGATAAAGGATATCACTCGGAAAAATTAAAAAAATTGTACATAAAAAAATTTCCAGGCCGCGATCATCTCTCATTCAAAAAAGCCCTGAAAATATTGCTGAACGAAGGATATATTACAAAAATCGCAAAAAAAGAAGACAAATATTACATTTCCACCATCACTATGGCGGTCGTGGCACTGGAAAACCATGGATATGCCGCGTCAAAGGGTCTGGAATACTGACCTTCGGAACAATGCACAAAATTTTTATCACCCCCGACAATAGTAGTGATCACCGCGTGTGATGCATCAGTCTGCATGGGTTCCACCAGGACTGAATGTGAAGATCATTCCCATCAAAAAATGTGATAACTATGATTCGTCCGTTTGAAGGGGTGTTTGGGAACACCTGTGAATTACGGCTTCTCGAATTCCTCTTACCACTTGAAGGCATGGAGTTCAACATCACTGAACTCTCAGAAGAAGCAGGCGTGAGCAGGAACACCGTCGGGAAGGTGGTCAGGAAGTTTGTCGAGTGGGGTATCCTTACCGCCAGCACCGCCCAGATCCCGAAATACTCGCTGAACCCGGCGTCGCCGATCGTCCGGTCACTTGATACCCTGAACAATTCGTTGATCGGCCGGATGCTTGGCGACGAGACCGTTCAGGAGATTCATGACTATGTTCGGGAACATGCGTCCGCCGTTGATTTCTCAGATATTGAGACCTCGACTGAAGAAGAGTGGAGGAACTTCCCTGTCAGGCCTGCGGCAGGGAACGGATGGGGTGCCGGGGACGGGTGGTGCGTTGGTGAACCCCACTCGCTCTCCCCTGCTCCCCCGTATGAAACCGCAGACGATTATGACAGAGGATTTCCCGGATATATCCAGTAGAAGATAGATACCCATGTCAAAAGATGATTTCTTCAGAAAAGAATTGGTCGTAGAACTGCGGCGGATAGAACTCATGATGAAAAAGGCGGAAACGGTAGAGAAGAAACTCTACTATTTTTCCGCCGCCTATGGGATCACCAGCCGGACGCTGAGATATTCTTTTGCGGAAGATTATCTTCTGGCCGACTTTGTTCTGAATACCAGTTATAACGGACTGATGGAACGGTTCAAACGCCTTCGTTCTGGAGACACCACGGTCGAACTCGAACCAGTTCATTTTGAACGTATCCAGGAAGGTCTGAAGATGCTTGCCGATGCATTTGAATCGGAAACTTCGGTTCTCGTCCCTCTGGAACGGATCCTGACGGCGATGTATGCAACGACTGGACCTGGAAATTATCTGCGTGAGAAAGGGCTGTTAAATCTTTAATTCGATTCTGTTGGAATGCTCTTCTCGGGTGAGAATGGAGGGGACCGACCTTATCCCCCCCCTCTCCTGAGACTGCAAAGGGCGGGGAGGTGCTCGCCTGCGGTCGTCATACCACAGGATACGGACCGCAACCCCCGGCGTGGCGAATGGTCGAGGGCCGCCGAAGTTGGATCTGGTGAGGCTCATCTATTCTGGATCGCGTGCCCGCCGTCTGCTTCAATCTTCACGAGAAGGGGTTACCGTCATTCTCCCAATCGTGTGGCGGGGGGACCGGGGGGCGGCGAGCCCCCCGGCAGAAGATATGCATTCAAAATTCATACCAGGGGGCTCGGGGACCGACAGGCCCAATGAGCCCCTTTGAGATGCGATTGGTGGAGGGTGGCTGAAGTCAGATCTGATGAAGATCATCTATTCTGGATCGCGTGCCCGCCATCTGATTCAATCCTCATGAGAAGCATGCGGGCGCCTCGCGCCGGGGGGAGACCCCCCGGAACCCCCACGGCGAAGATAGCCGAGGGGCGGCGAGGTGCCTGGTTCCATCCCCCTCCCTGTCATGGGGAGAGGAATCGAGGTTTTCAACAGAGTCGAACGCATATCTTTCGCCGAGAAGTGGCCGCCCCTGTGTCCCCCGGCGGCGATTTTCGGGGGCCGGATGAAGGATGGATCGGATGAGCACCATCTTTTTGATCGCCTCCCTATCGTCCTCCACCAATCTTCACGATGGGACGGTTCCCCTCTTCACGCCTCCTTAATCTCCAGCGTCGTGAGCACATCGGTCCTCGTCACAATCCCGACCAACTCCCCCGCCTCCATCACCGGGATCCGCCCGATCCCCGACCTCGACATGATCTTCATCGCCTCGGTCAGCGGCGACGAGGGTTTGAGCATCATCACCTCCTTTGACATCAGGTCACGCACCTGCATCGCCTCGCGGTCGATCGGCGGGGCGGCATGGACATCGCCGAGCGTCACCATCCCGATGACCTCCCCGTGCTCCACCACCGGAAACCCCAGATGCTTCGTCTCGTACATCATCGCCACCACCTCCATCACCGGCTGGTCAGGACGCACCGTCGTCACCGGCGCACTCATCACGTCCTTGACCACCACATCCTTGAGCAAGAAATTATACCTGACCGCCGTCGCCTCCTGGTTCGCCCCGATATAAATGAAAAAGGCGATGATGACCAGGATCGGACTGAGGATCAAAAACCCGAAGATCCCGAAGAAGACCGCAAACCCCCGCCCCACGTCGGCGGCGATCTTTGTCGCCTGGTGCAAGGGCATCTTCTTTGCCAGCCACGCCCGCAGCACCCTACCCCCGTCCATCGGGAACGCCGGGAGCAGATTGAACAGGAAGAGGATGATGTTGAGGAGCGCCAGGTAGCCGAAGAAGAAGACGAGCACCCCGGCCACGCCCTCGTCCACCGCCCCCGCCGTCGCCGCCGCCGCGATCCCGTAGGTGATCGCCAGAAAAATCCCGCCGATCGCCCCGCTCGTCAACGGCCCCACCAGGGCCATCGGGAGCTCCACCTTCGGGTCAGGCATCTCCTCCTCCATCGACGCCACCCCGCCGAAGATGAGGAGCGTGATCGAATGGATCCTGATCCCCTTCGACTTCGCCACCAGCGAATGCGCCAGTTCATGGACCAGCACCCCGGCGAAAAGCCCGAGCACCACCAGCGTCCCGAGGATATAGGGCATCCACCCCTGGAGATAGAGGGTCATCGTGATCTCGAGCCCGAACAGACTTGCCAGCAACTGGGTCGTGAGCACGATCTGGCTGCCGATGATCCAGGCGAAGAGCGGGATGACCAGGAGAAACGTCCAGTGAAGATAGATAGGAATACCAAATAGGTGCCCGATCCTGAGGGATCCGTTCATGGCGAATGATAGAGTTTTTAATGTTTATAGTCTATACCTTGAACCGATAGTGATGAAGACACAGGTCACAGATCTCTTTGGGATGAACGTCTACACCGAGAAGGCGGTTTACATCGGAGACGTCGACGACGTCCTGATCGACATCGACGGCAAGAAGATCGAGTCGCTCGCCGTCGGCAACCTCAACCCCGAGATCGCCGATCCCAGAGGCCACCGCGGCTACCTCATCCCTTACCGGATCATCAAGGTCATCGGCGACATCATCATCATCCGCCACGTCGCCGGGGCGTTCAGGAAGGCAGCGGCCAGCAACGATATCGTGGAAGCGTAATCCCGGGTCTCCGGCGTCGCACATGGACACCCACGAGATCTTTTCCACCCTTGCCATCTTTCCTCCGGTGATCCTCAGGCTCGACGGCCGGGCCTTTCACCGCCTGACCCGCACCTGCGTCAAACCCTTCGACGACCGGTTCCACGCGGCGATGGTCGGGACCTGCCGGCGTCTCCTCGCCGAGAGCGGGCTCAACCCGGTCTTTGGGTATACGTTCTCAGACGAGATCAGTCTCTATTTTGCCGACCTGCCCTTCGGCGGACGGGTCGAGAAACTCGATTCGGTCGCCGCCTCGTACGCCGCGAGCGCCTTCACCCTCGAGGCCGGGCTCGACGCACCGGTCGCCTTCGACAGCCGGGTGATCCCGACGACCCAGGCCCATACCCAGGACTACCTGGCCATGCGCCAGGCCGAGGCGTGGCGCAACCACATCAACGCCTACTGCCAGGCCGCCCTCCTCGACGAGGGGCTCACCCCCCGCAAGGTCGGCGCACGCCTGAAAGGGATGAACGCCGCCGGGATGCACGAGATGATGTTTGCACGCGGGGTCAACCTTGCCGAAACTCCGGCCTGGCAGCGGCGCGGCACCCTGGTCAGGCACGGACAATATACAAAAGAGGGAATGGACCCCAGGACCGGCGAGCGGGTCGTCGTCGAACGCCGACGGATCGACGCCGACGAGGCCCTCCCGCTCTTCTCGGCCCCAGAGGGGCATCAGTATCTTCGGTCACTCCTCGGCGAGTGAGAGCCCCATCGTCATTGCGACGCCTTCGACCTCCCACTCGGCGGTGAATGCCCATTCGTTTTTGAGTCCGGCGCCGTCGTGGATGTCGAGGCCCGTGGCCCGCACCTCGCCGCCGATCCCCTCAGCCCAGGTCTGGAGGAGCCCGGCGACCCGTGCGTCGTCGACGCCGATCTCGGCGGCGATATGGTCGTCGACCTTGAGATCGTGCTGTTTGCGCATGTCCTGGAGACGCCTGATCGCCTCGCGGGCAAACCCTTCGGCCTCGATCTCGGGCGTGAGGTTGACGTCGACGTAGACCGTGGCGTCGTCCATCCCGGCAGAGAAGATCCCGTCAGGCATGGCCTCGACAAAGGTGACCATCTCGGGGGTCACCTCGATCTCGCCGAGGGTTGCGGTCCCTGACTCGGCCAGGGCGGCCCTGAGGGCGGTACCGTCGGCCGCCTCGATCGCCGCCCTGACCTTTGGCCCCTCGCGCCCGAACTTCGGGCCGATCGCCCGCATCACGGCCTCGGCCTGCCACCCGATACGCTCCCAGTGCCCGCCGACGACCGTGACCGCCTTCGCGTTCGCACGCGAGGTGCAGAGCCCGTTGAGCCGCACGACCGCCGCCTTGACCTCTTCTGAATCCGTGGCCACGACCACCTCGGCGACAGGCCAGCGGAGTTTGCGTTTTCCGTCCTGGCGTGCGGTGGCGGCGGCGTCGTCGAAGGCTTGCACCACTGCCATCGCCGCTTCCAGGTCTCTGTCGACGAGGGCGGCGTCGGTCTCCGGCCAGTCGAGCATGTGCACGCTCTCTGGGTCGCCCTCGCACCGCAGGTTCTGGTAGATCGCCTCGGTGAGGTGCGGGGTGAAGGGTGCATAGAGTTGCACGAGCCTCCTGAGGACGTAGTAGACCGTCTCGTAGGCGCACTGTTTCTCGGGAGCGTCCTCGTCGAGCCACATCCGCGGGCGCACGATCTGGAGGTACCACCTGGAGAAGTCTTCGAGCACGAAGGTGACGAGGGCCCGCGTGATCTTGTGGAGGGTGTAGTCCTCGAAGTCGGCGTTCACCTCCTGGCAGAGGGTGTTGACCCGCGAGAGGATCCACCGGTCTTCGTCTGGCATCTGGTCCCCGTCGAGCCGTGCCTTCACGGCTTCCTCGTCCCAGACGCCCTCGGCCGTGGTCGCGGGGGCGAAGTTGTCGAGGGCCATGTACGGGAGCGGGAACCGGTAGACGTTCCAGAGGATGTTGAGCGCACGGTTGACCGTCTTGACCCCGTCCCAGTTGAACTTCATGTCGTCCCAGGGGGCGTTGGCCCAGAGGACATAGAGACGGAGGACGTCGACCCCGAACGTCTCGATCACTTCTGAGGGAACGACGACGTTGCCAAGGCTCTTGGACATCTTCTTGCCTGTCGAGTCGAGGGCGAACCCGTGCATGAGCACCGACTTATACGGCGCCCGACCGAAGGCGACCATGGAGGCGCCGAGCTGCGAGTAGAACCAGCCGCGGGTCTGGTCCTGGCCTTCGGTGATGAAGTCGGCAGGCCAGTATTTCTCGAACTCCGCTTTGTTGCCAGGGAACCCGAGGGTGGCCCAGGAAGCGACCGCCGAGTCGAACCAGACGTCGAAGATGTCGGAGACGCGGTGCATGGTCCCGCCGCACGAGCACGGGACGGTGACCGCGTCGACGTACGGGCGGTGCGGGTCTTTGACGGTCTGCCCGCTGGCGGCTTCGAGTTCTTCGACCGAGGCGTAGACCTCGCGGTGGTCGCAGGTGTCGCACTGCCAGACCGGGATCGGGATGCCCCAGTAGCGCTGGCGGGAGACGCACCAGTCACGGGCCTCTTTGACCCAGTCGTGGAACCTGGCGCTGCCTGCCCAGTCGGGGTGCCACTCGACTTTGTCGATTTCGGCGAGGAGGTCGTCGCGCATCTCCGAGGCCTTGATGAACCACTGTTCGGTGGCGCGGTAGATGATCGGGGTCTTGCACCGCCAGCAGTGGCCGTAGCGGTGGGTGATCTTGCCTTCGTGGAGGAGGTGGTCGCCGAGGGCGTCGAGGACCTGCTGGTTGGTGGCCGGGTCTTTGACGTAGAGTCCTTCGAAGGCGCCGGCCTTCCTGGTGTAGCGTCCGCTGCCGTCGACGGGACAGAAGATGGGGAGGCCTTCGCGTATCCCGGTGAGGAAGTCGTCCCAGCCGTGGCCTGGTGCGGTGTGGACGAGCCCGGTGTTTTCGAGGGCGACGTAGTCGGCGAGGACGACGCGGTGCGGGATCTCGGCCTGGATGGGGACCTGTCCGACGAGCGGGGACTCGTATTCGGTGCCGACGAGGTCGGTGCCGGGCAGGGTTTTGATGAGGTCGTAGTCTTGGTATTTCCCTTTCTTGAGCACGCTCTCGACGAGGTCTTTGGCGATCCAGAGGTTCTCCTCGCGGCCGTCTTTGCGGGCGGCGACGAGGGCGTAGGTGATCTTTTTGTGGACGGCGATGGCGACGTTCGCCGGGAGGGTCCAGGGGGTGGTGGTCCAGATGACGAGGTATTCGTTCTCGGCGCCCTTGACCGGGAACTTGACGAAGATCGAGGGGTCGACGGCGTCGTCGTATTCGACTTCTGAGTCGGCGATCGCCGTCTCGCACCTGGGGCACCAGTTCACGACGCGGTGGCCGCGTTCGAGTTTTCCGTTCTTCTCGGCTTCTTTGAGGGTCCACCAGGCCGCTTCGATATATTCTTTCTTGAGGGTCTGGTAGGGGTGGTCGAAGTCGAGCCAGATGCCGAGGTCTCTGAACTGGTCCGACATCTCGTCCATCTTGGTGAGGGCGTACTCACGGCAGCGTTCGATGAACCGGTCGATGCCGTAGGCTTCGATGTCTTTTTTCGAGGCGAACCCGAGTTCGTGTTCGACCTGGACTTCGATGGGGAGGCCGTGCATGTCGTAGCCGGCCCGCTCGATGACGTTCATCCCGCGCATCCTCTTCTGGCGGAGGATGGCGTCTTTGATGATCTTGTTCCAGGCGGTGCCCAGGTGGATGTGCCCGGTGGTGTAGGGCGGGCCGTCCACGAAGAAGAACTGTGTGCCCGACTGTCGGAGATCTTTTACGGCGTGGTAGGTGTCGTGTTCCTGCCAGAATTTCTGGGCAGAGGCCTCGACTGCCTGTGCGTCATAGCTGCTGGTTACCTCTTTCACCTCTATCCCTCTCCCCGCCCGGTGGGGGGCGGGTGTTCATGAGGAGTAAAATGCGTCTTTGGAGCCAAAGTAGTTTTTCAATGGGGTGGCTGATGGTGGTCTGGTGGGGGTCGGCTGATTTGGATCTCCCTGCCGTGGGGTGTTCATTCTCTGCCGGGGGACGTGCCGCCCCCGGACCCCCGGCGTGGCGATAGGTCGGGGATGGTTGAGAGGTGGACCTGGTGAGGGACACGCTCTGGTGTTCCGGGGGTCTGCCGTCCCCTCTATTCGCCATGAGAGGGGATCAGGGGGCCGGGAGGCCCCGTGATCCCCTAGGACGGTGAGGGGGAAGAGGAGGATGGGCCTGGTGAGGGGCGGCTGATTTGAATGGGGTGGATGTCGTCTGGTTCAATCTTCATGGATAGTGTACGGCCGTCTCTCGCCGGGGGACGTGCCGCCCCCGGGCCCCCGGCGTGGGCGAGTGGTCGGGGATGGCCGAGAGGTGGACCTGGTGAGGGTCGACTGATTTGAACGGGGTGGATGTCGTCTGGTTTGGATCTTTTTAGAGTGGGCTGGTCTCTCTCCGCCGGGGGGCTGAGAGGTAGACCTGGTGAGGGGCGGCTGATTTGAACGGGGGGCTTGCCGTCTGGTTCACTCTTCATGGATAGTGTACGGCCGTCTCTCGCCGGGGGACGTGCCGCCCCCGGACCCCCGGCAAGGGCGATTGGTGGGGGATGGTTGAGAGGGGGATCTGGTGCGGGACACGCTCTGGTGTTCCGGGGGTCTGCCGTCCCGCTCCGCTCTTCATGCGACATGTCATCAATCCGAGAGCATCAATCCGAGAGGAGTGAGTTCAGTTTTTCGACCGACATGTCGGCCTGTTTTAAAATATGTGAGAGGGTGGAACGTTTCACCGGGGTGTGCGCCGGGACGGTCAGTTTCAGGGTCGTGTCAGGGAGATGCTTGTGCAGGCGGATATGAGCGCCCCGCTGGCGGACCACCACCCATCCGTCCCTCTGGAGGGCGGTGATGATTCTGTCATAATTGAGGACCGGCACTTTGTTCATACCGCGATCTCGATCTGCTCGGCATTCTCGCTCAGGACACAGTCGTCCTCGACCGTCTCCAGGTAGAGGTCAATCGCCTCCCTGATATTGCGGAGTGCGTCTTCCCTGGTGTCGCCCTCGCTGATACACCCCGGAAGACCGGGGACATAGATCGTATATCCCCCTTCGTCGCTCGGTTCCAACACGACACGCAGTTTCATACTTCTCACTCCTCGCCGGCGGATATATACGTGCGGGTGTGGCGGGCGAGGGGATGGCATTCTTCATCGGGCTCTCATGAACGGTCGGCTCGTGAGATGATCATGGGGGCTCTTCCCTGGGTGGTGGTCTGGTGGGGGTCGGCTGATTTGAACGGGGTGGAGTTCATGCCGTTTGGATCTTTTCGGGGTGTGTCGCCGCCTCCGCAGGGGGACGTGCCGTCCCCGGACCCCCGGCGTGGCGATAGGTCGGAGATGGTTGAGAGGTGTGGTGAAGGACACGCTCTGGTGTTCCGGGGGACTGCCGCGCCCTCCATTCGCCATGAGAGGGGATCAGGGGGCCGGGAGGCCCCGTGATCCCCCAGGACGGTGAAGGGGAAGAGGAGGATGGGCCTGGTGAATGGTGGCTGATTTGAACGGGGTGGGGGTCGTGCCGTTTGGATCTTTTCGGAGTGTGTCGCCGTCTCCGCCGGGGGACTGCCGCCCCCGGACCCCCGGCGAATGGCGAGTGGTGGGGAATCGCTGAAGTTGGATCAGATGGAGTTCGTCTATTCTGGATCAAGCGTGTGCCTTCTGCTTCAATCTTCACGAGAAGTGTGTCGCTGTCTCTCGCCGGGGGACGAGTGCCCCCGCTCCCCCGGCGTGGCGATAGGTCGGGGGTGGTTGAGAGGTGGACCTGGTGCGGGACACGCTCTGGTGTTCCGGGGGTCTGCCGCTCCCTCCATTCGCCATGAGAGGGGATCAGGGGGCCGGGAGGCCCCGTGATCCCCCAGGACGGTGCAGGGGTAGGAGGAGGATGGACCTGGTGAGGGTGCCCGGGCCTCTCCCCTCGCATGCCGTTCATTCCATGGCCATCGACGCCCGTGAATCTCTTCAGGCCCGATACCAGGAGATCAATGCGCTCTCTGATCCTGTCATGACGGCCCGACGAAAATCAAAAAAATATATAAATATCAAAATCCATTTCCGCGAATCTCACCATATCGACGGGAACGGCGTCCCCGCCATCCCTGGCGACGCTGGTTTTCAGTTGTCGAGGAGGTCTGAAATGAATACGGTCCTTTCTTCTGGAAAAAAAGGAGTGATTTCTCTTGTTCTGCTCGCCGCCCTGATCATTCTTGTCCATCCGGTCGCCGCCGGCGAAGAGGGCGCAGGGCCGCCTGAGACGTATTCGCCTGAGGCATGTCCGTCACCCCTGCCGCTTGAGAACTTCACGCACCCGAGAGACTGGTATATCTCTGCGACCGGCACCGGGAACTACACCACTCTCCATGAGATCCCTGAGATCGGCGCAGGCGACACCATCCATCTCTGGGGCGTGGAGAACCACACCTACGACGGCGGGATCGCCATCGACGCACCCGACGTCACCGTCACACGCTGGGAGGGATCGCCCGTCCAACCGCTCGTCACCAGCGCTGGCAACACCACGCCAGCGTTCACCGTCACCGCCGACCACGCCACCTTCCTCGACCTCGACATCTCGGGGAACCGGTTGAATTATGATAATAGCCGCGGTGCCGGGATCAATGCCGCCGGAGATCCTGGGGCCCCTCTGAGGGGCCTCACCATCATCGACTGCACTTTTGCCGGGAACGCCGTTGAAGGGAACACTACACGCGGCGGTGCGCTCTACACCGAGTACGTCGACGACCTCCAGGTGGAGAGGACGGCATTCCGCGGCAACTTCGTAGCAGGGGGGCCTGGCGGCGGGGTATACATATGGAGATGCGAGAACGCCACGTTCACCGACACCGGTTTCATCTCCAACCGTGCAATGGCCCCCTATGGCGGCGGGGCATACTTCAATGAGTCGAGGAACGCGGCGTTTACCAACGTCACATTCTTCGACAACTACGTGTGGGGGTGCGCTGGCGGGGCGCGCTTTGAGCACTGCGATGCCGCCACCTTCACCGACACCGTCTTCATCGACAACGAGGCACTTTCGAACTGCGGTGGGGCAGAATTCGAGGACTGCGATGCCCTCGCCCTCACCGACACCTCCTTCACCGGCAACGAGGCATGGGGGTCCGCTGGAGGGGCACGCTTCTGGAAATGCCATAACACCACACTCACCGGCACCACCGTCACCGGCAACACAGCAACAAAGTGGTACGGCGGCGGGGTGGACTTCTCCTTCTGCGAGAATGTCACGGTCGCCGCCACCACCTTCACCGCCAACAGCGCACGATACGGTGGCGGGATCTACTTTGCGGGGTGCGAAAATGCCACAGTCACCACCACTTCCTTCATCGACAACACCGCACAACTCGGCGGCGGGGCGTACTTCAGATGGTGCGATGCCCCTGTCCTCATCACCTCTACTACCTTTACCAACAACACCGCCAGGGAGGCCGGCGGCGGGGCAGGCTTTGAGGAGTGTACAGACGTCATGCTCGCCGACTGCCGCCTCGACAACCCCACCAACCTCTATGCAGAGACCTCTGCCGGCGTCCTCAACACCACCCGCACCCCCGGCACGAACATCGCCGGAGGACCGTACCTCGGCGGCAACCTCTGGCTGCGTGACCCCGCCCAGAACATCTCTGAGTGGGGCATCGACGCCGACGGCGACGGGATCTGCGACCTGCCGCTGGCCATCGACGGCTTTGGCACCGATTATCTCCCGCTGGTCTCCGCACCCTGAGCGGTGGAGGGCACAGAAGGGGCAGGGGGGTACCGCGCTCTGGCAGGCCCCTGGCCCTTCAAAGCCTCCTATGGGGGTTGATGACCCCCCCTCGCGGTGGCGACAGGCAGTGGGGCGCTGAAGCGAGGGCCTGGTGGAGATCCCGCACTTTTCTCTGAGGGGTGATTGTCGTCTCGCCCCCCCCCCTCTTCATGACAGGTGCTCGATGGGGTTGACGGATATTTAGCCATCCTCATCCCTTTTTTATCATTTCAATTATCTCTGACATTCTTGAATGTCTATTGCGCCAATCTGAATGAATTTTTGCTCATTCCGATTTCTCTTGAAGGATCTGAGCTAAAATAAAAAGTTATAAATGTCATAGAATTAAATTTCGCGAATCTTAACGCTTCGACAGGAACTTCCTTGCCTCATACCTGATGAGGCTCGCGTTTGGTTCTTGAGGAGGTCTGAAATGAACAAAAATCCCCCCTCCCGGAAAAATGTAACTCTTTTCATCGTTCTACTCACTGTCCTGATCTGTTTTGTCCTGCCGGTCGCCGGCGGCGAAAAAGACGCAGGGCCGCTTGAAACTCGTGCGCCACCTGAACTGCCTGCGAACATCACGAACACCTCGGCTCCGGCGTTCACCCTCGCGCTCGCCGCCGAACCGCCCGCCGGCCCGGTGCCGCTCACGGTCAGGTTCACCGGCGCGGCCGCGGGCCTCGCGGTCGACCTCTGGGAGTGGACGGTCGACGGCGTCGTCGCGGCCGACGAGAACGAATCGATCTTCACCCACACGTTCCACACGCCCGGCACCCACGTCGTCGGCCTCACTGCGGTCAACGAGAGTGCGTCCGTCACGAACGCCTCTTCGGTCGAGATCGTCGCGGAGGAGCACGTCACCGCCCCGCCACCGGTCGTCATGGCCGACCCCCCTGACCCCCCTGCGGGCACTCACCCGAGGGACTGGTACGTCTCCCCGGTGCCGGGCACCGGCAACCCCCAGGGGTATACAAATGTCACCCGTCTCCTTGATATCCCCGACCTCGGCGCGGGCGACACCGTCCATGTCTGGGGCGCGGCCGGGCATACGTACGAGGGCGGGACCGTCATCAACGCTCCCGACGTCACCGTGAAACGCTGGGAAGGTTCGCCCGTCCAGCCGCTCATCACCAGCGCCCGCACCACCGCCCCGGCGTTCACCGTGAAGGCGGACAACGCCACGTTCTTCGACCTCAACATCTCTGATAACCAGTTTAACGGGAACGGCGCCGCTATCAACGCCGTCGGAGAAAATGATAATAACCACCTGAAGCGCCTCACCATCACGAACTGCACCTTTGTCGGGAACAAGGTGAGCGGTGCGGGTGAAAATGCCGGCGGTGCGCTCCGTGGTCAGTACATCGACGACCTCTTGATAGAGGGGACGACGTTCACCAACAACACTGCCTGGCCCTACAATGGCGGGGCGTCGTTCGGGTACTGTCGCAACATCACGCTCGCCAACACCACCTTCACCAGGAATCATGCGACAAATGGCGGCGGCGTCGGGTTCTACGAGTGCGATAATACCACGCTCACCGGCGTCACCTTCACCGAGAATGATGCAGATTACGGCGGCGGTGCGTATCTCGTGAATTGCGAGGCCGCCACGCTCGCCGACACCACCTTCACCAGGAATGATGCAGATTACGGTGGCGGCGTCGGATTCAGCGGTTCCCATGATGCCGTGCTCACCAACGCCACCTTCACCGACAACACCGCACACAACGGCGGCGGGGCATACTTCATGAGTTCCAACAACCCCTCGCTCACCGGCACCACCTTCACCGACAACAACGCCACGGAGTTCGGCGGCGGGGCATACTTCGATAAATGCCAGAATCCCACGCTCCCCGGCACCACCTTCACCGGCAACAACGCAGACAGGTACGGCGGCGGGGCGTACTTCGGGCGGTGCGATGCCGCCACGCTCCCCGGCACCACCTTCACCGGCAACAACGCAGACAGGTACGGCGGCGCATACTTCGAGAACTGCAATGCCGCCACGCTCGCCGACACCACCTTCACCAGGAACCATGCGTCAAATGGTGGCGGCGTCGGATTCAGCGGTTCCCGTGATGCCGTGCTCACCAACGCCACCTTCACCGACAACACCGCGGCCAACGGCGGCGGGGCATACTTCATGAGTTCCCCGAACGCCGCGCTCACCGGCACCACCTTCACCGACAACAACGCCACGGAGTACGGCGGCGGCGCATATTTCTACGGCTGCGATGCCGCCACGCTCACCGGCACCATCTTCACCGACAACACCGCCAACAAGAATGGCGGCGGGGTACTTTTCAATTCCTGCAATGCCGCCACCGTCACCAACTGCCGCTTCGACAACCCCATAAATCTCTATATGTATAATTCCGACGCCGTCTTCAACACCACCCGTACTCCTGGCACCAACATCGCGGGCGGGCCGTACCTCGGCGGCAACCTCTGGCTCCAGGATCCCGCCCATAACATCTCGGAGTGGGGCGCGGACGCCGACTTCGACGGCATCTGCGACGAGAACCTGACCATCACCGGCTTCACCACCTACTTCGGCACCGACCACCTCCCGCTGAAGTGCGGCGGCGGGACGGTGCAGATCAACGCCACGCCTTCCGCCGACGGCGCCTTCGTCTTCGTCGACGACACCAACACCACCCGCACCGCGAACCGCACCTTCTACCTCCCGGTCGGGAACCACACGGTCTCGGTGCAGAAGGAGGGTTTCTTCACCGGTGAGCAGGACGTCAACGTCACCGCCGGCGAGAACGACCCCCTCACCTTCGATCTCAGAGAGATCAACCATCCGATGGACTGGTACGTCTCGACGATCAGGGGTGACGAGAACCTCACCAGTCTCCTAGAGATCACCGACCTCGGTGCGGGCGACACCGTCCATGTCTGGGGCGTGGCCGGGCATACGTACGAGGGCGGGGTCGTCATCAACGCATCAGATGTGACGGTCACGCGGTGGGAAGGCTCGCCGGTGCAGCCGCTCATCACCAGCGCCAGCAACACCACGTCGGCCTTCACCCTCACCGTGAAGGCGGACAACGCCACGTTCCGCGACCTCAACATCTCACGGAACCAGTTGAACGGCAACGGCGCCGGGATCAACGTCGTCGGGAATCCAGGAAACCACCTGAAGCGCCTCACCATCACCGACTGCACCTTTGCCGGGAACGAAGTGAACGGGCAATTTACATGCGGCGGTGCGCTCCATGCCCGGTACGTCGACGACCTCCTGGTGGAGGGGACGACGTTCACCGGCAACCGCGCAGACGAGGACGGCGGCGGGGCATGCATCCTATACTGCACTGCCGCCACGATCACCAACGTCACCTTCACCGGCAACACCGCAGACAATGACGGCGGCGGGGCATACTTCTACGACTGCTATCCCGCCACGCTCCCCGGCACAAAATTCACCTCCAACACCGCAACCCGCGGCGGTGGGGCATACGTCTCGGGGTGCATGAACGCCACGCTCCCCGGCACCACCTTCACCGACAACGGTGCGAACTACGGCGGCGGGGCATTTTTCGATACCTGCGATGTCGCCATGCTCACCGGCACCCCCTTCACCGACAACAACGCCACGGTGTACGGCGGCGGGGTATTGTTCTTCGACTCCGATTTCGTCACGCTCACCAACGCCACCTTCACCGGCAACACGGCGACCGACGGCGGCGGGGCATACTTCGAAGAGTTCTACAACGCCACGATCACCAACTGCCGCTTCGACAACCCGACCAACATCTATGCAAAGAGTTCCACCGCCGCCGCCCTCAACGGCACCTACGCCCCCGGCACCAACATCGCGGGCGGGCCGAACCTCGGCGGCAACCTCTGGCTCCAGGATCCCGCCCAGAACATCTCCGAGTGGGGCGCGGACGCCGACTTTGACGGCATCTGCGACGAGACCCTGACCATCACCGGCTTCGGCACCGACGCCCTCCCGCTGAAGTGCGGCGGCGGCACGGTGCAGATCAACGCCACCCCCGCCGACGTCTTCGTCTTCGTCGACGACACCAACACCACCCGCACCGCGAACCGCACCTTCTACCTCCGGGTCGGGAACCGCACGGTCTTTGTGCAGAAGGACGGGGTCTCCTCTGAAGTGAAGGAGGTCGACATCGTCCCGGGCGAGAACGACCCTCTCTCCTTCGACCTCAACCAGAGTGTCGAACACCCGACCGACTGGTACGTCTCGAAGGTCGGCGGCGGCGAGAACCTCACCAGTCTCCTTGATATCCCCGACCTCGGCGCGGGTGACACCGTCCATGTCTGGGGCGTGGCCGGGCATACGTACGAGGGCGGGGTCGTCATCAACGCATCAGATGTGACGGTCACGCGGTGGGAAGGTTCGCCCGTCCAGCCGCTCATCACCAGCACCTCCGGCGTGTCGGCGTTCAGCGTCACCGCCGACAACGCCACCTTCCGCGACCTCAACATCTCACGGAACCGGTTGAACAACAAGTACGGCGCCGGGATCAACGCCGCCGGAAAAAATGAAAATACCCCCCTGAAGCGCCTCACTGTCACCGACTGCACCTTCACCGGGAACGAAGTGAAAGGGACATCCATATCCGGCGGTGCGCTCTCTGCCAGGTACGTCAACGACTTCCTGGTGGCGGGAACGAAGTTCACCGGCAACACTGCAGACAGGGGTGGCGGCGTATTCTTCTGGGACTCCCACAACGCCACGCTCACCAACGCCACCTTCACCGGCAACACCGCAGATCACTGGGGCGGCGGGGCATACATCTACAACTGCGATGCCGCTACGCTCACCGCCACCACCTTCACCGGCAACACCGCAGACGACGGCGGCGGCGGGGCATTGTTCTATGACTGCGATGCCACTACCATCACCAACTGCCGCTTCGACAACCCCACCAACATCTATGCACGCGGATCCACCGCCGTCCTCAACGGCACCTACGCCCCCGGCACCACCATCGCGGGCGGGCCGTACCTCGGCGGCAACCTCTGGCTCAACGACACCGCCCAGAACATCTCCGAATGGGGCGCGGACGCCGACTTTGACGGCATCTGCGACCAGGCGCTGACCATCACCGGCTTCGGCACCGACGCCCTCCCGCTCGTGTACGGCGGGACGGTGCAGATCAACGCCACGCCCGCCGACGCCTTCGTCTTCGTCGACGACACGAACACCACCCGCACCGCGAACCGCACCTTCTACCTCAAGGTCGGGGGGCACACGGTCTCGGTGCAGAAGGACGGAGTCTCCTCTGAAGTGAAGGAGGTCGCCATCGTCCCGGGCGAGAACGATCCCCTCACCTTTGCCCTCAGAGAACCTGTCGAGCATCCGACCGACTGGTACGTCTCGAAGGTCGGCGGCGACGAGAACCTCACCAGTCTCCTGGAGATCCCCGACCTCGGCGCGGGCGACACCGTCCATGTCTGGGGCGTGGCCGGGCATACGTACGAGGGCGGAGTCGTCATCAACGCATCGAACGTCACCGTGAAACGCTGGGAGGGCTCGCCCGTCCAGCCGCTCATCACCAGCGCCAGCACCACCGCCCCGGCGTTCAGCGTGAACGCGGACAACACCACCTTCCTCGACCTCAACATCTCGCGGAACCGCCTGGACTTTGATAGAAGCAGCGGCGCCGGGATCAACGCCGTAGGGACTTATGATGATCCCTTACAGCGTCTCACCATCACGAACTGCACCTTCACCGGGAACGCCGTGAACGGGACCGGTACAGAAGGCGGTGCGCTCTATGCCAGGTTCGTCGCCGACCTCCTGGTGGAGGGGACGACGTTCGCCGACAACACCGCAGACTACGGTGGCGGGGCATGCATCCGGTACTGCACTGCCGCCACGCTCCCCGGCACCACCCTTGCCGACAACACCGCACAGTTCGGCGGCGGCCTCTTCGTCCAGGCCACCGACAACCTCTTGGTCGAGGGAACAGGATTCACCGGCAACACCGCGGAATTCGGCGGCGGGGCAAGCATCGAGAACTGCAATGCCGCCACGTTCACCGACATCACCCTTGCCGACAACAGCGCAACCTACAACGGCGGCGGGGCAGATTTCATGGGTTCCGACGGCGTTACGCTCACTAACGCCACCGTCACCGGCAACACCGCGGAAAGCGGGTGCGGCGGCGGGGCATGCTTCGATAACTGCCAGAATCCCACGTTCACCGGCACCACCCTTGCCGGCAACACCGCACGATACGGCGGCGGGGCATACTTCGGGATGTGCACGAACGCCTTGCTCACCGGCACCGCCCTCACCGGCAACACCGCGACCGACGGCGGCGGCGGGGCATACTTCTACGATTCCACGAACGCCACGCTCACCAACTGCCGCTTCGACAACCCCACCAACATCTATGCGTATGATTCCACCGCCGCCGCCCTCAACGGCACCTACGCCCCCGGCACCACCATCGCGGGCGGCCCCTTCCTCGGCGGCAACCTCTGGCTCAACGACACCGCCCAGAACATCTCGGAGTGGGGCACCGACGCCGACTTCGACGGCATCTGCGATGAGAACCTGACCATCAACAACAGCGACAACAGCCTCTTCGGCACCGACCACCTCCCGCTCATATATGGCGGGACGGTGCAGATCAACGCCACGCCTTCCGCCGACGGCGCCTTCGTCTTCGTCGACGACACCAACACCACCCGCACCGCGAACCGCACCTTCTACCTCCGGGTCGGGAACCACACGGTCTCGGTGCAGAAGGACGGAGTCTCCTCTGCCACGAAGCGGGTCACCATCGCCCCGGGCGAGAACGATCCTCTCTCCTTCGACCTCAACCAGAGTGTCGAACACCCGACCGACTGGTACGTCTCGAAGGTCGGCGGCGACGAGAACCTCACCAGTCTCCTTGATATCCCTGACCTCGGCGAGGGCGACACCGTCCATGTCTGGGGCGTGGCCGGGCATACGTACGAGGGCGGAGTCGTCATCAACGCATCGAACGTGACGGTCACGCGGTGGGAGGGATCGCCCGTCCAGCCGCTCATCACCAGCGCTCCCTACACCGCACCGGCGTTCACCGTGAACGCGGACAACACCACCTTCCTCGACCTCAATATCTCTCGAAACCGGCTGAGATCTAATTATGATGACGGCGCCGGGATCAACGCCAGGGGGGCCTATGAATCCCACTTAAAGCGTCTCGCCATCACGAACTGCACCTTCACCGGGAACGCGGTTGAAGGGAAAAATGCACACGGCGGTGCGCTCTATGCCGAGTTCGTCGACGATATCCTGGTCGAGGGGGCGACGTTCACCGGCAACACCGCAAAAGACGGTTGCGGCGGCGGGGCATACTTCGTCTCCTGCACTGCGCCCACCCTCGCCAGCACCTCCTTCAACAACAACGCCGCAGACAGGTTCGGCGGCGGGGCCCACTTCTTTTGGTGCACGAACGCCTTGCTCACCACCACCACCTTCACCGACAACACGGCGACCGACGGCGGTGGCGGGGCATACTTCTACGATTCCACGAACGCCACGCTCACCACCACCACTCTCACCGGCAACACCGCGACCAACGGCGGCGGCGCAAGTTTCAGGGACTCTAAGAACGCCACCGTCACCAACTGCCGCTTCGACAACCCGACCAACATCTATGCAAAGAGTTCCACCGCCGCCGCCCTCAACGGCACCTACGCCCCCGGCACCAACATCGCGGGCGGGCCGAACCTCGGCGGCAACCTCTGGCTCAACGACACCGCCCAGAACATCTCCGAGTGGGGCGCCGACGCCGACTTTGACGGCATCTGCGACGAGACCCTGACCATCACCGGCTTCGGCACCGACGCCCTCCCGCTCATATACGGCGGGACGGTGCAGATCAACGCCACGCCTTCCGATGCTTTCGTCTTCGTCGACGACACGAACACCACCCGCACCGCGAACCGCACCTTCTACCTCCCGGTCGGGAACCGCACGGTCTTTGTGCAGAAGGATGGGGTCTCCTCTGAAGTGAAGGAGGTCGCCATCGTCCCGGGCGAGAACGATCCTCTCTCCTTCACCCTCACAGAGCCCGTCGAGCATCCGACCGACTGGTACATCTCGAAGGTCGTCGGCGGCGAGAACCTCACCAGTCTCCTTGATATCCCCGACCTCGGCGCGGGCGACACCGTCCATATCTGGGGCGTGGCCGGGCACGCGTACGATAGCGGGACCGTCATCGACGCCCCCAACGTGACGGTCAAGCGCTGGGAGGGATCGCCCGTCCAGCCGCTCATCACCAACATCTCCGGCACCACGCCGGCGTTCAGCGTCACCGCCGACAACGCCACGTTCCGCGACCTCAACATCTCGCGGAACCAGTTGAACGGCAAAGGCGCCGCTATCAACGCCAGTGGCGCCTATGAATCCCACTTACAGCACCTCACCATCGCCGACTGCACCTTTGACGGGAACATGGCGGATCAAGCCGGCGGGGCCCTCTCTGCCTGGTACGTCGACGACCTCCTGGTGGAAGGGGCGGTGTTCACCGACAACACCGCATCCAACCACGGCGGCGGCGCCTACTTCAATAACTGCCAGAATCCCACGCTCACCACCACCGCCTTCGCCAACAACAGCGCAACCTACAACGGCGGCGGGGCAGAGTTCTATTCATGCGAAGACGCCGCACTCACCGCCATCACCTTCATCAACAACACCGCACCCTACGGTGGCGGGGCATGCTTCTGGTATTCCGAGGACGCCACGCTCACCAACACCACCTTCACCGACAACAAGGCAAGTCAATACGGCGGCGGCGCATTCTTCATCTTCTCCATTAACGCTGTGTACACCAACACCACCTTCGCCGACAACAAGGCAGGTCAATACGGCGGCGGGGCATTCATCTACATATGCGATGCCGCTACGCTCACCGGCACCGCTCTCACCGGCAACAACGCCACGGAGTTCGGCGGCGGGGCATTCATCTACAAGTCCCGGAACGCCACGCTCACCGGCACCGCTCTCACCGGCAACACCGCAGACGAAGGCGGCGGGGCATACTTCATGAGTTCCCCGAACGCCACGCTCACCAACGCCACCTTCACCGGCAACACCGCAGACGAAGGCGGCGGGGCATACTTCATGAGTTCCCCGAACGCCACGCTCACCACCACCGCTCTCACCGGCAACACCGCAGACGAAGGCGGTGGCGGGGCATACTTCAACGAGTCCCACAACGCCACCATCGTCAACTGCCGCCTCGACAACCCCACCAACATCTATGCGTATGAATCCACCGCCGCCGCCCTCAACGGCACCTACGCCCCCGGCACCACCATCGCGGGTGGGCCGTATCTGGGCGGCAACCTCTGGCTCAACGGCACCGACCAGAACCTCTCTGAGTGGGGCGCCGACGTCGACTGCGACGGTATCTGCGACGAGACCCTGACCATCACCGGCTTCGGCACCGACGAACTCCCGCTGGTGGACGGCGGGAACCGCGGCACGGCGCTGATCCGCGCCTCGGCGTACGGCGGGTTCGTGTACGTCGACGGGGTGAACACCACCCGGACCGCCGACTCGTTCGCGCCCGTACCCCGTGCGGTGGTGAGGGCCGACGATCCCACCCCGCCTTCTGATGCCTTCTTCATCCCCGCGGGCACCCACACCATCGAGATCGTCGGGCCGATGACCTATGGGCGGGCGTCGGTCGACCTCCTGGCCGGCACCACCGAGCGGGTGACCGTCGAGGTCAACGAGGTCGACATTGAGGGCTATGCCGCGCCCAGGCAGGGCCCTGCACCCCTCAACGTCTCCTTCGACACCGAGTGTACGGATCCCTGGCCCGACCGTCTCGTCTGGACGTTCGGCGACGGCGACGAATCGAACCCGTGCCCCGGGCCGTCCCATGTCTATGAGAAGGCCGGGACGTACACCGCCACCCTGACCGCCGCATGGGGGGAGACGAGCGACCTTGTCACTCTCGTCCGCACGGTCGAGATCGTCGTCGGCATGTCTGAACCGCTCCTCATCCTCTCCGCCACCGAGGGCAACGCACCCTTCACCCTCGACGTCAATGTCAGCAGCGGCGGTACGCCCGAAAGGTGGGACCTCGACCTCGGCGACGGCCGGCAGGTGAATGGCACGAGCCCGGCCGAGATCAACCGGAGCGTCACCTACGATACCCCGGGCACCTACCCGATCACGCTCACGGTGAGCACCGGCGAGGTCACCAACGCCACCACCAGGACGGTCACCGTCCTCGCCCCGCCTGTCGCCGCCTTCGACCTCTCACCCCGTGAAGGCAACGCCCCGCTGGACGTCGGCTTCACCGACACCTCGACCGGGGACATCACCGCATGGTCATGGGACTTCGGCGACGGGGCCACGTCGACCGATCCCTCTCCCACCCACCGCTACGAGCGGGGCGGCACCTACACCGTGCAGTTGACCGTCTCCAATGCCTACGGTTCGTCGACCGCCGAGCAGAGTGTTGTGGTCTCGACGCCCGGACCCGGCGGCAGGAGTTCGCCCTCATCCGGCGGCGGTTCGACTACCTCGGCCGGGTCGGCAGGAACGATCCTGGCCGGCGACACCGCCTCGCTCGTGCTCCATGACTCGGCCATCTATGAGGTGCGGGTGACGGCCGCGGAGACGATCCCGAAGGTCATGGTCACTATCGGGAAGACGGCCCGGCCTTCAGGCGTCGAGGCGCCGGCCGGCACGGTCTACGAGTACGACGAGGTGACGCTCTATCACACGACCGAGGATGCGATCGAGGGCGCCCTCCTCCTCTTCAAAGTCCCGAAGACGTGGCTCGAAGAGCACGGTCTCACACCCGCCGACGTGGTGCTGTACCGGTATCACGACGACGAGTGGCAGGCCCTTCCGAACGAGGTCGTCAGGGAGGACGAGACCTTCTGGCACTTCTCGGCAAAGAGTGCGGGCTTCTCGCTCTTTGCGATCGGCGGCGACCCCTCGCCGGTCGAGACCCCGGTGATGACCCCTGGCGCACCGGTCGAGACACCGGCACCGATCACGCCGTCCCCGCCGGCGGCGGGCCCGACGCCCGCCGGGACCGAACCTCCCTTCCTCATGATGGTGCTTGTCGTTGCCGCGGCGGTCGCCCTCTTCGTCGTCGGCATGGTGGTGTGGAGGAGGAGATAACCCTCCCACCTTTTTTTGGAATGGGTCTTCTATTCTGATCGTCGGTCTGTTCTCTCGCACTGATCTTCATGAAAAGGCCGGATGGTGATCTCGTGAGGATGACTCTGAGAGAAGGGTGGGGAGTCTGTGGGAACCTCCCATGGGGCGAGTCAGAGGTATTGCGAAACAGGTGCCTTGCTTAGACCTCGACCTCGATCTGCTCGGCATTTTCGCTCAGATCGGGTTTCTCCTCTATTGCTTCAAGATAGAAGTCGATTGCATCCCCGATATATTCCAGCGCTTCTTCCTTTGTATCGCCTGTACTGAGACAACCAGGGAGGCTTGGTACATACACGGTATATCCTCCTTTGTCGTTGGGTGCAAGCACGACATTCAGTCTCATATCATGTAATCTCAACTGGTGAGAGATATAGGGAGAGGTCGGTCTCTGGGCCATTCACCCCCCGGTCCAGCACCGAATGCTCCTGACCGGGTCCCCGTCGGCGCTGAGATATTCCTCGGTCCCGTCGGTGTAGACGGCGACGGCGTCGGCGCACGGGAAATAGTAGCCGCCCGGATGGTCGTTCTGCCAGTCGAGGTTGATCCAGTACTCGGTCCCGAGGAGCCCTTCCCGGCAGTGGTACCAGATGGTCGTGCACTGGTAGCGGTCGCAGACATAGTGGGCGGCGCCTTTGAGGTCTTCGTAGTGGTCGCCGACATAGATCTCTGAGAAGGCGTGGCCGTTGCCGTAGCCGTCGTAGGCGGCGACGACCCGCGCCTCGCCCCCGATCGCCGCCATCAGGGCGGTCATGAGCACGGCGAAGTCGTCGCAGTCGCCTTTGAGCCCGACCTCGATGGTCCGACTTGCCGGGGAGAAGTAGTCGGTGCCCAGGGGGTCTTCGACATAGGTCCATTGGTCATAGACGGCTTCCCAGACGTCGCAGGCCTGGGCGATGTTGAACTCGCCGGTGTTCTCGGGGTTGACGAGGGTGAGGGCGAAGTCTCGGGTGGCCGGGTCCTGGTAGTCGGTGGCGTCCTGGATCGCCGCCCCGACCTCGGTGGTCCATCCGTCGTCGTCGATGGCAAATAGGAGGACGAAGATGAAGCAGAAGCCGATGCCGAGGCATGCCCAGAGGAGGGGGTGGCTGCGGTCGAGGAGGGAGTTTTTCTTTGCGGGTGCGGGAGCGGGTGCAGGTGCGTAGGCGGCGTCCCCCTCGTCCTCGTGCCTGGTGGCCGCCCCGCACCTGGTGCAATACTGGGTGTCGTCCTCGATTTTGGCCCCGCACTTTCGGCAGTACATGGTTCACACCCTCTTTTTGACGACCAGGGTGTCGGTGGCCATGTCGTGGAGTCCCTGTTTTTTCTGGGTGAGTGCGATGATGATGAAGACCGGGAAAAAGAGTCCTGAAAGTTGTTTGCCGATAAATCGGCCGGTGGCGCGGCCGAAGGTGATCCGCTCGCCGTCGGCGTCGGTGACCGCGATCCCGAGGGCCCGTTTCCCGACGGTGGCCTGGCGGGGAGAGCTCTCCAGGTAGGCGCAGTAGAAGTAGAACGTGGTGAAACTGAGGATATAGATGAGGGGTTCGATCATGATGAGCAGCGAGATGATCTGCGAGGGTTCCATGAATGCTCCAAGGACGATGAAGACCATCATGATCAGCAGGAAGGATACTGCGACGAAGATGAGAGCGTCCACGATATATGCCACGAACCGTCTGATGAACCCGGCGTATTCGACGGGCTCTTCATCGGCCTGGAGGACGGCGGCGCCGAGGCGTCTCCCGCATGAGGAGCAGTAGAGGGAGTCGTCAGGGAGGGGCTCGCCGCAGGTCTGGCAGTACATAATGATGAGATGAATTTTTCAGGATCTATATGTGGATGATCATTCTGGTCTGCCCGGGGAGGAGGGGGGGCACTCCTCTTTTGCGGTGGGGGAGTCATCGACCTGGGTTCTCTCCTCGTGTGTGGGGAGCACTTCACGTCATGGGCGGCGAGGTGGAGAGGGGTGGTTCATCCCCACGCGTGTGGGGAACACGCCACCCAAACGATACGAAGGGGGCGATGAGGCGGTTCATCCCCACGCGTGTGGGGAACACGGGTTCACCCCTGGCGACGAGGGAGATGTGTTCGGTTCATCCCCACGCGTGTGGGGAACACATGAGGTTACGGAGTCCTGAGATGCCGCGAATCGGTTCATCCCCACGCGTGTGGGGAACACCTTCCTCCTTCGTGATGAGTTCGCCCTGATACCGGTTCATCCCCACGCGTGTGGGGAACACAGCGACGCAAGAGCGTGATACGAAATTTTGGTCGGTTCATCCCCACGCGTGTGGGGAACACTTGAGCCGGGATCTGGTAGAGAAGCGGGACGTCGGTTCATCCCCACGCGTGTGGGGAACACGCGTCGGAGCATGGGATTGACGTGCGCCTGAACGGTTCATCCCCACGCGTGTGGGGAACACGCGTCGGAGCATGGGATTGACGTGCGCCTGAACGGTTCATCCCCACGCGTGTGGGGAACACTATAGGGTCCACCCACCGATCCCACACGTCCCCGGTTCATCCCCACGCGTGTGGGGAACACAACGCATAGCCCTTCCCTGGAGCGATGATGTTCGGTTCATCCCCACGCGTGTGGGGAACACAGAGCATTTGTCGCCTGGTTTCGCCGCGCCTGCGGTTCATCCCCACGCGTGTGGGGAACACTTCCCGAACGGGAACTCAATCCATTTCGCGCACGGTTCATCCCCACGCGTGTGGGGAACACGGAGACGGTGCAGGCAATGCGGGGGGGATTAGCGGTTCATCCCCACGCGTGTGGGGAACACCGCAGAACCCTGTCGAGAACTTTCTAGAGGATCGGTTCATCCCCACGCGTGTGGGGAACACCTCGTGAGGGCGGCCCGACCTGCGGGAGCCCCAGGTTCATCCCCACGCGTGTGGGGAACACGCGTCGTCGCACGACATCGTGACGCCTGATGTCGGTTCATCCCCACGCGTGTGGGGAACACTTCCCCCGGCGTCAGCGTGCGACCAAGATACCCGGTTCATCCCCACGCGTGTGGGGAACACCTGACCTGTCCGCACTGCGGCGCCTCGTTTGACGGTTCATCCCCACGCGTGTGGGGAACACCGTCACGTACGGGGTCAGACCTCGGAATAGTTCGGTTCATCCCCACGCGTGTGGGGAACACGCCCATACAACGGGCCAACACAAAGGCACTGTCGGTTCATCCCCACGCGTGTGGGGAACACGTTGATGCGATCCAGATATTTGCCGTACGCCTGCGGTTCATCCCCACGCGTGTGGGGAACACGGGGGCGATCACCTGGCCGAACACTGAAGCGACGGTTCATCCCCACGCGTGTGGGGAACACGTTGAGGTGAATTATGGTGTTTGCGTAAGCCCCGGTTCATCCCCACGCGTGTGGGGAACACGAAAATTGAGATAGGAGAGTCTGCGAGGAGCTCGGTTCATCCCCACGCGTGTGGGGAACACTCCTCACGCTGACCACCGCACCGGCGATGCACCGGTTCATCCCCACGCGTGTGGGGAACACGGAAGCGGCTATTTCGACCTCCTCACTGACGACGGTTCATCCCCACGCGTGTGGGGAACACTCTTTCCGTCCTGCGCTCGGGGGGACCTCTGGCGGTTCATCCCCACGCGTGTGGGGAACACTCGACCCGGCGCTCTCGTTCGGCGTCGGTGATCGGTTCATCCCCACGCGTGTGGGGAACACCGTCGCTCACCTCCCGCGTCTCGATGAGATTCCGGTTCATCCCCACGCGTGTGGGGAACACTGGATATCTCCCCTGAGGCGCGACCCGTCCGGCGGTTCATCCCCACGCGTGTGGGGAACACTCTACTCGTTATCATCCCCGGAAAGAACCTTCCTTCCTACTGCCCCTTTCGACCCCGGAGGATCCCGGCACCCCTGCGCCAGCGCACCAGACGAGAACCCTGCGGCATCATATCTCACTATAGAAGAGCAATGAGATGAACCTTCTGACTTCGCCGCCTCTCATCTCTGGCAACGTTTCGGGGCCGTGGAGAGATGAGAGGGTTCCGCCATACCTGGAGGTGCCGCAGAAAAGAATCGTGCTCATGTCCATGCCGGGTGGACCCGGGAATGCGGACCGGTGCATGGACGGGACGCCCCTCAGAGAAGAGCGCGTGGAGGAAGAGGGCGAGGCGTCGTGATCATTTCGTCCATATCTCTCTCGTGCGCTTTTTTTTGGAGACGTGCCGTCGCCGGCGTGCGTCCTCTCCGCCTGGAATCCGGTCGTCCCGCGTTCCCGCCCCCTCCTCTCAGGGGAAATACTATCTTTTTGAAGGGCAATGTCACTTCATGGACAAAGAGTTGATCGAGAAGGCCTTCGAGGAGTTCGGGATCACCACCGGGATCCGCTGCGAGGAGGCATTCGCCATCTGCGAAAAGTACGATATCCCTAAGATGGACATCGCCAGGTACTGCAACCGCCACGACCCGAAGATCAAGATCCACGCCTGCCAGCTTGGTTGCTTCAAATGAGTCTCTTTCTTGAGGTGGTGCCGGTCGAAGAGGCGGTCGAGGTGGCACGCTCGATCGCCCCCGAGGTCGGCACCGAAGAGGTGGGGCTTGAGGACGCTCTCCACCGGGTGCTTGCCGAGGACGTCACCGCCGCCGCCGACCTTCCCGGTTTCGACCGCTCGGTGGTGGACGGGTATGCCGTGACCGCCAGGGACACCACCGGGGCCTCAGAGGCATTGCCCGCGATGCTCAGCCTCAAGGGACGAGTCGAGATGGGCCAGGCGCCGCCCGGCACGGTGGAGAGCGGGACCTGCTGGTACATCCCGACCGGCGGAGTGCTGCCGCCGGGCGCCGACGCCGTCGCCATGGTCGAGTATTCCGAGACGCTGGAAGACGAGGTGCTCGTCCACCATGCGGTGGCGCCGGGCGAGAACGTCCTCAGTCATGACGAGGACTTTGCCGCCGGTGCGGTCGTCCTCCCGGCGGGCCGGCGGCTCACCCCGCAGGACCTCGGGGTGCTCGCCTCGGCAGGCGTGACCCGCGTGCCGGTGAAGAAGGTCCCGGTCGTGGGGGTCATCTCGACCGGGAACGAGGTGGTGCCTGCCGACACTCCCCTCGCCCCAGGACGCGTGCGGGACGCCAACTCGTATCTCTGCGCCGGGTTCGCCCGCGAGCACGGGTGCGAGGCAAAGCGCTACGGGATCATCAAGGACGACCCCGCCCTCCTCAGACCGGTCCTCACGCAGGCGGTCGAGGAGTGCGACCTTGTCCTCATCTCTGGGGGATCGTCCAAGGACGTGCGTGACATGAGCGCCGGAGTCATCGGCGAACTTGGTACGGTGCTCGTGCACGGGATCGCCCTTTCGCCGGGCAAACCGACGATCCTCGGCCGCGTCGAGACGACGCCGGTCATCGGTCTGCCCGGGCATCCGGGCTCGGCCTACATCGTCCTCACCACCGTCGTCGCCCCGCTCCTCGCCCGTGCCGCCGGTGCCCCGGTGGCAGCGCGGCGGGTGCGGGTGCGCCTGGCCGCGAACATCCCCTCGGCGAAAGGCCGGGAGGACCATGTGCGGGTGAAAGTCGAGGCCGGCGAGGCGGTCCCGGTCTTTGGGAAGTCGGGACTCCTCAACACTCTGGTCAGGAGCGACGGCGTCGTCGTCGTCCCGGCGACCAGGGAAGGATTTGAAGAGGGCGACGAGGTGGAGGTGGTCCTGTGGTAAGGCGCTACCTCGACCTCGTCTCCCTCGCACGGGCGCTTGAGATCGTGCGAGACGAGTGCGGCGGCCGCCCCGGAACCGAGACGGTCCCGCTCGACGAGGCCTCGGGCCGGGTGACCGCAGCCCCGATCTTCGCACGCTTCTCGGTGCCTGGCGTCCACCTCTCGGCGATGGACGGGATCGCCGTCCGGAGTGCGGACACGACCGGTGCGAGCGAGACGCGGGCGGTCACTCTTCCGGACGCCCTGCGGGTGAACACCGGCAACCTGGTCCCAAACGAGTACGACGCCGTCGTGATGATCGAGGACGTCTGGCTCGGCGAGGACGGGACCTACACCATCAGGAAACCGGCCGCACCCTGGCAGCATATCCGTCCGGTGGGCGAGGACATCGGGGAGTCTGAGATGATCCTCCCGTCCCTGCACACGGTCAGGCCCCACGAACTCGGGGCCCTGGCGGCCTACGGGGTGACCGAGATGCCGGTGCTCGCCCTCCGCGCCGGGATCATCCCGACAGGGAGCGAACTGGTGCCCCCAGGCACGAGGCCGGGGGCCGGGCAGACGGTGGAGAGCAACTCGCTCATGGCCGCCGCCCACCTGCGGTCGCTTGGGGTGACGCCGACAAGGTACGGGATCGTCCCAGACGAACCCGACCTGATCAGGGCGGCGATCGAGAAGGGGATCGAGGAGAACGACCTCCTCATCGTCTCGGCCGGGTCGTCGGCAGGGACGCGGGACTTCACCGCCTCGCTCATCGACGAGTTCGGCGAGGTGCTGGTGCACGGGGTCGGGATCAAACCGGCCAAGCCGGTGATCATCGGAAAGATCCGGGGCAAACCGGTCATCGGGCTGCCTGGGTATCCGCTGGCGGCCTTCACGATCCTGCGCGAGGTGATCACCCCGCTCGTCGCCGGCTACGGGTTCCCGGTCCCTGACCCGGAGACCGTCGAGGCGACGCTCACCACCACGCTCCACTCTGACATCGGGACCGACGAGTTCGTCCTGCTCTCGGTGGGCCGGATCGGGGATTCCTGGGTGGCCGTCCCGCAGTCGCGGGGGGCCGGGGTCCAGATGAGTGCGGTGCGGGCGAACGCCCTGATGACCATCCCGTCGGCGAAAGAAGGGGTCGAGGCCGGCGAGGCGGTCACGGCCAGGCTGATGGTCCCGCGCCGGCAGGCAAAAGAGGCCGTCCTGGTCACCGGGAGTCATGACCCGGCCCTCGACTCGCTTGCCGACCTGGTGAGGCCGCAGGGCGTGGAGGTCCACTCCACCCATGTCGGGTCGATGGGCGGTCTGCTCACTCTCAAGAAGCGGCAGTGTCATGCGGCGCCGATGCATCTGCTGGGCGCCGACGGGGAGTACAACCTCCCGTATCTGAAGAAATATATGCCGAACGAAGACCTGGTCTGTGTCTGCGTGGCCGAGCGTGAGCAGGGGCTCATCGCCAGGGACCCGGTCGAGTTCGAGGATCTCCCGACGTTGCGGTATGCGAACCGGCAGAAGGGGTCGGGGACCAGGATCCTCCTCGACCATCTTCTCAGGGAGGAGGGGACCGACCCGGCGACCATCGCGGGCTACGACCGGGAGTTCACGACCCATCTCGGCGTCGCCCTGGCCGTGCGGTCGGGGGAGGCCGAGTGCGGGATGGGAGTGTACTCGGCGGCGAAGGCGCTCGGTCTGGCCTTCACGCCGGTCGCCACCGAGCGCTACGAACTGGTGCTCCGTGCCGAGACTCTCGACGACCCGCGGGTCGCCGCCCTCCTCAGGGCGGTCTCGTCCGAGGAGTTCAAAGGGGTGCTCACCGCCCTCGGGGGCTACCGGGTCAGTGAGACAGGCGTGCGGCGCGTACTGCCGTGAGCACGGCCTCTTCAGGGGTGGAGCACGGGAAGACGCCGTCGATCTCCCAGGTCTTCACCCCGAAGACCGATTTTTTCATCTTGAGCGCAAGGGCGATCTCGGAGAGCGTGCCGTATTCCCCGCCGACGGCGACGACGGCGTCGGCCGAACTGACGACCAGGGTGTTCCTCGCATGTCCCAGGTCGCTCCTCACCACGACGTCGACGTACGGGTTCTCGCCATTGGTCCCTGAGATGATCCCGACGGTGGTCCCGCCGCCCTCTTTTGCCCCCCGGCATGCGGCTTCCATGACGCCGCCGAGCCCTCCGCAGACGACGATGGCTCCGTTCTGTGCAAGGAGGTAGCCGACGGTCTCGGCGGCCTCGACCTCTTCTGGCGATGCGTTACTGGCACCGATGACTGCGATCTGCATGGTTGCGATCTTGGGCGGTAGAGATGTAAATTCTTCTTGGTGTGTATGGGGGGGGGCGCAATTGAGGTGTGGGGGGTGTACCTCTCCTTGTTCGCCGGGGGACTCCGCCCCCGGACCCCGCCGCGGCGATAGGCGGGGGATGGGGTTCTGTGGATCTGATGAGGGTCTTTCTGTTCTGATCTGGTGAGTGTCTTCTCATCATCCGCCGGGGGCCTTGCCCCCGGACCCCCGCCGTGGCGATTGGCGGGGGATGGGGTTCTGTGGATCTGGTGAAGGTCACCCAATTCTGATCAGGGGGGTGGTGTTCCTGCGTGATCTTCATGAGGAGGCGATCGAGGAGGATCAGGTACGTGTCTTCTCATCATCCGCCGGGGGACTCCGCCCCCGGACCCCCGGCGTGGCGATTGGTTGGAGGACGGCATCAGGTGGATCTGGTGAGGGTCTTCCTCTTTCGATCCGCGTTCTGCCGTCCTCGCCCAATCTTCATCACGAGGAGCGAAGGGGGCCGAAAGGCCACCGAGCACCGTCGTTGAGTGATCGTGGAGATGACTGAGGTGGATCTGGTGAAGGTCGCCCAATTCTGATCCGGCGGGTGCCGCCCCCGACCAATCTTCATGAGGAGGCGAGCGAGGAGGACCAGGCGGGTACTTTTGTATCGTTCGCCGGGGGCCTTGCCCCCGGACCCCCGCGGTGGTGATTGGCGGGGGATGGGAATCCGTGACCCTGGTGAGGGTCTCCCAGTTCTAATCGGGCGGGTGGTGTTCCTGCGTGATCTTCATGAGGAGGCGATCGAGGAGGATCAGGTACGTGTCTTCTCATCATCCGCCGGGGGACTCCGCCCCCGGACCCCCGCGGTGGTGATTGACGGGGGATGGGGATCTGTGGACCTGGCGAAGTTTGTTCAATTCTAATCGGGGGGGTGGCGTCCTCCACAACATCTATATCCCCCTCCCGACAACCCCCGGCCAGATGATACCAGGCATCGGGACCGACGTCGTCGTGATCACCCGATTCAAAGGAAAGACCCTCGACCACGACCGTCACTTCCTGGAACGAGTCTTCACCCCGGCCGAACTCGCCGCCTGCTTCTCGCGAGGAGACCCCGCCCCCCACCTCGCCGCCAGGTTCGCCGGGAAAGAGGCCGTCACCAAAGCCCTCTCTTCCATCGGTTTTGACCGCCTTGCGATGAACAAAATCGAGATCACAAACACCCCGTCAGGGGTGCCGTCCGTTACCTTAATATCCCCCAATGCCAGTATGGTCACTGTCCTTGTCAGCCTCTCGCACGACGGGGACATCGCGGTCGCCTGCGCAGTCGCGATGGAGGGGGACGGATGGAAAAAGGACCACATCAAAGAATAGAAAAAATCTTCTGCGAGATCATCGGCGTTCGAGCCTCAGACCTCACCGACGAGATCGGGTACAACACCCACGAACTCTGGGACTCGCTCAAACACCTCGAACTCGTGGCCGCCCTCGAGGAGGCCTTCGGGATCACCCTGGACATGGACGAGATCGTCGAGATGGAAGACTTCGGCAAGGTCAGGGCCGTCGTCTTCTCCCACCTGGAGGAGGGGGCGGTATGAACTTCGTCGACTACCTCTTCGAGCACACCAGGGAGCGTGACACCCTCTTTCTTGCCGGGCCGAAGGAGACGATCACCCACCGTGACCTCTTCTGGCAGGTGAACGCCCTTGCCAGACACTTCGGAGAGACCTACGGACAGGGGAACCGGATCCTCGTCCTCGCCGAGAACAGCCTCTACTTCACTCTCTGCTACCTCGCCGCCATGAAAAGCGGGAACATCGCCGTGCTCGTCGAGACCAGGGTCGCACAGGACCAACTCGCAAAGATCGGCGCCCTCTGCGAATTTTCCTGCTGCTGCGTCCAGGAGAAGTTCAGGCCCAAACTCGGCGAGGAGTGGCCGGTCTTCTCTGAGGCCGACCTTGCCGCCCTCGTCGCCCTTCGTCCCACCGACGAGGCATGGGTGGACGAGACCGACGCCGACGAGACCGCCCAGATCCTCTTTACCTCAGGGAGCACCGGCGAGAAAAAAGGCGTGATGATCCCGCACCGCCACCTCATCACCAACTCTGAAGCGATCCTCGCCGTGATGCGCCTCACCGACGCCGACCGCGCCTGCGCCGTCCTGCCCTTCACCTACTGCTACGGGGTCTCGGTCCTCCACACCCACCTCAGGGTCGGCGGGAGCCTGGTCCTGCACACCTCGATCTTCCTTGGCACCGTCATCCCCGAGATCGAGGGCTACGGGTGCACCGGGATCTACGGCGTGCCGAGCACCTACCAGATCCTCATCCACCGCACCCCCTTCCTCACGAGCGCCCTCCCGAGCCTGCGCTACATGACCTGCGGCGGCGGGCACCTCGACGAGAAATATGTCAGGACGATCACCGAGACCTTCCCTGCCAAAGATCTCTACATCTATTACGGCGCCACCGAGGCGACGGCACGGATCTCGATCCTCGACCCCGCCCTCCTCCACGAAAAGATCGGGTCGCTTGGCAAGGGGATGCCAGGCGTCAGCCTCGAAGTCCTCGGCCCAGACGACCGGCCCGTGGCGCCCGGCGAGGTCGGCGAGATCACCGTGCTCGGCCCGACCCTGATGCAGGGCTACTTCAAGGACCCCGAGGCCACCGCCGCAAAACTGCGAAACGGCAGGCTCTACACCGGCGACCTCGGCACCGTCGACGAAGACGGCTACATCTATTTCAAAGGCCGGGACAACACGGTCATCAAGTCGGCCGGACACCGGATCACCCCCCGCGAGGTCGAAGACCTCATCAACACTCATGCCGGGGTGAGCGAGACCGCGGTCGTCGCCGTCCAGGACACCCTCATGGGCGAGGCGGCGGTGGCCGTCGTCCAACCGGTCCGCGACCCCTCGGCCGCGCTTCACGACGAGATCATGAGCCTCTGCCGCGCCTCCCTCCCGTCGTACAAGGTCCCCAGGGCCGTGGTCTTTGCGCAGGCCATGCCGCTCAACGCCTCAGACAAACTGGACCTGGTCAGGCTCCACCATGTGGTCGCCGCCCTCAAGGCCGGGGACGAGGTGCAGGGCTACAGCGTCCCGCGGTCAGGGTCGACGGTCGAGGGGAGCAGCACCGCCGGTCCGGCCCGGCCCCAGCGGTAGAAATACCCGTAGTCGGTCTGCCTGGAGGTGGTGGCCTCGGCCTTGAGCACCTCCTCCATCCTGCGCGAGGCCGGCCAGAACGCAACGGTGGCGGCGTCCTTCTCCTCGGCCAGCGCCTTCCCTGCGGCGACGGCGGTCCTGGCAGTCGCACGGTCAGGGAGGAAGGCGTCGCGGAGGATGAGCACCTGCACCCCGGCGCCGTACGGGGTGAGCAGGTCGAAGGCGCAGTAGCCGGCGAGTTCGCCATCTTTGTCCCGGCACGCCACGACGGTCCGTTTCCCGGCGACGGGCTCTGAGAAGTAGAGCCATTCCAGGGTCTGTGCGTCGCGGGCGACCGAGGCGGTGCCCGGCCGCCTGAACTCTTCCCAGCAGGCGGTGAACTCTCGCCCGCACCTGGTGCAGACCTCCCATGCACCGGCGGCGGCCTCGGGCCCGCCTCCGGCACGGTGGCGCAGGAGGAGCGGCGAGACTGCGGTGAGCGGGCCGCGGGCAAGGGAGGTGAGCGCCCGTTTTGTCCCGCCGGTCCCCGGACTTGCACCGTACAGCGCCGCCGCCCCGCCATAGTCGCGGACGCACAGATATTCCCGGCCGCCGACCGGGAAGGCGGCCCGTTCGAACCCCAGACGCGGGAGCATCGCCTGGACCAGTTCGTTCGGGGTCGTCCTGATAAAGAGGTCGGCGTCCTTCTGGCGCGAGTAGGCGATGTTGAGCTGGAGCCCGAGCACCCCCCGCACCTCGGGGCGGACATACCAGGAGGAGGCGGCACGGGCGAGAGCGAGGTGGCCGTCGACCCAGAAGGGCACCGGGATGTTGCCGAGGAACCCGGCGATCTCGTGCTCGTCGTCCTCGATCACCCATCCCCGCGGGATCCCTTCGGCCATGGCGGGGTTGTTCTCCCACCACATGCCAAACCTGCTCAGCCAGAGTTCGGCCGGGTCGGTCTCGACCTGCGTTGCAAGGAAGGCCGCAAGGCCTTCATACTCGTCGGTGTTGATGGTCCGCACCTTCATCTTCATACTAATCACCGCCTGAAATGGAACCTGGCAAGATCGGCAAACGCCCCTGAACCGAAGAACTTGAAGGTGTCGAAGTCCCAGCCAGAGAAGACCCGGTTGAGCATGAAGGGGTTGGCCCCGGCCCTCACCTGCCCGGGCACCCCGCAGAAGGCCGAGAGGTACCCGGCCTCCTTGACCAGTGTCTGGACCTCGACCGAGGTGTCGGTGGCGCTGCCATTGGGGTAGGAGAGGAAGTGGACCTCGGTCCCGGTCTCTTCCTCGATTCGCCGTTTCGAGTCCCTGATCTCGGCCGCTGCCTGCCTGACCGGGAGGTGGGTGAGCTGCGGGTGGGTGACGGTGTGCGAGCCGAAGGTGACGCTGTCCTGGGCCATCTCCCTGACCTGGTCCCAGGTGAGGATGTAGTCGTCCCCGATCTCGGGGGGGTCGACGGCGAGGTCTTCTTCGATCGCACGGATGTATGCGAGTTTCTCGGCCTCCTCGGCGACCTTGAGGACCGAGCGCTCGATTGAGGTGACGGCCCTGAACCTGTCGGTCTGGGTCCGAAGCGGGAACCTGCCAAACCCTTCCATCTCAAAGCCCCTCTTCTCGGTGGTGTGGATGATGTGCCTGAACCGGTCGAACCAGAAGAGTTCCCGGCGGTCCATGGGGCCGGTGGTGAGAAAGACCGTGGCCGGCACCTTGTAGTTCTGGAGCACGGGCCAGGCGTGGGTGTAGATGTCCTGGTAGCCGTCGTCGAAGGTGATCGCCGCGGTGCCGTCGGGCAGGGCCCGGCCTTCCTGGAGGGCGGCGACGATCTCGTCGAGGGGGAGGAGGCGGTGGGTCCTGGTCAGCCACCTGACCACCTGCTCGAACTCGGGGGTCTCCATCGTCGGGATGAGCCAGTCGTGACGCTGGGGGCCGACGCGGTGGAAGGTGTAGATGGTGGCTCCGCCCTGGATGCCGCCCCTGATGTTTCTGTATGCGTCGAACACACCGGAAGGACTCAGTACGGATGAAAGAAGAGAGATGGCCCGGCGTTCAAGATTGACTTCCCCCCGCATGTCCCCATCTGGATAGGTAGCAATATATATATGTTTCCCGATGCGGGATTCCTATGGGATTTTACAGGCTGGCGAGGAGATGCGTGCTCGTTTCTTCTTCGTCGTGAAGAGGGAACCGGGGCTGGTGGGAGGGGGGAAAAATGGGTGCCGTCCATCCGACCTGCTGGTCGACGATCTCTTATTATTCGTCCTCCTGGGGTGAGGCCTGTGCGGTGTTCCCGACGATGGTCGATCGTTCTCTCCATGCCAGGGGCCGCGGGGTTTTCCGATCTATTCCATTGCTCTCTTCTGCGAGGGGGAGGGGGGGGAGAGTGGTGGGATGACCCCGATATGAGACTCCTCACCTGCACCCACTCTCCCTCCCTACACGGGGCCATGGGGGCTTTCGGCCCCAGGTCTCCCTCTCATGAAGATCGGGCGAGGACGGCACCCGCCTGATCAGAATTGAACAAAGGTTACCTGGTCCGCCGATCCCTGTCCTCCCCCAATCGCCTCTTCTCAGGTGCGGAGGATATAAAAAAAAAGATGGGGGGCGTCGTGTTCAGGCCGCCACATTGGCGGCGATCACCACTGCGGCGATGGCGGCGATGACGAGGACGAAGAGGACCGCGAGGGCGACCACCGGCAGGACGACGGCGACCGCCGCCCGTCCGGTCGTGGTCTCGTGGAACTCCCTGATCCCGATGACCGAGAGGATGACGGTCCAGACGAAGGCGAGGGGGCCGATGAACGGGATCCAGCCAAAGAGCATGCTGGGGGTGGAGGCATATGCCAGGGCCTTGGCCGTCGCTTCGATGCCGTTGCCGCCGATGAAGAGGGCGACGAGGACGTGGATGATGAGGGTGACGACGAGCAGCCCGATGATCTCGCCGACAAAGGTTGCGAGGATCACGCCGATCGCGGTGCCGATCCCGACGCTGCCGAAGGTGTCGAGGAACCCGGAGGTGTCGAGGTATACTCCAAACCCGCCCATCGTCATGAGTCCGGTGAGGCCGGCGTAGATGGCGAGGATGACGGCGTAATATTTAATCGCCTCGCCGAGTTCGTCACCTCGTGCGTTCCTGAATGTCTCTACAGGGTCCAGGATGAACCCTCGTACTTGTTCGATGATGTCAGGTGACATGATAGAAATGCAAGGGGTGTGGATTTATCTTTTCCGCGTGAATGCTGGAGAAGAGGGGCGGATATCAAGGTTTGCCAGGATTCTGTGAGAGATCGGTAGCCTCGCGCCATGGTCGAGGGGTAGGGGAGACTGAATCCAGAAGGTTCATCTGATCGCTCTTCTAAAGTGAGACGTAATGACGCCGTGGTCTCTTCTGTTCCCAGGGCATTGTGGTGGTGCCGGGAATCCACGGGGTCATGGGGTCGGGTAGGAAAGAAGGTTCTTTCCGGGGGTCATAACCAGTAGAGTGTTCCCCACACGCGTGGGGATGAACCGAACTGCAGGCGAAACTCAGGGCTCTGAACCGCGTGTTCCCCACACGCGTGGGGATGAACCGACCACCCTCCCTGAATTGCAGCAACAACTCTCGTGTTCCCCACACGCGTGGGGATGAACCGGTCCCTCTCCGGGGCGGGGGGTACGCAGCGGTGTGTTCCCCACACGCGTGGGGATGAACCGGACGACTCGCCCGCGTCGATCTGGATCGCTCCGTGTTCCCCACACGCGTGGGGATGAACCGTACGGTGTCCCGACGCCCCAGCCGAGAAGTTCGTGTTCCCCACACGCGTGGGGATGAACCGAGGCCGGCGTCGACCATCCGGACGACTACATCGTGTTCCCCACACGCGTGGGGATGAACCGGAGGCTGGGGAGCGTCTGATAAACTGGACCGCGTGTTCCCCACACGCGTGGGGATGAACCGGCGTAGGATGTGGGCAGGGTCTGTGCTGACGGGTGTTCCCCACACGCGTGGGGATGAACCGATGGCGGATTCAGAAAGGGATTCAGAAAGCAAGTGTTCCCCACACGCGTGGGGATGAACCGCCTAATATCTCCTTGACTCTAGGGATAGTGACGTGTTCCCCACACGCGTGGGGATGAACCGGGAGTGATCGGTGATCATGGGGGTGTCGGTCCCGTGTTCCCCACACGCGTGGGGATGAACCGAACGCGCTCTGTGCGTTAGAGAGGAAAAGGATGTGTTCCCCACACGCGTGGGGATGAACCGGAGGCCCCGTGCATGAGGAGCCAAACCACCCAGTGTTCCCCACACGCGTGGGGATGAACCGTTCAGCCTGTCTAACAGGAAGGTGGACTTGCCGTGTTCCCCACACGCGTGGGGATGAACCGCCGAACACAGACGACAAGGGAGTCACTCTCAAGTGTTCCCCACACGCGTGGGGATGAACCGAAGTACAGAATAAACCCGACGATTGCGAGCGTGTGTTCCCCACATGCGTGGGGATGAACCGGATTCTCAGTGCTCTACGGGCGGCACGAAACAGTGTTCCCCACACGCGTGGGGATGAACCGCTCGGTCGATACGCCTCTACGTCTGACGACCAGTGTCGTGTCATCACTCACATATCCGACCAGGATGCCGCGGATCACACTCTTCACGACAGGACCGCGAGCGGGATCGCCGCTTCCTCGCCGCCCCCCCGATCCCCATCGTGAGGGGTCAGGGGGGTCTCCCCCAGCGCGAGAGAGTGACAACAATGTCTTCGTTTTTCTGTGGGGGCGGCACCGTGGATCGACGTCCCTTCCCGCGCCCTCGCCCCTGGGGCGCGGCTCCCCCTGAGCCCGGGATGACGAGAGGGGCGAGAACATGAAGAGGATAATATCACGACCGCTCTTCACGCGAGGAGAGAGCCCTCTCGTTCTATTGCATCGTGGTGACGACTTTTCGTTCTTGACTCGACACTGGTGTTCCCCCCACGCGTGGGGATGAACCCGCCCTCCTCCCCCACACAAAAGGCCACCCCCCTCATGAAGAAGAGCGTGAGACCACAGGGCACCAGGCCAGAGTACGATCAGACCCCCCATGTGACCCATTCCACACTACATACCTCCCCCCTCGATCTCATCTCATAGAACAAAAACCGATACCTCCCGGCCATGCACCCGCCCCCAGAAAACCCCGCGAACCCCTCCCGCCCCTCACTGACAAGACTTTAGCCCTGCAGCACCGATCTTGTACCATGCATATCGCACTCCTCTCGTCCCGACTCGACCCCGCCGGCACCAACCTTGCCCGGCGGCTCAGCGCACTCCTCAAGGAGCGGGACGACTGGCCCCTCCTCGGGGTTGCAGACCTCACCTTCCACGAAATCGACGGACGACTCATCTACGCCGAGGCGATCGACCACGACCTCGACGCCGACCTCGTCCTCTTCCTCTCCAGACACAGCAGCAGCCACCCCACCCCGGCCCTCACCGTCCACGTCACCGGGAACTTTGGCGACGCCGTCTACGGCGGCGACGCCCAGACCCTTCCCCCCGCCGCCCCGGCCATGATGCACGCCGTGCTCCGCGGCCTCGCCCGCCACGCCCCGCCAGGCTACCGGGCCAGCTACGAAGCCACCCACCACGGCCCCACCACCCTCGCCACCCCCTCGCTCTTCGTCGAGATCGGGTCGACCGAGACCGAATGGAACGACCCCGCCGCCGCCGACGCCGCCGCGCGCGCCGTCCTCGAAGCCGTCCCCGAGTCCGTGATCCCGCTCGTCGGGTTCGGCGGCACCCACTACGCCGTCAGACAGACCGAGATCACCCTCACCTCCCGCGGCGCCTTCGGCCACATCGCCCCCACGCGCGTCGTCCCTGACCTCGACCGCGGCCTCATCACCCGCATGACCGAAGAGACCGGCGCCCTCGCCGCCTACCTCGACCGCAAAGCCCTCTCGAAACACGAGGCCGCCACCCTCGAAGCGCACCTCGACGCCCTCGGCCTCCCCATCCTCTCAGAAGGAGAGATCGCTGAGATCGGCGCCATCTCATGGGAGACCTACACCGCCCTCAGAACCGCCGCCGCCGATCTCGTCCCAGGCGGCCGGCTCCATCCCGGCGGCCTATCCGGCGACGGCGACCTCATCGAGGTCCAGGTCCCTCACGCACTCCTCAAAGAAGCCGAACGCTCAGACCCGCACACCTTCAGGGAGCGCCTCGCCTCTCTCCAGGCCGCCCACATCGCCACCACGACCGGCGCCACCTCCCCGACCTTCATCACATTCAAGAATCAAAGCGAAGAAATAATACATGATGTCATATCCCTGTGTATTGAAATCATAAGTGTACGGTGGAGCACTGCCGCCGACGGGGACGACCTTGTGATCACCAGAACACGTTTTGATCCACAGAAGGCCCGGGCGCTCGGAGTTCCCAAAGGCCCCCTCTTTGGAAAACTCTCCGGCGGCCGTAGCGTCGAAGTCGGGGACGAGACGGTCACCCCGTCCATGGTTCAGTCACGCAGTGTAACCCGCATCCACATCCCGGGGTTGGAGAGGTATATCAATGAAGTCCATTGTTGAAGAGGCATTGTCACGGGCACAAGATGAATATGAAGCGCCCGTCCAGCCTGACGACGAACTCGAGGCACTCCTGCAAGAACTCAGGACCGAAGTCGTCGTCGTCGGGTGCGGCGGCGGGGGCTCGAACACGATGAGCAGGATCGCCGACGAAGGCATCAGCGGCGCCGAACTGGTGGCAATCAACACCGACGCCCAGCACCTGATCCGAACAAAGGCCGACAAGCGGATCCTCATCGGCAGACAGCGGACCCGCGGGCTGGGCGCCGGGTCGATCCCCCAGATCGGCGAAGAGGCCGCCCTCGAGAACGAAGACCAGATCAAGGGCGCCCTTTCCGGGGCCGACATGGTCTTCATCACCACCGGACTCGGCGGCGGGACCGGGACCGGTTCCGCCCCCGTGGTCGCCAAGGCCGCCAGGGAAGAAGGGGCACTCACCATCGCCGTCGTCACGCTCCCGTTCACCTCAGAAGGCACGATCCGTGCCGAGAACGCCGAAGCCGGCCTGGAGCGGTTGCGCGACGTCGCCGACACCGTCATCGTCGTCCCCAACGACCGTCTCCTCGAAGTCGTCCCGCGCCTGCCGGTCCACGCCGCCTTCAAGGTGGCCGACGAAGTGCTGATGCGGGCGGTCAAGGGGATCACCGAACTGATCACCGTCCCCGGACTCGTGAACCTCGACTTCGCCGACGTGCGCACCGTGATGGAACGCGGCGGCGTCGCCATGATCGGGATGGGCGAGTCCGACTCAGAGGACAAAGCGGCCGACGCCGTCAAGAAGGCGCTGCGCTCCCCGCTCCTCGACGTCGACATCTCGGGCGCCACCGCCGCCCTCGTCAACGTCGTCGGCGGCCCAGACATGACCATGTCCGAGGCCGAAGGCGTGGTCCAGGAGGTCTACGACCGCATCGACCCGAGTGCGCGGATCATCTGGGGCGCGCAGGTCGACCCCGAGATGGAGGGCAGTATGCGCACCATGCTCGTGGTCACCGGGGTCAACTCCCCACAAATATATGGGCGAAACGAACGCAAATCTCTCCCCAAGGTTTCCAAGGAATTTGACATCGACTTCCTGAGGTGAAAACTATATATGGCTATCAGCACTGAGTCAGTGAAGATGAGCTCCATCAACGAGGAGTTCTTTAAAAAGTACCTGCGCGTCCTCAAGCTGGCGCGGACGCCGACCCGGGACGAGTTCACCAAGATCGCCATCGTCGCCGCGATCGGTGTCCTGATCATCGGACTCTTAGGGTTCATTATCTATGTGATCATGACCGCGCCGATGCACTGATACGCATGACAGAAGAACCTGAAATCAAAATCTTTGCCATCAAGACGACGGCAAAACAGGAGCGTGCGGTCGTGGACTCGATCTACCGTGCAGTGCTGCACGATCCTTCATTTAAAGTGCTCTCTGTGCTCTCGCCAGACGAACTGAAAGGCTATGTCCTCGTCGAGGCGGCCGAACCGTTTGCGCGGATCGCCGAACTGATCGAGAGCGTGCCGAGCGCCAGGACCGTGGTGCCGGGCGCGACGAAAATTGAAGAGATCGCGCATTATCTCGAGCCCAAACCGGTGGTGGCCGGGATCGACGAGGGTACCATCGTCGAGTTGATCGCCGGACCGTTCAAGGGCGAGAAGGCCGTGGTCAAACGGGTCGATTCAAACAAAGAAGAGATCACCGTTGAACTCTACGAGTCGATGGTCCCGATCCCGATCACCGTGCGCGGCGACAATGTCAGGGTGATCGACCGGGGCGAATCCTGATCTTCCACCCCCCTCTTCTGACACGTCTCCCCCTCACGGGAATGTGATACTTTTAATAGTCTGCCCGGGAAACCTTAGTCAACCCAAGCAAAGTACCCTTACGGGGAACGCATGGTGATAGATCTATGGCAGAAACGGTCGAGGTATTGGTACCCGGAGGCAGAGCGACTGCAGGTCCACCTATTGGTCCTGCCCTGGGTCCCCTCGGTATCAACGTAAAAGCGGTTATTGACGAGATCAATAAGAAAACCGCAGAATTCAATGGCATGCAGGTGCCGGTGAAGGTCGAAGTCGATGACAAGAAGAACTTCACCGTCTCGGTCGGTGTCCCACCGACTGCGGCCCTGGTCAAGAAGGAAGTTGGTATCGAGAAGGGGTCCGGTGAGCCTGCCACCCAGTTTGTGGGTGATCTGCCGCTTGAGGCCGCTGTTCGGATCGCACGCATGAAGTTCGACGACATGCTCTCCTACCGTCTGAAGATGGCAGTGAAAGAAGTCGTCGGGACCTGTGTCTCTGTCGGAGTGACGGTCGAAGGCCGTGCACCCAAGGAGATGCTGGCCGCGATTGATGCGGGCGAGTATGACAGTGTCCTTGAGGCGTAAACGGTATTCATCCATAGGAGATCGAAGACGGTCGCAAACTATGGAGGTCCTCAATGGTTGAGAAACAACAGATATTGGAAGCCGTGAAAACGGCTCTGGAGACTGCACCTGAGCGCAAGTTTCAGGAGAGCGTCGATATTACCATTAATCTCAGGAATATCGACATGTCCCAGCCCAAAAACCGTATCGACGAGACTATCGCTCTCCCGAACGGTCTGGGCACCCAGAATAAGGTTGCAGTCCTCGGAAAGGGCGAGATCACGACCCAGGCCAAGGAGGTCGGGGTCGATCTGATCATCAGCCCTGAAGAGATCGAGCGGCTCGGCGGCGAACCTCGCGAGGCGCGCAAGGTCGCAAACGAGTATCGGTTCTTCCTTGCAGAGACGAGCGTGATGGGCCAGGTCGGTCGTTGGCTGGGTCCGAGGCTCGGTCCGCGCGGGAAGATGCCGATGCCGGTCCCGACCGGCACTGATGTCCGCCCCCTCATCGAGCGCCTCAGGGTCTCGGTGCGGGTCAGGTCGAAGGATAAGAAGGTCTTCCACGCCCCGGTGGGCAGCACGCAGCAGTCCGCCGAGGAGATCGCAGACAACATCGACCTGATTCTCAGGAAGGTCGAGTCAGCGCTGGAGCAGGGGTCGCAGAACCTCCGCTCGGTCTATGTCAAGACGACGATGGGCCCGGCAGTGAGGGTGATCTGAGATGAGTCTGTACACGCACCACCTGCCCGCGTGGAAGCGCGAGCAGGTCGAGGGGATCAAGCAGCGCTTTGTGGACTACCCGGTGGTCGGGCTGGTCAATATGCACGGGATTCCGGCAACCCAGCTCCAGGACATCAGGCAGAACCTCCGCGAGGTCGCTGAGATCAAGATGGCCAGGAAGACCCTCACCAGGCATGCGCTGGACGAGATCGGCGGCGACGTCGTCGAGATGGGAGAGCACATCTCGGGCCAGAGTGCGCTCATCTTCACGAAGGAGAACCCCTTCAAGCTCTACAAGCACCTGGAGCTGACGAAGACGAAGATGGCCGCGAAGCCGGGCGAGGTCGCACCTGAAGATATTGTCGTCCCGAAGGGGCCCACGAGCTTTAAGCCGGGGCCGATTGTCGGGGAACTCCAGCAGGCTGGGGTCCCGGCGATGATCGAGGCCGGCAAGGTCAAGATCAGGGAGACCAAGACGGTCGTCAAGAAGGGTCAGGTCATCGATGCGAAGATGGCCGGCGTGCTGGCGAAGCTCGAGATCAAGCCGATGGAAGTGGGCCTGATCTTGCAGGCGGCGTTCCAGGACGGCACGATCTTTGCGCCTGAGACCCTGGCGATCGACGAGTCGGCGTACCTCGCCAAGGTGACGCTGGCGGCCCAGCAGGCATTCAACCTCTCGGTGAACGCTGCGATCCTGACGCCGCTTACGGCGGAGACCATCGTCGGTAAGGCAGCTCAGGATGCCAGGAACCTGGCGGTCGAGGCGTGTATCTACGAGAAGGATGTCGCGGACCTCATCGTCGGCCGGGCATACCGTGAGATGCTGGCTATCGCCATGAAGGCCTCGGAAGGCGGGTTCGAGCTCGACGAGTCGATTACCCAGGCCGTTGCGGCAGCTGCTGCCGCACCTGCAGCCGCAACGCCGGCTGCCGAAGAGGCCCCCGCCGAGGAAGAGACCGAGGAAGAGAAGAAGGAAGAAGAGGAAGAGTCCGGGATGGCCGGTCTTGGTGCCCTCTTCGGGTGAACATGAATACAATTTCAAGTTTGTAAATCGAGATAGGTGAGAATCATGGAGTACATCTACGCTGCACTGCTCCTGCACAACGCAGGCAAGGACATCAACGAGGAGAACGTCAAGGCTGTTCTCTCCGCTGCTGGTATCGACGCTGACGACGCCCGTGTGAAGGCCCTGGTGGCCGCACTCGACGGTGTGGACATTGAGGAGGCTATCTCCAAGGCTGCGGTCGCTCCGGTCGCTGCCGCTGCGCCGGCCGCTGCGCCGGCCGCCGCGGCCGCCGCCGCACCTGCCGAGGCTGCTCCGGCTGCCGAGGAGGAGTCCGAGGAAGAGAAGAAGGAAGAGGAAGAGTCTGGCATGGCCGGGCTCGGTGCCCTCTTCGGCTAAATTTTTTTTTCTTTTCTGTGCGGGTCCGCCGGCGCATGGCCGGTGCCGTGAGTATGTGCATTCTGCACGACCGTGAGGTGACGCCACGGCGACGTCGGGGTGTCACTCCCCTAGTCCTCATCTGAAAGAGCGTCGGCGACGGCGAGTCGTCGGGGTGGTCAGGTGCAGCGCTATTTCTTGGTAAGTGCTCTCTTGTGGGGGGATCCCCGCAGCACTCTCATCGCCGCCGTCCACATTGTGCCTTCCTGGTCCTCTCATCATCTCGGGGGTCAGGGGGCAGCGCCCCAGGCGCGGAAGGGGGCTCAGTTCAGATCATTTCGGAATGTTCATGGGCTCTCTAGGGGAAGAGAGGTTCTGAATGAGTATGCGGCGGATCAAGTTCTTCTCTTTTATTGTTCTTTCCATTTTTCTCTGCACGTTTCCGGTGGCGGCGATTCTCCCTGACGATCCCGACCCGGTGAGCGGGATGATGACGGCCCTCGTCATACTCGCGGTGTTGCTCACACTCGCGTGCATCTTTGCTGCGGTCTGGGGTGCGGTGGTTGCGGGGATCTTTCTCCTCCTTGAACGTCTCCCGATGCCGCGGGTGCGTGCGGCGATCCCGCCGGTCGTCCTCGTCCTCATCGCGGGGGCGGCGCTGGTTGGGACGTGGGGGCGGCACTCCATGCCGTTCCTGGTCTCGATTCTCATTCTTGCCATGGCCGTGCTCGTGCCCTGGCCGGTGGTGGCGTCGAGGTTTGGAGCAGGGCGGCGGCCCTGGGTGCTGGTGCTCGTCGCCGCGTTCACGACGCTTATCCTCGCCAATCCGTTGCACTTCTTCCCCTATGCCGGCGGGCCTGGCGGGGTCCCCTACTTTTTCCCTGGCTCGCAGGGCATGTTCCTTGAGATCGGCGAACTGGTCTGTATTGCGTGCTTTGTCTGGGTGCTGATGCTCCTGCTCAGTTATCTCGAAGAGGGGGAGCGGGTCTTCCTCGCGGCGCCGGCAGTCGCCCTTGCATGGGTCGTTCCCAGCGGGGCGCTGAGTTCGGTCTTCCCTGAGGGGGCGTTCATCGCCGGCGGGGTGGCGGCGGTGCTCCTCCTTGCCGCCGCCCCTCTTGTCGGTCGGCGGCGGCGGGTCTGGGCGCTTCTGCTCGTCGTCTCGGCGGCCCTCGCGGTGGCGGGCGGGCATCCTCTTCTCCTGACGCCGGGAGGCGAGTGGGCCATCCTCAGCATCGCCCTCTTCATCGTCCTGATGATCGGCTTCGGCACGGCCGCCGGGGTCCTCCTTGTCCCTCCAGGAGAGTTTCCCTGGTGCATGGGCGCGGTCTTTGCCGCCCCGCTCCTCGTCACCCTCGTGTACCGGCTTGTCGGGGGGACCAGGACTGAGATCTGGGAGCAGGTCGGGGCGTCGGTCCCGTCGCTTCTTCTGCTTGGTGCGGTGAGCGTCGTTGCCGCGGCGGCGGTCGGCGGGGTGGTGCGGTGGGCGAGGTCCAGATATCGAGGGACGGCCCCCTGACCTTTGGAGAAATCCTCATGACGGCTCTCTCTGCGGGGGACGTCCCGCCCTCCTCGTAGGATCTTTCCTGTCATCTCGCGCCTGGGGGCGAGTGCCCCCCGAACCCCCCGCGATGAAGATAGGGGTGGGGCGGCGATGGAACGAGGTATCATAATGGGGGAGATCAAGTGACGAGAAATCTATATTGCGTATGCGTGAGCCCGAGGTTCATGCCCGATTCTACAGAACCGAACCAACAGGATTCCCGTATCGAACGCGCCCGTGGACTCACTCTGCAAGGCCGCCGCTCCCAATCACAGGATCTTCACCGTCGTCTCTGCGGGGGGGTCGCGTCGTCCGGACCCCCGCGACATGATGGGGTCGAGGACGGGACCTCTCCTTCTTCATGCTCGTCAGTCGTGCTGTCCCGGCGCAATCTCTGGAACGTGCATCTCCGATCAAGGACGCACCGCCTTATCCCGGCGGGTTGAGTATGCCGACATCGTCCGGTGCCTGATCACCGACATGGACCTCGGCTACGGGGTGGTCCGTCCTGTTTGAACCCTGATCATCATATTTTTGGTGCGTTCGGTTGAGTACAGTCACAGAGCAGAGCATGAAAGAGAAAAAACCATTGATATACCTGAACAACGCTGCGACGACCTGGCCCAAACCCCCTGCGGTCGTCGAGGCGGTCACGGCCTCGCTTGCCGCCCCGGTCTTTGGGGCCGGGCGGACCGCCGGGACCGAGGGGGAAGACTACCCGAGCCTCGCCCGCGAGGCCCTGGCCCGCCTCTTCCATGCCGGGCCTCCCGAACACTATATCTTCACGCAGAATGCCACCGACTCGCTCAACCTCCTCATCCACGGATTTCTCGCCGCCCATCCCGGGCCCTGCCATGTCCTGACCACGGCCCTCGACCACAACTCGGTGCTGCGCCCGCTCCACGAACTGGAACACGAGGGGCGGATCAGCCTCACCGTCGTCCCCTTCGACGAGGACGGGACGGTCTCGCCCGCGGCGGTGCGGGAGGCCGTCCGCCAGGAGACGCGGCTGATGGTCATGGCGCATGGGAGCAATGTGCTCGGCACCGTCCAGGACGTCGGGGCGATCGGGGCGATGCTCCACGAGCACGGGGTCTACTTCATCGTCGACGGGGCGCAGACCGCCGGGCACATCCCGGTCGACCTCGGAACACTCCAGGTCGACGCCTACGCCTTCACCGGGCACAAGGGCCTCTTCGGGATCACCGGGACCGGCGGGTTCTATCTGCGCGACCCCGACGCCGTGGCCCCGGTGCGGGTCGGGGGCACCGGGACCGACTCGTTCTCCCTCCTCCAGCCGCGGGAGATGCCTGAGAAGTTCGAGGCCGGGACGCCCAATTACCCGGGGCTTGCGGCGCTCGCGGCCGGGGTGGAGTGCGTCCTCTCGGTCGGGACCGAGGCGATCGCCGAGAAGGCCGAACGCCAGACGGCCATGATGATCAGGACGCTCAAGGAAGAACCCAACATCCTCGTCCACACCGCACACCCGGCGCTCCCGATCGTCTCCTTCTCCGTCACGGGGATGGACGACGACGACCTCGGGTTTGTCCTGGCCCGCGCCTACGGGGTGGTCGGGCGGACCGGGCTCCACTGCGCCCCGCTCGTCCACCAGGCGATCGACGGCGGGAAAGGATGCGTGCGGCTCAGTCTCTCGTGGTTCACGACCGACGACGAGTGCAGGACTGCGGCCAGAGCGATCACGGAGGTGGCACGCCATGCGGATCATTCGGTCGATTCGGCATAAGTCGTGTGCCGACGGCACCATGATGAAGGAGTTCGTGCTGAGCGCTCCCCTGACCGAGGAGTTCTTCATGTACCTCAAGGGGTTCGGGGAGGTGACGGCGAAGCCCGGCATCGGCGAGGGGTTCTACACCTTCGAGAAGCCGGATTGTTTCTCCATCAAGGGGTTTGTCGGGGACACGAGCGTCGAGGTGCGGTTCAGGCGCGAGGTGATCGACCTGACCACCGACTTCGTCTACTCGCTCTTCTCGCTCTACCGCGACGGCGACCCTGACCTCGTGACGCTGCACCGGCGCGAGGCCAGGGTCGTGGCGCGGGTGCACGAGCACCTGTACGGCAGGTGAGTGCCCCCACCGCAAGACCTCTCACCTCACCCGCCCTATTTTTTTCACAATCATGGACGCGAAGATCTGCGCTGCCCTCCTCTCGCAGGTGCGAGAGACCAGGCCGCTCGTACACCACATCACCAACACCGTGACGATCAACGACTGCGCCAACATCACCATCTGCGCCGGGGCCGCCCCGGTGATGGCCGAGGCCGCCGAGGAGTCTGCCGAGATGGTCACGGCGGCGGGGGCGCTGGTCCTCAACATCGGGACCCTCAACCCTGCCCAGGTGGAGTCGATGCTCCTCGCGGGCAAAAAGGCGAACGAACTCGGGGTGCCGGTCGTCCTCGATCCGGTCGGGGCCGGGGCGACCGGACTGCGGACCGAGGCGGTGCTGCGGATCCTCAGAGAGGTGAAGGTCGCGGTGCTGAAAGGGAATGCCGGGGAGATCGGCGTTCTCGCCGGGGCCGGCGGGAAGGTGCGGGGCGTGGACTCGTGCGGGCTTGCCGGCGACCCGGTCGAGACGGCGAAGGCCTGTGCACGGGCGACCGGGACCGTGGTGGCGATGACCGACGAGACCGACGTCGTCACCGACGGCGCGCGGGTCGTGCTGGTCAGAAACGGCCACGTGATGATGGAACGCCTCTCAGGCACCGGGTGCATGGCCTCCTCGGTGGTCGGGTCGTTCGTGGGCGTCGCCGACGATCCCCTCGTCGGGGCGGCCGCGGCCCTGGTCGCCTTCGGGCGTGCCGGGGAGAAGGCGGCCGCGGCGACGGGCGTGCGGGGGCCGTACTCTTTCAGGACGGCGCTCTTCGACGAACTCTATGCCCTGACCCCTGAAGACCTCGAAGCGGAGGGGCGCCTGGAGGTCGCCTGATGGGCTACGACCTCTATGTCGTCACCGACCGCGAGGTCGGCGGCGGGCGTTCGCACCTCGACCAGGCCCGTCTGGCGGTCGCCGGCGGGGCCGACGTCGTCCAGGTGCGGGACAAGGAGATGAGCACCGCCGATCTCCTGAGGACGGCGCAGGCGGTCAGGGCGGTCACGGCGTCGGCCGGGGCCCTCCTCATCGTCAACGACCGCCTGGACGTCGCCCTCGCCGCCGGGGCCGACGGCGTCCACCTGGGGCAGGACGACCTGCCGGTGGCGGCGGCGCGGGCCCTCGCCCCGCCTGGGTTCGTCATCGGGGTCTCGGTCGGGGACGTGGCCGAGGCACGGGCCGCGGTCGCCGGCGGGGCTGACTATCTCGCGCTCAGCCCCATCTTCTCGACCTGGACCAAGGCCGACGCCGGGCCAGGCCACGGCCTCGCGACCCTCCACGAGATCAGGGGCGCGGTCTCGGTCCCTCTTCTCGGGATCGGGGGCATCGGGCCTGAGAACGTGGCCGAAGTCATCGCCGCAGGTGCCGAAGGGGTGGCGGTCGTCTCCGCGGTCGTCGGACAGGAGGACGTGGAGGGCGCGGCCCGCCAGATGAAAACTCTCATCGCGGCGGCAAAGGCGGATCTCCCGGCAGCTACGGGCAGATTGATGCCCGGTCAGGTCGAACCATAACAGAGAGCGATGACTGGGAAGAAACTGGGCGGCATCCTGCCGCAGAAAGAGAAGGGCTATGTCTCGGTGAGGGTGAAGAGTCAGGCCGGGAACCTCACGACCGAACAGATGGAGGCGGTCGCGGCGGCGGCCAGGGAGTACGGCCGGGGCTATGTGGGAGCGACTGTCAGGCTGAACCCCGAGATCCCCTGGGTGAAGCGCGAGGACGCCGGGGCCGTCGCCGCCGCCCTGGAGGCGGTCGGGCTTGAGACCGGGAGCACCGGTCCGACGGTGCGCTCGGTCGTCGCCTGCAAGGGCACGGTCTGCCGCCACGGGTGCGCCGACACCCAGGGGCTTGCCCGCACGATCGAGGCGGGGCAGGGCGGACGCCCCCTCCCGAGAAAGATCAAGGTCGGGATCGCCGGGTGCCCGAACAACTGCGCCAAAGTCCAGTTCAACGACATCGGGCTGATGGCCCGTGCCTACCCGGCCTTCGACCCCGACGCCTGCACCGGGTGCGGGGCGTGCGCACGGGTCTGCCGCGAGGGAGCGGTCGAGGTCGAGGAGGAGGTCTGCACCTTCTCGCCTGCGCACTGCATCGGGTGCGGGGACTGCATCGCCCTCTGCCCCAAAGACGCCATCGCGGTCCGCGACCAGGGGCTCACCCTCTTCCTCGGCGGTCAGGCCGGGCGGCGGGTGCGGGCCGGCACCCGCGTCGCCGGGCTCGTCCCTGAAGCGGAGGCCGCCGCCCTCGTCGAGAGGGTCATCGACTACTTCGCCGAGCACACCCAGGAGGGCGAGCGTCTCGGCCAGATGCTCGACCGTCTCGGGCAGGACGAGGTCTTTGCGGCCCTCGGGCTTGCGGCGGCCGCTCCAGAAGAAGACTGAACGCGGCGGGAGGGCGTCAGGTGCCCTCCTCCCCCTGATTTTTGTGTATATTTGGCTCTGTAGAAACCCTCACCTCTTGTGTGGGGGAGACATGTGTCACCCACCTTCCTCCCCCTTTGGCCGGGGGCACTTGCCCCCGGACCCCCCGGCGATGAAGATTGGCAGAGGATTGCGTCCCGTCTTCATGATCTTAACTCTACCCTCCTGTCCCCATCGCCATCCCTGGGGTGCGGGGCGGCCCTCGCCCCCCACTCGTCCCCGGCGCGAACATGAGGGAAGGCGTGATGATCAGGCGTGCCGCCCTCGACCGATCTTCATCATGAGAGGCCGGGGTATACCGTCTTCTGCGATCGCCTCCCTGCACCCTGAGAGATCCAGAGCCCTTTTCCCCTCTCCTGACCCACCGACGTGGAGACCCATGCACTACAGGACCGTACCAAAAAACGGCGACAGACTCTCCGCACTCGGGTATGGCGCCATGCGCCTCCCCACCCGGATGGGCCGGGTCGACGAGGGCCGGGCAATCCGCCAGATCAGGAGCGCCATCGAGGGCGGGGTCAACTATGTCGACACCGCCTACCCCTATCATGGCGGCGAGAGCGAACGAGTCCTGGGCCGGGCCCTCAGGGACGGCTACCGGGAGCAGGTGAAGATCGCCGACAAACTCACCCCCTGGCTCGTCGCCTCGCGGGCCGAGATGGAGACGATGCTGGCGGTGCAGCTCAAACGGCTCCAGACCGATCACATCGACTACTACCTCCTCCACATGCTCGACGCACGCTCGTGGAAGAAACTCGTCGACCTCGACGTCTTCGCATTCCTGGAGGCGGCCCGGGAGGCAGGGACGATCACCAACATCGGGTTCTCCTTTCACGGCGACCGCAAGACCTTCAGGGCGATCATCGACGCCTATGACTGGACCATGTGCCAGGTCCAGTACAACCTCCTCGACGAGGACCTCCAGGCCGGACGGGAGGGGCTGGACTATGCGGCGTCCCAGGGGATCGCCGTGATGGTGATGGAACCTCTGCGGGGCGGGATGCTTGCCCGCGACCTGCCGGCCGGGGCGCAGGCGGCCTACGACCGCTCTGGACTCGCCCGCAATCCCGCAGACTGGGCGCTGCGCTGGGTCCTCGATCACCCAGGGGTGACGACCGTCCTCTCTGGCATGAACGACGAGCGCCACATCCAGGAGAACCTCCAGACCTGCGAGGACGCCCTGCCAGGGTCGATGACCGCCGCCGAGCATGCCGTCGTCGACGAGGTGAAGGCGGCCTACCGACGACAGATCAGAATCGACTGCACCGGGTGCGCCTACTGCATGCCCTGCCCCTTCGGCGTCGACATCCCGCAGTGCTTCCACTTCTACAACCAGTATCACATGGGCGGCACCCGCCTCCTCACCCGCGGGTTTTACATTGGGCAGGTGATCGGGTTCGAGGGCGACCCTGCCAATGCCTCGCGCTGCAGGCACTGCGGGAAATGCCTGGAGGCATGTCCGCAGGGGATCGCGATCCCCGACGAACTCGAGAAGGTCGCCCATGACCTCGACGGGCTTTCTACAAAATTGATGATCCCGCTGGTGAAGATGGTGATGACGAAGCGGCAGAAAGAGTGAGGGGGGGATCAGGAGACGATCCCTGAGATGATCCCGTCGAGGAACCCGCCAGACCCGTAGTGCTCACGATACAATTTTTTTGCCAGAGCCAGGTGCCACAGAGACTCGTCCATGGCACGGTCCTCCAGTCCCCAGATCTCTTCTTCCCTGGTCGTGTTCCCCTCCGTCAGGGCCCTGGCACGCTGCATCTCGTAGTCGCAGGCGAGCAGACCGTACTCGTCTGCCAGGCGGTACTCCTCCTTGATCTCCTCCAGGTCCTCTGAGACCGGCATCGAGGCGAGCGCCTCCATCCTCTTCTCATAGACCTCCTTCTGGGCCAGGGCGATCTGGTACATCTCCTGGTAATGTCCAAAGATCTCTGCGCCATTGGTCGCGTCCCACTTTCCCATCGGGAGGTCTTTGCATGCCTCCAGGTAGGCGGCGTCCTCTGGAGTAAGGTTCAGGTCAGGGGCTTCGCTCCTGGCGTGGAGGCACCCTGCCGACGCCGAGGCGAAGAGAAGAACTATAACTCCAGAGATCAGGATGATTCTAGAATGGGCACGCTCCCCTCCAGCATTTTTTCGGGCCATTCATACCTCTCTCCGATGCTCATATGGCTTGTCCCTCTCCTCAAGAAGGGGGATGGGAAGACGCATCATCATGCGCCGCCACATGGCAATTCATCAGGGGATATACAAGATGTTGAATATTTCGATCGTTCTTGATCTGGTGTTGATCAAAAAGACTCCTATTGTCGTGTCATCACTCACATGTCCGACCTGGGTGCCGCGGATCACCCTCTTCACGAGTGGGCGGGGAGCGGGATCGCCGCTTCGTCGCCGCCCACCCCTATCTCCACGGGGGGTCGCCCCCGGACCCCAAGGATGAAGAGCGGGACGAGACCATGAAGAGGATAGTGGCGCGACCTCTCTTCAGGCGGGGAGAGAAATCTCTCGATCTATTGCATCACGGTGACGACTTTTGGTTCTTGACTTGACACCAGGAGGGCTCTGTAGATTTGCTTCATCCTCCAGAGGTCTAGTACGAATTCATATGCAGATGCCGCCCGGAGAAATTCTACAAAGCCAAGATATCTCTGCTCGAGGTTTGTAGAATCTGGCATGAACCGTGGGCTCAGGAATACGCGATGAATCTGATCATGGGTCTTTGAATCGTGCACTGATCTGTGTTTTTTCTTTGGAGCACGACACCATGGGGGAACCACCGGATGGTCGCCCTCGTCTATCCTGGGGGGCGGCGGCCCCACCAGAAAAGAGCTCTCAGTGCGTCCACTCGATGACCGGGACCTCGGGTCCGACGGCCTTCATCACGGCGTCCCTGAGATTGGCGAAATGCGGGCATGGATACCCGATCGGGTTCCCCTTGCTGATGCAGGACGCCAGCACGATCGCCTCCGCCCCCCGTTCGACAAGCATCTTCGCGCGCGGGATGGCCCGCTTTCCAGGACACCCCCCGCAGGTCACGAACCCGACGATCTCGACCGGCCCGGTCTCCTGAAACGCACCTTTCCCCTCCCGTGTCACGATGAAGTCCATCGTCCCTGGACAGACGTCTTCGGTCATCATGCACCTGATAATCCCGACTTTCATGGAGAGGGTTCTGTGCTCTATAGAATTATATCACATGGTCTGGTCCAGGAGAAGAAGAGAGGGAGACCGTGTAGTGATCCCTCTTGATGGGGTCCGGGGGCAGGGGAGTGGCCGATGCGAGTGTGACCCTCTCTGTCGGGGCCGGGAGAGCACTCTTGATCTTGCGACGTGGGAAAGAACGGCTCTGTTGAATTGCTCATGAACCCTGGGTTCAAGCATACGTGATGAAAATTTCTCGTTGCTTGATCACTGATTTTCAAGACCGAAGAATCGATGGGCACCTCGCGCAATCGTCACCTCCACCTATCTTCGGCCCGTAGGGGGTCCGGGGGGTGCAACCCCCCGGCGCGAGAAGGCAGGGAAGATTCTACAATTGGGGGCGCGGCTTTTCTGATCGACATGCCTTCCCGCACACTTGCGCCGGGGGCGAGTGCCGCCCGAACCCCCGGGATGAAGATAGGACCAGGAAGGCAGAGGGCCGATCGCTCTGCAGAAATTTCTATTCTCCGCATATCAACTTCAACAGGATATGGCGAGTTTAAATTTTCGTGCAAACCGAAAGAGAGGATCTTCAGGATCATTTTCATTCGTAGTAATTGCTCATGAGGCGAGAGCACATCTCACGCATACTGGATGAAAATTTATTGTCACTTGCTGTCTCATATCACGACAGAAGAATCGGCGGCGACCGTGTTCGCTTTGCCGCCCCTCCCCTCTCCTCGTCGTGGGGGGTTTTGGGGTGCGCCACGCCCCCTGGCGGGTGGAAGAGAGGGTATAGAATTTCTGAAAGGAAGCACTTCGGTTCGAGGGGATCTTCACCCCATGAGAGTTCTGGGATATGCCCCTGGGGTATGATTTTAAATCCGCAGAATGTCTCTCTTAGCATTATGGTCCCCGTTTTCATACCATCTCAAACTGAGGTTCATTGTGTCTGGGTCTGGTTTGTTTTTTCTCGGTATAATCAATTGAATCCCAAAATCATATCCATAGTTTCCGGATTTATCAGTGAATTCTTTTAATTCTTTATCATCATCTTCAGTATTCTCTCCGCTCTTTTTTACTTCAATTATGAGCAGATTGTGATTCGTGTTTCTATGATGCACAACAATGTCTGGTCTTTTATTCCGATCCGACTTATCCTTCTTGACATCTAATTTCTTACGGTTGTATTCGCAATCGACATCCCAATCAGAAAACGGTTCTTTGAGATAGCAAGCGATCTGGTGAGTTACTGCCCATTCACTTACTTCGAGGTCTATGAGTTCTGCATCATTCTCTGCAAATTTTAGCAATGCATAGCAGAGTTTCCTTTTAATATCTTTATGATCCATATTATCTACAAAAAATACATTGGGTAGGATTAATATATCCATTTGCTTTTAATCTCGTGTCCCCACCGTATCCCCCATACCAAGGCCGACATTCTATTTCTTCTCCTGCAGAGGACATTCAAAAATCCTTGACTGTGGGGCTGACCGCTCCCCGAACCCCTCACCACATAATTTAGAGGAAGGAAAGAAGTTCCCCTCTTCATAGTCGTCTATTCAGCCTTCTCTGTCTCATCATTGCTCAAAATGGATCTGGGGGGGCCGCAACTCCCGCAAGGGACTATGGAAAGGCGGATGACACACATCCCCCCACAACAAGTGAGGCTCTCTACAGAGCCCATGAAAAGAGAGGTGCAAATCCACTGCTTCTCTTTGTAGGCGATCTTGAGGGGCGGGTGGTCAATCCCTGCCAACGTGAGATGCTACTGATCGAGACAGCCATCCCCCCCGTCCCATCATGGAAAGACGGCCTGATTCCAGGATGAAGAGGAGGATCTGGTTGGAAAACATGCGAAGAAAAGGCTGTCACCTCCGTTCGATCTGTCGTGAGACACTCCTCAGCGCCAGAGATCGTTTTTCCTGTGGGCGCGACCCCCAGTCGCGAGAGAACTTTCGATCTTACGACTTGAGAAAGAACCGCGCTCTGAAAACAGGTATGCGATAGCCGGGATTCGAACCCGAGTTAGTGGCTTGGGAAGCCACTGTCCTACCACTAGACTACTATCGCCTGACCATATCAGATTGGCGTTCACGGATTATAAAGGTTCTTTCTCCACCCTCGCTCCCCTCGCCCGGCAGACCCGGCGACACCCTTAAGTCTCAGGGGCGGCATTTTATATACAGCACTGAACGGTGCTGGCTGACGTAAGTCCGACGTGTCCCATGACACGGCCCAAAGTGGCTCGGGATTACAGAGAGGTCAGTAGCAATACTGCTCTTTTCTGGACTTACTCTGGTCAATGTGAGGTAGAATATGGCACGAATGCATGCACGGCGGAGGGGCAAATCCGGATCGGTCGCACCATACCGCACCGAGGCACCAGAGTGGTGCGGGGTCTCTGCAGATGAGGCCGTGAAGATCGTCGTTGATCTTCGCAAGATGGGCAAATCCAGCAGCGAGATCGGATTTATCCTCAGAGACAAGTACGGTATTCCTGACATCAAACTCGTGGCCGGCAAGAAGATCGGCGAGATCCTCGAAGAGCACGATCTTGCCACCGAGATCCCTGAGGACCTCAGGAATCTCATTCTGAAGGCACTTGCCATGCGCAAGCACCTTGCCGAAAACAAGCGCGACGTCCACAACAAGCGGCAGCTCCAGCTCACCGAGTCCAAGGTGCGCCGCCTTGTGAAATACTACCGGTCGAGTGGAAAACTCGCCGCGGACTGGACATACAAACCTGAGACTGCTGAAATTCTCCTCTCCAGATAAGTCATGACAATCCAGGCCGTCGCCGAAGAGGTCGCAGACCAGATCCGCGCCGCCGACTTCATCGAAGTCTACGCCCATCACGACGCCGACGGGATCGCCGCAGGGGCGATCCTCTGCCAGGCGATCCTCAGGGCCGGCGGACGGTTCAGGTTGCGGGTGCGCCAGAGCATCAGGGCAGAGGACATCATCCACCCTGAATCGACGCTCCTCTGCGACCTCGGCGCCGGTCTTGCCGACCTGCCTGAGCGCGTGATGGTCGTCGACCACCATGTCCCCCATTTCGAGGGGGCCTACCACGTCAACCCGCACCTTGCGGGGATCGACGGGGAACGCGAACTCTCGGCGTCAGGGACGGCATACCTCGTGGCGCAGGCGCTCGGCGACCACCGCGACCTGGTCGGGCTTGCGCTCCTCGGCGTCCTCGGGGACAGGCAGGAGTTTGTCGGGACAAACCGCGAGATCCTCAACGAAGGGATCGCCAACGGCTACATCTCTCCTGACACCGGACTCCTCCTCCCCGGGCGCGGGGTGCGCGAGGCCCTTGAGACCGCCATCGACCCCTATATCCATGGGGTGAGCGGAGACCCCGAGACCGTGACGAAGATCCTGGAGCACGCTGTCGGCGAAGGGGAAGACGAGGTCGACGACGACCTTCTCCTCTCCCTGCTCGTGCTCGACGCCGGTGCCGACGTTGCACCCTCGGTCTTCTCACGCCTCTACGGGACGCGCTACCGCCTGGAACGCGAAGTCGTCGAAGACGCCCGCACCCTGACCGCCCTTGTCGAAGGGTGCGGTCAGGAAGGCCGGGGCGGGCTTGCCGCCTCAATCTGTCTCAGGTCGCCCGACGCCGTCGAGGAGGGCTTCCGCGTGGCCGAAGGCTACCGGCGGCGCGTCCTTGCCGGCGTGGCAGACGCACGGCCGGTCGACGACGGGGCGGTGCTCTACGCCGTCACCGACGCCACTGTCGCCAGCGGCGTCGCCGACTGCCTGGCCTTCGACCTGCGGCGGGACACCCCTGTCGCGGTCATGGCCCCGTGCGGCGGCGACGAATGGCATGTCTCGGCCCGCGCCCCACCGGGCGTGGAGGTCGACCTTGAGGCGGTCCTGCGCGACCTTGCAGGCGCCCTCGGCGGGACCGGCGGCGGGCACCGGGACCGGAGCGGGGCCTCGGTCCCGGCCGACCGGATCGAAGAGTTCAGGGACGGGTTTGTGAAGGCGGTGGCCCTATGATCGAGGTCACGGGCACGATCACCACCGAGAGCGCACAGAGTGCGTGCGTCGGGCCTTCGCTCGCCCCTGACAACCTCACCGGGATGGAGACCAGGGCAGAGGACGGGCGAGTCGTGACCGCGGTCCGCGGCACCCACCTGCGGTCGGTGATCGCCTCGGTGGACGATTATCTCATGAACCTCGCCATCGCCGAGGAGATCTGCGCCTCTGTCGTGGGCCGCAAGACGGTCTGAATACATGGCATATCAGGGAGAAGAACACACGCAGGATAGTACATTCATATAATTTGGTGATTTCATGGCAAAGAGAAAACAGGTTGGAAAGCGGGTCGAGGGCTGGAAGGCCAAGTCCTGGTACAAGGTCTATGGTCCTGAAGCCTTTGGCAAGGCCTATATCGGCGACGTCATCTCCGCCGACCCGGCGAACGTGTCCGGGCGCGTGCTGCAGACCACGCTCGGCGAGATCACGCAGGACTACGGGAAGCAGCACATCAAGATGCGCTTCAAGGTAAAGAATGTGGCCGGCGACGCGGCATATACCGAGTTTGTCGGGCACGAGATCACCCGCGACTATATGCGCGGGCTGGTGAAGAGAAAGACCTCACGGATCAGCTCCATCGTCCTGGTCACCACCAAGGACGGGAAGAATGTGCGGGTCACCATCACCTGCTTCACTATCAACCGGGCTGAGAGCAGCCAGACGCATGCAATCAGGGCGATGATCTCCAAGACACTCACCGAGATGGCGGCAGAAGCCACCTTCGACGAGTTCACCAAGATGATCGTCTCTGGTGAACTTGCCAAAGAGACGTTCAAGGCCATCAAGACCATCTTCCCGGTCCGCCGGGTCGAGGTCATCAAGAGCAAGGTCGAGACTCCGGTCTCGATCACGGCCTGAACCCCTTTTTTTCAGGCTCCTGGCCGGGCCGTGAGGTATGATCAGGTTTCATATTACCTGCTCTATTCATCGGACAGATTGAAAACCCTCATAAGGCCTGGAGATGAGAACTATACAGTTTCATGGAGAACGGAGTTCAGGACTGGCTCCACCAGTGCTCGCTCCCTGACAGCACCGAACTCCAGGAGCACACCCTGAAGACCGAGAGAAATGTCATCGTCGGGGATAGGTGCACCATCGATTACGGGCTGAAAGGGAACGACATCATTGTATGCGAATTTTGCACGCTCAATGGGAGCGTGATCGCAGACGGAGATGTGCGGATCGACAACTGGTGCGAGGTCAACGGCGATGTCATCGTGGCCGAGGACGCGTATCTTGGGGAAGGGGTAAAGATCCACGGGCGACTGGTCGTGCAGGGCGACCTCGATATCGGGGACAATGTGCTCATCGACCGCGGGTTCGAGGCGAAGGGCTGGATCTCGATCAGGAACCCGATGCCGGTGATCGTGTACCTGCTCGTCTATGTGATGACGCTCCTCAAGATCGAGGAGAACGGGGATATCGAGAAGGCCCTTGCAGAACTCTTCGGGGAGGACGAGGAGGAGTGCGGCGAAGATGAGATGCCCCTGCTCATCCCGCCGAACTCGTCCCTCAACATGAAGGTCTTCGCGGTCCAGGCGCCGATGAGCATCGGGAACGGGTGCAGGCTTCACGGGAATATCAGGGCCGACTCGGTCGAGGTGGGGACCGACACCACGATCTTTGGGAGTCTGCGGGCACAGGGCGCCATCGATATCGGGCGCCAGACGATGGTGCACGGGAAGGTCGAGGGGAGAGAGACGGTGAGCGTCGCCGAGCGAGTCCGTATCCTTGGCGATGTCGTCGCCTCGTCCCTGGTCCTCCATGAGAATGCGCATGTCGACGGTACGATCCGGGCCCCGCAGGGGGTCAGGATCACCAGAAATGGGGAGAAGGTCAGCGATGAAACTACACACGATCCTGGAACTGGACAGCCTGAAATTTGTTGAAGAGTATTTCGCGGACCTTGCAGACCCTGCGTCGGCCGAGGTGGTCCTTGCATGCCGGCCTCTTGAGGGAAAGGTCCTGATCGACGAGGACGAGGACCTGCTGGCGGTCGCGTTCAGGACCGACGAGGGCTGGGTCGGGGCGAACTATCTCTTCCACCCGCCTGATCCCGAGGTGCTCGATCTCTTTGATGAGGTCGAGGTCGGGATCTACCAGGAGACCAGGGAGGTCTTTGCGGCGGCGGTGCGCGAGTATTATAGCGCCGATATCGTCCAGACGGTGAGTCCGGCGATGGAGGATATTCCGCCTGACCGGCAGGAGAAGATCACGAGTCTCCTGGGGGAGGTCTGGGGCGAAAATATCGACGGCGTCCGCTGTCTGGACTGTTGTTGTGGGTCAGGGGTGGGAGCGGCCGCACTCAGGGAGATGGGGTTGTGTCCGTTGGCCTACGACCACGATGCGACCTTGCTTGCCCGTGGGTTCGAGGAAGGAAGGCTTCTGCCCGGTGAGACGGCGTGCATCGATGCGACGGCGGCGACGGCGTATTTCACGCCGGTGCCGTATGGTGCGGTCTTCATGATGGGGACGATCCGCTCCTTTGATGCCGGGCTGTGGGAGGCGATCACCTTTGAACTCCTGGATCTTTCTGACGAGACGCTGGTCACGGTCGCCACCGAGGACGAGGCCCGCATGGTGGCCGGGTGGTGTCGCGCCGCCGGGAGGGTGCCTGAGGTCTGGGAAAATTCGCGGGACCCGATCTATGACCGCTGGGTCTGCGTGGCAAGAAGAGAGTAAGAGGGTCGATGAGGGGGGAAAATGTTCAGGCGAGAGGATCGAATTTTTGTAGCCGGTCGATCATCATCTCGGCGGGCGGAAGTGCGTCTGCGTGCTTTTCAATGAAGGTCCGCACGTCTTCTTCGCCCTGAACGATTTTTCCACAGTCAAGTCCGTCTCCCCTGATTTCTCTGGTAAATGACCACGACATCTCTTCTCCCTGCTCCTGGGGGGGTACCGATTCCTCGGTCATGAGAAAATATACGCATTTTATGGTATATGAATGATCCGATTCTGAATGTATTATTTAATCTGCGAGGAATTATTTGGAATATCTAATCCCAATCTATTTTGACATCAAAGCCTTGAGGTCGCACTCCGTATCCTCCGCCCTCATGCCCCCCTCACACCCTGTGGGGGGGAGGGGCGGGAGGTCCTGTCCTCCTCCTCTGGTGCGGTGAGAGGGGGAATGCAGACGGTTCATCTCATCGCTCCTCGTAGGGGAAGGGAGATGCCGCAGGTCAGGGGGTCCTGTCTGGTGTGCAGGCACAGGCGTGGCGGGGACTGTGGGGTCTGGTTGTGGCAAGGGGAAAAAATCGGCCCTGTAGAAACCCTCACCTATTCTTGGTGCGAGCGTGATTCAACCGCCTTCCCTCATCTTCTCGCCGGGGACTCTGCCCCCGGACCCCCGGGATGAAGATAGGGTCGGGAAGGCAAAATCAATCGCCATGAAGAGTGTAATGCCGTCCCTCGCCTCTCTTCGCACGGGGGGACCGGGGGGCGGCGAGCCCCCCGCAGAGATGTTCAACAAGAGGTTTTCTACAAAGCCAAAAAATCCCTTTCTTCCATCACCATCGCGCCATCAGGGTGTCCTCTTTTCAAAGAGTGATACGAACCGGCACCGGCCAGAGAAAAGACCAAAATGATCCTGGTAAAAGTTCTGTAGAATTCGGCATGACGCGAGATCGCGTCTCACCCATGCAGATGAAAAGATTTCGTGGCGTGATCCCCCATATGAAGACAGGAAAATTGGTGGGGGCCGTGTTCACTTCGCCGCCCCTGCCCCTTCTTTTCGTTGCAGGTGCATGCATGCGTTCCCACCCCCTGTGCCGGGGGCGAGGCTCCCCCGGGCCCCTCCTGGGATGACGATGAAGAAGGAGGGCGTCCTCGACCTATTATCGTGTGGTAGGGCGGGGGGTTTGGGAGAGGCGGCCAACTCCCCACAAGAGAGATTCATCAAGAGGATTTCTCCAGAGCCGAAAAAAAGAAAAGAAAATATCCGCGAGACCCGACTGCTCAGGCCTCTTCCCTGACCTCGGTGCAGTTGATCTCCGCGACAATATCCAGCGGATCCTTCTTCGAACTGACCAGTTTCCTGACGAGCAGCAACCGCTCGACCCCGATGAAGTGCCTGGCCATCACCCCGGCAAGGTCAGAGAGCTCGATATGCCCCTTCTTGCGCCTGACCAACCGGTGCTTCTGGAGCGTCTCGAGGACCGGTTCGTTGGTCCCGACCATCTTGCGTTCCATCCACTGGATCTCGGCCTCGTCGCCCTTGCAGACGATCGCGTTCGCGGCGAACTCCTCAGAACTCCCTTCAAGCCCATAGACCGGGGCCACCTCCTCCATCTCGCCCTTGAGCAACGCGATCGCCATCTCCTCCTCGGTCACCTTGGAGGTCCGCGAATACGTCGCCCCAGGTTCGGCAAGGATGACGACCCGCCCCTGGTCATGGAAGTCGGGCCGCCCCGCACGCCCCAGCATCTGGTTGAACTCCTGGACCGTGAGCCACTTGATCCCCATCGCCAGCGCATCAAAGACCACCTGCGACGCCGGGAAGTCCACCCCTGCCGCCAGGGCCGCGGTGGTCACCACGCAGGCGATCTTCTGCGACCCGAAGAGTTCCTCGACATGCCGGCGTTCCTTCGAGGTCAGTCCGGAATGATAGGGCCTCGCCGTATTCGAGCCCATCGCCTTGGCCAGCGTATGGCACCGCGCCCGCGAGTTCGTGAAGACGATCGTCTGCCCACGGTAGCCCTTCGAGGACCGCCTGGCAAACTCCTCACGCACCATCGACTTGATGAACTGGACCTTCTTCTTCTTCTCGCAGAAGATGAGGTGGCGGTCCAGCGGCACCGGGCGGCTGTCGTACCTGACCAGCTTCGCCTCCAGCTTCCCGGCCAGCACATTCGGCGACCCGATCGTCGCCGACAGGTAGAGGAACTGGGCATTCGGCGAGGTCTTTTTGATCCTTGCGATCAGCCCGTCCAGACGGTGGCCGCGCTCGGGCTCCTCCAGGTTCTGGACCTCGTCGATGACCACCGTCCCGATATCCTTGAGCCGCCGACCATTCCGAAAGATCGTGTCAAGCCCCTCATAGGTCCCGACGATGACCTGCGCCCGGGTGTTCCGCTCGCCCACCGGCCTTGTCTCGGGCAGGTTGAGCCGACTCGTTCCGGTCTGGAGGGCGACCGACGCCAGGTCTTTGTAACGCTCCCTGAACCTGAAGTATTTCTGGTTTGCAAGGGCGACGAGCGGCACCAGGAAGAGCAGACGCCCCCGTCCTTCGAGCAGGTTCTTCATCCCGGCCATCTCGCCGACGAACGTCTTCCCGCTCGCTGTCGCCGAGACCACCAGGAGGTCCTTGCCCTCCAGCAGCCCGCCGTTCACCGCGAGCTGCTGGACCGGCGTGAGGTACTCCACCCCTGACGCCTTTGCAAACGCCTTCGGCACCGGCACCTGCGTGATATGGTGGGTCTTGACCGGCTTGACCGCCTCCATCCGGTCGAAGAGCGTCTGGGAGGGATCGCGCTGTTCGGGCTGGAGCAGCCCGAGCACCCGGTCGATGTCCTTATAGGTCTCCAGCAGCGCCCTGATATATTGGAATGACCGCTGCCCGAACTGCCCCAGGTAGCCCATCTCGCGGCGCAGTTCCCGCTCGGCGCAGTCCATACAGATCCGCTCGCGCCCGTAGCGCACCGCGTTCTTCTTGTTGAGCACCGAGACCCTGTCCTCGAGCAGACAGGTCCGGCAGAGCGGGGCCACCTTCGACGAGACCTGGAAGTCGCCGAGGAAGGCCATCAGCGCCGGTTCAGGCCTCGTGATCCAGATCTTCGAGGTGCGGACCAGGTCGACGAGCTGCTTGGTCGGGATATTCCTGTAATTTCTCCGCCCCGGTTTTCTCGTCTTGAAATTGACCGGCCTGTACCCTTTTGCCGTGGAAGAAAGCCCGAAGACTCCGGTGTTCAGGACTTTCTTCCCATTATAGATGATCAGCCGATATGACCCTCGCTGGGGGACGATGATGACCGTCATGGCAGGATCAGGTCGTGGATCACGTAACTGAGGCCGGCATTCTCGAGCCTCTTGAGGAAATCAGTGAACTCCTCATCGACGATGAGGATGGCACACTCCACCCCGTGGAAGGCGGCTTCGATCACGCCTTCCCGTGAGCCAAAAGAGATATCCGGTGTTCGTCCGATACTTTTCATCACGACCGACGCCTCGAGCCCGGCGATCCCGACCACCTGGACCCCTGCCAGGACCCCCCGCACTCCGGCCAGGTCCATCTTCCTGGAGCCGCCCCGCTCGATCCGCGGGACCTTGAGGACATGCACCGTCCCCTCGGTATGGTCGATGAGTCCGGCGAGCCGTGCAACCCCGACGTCCTGCCCGGCCTCGGCGTCGGCGATCACCGTACCCATCGCCGTCTGTTCGGTCTTCGAGGCATAGAGCCAGCCGTCTTTCATGAAGACCCCGACGGCGTCCCCCTCCTTGAGGGGCTCGGCGGCGACCGCCGGCCAGACCCGGACCTTCTGGATCACGTCGCGGGTGACATGGCGGGCATAGTTCTCCAGCACCTCGGCATTGGCAAGCACCCACTCGATCCCTTCCTTGGTGACCTCGTAGCGCCCTCTGCCGTAGGCCGAGACAAACCCGTCGTCGGAGAGTTCCCTGATGTACTCGGAGACCGCCTGGGGGGTCACCCCCATCTTCTCGGCGATCTCCTGTTGCCTGACCGCCGGTTGGTGCTCGGCGACCTCGACCAGGATCTGGAACCTGGTGATCTCCCGCTTGCTTCGAAGCAGGGTTGCCACCGGGTCTTCACCTGGTGTCTTCGACATACATCAGCCCCTGGCCCTTTACGTCAAGGTTCGGGATCCGTTTGGTAAGGCCCTTGACATAGAGGGGAGATACCCCGTATTTCCTGGCGATGTCGGCGATAGAAGTGTTCCCGATCTCCAGTTCGTCCTCGACGCAGGTGACCATCGTCCTGAGGTGCTCGTCGGTCGAGAGCGCCAGATAGATGAGGTCGGCCAGGTCGGTCATGGTGCACTGGAAGTTTGCCCTGAATCCGCCATACGTTGTCCGGAATTCTTTACTTGGCTTCTTGCCTGGTTCAGGCATCCGCCACTGCTCCTCGATGAGATTACCTTTCTTCAGAATTGAGAGACATGGGCCGACACACGTGCTGTCACACTCTTCACAGAGCTCTTGCTCAGTCATCCATTTCTTGTTTAAGAGTCCGTAGATCTCTTTGAATTTCGGATTATTGAAAGTCAACAAGAGAGGCACGATCTCAACTGGATCATTCACTATCCTGATATGACCTGTCACGCAAAACCCTATTTATATATCGCACTGTAAGCCAATAAACCTTTGCAGGTCGCGCAATGCAAAACAGAGGAAAAATCATCATCCGCGGGATCGTGCAGGGCGTCGGATTTCGTCCGTTTGTCTATGGTCTCGCCGAGAAATACGGCATATCAGGGTGGGTCAAGAACCTCGGGAGCAGGGTGGAGATCACTGCGTCCGGTGCGCGCTTTTCGGAGTTCTGCCAGGCAGTGGCAGGTGGAACGCCTCTCTCGGTCATCGACTCGGTCGAGGTGCTGCCTCTCGATGAAGAGGTCGAAACGGGGTTTATGATCCTGCCGAGCGGTACCGGGGCGCTGGACGGGTTGATCCCGCCTGATGTCGCCGTCTGCGATGAGTGTATCAGGGACATCTTCACGCCTGGGGGACGCTACGAGGGCTACTGGGCGACTTCGTGCGTCAACTGCGGCCCACGCTACAGCATCATCAGGAGTCTTCCGTACGACCGGGAGCGGACGGCGATGGAGGAGTTTCCGATGTGCGGGGCGTGCGAGGCCGAGTACACCGATCCAGGGTGCCGGCGGCATCATGCCCAGACGATCGCCTGCGGGGGGTGCGGCCCAGGCCTCGCCCTCCTCGGGCCTGACGGCGAGTCGGTGGGAAGCGAGGACCCGGTCGGGGCGGCGGCGGCGATGCTCGACGCCGGGGCGGTCCTTGCAATCCTGGGGGTCGGGGGGTTCCATCTTGCCTGCACCGAGGAGGCGGCAGGCACGCTCAAGGCCAGGTTGAACAGGCCCGAGCAACCCCTGGCGGTGATGATGACCAGGGAGGCGGTCGAGCGCTATGTCGAGCCGACGGCATGGGACCGCGAGGCGCTCACGAGCCGCGTCCGCCCGATCGTCGTGATGAAGAAGAAGGACGCAACGGCCCACGCGGGGCTCTCGTCCCTTCACACCCTGGGGGTGATGCTCCCGTACACCGGGCTCCACCACCTCCTCTTCGCCCGTCTCGACCACGACCTCCTGGTGATGACCAGCGCCAATGTGCCTGGGACGCCGATGATCACCGCCACTGATGACGCCCTTGCCCATCTCAACGGGACGGCCGACGGGTTCCTGGTCCATGACCGCCAGATCGTGAACCGGTGCGACGACTCGGTGGTGCGGGACGGGCATATCATCAGGCTCTCGCGGGGCATCGCCCCGAAGCGGGCGAAGATCGATCTCGGCGAGCGATGCATCCTCGGGGTGGGGCCTGAACTCAACGCCACCACGACGGTCTACCAGCACGGGTTCGCGGTCACCTCCCCGCATGTCGGGAATGTGAGAAACCCCCAGACCCTCGCCTACCTGCAGGAGACGGTGGAGACGATCGGCGGGCTCCTGGGTGCGGGGTTCGAGGTGATCGCCCACGATCTCCACCCGCAGTTCCTCTCGACGCGGTATGCCCAGAGGCTTGCCGAGGAGACGGGGGCGGCACTGGTGCCGGTCCAGCACCACCGCGCCCATATCGCGGCGACGACACGGGAGGAGTGCGTCGGGATCGCCATCGACGGCGTAGGTTACGGCGACGACGGCACCATCTGGGGCGGCGAGGTCTTTGCCGGGGCGGTGCCGGACCTCGAGCGGGTGGGCCATCTGGAGACGGTCGGGATGCCTGGCGGCGACCTTGCGACGCGGTTCCCTGAGCGGATGCTCTACGGGATCCTCCCCCACGAGCGGACCCTCGCCCTCCTGGCCAGCCGCGGCTGGGGCGAGACCGAACTCGGGGTGCTGGCCCGCCAGGTCGAGCGAGGGTTCAATGTGGCGCAGACCAGCAGCACGGGCCGGGTGCTCGACGCCGCCTCGGCCCTTCTCGGGATCTGCCGGGAGCGGACCTATGACGGAGAACCGGCGATGAAGTTCGAGGCCGTGGCGGCCGGGGGCACCCCTGAGACCTGGGACCTCTCCTTCGAGCGTGACGGCGACGGGTGCGAGGTGCTCAAGACCTCTGCCCTTCTCACGAGGGCCTTCGACGCCTATGATGCCGGGGCAAAGGTCGCCGATATCGCCGCCTCGGTCCAGTGCACCCTCGCCCGCGGGGTCGCGGCCCTCGCGGTGCATGCGGCGCACGAGCGCGGGATCCCGCGGGTCGCCCTCTCTGGCGGGGTGGCCTACAACCATATGATCAGGGAGACGGTCCGCTCGGTCGTCGAGGCCGAGGGCCTGGACCTTCTTGTCAGCCGCGACTATCCCCTCGGCGACGGGTGCATCAGTTTCGGGCAGTGCGTCTGGGCCGGGGCACTGGAAGAAGAGCGGTAAGGGTCGGCCCTTCGGATCTTCATGAATGGTGTCCCCCCGTCTTCGCCGGGGGGTGCACCCCCTGACCTCGAAAATCGGAGAATTTCTCACACTCGCTCTTGCTCGCTCCCCGCGATGGCGAGAGGGAGGGGAGTGCAGAGCAGGGGATCCTGACGAGGCTCACCCTTTTTTGAACGGGTGCCTGACGTTCACCACCCATCTTCATGACGAGAGACAAGGGGGCCGAAGGCCCATGAGCCCTATCGCCAGACGACCGTGAAAGGACATCGTCGAGAGGGTGCAAGGCGAGAGCCCTCCTCTTCTCTACCTGGGATGGCGGTCAGTGGATCAGGTGAAGATCATTTTTCCTTGGAGGTCATCCCAAAACTTCTCTGGCCTTGATCGGTGAGAAGAAGAAGTTTCTGAAGCACGGTGTTGTTCAAGAGATTGTTGCCGCCCCGTCCCTATCTTCGTCGTGGGGGGGTCAGGGGGGTCTCCCCCCGGCGGGAGGGAGCAAGGAACCATTCTTTATGCTCTCTGTGGGCGGCACCTCTGATCGGTCTGCCTTCCTCCGTCACTCACACGCGAGGCGTTGCCTCTGGAAACCCCTGGATAGCAATTGAAGCAGGGAAGGCAGACGAACGGCCGAAAAGAGTCTTGATCCAGATGATTGATCGAACGTGGGATACTTTTGGGATATGCTCTTGGTGTGGTCGTCTGACATTCCTCACCACTCATTATGATGAGAGGGATTCACCACCCCCGCGGCATCTGATACCGCCTTGAGACCCCACGGAGAAAGTCGTCCACCGCCCTGGCCTGCCGCTCGATCGTCCGGCGGTCGCACCCGCCGGCGGCCAGTTCGTCCTCGATGACCGCCTCCACCCTCTCCACCCAGGCGGCGGCGTACGCCGAGAGCCGCCCGTCCCTGAACCGTGAGACGGTCTCAAAGACGGTCTCGTGAAAACAGAATTTGTCGAAGAAGAGGTCGTCGATGCCAGACCGCACCCGGTCGCGCATCTGGTAGCGCACCGAGAGCGGCCCGAAACTGAGGCGGCCCACCGGGGTGCCGGCGTCGTCGTACCCGACGCAGGCGAGCGGCATGGGCCTGACCGGCACCCCGGCACGCGAGGCAAAGATCTGGTTTGTCGCCACGAGCGCCTGCCGGTCGGTGGCGAGGTCGTGGAGGGCGTACTTCCTGCGGGGGGTGATGAGGTACTCGACGGTGCAGGGGTCAGGGGTCGCCCTGACTCTTGTTCCGAATGTCAGGGCCCGCCGGCCATAGGGGCAGGAAGGCACCCCCTCATCGTTGAAGGTCTTTTTCACGGCGCCGGCAAGGTCATAGAGGGTGCAGGTAAGAGTATACTGCCCGGGCGGTTCAGGAAAGTGGCACTGCACCGAGAACCACAGGTCAAGCCAGGGCGTTCTGAAGAAGGGCACCTCTCCGGGATCCAGGTCTCCACCCCCACCACCTGGCGGCCTTGCCTCAGCCCGCCCGCCAGTGTCGTTGGGATATATCAATCATGATTTATAAAAGGTATATATCTTATGGGCGCAGAGAGGGGGATGGTGACGACAGATGCAATGCACGGCCTATGCCCATCTCTCTGACGAGAAATTGAAGACCCTCAAAAAATTTGAGGACGAGTTCGGGACTATCCTCGTGGCCTACGAGAAGGTCCCGGCATTTGCCGACCTCTCTAAGGACGAGGTCAAGAAGGTTCAGGAAGAAGAGAAGAAACTCGGCAAGATCCTCGTCGCCTACGAGCAGTAAGGCCCCGCGACTGAACCCGGGAATTTCTGTTCCCGGGGTGCGCCTTTTTATCTCCTCACCTTTTTCAGGCCAGGTATGATCGCTCTGTAGAATTCGTCGTGAGGCGAGATCACGTCTCACCCATATCTTATTTGGTGGAGGCCGTGTTCCATTGCCGCCCCTGCCTCTCCTCGTCGTAGGAGGTCTACGGGGTGCACCCCCCTGGCGAAAGAAATACGTTCAGAATTCCTGAAATGAAGGCCCTGTAGAGACCCTCACTTCCTCTCGGTGCAAGGGCGACTCACTCGCCACGACGCGCGTAATGCCGTCCACCGCCTCTCGAATCGCGCGGGGGACCGGGGGAGGAGGCGAGTGAGTCACGCCTATACCAGAAATGAATGAGTGAGGAGTTACCATGAACATGATCCTGACGATTATCTCTCCGGGTTTTTATGAGAATTTGAACCAACCAGATCTCGTTGAAGATGAGACGCAGATGAGAGGGACGCCTTCAGCATGATCAGTGTTCTGCCTTCCCGCTCCTCTATCGCCATCCCCTGGGTGCGCCGTATCATCCCCAGAAAGAACCTTCTTTCCTGCCAGACCCGGAGGCCCCGCTGGTCGCCGGCACCCCCGCACGACCTGGGCTCCATCTCGCACCCCGCCTGAGGGCGGGACAGGTCTGGTTGCCCACTTCGTTGCCTGAGAAATCTAAAAACCGCCTGAAGTGGAGCACCCGCGAGAGTCCACCTGAAAGAAACGATCTGATCGCCTGAACCTCCCTGAGGTCCAGGTCCCATGGAGGTATTCATTTGCAACTATGGGGTCGATTATATAGAACTTATTTAATCTTAGGATGCTATCCCAGGACTATGTCCCAGATCCCAGGGGTCGGCCCAACGACCCCTCCCAGATCGCACCGCACCCCTCTCATCGGGTGGTGCCTGCTCATCGTGCTCGCCCTCGCCCTCCCGGCATGCACCGCCGGGCTCCAGGTCGGCATCGCAGACGGAGACCTCACCGGTGACGTCGCCGAAGGAGAAGAGGTGAACTTCACCCTTACCATCGCCGGCCTCCCACCTGCGGCCGACGCCCTCGTCCTTGAGACCGACCTCGTCCCGGTGGAAGGCACCCCCCTCTTCTCCCTTGAAGGGACCGGGAACGTTACCAACAGCACGCCCTTCACCGTCCCGCTCCCGGCCGCCACCACCCCGGTGACCATCGCCGTCGCCGGCCAGGCCCCCACCGCCGCCCAGGTGCAGCAGTGCGGCGCCGTCACCCTTGTCACCTATGACCCCAGGCTGAGCGGTTACGCCTACTACCGCGTCAGGTTCACCGACGACGACGGCAACCGCCTGGCCGAGAGCGACACCCGAGTCTTCAGTCTCACCGTGGCGGCTATCGAGGAGTTCAACGAGAAACTGAACGCCATCTCAGACCCCTTCATGGACACCTACCTCCAGGACCTCTTTGACAAAGGACTGGTCAGGGAGGCGAACACCCTTGCCGACCACGAACGCTCGCAAGAGTCGGTCGTCCCGGTCCTCTGGACCGTCGGCGGGATCATCGTTGCCGCCGTCGTCGCTCTGGTCCTCGGGATCTGGATCGGCGGACGAGAACCAGGAGGTGAAGAAGAATGAAACGTGAGCGAGATGCCGGCGCCGCCCTCCAGCTCCCGACCGACCTGACCCTCTGCGGGCTTGGCGGGTGCGGAAAGAAATTGGTCGGCGAGATCTGCCGTCAGGAATGGTTCCTCACCTACTATTCGAGGACCGGTCGGCACCTGAGCATCTATACCATGGACACCGACGCCAACGAACGCTTCCAGGACGACGCCATGCGCGAGCGCGTCCTCGAGACCGTCGACGCCCTTGGCGGGAGGGGCAACATCGAGTACGACGCCCTCTATCTCCCCAACCTCGCCAACATCAGCCAGGTCTCAGACCTCGCCGGGCTCGACATCGCCGAGAAGATCAAAGGGACCAAGTCTGAACCCCGCACCGCCGTCTGGTGGCTCAACGACCCCGACGAAGACGGCCTGCACTTCGACGAACTCAGGACCATCGACCCCTTCGTCACCGACGACTTCGGCGGCGGGGTGCACCGGCGACGGGCGATCTCCAAGGCGATCCTGTACAAGGTGATCAACGAAGGCCAGGCCAGCGGGTTCCCCATGTTCTCGACGATGGGCACGACCGCCCTCGTCGTCGGGCTCGGCGGCGGGACCGGGTCAGGGATGTTCATCGACCTTGCCAGGTATATCAGGGGGCAACGGGGAGAGACCGCCCAGATCTGGCTGTACATCGTCCTCCCCACCACCATGGAAGGTGAGAAAGAGCAGCTCAACGCCGCCGTTGCCCTCACCGAACTGGAATACCTCAACCAGAACGAACGCCTCTTCAACTACATCGTGCTCACCCCGCTCGGCCCGACCGGCTACAAGAAGGGCGAGGAGGCGCGGGAGGAGGTGCACGAGTTCGACGCCGTCTTCCCGTACATCTTCAGCAACTTCCTCCATCTTGAGAAGGGCGACATCAACATCGGGGACGCCAAGAAACCCTACGCCTCGTTCATCATCGCCGACGCCCATGTCATCTCGTACCCGGTCGAAGAACTGCGGCGCCTCAAGGAGGAGTACGGGGTGGTCATCGAGGAGCAGGAGGAGATCACCGCGAGCAAAAAACATCTCAACCAGGCGGTCGGCGACCTCCTGGACGAGGCCGGACTGACCGCAGTCGTGCCGCCGACCCGGAGCGACTTCGACTATATCAAAAAGGAGTTCGGGACCATCGAGAAAGTCTGGCGAAACGAGATCGGCAGGCTCCTCGACTACCAGACCGGCAGCGCCGTCGAGTTCTTCATCGAGAACAATGTCCCGCCAGAACTCAGGCCCGACATGGTCAGGACCTACGACGACCTGGTCGACTTCCTTGCACGGGTCAGGACCTTTGCCCAGGCGGTGAAGGAGGACGAACTCAAAGACGACCTCGACCGCAAACTCTTCAGGAGTCTGCCCGAGTCGTTCCATACCCTCGAGACCACGGCACGACTCTTCAGGCGGGTGGCGGCCGTCGACGAGGAGGCGGTGCATGCCGCCCTGATGGAGACCCTCAAGGGCCGCGAGGAGATGGCGCCGTTTGTGCGGGAGGTGGTCGCGAGGCGCAAGGAGGTCCTGGACGAGGTCCACCTCCTCCAGGCGTCCCTGGCCGAGAAGAAGGCCGACCTCGACGGCATGGAGGTCCATCGCGAGGAGATCGGGCGGGGGGTCGAGCAGACCCTCTCTGACGTGGACCTCATGCTCGACCAGTTCGTCACCCTGAAGGAGAAGATCCGGGTGATCGAGGGGCCAGAAAAGGGGTTGCAGGAGATGGTCAACCGCAGCATCGAGGCCCTTCAGGAGAAGACGGTGAAGGCCGCGGACAAAGAGGGGTGGCTCAGGGCCGCCGGGGTCCCTGAGGTCCAGCAGGAGGTCACGGCCCTCTCCCACGAGAGCGGTGAACCCCTCGACGCCCTCTCTGACCTGGTCGAGGCGATCGCCCTCTATCATTATTATGAGATGCGGGTCGCACGGATCGACGCCGGCGGGTTTGGGAGCAAGGTCGTCGGGTACATCAACAAGAAACCGGCGCGGGAACGGAAAAAGTTCGAGGCGCTCAGGAGGGAGAAGGAGGAGTTCATCAAGGCGAACGCGAAATACTGGGGCCTTGACATCGCCCCCTCCTTTGCCCTCAGGTTCCCTGAGGACTTCATCGTCGCAGGACTTGTGCGGCGGGCCGAGGAGTTGAGGAGAAAGATCACCGAGACCCTCTATGCCCGCCTCCCGCTCGACGACCCCGAGGGGGTGGCGGCCCTCTTCGAGGCAGGCGAGCGCGGGACGATCAGGGCGGCGCTCAGGGACCGTCTCACCGCCACGGCCCTGCACCAGGAGGGGTTCACCGAGCGGCATGCGGCGTACGAGGCCGAGTACGCGGCGCTGCATGCGCAGGTGGAGGAGAAGGAGGCGGCGGTCCGCGCCCTCGAAGCGACCGAGGAGGTGGCCGATCAGACCTTCCCGTATCGGCGTGAACTCAACCGCCACTACCGGACCTTCTCAGAGACCCTTGTCAGGATCAACGAGGAGAAGACCTATGGGAAGCACACGAGGAAGGGGCTGTACCTCACGAACTTCGGGGAGATCAATCCCAGGATCCTCTCGCTCATCCACGAGAATTCCTCACTGTGGGACCTGGACTGGGAGGAGAACGGCCGCAAGGAACTGGACAAACTGGTGGCCGAGATCACCGGGAGTTACAAGCACCTCATCGACAACTACAAACTCGGGATCCACAACCTGATGGTCCCGATCAGCGCCACCGAGCGGTGGAACTTCGGGAAGGTGGGGCTGGTCGTGGCCTCGCCCTCCGACTATATCGGCCGGACGATCGCGAGCGCCCGGGTGGGCGACCAGATGAACCGCGAGGTCAACGAGACGCTGGCCCTCAGGAACATCAACGACTCCCGCCTGGTCACGCACAGTCATACGAGGCCCTGGGAGATCGCCCTCACCTTCGTCGCCTCGGCCTCGTTCCTGGACAATATCTCGCCGCTCATTGCAGGCGGGGGCTACTGGGAGATCTATGAGAGGAACCGGGACAATATTCTCCATCATGTCCTCATGATGCATGAGGGGAAGTATATCACGAGGGAGCGGTTGCTCAACCTGAAAGAGGCCGGGAAACTTTCGAACCTGGAGAAGGACGGGACGAACGTCTCCGACGAGGTGCGGGGGCTCTATACGGTGAAGGGGATCAGGGAGGCACTGCCCAGATGAGGGTGCGCAACCGGGAGTGGGTGGCGAAGGAGGCGGCGGTCGTCGTCCTGGTCTTTGTCCTGGGGGTGGCGCGGGTCTGGGTCGCCCCTGGGGCCCTGGTCGGTCCGGCAATGCCGCCTCTCTCCCCCTGGGTCGAAGGGGCGGCGGCGTGTGCGTGGGGACTGCTGGTCCCTGGAGCGCTTGGGTTGCTGGTCGAGGAGCGGACGAGGCCGGGCGGGGCGGCGGTCGTCGCTTTTGTCCTCCCGCTCATTGCGTCGTCGGCGACTGCGTGGGCCCCTCCGGTCTCCCCCTTTTTTCTCGGCGGGCTTGGTGCGGGGGCGGCGCTCGTCTTCTGGACCTTCTGGGAGAACCGTGCCGACCGGCTCTCGCAGGCGGTCAGCCTGGAAGTCCTCCTGGGAGCGGCGGCGGTGCTCGTCCTGGTCGCCGTCCCTCTGGTCCGGGCGCCGACCTCTTCCCTGGCCTGGACGGCGGGGTTCTTTGTCCTTGCAGCCGGGCTGACGCTCTGGGCGATACGTCCGGTCAGGGGATCTGAGACGTTTCTTCTTGGACCGGCCGGGTCAGGGAAGACGCTCCTCTTCCTTGCGATGTATACCCATATGGTCAGGGAGTTTTCAGGGCAGAGGGAGGAGGTGATCTTTGCGGCCGGAGAGGGGGAGGAGGAGGAGAAGATGCGGATCGAGCGTCTCCTCTCTGATCTCGAGGATGGGCTCCTCCCGTCGCCGACCGGTGCGGCCGACCTCGGGGTGTACCGTCTCTCTGGGCGGCGGTTCCAGGTCGCTCCGGTCGAGTTCACGTTCCTTGATTATGCCGGGCGGTATGCGCCCCCGCTCTCGCGGTCTGAGTATGCGGGTGCGGTGAAGCAGGTGGCCGCGGCGGTGAAGGTCGAGCCGCGCCAGGTCGGGGACTGGATTGGGAGGTTCGAGTACCTGAAGCAGTTCAGGGAGCAGTATGGGGGGGAGGTTGCCGGGGTGATGGACGCCTTTGTCCCTGCCTGCGTCCACCGCCACCTGGAGCGGGCCGGGAAGGTGCTTTTCCTCATCGACGGCGATCATATCGTGGACTTCCACCAGGAGGGGCGCCGGGCGCTGACCCGGCTCTTCGGGCAGTACTCGCGGGTGATGGAGACCCTCGGCCGCGACCGGGTCTATGGGTTCGTGGTCACGAAGGCCGACCGGATCTATGACCTGGCCGAGATCGACGAGACCTCGGTGGGGGCGGCGCGGGTCGAGCATGCACTCTATGATCTGCTCCTTGAGATCAACACCTTCAACGAGATCCATAACAGGGCGCGGTCGGTCCCGGTCCATTTCCTGGCGGTCAGCACCGATGCCACCCTCAGACCGGTGGGGGCCGGGGAGAACAATGGAGAGGAGGAGCGGTTGAGGCAACTCTATCCCTGGCGGATCGGGGCGGTGGTGAAGTGCGGGTTTTAGGGGTCGTGCGGGGTGTGCCTGGATCCCTGTCGTGACGAGTGGCGGGGATGGTGAGCGGTGATCTGGTTGAGGGACCGGATTGATTCTTTGGGTGTTGGTGTTGTGCATCGACCGTCTTGAGAGGTGTACCGCCATCCCCCTCGCCGGGGGACTTCCATCGAACAATCGGGATCCCGGGGTCCGGGCGGCACTCGCCCCCGGCCAAAGAGATAGGGAGGCGGGTGGCACACGTCCCCCCACACAATCGGTAAGGGTTTACCATGAAAATGATCCTGACGATTATCTCTCCAGGTTTGCATGAGAATTTGAACCAGTTATATCTCGTTGAAAATAATATGCAGATGAAAGAGACGCCTTCCCGCCCCTATCCGCCGAATCTTCACCGCCATCTCGCACCGGGGGGGTTGCACCCCCCGGACCCCCCACGGACCGAAGAGAGGCGGGGGCGGCGATGGAATACGATCCCACCCCGATTCTCCTCTCTTAAAAAGAGAGAGAGCAGGTGACGAGAAATTTTCATCCCGTATGCGTGAGCCAGAGGTTCATGCCAGATTCTAAAGAGCGGGTTTTGTAGAACTTCTCTCGCTCGCTCTCGCTCACAGCCACCGGACTCCCCGCGGAGGGCGATTGGCAGGGGATTGCTGAAGGATGGACCAGATAACGGGTCGCAGGTCTCACCTCCAGTAACTCCACAAATAAAGTACAAAACGTTCTCCTTCTCCAGGAAAAAAAGAGGACGGTGCGGGCTATAAGGCCCTGTCATCCTCCTCGCCGGTCCTGACCCTGACCACCCGCTCGACCGGGACGACAAAGATCTTGCCGTCGCCGATCTGGCCGGTCTGTGCGGCCCGCACGATCGCGCTGACGACCTCGTCCACCTTCTCGTCAGGGACGACCATCTCGATCCTGGTCTTGGGGAAGAAGTCGACGACGTACTCGGCGCCGCGCCACTGCTGCCTCACGCCTTTCTGCTGCCCCCGGCCCTTCACCTCTGAGACGGTCATCGAGACCATCCCGATCTCTTCAAGGGCGGTCTTCACGTCCTCGAACTTCGTCGGCCTGATGACCGCCTCGATCTTTTTCATCGCTCCACCTCCATTGCCGGTTCAGTCGGGACAAAGTTCGGGTAGGCCGACATCCCGTGCTCCCCGAGGTCGAGCCCCTGGAGTTCTTCGGCGGCCGGGACCCGTATCCCCACGACTCTCTTCAGGAGGCCGAAGAGGAGCAGGCCGGTGCCGAAGGCCCAGGCGAAGTTGACCGCGACCGAGAGCGCCTGCACCGCAAAGAACCCGGCGTTGCCATACAGGAGCCCGGTCACCCCGCCATAGGTCCCGTCGGCAAACAGCCCGAGGGCCAGGAGACCCCAGGTGCCGTTGATCCCGTGGACCGAGATCGCCCCGACTGGATCGTCGATGCGGAGTTTCCAGTCAAGGAACCAGACGCCGAGGACGACGAGGGCGCCGGCGATGATGCCGATGAGCACCGAGACCTGCGGACTGACCCAGGCGCACCCGGCAGTGATGGCGACAAGCCCGCCGATCGCCGCGTTGCCTGACATCGAGACGTCAGGTTTGCCGTGCCAGGCCCAGGTGAACAGCATTGCGGTCACGAGGGCCGCCGCCGCCGCCAGGGTGGTGTTTGCCGCGATGACCGAGATCCGCAGGGTGTCTGCCGCAAGGGTCGAGCCGCAGTTGAACCCGTACCACCCGAACCAGAGCACGAAGACCCCCAGGATCCCGAGGGTCACCGAGTGGCCGGGGATCGCACGGGGCGTGCCGTCCTTTGCATATTTGCCGATGCGTGGCCCGAGCAGGAAGGCCGCGGCCAGGGCAAGCCAGCCGCCGAGGGCGTGGACCACGCCGGACCCTGCGAAGTCGAGGGCGCCGAGGTCGGCAAGCCAGCCGCCGCCCCAGAGCCAGTGGCCATAGAGTGGATAGATCACGGCGGTGATCACGGCGCTGGCAATGGCATAGGTCGAGAACTTGCACCTCTCAGAGACCGAGCCCGAGACGATCGTGGCGGCGGTCGCGGCAAAGACCATCTGGAAGAACCAGGACTGGATGGTCGTGACGTCGTAGGCATCGCCGATCAGGAAGAACCCTGACCAGCCGAAGAGCCAGTTCATGCCTTCCATCGTGCCATACATGATGGCGAACCCGACCGCCCAGTACGAGAGCGCCCCGACTGAGAAGTCCATCAGGTTTTTCATCATGATGTTGGCGGCGTTCTTCGCTCTGGTGAACCCGGTCTCGACCATCGTGAACCCGGCCTGCATGAACATCACCATGAACCCGCAGATCAGGACCCAGATGAAGTCCAGCACCGCACCAGGATTTTCTTCAAGGGTCGTCGTTCCGCCCGGGTCTGCCGCCATGACGGGCGCGGCAGAGAGGCCCAGGCAGGCGAGGACCAGAATCGGCAGGAGCCTGTGTCCGATATGCATGGTATGTTGCTCCCTCCTCCGCGAGGAGATAGAAGGAAGTTTCCACCTATCAAATATAAATTTTTGTGAAGCATGGGAGTGGAGTATGCCTGATCTGATATCTCAATTCCTTTCCGGATTCTCCAGGGAGATATCCGCGGGCCGCGGCGCGACCCCTGGCACCCACTCTGCCCGCAAACGCATATCGCCAGACATATAAAAGAACATGGATAACCGATCGGTGCGGGCCCGTGATGAATCGTCACCGGGTCACGTCACGAGGTCTGATGATGGAAGCATACAATGGTCCATTCTGCCAGAGCTGCGGAATGCCGATGAAGAGTCCCGACGTTCATGGGACTGAAGCGGACGGGACGCCCTCCGCCGACTACTGCACCTACTGCTACCAGCAGGGGTCATTTGTCGACCCTTCGATCACAATGGAGGAGATGGCCGAGTTCTGTGCAAAAGCGATGGCGGAGATGGAGATCATCTCCTATCAGGAAGCAAAAAACCTGATGGATTCATTTCTGCCGATGCTCAAACGCTGGAGGATGTGAAGGTCACGGCGGGGAAGGGGGGGCATGGTCCTCGCGGTCTTTCTCGTCTGCCCCCGGTCTGGACCTCCAGAGGTTGGGTCTTGAATATTGAGCTCTGGAGAATTCGGCATGAACCCGAGGCTCAAGCATACAGGATGAAAATTTCTCATCACGTGCTCTCTCTTTTTTCAAGATAGGAGAATCGGGGGGGATCGTGTTCACTTCGCCGCCCCTCGGCTATCTTCGGTCCGTGGGGGGTCCGGGGGGTGAAACCCCCCGGCGTGAGACGGCGGTGAAGATTCTATGACTGAGGGCGGCCGATCAGATCGACGTGCCTTCCCACACCCTCGGCCGGGGGCGATTGCCGCCCGGACCCCCGGGATTGCGATTGTGCGGGGAAGGCAGAGGACGAATCGTTCTGAGAGTGAGTGTATCTGTCCTCTGGGAATCAGTCATAAGGGGGCCTGGTGAGATCAGGCCCTCATGCAAATATGGAGAGCCGAACATCAGGATCATTTTCATGGTAAATGCCTGGGATGGCCATCTCTGATGGGGGGCGTGCCGCCCCCTGGTCCCCCTGCCACACGATAGGTCGAGGACGGCAGCCCCTTTATCATGTATCTATTCTGCCTTCCCGACCCAATCGTGGTCCCCGGGGGTCCGGGGACACTCGCCCCCGGCGTGTTCATAGGTGAAGGCGGGTGAATCATACTCGAACCAGAAGAAAGGGAGGATTTCTACAGAGCCCTTGCCGCAGGTCTTCTGGGGTGAACATCCCGTCGTCGCTGCTCTCCCCCCTTCTCAATCCTCAAAGAGGGGCGGGGGCGTACACCCCGCATGAGTGCCTACTCCCCCTGCGCCCGCAGCACCTTTGTCAGGGCCGTCTCCTTCTTCAGGAAAGACGTAAGGAACCCGGCGAACTCAGGACTCCAGCACTCCTGGCCCTCCAGCACCACCCATTCCTTCTCCATCGCCTTCTTCACATGCTTGCCCAGGCCCACCCCGAGCACCTCGGGCGAGCCCAGGAGGTCGGCGGCATGGGTGTACGTGCGCTCCACCTCGACGATATACCGGCCGTCCTCGATGTACGGCCCGGCGAACCGCTCACACTTCCGCCACTTGCCCGCGAATTTCTCGGCATTCGAGCGGCTCCAGACCGGCGGGCCGAAATGCCGCACCACCGCCGGCACCTCCTCGTTGAAGAGTTCGAAGAGGATCAGACATCGCTCCTCGCCCATCGCCTCCTCGGCACGGTTCACCACAAACCCGGACCGCTCAAGGAGGGCCCGCATCCCCTCCAGGCTCCGACGGAGCTGCGGGACCACGACGTCGGGGATGAACGGCGGCGTCTCGAACGCGACCGCAAAAAGATGCGTCCTGCGCCGGGCCGCCTCGACCCCGAACTCCTCCAGGGTGAAGGGCGTCATCGCCGGCGGGAAGAAAAAGGCATTGGACGGCGCCGTCAGGTAGCCCCGGCAGAGCTCGACAAAGGTAAACATCTGGGAGACCGAGACCGACGCCGCCACATTCCTCCTCGGGTCCACGGGATCGATGACCACCATCGGGTCGTCGAACGACTTGGCCGCATGCTCCTCGATATCGATGAAGAGCCCTGGGCGCCAGCGGGACGCCGCCTCGACCAGCGACGTGAACCCCCCATAATGAAGGACCAGGAGTTCGCAGAGGTACCCGGCAAATCCCTCGGTCATCTGGTCAGACCCATACACCCCGCCGGCCTTGGTAAACTGTTTGAGGAGCAGCACGTCCTCGACATAGGGGGCGATCCGCTCCCTGATATACCTGGTATGGAACGGCGTCCTGTCGACCGCGCTCTTGATCTCGGCCCCGCTCGTCACCCCATAACAGGGGACCAGGTCGACGTCCATCCCATGGATCGTGGCGTTGATATAGGGGTGCTCGGCGTACTTCTCGCGCCAGTCGGTCCCGAACCGCTTGGCGACGTCCCTTGCAAGCCCGAGTCCGTGCTCCTCCAGGACCTCGCGGGGGAGCGACGGGTCATAGAGCATGAAGATGTCCAGGTCGCGGTCGCCCCGCACCCAGGTGCCCCGCGCCACCGACCCGACCAGCATCGCCTCGGCCCGGCCTGAGAGGTTCACCGCGTTGATGATCTCCTCGGCCACTCCGAGCACCTCCTGTTGCTCACGCGGGCGCGGCTTGATCTGGGCGAGCACCGCCTCCTCGACCTCAGTCCTCACCCAGAGCCACCTCCATCAGGGTCTCGTAGACCGGGCCGGTCCTGGTCAGGGTGCTCTTCTTGAGGGCGACCGCCCGCACCTCGCACGCTCCCGGTTCGGCCCCGCCAAGATCCTCGATCGCCTCGAGGAGCGAAGGATCGAACTCGCGCACCCGTGCCAGGGTGATATGTGGGGTGAACCCCCGTTTCTCGCGCTCGAACCCGAGCGGCTCAAGGGCCTTCTCCACCGCCGCCGCCAGACGTGCCGTCTCGCCGCCGTCCGAGACCGTGCACCAGACGACCCGCGGTCGGCGCCGGTTGTTCCCCTCGACCCCGCCGACCGTCAACGTGAAGGGCGCCCCGCGCACCGTGCGCAGCGCCTCCTCCACCGCCTCGATCTGCTCGGGTGCGACTTCACCCAGGAACTTCAGGGTGATATGTGCCAGCGCCGGGTCCACCATCTTCAGCCGTGCGCGGCATTCTCCAAGACGCTCCTGTGCGTCTCGCAACCCATTTTTCACCTCATCTGTGAGTTCTATTGCGACAAAGGCCCGGACCATACCAGCATGATATGCCACCATTCTACAAAGCACCATCGCACGAGATCACAACCTTCATTCCTTCTCCCATCGATGGTCTTGCATCCTGATGGGAACAATCCATATGGTATCGTCCCGATACTATACGGGCTGAACTGATCACTTCCGAGGATCGTGGGAGAGTATTTTCCATGGCTGAACGTCCACAATTTACTGTTTATACCCTTGAATTCTGTCCGAACTGCGACCTCCTCAAGGCATACCTGACCGAGAAAGGGTATCCCTATGAGGAAGAGGACATGTCATCTGCCGAAGCCCTCACCGAGATGCGGGTGAACGGCGTCTTTGTCAACGAAGCCCCGGTGCTCAGACTCGGGGACGACTTTTACACCTCCTCAGACCTCTTCGAGGACGGACATGTACGCGGCGAGCTCGTCGACGGTCTTGCCTCGGGTGAGTGACGGTGGACCGGCAGAGCAAACAGGCGACGCTTGACGGTGTCTTCGTCCCGCCCCTGCCCAAGGTCCGCTCCACCGAGGGGCACATCTTCGAATGGGACCGCGCCAAGATCGTCGCCCAGATCGAGAACGAGACCAGACTTGTCGAGCACTTCTACGGGTATGCGCCGGCGACGAAGGAGCAGGCCGAGGAGATCGCACGGGTCGTCGAGGAGCGGATCAGGAACCTTGGTCTGCACTTCCTCTCCGGGGCGCTGATCCGCGAGATCGTCAACATGGTCTTCCTGGAGAAGGGGATGGTCGAGTACAGGAACGTCTGCACCAGGGTCGGCACCCCGGTCTACGACGCCCATCTCATCGACGTCGGCCGGGGGTTCGAGGCCCATGACAACGCCAACCTCCAGGAGAACGCCGAGACTTCGCACAAGAAGAAGGCCGACAAGATCTCCAAGGAGCAGTACCTCCTCCAGCTCCCGCCTGAACTCGCCGACCGCCACCTGGCCGGCGACCTCCATGTCCATGACCTGGAATATTTCGGGACGCGTCCGTTCTGTCTTGACGGGAGCACGGTCGTGCCGTTCCGCGCGGCCGGACGGCACCAGACGATGCGACTCGACGAGGTGCCCTTCGACGGCGACGAATATCTCCCTGACGACCTGGCCGTCCTCACCCCGCAGGGCTACCGGACGGTGCAGAAGGTCACCAGGCGCCAGGTCGAAGAGGGCGAGTTGCTCCAGATCTCCACGGCGACCGGGAAGAGTCTCCTTGCCACCCGTGAACACCGGGTCCCTGTCCAGGCCGAGGGAGGCATGCAGATCACGAAGGCCGGTGAGGTCAGGGAGGGCGCCCTCCTCTACGGGCTCAGCACAACCCCTGCACTCCGCGGCACGCCGGTGGACACGATCGACCTGGTCAAAGAACTCTTTCTCTCGGTCCCGCTTGCGTACCTGGAGAATGTGGTGGTGCGGGGGGCTCGCCCGATCTTCGAGCGGCTCTCCGCGATCGAGGGGAGTTTCACCGCCGTCTCGCGGGCCCTCGGCATCGAGCACCACAAGGAATGGTTCACCCGCGGGACCATGCCGCTCGTGGTCTTCAGCGCCCTCTGCGAGTATTACGAGATCACCGACTACGGCGACCTCAGGATCGGGGTCGCGGGCAGCGAGCGCGACCTCCCGGCGGTCCTGCCGGTCACTCCGGCCCTCTGCCGTCTTCTCGGTGGCTTTGTCGCGGGCGGGGGCTACGAGGTCGTCCCAGGAAGTTCGTACGGCCTGGTCGTCACGGAAACCGGTCGGTCTGATGCGGTCCTTGCCGATGTCAGGGGCGCTCTCTCTGACGAGAGGGCCGCCCTCGCAAGGCAGACCGAGGCGATGCGGGTCCGTTTCGGTGGGAAACTGGAGTGGCTCCTCTTCAGGTACGTCTTTGCCGTCCCTGAGGAAGCAGAGAAGAAGCATCTCCCCTGGCTTGTCTGGCACCTCGACGACGCCCACCTCAGGGAGTTCCTCTCGGCCCTCTTCACCGCCGGCGGCACCGTCTCTGGCGGCGCCGTCACCTACACCACCCCCTCGGCCACCACCAGGCAGGACCTCTCCCTCCTCCTCTCGGCACTTGGCATGCACCCGCAGGTCGTCGGGACCTCCTCGCCCTTCAGTCTCAGGCTTGACAGGGCCGGGGATCTCAGGACCTTTGCGACGTGGGTCAGGTTCCTCGACGAGAAGCAGGAGCAGTTCGAGGCCGGCGGTGCGGCGGTGCACGAGGCCGGGGCTTTCTCTCGCGAGGAAGTCGTCTCCTCGACTGCGGCCGTCCCCTCGGGGGAGTATGTCTATGACCTCTTCCTGGAGGGCGACGGCTCAGAGGAGAGCCACACCTTCTATGCCTCAGATGGTCTGCTCATTCACAACTGCCAGGACTGGGACCTCCGCTATTTCTTCTACTACGGGCTGATGCCTGACGGCAACGGCACGAAGGCCTCGGTCGCCGGCCCGGCCAGACGCGCCGAAGTCGCGGTCCTCCATGCGGTCAAGGCCCTCGGGAGCGCCCAGACCAACTTCGCAGGCGGGCAGGGCTACTACAACTTCCTCACCTTCCTCTCCCCGTACTTCGAGGGGATGGACTATGGCGAGATGAAGCAGTTGATGCAGATGTTCGTCTACGAGATGACCCAGATGATGGTCGCCCGCGGCGGACAGCTCGTCTTCTCCTCGGTCCAGCTCTCGCCTGGCGTCCCGACCCTCTGGCGGGACAAGCCCTGCGTCTACAAGGGCAAGGTCTGGGACGGGCGGCAGGCGCCGCTCCGGACCTACGGCGAGTTCGAGCGCGAGGTCCGTCTCCTCTTCAAGGCGATGATGGAGGTGATGCTCGAGGGCGACTACTGGGGCAAACCCTTCTCCTTCCCCAAGCCCGAGATCTCCATCGAGCCCGACTTCATGGAAGAGGACGAGGAGTTCAACCGCACCCACCCCGACCTCCCGTCCTACCAGGACCTCTATCTCCTCACCTTTGAACTGGCCTCCAAGTTCGGGACGCCCTATTACGACAACCAGCTCCCGCCGTACCGCGGCGCAGGGAAGGGGATCTCGTGCTACCAGTGTTGCGCCTATCAATTCTCCTCCACCTTCGAGAAGGACGACCACTTTGAGGAGAAACTCTACTTCAAGGACGGGTCGCACTTCTCGATGGGTTCATGGGAGGTCGTCTCGGTCAACTGCCCGCGGGCCGCCTACAAGGCGGAGGGCGACGACGAACGGCTCTTCGCCGAACTCCGCGCCCTGATGGACGTGGCCGTCGAGGTCTTCAAGGTGAAGCGTCGGTGGATGGAGACGATCCGCACGAACGGCCGGATGCCGTTTGCGATGCAGCGGCCGAAAGATCCGCAGACCGGCGAGCGGGGTGCGGTGGCCGTCGACCTCGAGAGCCTGGTCTACACCATCGGGGTCGTGGGGGTGAACGAGATGGTCCAGTACCATACCGGCCACCAGCTCCACGAGTCGAAGGACGCCTTCAAGATGGCGGTGCGGGCGATGACCGAGATGGAACTCTATGCAAAGACGCTCTCTGAGAAGAACGGCATGACCATCGCCCTGGCGCGGACGCCGGCCGAGACGACCGGCCAGCGGTTTGCGGTCGCGGATATGCTCGACGACGAGTTCAGGGAGGCGGCGCTCGGCGTGATGCAGGGCGACCCCGAGGCGGCGGTCGCGGACTGCGGGACGACGCGGGACCTTCCGGTCTATTACACCAACGGCACCCATGTCTCGCCAGGGGCCGATGTCCCGCTCACCAAGCGGATGGAGGTGGAGCATGTCTTCTTCCCGATCGTCGACGGCGGCAACATCTTCCATATCTGGCTCGGCGAGGCGCGGCCAGACCCGAGAGGGCTGTACGATATGGCGATGAACCTCTGCAAGAAGACGCAGATCGGTTATTTCGCCTTCACTCGCGACCTGACGGTTTCCCTGAAACGGTTCAAGGAATACCGCGGTGACCCGAAGGTCAGGGGAAAGCTGGAGGCGTGAACCATGGTTGATAGGAGGGTGCTTGCCATCGATGTCGGGCGGGGGACGCAGGACGTCCTCCTGTACGACCCCGAGGCGCCAGTCGAGAACTCGGTGAAACTCGTCCTCCCGTCCCCGACGGTCGTCGTCGGCAATGCCGTGCGCGAGGCCGCCCGGTCAGGCCGCTCGGTCCACCTGGAAGGGGCGTGCATGGGCGGGGGCGGAAGCGTGCTCGCGGTGAAGGAGGCCCTGGCCGCCGGTGTGAAGGTGACGGCCACGCCTGAGGCGGCCCTGACGGTCCATGACAACCCGGCACGGGTGGCGGCCCTCGGGGTCGAGGTCGCCGACGAGGCGCCTGAGGGTGCGGTCACGGTGCGGACCGGGGACTATATGGCCCGCGAGTTGCAGACCGCCCTCGCGCTCTTCGGCGTCTCATACCCTGAGCGGGTGGCGATCGCCGTCCAGGACCACGGGTTCTCGCCTGAGGTCTCGAACCGGGTCTTCAGGTTCTCGGTCTTCCGGAAACTCCTGGAAGAAGGAGACTGGGACCTCTTCTCCCTTGTCCCCGATCCCCCGCACCCGGCGATGAGCAGGATGCAGGCCGTGCTCTCGGCGGCGCCTGAGGCACTGGTCACCGACACCGGGGCAGTGGCGGCGATCGGCGCCCTCCTCGACCCCTGGGTCGCGGCGCAGGCGAACGCCGACGGCGTGACCCTGGTCAATGTCGGCAATGGCCACACCCTGGCCTTCACCCTGCGGGGCACCGAGGTGCAGGGGCTCTTCGAGCACCACACCTCCTCGCTCGATCCTGCACGGCTCACCCATTTCCTCGGGAAACTGCAGGACGGCACCCTCACCAACGAGGAGGTCTTCGAGGACGGCGGGCATGGGGCGGCGGTGCGGGAAGCGATCGGCGAGACCCCGGTCGCGGTCACCGGCCCGAACCGCGCCCGTCTTCTCCCTGACGCCTACCAGGCGGCGCCCTATGGGGACATGATGCTCACCGGGTGCTTTGGGCTGCTCGAGGTCTGGCGGCGGCGCCGGGGCGGGCTCTGAGATTTTTTTTCTCCGGGTTCTGTAGAAATCTTCACTTATTTTGGGTGCGAGCGCGCCTCCCCCGCCTTCTCCCCCTCATACGCGTTGGGATCAAGATAGGTCGGGAAGGCATATTCGAAACCCCTGAAGAGAGATTGCCGTCTTCACCTCTCGTGGCGCAGTCAGTTTGATCGGATCATTCTCGTGGTGCCAGGCGACGGCATGCAATCGAGATGATGAGAGCCAGGTTCTCTCTTCGCCTTCGTCATGAAGATTGAAATGTGAGGCATGCACCTGATTGAAATCAACAGCACTTCTCTGATCCCCTGGTCGGCGGTCCCACGCAAATTGCTCTCTGCCGTGGGTCAGGTGGAATCAAACGCCGGTGAGTTCGAGAAGATCTCTGATCTTTGACAGGGACCATGGGCCTCTGGCCTCTGGCCCCCTCACCATGAAGAAATTGGTCGAGGACGGTACCATCCTCGTCATGTTTGTCCATTATGTCTTCTCGACCCTATCTTCATCTGGAGGATCCGGATCCGGTGGCTGGGAGCGTCAGCGAACTTGAGAAAGCCGATGGCTTTCGAAGAACTTCTGGCGAGAGACTATGGGAAGGCAGGGGACGCATGTTCTCCTCACGAGAGGTGAGAGTTTCTATAGAGTTATATTTCGGGGCCTTCAGTCCTCTTCGCTCTTCATCACGAAGATTGACGGCGGACGGCGGCATTCAGAGTAATAACAGAATACTCCTGAGGTGGCTCCCGCAAGAGAGACGCCACAGACCACCCATGTTCCTGTCTCCTCGTCGGACTCGTATTGCCCACATCTCTGGGTGACCAATCTCTCTCCTTCTTTTCTTCTCATCATATGCCTCTCTAGAGGCTCAGATCAGAATAATAATATATTGTAAAATGTATTCTCACTATCAAGGTCTGGAGTCGGGAGCATGCACAGGACACACTCATTCTCATGGGCGACATGGCCCCCTATCCTCGTCATCGAAGCCGTACTCGTGATCATCGTGATACGCCTGGTCTTCGGCCTTGATATCGGTCACTGCATGCTCCTGTTCATGCTCGCCCTCCTCCTCGTCGGGGCCGGGGTGGGGGTGGAACAGATCAGGGAGAGGAGGCGTGCCGAGGCCGAAGAAAGGTACCAGGCCTTTTCAGCCTCGCTTGAGGGCATGGACGAAGTCGCACGGAGGATCAAGCCCGCCTCAGAAGAGGAGAAGTACTCGGAGCGGTAACGCCGCGGCTTTGCAGACCTGCATAATGGGTTGGTCTAGAAGATTGCTCGAACTCGCTCTCTTTTGTTCTCCCGCGACGGTGATTGACAGGGGATCGCTGAAGGGTGGATCCAGTGGAAAAGATTGCACCGTCCTTTGCGAATCTCTATAAAAAAAGGGTCCTGTAGAAATCCTCTTGATCTCTCTCTCTGGCGAGAGGCGTGCCGCCCCCTGAACCCCACGCGTCACGAGAGGTCGAAGACGGCAGCATCCTTGTCATGGTCATCGATTTTGCCTTCCCGGTCCTATCGTGGTCCCGGGAGGGTCTGGGGGCTCTGCCTCCGGCGAGAGACCATAGGAAGGCGGATGACACAAATTCTCTCCATGAGGTCATCCAAAACTCTCCAGCCCTCCTCCTCACCGGTGAAGAGCGATGGATGACAATGAAGAGATCCCAGTTTATTCATCGCGCACCCATGCATTCGTCGCCTCCCCCCTCGCCCCCGCCCCCGCCGGGGACTCTGCCCCCGGACTCCCGGGATAGCGATGAGGACGGGAAGATAGAGTTAAGTTCATGAAGACGGGACGCAATCCTCCGCCAATCTTCATCAGCGGGGGGTTCGGGGGGCGCTCGCCCCCCGGTCGAGGAGAGCGTGTAGAATTTCTGGAAGGAAGCACTTCAACTCGAGGAGATCCTCAACCCTTGAGAGTTTTGGGATGACCTCGGGGTCATAACAAGGGGATCAAAGAGGAGAGTAATAGGATGGTGCAGGAGGAATATACGCTTCTTATTCGCTGGGGCTTTGCGCCCCCTGGCTCCTGTGACGGGGATTGGCAGGAGATCGTTGACGGTGGACCCTGCGAGGTGATTACACCGTTCTGTCCTGTCGACTGATGTGCATCCACTCCACTCGTCATGATGGGAGGACAGGGCCGAAAGGCCCGTGGTCCCCGTTGAGTGGTGATCAAGGAGAAGACCAATGGAATGATGCAGGCGAGTGTACTCCCCTCATTCGCCGGAGGACGAGTGCCCCCTGACCCCGGCGACGACGATTGGCGGGATTTTTCCGTCCCCTGTCCTCTTACCCCCGCTCCATCTTCTTCTTCGCCAGCGCCTCCACGCGTGCGAGGTCGACCTTGCCGCCCACCTCGATAAGCCCGGCGTTCACCGCCCCCTCGAAGAAGCCCTGGCCCGCCGAGGTCCTGACGAGCAGGGTGGTATAGCCCTCGGGACTTCCCACCGCTCCCGCCGAAATGTCGGCACTCCATGCCGCAAAGTCGGTGCAGTGCCGGCACCCCTCAGGGATGCAGGCCTCGAGTGCGTCGAGCCGGAGTTCGAAAGTCTGCTCGCCGGCCGTCACCCTGAGGCTCCCCCGCACGTCCATCCTCTCGATCTCCCAGGGCTCGATCCCGAGTTCGCCCCTGATCTTGCCCTCCATCAACTGCTCGTAGTCGAAGGTCTCGGTGCAGAAGAGCCCGACCACCAGGCGGACCGCCCTGGCATAGGGGGCATGGAGGTCGAGCCCGCTCGTGCGGATCCGTGCGAGGGCCGCCGCCGCACACGGCAGGGCGACGACCGCGACCCGCCTGTACTTGCGGACGACCACCGCCTCCTTGAGCGCCGCAAGCAGCGGCACCCACCAGTTGTACCTGCTCCCTGCCTGGGCGACGAGCGCCTCGGTCTCCGTGATCACCACCGACTGCGGCTTCTTCGTCCAGGGGTCCTGGGCGACCGTGACCACGGCGTCGACCAACCCCTTCTGGAGAGCATTAACCAGGAGCGCGGTCACCGCCCCGCCGCTCTGTCTTCCAGGGATCGCAAAAGTCGCCTTCGCCGTCACCGCCGCACGGTAGTCGCCGAGCAGATCGGCGGGCCGCACCTGCTCCCCGACCTTCGGGCATGCCAGATAACACGACCCGCACGGCACCTCGTCGGCCTCCATCTTGCAATATCTTGGGGGTTCAGGGTGGGCTGGCGACCCCGGCGGGAAGGTGAAGGCGTCGGCCGGGCAGACCGCCGTGCAGGCCCCGCACCTGGTGCAGAGCCCCTTCTCCCAGACCTCGCGTTCCAGATCCCGGTAATTTTTTTCAGCCATCGTCTTCACTCCCATGTATATTTCCCGGCAAACGGGCGGGCACTCGCCGGCCCGATCCTCGTGTAGTCGTCGGCAAGGAGGGCGGCGGCGTCGCACCCGAAGTGCCGGCAGTAGTCCTTGATGAGCGCCCCGACCCTGGCGCGTTCCTCCTCGCCGAAGGATTTTTTCACCGCCCCCACGGCCAGACACCGGTCGTCGACCTCGCCCCGCACGAAGATCTCGCCGCCATGGATCCCGCTGGCAAGCCCCCGCTCGGCAAAGGGTTCTTCTGAACCCCGTCTCAGGAGGAGGATCGTCCCCCCGGCCATATACTCGCCGAGGAAGGCCCGCGCCTCCCCGCCGATTACGAGATACGGGTGGCGGGCATTGTAGGCCTTCATGTGGATCCCGCCGCGGTAGCCGATATCGTCCCTGACAAAGATCATCCCCCCCCGCATCGAGTGGGCGACGGCGTCCCCCGCACTCCCGTGGATGACCAACCGTCCCGCCTCCATCGTGTTCCCTGGCGCGTGGTCGGCATTCCCGTGGACGACCACCGTCGGCCCCCGCATAAACATCCCGAGGTCGCCGCCAGGCACCCCGTGCACGACGAGCGTCACCTCGCCGACCAGGCCGTCGGCGATGAACCGCTGGCCCAGCACATGTTCGAGGACGATCTCGTCCTCGCCTGCGGCCACCGCCTCGCGCACCTGCCGGTTGAGCGGAGTGTAGTGGAGGCCTGCGGCGTCGATTTTCATGACCATCTTCACGCCCCCGCCTGCATGACGTCCAGCACTTCGAGCATCCCCTCGTCGAGCATATAGCCGCGCAACCGGTCGCGGTTGCCCCGCAGACTCTCGATCGCGTTGATCCCCGCGGCGCCCATCAGTTCTGAGACCTCCATGGTCCATGCCTCGATGAGGTTGGCGACATGCACCGCCTCCTTCTCAGGGTCGAGGCGGGCGACGAGGTCGGGGCGCTGGGTGGCGATCCCCCACGGGCAGAGCCCGCGGTAACAGTTGCCGCAGACCCGGCACCCCATCGCCACCAGGGCCGCGGTCCCGATATAGATCGCGTCGGCCCCCAGGGCGATCGCCTTGGTCACGTCGGCGGCGTTCCTGATCCCGCCGCTTGCGATGACCGAGATCTCGTTTCTCACCCCCTGGTCCCGGAGTTTGGCGTCCACCGCCGAGACCGCCGCCTCGATCGGGATGCCCACATGGTCGCGAAAGACCTTGGGCGCCGCTCCGGTCCCGCCGCGGAACCCGTCGACCACGACGGCGTCGGCGCCCGACCTCGCGATCCCGGCCGCGATCGCCGCGGCATTGTGGACCGCCGCGATCTTGACGAAGACCGGTTTTTTCCACTCGGTCGCCTCCTTGAGACTGCGCACCAGCTGCGCCAGGTCCTCGATGGAGTAGATGTCGTGGTGGGGCGCCGGACTGATCGCGTCGCTCCCGAGCGGGATCATCCTGGTGCACGAGACGTCGGCGCAGACCTTCTCGCCGGGAAGATGGCCGCCGATTCCCGGCTTGGCGCCCTGCCCGATCTTGATCTCGACCGCCGCCCCGCGTTCGAGGTAGTCGATCCCGACCCCGAACCTTCCTGAGGCCACCTGCACGATGAGACGGTCCTGGTACGGGTAGAGGTCGGGGTGCATCCCGCCCTCGCCGGTCCCCATGAAGGTCTCGGTCTTATGCACCGCCCTGGCCAGGGCGAGCTGGGCGTTGAGCGAGATCGCCCCATAACTCATGTGCCCGATCATGATCGGGGTCTCGAGCATGAGGTTGGGGGCGAGCTTCGTCTCCAGTTCGACGTCCCCTGCCTCGGTCCGCGAGAACTCCAGCTTCCTCGGCTTCTTGCCGAGATAGGTCCGCAACTCCATCGGCTCCCTGAGCGGGTCGATGGAGGGGTTGGTGACCTGGCAGGCGTCGAGGAGGAGACGGTCGAAGATCGAGGGGAGGGGCTGGGCATTGCCCATCCCGGCCAGGATGATCTTCCCGGTCCGCGCCTGGTTGAAGATCGCCTCACGCGCCTCGGCGGTCCAGACCGGGTGAGAACGGTAGTCCACCGGCCGCTCCTCCAGGCTGATCGCGTCGCGGGGGCACATGGCGATGCACCGGTGGCATGCCGTGCAGTTCCTGGAGACCGCGGTGATCTGGTCGCCTTCCCATCTGAATGTCCCATAGGAGCAGTTCTCGATGCACCGCCCACACTCCATGCACCGGTCGCGGTCGATGGTGACCTTATACTTCAAGGGGACACTCCCGAGGGCCATCAGCGCACCCTCCCGAGCACCGGTTCGCCGGCACGCGGCATCCAGACCCGGTCGAGGTCAGGGGCCATCCTCCTGATCGCCGCCTCTTCGCTGGAGATGTAGAGGCGGTCCCCCTCCTCGGCGGCGACGAGGGGCCTGAGTTTGATCCGGTCGGTGAACCCGACGATCCCGTCGCGGTTGGCGACCACGATCGCGAACGGCCCGTTCATCATCGCAGGGCCGTAGGTGAGGCGGAGGGCGCGGTAGAGGTGTTCTTCGCGCGGGGGCATCCGGTCGATCTCGTCCCAGAACGGAGGAGCAAGTGCATGGACTGTGAGGGTCTCGTCGAGGCCGTGGCGCCGCGCCAGCAGGTCGACGAGATAGGCCACCACCTCGGTGTCGGTGAACATCGTGCACGTGTAGCCGAAACTCTCGATGTACCGGCGGTTGGTGCCGTAACTGGTGATCTCGCCGTTGTGGACGACGCTCCAGTCCAGGAGGTTGAAGGGATGGGCCCCGCCCCACCAGCCGCGGGTGTTGGTCGGATAGCGGTTGTGGGCGAGCCAGATGTAGCCCGAGTAGTCCTGGATGCGGTAAAAGTCGGCGACCTCCTCGGGCCATCCCGCCGCCTTGAAGACCCCGATGTTCTTGCCTGACGAGTAGATGAGGGCGCCAGGGACCGTGGTGTTCACCTTCATCACCAGGTAGGTGACGATGTCTTCCTCTGGCGAGGGGGTGCCGGTCATCAGCGAGGGGTCGGGCCTGAAGAAGTAGCGCCATGGGGTGTGGACCTTCTTCAGGTGGGGTTGTTCGTAGGTCGGGATCTCTTCCTCGTGAACGATCTCCCCCCAGGTTTCGAGGAGGGCGTCCAGCGAGGACTTGGTCTCGATGATGTTGTCGAAGAAAACGTGGAGGGCGTAGCAGTCTGCATACTCCGGGTATGCGCCGTATACCGCGTACCCGGCGCCTTCCCCGCTGCCGCGTTCGTTCATCATTGCAAGAGCGTCTTTGATACGGGCGCCGTTCATCGCCGCCCCTGAGCGGTCGACGACGCTGATGATTCCACACATAGTCTGCTCCAACGCCACCCCGCGGGGTGGCGGTGCTCGCGACTCATAGCTCCAGTAGCCATATATATTATTGGGTGGAACCATGTTTCCATTATGCCATCCGACGAGGTTACGGCACTGCTGGAGAGGATCAAGGCAGACAACGTAAAATTTATCCGTCTGCAGTTTTCCGACCTCCAGGGACAACCGAAAAATGTGGCGATCCCCCCCATCCAGGCGGAGAAAGCCCTGACCGACGGCATCTCATTTGACGGTTCATCGATCGAGGGGTTTGCCAGGATCGAAGAGTCCGACATGGTGCTGAAGCCTGACATCTCGACCTACACCCTCCTCCCCTGGAGGACAGATGAGGGAGCGGTCGCCCGTTTCATCTGCGACGTCAAGTTCCCGGATGGGAGGGCGTTCGAGGGCGACCCCAGGCATATCCTCAAGAAGGTCGTGGCCGACGCCGCAAAAGACGGTTACGAATTCAACACCGGGCCTGAACTGGAGTTCTTCCTCTTCAAGATGATCGATGGGCGCCCGTCTCTTGAGTTCCAGGACCATGGCGGATATTTCGACCTCGCCCCCACCGACCTTGCCGAGAATGTGAGGCGGGCCATCGTCCTTGCCCTCACCGAGATGGGGTTTGTGGTCGAGGCCTCCCACCATGAGGTGGCCAAGAGCCAGCACGAGATCGACTTCAAGTACGGTCCTGCCCTCCAGATGGCCGACAATGTGGTCACCTTCAAGTTCGCCACCAAGACGATCGCCCTCATGAACAACCTCCATGCCACCTTCATGGCCAAACCGATCTACGGGATCAATGGGAGCGGGATGCACACCAACTGCTCGCTCTTCAAGGATGGGGAGAACGCCTTCTTTGACCCCGACGCACCCCTCCAGCTCTCTGAGACGGCGCTGCACTTCATCGGCGGGGTGCTGAAGCATATCAGGGGGATCACCAGGATTGCAAACCCGACCATCAACTCGTACAAGCGCCTGGTCCCTGGCTACGAGGCCCCGGTCTATATCTCGTGGAGCACTTCGAACAGGACGGCCCTCTGCCGGGTCCCCTCGCCACGCGGCAAGTCCACCAGGATGGAACTGCGCAGTCCTGACCCGACCTGCAATCCCTACCTCACCTTTGCGGTGATCCTGGCGGCGGGGATGGACGGGGTGCGCAACCGCATCGAGCCGCCGGCAAGTGCCGACCAGAACATCTTCGAGCTCTCGCCAGAGGAGCGGACGGCCGCGGGGATCGATGTCCTGCCCGACAACCCGATGGAAGCGAACCAGTATCTGCTGGAGGACGACCTTCTCTGCTCGGTCCTTGGGGATCACGTCGTCGAGAACCTCACCAAACTCACCGAGATGGAGTGGGACAGTTACCGTTCGATGGTCCATCCCTGGGAAGTGGAGCACTACTTCTACCAGCACTGAGCGCGAGGATCTTTTCTCTTTTTTTGCCCAGATCTACTGCATGGCCCCTCTCGCGTGAGGGGCGGGATCTTTTTCCTCGCGATCGGGCATCTGGAGGGTCTGGTTTCATCGCCGCCCCCCGAACCTCCTGCCGATGAAGATTGACGGAGGATTGCAACCTCTCTTCATGGTCTCTCGCTGCCTTCCCGTTCCAATCGCCATCCCGGGGGTCTGGGGGCGGAGCCCCCGGTGCGAGCGTAGGGGAAGGGTACGGATGTAGGTCTGCGCAACAAAGAGGCGACGACCTCTCAACCATCATCCATCGCCATCTTCTCTGAGAGGGAGGCCGGAGATTTTGGGATGACCTCTATGATAGGGCGGTGGATCAGATCGACGTGCCCCCCCCAGACTCCCCGCGTCAAGATAGGACAAGGTAGCGCAACTCCCTCTTCATGTCCATCGGTCATACCCTTCCAGGCACGATCTTCATCTCCTGGGTCGGGGGCGACGCCCCTGGTGTGAAGTCTGGGGAAGGTGGGCGAGTCGCGCTCGCACCACAGATAAGTGGAGTTTTCTCGGGATTGAATGGTGGGATTTTGGCTCTGTAGAATCGGGCATGACCCTCTGGCTCATGCATATGGGATGAAAATTTTTCGTCACCTGCTCTCTCTCTTTTTAAGAGAGGAGAATCGGGGTGGGATCGTATTCCATCGCCGCCCCCACCACTCTTCGGTCCGTGGGGGGTCCGGGGAGCGGCACGCCCCCCCGGTGCGAGATGGCGGTGAAGATTCGACGATGGGGGGCGGCACATCGGATCGACGTGCCTTCCCGCACCGCCATGCCGGGCGCCGCGCCCCCGGAACCCCCAGGATGGCGATAGAGGTGGGAAGGCAGAACGCCGATCATGCTGAAGACGACTCTGTAATCTGCATATCATCTTCAACGAGATATGGCTGGTTCAAATTCTCATGCAAACCTGGAAAGATAATCGTCAGGATCATTTTCATGGTAAACCCTCTTGATAGTTCTCTTCGATGGGGGGCTCGCCGCCTCCCGCACCCCCCGCGCCACGATAGGTCGTGGACGGCAATCCCCTCTTTATGGTCATTTTTTGTGCCTTCCTGACCTCATCGTGGTCCTGGAGGTCCGAGGGAGCCGCGCCCCCGGTGTGATTGTGTGGGAAGGCGATTGAGTCACCCTTGCACCGAGAAGAAGTGAGGGGTTCTACAAAGCCGAAATCTTTGATCTTCCTATCAATCGAGTACTGCGCCCCTCTCACCGGTGGCTCTTCCCTCCGTCTCCGTCATGGCGGTAGATAGTTGGGCCGCCGGGAGATGGACCTGGCATTTCCCCCTTCTCTTCGGCTGACCTCGACCTTTTATGCCATGATTCTTCCCTGGATGGCCGTGGTCTGGTGGTTGAATCTCATCGATTTTTGGGCCATGTAGACGGAGTTAAGTGAACCCGGTTAAATCCCCATCTATTATTCAAATCACTATTATAGATTTTTTCGTCACTTGGGGCGGTTTAGAAGCTTATTTCACTATATACTGAGGTACCTCATGTAATCAAATTCATCAAACAGGTTAAACCATGTACCGAAGTCAACAAGACACATATACTCACGCGGCCGCCATGGCCGTGGCCATCCTCCTCCTCTTCTGTGTGATGGTCATGCCCGCGGCTGCAGAGGACACGGGCCTCGGGGCGGCGGTCGACGCCCCTGACCTTGTATGGACGACCGGCAACAATGTCGATTGGACGGTCGATACCGAACACGCCGTGAAAGGCGGAAGTTCTGCCCGGAGTGGTGAACTTTCTGGGTTCATTGGAGACTCTGAGATCAAGACCACTATTACTGGTCCTGGCACTCTTTCCTTCTCCTGGGATGCTTCTTGCTCAGATAGCAGTTCGCTGAGCTTTGCCCTTGATGGGGCAGATCTGAAGACGATTGCCGGGACAGAGAACTCCTGGAAAGAGGAGTCGGTTTTTGTTCCAGAAGGCGAGCACGAGCTCAAGTGGCACTTCCATAAAATGGGTTCAGCAGGCGAGAACTGCGGCTGGCTCGACGCCGTCTCCTTCACACCCGGAGAAGCGCCTGAAAAACCTCCCCTTGGTGACGCCCTCGACGCTCCTGAACTTACCTGGACCACCGGCGGCGACGCAAACTGGAGCGTGGATATTCAGGACGGAGTGACCGACGGGAACAGTGCCAGGAGTGGTGCACTCTCCAGTTCCAAGTCCACCTGGATCGAGACCAGCGTCACCGGGCCTGGCACCCTCTCCTTCGACTGGAAGGCGAACATCCAGAACATCTTCTCTTCACAGGGCAGCCTGGAGTTCTCCATCGACGGTGCCACTTCTTCTGACGAGGACTACAAGATCATCAAGGCGACCAGCGACTGGGCCCATGAGTCTTTCGACCTCGGTGAGGGCGAGCACACCCTGCGGTGGACCTACTCGGCCAAGATGAGCGACAAACCCGAGAATGGCGGATGGCTCGACAACGTCACCTTCGCCTCCACACAACCGCCAGAGCCCCCAGAGCCCACCCTGGGCGAGGCCCTCGACGCCGCTGAACTCGAATGGACCACCGGCGGCGACGACAATTGGGTCGTCGAGGTAGGAAACGGCGTCGGTGGCAGCTGCGCCAGGAGCGGCGAGGCCCTCTACGGCTCTGACGGCTCCTGGATCGAGACCACGGTCACCGGCCCTGGCACCCTGAACTTTGCCTGGAATGTCTCGTCATACTACGACGAGAGCGACGACCTCAACGACCCCTACTCTTCTGACCTCCTCAGGTTCACCATCGACGGCGAGACTCAGAAGAACATCGCCGGCGAGGACTACACCTGGACGAGTGAGTCCTTTGCGATCGGCGAGGGCGAACACGCCCTGCGGTGGACCTACCTCGACATGAGCGGTGATTGTGCCGGCGAAGACTGCGGATGGCTCGACCATGTCGTCTTCACCCCGGAGACCGTGTCCGCGCCCACCAGCCTCAAAGAGGCCCTCGACGCTCCGAACCTTGAGTGGGCCTCCGCCGGTGCATCTGAGTGGACCATCGACACCGAGAACGGCGTGAAAGGCGGCGGGTGCGCACGGAGCGGTCCGCTTGAATACCGTTGCCAGGAATCAGATCTCCTCACCAGCGTCACCGGTCCGGGCACCATCACCTTCTGGTGGAATGTCTCCTCCAACACTGAGGAATACTATTATTTCGCAATTGATGAAGACAAGAATGTCATTTCCAGCATCAACGGCACAGACCACGCCTGGGAGGAGTGTACCGCTGAGATCGCCCCTGGCACGCACACCTTCAAGTGGTGTTACTTCCGGTTCACTGATGAGCCTGAGGGCGAAGACTGCGGCTGGCTCGACAACGTCTCCTACACTCAGCATATCGCCACTGCCTTCACCGCCAACACCACCGGCGGCGAAGCCCCGCTCAGCGTGCAGTTCACCGACCAGAGCACCGGGGCGATCACCGCCTGGCACTGGGACTTCGGCGACGGCACGACCTCTGATGAGAAAAATCCAGTTCACACCTTTGCGCCTGGTACCTACGACGTCTCCCTGACCGTCACCAGAGACGGCGTGGAGGAGACCGAGACAAAGACCGATTACATCCATTCGGTCGGCGAGGTCACCCTTCCAGAGGCCCTCGACGCCCCTGACCTTGCGTGGACCACCGGCGGCAATGCCACCTGGTCGGTCGTGAAGGGCCCCGAGTATGTCGGTGCCTGCGCCGGCAAGAGTGCCGGTGCGCTGGAATATGGTGAGAACTCCTGGGTCAGGACCAGCGTCGACGGTCCCTGTATCCTTTCCTTTGACTGGAAGGTGAACCCGGGCAGGGTCTCCGGGATGCCGATGGGCAAGATGGAGTTCGTGGTCGACGACGCCGACCAGTACGACGACCTCTATGAGAAGATCCAGCACGACAGGGATTGGCGCCATGAGACCTACCACATCGGCCACGGCACCCACGCCCTCACCTGGGCCTACTCCACGTTCATGACCGAGTCCGAGGAGAACGGCGGGTGGCTCGACAATGTCACCTACACCTACGGCGGCGGCGACCCGGTCGCGGACTTCGTCACCAATGTGACCGAGTACCGCGGCATGGCGCCCCTGGCCGTGCAGTTTGCCGACAACTCCACTGGATACCCAATAAAATGGGAGTGGGACTTTGGCGACGGTTCGGCGCCGAGTGCGGCCGAGCGGCCGGTCCATGTCTATGAGAATACCGGCGAGTATCAGGTCAGTCTGACGGTCACCAACATCGCTGGCAGAGATGCCGACGGGAATGACGTCTTTGGCACCGACACCGTGACAAAGACGGTGAAGGTCGTCGAGCCCATCTCGCTCGGCGAGGCCGTCGAGGCCCCTGGCCTTACCTGGACGACCGGCGGCGACGCCGACTGGTTCACCGACCTCTACTGCGCCCTGACAGGCGGGAGTTCCGTGAGGAGCGGCGTCATCTCTTCAGAAGACAACGCCACCTGGATCGAGGCCACGGTCAAAGGTCCTGGCGTGCTCACCTTCAACTGGAACATCAATGCCACGGCCTTTATCTACAGCGGACTCCTGAATTTCTCGGCCGACGGGACCGATGTGTCTCATATCAAGGGGACCCAGGAGGGCAAGTACTGGCCTGGCGTCTACTACGAGGTTCCGCCCGGCGAACACGCCCTCAGGTGGACCTACACCAACGAACACCGGTATGGAGAGGGCGACTGCGGTCACCTCGACAATGTCACCTACACCGAAGGCGCCATCAAGCCGACGGCCGCCTTCGAGGTCAATGTGACGCGGGCGATGGCCCCGGCGACGGTGCAGTTCAACGACACCTCTGCAGGGTGCCCGACCGCATGGTCCTGGGACTTCGGCGACGGTGCGACCTCTGACGAGCGGCACCCGACCCACACCTACGAGGAGGTCGGGGAGTATCCGGTCAGCCTGACGGTCACCAACGACGCCGGCACCAGCAGCACGACGCAGACTATTGCGGTTGTCCCCTTCGCCACCCTCCCAGAGGCCGTCGAGGCCCCTGACCTCGAGTGGACCACCGGCGGCAACGCCCCATGGTTCGTCGACGTCGACTGCGTCCACACCGGCACCACCTCGGCACGGAGCGGTGTCATCGGCAGCAACCAGGAGTCCTGGCTCCAGGCGAACATCACCGGGCCCGGCTACCTCACCTTTGCCTGGAATGTCTCCTCTGAACCCAGTTACGACTACCTGAGGTTCCTCATTGACGGTGAAGAGGAGAAGAAAATCTGCAGTTTCCCCAAGAACTGGTCCGAGGAAGAGTACAGGCTGGGGTTCGGCACGCACGCCGTCAGGTGGGTGTATGAGAAGGGTTCTGGTGAGGGTATGATGGAGGACTGCGGCTGGGTCGACAATGTCACCTTCACCAGGATCGACGACACCGACTTCGTCGGCAACGTCACCTGGGGCGAGGTCCCGCTCACCGTGGACTTCACCGGATATTCGACCGGGAACCCGACCCACTGGGCCTGGGACTTCGGCGACAAGGAGTCGGCGGTCGGCAGGAACCAGACGCACACCTACACCACGCCAGGCGTCTACAATGTCACCCTCATCGTGCAGAAGGACACCGCCCCTGAAGGCCAGATCGAGGTCAAGAACGGCTACATCACCGTCACCCCGATCTTCGAAGAGGCCCTCGACGCCGAAGACCTCGTCTGGACGACCGGCGGCGACGCCCCATGGTTTGTCCAGCTGAACAAATCCTTCACCGGCGGGAGCGGTGGACAGAGCGGCGCGATCGACCGCAACCAGCAGACCTGGATCGAGACCACGGTCACCGGTCCCAAGAACCTCACCTTCGACTGGGGGATCTCTTCCTATGAGGGCTTCTCGATGAAGTTTTCAGACACCCTTTCCTTCTCCATCGATGGCGAAGTGCAGGACGAGATCGCCGGCACCGGCGAGGGTCTGCAGCCCGCGAAGTACACCCTGGCGAAGGGCGAGCACACCCTGCGGTGGATGTACGAGAAGCGTTCATACGACGATGCCGCGGGCGAGGACTGCGGATGGCTCGACAATGTCACCCTCACCAACATCGCCCCGGTGATCTCGTTTGCGCCGGCCACGGCGACGGTCGCCGCCGGCACCGAGCGTGAGGTCGCCATCGTCGCCGACCATCTCCCTGACGGCCTGAAGAATGTCAGCCTCACGGTCAGCCTTGAGGGCACGAACGCCCTGATCACCGGCGTTGACTTTGCCTTCCTGGCGGGCGCATCCGGGTGGTCAGGCGTGCCCGGCACCACCATCACCTTCGACGCGACCGACGACGGCAACACCGTCGAGGCGGGCGCGGAGAACGTCGTCCTCGCCACCCTGAAGGTCAAGGGCCTCACCGACGGTATGAGCGGGATAGAGGCCAGCGAGGTCGTCATCTATACCGACGCCGGTGAAGAGACCGCCGTGGTCTGTAAGCCGGGCGCCATCGACGTCGTCGGACTTTCGCCCTTCCCTGGGTGCACCTACAACCCTGGCGACCGTGACGGCGACGGCCTCTTCGAGGACGTGAACGGCGACGGTACCCTGGACACCGACGATGTCAGGGTCTACTTCGAACACTTCGAGAGCATCTTCTCGCAGAAGAACCCGCGGGTCTTTGACTACAATGGCAACGGCCGGACCGACTTCGACGACGTCGTGACGGTCTACCGCGCCATGGAGACCGACACCATATGAGACAGGTGGCTGGAGACATGAATTTCAACATACTGAAAGGTCTGGCAGGCGCATTCCTCTGCGCCTGTCTCCTTCTCTGGGTCGCGGCCCCGGCGGCCTCCGCACTGGAGGTGACCGAGGCACCGCTCAACCCTGAGTTTGTACAATATCTTGAGGAGAAAGAGGCCCCGACCGAACGCATGATGATGTCGGCCGCCGCCCCGATCGAAGAAGGCGACCCCACCGACGCACTCTGCGGCGAGATCCCCTCGCCGGTGACCGTTGCCTGGCCTGAAGAGAGCGAGGTGCAGACCACCTCGGCCTTCAATCCCGCCCCCTCGGAGAGCCGTTACGACCTCCGCGACGAAGGCCGCGTCGGTTCGGTGAAGGACCAGGGCCACTGCGGGAGTTGCTGGTCGTTTGCGGCCATGGGCTCCCTTGAGTCCACCCTCCTCCCAGGCGAGGTCTGGGACTTCTCTGAGAACAACCTGAAAAACACCCATGGTCTGGACTATACCTACAAAGAGGGTGGGAACGCCTACATGGCCACCGCCTACTTCTCCCGCTGGTCTGGCCCGGTGAACGAGTCCGACGATCCCTACCGCGAGGCCTCGGGCGTCTCCCCCACCGGCCTCACTGTCCAGAAGCATGTCCAGGACGTGGACTTCCTCCCCAAGCGGACCGAGCGTGCCAATGTCACCCTGATCAAGCAGGCGGTCAAGGAGCACGGCGGGGTCTACTCCTCGATGTACTGGTCGAACGGGTTCTACGACGAAGAGCATGCAAGTTACTATGACCCCTGGCTCGTCGGCGGCGGCCACGCCGTCCTGATCGTGGGCTGGGACGATACCTACAGCAAGGACAACTTCACCTTCACCCCACCGGGTGACGGTGCGTTCATCGTGAGGAACTCATGGAACGCTGACTGGGGCGACGACGGCTACTTCTACCAGTCGTACTATGACGCCGACCGCGGCTGCAAGGCGGTCTTCACGGCAGAAGATACCGACAACTACCGCGACGTCTACTACCACGACCCGCTGGGATGGACTTCGGCACTCGGGCTTGGGAGCGAGACGGCGTACGCCGCCAACGTCTTCACCGCCACCTCGGGCAACAGCCTTGGGGCGGTCGGGTTCTTCACCCCGGCGCCGAACGCCGCCTACGAGGTCTCGGTCTATGTCGACCCGACCGACGGCCCCATCTCGGCAGACGGTCCGGTGACGACCATCTCAGGCACCCAGGTCCTGCCTGGCTACCACACCCACCCGCTCACGACGCCGGTGCCCCTGGTGCCTGGCCAGACATTCTCGGTGGTCATGAAACTCACGACGCCGAACTACTACCAGCCCCTGGCGGTCGAGCGACCGATCGCAGGGTTCTCGACCGGCGCAGAGGCGTCGGCAGGCGAGAGTTATATCAGCGCTGACGGGGTTGAGTGGGAAGACCTCACTGTCAACGCTCCCAACACCAATGTCTGCCTGAAGGCCTACACGGTCTACGAGGAGCCGAAGCTCTCGTTCAGCACCGACCAGGCCTCCCTGAATTCGGGCGACGAGACCGAGGTTGCCATCACGATGAGCCGCGCCCCATGGGGGCTTGCCGGCTATGAGATGGACGTCTCGGTCGCCGACCCTGAGATCGCCACCGTCACCGGCGCTTCCTTCCCGGCCTGGGCGACGCTCAACCTCTCGCGCGAGACCGACGGCGGTCTTATGATGCGGGCGGTCGACCTGGAGGACGCTGTCCGTGCAGGCGACGAGGACGTCGTGCTCGGCACGGTGAGGGTGAAAGCCCTCATCGGTGGGTCTTCAGATCTCCAGATCGCCGTGCGGCAGATCGATGCCGACGGCGGCGACCTGGTCACCACCAGGGCGAACACGAGCAGTGTCAAGGTCACTCCGGCCGGCGAGACCGAGCAGGTCGAGAAGGTGAACCTTGACGTGCCGGGATGCACCTTCGATGGTGAGAATGTCTCGGTCGAGGCCTCTGGAGATGTCCAGATTTCTGAGGACAGGAAGGGTATCACGCTTCACCAGGGATCCTTTGACCTGATCATCGGGACCGCAGGAGAGGTGACCGAGGAAGACGGCGTCATCAACGCTACTGTTGAGAGCATCCTCCTCCAGACCAGGTCGCTTGCGGTCAGGTCAGACGAGACCGGCGAGGTCCATGGCTCGGTCATGGCAGACCTCGACAGTATGCCAGAAGGCGCGGCGGTCACCACGGCCCTGAGGATCAGGGCCAGCGGCGACGCGATGAAGGGCTTCGAGGATGCGGCTGCAGAGAATGGGTTGACGATCGATGCCCTTGCCGCCGCCCTCCAGGTCCAGACCACTGGACTCACCGACGGGGAGGAGATCACCAGCGCCACGGTGCTGATACGCGCCCCGACCGCATGGGTGGAGGCGCACGGCGGTGCGGAGAATGTCACGATCGTACGCTATGGGGACGATGGGACTACGGCCTTCCTCCAGACGCATGTCCAGGGGACCGAAGGCGGCATGACCACCTTTGCCGCCGTCTCGCCTGAGGGTTTCTGCGAGTTCGGGCTTGTGGCGGTCTCTGCGATACCGGTCACGCCGACTCCTGAGCCTACGACTCCTGAACCGACTCCCGAGCCCACGACTCCTGAACCGACTCCCGAGCCCACGACTCCTGAACCGACTCCCGAGCCCACGACTCCTGAACCGACCTCAGCCCCTGTCTCCTCCTCGAATGGAGGCGGCGGCCGGTCCAGCACCTCAGTGGGTACCGCAGGCACCCTCGAAGCAGGGGAGAATGTCACCCTCACGATGAACGGCAATATGCCGGTCACCGAGGTGGCGCTGACCGCCGACGAGGCGGTCGGCGACCTGATGGTCATCATCGAGAGGGCTTCGATGCCGGCGGAGTATGAAGGCGAGGTCTATGCCTGTATGGAGGCCTCGCTCCGTCACGTGCCTGCAGAGCGTGTGAAGGACGTCACCATGCACTTCGGTGTCCCGACCTCATGGCTCAAGGAGCATGAGTGCACGGCAGAGGACGTTGTCATGCTGAGGTATGACGGCACCGCCTGGGAGACGCTCAAGACGACCGTACTTGGCGAGGAATACGGGCAGGCCCTCTTCTCCGCCGAGACCGACGGCTTCTCGACCTTCGCCATCGCGGTCGGCACGACCGCGTCGGCCGCCCATGGGGCAGAGGAGAACGTCACCCCGACGGTCACCCAGACCGTCACCGTGACCGAACCAGAAGAGACGGCCACGCCGGCGCAGACGCCGACCCAGAAGGCCCCGTTGCCGCTCTGGCCGGCCCTTGTCGCGGCCGGTGCCGCCGCCCTCCTGGCAAGGAAACACTAATTTTCTTTTTTTTCTTTTTTTGGATCTGTAAAATCGAGCATGAACCCTGGGTTCACGCATACGGGATGGGAAATGATCCGGACGTTCAATTCTGGAGGTATGGATGAGAACTTGAACAGACAGATTTCTCTCATACCTGACATGCGGAGAACAAAACCGCCTTCTGAACAATCAGACTCTCTGCCTTCCCTGCCCTATCTTCATTCCGGGGATCCGGGGGATGCGACTGGAAGGAGCTTGAGAACAGAGAGAATCGAAGATTCCTGATGATAGGAAGATCTTCGATCTTCTGTGGATCTTTGATCTTTGGGCTCTGTAGAAACCCTCACCTCTTGTGTGGGGGAGACGTGTGCCACCCACCTTCCTACCCCTTTGGCCGGGGGCTCTGCCCCCGGACCCCTGGGACCACGATAGGGTCGGGAAGGCAGAATAGATGACCATAAAGAGGGTGCTGCCGTCCTCGACCTGTCGTGGCGCGGGGGGTTCGGGGGGCGGCCAAGCCCCCCGCCAGAGAGATTCATCAAGAGGATTTCTACAGAGCCGATCTTCGAGAACACCCCCGGACCCCCCACGATGAGGATAGGCGGGGACGGCGATGGAACAAGGCCTTCATCGACTCTTCAGTCTTGAAAAGAGAGAGCGCAAGCGACGAGAAATTTTCATCCCATATGCTTGAGGTGTGCTTCCGCTTCATGAGCAGTTCTACAGAGCCCCTCTTCACAAGATCACATCATTCAGCACATCAAGCCAGTCGCCGAGCAGCCGCGTGATCAGGAACTTCTCCTTCACCGTCCTCCTCGCGTTCTTCCCCAGACGCTTGGCCAGACCCTCGTCCTGCAGCACCTGGACCACGCGGTCGGCGCACCCCGAGATATCCTCAGGGTCGACCAGGAACCCGTTCTCGCCGTCGGTGATCTGGAGACCGATGCCTCCTACCGCCGAGGCGACGACCGGGCGCCCCTTCCAGAGCGCCTCGGTGACCGTGAGCCCGAACCCCTCGCGCAGCGACTTCTGCACCACCACGTCCGAGGCCCGCTGGAGGGCGTTGACCAGGATGTTGTTCTCGCTGTTGATGACGATGACGTCGCCGTTGGTGCTGAGCTCCGTCGCCTTGCGCTCCACCCGCTCGAAGATCTCCTGCCCCTCCGGGTCGTCGGCCGCCATGCTCCCACAGAGGACAAGCCGGCAGTCCACCTCCTTCTCGACCTCCTGATAGACCTCCAGGACGCCCTCGGGGTCTTTCCAGGTATCGAACCGCGAGATCTGGGTGATGAGAGGTTTGTCGGTCGGGATGCCGAATTTTTCGAGGTAGCGCTCGGCCAGGTCCTGGGGGATCTCGATGTTCTTTGGGGAAAGCGGGTCGAGGGCCGGGTGGATCACCTGCTGCTCCACAGGAAGGTCCTCTCTGAGATACCGCGTGTTGGAGACGAGCATCAGGTCATATCTCAGCAGGTACTGCTTGAGATAGTCCCAGAGTTCTTTGTTCGGGTTGGTGAGGTCGAGGTGGCAGCGCCAGATCCAGGGCTGCAATTTCCGGCAGCACCTGACAAGAGGGAGAGGCTGGGGGTCGTGGATGATGACGCAGTCGTGGTCGATATGGGTATAGACCTTGAAGTCCTCGCTTGCCCTGACGTACAGGCTCTTCTTCATCTCGGTGAGGTTCACCTCGGCACCCTGCAGGGCATTGTGGAACTTCTTGGTGATGGTGAAGAAGTCGGGGTTGCCATGCAGGATCCGCCACCCCATATCGACGCCGAGGTCGTTCATGAGCGGGACCATCGAGGAGAGGAGTTCGGCCACCCCTCCCCCCTGGTAGGTCGAGTTGATGCAGAGGACATGTTTGCCGGTCAGGCCTCTGGCCTTCTGGTAGATCTCGTAGATCTGCCGGTCGCTCACGATCCCATGATAGTCGTCCAGGCTTCGCATACCGTCTCCCCCAGGGCGCTCGCGCCTATATCCCCAGGGACACCCGCGCCCTTATATCTCTTGCCCGCCCTCGGGGCTGAGGCAGTCTTCGAGGAGGGCCCGCACCTCCCTGAGCGACCGTACATGCATCCTGGCCTTGGAAAGCCCCATCCCGACCTTGACCGAGCACGCCCCTTCAGGGAGAGCCTCGAAGAGATACTCGTCGGTCCAGTCGTCTCCCACGCCGAGGACAAAATCCCATGGCCCGTCGTCAAGCCATTCAGCCGCCGCCCGTCCCTTGTTATAACCCGCGTTCTTCACCTCGAGCACCCGGCTCCCTTCCATGATGTCGAGGTCGCGGTGGGCGGTCAGGTCAAAGAGCATACTCTTCAACTCTTTCACGCGTGCTGAGGCCAGGTCGGGGTCGGCCATCCGGTAGTGCCAGACCAGGGAGAAGTCTTTCTCCTCGATGAACGAGCCTGGGGTCCGGTCGACATAGCGTTCAAGGACCGGCCTGATCTCCTCCTTCCACTCCTGCTGGAGAGGGGCGGTCCGCTGCCACTCGCCGCCAGGGCGGCAGGCCCAGACCCCGTGCTCGGCGATGAGCCCGACGGCAAGGCTGCCGAACCACTCGGCCAGGGTCCGGCGGTCCCGGCCGCTGATCATCACCACCTCGGTCCCCTTCTCGGTGGCCAGGCCCCCGAGCAGGGAGAGGAGGGGAGGGTCGGGGACGGCATGCTCGGGCCTGGAGACAAACGGGGCAAGGGTGCCGTCATAGTCGAGGAGGAGGAGACGCCGCCCTGCCTCCTGGTACCTCTGGACCATCGTCTCTCTCTGTTCGGTCGAGAGGAGCGATGCTTCCAGTTCTCTCTGTCGTACCTTTGTCGCCTCAAGGCGTTGCATGAAGTCGTTGGCCCAGTGGAGCACATGGTAACGCCTGAGCCGTTCCTGCATCCAGCGGTTCCGCCGCACCTGTTCGTTTTCTGGCATGGTGAGGGCCTCTTCGAGGGCGGCGACCATCTCTTCGGTGTTGAAGGGGTTGACGATGACCGCCTCGCCAAGTTCGGCGGCGGCGCCGGCCATCTCGCTCAGGACCAGAACCCCGAGTCCGTCGTGTTTGGTGGCCACGAACTCCTTGGCCATCAGGTTCATCCCGTCCCGCAGAGAGGTGACGAAGGCGACGTCGGCGATCTGGTAGAGGGCGACGAGTGTCTCGAAGGGGAGGACGTCGTAGAGGTATCTGACCGGGGCCCAGTCGATGGTGCCGTGCCGCCCGGTGATCTCGCCGACCAGTCGGTCCACCTGCCGCTTGAGAGTCTGGTATTTGTGGACCGCGGTGCGGGACGGGACCGCGACGACGATAAGGACCACTTCGTCCCTGTACTCGGGGTGGCGCTGGAGGAAGAGGTCGAAGGCGTGCAGGCGCTGCGGGATCCCCTTGGTGTAGTCGAGGCGGTCGAAGGAGAGGATGACCCGTCTGCCGCCGTATTTTCGGCGCAGCCGTGCGGCCTCTTCCCTGACTCCTGGTTCTTCGACCGCCTTCGAGTACCTGGTATAGTCGATGCCCATCGGGAAGGTGTCCACCTTCACCAGGCGGTTGCCGGTCAGGATCTCGCCTGAGGTGTGCTGGTGCCCCAGGATCCGCCTGACACTGTCGGTGAAGTGGCGGACATAGTCGAAGGTGTGGAACCCGATGAGGTCGGCGCCGAGGAGACCTTCGAGGATCTCCCTGCGCCAGGGGAGGATCCTGAAGATCTCGTAGGATGGGAAGGGGATGTGGTTGAAGAACCCGATGGCGGCCTTTGGGAGTGCCCTGCGGAGCATGGCAGGGAGGAGGAGGAGGTGGTAGTCGTGCACCCAGATGATGTCGCCGGGACGGTATTCCCTGACGGTCGCCTCGCAGAAAGCCTGGTTCACCCTGAGATAGGTCTCCCATGAGGCGCGGTCCCAGGTGCTGCTGGTGTGGAAATAATGGAAGAGCGGCCAGATGGTGGAGTTGCAGAAGCCGTCATAGTAGCCCTCGACCTCATCGGCGTCGAGGAAGACCGGGAGGCATGCCTGTTCCTCAAGGAGAGCGGCGACGGTGCGCATCCCTTCCTCGCCGAGGCTTCCCGCGTCGAGGCCTGGCCACCCGACCCAGGCGCAGTTGTGCTCCTGGTAATAGGATGCAAGTCCGGTCGCAAGGCCGCCGATGCTTGGCTCCACGCGGTATTTTTCGCCGTCATGGTGGATGTGGTACGGGAGTCTGTTTGAGATAATGAGTGTTCGTTGCCTGGTGGTGTTGGTCTCGATTGGTACGTCCCCCGGGCCTGGATCTGCGTTCTTTCCAGATAATCTTTGAGGTGATCGCCGAACTCACTTCAGAGGTGGAGCAGGACGGCGGTCCCTCTGCCTGGGGACGTGCCGCCCCCGGGCCCCCGGTGCGGCGATGGGACGGGTCAAGAGGCGTGAGGAGCAGGTGAGAGGTGTATTCTTCGATATTCAGCGATATGAAGAGACCTTCATAGATCTGTCAGAGTAATGTTCTGATCACTTCCCCTCCCGCACCACCCGCACATGGGGCGCTGCTTCCTGACTGGTGAGACGAAAATATGAAGTGGAAAGGATCCTGTAAAAGCAGACAGAAACCTCAGGCCCCGCACATACGCGATTGATCTTTGTTCTGAACAGCGTTTCAGAGTGTGAGCGACTTTTTCTCAATCGCGAGGGGAGATCAGGGAGTTGTGGTTCAATCGCCACCCCTCGAAGAGGAGGGGAAAGAGCCTGAAGAGGGGGTTATCATACACCGCTCATCTTCGAGCGACCGGTCCTCCCCGCACAAAGATCAGGAGAGAGGATTTCTTCAGGGCCATTTTTCAGAGGTCTGCTCTTTTTTCGGCTCTGTAGAAATCCTCTGGATGGATCTCTCTGGCGGGGGGCGTGCCGCCCCCCGGTTCCCCCGTGCGAGCGATAGGCGGGGGATGGCAGTGCGCTCTTCATGGCCATTGATTGTGCCTTCCCGCCCCTATCTTCATCCCGGGGGTCCGGGGGCAGCGCCCCCGGCGAGAAGATGGAGGAAGGCGGTTGAATCGCGTTCGCACCAAGAATTGGTGAGGATTTCTACAGAGCCCTTTTTTCCTACTTTTTTCTCACCCCCGCACCACCGGCGAGGCATTCTCGTCGAAGGGGTTGGTCCGCATCGCGAGGGAGAAGAGGTACGGGTAGTGTTCCTTGAGATATGCCATGTAGTCGAGCCACTGGACGACCAGGAGGCGGTAGGCACGGTTGACGTCGATGTTCAGGTGGGCGAGGTCGGTCTCAGGGGTGTGCGCAAGGTCGTCGCGCCGTTCGAGTTCGTCGGCAAGGTGGAAGACCGCCCGCAGCACTTCGGTGAAGTGTTCGTGTTCGAGGAGTACCGGGTTTTCGAGGAGGCGCAGGAGGAAGGGGCGCTTCTGGATCAGGAGTCTCCGGATCACGTCCAGCTCGTCGGCGTCCACTCTCACCTCGTAGGGGTGGTCGGCCATACAGGCCCGCACCTCCTCGAACTCCTTCGCGGACCAGTCGTCCCTGACCATGAGGTCGCAGCGGATCGTTTCAAGACCGGCGTCGCGGTCTGAGAGCCTGACCAGCAGGCTGGTCCCGACCTCTGAGAAGAAAGTCCCGATGACCATGTTCAGTTTCTGGAGTTTGTCCCGCCGTGCCCGCACGGTGAGGAGTTGGTTTAAGATGAGCGTGACGAGCAGGACATTGATCGGGAGGAACCCCAGGGCATTGAAGATGTAGTAGTAGGTGTTCTCAGGGGTGCCGAGGACGAGGAATTTTGCCGTGTAGATCGCAACACTTGCCAGGACCAGAAAGATCCCGAGCCTTGTCTCCCAGGTAAGACGCGCCATTGGACTGATTCACCAGGGGTATGTGACGCGCCCCGGCAAAAAAGTCCTGCGATCAGAGGAGGATGAGAGTGGGGTGTCGGACTCTGGAGAAACCCTCTTGATGGTTCTCTTCGACGGGGGGCTGGCCGCCCCCCGAACCCCCCGCATGAGGATAGGCAGAGAACAGCAATCCCCTCTTCATGATCATTGATAGTGCCTTCCCGCCCCCATCGTGGCCCTGGAGGCGTGATTGTGTCGGAAGGCGATTGAGGTACCCTTGCACCGAGAGGAAGTGAAGAATTCTACAGAGCCCGCTTTTTATTCAATATTGGTTGAAAGGTGGAGGACGTGTTCCATTCGCCGCCCCCACCGATTCTCGTCGTGGGGGGTCCGGGGGGCGCAATCCCCCGGCGCGAGAGGACAGTGAAGATCTGGTGATCGAGGGCGGCACGCCCCCTGGTGGAGGAGACGTTCACCCCAGGAGAGTGGTGGGATATGCTCCTGGTCTGTGTCATCCTCGACCAATCTGGGGGATGAATTGAGAATCTCTGAGGATGAGGAGATCAGTGCAGAGATCCTTCATTTTCCAGGTAAAAAAAGAGTGCGTGGAATTGTATGCCTGGTAGACCGACTTAGACCCAGCCACGCAGCTTCATGGCGTCGACGACGCGCTTCATGGAGAGGGTGTAGGCGGCCTGGCGCATGGAGATGCCGTGCTCCCTGGTGATCTCGGCGACCTCGTGGTAGGCGCGGGTCATCTTTTTGCCGAGACGGGCCTGGACGTCGGCCTCCTCCCAGCGGTCGAGGGAGAAGTTCTGGACCATCTCGAAGTACGAGACTGTTACCCCGCCTGAGTTGCAGAGGAAGTCGGGGATAACGGTGATGCCCTTCTTGAAGAGGATTGCGTCGCCTTCAGGCGAGATCGGACCGTTTGCAAGTTCCCCAACGATCGTCGCCTGGACCTTGTCGGCGTTCGTCTCGTTGATGGCGTTCTCAAGTGCCGCCGGGATGAGGATGTCGACCTTCAGGGCAAGAAGGTCGTCGTTGGTGATGGTCTCGGCGCCCTCGAAGTCCTTGACCGAGCCGGTCTTTGCCTTGTGGGCGGCGAGTTTCTTGAGGTCGAGCCCTTCCTCGTTGTAGACCGCACCGTGGCTGTCGCTGACCGCGACGATGGTGCACCCGAGTTCTCTGCCAAGGGTGGCGGCGTGCGACCCGGCGTTCCCGAAGCCCTGGATCGCGATCTTTGCCTGGGTAAGGTCGATCCCGTGGTCCTTTGCCGCCTCTCTGAGGACATGCCAGCCGCCGCGGGCGGTGGCGTCGCCCCTGCCTGCCGAACCTCCGAGGAGGAGCGGCTTGCCGGTGATGACCCCGCAGGCATTGTGGCCGACAAGGGTCGAGTACTCGTCCATCATCCAGGTCATGATCTGGGCGTTGGTGTAGACGTCAGGGGCCGGGACGTCGCATTCGGGGCCGATGTCCTTGTAGATCGCCCTGATATAGGCACGGCTCAGGCGTTCGAGTTCACCCTCTGAGAGTTCCTTGGGGTTGCAGATGATGCCGCCCTTGCCGCCGCCGAGCGGGAGGTCGAGGAGCGCACATTTCCAGGTCATCAGGGCCGCGAGCGAGCGGATGGTGTCGATGGTCTCGTGGGGATGGAACCTGATCCCTCCCTTGGCAGGGCCAAGGGCACAGTTGTACTGGACACGGAAACCCTGGAAGACGCGGACGGTGCCGTCGTCCATCCGTACAGGGAGGGCGACGTGGATCTCACGCATCGGGGTCTTGAGGAACTCTTCGACATTGGAGGGTATGCCGAGGAATTCGGTACACGAGCAGATCTGCTTCTTGACGTTTTCAAAGGGGTTCTTATTGGTCATGTGGATTCACCAGTTACCCTTTAGAGATTAACTGTAATCGGGCTTATAGGTGCCGAATGGCCCGAATAATAATATATTAACGATATTGTTTAAGAGCCTCCCGATTCTGAATTTGTGGGAGGTATACAATTGATAATTCCTGGCGGCCGAAGGAGGAAGGAAACTTCCTACCTGCGTTTCCCCGGGGGGGGTCTGGATTGGAGTTCGGGGGGAGAGGGATGGGGACGTGAGTATGGGATGAAGATCAGGCGCCTCTCTGGAAGATACGACTTTGAGAATCTTTTGTCCATCTGGTACGGTCCCTCTCTGATCATCTGTCTTCCTGTCCCATCGCGCCGTGGCGGCGACCTGAGGGGGCATCAGGGGTACAGGGTACAGGATGAAGGGCTTTGTAGAAACCCTCACTTGCCGGGGGCGCTGCCCCTGAACCCCCGGGGGGAAGATAGGGGCGGGAAGGTATCATGGACAACTGTGACGAGAGTGCCGCCCTCCTCGACCTCTTGTGTCGCGGGGGCGGCACGCTCCCCGCCGGAGCGCCTCATCAAGAGGATTTCTACAGGGCCGGGTGAAGAAAAAATGCACAGTATTTTCTCTGCACAGAAAAATCGGGAGTCCTGCTCAGGAGAGATCTCCCTGATGGTACTCGGTGGCGGGAGGGGGTAGCGTCTTCAATCGCAGAACCTTTCCTGGCGTCTCTTGCCTGGGGTTTTCATCCCCATGGACCTCCGGCGATGAGAAGAGGCGAGGGCGGCAATGGAGCAGTGTTCCCCTGTGGCGTCTTTCCTGGAAAGAGAAACGGGGGTCCATTCACTCCAGAGAACTCCAATAATTTTCATCCTGGGTGCGTGATCCAGGGGCTCATGCCTGGTTCTACCACTCCACAGAATGTATCGAGGTACACACTTCAGCGAGTTTGAGAAGACCCTGGGGTCTTCGAGTGAGTGATCGATTCTAAGAAAAAAGACGAAAGAATCAGGAGACTCTATTCGCCTGAAGAACTCTCTGACTCCAGCATGAGCGAGCCATAGATGACCCGCTCAAGGACCTGGGCAACGTATTTCATCCACTGCGTCTGTTCGATGTTCTCGTAGCGGTGGATGTCGGCATAGACCTGGAGGCGCACCAGGGCAAAGCGGAGGTGCTCGAGGTCAGGGTCAGGGAGGGCAGAGGCTGCGGCGGCGATCGGTTCAACCCGGTCGGCAAATGTCGCGATGTCTGCCAGGGCTGCAGCAATCCTGGTATAGATCTCCAGGGGCTCGCCGGCCCCCTGGAGCACCCGGAGATACTGGTCCATTTACTCCTCGACGTTCTTGACGAGGTTCTCCATCACGGCGTCGATCGCCTTCCAGGACGGCGAGTCGTTGTGCATGTTGATGAACGGCCTGCCCTCGTCGCCGGCCTCACGCATCGCAGGGTCGATCGGGATGGCCCCGAGGTACGGGACGCCGAGTTTCTCTGCCGCCGTCTTGCCGCCGCCCTTGCCGAAGATGTCGATCTCTTTGCCGCAGTCCGGGCAGATGAGCCCGCTCATGTTCTCGACGATCCCGAGAACCTTGAGGTCGAGTTTCTCGACAAAGCGGACCGCCTTGCTTGAGTCCATTGTCGAGACGGCCTGTGGGGTGGTGACGATGACCGCGCCCTCGATCTGCGGGGCGAGCTGGATGATGGAGAGGGCCTCGTCGCCGGTGCCTGGCGGGAGGTCGACGACCAGGTAGTCGAGGTCGCCCCAGTTGACGTCCTCCAGGAACTGCTTGATCGCCGTCATCTTCATCGGCCCGCGCCAGATCACCGGGGTCTCGCCGTCAGGCAGGAGGAACTCCATCGAGACCACCGAGAGGTTGCCGGTCGCGTGGACTGGCTCGATCTTGTTGCCCGCGACCATCAGGCGTTCCCCTTCGACCCCGACCATCTTTGGGACGTTGGGGCCGTGGATGTCCAGGTCAAGGAGACCGACGTCCTTGCCGCGGTTTGCGAGGGCGAAGGCGAGGTTGACCGAGACCGTGGTCTTGCCTACCCCTCCCTTGCCTGAGAGGACAAGGATCACATGCTTCACGTTCATCTGTACCTTTGGTGGGAGACCGCAGGTGGCCTGCCCGTTCTCGTCCTTTTGAGCGCTCGGGCATGAGTTGCAGTTGCCGTCACACTCTGATCCCTGTTGAGACTGATTCTCTGCCATGACTATCTCCTCATTTCGTGTGCTCTCAACACTTCTATAAGTATCTGTTTGCGCGGCCCTTAAATAGTTTAGATCCAGGCAACAGGGTCAGGATAGAGACCAGATCGCCGCGCATCCCCGGCCCTGCCCGCGTACATGGTCGCCAGGTTACCTTTATCATGCCGACGACGCCCAAGGGGGAGAGAGGAGGGAACATGAAAGGATATGCCGACCGTCTCCTCGAGGTTGACCTCACCGCGGGGAGGTGCAGACCACACCCCTATCCAGACGAATGGAAGCGCGACTATCTGGGTGGCCGGGGCCTGGGGGTGAGGCTCCTCGCCGAGATGATCGACGCCTCGACCGACCCGCTCAGCCCTGAAAACCCGTTGGTCATCGCCACCGGACCGCTGACCGGCAGCGGGGTCCCCCTGGGGTCACGCTTCGACCTCGTCACCAGGTCGCCCCTGACCAGAACGCTCACGAGCGCGAACTCGGGGGGGTTCTTTGGGAAGGAGTTGAAGAGGGCCGGGTTCGACGGGATCATCGTCACTGGCCGGGCCGAGCGCCCGGTCTATCTCTGGGTCAATGACGGGGAGGCTGAGATCAGGGACGCCTCAGGGTGCTGGGGGAAACGGGTGAGCGAGACGGTGCGGGCGATCGAGGCCGAGACCCTCGGGCCCTCGACCGAGGTGCTCTGTATCGGTCCGGCCGGAGAACGCCTGAGCCCGATCTCCTCGGTGATGAACGAGACCTTCAGGTCGTCGGGCCGGGGCGGGGTCGGGGCGGTGATGGGGAGCAAGAACCTCAAGGCCGTCGCCGCACGGGGCGAGCAGAAGACCGAGGTCGCCGACCCCGAAGGGCTGAAGAGGCTGAAGGCGGCGGTCAGGACAAAACTGAGGGAGAACCCGGTGACCGGCACCGGTCTCCCGACCTATGGGACGGCGGTCCTGGTCAACATCATCAACGAGCACCACATCCTGCCGACCAGGAACTTCCAGCGCGGCTACGACCCTGAGGCCGGGGCGGTCTCAGGCGAGGAACTCGCGGAGCAGTACCTCAAGAGCAAGAAATGCTGCTACTCATGCATGGTCTGCTGCGGGAGGCTCACCGAGATCGACGGGGTCGAGGGGGACGGCCCTGAGTACGAGACGGTCTGGGCCTTCGGGCCGAACATCGGGTGCCACGACCTCGGGCTGGTGATCAGGGCGAACAACCTCTGCAACGAACTGGGGCTCGACACCATCTCGGTCGGGGGGACGATCGCCGCGGCGATGGAGATGAACGAGCGAGGATACCTCGACACCGGGATCAGGTTTGGGGAGTGCGAGAAGGTCCTCGGCCTGGTCGAGGCGATTGGCGAGCGGCAGGGGATCGGCGACGCACTCGCCGAGGGGAGCGCCGCCTTTACGCGGCGGCACGGCCACCCTGAACTCTCGATGAGTGTGAAAGGGCAGGACCTCCCGGCCTACGACCCCCGCGGGCTCCAGGGGCACGGCCTGGCCTATGCCACCTCGGTGCGGGGCGGTGACCATGTCTATGCCTACCTCATCTCGCCTGAGGTGCTCGGTCTCCCCGAGGCCCTCGATCCCTTCACCAATGAGGGGAAGGCCGGGTGGACGAAGGCCTTCCAGGACCTCACCGCCGCCATCGACTCGATCGGGATCTGTCTCTTCACCTCCTTTGCTCTCGACGCCGCCGACTATGCGGCGCTGGTCAGGGGGGTGACCGGGATGGAGGTGACCGCCGCCGACCTGATGGTGGCCGGCGAGCGGATCTGGAACCTGCAGCGGCTCTTTAATCTGGGGGCCGGGTTCAGGCGTGCAGACGACACCCTGCCGCCCCGTCTGCTCGCCGAACCGCTCACCGACGGTGCACCCAGAGGGAGGGTCTGGCGACGCGAGCCCCTGCTCTCGGAGTATTACCGGGCTCGCGGCTGGGACCGGCACGGGGTCCCAGGGCCTGAAAAATTGGAGGCCCTCGGGATCACCTGGGCGGCACCGCTGCCCGCGACATGACCCAGAAGTAGAGGCTTCCGAGGAGGCCGAGAGTTCCGGCCGTCCAGAAGACCCCGAAGACCCCGGCGACGTCCATGACGGCTCCCGAGAGGAGGGGACTTATGATCATCCCGATGGAAAAAGCGGTGTTGAAGACCCCGAGCGACGCCCCCACCCCCCAGACCTTCCCCCGCTGCACTGCCATGGCGGCGGCCGCGGGCATGGAGAGGGCGGTGCCGAGGCTTGTCAGCGAGCAGGCAAGGAGGAGGGTGACGAAGTCGCCGGTGAACGGGATGAGGAGGAGGGCCACCGAGGAGACGACCGACCCGGCGAAGACCAGGCCTCTCCTGTTGCCATGGTCTGCCCGTTCGCCTGACGGGATCTGGAGGACGGCGATGGCCAGGATATGGACGAAGAGGAGGATGCCGACACCCGTGGCCCCTATCGCGAGCGTCGAGGCGAAGATCGGGACAAAGGCGAGGATCCCGCCGCGCCCGAGGGCATGGACCGCCCTGAAGACCAGGATGCCCTTCATGCCTGGATCGGTGGCGATCGCGCGGAACGAGTGTCCCGACGAGGCGGGGGCGGTCCGTGGCGTCCCCCCGGGGAGACCGATGGCAAGGAGTCCGGTCGCACCGGCGACCAGGGCCATCGCAGCAAACGCCCCCTCCATCCCGGCATGCTCGCTGATCACTCCACCGATGAACGGTCCGGTGGCCATGCCCAGGTAGATCGCGGTGTGATAGATCCCCATCGCCATCCCTTCGCGGCCCGGCGCCGCCGCTTCGGCCATGCTTGCCATGGCCACGGTGATCACCACCGCGGCCGCGGCGCCGTGGAGGAATCTCACCAGGAAGAGTGTGGGGACGGTCGCCGCAAAGGGGTAGAGCGCCGAGGCAAGCGCGAACCCGAGGAGTCCGGCGACGACGAACCACCGCCGTCCCTCCCGGTCAGAGAGGGCCCCGGCATAGGGGGAGAAGATCCCGCGGGCAAGCGGGAAGGCCGCAAAGATGAGCCCGAGGAGCAGACCGGAAGCGTCGAGCGCACTGGCGTAGTAGGGCATGAGCGGACTGATGACGCCGAGCCCTGCCATGGACACGAAGACCGCACAGAAGGCGATCGCAAGGGCTCGGCGGTGGTGAGAAGAGGGATGAACTGCCGTGTCTGCCTCACCTGTCAGAGGTGCCCGGGATCTCGATCAGCGGCAGGTGGGGCTTGAGGTCGAGGAGCGGGCTGCCGTCAAGGGCTTCAAGCCCCTGCACCCGCAGGGTCCGCCCATTGATTGCAAGGAGGTCGACGACCGAGAGGGCGATGGGGTTTGGACGGTGCGGGGACCTGGTCGAGAAGACGCCGCGCGAACGGGTCTGGCCGGGCGGGGTCGCCGTGAGCAGGCCCCGGTCGGCACGGTCCAGCCAGTAGAGGACGACGAGGCGGTCGCACCCTCCGAGGCCTTCCAGCCCGTCCGCATATGCGGGGTAGACTTCGATCTCGGATTCAACATCGTTCAGCCGCCCCTGACGCGGGGCATCCTCTGGCGAGGTGTAGGGGGACCTGATCGTCCCGATCGCTACCAGTTCCATCATTGATACTCATCTCCCAGGGCCGACCCGCACTCCTCCCGGTAGGCGCAGGACCGGCACCGCACTGCAGCGTTGTGGTTCCGCCTCGCGCTCCCGCCGTCCTCCAGGCAGGCCCGCATCTCGTCCACGGTGGCAAGGACCTGCGCCCTGAGGTCGGGGGTGAACTCGATCCTGTGCTGTTCCCCGTTCCCATAGACCAGGGTCCCGTACGGGACCGAGGTGCCGTAGCGCTCCTCGACAAGGATGCAGTAGGCGGCGAGTTGGAGGATATGGTTCCAGTAGGGTTTTCTTGCCCGTCCACTCTTCACCTCGACCGGGATATAGGCCCCGGTCATCTCGTCTCTCAGCACATAGTCGGGCTTGCCCGAGATCTGGTGCGCCTCTGAGTAGAGCACCCTGGACGGGGCGTCGAGGTCTGAGTAGAGGAGTTCGCCTTCAGGGATCCCGAACTCTTTGCGCACCATCCTGGTATGATAATATTTCCAGAGGGCGAAGGTGAAGAAGGCGGTGGCACCGAGAAGGAGGAGCAGAATGCCGGTGTAGTTTCCCACTGTCGTTGTGCTCACGGCGCCCTCCCTCAGCAGGACGATGAGGGCGAGGGCGAGGAGGGCATACCCCACGACGGTGAGGAGCCAGAAGATCCGTCGTTCTTGTTCGACCTGGGAGAGGGTTCTGCCGACCTCGGCATGTACCCGGCGGCCCCGTTCGACCGACGGGGTGACCGGCGGGGCCGGGGCGGTTTTGTTCCGCTGGAACTGCCACGAGAGCGCACAGTACGAGTATTCGGCGATCTCTGAGGCCGAGACCACCGGGACGTGCTGCTCTGTCCTGTTCATTCCCTGTCCCTTCTATCGAGTTCGAGGTTGCAGAGGGCGTCGGCTTTGCTCACATAGTGGTCCGAACGCCGTACCGAGGAGAAGGTGACGGCGCTGAACTCCCTGGCAAGGCCGAGGACCTCTTCTTTGAGGGTGCGGAGGTGTGCTTTGTTCACCCGGTATTCCCCGCGCAGCTGGCGGACCACCAGCTGGCTGTCTGAGTAGAGGGCGACCGGGCCGTCGGTCCATGCTCTGGCTTCTTCGAGGGCGTGGATCACGGCCATGTATTCGGCGGTGTTGTTGGTGGTGACACCGGCGCGCCCTGAGGCCTCGTGGACGACCTCACCGTCCCTGACGAAGAGATAGGCAAAGGCGGCGGGGCCAGGGTTGCCCCTTGATGCCCCGTCGGTATAGATGGCCAATCCCCCTCTTTCTGTAGCGGTCATCCTGGTACAATGGTGGGAGTTGCCTCCAGATATGAATGATGGTTCAGGAAGAAAGGTGACCTGGAGAGGGGTGGTCGATGTGGAAAGGCGGACCGGTCACATTCGCACGAGGAGAAATGATGAAGGGTTCTACAATGCCGGGAGTCGGGCTATGCAGAAGTTCTCTCGATGATACTCTCTGGCGGGGGGCGTGCCGCCCCCCGGGCTCCCTCTGCGTCAGGATTGAGGTGGGGATGGCACCCCCCTCGTCATACTCGTCCATTCTGCTTTCCCGATCCCATCTTCATCCAGGGGGTCAGAGGGCAGCGCCCACGGCCGAATATGGTGGAAGGCGGATGAGTCATGCTCACACCAAGAATAGGCGAGGATTTACATGAAAATGATCCAGTCGTTCTATTCTGGATTTATGGATGAGAATTCGAACGCACTGATAATCCTCAAAACTGATACACAGAGGAAAGAGACACCTTCTGAACATCAGGTTCTCTGCCTTCCCGCCCTCTCTTCATCCCGGGGGTCCGGGGGCAGCGCCCCCGGCACAAACATGTGGGAAGGCACGTCGATCAGGCGTGCCCCCCCTGACCCTCCACGACGAAGAGAGGTGGGGGCGGCGATGAAGCGACGAAAACTCTCACTCATTCTGCATGTCAAGACAGATGATCCGGTAGCCCTTGACCGCCTCCCACCCGGCGAAGAGAACGCCGGCGAGGACGAGGAGCATCCCGACCAGGAACGAGGCGATGGTGAGGGCGCCGAGGATCTCGATCCCCCCGAGCACCGAGAAACCGATGAAGATCGAGGTGAGGACAAAAAACGCCACCGCCGCCGAGTAGCAGACGATGGCGTCCCTCTCGAACTGCGCGCGCGTCTGGAGTTCAGAGAGTTGTTCGAGCACGCACGAGAGGCGCGGGTCGTCGTGGGTCTGGCGGGCCAGGTCGTCGTGGAGGTGATCTCGTTTCTCATTGTCAAGGACGCGAATACGACTGAGCACCACGGAATATTTGTTGCTCATGCCGAGAAGAAGAAGACCGCAGGCCGAGATCATAAGTCCGGGGGCGAGCATGGTCTGGATGATATCAGCTGATGTCACATGATCCTCCAGGTTTTCATTTGTGGTTATCATAGGGCGACATGGAAAAAATACCTTGGTGAAGAGGCGATAGTTCGGCATTGTAGAAAATCTCACCTTTTCCTGGTTCGAGTATGATTCGGCCGCCTTCCCCCGTGCTCACGCCGGGGGCTCTGCCCCCGGACCCCTGGGATGGCGATAAGGCCGGAAAGGCTGAATAAAAGATTCTGAAAGACAGGATGCCGTCCTCCGCCTATCTTCGCGCGGGGGGTTCGGGGGGCGGCCAGCCCCCCGTCGAAGAGGACCACCAAGATGATTTCTACAGAGACGATAGTTCCGGTCTTCCGGGAAAAAAAAGGATCAGATCTTTGGCCGTCCCGCCTTGATCACCGTTGCGATCCGGCCCATCTCCTCGGCGAGCAGGGCGATGATGTCGTCGACCGTGATGATCCCGGTGAGCGCACCCTGGCCGTCCACCACCGGGACGCGCCTGATATTCCGGTCCCTGGCCTTCCCCAACGCCTCGTAGAGCCCTGCGGAGGCCGGGAGGACCATGAGGTTCCCGCTCATCACGGCCCTGACCGGGACCTGCGCCGGGTCCAGGGCCTCGGCGGTGACCCGGACGGTGATGTCGCGGTCGGTGAGGATCCCGACCGGCTTTTTCTCTTCCACGACGACGACGCTCCCCACATTCTGTTCGGCCATGATCCTGGCGACATCATAGACCGGGGTCTCGGGCGGGACCGTCACCACCGGCACCTGACAGCAGTCCATCAGTGTCATCTTTTCTCTCCTCCTCGGTCGCTCCTCCCTCTTGGGGAGCGAATATTTGAAGGTGCGTGCGCGCTGAACCTGGTGGGGATGGCGACCGAGGTACCGGCATGGGAGACACTGGCAGAGGCCCTCACCAGGAAGGGGGCGGCCGGCACAGTCTATCTGCTCGGGGCCACCGACACCGGGAAGAGCACCCTGGCCACGTATCTCATTGAGCGTCTCGGCGAGCAGACGGCCTACCTGGACGCCGACGCCGGACAGGCGGTCCTCGGGCCGCCCGGGACGCTCGGGATCGCCCTGCCAGGCGGCGAGGTCCGCCTCCGTTTCACCGGGGTGCTCACGCCGACACGGGCCCTGGAAGAGACCTTCGAGGCCCTCAGGGTCCTGTGTGCGGCGGCATATGCGGCAGGTGCAGAGACGGTGGTCGTCGACTCCTGCGGGTATGTGGCGGGGAGGGGCGGGGTCGCCTTCCAGCGCCGTTCGGTGGCGGCCCTCAGGCCCGACCATATCGTCGCCCTCCCGCGCGGCCGTGAACTCGAACCTATCCTCGGCCCCTTCAGGGGCCGGCGGGGGCCACGGTTTCACCGGGTCAGGCCCTCCCCCCATGCACGTGAACGTTCACGGGGCGAGCGGCGGCGCTACCGGAGAGCACGGTTTGCGGCATATATGGAAGGGGCGGTCAGGCTCTCCCTCCAGGCCGACCTCCCGGTCAGGGGTGCGATCTCAGAAGACCCGGCCGGGACCGTCGCCGCCCTCTGTGATGCCGCGGGATGGGTCCTCACCGTGGGGGTCGTCGAGGCGGCCGGCGAGGACGGGGTCGTGCTCCTGGCCCCGCCGCCCTCGCCAGGGGTGCCGGTCTCTCTTGAGGTCGCAGACCTCAGGCCAGACCTGCCGCCCCGCTACCTTCAAGAGGGATGAGGCCGGGAATGAGGGACGATGGCGGGGGTCATCGAGGTGGAGGGACTCGAACACACCTTCGGGACGGTGAAGGCGGTGCAGGGGATCGGTTTCACCGTCGAGGAAGGGGAGATCTTCTCTTTTCTCGGGCCGAACGGCGCCGGGAAGAGCACGGTGATCAACGTGCTCACCACCCTCCTCCCCCTCCAGACCGGGCGGGCCATGGTGGCGGGGTTCGACGTGGCGGCCGACCCCGACCGGGTGCGGGAGGCGATCGGGATCGTCTTCCAGGAGGTCACCCTCGACCGCGACATGACCGTCGGCGAGACCCTGGAGTTCCACGGCCGCCTGTACGGCATGGAGAAAGAGGAGAGGAGGAGACGTATCGACGACCTCCTCGCCCTCGTCGACCTGACCGAGAAGAGAGATGTGCTCACCCGCCATCTCTCCGGCGGGATGAAACGCCGGCTCGAGATCGCCCGCGGCCTCCTGACCCGCCCGAAGGTGCTCTTCCTGGACGAACCGACCATCGGCCTTGACCCCAGGACGCGCCGGCGGATCTGGGAGGCGATCCGTGAAGTGAACCGGGCCGGGACGACGATCTTCCTGACCACCCATTACATGGACGAGGCCGACCACCTCTCCGACCGGATCAGCCTCGTCGACGGCGGGCGGATCGTCCTGCAGGGCCGGCCCGTCGAGTTGAAAAACGCCCTCGGCCAGGACCTCATCTACCTGGAGACCGCGGAGAAGACGGAAGCGGCGGCGGTGCTCGCGGCGATGCCCGCGGTGAAGGAGGTGCGGGAGAAGCCGAAAGGCGTGCTCCTCATGACGGCAGAGGACGGCACCCGCCTCCTCCCCGACGTCATGGCGGCGATGGCCAGGGCCGGGATCAGGGTCACGGCGGTGAACATGAAGAAGCCCTCGATGGACGACGTCTTCGTCCACTTCACCGGGCGGGCGCTCGTCGGGGAGACGTAGCGATGGATCTCCGCTTTCTCACCATCACCTGGCGCGACCTTCTGCGGTTCGTCCGCTTCAAGTCGGTCCTGGTCGCCTCGCTCCTCCAGCCCGCCCTCTGGCTCGCCTTCTTCGGGATCGGGATGGCAAGTTCCTTCGACCGGTTCGCCCCGGCCGCCGCCGTCGTACCCGGCATGGTGACGGTCGGCTACCTCACCTTCATGTGCGCCGGGGTGATCGCCCTGACCACTCTGTTCACGAGCCTGTACGGCGGGATCATCTTCCTCTTCGACAAGAACTGGGGGCTCTTGAGGGAGATCGTTGCAAGTCCTCTCCCCCGCGGCAGCATCATCGTCGGCATCGCCCTCTCGGGTGTCACCAAGTCCTACCTCCAGGCGATCGTCATCACCGGGTTCGGGCTCCTCCTCGGCGTCGAGTTTTTCGCGGGTTTCGGGGCGGTGGAGACGGTGGCGGCCGTCGCGGGGATGCTCGTCTTCGTCGGCGTCTTCGCCCTCGGGTTCCTCTTCCTCTCCTCGGCGATCGCGGTCACGATGGAGACCCCCGAAGGACTGCAGGCGGTGATCACCCTCCTCACCCTCCCGATCTTCTTTGCCTCGAACGCCCTGTACCCGACGGCCACCCTGCCCGACGCCCTCAGGGCCCTGGCAGCGGCAAACCCCCTGACCCATCTCATCACCGGGCTCAGGTACTTTGCCATCGGGCCTGACTTCAGCGCCCTCGGTGTCCGCTATGTGACGACGGCCGTGGATGTCGTCTTCTCATTGTGTGTCCTCCTCGTCTTTGCCGCCCTCACCTTTCTCCTTGCCCGCTGGCGTTTTGCACGCGTCTCGGTGACCTGAGCATGGGGGCGTCAGGCACTGATCTCGGGGGGTAGGGGCATCCCGCCGGTCTGCACCGGGGGTGCCGCCGGCGACTCGCCGATGACAACCGCCCCGGTGCGGGTGCAGTCGGGAAGAGAGGTCAGGACGATGGAGAGGTCGGAGACGGTGGCCAGAGTCTCGTCGAAGCGCACCGTCCTCTTCACCCTCCCGTCCCAGGAGGATTCATGAGTGATGGTGCCGGTATGGTCGATACCCTCCTCCTCAGAGAGCGTAAAGACATATGCCCCGTTCCAGGGAGAGGAAGAGACGGGATAATAATTCTGTCCGTGGTCGTACACCGGGAGGACGAGGACGCCGCGCTTCTCGTCGAAGAAGAAGGCCTTATGGTCGTCAAGGGCCGGGGACTGTGTCGTCCTGGTGCCGATGATCGCCGTGTCGATGACGGCCGGGGCCGAGACATTGCCGACCTCGAAGAGGGCGACCTTCAGGCCGCCGGTGACGGTGCCGCCCCACTCGTTCACCGAGGTCTCCCGGCCGACGCCGATGAGGCAGTGGTCGCCGCAGGGGTGGAGGTACTCGGAGTAGCCAGGGATCTTCAGGGCACCGAGGACGACGGGCGTTGGTCCTGAGAGATCGATGACAAAGAGGGGGTCGATCTGTTTGAAGGTGACGAGGTAGAGGCGGTCACCCATGAAACGGGACGCATAGATCCGCTCGCCCGGGGCGATCCCCTCGAGGGCGCCCTGCACTTCCATCTGGTCGTCGAGGAGGTAGACCCCGCTCGTGCTGTTGTTCTGGAAGGCCGTCGTCGCCACCCTCAGGGTGTCGCCGGCCTCGTCCATGGAGAACTGGTCCTTCACCGTGCCGTTGACCATGCCGGTTGCCACATAGGCGGCGCCCCTTTGTGTGAGGGCGAAGCGGTGGATGACCGACTCGCCTATCGGGTGGTCAGGGTAGGCGAGATAGAGATTTTTTTCTGAGACGTACATCGTCCCTCCTTCGCCGAGGAGGAAGGAGACTGCCGAGGCCTCGTCCCCGCCCGCAACCGGGAAGGAGGCGAGGGTGTGGAAGGCGTAATACTGCTGGGGCACCGGCGGGGTGTAGATGGGCGGGCGGACGCCGCCGGCTTCGGGCAGGGGATAGTCCGGGGGCTCCGGGTATTCCACGGTCATGAGCCAGACCTCGCCGTCGATGAGCCGCGCCTCCTCATAATTGCCGGTGATGGTGATGTTCTCGATGAGGCGAGGGGCCGCCCGGTCCTGCACCGACCAGATCTGGGCCGAGGTCACGGTCCTGTGCACCGGGACCGGGGCGACGCTCCCCTCCGGGGTGACAAGGTCGTCCTGGACCTCCTCGGTGAAGACGACGAGACGGTCGCCTTCCAGGAAGAGTGCCTGCGGCCTCCCGTCCACGGCGGCCCGTCCGACGACGGCCGCCTCATCTGCCGGGACGGCACGGACGATCACCACCTCGCCGTCCCTGAGGAGGTAAAGATATTGTCCATCATTTTTGACGATGTCGGCCTCGTCCACCCCGGCGACCTGGACGTTTGTCGAGGAGTAGTCGACCGCCCCGTCTGATTCGATCAGGGGTGCGGTGGCGGGGGCGAGCGGGGCGTCGGTCGAGATTTCAGGTCCGGGGCCTGTGGTGTGGGTCGTGTCGCGCGAGGCATGGGCTTTGAGGAACTTGATCACCTCGTCGTCAGAGGCGAAGGTCTGCAACCCGCTCTCGTCGATCTCTTTCCCGTCGTCGGGGAGGACGAGCACAAACCCGGAGGCGAGGATGATCAGAAAGGCCCCGAGGAGGGGCAGGAGGATCCAGCGGTCCATGGGGGATCATGGGGGTGGCGATATATATCTGGATCGATATCTGCGAATTTTTTCGGAGTCTTCCCTGTTTATTTCGGTGCGGGCTTCGAGGTCATCGCGGAAGGATTCACGGCCGCCACCATTCTCCAGATCAGAGCAGATTTTTAGGTTGTGTCAAATTCGGCATGAGTCGAGAGCACGTCTCAGGCATACTGGATGAAAATTACTTTGGGCTTGTGGAGTATGCACGGATCCATGCTCTACTCTTTGAACCGGACACCTGGTGGGGCCACCACTCAACCGCCCCCCCGGGTACTCCCACCCCGAAAAAAATCTTCAACAGCGCTCAGGTTTTCTGAAGAGGACGATCCGGTTCGTGTTCGTCCCGCCCCGGTTGTTCCTGATCCCCCAGATATTCGAGGTCTTGGTGAAGGCCTGGGTGTTGACCATCACCCCCTCGGGCAGGAACCCGGCCCTTGCCCCGAGCGGGACGACGTGCTCGTCAAGGGCGACGCGGCCGTTGCGCACCTCGCCGACCTCGAAGGCGACCCATCCTCCGGGCCTGGTCACTCTGAAAAGTTCGGCAAAGACCAGGCCCATCGTCTCCTCCCACCCCTCGACGCTCCTCGCCGTGGTGATCCCCTCGTCGATCGCCTCTGCGTCCAGGCCGTTGAACCAGCACCTGAGCCAGTTGTCCCTGGCGTACTGGACGATGTCGAGGAACGGGGGCGAGGTGACGGTGAGGGCGACTGAACCTGAAGGGATGGCGGGCGTCGAGGCGGCGTCGCCGGTGAGGAAGAGGGCGTCCTCCCCGGCGCGGCGGAGGGCCGCAAGGTCGTCCTCGTTCAACCGCCCGAGGAGCCGCCTGGACTTCCTGAGGATGAGGGCGTGGGTGTCGCGGTACTCAGGCACCTGACCGCGTTTTCTGTTGATCCGCCGCTGGCTCTCAGGCGAGACCGCCTGGTTGGGCGGGAGAGTGTAGACCGAGAAGAACCCGCGTGAGTGCCCGGTGAGCCTGGTGGTCGCCACCATCCTGATCCAGCGGTCGACGGCGTCCTCCGCCTCGCCCCTGCCGGTGAGGTACGCACTGAGGGCGACCAGTTCCCCCTCGGTCCCTGGATGATAGAACATCGAGAGGTCGGTCCCGGCGCACAACCCCACCCCCCGCGGGACCTCTTCGAGGCGCGCCTCCACCTCGTCGAGGTCTGGCGGGGAGAGACGAGGCCGCGCCAGGATCTCGGAGAGTGGGTTTGCGTCATTGGCGGCGACACGCCGGCCGAGAAGTGCGGCCTCCACCGCCGTCGTCCCCCGCCCGCTGAATGGATCGTAGACAAGGTCTCCTGGCCCGGTAAATCGGGCGATGAAAAACCGCGGGAGCTGGGGCTTGAAGCACGCCCTGTACGAGACCTCATGGATCGACGACGCCTGCCTCTGGCGCGCCGTCCAGAACTCGTTGGCGTACCGCGGGACAGTCATCCCGCCGCAGGTCACCTCGTCGCGGACGGTCGGCGTCCCGTCGGCAGCGGTGAACGCCTCAAGGTAGTCGTCGAGGGGGGTCGGTCGCATCAAAGAATATCTCTCTTCCTGAGTACCTGAAGGCTTCGATCAGGGAGGGCCGGAAAACTTCTTCCGCTAGGGGTTTCCATCCCTTCGAAAAAATCCGTCGGGATCTTCCAGACCATGGACTCAGTTGAAACTCTCGATTCCGATTCCTCTTCTCATGGCCAGAGTAGTGACAGGAACAGAGCACTTCACCACCTCCCCTTCACCCTTCCGAATCGGTCACGGGATGATCTCGCACCCATTGTAGCGCTCGAACGAGAAGTCGTCGAGGGTCACGACCTCGTCCTGGATCAATTCCCTGATCTCGGGAAGGACCGCGACGACGGCGTCACGGAGGTTTCGGACCGTCCCGCAGACCAGGCGCCGTCCCTCCGCAGGCCAGGGGTTGAGGACGTTGGAGTACAGGCACCGCCCCCCGCAGAACCCGGCAAGGTCGCAGGTGGTACAGGCCCCGCCGACCGGAACCGCGGGCAGGTCCTGCGGTCTGGTCTCCGCCACATGCCCGAGGTACCATTCCTTCATCCCGACCATGCAGGGACACGGGATGATCGTCCCGTCGGTCATGACAGTGTAGTTCGCATACCCGCATCCGCATCGCAGGCGGCTCTCCTGGCCCAGGAGGAGGTCCTCGGTCACGCCAAGGAAGGGGTACCATTTCGGGACTGTCCCCTCTTCCCTCATCCTCTCCACCCAGCGGGTGGCCAGACGGCGGATGCCCGGATTGTACGACTCCGCCGCCCAGCGCCCGAAGTCACGCGTCGAGTAGTCGCCCCAGAAGTTGGCATCGATCTGCCAGTGGATGGACGAGAACGAATGGTCGGGGTTCTCTGAGAGGGCGAGGACCGCCTCCTCGATATCGGTCTCCTCCGTGATCGTCATCCTGGCGATGAGTTCGCCGGAATACCCCCCGTCGAGGAGGGCATGGACGTTCTCCATCACCCGCCGGTAGACCCCGTCCCCGCGGTGGGCGTCGGTGAGGGCTTCGGGTCCGTCGATGGAGACGAGGACTGTCGAGAACTGGTTTCTATACTCTGGTTCCAGCCGGTCGAGGCGCATGGCATTGGTCTGGAGCATGAACCCCTCGACCGGGGCGTGGTCCATCACCTCTCTGACCAGGTCGAGGCGCATCAGCGGTTCGCCGCCATAGAAGGTGAGGACTGCGTCGGGGTCTTCTGCGAGGAACTGGTAGAGGTCGCCGAGGTCGAAGGAGAGTTCAGGCGGGACGTCCTCGTCGAAGGTCACCCCCTCCCCGAAGGGGTCGCACTCCTCGAAGTCCTTGGCCCGGCAGTATGAGCAGCAGAGGTTGCAGGCGTCGGTGAGGATGAGGTGGTAATACATCTGCGCCCTACAGGTGTGCGGCGGATCCCGATAAATCCCTCCGCGTGAGGCCGGGGGGCCGGTCACCGTGGAGGGATTCACGGGAGAGGTAGTTTTCAAAAAACCATTCTATAAAAAAATATGCCCGACATTATATCTATTATATGGAATATAGCTCGGGGACGGAGCGCATACATGACCGCCGACACGACGACAGCACATGAGATCGCCATGCGGATCGATGCCGATACGGCCGTTGCCAGGTGGAAAGACTGGCGCTGGCAGGTCAGTCACTCGGTCCGGGAGATCAAGACCTTTGAACGAGCTCTCGGGATCACCTTCCCGCCCGAGGAACGATCTGAACTGGAGCGGACCGTCGAGCGGTTCCCACTCTGCGTCACCCCCTATTATCTCTCTCTCATCGACCCCGAGGACTTCAGAAACGATCCCGTTTTCATGCAGTGTTTTCCCTCGGTCAGGGAACTCGAGGTGGAAGACTACGACCTCGCAGACCCCCTGGCCGAGGACGTCGACATGACGGCGCCCTGCATCACCCACCGCTATCCCGACCGGGTGCTCTTCCTGGTCTCGAATATCTGTGCGATGTACTGCCGACACTGCACGAGAAAACGGAAGGTCGGCGACATCGACTCGGTCCCGGCCAGGAAGGAGATCGAGGCCGGGCTTGCCTATATCAGGGAGCACTCCGAGGTGCGCGACGTCCTCCTCTCTGGCGGCGACCCCCTCATGCTCCCTGACGAGACCCTCGACTGGGTCCTCACCGAACTCGACGCCATCGAACACGTGGAGGTGGTGCGGATCGGCACCCGCGTGCCGGTCGTCCTCCCGTACCGGGTCACCCCCGCCCTCGCCCAGATGCTTGCCCGCCACCACCCCCTCTGGATCAACACCCACTTCAACCACCCCAAGGAGTTCACCCCTTCTTCAGAGGCGGCGCTCGGCAGACTTGCCGACGCTGGCATCCCCCTCGGCAACCAGACTGTCCTTCTCGCCAATGTCAACGACTGCCCCAGGCTCCAGCGGACCCTTGCGCACAAATTGGTCCGGAACCGGGTCCGCCCGTATTATCTCTACCAGTGCGACCTCTCTGAGGGACTCTCGCATTTCAGGACCTCGGTCGCGAAGGGGATCGAGATCATCGAGAACCTGGTCGGGCACACGAGCGGGTTTGCGGTTCCCACCTATGTGGTCGACGCACCAGGGGGCGGGGGCAAGATCCCGCTGATGCCGACGTACGTCCTCTCCTGGGCCGACAACAAGGTGGTGCTGCGCAACTACGAGGGGGTGATCACCACCTACCAGGAACCAAAGGACTACCGCCCGGTCTACTGCGACGGGAACTGCGTGGAGTGTACCCTCCAGCTTAAGGAAGAGAGTGCCGAAGAACCGGGGCCGGTCGGGATCGCCAAGATCCTCTCCGACCTCGACGAGACCTCGACGCTGGTCCCTGAGCACACCGAGCGGATGGAGCGGCGCATTGATGCCTGATGCGGTGGTGACCATCGGCGGATCGCGGGTCCAGCATGGTCAGGCCAACAACCGGGTCTACCTGCTCAGTCTCGACCCTACCGACCGTGCGATGATGCCTGGCCGACTCCTGGACCTTGCACGAGAACACGGCTACACCAGGGTCTTCTGCCGTGTCCGGGGGGGCGCCCTGGAGGCGTTTCTCAGGGCCGGGTACCAGGTGGAGGGGCGGGTGCCAGGGCTCTTTGGTGGTGTGGAAGATGGATATTTTCTCGGGTATTTTCTCGACCCGGAACGGGCCAGGAGCGATGTGGCGGCCCCGGTGCTCTCCGGCACCGGGCCCGGCCATCCCGACCGCCCCCTCCCGGAGAGTTTTCAGATGAGGGAGGCGGGTGAAGAGGACGCGTCTGCCCTGGCCGCCCTCTATGAAGAGACCTTTGCGACCTACCCCTTCCCGATCGACGACCCCGCATACCTCAGGTCGGCGATGAGAGATTCGGTCAGGTTCTTCGTTGTCGAGCACGAGGGGCAGGTGGTCGGGGCCTCCTCGGCCGAGATGGACCTGGCAGGAAAAAACGTGGAGATGACCGACTTTGCGGTCAGTCCGTCCTGCCGCGGGGCAGGGCTCTCGGTGCACCTTCTGCACCTGATGGAGGCCGAGATGCGACAGGCCGGGATGATCGTCGCCTATACTCTCGCACGGGCGGCGTGGCCCCCGGTCACTCGCCTCTTTGCAGGGGCCGGGTATCGGTATGGCGGTACCCTCGTCAACAACACCCAGATCTGCGGGCGGTGCGAGTCGATGCATCTGTGGTACCGGCGCCTGGACCGACCCGCATAAGGCATATATGATGGTATCGCCATTGGGGGAAGTATGCGGATGTATAAGTGCACGAAGTGCGGCTATCTCTATAACCCCAAAAGCGGGGACTATACCCAGGGCATCGCCCCGAACACCTCCTTCGAGGACCTGCCTGAGAACTGGGTCTGTCCCAGGTGCAACGCCCCCAAGAGTGCCTTCGAACCCGTCGATTAGATGAACCAGAAGATTGGTCGGGTCGCCTGCGTCGATATGGAGTTCGGGCATATCTACGGGACGCACCGCGGTCTGGTCATGCCCATCGAGGTCGGGGCGGTCATCTATGATCCCATGACCGACCGGGCGGAGTTTGCCGGGTGGAGTTCAAGATACGACATCGAGGTCGAGGTCTGGCTGAACACGACCGACGCCCTCGGCCGGAAGACCGGGGTGGCGACCCATGTGGTGAACCGGGGGAAGACACACTCTGCCCGCGCATACAACCCGCGTCACCGCCTCGACCGCAAAGAATGGCGGGCGGCGCGGGAGACTGTGGCGGCGTCCTTCCACGACCTCAGGGAATTCATGGAACGGCTCTGCCAGAAAAAGGAGGTGGAGAGATTCTCGTTCTTCGCGAAGAATATGGAATGCAGGGCCTTTGAGATGGCGGGGTTCGACCTTGCACCATACCGCTGCACCGACCTCCAGCGCGATATCAAGACGGCCCTCCAGATGAAAGACTTCCTCTCCCTTGACCGTTCGGCCTGCATCATCGGGTTCGAAGCGGAGAAAGGGGGAATACGGTCGAACCGTTTCTCATATGCAGTGCCTGACCGCTACCTCCCGTCCATCCGCCCGCACTCTGCGGTCGGGGACGCCGCCAGGATCTTCCTGCTTGGCCGCGAGTTTTATACCGGCACCGAGCGGTTCCTCTCTGAGGCGGAGTCCTACCTGACCAGGTGTGAAAGGGAAGAGTCCCCTGCCTGAGGTCGTGTGCGAGGATTTGTCTTCTCCCTTTCCTCGGTGCTTTCAGCCTCTGAAAATCCTCATCACTACAAATATTGGTCAAAGAAGGCAGGCAGATCGATTGAGAAATGTATTCCCCTCTGATCACAGGATAGCAGTCCTCCACGAATCACCCCCGGGAAGTGGCATCATCAAACTCTTGGGGACGTTGTGACTCACTCGCCCTCCCATAGTCTCTTGTCAGGGGTGCGTGCCGCCCTGCCCTCCAGGAAGAGGATGAGGTCGGGAAGGCGGAGCTGATGAACATGAAGAGGGATTGTCATCGGGCTCTGTAGAATCATGCATGAACCCCTGGTTCGCGCATACGCGATTGCACATGATCGTGGGTCTCGGGGGGGTGTGGACCTGTGTTCCCCCTTGAGCGCAGGACACCACGGGGGGCGCCTCATTGCCGCCCCTCCCGGTGCGAGACATCAGTGAAGATCCTGCGATGAGGGCGGCACGTCGGATCATCACGCCTTCCCACACAATAGGTGGGGGGTTACCATGAAAATGATCTGACGATCCTCTCTTCAGGTTTGCATGAGAGTGTGAACTCTCCATATCCCGTTGAAGCCAATACACAGAGGATAGAAAATTCTTCTGATGGATCGGCCGCCCCAAATCCTCAAATCTTTCCTGCCATCTCGCGCCGGGGGCTCTGCCTCCGGACCCCCACGACGAGGATAAGGGAGCGGCCATGGAACACGATCCCCGCCGATTCTCCTCTCTTGAAAAAGAGCGATCAAGCAACGAGAAATGTTCACCCCATATGCGTGAGCCAGAGGTTCATGCCCATTCTACAGAGCCAGGATTCGAGTTCATCCTGAGACAAGATTCCTCCCCAGTTCATAGGCCCGCTGCATGAGTCCCCTGTCCTTTGCGGCGTCGCCGAGGTCGATGAGTCCTGCCCCGACGAGGGGCGCCGCCACCTCGATCCCGAAGAACTCCAGGGTGACCGCGAGATGGGTGGCCATGGGGCCGTAGACGTCGGGGTTCGGGTCGCCCTGCGCAAGGATGATCGCCGCCTTCTTGCCTGGGCTGAGCCTGGGGGAGAACCCGGGGCCCATGAAGGCGTACCACCGGTCGATGAAACTCTTGGTGATCCCGCTCACCATCCCGAAGTAGACCGGCGAGCCCAGGATGATCCCGTCGGCCTCCTCGATCATCGGGTACAGCCCGGCCATGTCGTCCTCGAGTTTGCACTCCCCGCTCTCATTGCAGAAGCCGCACCCCTGGCAGTCAAGGAAGGCGGCATCATTGAGGTAGACCAGGGTCGTCTCGGCCCCGGCGTCCTCCGCACCCTGGAGGGCCTCCCTGACCAGCACCTCGGTGTTCCCGCCAGGCCGCGGGCTCCCGACAAACGCAGTGACCTTCATGATCTCTCTCCTGGGGGAGGCATGCCTCTCCTCCTATATCAATCAGACGCGAAAAAAAGGGGACGGTGGTCTTGAGGCGCTTCAGGCGGTGGGGACGACGGTGAGCGCGAGGGTGAAGTTCTCCTCGGTCCCGGTCGTGTTCTCCCACGGGCGCGTGTAGATCGCAGAGAAGGTCTGGTCCCCTTCGCAGGTGGCCTCAAGGAGCCAGGTGCGGGTGCCGCCGACACCGACCATGCCCTCGGGGTGAGGGTCGGTGGTGTAGGTGTCGTTGATGAGGTTCAGCCCGTCAGAGAGGGTGGCGTTCCACTCGTATCCGGTCGTCGGGTTCTCCCTCAGGTCGACCTGCACGATGCTCCCGGCCGCCACCTCGACAGAGGTGTTGTCCGCGGTCTCGTTGAAGACAAAGTCGGGCGTGGTCATGGCGGCGCGGTAGACCTCCCATGCGTCCATCTCAGTGCCGTTCTCGAAGATGCAGACACCGTGCTCGTTTCCGTCGGCGTCCGTTCTGATCTCATACCCATAGCCCCTCTCCTCGCACCAGACCGCGGCAGGGTTTGGCATTCCGATGGTCTCGTTCTCGGTCGGCGTCGGGGCCGGGGTCTCGTTCGTCGTCGTCTCAGGCACAGGTGTTGTCTGGGGAGTCTCTTTCTGGTCTGCCGAGGTGCATCCTGCACCGATCAGGCAGGCGGCAAGGACCAGGAGGACGGCTCCCGCAAGGGCCTTTGTGTTCATACCTACTTTCTGATCTTCATCAGGAATAAACAATTCCTTGACTTCGAAGATTTTCACACCAATACCAGGGGTCTCAGGTGGTCTGGGGGGATTGACCGCGAGGGAAATAGAATTGGCCTCTTGAGAAGAGATGAGATATGAATATAGTGTATATTTTATCGAATTTCTCTTTCACAGGGCTCTCCCACCAGGGAAGATGAGAAATTTCTCTGGAACGCCTGGGCGACGAGATATGTTCTTTCAAGCAGGCAGTTAAATGCGAAATATTTTAATAATTGTATATATTATTACCACATCATGCCCCCATACCCCCCTGCTGAGGTCCGCGTACTTGTGGTGGACGACGATCCCTGGTTGCTTGGGGTGATCAGGATATTCCTTGAAAATACCGGCATTTTCGTCGTTTCCCGGGAGACCTCCGCGAAAGAGGCGTTATACGCCCTTGAGACCGAATATTTCGACGTCTGTATCTCGGACTATGATATGCCAGGCATGAACGGGGTCCAGTTCATCAGGACGATGCGAGAGGACGGGTATGACATCCCGTGTATCCTGATGACCGGTGACCGGCGCAAAAAGGTCCATGCCGCCGCCCTCGGTGCCGGGGCGTGGTGCGTGGTCCAGAAAGGCGGGAAAGGTCCGGTCTTTTTCAATGAACTTGCAGAGGCCGTCAGAGAGGCTGTAGAGAAGCATCGTGCCGGTCGCTATCCAGGAGTCGGGAGCGGTGACACCGGCCGGGACACCCATGCGCTTGTCAGGGGAGGGGCGGATGTGTCCTGAACCTGCCCTTCGTTGACGTACGCATTCATATCCCCTGGCGTCTCACCTCTCTGTATGGTACAGTGCAACGCATCCCATATCCTGGTCGGGAGCATGCCCGAGGCACAGGAACTGATTGAGCGGATCAAGTCGGGCGAGGACTTCGAGGCCCTGGCACGCAAGCATTCCATCTGCCCGTCAGGGCGGGACGGGGGCAAACTCGGATGGTTCGGGAAGGGGCAGATGGTCGCGCCTTTCGAGAAGGCCGCCTTTGCCGGGAAGGCAGGCGAGGTCGTCGGTCCGGTGCAGACCCAGTTTGGCTGGCACGTGATCCGGATCGATGGCAAGAAATAATTTTTTTTGGTTCTGCGGAGTCTGGGATGAGTCTTGGGCTCACGCATGTGAGATGAAGATTTTTCATCACAGATTCGCAGGGGTATGGAAGGATCTCTGGTCCTTCTTCTCGCTCCATGACAAGCGGTGTGAACATTTCATCATCGCCGACTCCGCTCATCTTCGTCAGCGGGGGTTTGAAAGGGGACACTCGCCCCCCGGTGCGAGACCACGGAGGAAATCCTGCGATTGAGGGGCGGCACGCCTGATAATCACGCCTTCTATCGTCCTCACCTCAATCGTGTGGCGGGAGCCAGGGCGGCGGCCAGTCCCCCACCAGAGAGAACCGTCCAGAGGCTCTCTACAAGGCCGAAAATTTCAGTTCTGTAAAATTCTTTTTGATTGATGGCTCTTTCAGCCCGGGGTATTCAGGCCGACCTGATATGCCGCCGTGCGGCCTCGGTCGTCTCCCGGCCCTGCGGGGTCCGCTTGAGAAACCCGATCTGGATCAGGTAGGGTTCGTAGACCTCCTCGACTGTCCGCACTTCTTCGCCGATCGAGATGGCGATCGTCCTGGCCCCCACCGGTCCGCCGCCGAAATCATCTGTGATCACCGAGAGGATCCGCCGGTCCAGGTCGTCGAGGCCAAGGCGGTCGATGCCGAGCATCGTCAGTGCAAGGTCTGCGGTCTTGCCGTCGATGGTCCCGTCGCCCCTGACCATGGCAAAGTCCCGCACCCTCCTGAGCAGACGGTTTGCGATCCTTGGTGTCCCCCGACTCCGCGTTGCGATCTCACGCGCCCCGTCCCTGGTGACCGGGGTCTGCATGATGGCGGCGCTCCGCTGCACGATGCCCTCCAGGTCGGCCACCTCGTAGAGGTTGAGGCGGAAGACCAGGCCGAACCGGTCCCTGAGCGGAGAGCCCAGCAACCCCACCTTCGTCGTCGCCCCGATGAGCGTGAACTCCTCAAGGGGGAGGGGCACCGAACGCGCTCCTGGCCCCTCGCCGATCATCACGTCGATGCAATTGTCCTCCATCGCGGGGTACAGGATCTCCTCGACCACCGGGTTGAGGCGATGGATCTCGTCGATGAAAAGCACGTCGCCGCGGGAGAGCGCCGTCAGCTGGGCGGCAAGGTCGCCGGGACGGTCCAGCACCGGCCCCGAGGTGCTCCTGATCCCGACGCCCATCTCCCGCGCCACGATCCCGGCAAGGGTCGTCTTGCCAAGCCCGGGCGGTCCTGAGAAGAGGATGTGGTCAAGAGATTCTCCCCGTTTTTTTGCCGCCTCGATGGCGATGGCAAGGGTCTCTTTGATCTGCGCCTGGCCCACGAACTCGTCCAGGGACCCTGGTCTGATCCCGGCCTCGTCGGTCTCGCCGGGAAGCGTGCCAGGTGAAGGGAGGCGTTCGTTCATGCCGACCCCCTCTCCCGCAGGTGTGTCAAGGCCGCACGGATCAGGGCCTGCACCGTCTGGTCGGGCACGGCCTCCAGGGCGGTGTCGACTGCCTCTTCGGCTTCGTGCGGTGAGAACCCGAGCGAGACAAGGGCGCTTACTGCGTCTCGGGCTTCAGATGAATGTTTTTCGAGAGAAAGAGTCTCCACGCGTTTCTTCATCTTCTCCTTCAACTCAAGGATGAGCCGTTTCGCACTCTTGGGCCCGATCCCGGGGATCCGGGTGAGCACCTTCTCGTCGTCATTGACGATGGCAAGGGCGAACTCCTCGAACGAGACCTGGGAGAGGATGTTCATGGCGATCTGCGGGCCGATCCCGCGGACCCCGATCAGGACTGTGAAGAGTTCGAGTTCGCCCGGATGCAGGAACCCGAAGAGCTGGATGTCGTCGTCACGGACCGCCATGTGCGTGTGGAGCATGACGCGGCCCTCTGCCCCCTTGAGACGTGCCAGAGCGGGGCCGGTCACCTGCACCCGGTAGCCCACGCCGCCGACATCGATCACCACCCATCGGTCGCCGGTGGATGCCAGTTCTCCAGAGAGGTGTGCGATCATCTTATCCGACCATATTGATGTGGCAGAGGGCGATGGCAAGACCGTCGGCGGTGTCGTCTGGCCGCGGCACTTCCTGCAGCCTGAGAAGCCGCCGCATCATCTCCTGTACCTGGTGTTTCTCGGCACGTCCCGACCCGGTGACCGCCTGTTTGATCTGGTTGGGGGTATACTCGGCGATCGGGATCGTGTGCTGTTCGGCGGCGAGGAGGAGGATGCCCCGTGCCTCGCTCACGCGCATGGCCGTGGTGACGTTTTTCGAGAAGAAGAGCTTTTCCAGGACGACCCACGTGGGGTCGTACTCCTCGAAGAGGGCGGATACCCGCTCGTAGATCTCCAGCAGACGCTCGGACTGACTGCAGTCGGGACTGGTCTCGATACAACCGTAGTCCAGTGGTACAGGGAACCGGCCCTCTTTTTGGAGGATTCCATACCCGGTCCTCGCCACCCCTGGATCAATACCGATCACGATCATGGTCACGTTCAGTAAGGAGTACTCCGTGCTCCTGGTTGATACCATTTATGGGCTCTGTTGGACCCCTCTTCTGGGTGGGAAGAGGGGGGCGGCATGTCTCCAGGCAGAACTCTTGAGGGGGAGGTATCATGAAAAATCAGTTCTGTAGAAATTCTCCTGATGATGCTCTCTCCGTTGGTGGGCGTCAAATCTCTCTTCAGATTCCAGGGTGTGCCTCCCGCTCCTATCTTCCTCCCGGGGGTCCGGGGGTGAAACCCCCGGCGGGAGGCTATGGGAAGGCATGATGATCCGACGTGCTGCCCCCAGCGTATAGACTCTTTACCCCCGTCTCGCCCCGGAGGGCGTTGCCCCCGGACCCCTCGGAGAGAGGATAGGCAGTGGGCGGCACGATGCAGGATTCCTGGCCGGTCCCTGGTCACAAAGAGAATGACCACAGATCCTCTCACGCCCCGGAACCCTGTGACATGAAATTTTAGCTTTGTAGAAACCCTCCCTCATTCTTGGTGTGAGCGTGACTCACCTCCCTTCCCTCATCTTCTCGCCTAGGGCGCTGCCCCCAGATCCCCGTGATGAAGATTGGGGTGGGAAGGCTGAATAGACGATCCTGAAAGACGGGATTGCTGTCCTCGACCAATAATCGTGTGGCGGGGGGGGTCAGGGGGCAACGCCCCCGTCGAAGAGATTCATCAAGAGGATTTCTACAGAGCCGAAATTTTCGTCACGTATGCGTGAGCCCGAGGTTCATGCTCGATTCTACAGAACTGAATTATACGGTATTCGCTTTCCTCCGCTGTTGCCTCCCGACCAGGACGAAGAGGGCGACGACGGCCAGGGCGAGGGCCGCCGGGACGGCGAACCCGGCCGCATACCCGACGCTCCCGATGACGATCCCGGCGATGAGCGGGCCTGAGGCATGGCCGATGTCCATGATCGAACTGAGCGCCCCGACCGAGGCGCCGAGTTCGTGGGTGCGGGCGACGTCGGCGACATAGGCGCCGGTCGAGACGGTGACCAGGGAGAGGGCGAGGCCGAAGAGGATCCCGATCGCCATCACCACCGGCACGGCGGCGGTGAGGGGGACGGCGGCGATGCACCCGGCGATCGCGAGGAGGCCGAGCACGATCTGCGCCCGCCGGCCGGTGCGGTCGGAGAGCGCCCCGAAGAAGGGTTTGGAGAGGGCGATGGCCAGCACCTGGAGGGCGAAGAGGAGGCCGATGAGGTATTCCTGCACCCCGGCGCCGGTGAGGTAGAGGGGAAGCCAGGTCTCGAAGATCCCGAAGGCGAAGTAGGTCGCCATCTCCACCAGGGCGGTGGAGAGGAGGAGACGGTTTTTCCCGAAGCCTGCGAGGCGTTCCCAGAACTCTCTCAGGGTGACGCGGGTTTTGTCACCGTCGGACGCCCCTTCTTCCTTGATCCCGAGGATGAGGAGGACGACCGGGAGCGAGGCAAGGAAGGCGGCGACATAGACGACCTGATAGTTCAGGAGCCCGGCCGAGGCCGCAAAGACCGAGATGAGGATGCCGCCCACGAGCGGGGCGATCGTCCGTCCGACCAGGGTGGCCGAGGAGTAGATCCCGCTCTTCTCCCCCTTCGCATCAGGGTAGGCGGCGTAGATCATCATCGCGGCGACCGGGCCGAGGATGGCGGTCGCGAGGCCATGGAAGAACCTGATCGGGATGAGCCAGAGGGGGTCGACGACGAGGAGGTACAGGAGCGGGGCGGAGAGGAAGACGGCTCCCGAGGCGAGCAGAAGCCGCCGCGGCCCGATGCGGTCGGCCATCACCCCGACCGGGAAGGAGAAGAGGATCCCGGCCGCGGGGGAGACGAAGGCGATGAGCCCGATCATCGTCTCGTCCGCACCAAGAGCACTGGAGAAGAGGGGGAGCACGGGATTTTTCGAGATGGTCGTGGAGAAGATCGCGAAGAATCCGATGATCGAGAGATAGGTGATGAGGGAGGGCCCTGCCCGTCTGAGTTTTGTCGGTTGCACCACTGCGGTCACCAGAGTAATGAAAAATAGGTGCTGGCGACTGTAAATCTATCGGAGGGGCGAGGGGGTCGTATCCCCTACTTTGCGTCTTTCATCCTGTACTCGGCGTCGTAGACCGTTCCTCCTCCCTGGCCGGGTGCCGCGGCCGCTTCCTGGTAGAGGACGCTCCCGGCCTCCTGGAGGACGGTCCGAAGCCTTTCCAGGCCGGCCCTGACGTCTTCGGTCTCACCCCCGGCAAGGGCGGCCTTCAGGTCGGCGAGGGCCGCCTCGACCTTCTCCCTCGGCCCTGAACCCATCCGCTCCCCAAGATCGGCGAGGGTTTTTTCTGCAGTGTAGACGAGGGCGTCGGCCTCGTTTCTCACCTCGATCTCCTCCTGCCGTCGCTGGTCCTCGGCCTCGTACTCCTCGGCCTCCTTCACCATCCGCTCGACCTCGGCCTCAGGGAGTTTGGTCGAGGCGGTGACGGTCATCTGCTGCTCTTTGCCGGTGGCGCGGTCCTGCGCTGAGACCGTGAGGATCCCTGAGGCGTCGATGTCGAAGGTGACCTCGATCTGCGGGATGCCCCTGGGCGCCGGCGGGATGCCGACGAGGTTGAACTGCCCGAGGCTCGTGTCGTCCTGCGCCATCGGGCGTTCGCCCTGGAGGACGTTGACGGTCACCGCGGTCTGGAGGTCGGCGGCGGTGGTGAAGACCTGACTCGTCCTGGTCGGGACCGTGGTGTTGCGCGGGATCAGGGCGGTCCTCACATGCCCGAGGGTCTCGATCCCGAGGGTGAGCGGGGTGACGTCCAGGAGGACCATGTCGGTGATCTCGCCGGCCAGGATCGCCCCCTGGACCGCCGCCCCGACGGCCACGCACTCCATCGGGTCGACGCCGTGCTCGGAGGGTCGGCCGGTCTTCTCCTCGACGAACTGTTTGACGACCGGCATCCTGGTCGGGCCGCCGACCAGGATCACCTTCCCGATCTCGTCCTTTGTCAGGTTTGCGTCGGCGAGGGCCCGGTCGAAGGGGGCGACGCACCGCTCGATGATGGGCCCGACCAGTCCCTCGAGTTTTGCACGGGTCAGTTTCATCACCAGGTGCTTTGGGCCCTCGGCCCCGCCGGTGATGTAGGGGAGGTTGATCTCGGTCTCCAGGACGGTCGAGAGTTCGATCTTCGCCCGCTCGGCCGCCTCTCTCAGGCGCTGCACGGCGATCCGGTCTTTGCGCAGGTCGACCCCCTCCTGCTTCTTGAACTCGTCGGCGATCCAGTCGATGACCGCCTGGTCCATGTCGGTGCCGCCAAGATGGGTGTCCCCTGCGGTCGAGAGCACCCGGAAGGTTCCTTCCCCGAACTCCATCAGCGTGACGTCCAGGGTGCCGCCGCCGAAGTCGAAGACCAGGATCTTCTGCTCGCCCTCCCTGTCCAGGCCGTAGGCCATCGAGGCGGCGGTCGGTTCGTTGATGAGGCGCACCACCTCAAGCCCCGCGATGGTCCCGGCGTCCTTTGTCGCCGTGCGCTGGTTGTCGTCGAAGTAGGCGGGGACGGTGATCACCGCCTTCGTCACCGGTTCGCCCAGGAAGCCCTCGGCGTCCCGCCTGATCTTTTTGAGAAGGAAGGCGGAGATCTGCTGGGGCGTGTAGTCGGTCCCATGGATGTGGTAGCGGTGGTCGGTCCCCATCTTCCGCTTTGCCGCCATCACCGTCCCTTCCGGGTTGGTCACCGCCTGTCGCCGGGCCGGTTCGCCGACAAGCATCTGTCCTTCTTTCGTAAAGGCGACGTACGACGGGAACATCTTCCCGGCCCAGGTCGCCCCCTCCGCGGACGGGACGATCGTCGGTTTCCCGCCGATCATCACTGCCGCCTGACTGTTCGAGGTCCCGAGATCGATCCCGATGATCTTCTGGTCTGACATGGACACATCCCCCTGTGGTCGTGGCGTCTAGGGGTGCTGTGGGGTGATAAGGGTTGCTGGTGGATGTATGGCCCCACATGAATTGCACCGATTTCCACGCGATTCTCCTGGTCGCTGTTCGGTGCGGCAGAGGGGGCCGGGGGGAACCATTACTTGCAGTAATATGTGCCCCTGACGGGCGGCTCTACTGCCTGTATTTAAGAGGATCCGGCAAACAGGTTCCATTCCTTCGGCTCTTCAAAAGACGGCCTGATCGGCCCCGGACCGGTGCGGCCGATCACAGAACGGAGGTCAGAACAGGCGTATCTGACCTGGTACGGGTGGCGCTCATCTCACCCCCCTTCCCACTCATGCCCTTGACGGTAGCGGTCCCCCTCCTCCTCTACGGCCTTTCCGAGCGCCAGGAGGTCGGCCAGGGCCTCCGCGACCTCGTCCTCGTTGGCATGGATCTCGTACCGGCGGGCGAGCGCCGCCCTGATCTCCGCCATGGTCAGGCCCTCGTCTGCGAGCACCTTCTCGGTGAAGCCCACCAGGTCTTCATGGAGTGCCCAGGGATAGACCACCCAGCGCCACCCGGCAAGGTACTCGGCATAATAGTCCGGGTCATACGAAGAGGTGCGCTTGTGCTGGAGCACGCCGGTCCTCACCTCCCGCGCCCCTTCTTTCTCCACGTACGCGACCGCATGTTCGAGGGTCTCGCCGGTGTCGGTGACGTCGTCGACGATGAGCACCGAGAGGTCTCCGACATCGGTCGCGAGCGGGTAGCGGACCACCGCTTTCTCTTTCTTTCTCGCCGCAGTCCCCCAGTGCTCGATCTTGATGCTGGTCAGGGTGTCGAGGAGGAGACGGTCGCAGACGATCCTGGCCGGGACGTACCCGCCGCGGCCGATGGCGATCACGAGGTCGGGGCGGTAGTCCGCGGCCTTCACCTCCGCCGCGAGGGCACGGGAGAGGCGGACGGCATGGTCCCAGGCGACGAGTTCGCAGGGGAACGATTCGGGGATCATGGATCCCCGGAGGGGGTGGGGGGATATAAAACCGGGGCACGGAGGGGAAGGGGGCGCTCGGGGTGCCGGTCACTCTGCCTTGCGTTCGATCCCGAGGAGGTGAAGACCTGGTCTGTTTCAAAGGCCCTGTGATCTTTTTTCCTGGTTCATCTTACCTGATCTTCCTGAAGTGATACCACTCTCTGACGTGCTCGTTGAAGTAGGTCCCGTGGGAAGGGGCCGCCATCAACGCCCGATAGACCGACTCCGGGACGTCGGAGTACTGGTAGAGAGAACTGTTCGTGAACTCGATCTCCAGGGTGCCGGAGAGAGCACTGTATCCGACCGATTTGATGGTGTCCGAGGTGACGGTTTGGCGCAACATGTATCTGACATTCATCTGTCGGGTAATATACCATTCTCTTCAGAAATTTTTCTCGAAGAGATCATCCCGGAACTCTCCAGGCTTCCTCCTCTCTGATGGAGGAGGGTGTTGAGCATTTCTGGAAGAAAGCACGTCGGTTCGAGGGGATGTTCACCCCGGGAGCGTTCCGGGATATACTCAGGAATAGTTTTTCAACGACCACGACCTGAAGGCCGGGGTCTGAGACTTTTTTGCCGGACTGTTCCGGTCCGGCGCTCCCCGGGGAGGGGGGGATAGAAAAAGCCATGTCATCTCACGCGTGTCACTCCATCAAGAGTCAGGAGGGAGAGAGGATGCACCGGACCGTCGCAGAAAAAATACCGGAGATCACAGAGATCTGCAGGACGCACCGCGTCAAAACGCTCGAACTCTTCGGGTCGGCGACCGGGGAGGGGTTCGACCCCGGTACGAGCGACCTCGAAGCACTCTTCGCCCGTCCCGTCGACCTGGTGGGGATGGCGCCCATCAAAAATCCCTATTTCAGAAAAGCGGTGGACGAGTCCAGGGTTCCGGTATATGCCGCCCCATGAGATCAGGAAGTACCTCTACGACGTGGCCGCGGCCTCCGAGCTGATCACGACATTTGTTGACGGGAAAACCTTCGACGATTACCGGAACGACCCGATGCTCCGTTCCGCAGTTGAATGTCAGTTCGAGAACGTTGAGGTCGTGTGGGGTATCGTCGAAAAGTACCTGTCCCCTCTTCGAAAACAGGTGGCGATGATGCTGGACGAAGGATCGTCCTGAACCGTCCCGCGGGCGACGCTATCATCCCCCTGCCGGCCGGGTCTTCTCCCTGCGGATCGACGACAAAGGGGGGGCTTCCTCAAAGGACTCACCCCCTTTGTCGGGGAGAAGGGGATCGCTTGCGACGAGGTCCGGGTGCTCGGGGCGCTGATGGACAATAGGTTTGGCGGCAGGTTCCTCTCCAGGCGCCGGCGGATGCGATGGGAGCGCACTCTGTTTGCATGGGTGCACCTGAGTGCATTGTCCTGCACTCCGGCATTGTCAATGAACGAATGGATTTTATGGTATTGATTGCAGATCGAATGGTTTTCACCCGATCTTTGCCGTCGTGTGCATCAGGACACCGATCGCACGCACACCCCCCCGGAGACCCTGACCGATCAGGGGTGCCGGGTGCTCTCCGGTTCTGGTGCAATATAGTACTATGAGAGAGAGAGATCTCTCTCTCCTCTCTATAATAGGTACTCTGGGGCCGTTCCTCTGTTCCTGTCTTCTGCATATTTTCGGTGCCATCCGGGTGCATTCCAGGTGCGAACGTGTTAACGTCCGGCGGGTCCGGCGTCCCTTCTCTGAAGGGGCCTTGTCCCGAAGAGGTCAGTGCCGGGTCGGTCGCCCTTCGACGTCCCGCGTATCGCGTTCGCGGTCCACATAGTCTTGAGCACCATCCTGGCCTCGAAGCCGAAGAGCCCGATGAGGGCGGCGGTGATGACGAGGGGCCAGGAGAAGGTTTCGTAGGTGCCGAAGGCGAGGACGAGGCCGGAGCAGAAGAGGAGCGGCCAGGCGAAGGCGAAGTGGAGGCGTAGAAGGTCGGCGTAGGCGCGGAGGGTCATGGGGGGATCCTGCGGTGAGGTTCGCGGGTGACGGATGTTTTTTGGAGATGGGTTTTCATAGGGCTTCGGGTCTGGGGTTCATCCGGGTTTCTGGTTTTTATTTTCTTTGGGGGCGATCTTGAGGGGGGGATGAGAAAGTTGACGTGGATGGTAGTGACCACCTGTCGAGGTGATAACCTAAAGACTTCATCTTCATATGGTGAAGATACGGGAAAAGTGGACTGTATGATCCCAGACGACGAGGTCTTATGTGAAGAAGGTTGTAGGGACTATCGTTCCCTTGTAGGTGGAGAAAAAAAGGGTGCGAGAGTGGTTAGAACCAGAGGATAATGTATCAGATGCATAGTTTTATTTGATTAGATCTGATGCACTTTTTTTATTTATATCATCAAGTATGATCGTTTTTCCATTTTTATACCATTGACGAGTTCTAACGTGGGATTGAATATATTTTATTCTGACGTTCTCACCAGGATCAGGATAGGGTTCCCAATTCCTCTCTTTCAGACTTTTCAGGTGTGAAATTATTACCTCGCCCGCAACCTTACCAAGGCGGACTGGAACCGCATTTCCGACTTGAGCATATTGTTGGGCCGTTGTCCCGACAAATTCCCATTCATCAGGAAACTCTTGAATCCGAGCATATTCTCTAAGTGTTAATGCACGGACTTCTTGAGGATGGCAAAGAGATGTGGAAGCGTGAGTTGGCAGCGTCATCAGTGTCGGGCAGGGAAGGTCGTAACTTAACCTCCTCCACCATCCGGACCTCCCACCTGTTGCATACCATGCTCTCCCCATAGACTTTTTCTGGTCTTCAACAGTGAGACTCCGCCAGTTTGAGCCCCCGGGTACTTTGCTAAGATAATATTTTTTTCTAGGGCTGAAATCTGATATGATTGGATTCTCTTCCTTTAGATCTCCTATCGCATCTCTGAGAGTTTTCCAAGGTTTAAGAGGTTGAACCTCTGAGTTGAGGACTTTACTCTGACCATTATTTGCCTGAGGAGAACAATGGGTGGGGTTTGGGAATTTAACTTGGGCGTGATATCTATTTCCAATGAAAAGGACTCTCTCGCGGATCTGAGGGGCCCCATAATTGACAGCATTTACCCCAAAACAGTCAAGACGATATGAACTGCCATTAATTTTTTTTAGATCCTCAGCAAAATGATGGACAAAGGATCCTGGTTTTTCGACATCTTCAAGGGGCGCTCCACCAAATTCAGGCCTTTCTGCAATGGGTCTATGCCTCAGAGCCGCAGACATCAACCCTCTTACATTTTCTATAAGGAAGAACCGAGGTTGGATATCCTTGATAAAACGCAAGTATTCCCAGAGCAATGTCCCACGAGGATCTTGGAGAGTTCCTCTCCTACCTGCCGTGCTAAATGGTTGACACGGCGGCCCTCCAGCGATTAGATCGACCTCTCCAGGTCGGAGACCAACAGAGTCTAATATGTCCTTTGGATTAATTTCATGAATATCTTCCTCAAATATTTTCAGATCCTTTGACAAAAGACCCTTTTCTTGGTTCAGACGAATCGTATCGCAAAAAACTTTCTCTTTTTCTACGCAGGCGATTATTTCAAATTGACTTGTACATTGGAGGCCGAGGTCAAGGCCCATTGCTCCAGAAAATAATGATATTACTTTGAACTTAGTCTGTGAAGGCTTGGGGGTAGGGGGGGTTTGACCGAGCATTCTGTCACCAATACAGTAAAAAATATTCAATAACCATTTTATTCTGTGATTAAAGGCTTTATCTATTCATTATGAGAATTCATGTCGCAGATGTCTTTGAGGGGACAGGTATCTCCATAGCAACCCCGGTATGTACATACAACCGCGCCAAAATCTATTAGGGCATAATTAAAATCGACATGGCAGTCCTTTGGGATTAATATCCGGGCCAATTTTATAGTTTGACCTATACTTGGTTTATCACCAACAGAACTACAGAATACTCTTGATAGGAGTCTCTGGACATTTGAATCAACTACAGGGGATGGGATGCCCATACCAAATGAAAGGATACATCCTGCAGTATATTCACCAACATGAGGTATGGATAACAATTGATCTTTGGACGGGGGAAACACACCATTGAAGGTATTTACGATATATCTAGCTGCTTCTACCAAACCTTTTGATCTCTGCTCATACAAGCCGATTGGTTTGATAATTGATTTAAGTTCGTCTATATCGGCATGTGCTAAGGCGAAGATATCTGGATATTTTGTAATAAATTTGTGAAAAACCCTAGTTGCAGCTTTGCTTGTTGTTCTTTTCAGTAATAATTCTGCAACAAATATTCTATAGGGAGTACGATTTTTTCGCCATTCAAAGTCCCTTTTATATTTGCTTGACCATTCCAATATAATTTGAACAAAATATTTTTTTTGGAGAGTATCTTTATCAACCACAAACTTATGATTAATAGAGACTCTATTTTGAATTATCGCATTTCAACCTATAACAAATCTAATGAACAGACACATACAATTTGCTTGAGGATCCAATCCGGACACCATCTGCTGCCTTCATTCATGCAAGTCATGACCATGGTGGATCCCGCGTTGGTACCTTTTCAGTGTTTGGGCACATAGATGGTTGTATACTTACCTTCCGCGAAAACATCTGGTCTATCCTTATATTGTAGGAGAGAGAAGAGGTAAACTTCCTTTTTCTCTCTCTTGAGAGCAGGATGCCTCCCTGAGGAGACCTCAATGACCTTAACCTTAACATACTTGTCCCCTTCGTAAGGGGCGATGTCTAGGTAAACTCTGTCCTTACCCCACCGACCGGTTTCAATAATTGTACCATGGAGGTCATTTGGCCAGTCTTCGTTTGGTGCTCGGGAACGTCCTTCCCAATATGGAGCACATACTGGGCGGAAAAGACAAAGTGAGCACGTCTTCGGCGATGGCTTTGCAAGTGAAGAGAGTGCTTTCCTCTTGTCTAATGAAGCACTCCGTATGGTACAGTTGACCTTTGCGAGCAAGGTGTAGGCTTCCTTGAGGAGACTCTCACACTCGTCATGGGTAAAAGGTATTTCAATTTCTTGTCCCCCATTTGCAACAATTTTCAAAATCGTGGGCCACTCTCTATACTGTGCATGGTAGAGAGCAGCGTAGTATTTTAGTTGGGGGGTGTAGGTGCCTAGGTCATCTCCCATCTCAGCATGAGGGAGTAATACTTTTGATTTATAGTCAATAACCTCGATAACGCCTCCTTTGTTGTTGATACGGTCAACCCGGCCGACACACACTCCATCTCGTGTCTCTAGCCAGAGTTCGTCCCCACATGGTGGCCATATAGGAGGAGACCTCCGCCATTTTCGGCTAAAAGAGGGTTTTATGTCCCGTACTGCAAGCCAACACAATTCTTTTTTTTGTTCATAATTACGTACAGACTGAGAGAGCGGGACAAGATGTGCCTCAGTCCAAGACTGTACCAGCACCTTCTCCTCATTGTGCATACACTGACCCCAGATCTGTTCAAAGTCATCTCTTGACCTCACATGCTCTCTTCTTGCATACTCTATGGCACTGTGGATGACTCTCCCTAGCACTGCACCCGCAAAAGTTGGGAGCGGAGTATTTTGCCGGGCCGCGGACCACACCGCCCTTAGCGGGCACTCCCGATGGGCCTGGAAGGTACTCGGCGTGACACGTCGAAGGGGACTGATTGGTGGGGGTAGAGGGAGGACGCCCGGTCTCATTGGGGCAGGTGTGTCACAGAATTTTCTCCTCTTCCTTGTAAATCCTTGTTAAATTGTGAATAACACCAACTCGGCCGGCGCAACAGGTTGAACGTGTCTATACCATGTGGTGCGTACCCTTTTCTGATCACTTTTGAAACCGCCTTGTTGAAGATCCCTGCCCTAGTGTGTCTGTCCCAGAGGGGCTGGTGGACGATGAGGGCATTATCTCCATGTGTCAGGTATGGCAGCCCAACTTCTTTGGAGTTGTGATATTCAAACCCATAGAGCCTCGAAAAACGTTGTCCTTCCTGTTCTGCTGTCTCGTACCAGTCATGAAGTTCAGGGTGTCTGTAGTCAGCCTCTGTCAGGCCGCAGGTGTATGAGGTGTCGTTGAGGGTGCGTAGATATGAAAGACCAAGGCGCCAGTCCAACAGACCATGGTAAGACATGTTCCTAAAGGACATGAGGCACTGGTAACACGCCGTTCTGCACGGAGGAGTGTGTTCATCACCATATCGGTGTCTATCGGACACTAGTCTACCCATAAACGAGTCCGAATCAGGTGGAGTGTTGAGAACTTCATCCATGACGCTCTTCCAGTTATCAAAAGTCCAACATGCAAACCCGGATCCGTTCGGTAGTCTGTCACTGAGGACAACTCTCCCAACGACTGTTGTGTTATCAGTTCTCGTTGGCTGTACCCGGCATATCTCAAGTTCTTCTGGGTCGATATCGAGCATCTGTGCGATGACCGCTTGGACCAAGAACGCAGAGGAGTAGACGGCGGCCTTTACTCCACCACCTGGAGACAGGGGGTCGAAGTTTAGCCCTCGGGGCACACGCTGAGGCCCGAAGCTCATGATGTTTGTGACCTTTCTGGTCCCTATTGCGAGTTCCTCGATCTCCTCAGGTGAAGGTCTATCATTTTCATTTACTAATTTTTTGATATATGGCTCTGCTATCCACTGGTGCTCAAGGTTGACCCGGGGGTCTAATGAATCGACCTTCTGTGACGTCTTGACAATAGCCCCTCTGAAGTAATGTGGAACGTTCCCCTGACGGTTGTCGTTGATCCGCCAGACCTTCGATCGGTCAGAGAACTCAAGGTGATAGTTGCTAGAATCATCCTCTTCCTTTGGTTCCATTTTTTCTGCCGTAGTAGAGACCATACCAAAATAGGGCTCGTCCTCAAGGGAGTCCCGTCCTTCAGAGAAGTCGGTCCTGAACCCAGCAGGCGTCACGACTTTTGCGTACTCAATGTTCTCCTCGAGTGCCCTCTTGCATACTGGGCAGGCCTTTGGTGCGCCTACGTCATCTTTAGAAACAGAGATGTTCCCACAGGCCTTGCACCGCGCCACCCATCTGACGAATGGTATGGGGTTTGAGTCGTCACCTGAGGTGGCCATCCAATGTTTATTTCCAGCAGCCCATAGAGGGGAAGAAAAACCAATTGATGTGTGTACTGCTTTATCTTTGGTCTTTTGAGCTCCTGGAGCGAACTCTGTTATGGCCATCTCTATGTCTCGCTCGATAGTCCATGGGCTCTTTGAGCCCTTGGGCAAGTGGTGAATGAGGGATCTCACCCGCGAAGGCATGCCATACATTGGGAGGACTGCTGCTTCAGCAAGGCGTTCGGCGAGTCCTTCGCCAGGCAACTCATCGTCTTGTACGATATTATCGATATCCCGTGGCAGATCATCACTGAGGTAGTCTAGGAGTTCTCTCTTCTTCTCTTCGTTTTTCTCAGTGATTCCAGTCAAGGAGGATATGACTTCCTCCCTGTAAGGGTAATTCTTTAGCCAGTCCTTAACCTTTAACTGCACTTCACTTCCGTTCCATTTATCTGCTTTTCCAAACTCACCATGAGAGTCTCTCCCGCTTGGGCCATCCGCCCATGTGACTCCAGCATCCTTGAACGCCTTCCTGAGGCACTCCTTTGCAAGAGCCCTCTTGCGTATCTGTTCCTGGTCATCTCCCATGGTGAGGAAGGGTGCCGGTGGACGGTCACCTGTAATGTGCTCGGGGTATCGGTAATGATAGTCGTCGTGGCTCCGGCCTCCTCTACAGAGGGTGAGGACTGTAGAAAACGCCTGACCACGACGACCTGCACGACCTGCCCTCTGCTGATAATTGAACCGTTCTGGAGGCATGTTCGCCAGCATCACTGCCTGCAAGTCTCCAATATCGATGCCGACTTCCATTGTCGTGGTGACGCTCAGCATGTCGATCTCGTCAACTTCTGGGACTTCGCGTGGGCCTGTACCATTTCCATCACTGATGAATATGTTGCGGAACTGTCTCTGTCGTCTAGGCTGATCATCGGTCTGTCCGGTCAGTTCCTCGCAGTGGAGGCGTAAGAGAGGTCTCCCTGTACGTGTCAAAGAGGAGTAATAGTTCTTATCCCAGATCTCTTCACACAATCTGGTAGGCTCTTCTGGGAGAGGGGCTCCACAGTTTGTACAGATGCCACCTGACCTGTGGAGGTGGGGACGCTCACAGTTTGGACAGTCCCATACAGGATCTAAGACGGAGGCAACTTTAAAGGTCAGGCTACTTGTGGAGATTATCCCTCTATGGTGCCCAGATTCTCTAAGGGCCTTCAGGACTTCTTCACCGAAATCGTCTATCTTACGTTTTCCTACCTGCCCATTGCTTTTAGCTACTGCTTCGACCCACTTCCTAAACCTCCCGTTCCACTTTCCGCTATTCCGATAACCATCCCAGTCATCTTTTTTGAAATCAGAACCTTCGTGCCTGTAACAGTCTCCAAGGACACGGAGGGCCGCATCGCAGGTCTCACGGAATGTGATGTTGCTTATATCTAGCCTTTTCGCTGCTTCTTCTACATCTTCGTCTTTGAGGTTTGCTTTGATGATCCCGAGACCCGAGGATTCAAACCCAAAGTAGATCTTACTGAAGAGGAACTTGCAGACTTCTTCACGAACTTTTTTCTGTGCGGTGTACCTCGCAAAAACCTTCTCGACTGAGAGGCGAGTCCACAACCCAGTCTTAAAATCATACACTTCCTTCCAAGGGACATCTTTGGAATGGTCATCTTGGTTATCTTTGTACTTTTGAGCGCTTTTGTCTGGCCCTGCAGGGTTTATTCCAAGTCTAACGAGACGGCGCACAAGGCTGCCGGGGTCGAGGGGATCTAAAGCTCCACTGCCATCAGGAGGGTGGACGAGTTCATGGAAATGGACCTCTCGTGAAGCACCATCTTTACGGATGGTCTGCAACCTCTCTAATGCTTCAGTGTAGTCCTTACGATTCTTCTGGCGCTTGGCATGCGATGAGCCTTCTTCAGGGTCGTACTCTCTGACGGTGATGAGGTCATCACGTACTTTATTAAGAAAATTTATATCCCATTCAAGGTATTTTTTTGAGGCAGGACAGAGAAATGCCGGGTTGACGCTGTCCGTAGCACTGACCTCTTCATAATGGGCTTCCAGGTCTTCGAGAACTTGTGCCTTTCCGTTTGTCCTTGTCCGAAGTTCTTCGGTAAAGGCTTCCCTGAGTAACTGGAGGTAGTGGTTTCTTTCGACACCGATTGCCGTCCTCGCAGCTTCTTCCCGACTGTCAGAGAACGTTACAACCTTTTTGAGATCGTCTGGGAGTTGGAAAAAGAGTTCATCGGTGAGCAGTTGCGTCATCTTGGCGTAACCAGTCCTGAAACCCCTTACAGGCGAGACCTTTTTTTTGCTGTACTGATAGTCAGCACCACATGCGGCACAACGGGTAGGGAGAGCAGATACAGCGGCTAAGTTCTTTGGTCTCCCCCTGATTCTAACAGGGTCTCGCTCACCTTTTTTGTACACTTGAAAGAGGTATCCAGTCACCCAAACGTCCTCTTCCCCTGACGGGATCTCATGGCCACTTTCTACTTTCCCTGACCTTGTGTCAAGTATCGCCTCCGACCACCGTCCATCGTATTTGGGGTCATTTTTGCTGTCTCCTTTAGATTCATCCTTATAGTCCCTCTTTAGAGGCCATGGTCCATTACCAGCATCGTCATTTATGGACTGGTGAGGTCCATTCGGCCAGAATACCGCGTAATCGACATACTTTCTCTTTTCAACGATCTGTACAGCACCTTTGTCTGGGAGTGCTTCGATGTCTGGTTCAACTGGCAGCATCTCGACGAGGTCATCCTCAGTGACGAGCCTATTCCCTCCGAGGTAGACTGTGCCGCAGTTCTCGCAGTACAGTAACTCAAGCACCCTGCTGGGTTCTTCTCCCCGTGAGGTCAAGTGCGGCTGGGTGAAGAGTTGTCCCACAGGCCTCCCGTCGGGTGACTCCTCTTCTGGGCGTGTAGCAGCCCAAAGCCCGTCCAAGTTCCTGAAGAGCCAGTGAAACCTGAAGGACGGGAGTGGGGATGATGCACCATATTTCCCCTGGACATACTCAGCGGTATCTCTTCCTGAGATCCTCTCGTCCCTTAACTCTGTGCACAAACCTCGCACGATGAAGAGACCACGGACGGCGTTCCTTGCTTTTTCAGACTCGATCTCTGACCCGAAGATCTCTGTCCCAAAGTCCTCAAGGGAAACGGCCCGTGTCCTCTTCTCACTATTCTCAATTTCAGAGCACGCAGTGCGTACTTGAGACGATAAATTGAGACCTGGTGCTTCGAGTTGAGCGAGGAGGGTGACCCTCTTGTCACATTCGTCCATCCCGATGTTTGAACCAGTTGCCTCTGCGATGTACGCAGCAGCGTCCGCCCATACTACTTCAGGTATTGTTTCGACGGACCCAGCACAGTCTGCCCCCTGAGATATGGTGCAAAAAGCTTCGACAAACTCTTCTCCCAAGTGTCTGCTATCCTCAGGGCCAAACTCATCTACAACCTCTTCTACTCCATTAATAATTGTGAAACGCTCTTTTTTTGCCCCAAAGAACTTATGCAGGAATTCCAGTCCTTCTTCTTCGCCTCCTAGGGACGCACTTGAACCGAGTATCCTGAGTTGGGGACTGTCAGGGGTGAGCCCAAGGCGCAGGAGGAGGAGCCGCAGGAGGTACGCAACCTCGGTACCTGCTGTGCCCCGGTAGAGGTGTATCTCATCGATGATGAGATGGAACACATGGCTTGGGTCTTCTTGGAGCCACTCCCGCGTGGCCTCGAATATATTGTCCTCTTCCTCTCGCATCATCATAATGCTGAGCATAGAAAAGTTCGTGATCAGTACGTCTGGGGGCATGTCCTGCATGTCCCAACGGCAACGCATCTCACCACCATCTAAGTGCTGGAAGAAGTACTGTGCTTCTCGCCTCTTTTTCTCATCAGGTGTGCCAGGGGTGCCACCCTGCGTGTACTCCCGCACCTGCCTAGATGTCGAATCGATCTTCTGAAGTTCTTCTACGAGGGAATTGACTTTTTTTTCATTGATCCCCCCTGTTTCTCCGGGTTCGTTGTACTGGTGTCCAGGGACAGGAGTGATACCAGTGTACCTGCCAAAGTAGAAATGGTTTCCATCCCGGCGCTTCCTGAACCATTCTCGTGCGGTATCTGAGTCTAAAGCTCTCCTGAGCCTTGATAACTGGTCTTCGACAAGTGCATTCATGGGGTAGATGAGCATGGCCCGCACCGCTGCAGGCCGACCGGTGGTAGGGGCAGGACTCTCATTTGCCCTTTGGGATACCCAACAAATCTTGTCGTTGCGGAGCAGGTCATCTCTCCACCCTTTGATGTCATCATTTTCCTTCCACCAGTCGTCCTGATGGTCGAGTGGTTTAGCCGGTGTTTTCCATGTCTCTGCAGTGGAGGACTCCTTGATGAGTTCTGCAAAGAGAGGGAGTAAAAAGGCCTCTGTTTTACCTGAGCCCGTACCTGCTGTGATCACACAGTGGCGGCTCCCCTTTAACGCCTCCTGCAGCATCTCTAATTGGTGGGTGTAGAGGGTGAGTCCATCTTTGAAGAGTCCACAGGAGACAAGCTCTTTGAACTCTTCGAGTTGTCTCGCCGTGAGCGCGTTACCAAGGTCTTCTGGAGAGAGTTCTATGGTCCTGTCCCCATCTGTGGCTCGGACCATCTTTCCAGAACTCTTGTATACGGGGAGAGGCTCGACCCACGGGTCTTGGCACAACACTGTTGGGTCATGGAGAATTTCGTCTCTTTCTTGGTTTATCGACTCAAAACGAGTCCCAAACGCGGTACCAATATATTTAATCACATCTTCTTTTACTTCATCAAATGAATTGATTGGGTCGATCATAGAGTCACCAAACCTTGATTGTCTAAACGGAGTTTTTTCTTAATTTCTCTCTGGCCGAGTTTTGACACAATTTGGGACGAGTACTCGGGGGGAATTCCTCTGTATACAGAGACTGGAAAGTGTGGGGGTATGTCTTCTATGGCACTGTCCCCCGTAGAAGCGGTAAGAGGAATTGTCCCAGAGCAGAGTGTCGCAGCGCGCGATAGGAGTCGGGGAAGGGGCAGAGAAGCCGGGACGACCAAGATTTGTTGTTTTTCATCATATACAATCACCCGCCGCCCTGAAAACGAGAGAGCGATGTACCTTCCCCAGTCCCTGTCTACAACTGCTGCAACATCGTTTTTCCAGAACCAGTGGCTCCTCTGGTAGGTTATCGGATTGATATACTCAACAAGGCCGCCTGTCTTTTCTTCTGAGTTCTTTTTCTTGAACGCGAGTTTTGTCGGAGAGAACTCACTTCTCGCCCAATTTAATTCGTCCTCCCTGCAACGGTTCCATGACAGATCCGCCATGTATTCTGGGAGCCCAGCGCAAAAACATAAGAGTGGCCACGCCGTCGGGACGTCAAGAAATGCATGCAGCCCGCATTCACGAGCTAGGTCTGTCATGAGGTCTTTTTCAAGTCCATCTATGAGTATTGCAGACGGGAAAGTGGCGGCTGTCACTTGTCCTCTGTCTCTGTAAGATTCGATGATATTTTGTGACTTTTCGGTCAGGTTTAATGTGTCTGAGTGGTTTTTGATGAAGGATTTAACCTTGTCCAACATCTTTGGGTCACGTACCCCTGTGAGTACAGCCTTGTGTACCCCCCCTCCTGGCAAAGTGACCAGTGTAGGAGGACAGGGGTACACCTTGTTGACCTCAAAGTCAAACTCACAATACCCCATGGCGTCAAGCAACCTGACTGCTTTTCTGCGGAGGTTCTTAATGTTCAATTCATTTTTTACAGCGTTTTCGTTGAGACAGAGTTCTGTAAAAACTTCGTCGAACTTTTTAATAGACATCTCCCCGTAGGTACCGAGGGCGGCTAATAGAAGTTCAGACATGCTTTGCCACTTCCATATATTTTGACCATTTTTTTCGCAATTTTGGGATCTTAGGGGGGTTATTTCTCTTTCTGTTCACCCAGACTGATTCTTTCCATAACTTAAGGGTTTTATGACCAGTCTTTGTTCGAGTGTCCCTTGGTCTGCTATTATCATCTTCTGGTAACCCACAGTAGTGGACGTCTCTGCTGTTCCTTCCAGTTTTTGCGAGTGCCCAGACTGGGCTCCACTCCGTGGGCAAGGGGTCATTTGGCCAACACGCGACCATCCCTGGTTCGGGGCCGAGAAAAGTGATAGAGTTGGACAAGTAGGTCGGTGCACCCAGAGGCACGTTTCCAAATTCGGACACATCAACGCCATATACAACTACCCCCTGTGCAAATCTAAGGGGCTGCCCTCCTTCACCGTACCTCAAGAGTCTACCTTTAGAGTCCAACAGTGGTACGTTACTAAAATCTTCAATCAGTTCTGAGCCTACAAATTGTATCGTCCTGCTATTGCATGCCTTTTTACTGTCTGAAAGGACATCAATGGTGAGCGATTCGCCTATATTGTAACCTGAGGGGATATCCCACTGCATACCTTCAACTAGTTTCTGGGGGATCTCTTCGCCGTTGATCATTACGGTAACATTGCCACTGCTACCCTCTACAACAATAGTGGGCGGTGCAAAGTGCAGGAATTTATTACTGCCTGCCGAGTGGCGTACCCCCCCGACCAACTTGAGTCTGATCTCTTTGGGAAGAGTTAGGGGATCGAATCCCCTACAGTCTGTCTTAGCGTTCTCTCCCTGGAATAGTGACCAACCCTCCGGAATCCCCGAGGAAGAAACCTGTTCAAATTTTTCGGTCTCACTCTCTCCCCAACAGGTAATCCTTTCTTTAAACGAGTCACGGCACGCTATAAGGAATGGACAAGCATGTTCTAAGTGCTGTGCCTCAACGTATGTGTCTGGGAGATTGTCTCGTCCGCCAGGTAGGAACACACGTACATCTGCGGGCCGGAGTACAACCTTCCAGTCCATCTCCCCGTCTACAAAAGTTGCTCCTTCTGACCAGTCAAATAATTCAGCCTTTAGGATCTCTACTCGCCCGTCTTTTGAGGTCTGTAAAGGTCTTGACCATCCAGCCTTGTTTGTTTGATGGCTTGAGAAAACCTCATCCAATAACCGTTTTTCAGTAAGGTAAGGGTTCTCACTGACCTTGAACTCAAGCCCATCTTCTGGGAACACCACGTTGTCTGGGTTTACTTTAAATCTGATATGGGAAGAGAAACCACCGAGTACTCTTGATAAGCAGACTCTTGCATACACGTTCACCCAACGGTGTCCCCTCTGAGTTACTGCTGCCAGCGTGTCCTGTCCTTCTTCTAAAGCCTGTCCACTCTCAGGCACTGTGCCGTCCCATCTTTCAAGTTCTGAAAGCACGAGATCTATCAGTGCACCCAGCAACGTATTTTCTTGGTTCCAATTTGAGTTCAATAATTTTTTTGTTCGATTTTCAAAAAATTCCTCGCCATAACGTCTAAGTTTCGATTTGAGGATATCTTCTGTTGGAGGATCTGTAGGGTCTAGCCCTGCTCTTGAGAATATAGTTGGAAGATTTTTTCTCTCGTTTTCTGAGAGAATAGTCTGTGCATAGATGATGCCGACATTTACGTGGCCACCTCTCCTCGTTATTGTAAAACGACCATAGGCCTCCCCTGTTTTGACTTGACTCCATCTTTGTAAACCTTTCCAGAGATCACTGATATAATCGCTAAACAAAGCGGACATATTGATATCTTGATCGTCACCAACGAGATCCTTGAGTTTTGGGTAGTATGCGTTTCTATCATAGTCCCCGTCTATTGTGGCAGCACAGACAAAGAGAGCCAAATAAGCGATATATGAGGGATATTCCATGTCCATCTGCTTACCACGATTATATGTCTCATATGCCATTTTGCAAATATTTTCAGGGTTATTATTCACAAAATCAGGACCTCGTACTAAACACTGGACAAAATCATCAAAACCTCCCCCGTACGGTTTCCCAATTTCGTCAATAATTTCTTTATTTACAAAAAGGATGACATCTTTTCCTGCGTTATCTTCTTTAAAAAAATATTTAGTAATATGTTTATTCCAATCATGATATGTGAGGGGCATGATTTGCCATTATTCTGCCAAATATAAAGTTTTTATCATTTTTTTGGCTTGGAGTTGGTTTAATCCGATTTTAATTGTGTTTTCATTATGTGCGGTGGTTTGGAGTGGATTTATTCAGTTTTGTTGTTCATAACTGCTGTCTGATATAATATTTCAACAGTATAGGATTAACCACTCCTCTATTCCAGAAGAGAGTGTGAATCACCGATTTCCCCTATGTTCTCACTGGAGACGCTCCTAAAGAGCAGTAGGGTAAGATCAAATCCACTATCTTCCTTATCACCTGAGTTATTGAGATTGTCATCTATAATCGTGACCTTTGGGTTGGTTCTGCATGATCTTACGAAGATCCTCTACTGAAAGCAATTTCTTTCTCCTATGGATCATCCGGTGGCAGTTGGCACATACAGGCACAAGATCCGTTTCAGGATTGACCGCAACTTCCCCCTCATAAGAGGCGACGGGGTTCTTATGGTGGATCTCAATGTAGCCCTCTCCAATAGTGCCATAGGCTTCTGAAAAATCAAAGCCACAGACTGCGCACTTTGTCCCATGGACTTTCAATGCCTCAGCCCTCAGGCGGGGATTACGTTCATAGTAAGTCTGAACCCGTTTCCTCTCCATTCCTTCAATGTATTCTTCAGGTTTTCGGTAGTTAGTAATCGGAACAGAACCGCCGCACTCGTTCGTGCCAACGTCCAATGCTTGGAGGACAAATCTTGTTGGTCTTTCTCCTTTGTGCGAGATATATTGAAATCGCCCCAAGTATCTGAACGCAGAATTAGGGTATTCATTTTTTCTGTTTCGGAAAAAAACTAGCAATTCATTGCCGTCCTCTGCGTGATGAATAATATTTATGTCGGTTCTTCCAGCCATCTGCCCATCAAAATTTAGGATTTGACCATCAAAATCGTCAGAGTAACCGGTCATGCCAGATGTCTTTTCTTTTGTTACGAATAGCCAGACTGATGACTGATCTCCCCACGGGAATACCCCAGTATCTATTCGAGTGTCAAAAATGTCAAACTTTTTTTTCAAATCCTTACGAGAATAGATCTTAAGAAGATCAAGAAATTCTGAGGGCTTCGTCATATGATATGGTGTGACAATGTCAGGCAATAATATTTTGATTCAATTATGTCAAATGTATTGTCAATTGCCCGAAAAGAACACACGAAAAGAAAAGTGATCATGAAGGGGTCGTTGCCGTCCCTGATCCCATCAGATGCGTGTAGGATTCGAGGAAGTCTCCATCCGTCCCATCCCAAACCTCACACACTCCTCCTCGTCCCCCCTCCATCACACACAAACCCAACCTTCTCCAGCACCCGCATCGAAGCACGATTTCCCACTTCCGCCTGCGCCGTCACCCGCACCACCTCGGGACACTCAAACGCCCACCCCAACCCCACCAGGGTGGCCGCCCGACAAACCCGCACGAACCGACGAGCACCCCTCCGCGGAGATCATGTACCAGAGATTCCAGCCCACGCTCTCGGGATCATCCTTCACCCAGAAGAAAAAAAGCGGCACGCCGTCAGCAAAAAGAGATCGTCACCCCTCCCATCCCTCGGCCCGCAACCGCTCCTTGGCGCGTCCCACATACCCCTCGTCCGAGTCCACGCAGACGAAGTGCCGTCCCGCCTGCACCGCCGCGAGTGCCGTGCTCCCGGCCCCGGCAAACGGATCGAGGACGACGTCCCCCTTGAAGGTATAGAGCTGGATGCAGCGGAACGGCAGTTCGACCGGGAAGGGTGCCGGGTGGCCCACCTTCTTTGCCGAGACCGTCGGGAAGGTCCAGATGCTCTTGGTCCACTCCAGGAACTGGTCCCTCGTGATCGTGTTCTCGTGCTCGCCCTTCTTGCGCGAATACGTCCCCTTCGAGAAGACCAGGATGTACTCATGGACATCGCGCAGCGTCGGGTTCGAGGCCGAACACCAGCTCCCCCAGGCCGTCGAGATCCCGGCTCCGGTCGCCTTGTTCCAGATCACCTCGCCGCGCATCAGGAACCCCAGGTCGTGCATGAGCGAGATGATATAACTGTGGTACGGGATGTAGGGCTTTCTCCCCACATTCGCCACATTCACGCAGGCCCGCCCGCCCGGCACGAGCACCCGGTGGACCTCGGCAAAGACCGTGCGCAGGAGGGAAAGATATTCTTCGAGGTCGAGGTCGTCGTCATAGGTCTTGCCGACATTGTACGGCGGCGAGGTGACCATCAGGTGGACGCTGCCGTCAGGCAGGACCGAGAGGTCCCTGCTGTCCTGGCAGAGTACCTTATCAAGGCACTCTTCAGGCACCCTGTTCTCTCCCTCCTCCCCCCGGCTCCCCTCTCCGGCGGCCGCATAGATCCGCCGACCATAGAAGGCGCTTGAGTTGTGGCATTCCCGTTTCGAGACCCCGAACTCGCTGGTCTCGGACTTTCTCCTCCCGAAGGTGACGCGCCGCATGCACGTCGGACAGGTGGTGGAATATTTTGCCTTCCCGGTGTATTCCCAGGAGAAACCGCATGCCGGACAGGTGAGATGCATCGATCACATCTTGTCCCCATCTGGTAATAGGAGTGCCGAAATACTCCCGCCAGGACCGGGTGCTCAGACATGCTATCGGCCGAAGTTTATAAAAAGATATATATGGGGTAGGCGCATCCATAGCCCAGGTGGAACTATGCCTAAAGGGAAATTTGAGGTGTACCGGGATAAAGGAGGCGAATACAGGTTCAGACTGAAGGCCTCGAACGGCCAGGTCATCGCCACCAGCCAGGGCTACAAGTCACGGGAGTCCTGCATGAAGGGGATTGACAGCGTGAGAAACAATGCCCCGAATGCCGAGATCATCGAAGTAAGCGAGTGACTCTTTTAAAAAAAGATTATTTTTTGACCTGGCAGAAAAGCCGGTCCATGATCTCTGGTGCCCGGTCTTTGAGACCGAAGCCGACGATGATCGCAATGGCGGCACCGATCCCGAGCCCCACACCCCATGCCAGCGGCCCGATGAAGAGATAGATGATCGTGAGGTCGAAGGCGAGCTGGGTCAGCGCGAGGATGATCACGACAAAGTACAGGAAGAGCCTCACCAGGAGGATCATCGGGCCGATCAGCGCGATCTCCATGTGTGTTCCATAGCGTTCCATCCAGTCTGCGAAGAAGTCGATGAGCAGGATCCCGACGACCAGGATCAGGACGAAGGCCACGATGTTGGGGATGTAGGCGACGATGGCGGCCATCATCCGCGAGAGCGACTCGATCTGAAGGACGTTGGTCGCCGCCGTGATGGCGATGAGGTAGACAAAGATTCTCACGATGACGTCGAAGAGATGCACGATCGATAACCCGCTCTTCTCGATCGCAGTGCCGGGTTCTGTTTTCCTGAGGGCGTCGTCCACCCCGATCTTGTCGAGGAAGACCGAGATCGCCTTGCCAAGCACCCGCCCGATGATCCACCCGATGAGCAGGATGATGATGGCGGCGATGATGTTCGGCAGGAAGATCACCACTCCGCCGACCATCTCAGAGACCTGGGACATGATATCAGCCATAAGACATCACGCCACAAATTATAATAGGAATATATATAATTTCCTCAGGCCCCGCAACCCCATCGTCCCGTGAATATCATGGTCAGAATATCTGGTCCTGTTTGCCGGGCGGTACCTGAGAGGGGATCTCCCAGGGAGGATGCGGGGGATCCATGGGAATTACACTGCTTGTTTCTCCGGCAGGAGGGTGCCCTCTCCATGGGGGGTGTATGGTCTTGTGGGAGGAGAGTAAAAATGGACGCTATAGAATCCTCCCAGATGCCCCTTCGCCTGCGTCTTGGAGGAGGATGAGTGGGCCGGGAAGGTGGAACGGCGGCCATGACAGGGGGTGCTCCTCCCCGTCTCTTCAGGGCCGTTTTTTGTTCAGGGGATGTTTCACCGCTGGCGGTACCGAGGAGTTCTTCGAAGACCTGGTGTTCTTCTCGGGCTATTCATGCTGGGTGGGGGACGGCTGAACGGTATTCCCCCCCCCTTGAGGGGGCGTCCGCACTTCCTGATCGCACCCGGGCTTTCGACCCGGAGAAGTGCGCCCTCATCCCATCCCGATCTCGACGAGGCTGGGGTACTTCCGCATGATCGCATACACGATCGCGTTCGAGACCCAGAGCTTTCCTTCCCGCATCTCGCGCATTTCGCTCAGTTCGCCGAGTGCCTGCAGCGCCCTGAACGCCGTCTCGTCCCTGAGATAATAACTGTCGGTGATGTCGAGGGTGGAGTAGAAGGTGACCGGGAGCATGAGGCGGAAATGGAACTTCTCGGGCAGACGTTCGCCGAGCATCTGGACCGCCTCCCGGTCGAAGGCATGTTCTTTCCCTCCTTTTGTCACCGCTGAGGGGGACGACTCTGTGAGCAGGCGGGCAAGGGACTTTTTTTCGGCCACCAGCCCGTCTTTGATCCTGCCGACCTCCAGGGAGATCCATTTTTTGAGGACCGACTCCTCGCCAAGGTTGGGGCGGTACGACATCTGATCCGCGGATAGGAGTGTGGAGATATATACCTTTGCTCGGACAGGGGCTCGGGCCGCGGGAAAAAAGCAACATCTATCGGAAACCATTGGTTCTACGAAGAAAACCGGCAGAGTGCTTCCCACTTCAGGCGGGGGAGCAGTCACCGTTTTACCCAGAGATAGACCGATATTGCGATGATCGTGACGCCGATGCCCAGACCGAAATGGAGGATTGAGGCCTCCCCCCGCCAGGTCACGGCCTCGCCGAGGAAGAGGACGGCCAGGGCGATGACGACGACGCCCAGGAGTTTGGTCTTGAGGTCGTCGAGGGTGCGGATCTCCGCCCACCCAGGAAGAGGCGCTCTCGCGATGAAAAGTTCGTACAGCCCAAGAGAGATGATGTAGAAGACCGTGGCCACCAGGAAGGTGTCGATGACCTTGACGGAGGTGGAGAGGATCTCGACCAGCACCTCGGCACCGGCCCTCCAGGCGACGAACATCTCGATGATCGTGATGAGAGAGAGAAAAAAGCCGGAGAGAAAGAGGGTGACGGCGGTCAGGGCTGACCCGACCACCGCCAGGGTGAAGAGCACCCTGCTGGACGAGGCGATGACCCGCACGCACCACTCTGACGACCCGCTCCCCTGACGGTCGTTTGTCGAGGGGTCTCCTCCGACCGGTCCCTCCTCCTTTTGTCCACTCATCACGTTCTCTTGCGGGACAGACCGCAGGAGGGGCATGGGATTGGGAGGATATAAATCTCATCGCTGTGATGAGGGCGAGACGATCCCCAGGACCGCAAAAACAGAGTGCAGAGAAAAGATGTCTGAAAAGAGCCGCTGGAGGGATTCGAACCCTCGGCCTGCTGATTACGAATCAGCCGCTATACCACTAAGCCACAGCGGCACGTCACCTCTCTGGGTGCTCTACAATGTTGGCGTCGCTCAATAATAAAGGTACGTGTCGCCCCCTCAGCCTCCCGTCTCCTCTCCAGACCGCCCAGACGGGAGGAGGAGAAAGAGCGCAACGAGCGCGGCCCCAAGGAGTGCCGGGAAGAGGAGACTCTCGCGGAGCAGATACCCGGTCCAGAACCCGAAGATCAGCACCGCACTCGACGCGACCTGTGGAGGGGGGACGTTCCCGCCGGCGGCGCGGTGGAAGATCCAGGCATAGAAAGCCCCAGTGAACGCCCAGCCGACAAAGTTCACCGCCGGGATCCCGTAGTAGATGCCGGTCCCCTCCCAGGCCCAGAACCCGGCCCAGACCGCCGCCGGGTCGAGGACGAGGTCGGCGGCGACGAGAAGGAGGGCGCTTGCCGGGAGAAAACGGCGAAGAGCAGTCCCGGCACCGATGCCCGCCGCCGTGACGACGGCAAGAAAGACCGGTGGGTAGGCCACCCCCACGGTCCAGGGGACCAGCCCGAAGACCTTCCAACCCAGGGCGTCGGCGTACGCGAAAGAACCGTACGGCACGCCGGTCGCCACCGCCGCCGCCTCGACGAGGAGGGGGAGGGCGGTCAGGATCCCGAGGAGCACCGCACCCCGCCGCGCCCCGAGCCAGGCGAGGAGAGCGGCATAGGAGGGGAGGGCCATGAGCACGAGAAAGAGCGCCGATGCCGCACCGGTCTCTGCCCTGAAGTCCACGAGGGCGAACCCGACGAGGCCGAGACCCAGGGCGCCGAGGCCAGACGCCGCCCGCCATGCACGCATGTTCATCTCATCTTCTCCTAGATGGCCTTCGAGAGGGTGACGGCCGTAAAGGCCAGGCCCCCGAGAGCCGTGTTGACGAGCGGGAGGTACCAGTACACCCTGCCGATGCGCATCCTCCGCGAGAGGAGGAGCAGGAGGGGGACCGCCGGGAAGAGGAGGACCGGCAGGGCGAGAGGTGAGAATCCTGCAAGTCCTATCACCAGGAGGGCGAACCCGGACCAGAAGAGCAGACACAGAAGAAGCGACGCCCGCTCGCCGACGAGCACCGCCGTCGTGGTGATCCCGGCCGCCCGGTCGCATTCGATATCAGGCACCGCCGAGAAGAGATGCATCGCGGCGATGTGCAGGAATCCCGCGGCGACGAGGAGGAGAGGCGGGAATGTCCCTGAGGCCAGGAGATACCCGAAGACGCCTGGCATGATATAGAGCATGTTGGAGGAGAAGTCAAGGACCGGTACCTCCTTGAACCTGAGCGGCGGGGCGCTGTAGAAGTACGAGAGAAAGAGGAAGAGGAGAAAGACGAGTTTTTCCTCCGGCGTCTGCGAGACGAGGAGGAGGAGACTGAACCCGGCGACGAGGAGGAGGACGGTCCTGAGATCCTGGCGCTCGGCGTCGACGAGGTAATGCTCCTTCTCCCTCTTCTTCTGGTTGAGACGGTCGGTCTCCCGGTCCCAGCGGTCGTTGACCCCGTAGATGAAGACGTTTGCCGGGAAGAAAAAGTACAGGAGATAGAGAGCGTATGTCGGGAGGAAGAAGGCCGTCCACGAGGCCATCCCGAGGGCGTAGCCGAGCACATAGGTGCCGCCGGTATAGATCCAGAACCGCGGCCTGGAGACCGAATATGCCAGGGCAAGAAGAGCGGTCACCAGGTCTCACCCCGCCCTGGCCAGGTGAGGACGAGGGTATTGGCACAGGCGCGGCCGACCGCTCGCAGGGGGGAGGGCTTGACCTTCTGGCGGTAGACGACGAACGGGTCTTTTCTGATCTCCTCGGCCGTCCAGCGGTAGAGGTCTGAAGCCGTCTTCACCGGCACCAGGTACCTGAACGGGATGGACCCAAAGCCCGCTTCTCCCTCCTTCTGCCAGAGGAGGTAGCGCTCGAGTTGTGCCCTGACAAATGAAGCGAAGGCCTCCGGTGCGGCGGCGGCCGCGGCATGGTCGAGCGAGGAGAGACCGAAGGCCGCCAGTTCGTCCTGCGGGAAGTAGGTGCGGCCGAGTTCAAGGTCTTCTGCAATGTCCCTGATGAAGTTGATATATTGCATCGCCTTCCCGAGGGCGCGGGCGGCCTCCTGTGCCTCTTCGGGGAGGTCCATCACCCGCGCCATCATCAGCCCGACCACCTCCGACGATCCGTACAGGTACTCTTCGAGGTCGGCGATCGTTGCATAGGTCGCCTTCCAGAGGTCGCACTCCATCGAGCGGAGAAACGCCTCCACCCATGCCGGTTCGATCCCCTTCCTCTCCATCAGGTCGACGAAGGCGTCGACGACGAGGTCGCCGCCTGGTTCGCCCCCGAGCGCTCCGAGGTAGCGCTCCTTGAAGGCGACATATGCAGCGGTCTCCTGGGGGACGGCGTCGACGAAGTCGTCGGCGATCCTGACAAACGAGTACAGGAGAAAGACGTCCTCTCGCACCGGCCGAGGAAAAAAGAGCGTGCTGTAGAAGTAGGTCGTGCTCCCGTGCCTGAAGATCTGGTAATGGGTGGGCGTGACCATGACCTCGCCGCCCTACCCCCGGTGCCGTTCGGCGATCTCGCGTGCCACGATGCTCGAGGAGATGAGGGTCATCGGCACCCCGATCCCGGGGTGGGTGTACTGCCCGGTGTAGTAGAGGTTCTCGACCTTCTTGCTCTGGTGTGCGGGTCGCCAGAGGGCCGTCTGGAAGAGCGTGTGCGAGAGCCCGAGGGCCGTGCCCTGGTAGGCGTTGTAGCGCTCCTCGAAGTCGTGCAGCGCAAAGATCCGGCGGACCACCACGGCGCTGCGGAGGTCGTCGCCCAGTTCTCGTTCGAGGTCGCTGATGACTCGCTCGAAGAACGCCTCTCTCAGGGCCGGCGTGTCCTCGAGGCCGGGCGCGAGGGGCACCAGGATAAAGAGCGCCTCGCCGCCTGGCGGGGCGGCCGTCGGGTCGGTCTTCGAGGGGACGTTGACATAATACGAGGGATGGTCAGGCCATGCCGCCTTCTTCGGGTCGAAGATCAGGTTGAACCCGGCCTCCCAGTCACGGTCAAGGACGAGGGTGTGGTGCGCCAGCCCCTCCACCCGCCGGTCCAGGCCCAGGTAGACGACAAATGCCGAGGGGGCAAGTACCCTGGACCGCCAGTATTTTTCCGGGTAACTCCGGTGGGCGTGGTCCAGGAGGTCAAGTTCGGCATGGGCATAGTCGGCATTGACCAGCACCAGGTCGGCGTCGCGCCGTCCTGCGGCGGTGACGACCCCGGTCGCCTCCTTGCCCTTCACCTCGATCTGCTCCACCGGTTCGTTCAGGGCGACTTGAACCCCGAGAGATCGGGCAAGCGAGGAGAACCCGCCGACCACCGCCCGCATCCCTCCGGCCGGGTACCAGACGCCCATCGTCATGTCGATATGGGACATGATATGGTAGAACGACGGGGTGTTCTGCGGCGAGCCCCCGAGGAACCCGATGGAGTACTGGACGATCTTCTGCGCCTCGTCACTCTCGAAATGCCGCGTGACGAATTTCTCCAGGCTCTCGAAGATATGCATCCGCCGCCCCTGCATGATCAACCGCCCGCTGAGAAAGTCGAAGATCGAGCGGTAGTCGCGGTACAGGAACTCGTTGATCGAGAGGTCGTAGAGCTCCTGTGCCGAGTCGAGATATGCCTTCAGTTTCTCGCCGCCCCTCTCCTCGAAGGAGTCGAAGAGGGCATAGTCTTTTTCCAGTCCGGCCGGGAGGTCGACGACCTCGCCGCCGCCGAAAAAGATCCTGTATGCCGGGTCAAGACGTTTGAGTTCATAGAAGTCGGCCGGACGCTTTCCGAACTCGTCGAAGAACCTCTCGTAGACGTCTGGCATCAGGTACCACGAAGGCCCCATGTCGAAGGAGAACCCCCCCTCCTGGTAGACCCCTGCCCGGCCGCCCACCTGCTCGTTCTTCTCGACTACCTCCACCTCGAAACCCTGGCGTGCCAGCAGGGCCGCCGCCGAGAGTCCGCCAAATCCTGCTCCGACAATGATCGCCTTCATCGCTCCACGTCCCCCCACAGGGCCGCAACGGCCCGGGTGCTTCATCTGCAATTGGGCATAAAAAAGGTATCGTCAGGTCAGGAGAACCAGGGATATGTTCCTGGTATAATCTCGTTCAGAGGAGATCATCCCGGAATGGAGTCACCCTTGCTCTCCCTCCTTGCGGATGAAGAGGGGGGCAGGTTCCCACTCCTCGCCGCCCCTCAGATCCCTTCGTCTGTGGGGTGAGATCAGATCGACGTGCCTTCCCACACCCCCGCACCGGGATGGCGAGAGGACGGGAAGGCAAAGCGATGATCGTGAAGGCGGGACGCGACCCCCCGCCACTCTTCATCGGCGGGGGTCCGGGGGGCGGCCAGCCCCCCGGTGGAGGAGAGGGTTCAAAATTTCAGGAAGGAAATGCTTCGGTTCGATGAGATGGCCACCCCAGGAGAGTTTTGGGATATGGGCTCTGTAGAACCCCTCACTTCCTCTTGGTGCAAGGGTGACTCAATCGCCTTCCCACACAATCACGCCGGGGGCGCTGCCCCCGGACCCCCAGGATGAAGATTGAACCGGGAAGGCACACAAAATGACCATGAAGAGGGGATTGCCGTCCACGACCTATCATGGCAGGGGGGGTTCGGAGGGCGGCCAGCTCCTCGCCGGAGAGAGACATCCAGAGGGTTTCTACAGAGCCGATATTCAGGATCATTTTCATGGTAATCTGGCATGAACCCATGGTTCAGGCATAGGGGATGAACATGATTGGAGGGGGTCTGGGGGCAGGGCCCTGGCACGAGATTGCAGTGAAGAGTCTACAATGGGGGCGGCCGTTCAGAGCGGCGCATCTTTCCACGCCCCCGCGCCGAAGGCGAGTGCGTGCGTCACACCCCCTGAACTGTGAGATGCCGTACACCATTGTCATGCATGAGGGTCACCTCCTCCTGACCAGGACCATATACACCGCCGCGACCCCGATGACGACCGCCGCCAGGTAACCAAGGAACGTCACCGACGAGACCACGCTGCAGAGTCCTGCAGAGACCGGGCGGTCGGTGGAGAGCATCACCAACGACGACCCCATCATGAACCCGGCTGCGACCATCCCGATGAGAAGCAGTCTGGCGGCGTACCGGATCGAGGCGCCGAGGGCGAGCATGTCGGGACTCTCGATATAGAACTTCACACTCCCGGCCGCGACCTTCTTGAGCGTGGTGTTGGCGGTCTGCGGGAGTTCGAGGAGGTCGCCGAACCACCCTTCCGCCGCCCGAGAGACCTCTGCAAGGTGTTCAAGGGACAGAAGATGTTTTTTCCTGATCTCGGCGATCCTTGGACCGGCGTGAGCAGGAAAATTGAACCCCGGGTCGAGGTCCCGGCAGATAGCCGTGAGAAAGATGAGCACCTTGACCACCTGCATCATCGTGAGCGGGACCGTGAGATGGTAGCGGCGCAGGGTGTCGGGGATCTGCTGCATCACCTCCTCGAAGTCCACCTGTCCGAGTTCGTATGTCCGAAACTGGCGGAGCGTGGCGTAGATCTCGTCCTTGAACGCGTCGAGATCCTCCTCGGCCGGGACGACCCCCAGGTCATGGTAGGCGGCGACGATCCTCTCGACGTCCTCGTCCACGACGCCCGACATAAGACGGATGAAGGTGTCCCTCCGCTCGGGCCTGAGGACCCCGACGGTCCCGAAGTCGACGAAGGCGAGTGTGCCGTCGCGGGTCACGAGAAGGTTGCCGGTATGGGGGTCGGCATGAAAAAATCCGTCTTCGAAGACCTGCTTGAGATAGGAAGTGAGCAGAAGGTCGGCGACCGTCTCTGGCCTGACCCCCGTCGCCGTGATCCCTTCGAGGTCGTCGATCCTCACCCCCTCGATATAGGTCATCGTCAGGAGACGCGGGCCCGAGTGGTCCCAGAAGATATCAGGGACGACGACGCGGGGGAGGTCCTTCAGGTTGTGGCCCAGGACCTCGGCATGTTTGCCCTCCTGCACAAAGTCGAGTTCACGCCTGATCTGGACTGAAAATTCCTGGACAAGACCGACCGGGTTGTAGAGCGCAAGGTCGGGGTACCGCTCTTCGATCTGGCGGGCAAGCGAGGCGAGGATCTCAAGGTCTTCCTCGATGACCTTCCTGATCCCTGGGCGCTGCACCTTGACGGCCACCTCGGTCCCGTCTTTCAGGACCGCATGATGGACCTGGGCGAGGGAGGCGGCCGCCACCGGGGTTCTGTCGAAGGAGGCAAAGGCGTCCTCGACCGGGCCGCAACACTCCTCGATCACCGGCCGCACCGTCTCGAAGGGGAGAGGCGCCACCTCGTCGGTGAGGCGCGTCAGTTCTTCGGCAAGGGGTTGGGGCAGGAGTTCCCGGCGGGTGCTCAGGATCTGCCCGAACTTGATGAAGGTGGGCCCGAGTTCTTCCATGGCCAGGCGGACCCGGCGGTAAAATGGGACGCCCCCATCGGCGCTCGCTCGCGTCCAGAGCCCGAGCCTTGCCAGGGGGGGCACGATCCCCTCGAGGGCGGCACCGAACCCGTACTTCACCAGCACTCCGGTGATCTCCCGGTACCTGCCAAGATGCCTGATCATGGTTCTCCCCCCGACCACGTCGTGGGAAGGGAGGCCGATCAGATATAGATTACCGGTCCTGGAGGAGACGGGGGAAAAATTCCGGAGATGCGGGCATAAACCGGGATGAGTGCAGGCGTGGTGTATTCTGCACGAGAGGTTTATGAGGAGCATGTCCCCCCACTCTCCAGGGGTGACTATCTCCTCGAACAGGGACGATTTTTTCCAGAAATTCTGAACCCTCCTCTATCCGGGGGCGGCACTGAGGCGGCGGTCTCACAGGGAGTCCTGTGCTGAAGGGGGGCACAGGTTTGCGTAGGCGTGAGCCCCGGGGTCATGCTCGAGTCTATAGAGCCGCCCTATCACAACAATTCAGAAAGCCGCCTGGGCCCTGGTCCGCACCGTTCCTGGTGCGGGCACCTGGCACACGGCGGGTTGAGGGGTTTTTTCGGAACCTGCCCCTCTTCAACCTTTTTTGCGGCGGCGACCGCCCTGAGCATGATCCGCCGGTCCCTGGGGCCGGGGGTGCAATACCTCAGGACACCGGAAGGGACATACTCCACCCACCCGCCGTCCACCTCGAACCCCAGGCTCTCGGAAACACAGGCGGCATAACAGGCGACCCTGATCCGGTCGGCCCCCCAGACCCCTGCCTGCGGGGCCTCGCTCGCCCTGGCCAGGGCAAAGGCCGGGCGCACGGGGTCGACCTTATCGGCGGTCCCCCTGACCCCGAGACGCATCGAAGCGACCGGGACGTCGAAGTCTGAGAAGAGCGGCCACTCTTTGCCCTGGCAGTTCGTCACGCACTGCTCGAAGAGGGTGCGTTCGTCCTCCCCCGCATATGGGAGGACGGTACACACCTCCTCCCAGACGGCCTCAGGCTCGAAAGGGGTGCCGAGGTGATACGAGACCTGCTTGCAGACCGCATAGCGCGGCGGTTCCTCGTGCTCTTCCTGGCGGTCGAGGTAGAGACGGAGAGGACAGAACCGGGCAGTGAGGACGGCGGCGATACCGATCAGGTCATCCATCACACAAATCCTTTATTGTTCCCTGCTTATACTTTACCCCATGGCACAACACGAACTCTCGGTGAACGTCCCGCAGACGCTTGACCCGGTCTATGCCAACCGGATCCAGGTGGCCTATAAGGAAGACGAGTTCACCTTCATGTTCCTTCACGAGATCCCGGGGACCAACCAGGCCAGGGCCAAGTCGATCGTCTCCATCACTCCAAAACATGCCAAAAATCTCCTTGCCGTCCTTTCAAAGAGCATGAAAGATTATGAAGAGAAGTTCGGGACCATCCAGCCGCAAGAGGAGAAGGCGCCAAGCACGAACGTGACCATGCGGGGCTACTCGTAAGGCCGGTCCCACCGATCATATCTCTTTTTGGCTCTGTAGAAATCCTTTTGATGAATCTCTCTGGCGGGGTGCTTGTCGCCCCCCGAATCCCCCGTCCCACGATAGGTCGAGGACGGCAGCACTCTCTTTATGGTCATCTATTCAGCCTTCCCGACCCTATCGTGGTCCCGGGGGTCCGGGGGCAGCGCCCCCGGCCAAAGAGGTGGGGAGGCGGGTGATACACGTCTCCCCCACACAAGAGGTGAAGGTTTTTACAGAGCCCTCTTTTTTGAATATCCTGGAACTCTCGTGGGGTGACCATCCCCTCGGACCGACGTGCTTTCTTTCTGAAATTCAAACCCCTCCCCTCCACCAGGGGGCGTGCCGTCCCCCTGGCCCCCGCACCACGATAGGTCATGGACGGTAATCCCCCTTCAGGGAGTTCGGATATCCCTTCCTGGCTCAATCTTCATCTCGGGGGGGGGGTCAGGGGACGGCGCCCGCGGCACGATTCAGGAGGGAAGGCATTTGAGTCGCGCACGTACCCAGAAAGGGTAAGGGTTTCTATAGAGCAAAAAAGAGAGACCAGTAGGAAGAGAGGCGCGGCCCCTCCCCCTCAGGCCTCTTCCATCAGGGTCTTTGAGACGATGTACTCGCCCTTCGCCTCGCGGGTCGTGCCCACGATGAGCCACTGGGTATCGCCGTGCTGCTCCAGGACGCCCTGGGCCTCGATCACCTCGCCCGCGAGGGCCTGGCCCGAATAGGTGTGGGTGAACGAGATCACCCGCGAGACCGACTCGTGCTCCACCTCATAGACCGCCGGGGAGTCGAAGGCCTTCGAGGCGTCGGTGACCGTCGCCTCGATCCGCCCTCTCCCGAGCACCGGACCCTTGCCGGTGGGGACCGAGGCCAGGTCGTCGTACGACCGCGTATACAGGAGGTCGAAGTAGGTGTCCCCGAACTCGCCGCGGTTCCATTTGCGCGACTCGTGGAGGACAAAGACCTCATAGGAGATCTCAGGGATCCGCTTGTGGTAGACCTTCTGCCACATCTCCTCGCTCATCCTCGGGAGTGTTCCGGCCTCGACCAGGCGTTTCAACTGGGCCTGAGCCGAGAACCATGCCTGGCCATAGACGACCAGGTCGATGTCTGAGGCCCCGTTCTCCAGGCCGAGCACCCGTGACCCGGTGCACCCGACCGCTCCCTTCGGGAGGTCGAAACAGTCGAGGAGACGCTGGACCCGTTCATCGCGGGAGGCGATCCACTCGATCTGCTCGTCAGGTTTGTAGACCTTTGTGATGTCGCCGCGCGGCACGCGGTGGAGATTGTCGAGGTACTCGGGCTTGTACTTCCTGATGTATTCGAAGGCAGGTTCGAAGTCCAGTTTGGTGTACCGCTGGCCCTCTGGGCCCACCCGCTCGCCGTGCTCGTCAGGGACGTACCTGAGCACGCACCCGACCCGTTCGTTGTTGTCATATGCCGAGACAGCGTAGAGACGGCCGTCGGTATCCTCGATAAAGTCGCGTAATCTTATTGCGTTCATTCTAATGCTCCCAGGAATGCTCCGACCTCCTCGACCTTTGCGCCAGGTCGCAGGATCGTTCGGTGCACGAGATCGACGACGGTGCTCGGCGTACCCGGGAGGACGCCGCCGTCGATGAGAAAGTCGTGGGGGACATGGACCTGGTCAGGGGTGATCGGGTCAGGGCCTCCATGGATATTTGCGCTTGTCGCCGTGATCGGGGCGTCGAGTTCCCTGATCAGGGCGAGGGCGACCGGGTGGTTCGGGATACGAACCCCGATCTGCCCGGTGCCTCCGGTGAGGGCGGGCGGGAGGCATGACTTGGCCTTCAGCACCACCGTCACCGGGCCAGGAAGGAACCGGTCGACGAACGCCTCGGCCGTCTCGTCGAGGCAGGCGACTGCCCCGAGCATCTCGATGTCGCAGACCGCCACCGAGACCGGCAGCGAGGACGGGCGTATCTTCGCCTCGTACACCCGCTCGACGGCAAGTTCAGAGAGTGCATCGGCCCCGAGGCCGTAGATCGTGTCGGTTGGGTAGACCACCAGTCCGTCGCGCTTGAGCACCTGGACCGCCTGCTGGATGACCGCTTCGTCCATCTTAAAACTCCTGCCCGCGGACGCGGGCGATATTGAAGACTGCACGCTTCGAGATATGCATCACTGCAAAGACCCCGGCCTGGATGGGGTCGGTGACCACGAGGTCGGCGTGTCTCGGGACGCTCCCGGCCATCTTCAGGGCGATGACCGGGATCCCAGCCGCCCGCACATGGTCGACCGCCGTCGAGATCGTCCCTCCCATCAGGGACCCGGCCAGGACCAGGATCGAGGCTCTGGGGAGGCGAGCGACGGCTTCGACCGCTTCGGTCAGGTTCTTCTCGCCGACGAGCGGGATGGTGTCCACCGAGATCCGCTCGCCCCTGATGTTGTGCCGGTCGGCCTCGTTCACCGCCCCGAGCGCCACCTGCGCCACCTGCGCCCCGCCGCCCAGGATGATCACCCTGGACCCAAAGATCTTGGAGAAGGTGTCGAGGGTGGTGGCCTGGTGCATCGTCGGGACGGCCACGAGGTCGGCGATCACCTTGCCGATCCCGCCGGCACACTCGACCTCGAAATAAAAGAGCGCTCTTCCCGCGTGGTCCCCGGAGTGCAGGATCGACTGCTGGACGGTGACCACGTTTGCTCCGTTTGCGGCCATAATCCCGGCGATGTCGCGCAGGACGCCGGGCTGGTTCTCGGCGATGATGCTGACCGCATGGAGTTCGAGGATCTCAAGTGCGTGCAGATGTTCAGACTCTTCCATATGTCGTAGAGACAGGAGTCAGGCCTGTCCCCCTCCTTTCGCAATATGAGAGTCGATGGCTGTACTCTTTAAGGTGTTTGATTCGGCGCATCGTACGACGTGCGACCCGTGGGGTTCACCTCTTCGGGCTCCATGAGTCCGGCTCTGGCAAAGAGGCGCGGGGCGCCCCCGGCCATCCAGAACCCGAGGGCCGCCGGGAGGACGAGGTCGAGGAGCCAGGCCACCGCACCGCCTGTCCACCAGGAGACGAGGACGAGAGGCGCCGTGATGAGGAGGGCAATGAGCATCCCGAGGAGGTAGCGGGCGGCCCGCATCCTGAGACGGCCACCGGTGCGGAAGGCGGTCCCGGTCCAGGCCGCCCCGGCGCCGGTACCGAGGAGGGCGCCGGCCGCGAGGAGCGCCGGAGTCATCGAGTACGGGTCGAGGGGATGTGCCGCCGTCCTGGTCCACGCGGGAGGGAGGGGGGCCTGGAGGAAGAAGACGGCCGTCGCCGCGGGGACGGCCAGGGCGGTCGCCCCGAGGAGGAGGACGGCGATCTTTGCCGGCCAGGAGGCGCTCGCCGCCCAGGCCGAGACCGGCCTCTCCAGCCAGAGAAACCCGAGGAGGAGGATGGCCCCGATCGCCCATCCTGCCAGGACGTCTCCAGGAAAGTGGACGCCGAGGACGACCCGCGAAAACCCGGTAAGGAGGATGAGCACCGTTGCCGCGGCCACGGCCCACCGTTTCCACCTGGTCCAGGCGGCCAGGAGTCCCCAGAAGGGGACGGCGTTCTGGGCATGCCCGGAGGGCATCGAGAAAGAGGGGTGGGTGGCGAGGGGGTGCACCGCGGCGCTCACCCAGTAGGGTCTGGGGGTGGCGAAGAGCAGTTTTGCGCTCGTATTGACCCCGACCGAGACCGTCAGCAGGAGACCGAGCCGCAGTCCGAGGCGCGGGCTGACGCACCAGTAGACCAGGGGGAGGATGAGAAGAAAGAACGCCGCCGACCCGGTGAAGGAGACCGCGGTCCAGAACGGGGCGGTCCATCCAAGGTGTGCCTGGGCGTCGAGGACGATCTCGGTCTCAGTCAGGAGCGCACCTATCATCGCTCCGGGTATGGGGGGTGAGGGGTGATATGGGTTGTCCCTGTCGGCTCCTGGGGATCAGGACTCTGGTCGCTCCTTGAAGACCTTCACCCTGGACTTCATGCTCCCGGGTCGGGAACAGATCTCTGTGGCGCCTGTCACGATCACTCTCATGCGGCAATGAATGAACTGTGAAATCGCGGGGGGAGGGGGGGTATTGAGCGCGAGGAGGGTCAGGCGAGATCGATGATCGTGCGAGAGACCTGTTTTGTCAGGACCTCGTGATCGATAAAGAGCGAGAGCAGTTGTTCGCCATTGATCAGAGTGATCGGCATCTCATCCTGCCCCTTTGCCTCTGCGATTGCACCTTTGCTGAAGTCGCTAAAGGTGATGAACACGCCCTGTTCATGGTGCTGCAGGGCACTCCTGAGTTTCTGAATATCTGGAGATTGCACTTCTTTTTTGTTCCAGTGCTTGACCTGCATCGCAACCTGGATCCTCATCACCTCCCCTATGATAAGGGTGCCCTGTATATCGGGTTCCCCTTCATGGGGAGAGGGGGTGACGGCCACGTCTTCGAACCCAAGGGCGGGCAGGAGGTCATAGCCAATCAATTTTTTAAATTCCACTGCATCCAGGTCTGCCACCAGTGTTTTCAGGTCCTCCCTGATCCCGTGGTTGTGGCCTTCAATCACCCTGGTCAGGGGATTGAGATGCCATCGCTGCAGCCCGATCATCCCGTCCCTGTAGATCTCAAACCTGGCCACATGCCCCTGTGCGGTCATCCTCCTGACCTCCCGGTGGATCGCCGAGTACATCGTCTTCCCTGGATCAAGAGCCCTGCTCTGGATCAGATCGAGACACTCTGCCATATCTGCGATATCTGCATAGTGCATCGGTTTGTTCTTGCCATAATGCTCCAGCACATATTCTGCAGCATCGACACGGGTGAATGGACGCACCTGGTCCCTGGGAGTGACATGGTTTTCCCTCAGATTAAAGAACCCGTAGTATTCACTCGCTCGATCATCGATACGATAAAATAGGGAGTTGTCGCCGAATCTACTGATATCGTCATATAATATGTTATATACTATCTTTGCAGGGTTTCTGCTCTTTGTTTCCCAGATCTTTAGATCAAGCATCTGCCGGGCGATCTCATGGCAGTCTCTGGGGTTGCCTGCCTGGCGGAGGACCTCATACGCGGCATCCAGCGTCTTCATCAAAATATCACCTTCCCTGGTGAGGGGGGAGTCGTTGGTGGAAGAGACCGGGAGCTGCAAGGACGGGAGATTTTGCAGGTCCTTGAAGTGGGGGGGGCGCTCTCTTCTGGTCTCGATATGCCCCGGGGAAATGGGGCGAATCGTGCGGAACCTGACCCGGGAGAACCGGCACACGCTGTCCGGGTGACGATCAGGATTGGTTTTGATTTCATTGCTTGTATGGTCATGGGATCATAAACTGGTCTGCTACAATGAAGGGAATATGTAGATTTATTATTTATAGTTATTCTTTATTTTTTACATATTTTTTAGTCGTATTTATGGTTTTTAGATATAATTTTCATGTTAATTACTTGAAATGCGGTGAAAACACATTAAATCAATATGCGGGTCAAACGAGAGAAAAGACTCTCTCATGGTGCATCTTGTGGAGTATAACGCCCGGTAAACGATAAAAAATGATAAAAATAGCCCTGTAGATCCCCTTGCTCATTCCAGGGAAGGGCGAGACTCGCCCGCCTACATCCCCCTCCGACCAGGACGGCAGGACCGATGAATCTGAAGAAAACTGTGCCGTCCACGCCCTCTCTTCATGCAGGGGCCCGGGGGGTCTCCCCCCGGCGCCTTCGATGTGGGAAGGCGGTTGGTTCACGCCTGTGCCTGGAAGAGGTGAGAATTTTTACACGGCCACTCTCTCAGACAAAGGAGGTGATGACGCGGGAAAGCCGTTCCATTCCCTCTTTGATGCTTGCGTCATCGGCATTGGAGAAGTTGAGACGGATGGTGTTCTCCCCGCCGCCGTTTGCATAGAAGGGGACACCAGGCAGGACGGCAACCCCTTCCTTCACCCCGGCATAGAAGACGTCCATCGAGGAAACCCCCTCGGGCAGCGTGACCAGCATGAACATCCCACCCCGGGGAGTGGTGTGGGTGACGCCCGCAGGGAAGCGGTCGTCGAGGAGGTCGCACATCAACCGGCAGCGCTCGCCATAGATCGCCGAGACCTTCCTGACATGGGCGTCGAGGTCGGTCTGGGAGAGGTAGCGGTGGAGGATCATCTGGCAGAGGAAGTTGGAGTGGAGGTCGGCCGCCTGTTTGGCGACATTGAACTGTTCCAGGAGGGGGGCGGGGGCATAGATCCATCCGATCCGCATCCCTGGCGAGACGATCTTGGAGAAGGACCCTGAGATGAGCGCCCCGTCAGGGAGGTACTTCTTCACCGGCAGGCGCGGCTGACCGTCGAAGAAGAGTTCTCCGAAGGCGTCGTCCTCGTAAAAGACGGTCCCGGAATCTTCGAGGATCCCGGCGATGGCCTGCCGCGTCTCCTGTGAGTAGGTGAGGCCCGAGGGGTTCTGGGAATTGGGGATCCCGTAGAAGAACTTGGGGGCCTTCTCGGCGACCATCCTCTCGAAGGCCTCCAGGTCGGGGCCGTCCTCCTGGAGGGGGACGGCACAGAACTCAGGCTCGTACATCGAGAAAGCCTCGATGGCCCCAAGGTAGCCGGGGCGCTCGACCCCCACGACATCGCCGGGGTCGAGGAAGATCTTGGCCACCAGGTCGAGGCACTGCTGGGAACCGTTGACGATCTGGATCTCCGAGGCAGTGGCCGGGATGCCGAGACGTTTCCGGTAGCGTTCTGCGATGAACTCGCGGAGCGGCAGGTAGCCGTCGGTCGTCGAATACTGGAGAGCGCACTGCCCCTCCTCCTCCATCACCTCGCGGGTCGCACGGGCGATCCCGGCCACGTCGATGAAAGAACCGTCAGGGAGGCCGCCGGCAAAGGAGATGACGCCGGGTTCTCCCGAGACACGGAAGAGTTCTTCGATAAATGATTCTGGGGCTTTGTACATCCGGTCTGCAAAACGATAACTCACCACGACTCTTACCTCACTCAGATCTCTGGTCTCACAGGCACCCCGGACCTTGAGGCCCCCCCGTGCCGGACGCTGTGAGAGAACGTATCTCACAGATTCGAGGAGAGAGGCCAAAAATATATCCCGCCGCCGTGAGGTGACCGCCTCCCGGTCCCCTGGTCAGGAGAGAGTCGGGGACGGCACGCCCCCCACCGGAAAGTCCTGCCCTGGGGGTCTCCACGAAGCCCAACATTTATCACTTCCCGAGATCGATGCCGGTCAATGAAATCTCTGGTCACGCCCATCATGCTCCTGGTCCTCGTCCTCACCCTCGCTGCTGCCGGGTGCACCGGCGCCCCTGACCTGGTCAGGGTCGGGGAGGAGGAGAACGGGAACACAGTCACCGTCGCCTCTGGCGGGCAGGTGGTCATCACCCTCCCGTACGACACCATCACCGGAAGTCAGTGGCAGACCGACCTCAGCGACGGCCTGGTCATCACCGATGACGAGACCCTCCCTGGGACGCAGGAGTGGACGGTCGAACCCCTCTCCACCGGGACCTTCACTTTCAGGGCCTCCCTGGTCGGGGCATGGGACCCGGTGACAGATGCGGAAAAAGAATTTGTGCTGACGATCAGGGCGGTGTGAAGGGGTTGTATGGTCCTGAAATCGGAGAGATCGACCGAAGAAAGGCCGATCATGGGTTCATATAATTCTGCTCTGTAGAATTCGGCATGAGTTCTTGACCCCCATCCTTACAAACGAGGAGCGAATCGAAGTCGAGCATCGTGCCGCCCCTCGGCTCTCTTCGTCGTGGGGGGTCCGGGGGTTTTCCCCCGGCGCGAGACAGCAGGGAAATCTCGAGGATTGGGAGCGGCAGATCCATCAGAGGGATTTTCTATCCTCTGCGTATCGGCTTCAACGGGATATGGCGAGTTCACACTCTCATGCAAACCTGAAGAGAGGATCTTCTGGATCATTTTCATGGTAATTCGGCATGAACCCCGTGGCTCGGACATATGGGATGAGAATTTTTTTGCCGCCTGATCTCCCCTATGAAGACAGGAAAATCGGTGGAGATCGTGTTCAATTCGTCGCCCCCTCCCTCTTCATGTCCATTGGTTCTGCCTTCCCGGTCCCCTCTTCATCCCGGGGATCTGGAGGTGAAGATCTTGAACAGGACATCGTGGTCTTTTCACTCATATCGTGTGACTGAAGGACCGGCGTTCCTCCTCACCGCTCCTTCCGCATTCTCCTCGGCACGCACTCATCGGTCCGCTCGATCAACCCGTCCTTCAGGTAGATCACCCGGCAGAAATAGTCGATATGCCAGTCCTCGTGGGTGACCATCACGATCGTCTGGCCCCGTTCCTCGTTGAGGCGCTCGAAGAGATCGAGGATCGTCTTCGAGGTGACGGTGTCGAGGTTGGCACACGGTTCATCGGCAAAGAGGATGGACGGGTTGTTCACCAGGGCGCGGGCGATGGCCACCCGCTGCTGCTCGCCGCCGGAGAGTTCGCTCTGGAGGTGGCCCCGCCGTTCCCATAACCCCACTTCGGCCAGGATCTCTCCGCTTATCCTGATCGCCTCCTCCTTGTGCATCCCCCCCACCAGGGCCGGCAGAAAGACATTCTCCTCCACAGTCAGTTCGGGCATGAGGGCATAGTCCTGGAAGACGTAGCCCAGACGATGCAGCCGAAACCTCGTCTTCTGCTTCTCAGAGAGGGCGAGGACATCGGTCCCGTCGATCGCGATCGTGCCCGCCGTCGGGCGGTCGAGGAGCCCGAGGGCATGGAGGAGGGTCGACTTGCCAGAGCCCGACGGCCCCATGATCCCGACGAACTCCCCGCTCCCTATGGTGAAACTGACCCCGCGCAGCGCACGGACCGCGACCGCTCCCATCATATAGGTCCTGGCAAGATCGGTGACGACGATCATCTCCTACCCCCTGATCGCATCCAGGATCTCCTCCCTGGTGGTCAGCCATGCCGGGACGTATCCGGCGACGAGCGAGACGGCGAAGAGCCCGAGGATACTCCGGGCGATGATCCAGGCCCCGACCACCGGCCGCACCTCGCCGCCAGGGAAGACCAGGGGGTTGGCGGTGAGGTACAGGAAGAGGGCGGCGGTGAAGGCGAGCCCGACCGCCGTCCCCAGGAGGGCGATGAAGGCGACCTGGGCGACGTACGAGTTGACGATCACCTGGCGTTCGATCCCGATCGCCTTGAGGATCCCGATCTGCTTGCGCTTGTTGACGGTGTTGATGAAGATGATGATGAAGATGACGACGATGGCGATGATCAGGGAGACCAGGGTCGAGATGGCATTGATGATGTCGAAGCTCCCGATGGCGTCCTTCACAAACCCCTGCGCCTTCTCCCTGAAGGTCTTGACCTCCTCCTGGACGCCGTAACTCAGGAGGGCGACCTTCATCTCGGCCTCGGTGCCGGGCTCGACCAGCCTGACCAGCACCTGAGAGGCCTGGTCCGAGATGCCGTAGACCTCCTCGATCTCCTGCGTCGTCACATAGGCCTGGGCGTCCACCCCGACCGCCTGGGTCTCGATGATCCCCTTCACCCGTAGGTCCCTGGCCACCCCGTTCCCGAAGGTGACCGTGACCGTGTCGCCGACCTGCACCCCGCCCAGCGAGTCGACCTTGTCCTTGGTCTCGTCCTCGTTGCCCGCAAGAAGGGTGCCGAGGAGGACCTGGCCCCTGTCGCCGTCGGAGAGGAACTCGCCGTCCACGACCCTGGAGGCGATCTGCGTCACCTCCCGTTCCTCGCTCGGCTGGAACCCGACGACTGAAGTGGCAAGCGACGTGCCCCTGTACTCGATGGTCGCCCCGACCTGGACCCGCGGCGAGGTGCCGGCGACGCCCGGCACCCGGTCGACCCGGTGCGTGAGGCGTGAGACCTCGTCGATATAGAGGTCGTCGTCCCGTGGCTCGATGACCAGGTCGCCATAGGTGTAGTCGACCGACTGGCGGTCGAAGATATCGATGACCCCAAGGATGATGGAGGGGAGGAAGACCAGGTTCACAAAGACGAGGGCAATGATCGCCACGGTCAGGAGGAAGGTCCACCTGTTCCCGCGCTGCACCGCCCGTGCCGCCAGGAAGAGCGAGACCGAGAGACTCATCCCCTTCACTCCTCCTCGTTTTTCCGCCGCCTCATCCAGAGGACGACCGCGGCCGCCGCCACAACGAGGACGGCGAGGGCGATGAGAAGCCCTGAGCGGTCGGTGGCCTCGACAGTGAGAGCGAGGTTCTCTTCGACGACATGCTCGCCCCAGTCGTCCTGGTAGGTGACGGTCAACCGGTAGGGCCGGTCGCCGGCCTCACCGGCCCTGAGGAGGAAAACCGCAGGTGCGTCGTTGTCGGGCTCGATCGTCCCGACAAAGGCTTCTTTGTTCCCCTCGAACGGGAGGTCGATCGTCGCCCGCACCGAGTTGGCGTCGTCGGTGCCAGTGTTCTCGATCCTGATGATGAGGGTGAAGGGGTTGCCAGAGGCAAGGCGCGGCGGGTCGGTGGAGAGGGAGGCGATCCCCATCTGGGCCTGGCCCTTCACCTGCACCCCGACGGTCTCGGTCATGTTCGTCCTGGTGGTGTCCGGGGCGCGGTAGGCGAGGGCGAGCGGGACCTGCTGGACGCCGGTCGGGGTCTTTCGGTCGGTCGAGAAGGTGAGGTTGAGCCCGACCTCCTCGCCTGGTTCGAGCGACTCGAAGTAGTAGTGTTCAGGGGTGAGGGAGACGAGGGAGTCGTTTGTCGAGACCTGGACCGAGAGGTCGCGGGCCCTCGCCCCGCCGACGTTCGTGAGGACGAGCCCGAGGGAGAAGGACTCGCCGGGGATCACCTGGTCGGGGACGGTCCGTGCCACCGTGATCGCCGGTCTCTTGATGACGGCATAGGCCGAGTTCACATTGACCGGGACCGGGAACTTCACGCTCCGCGCCCCCTGAACTCGCACCCAGACCTCGGGAAAGTAGATCCCCTCCTCGGCCGGGGCCCTGACCAGGAAGGTGAGGGTGACCGACTGGCCTGGGCCGACCTCGCCGACCTGGCCGTAGGCCCCGTTCAGCACCTGGAGCCCCTTACCCTTGAGGCTGACACTCTCGACATAGGCGTTGATGGCCGTGCTCGTCGTCTCGGTCCTGGTCCCGGTACCAGGTTCGGTCGAGGTATCCGAACTGGTCCTGACCGCCTCCTTTGCGGTGTTGGTCAGGGTGACGGTGATCGTCCCCTCGTCCCCAGGCATCAGCACCTGCGGGGTGAGCGTGGCATTCGAGACGATCACCGTCGGTTCGTCGGCGGCCCCCTGGGAGACCAGGCAGAGGACGGCAAGCAGGATGAGCGGCGGTATGCGGTGGTCCGTGGAACTCCCCCCACACCTGGATCAGGAGGATGACTTATTATGGTTTTGTCCGGGGTGTGGGCCCGCTCGTACCCGCCCCAGAATTGTGAAATCAATATTGTCTGGGTCCTGTAGAATCGGGCATGAACCCCTGGTTCAGGCATACGCGATGGAAATTTTTCATCACAGATCTCCAGGGTGTGTGGATCCGTGCTCCCCCTTTCGCGCGGGATACCACGGAGGGACCACCACTCACCTGCCGCTTCCACCTCTCCTCTCTCGGGGGGTCACGGGGTGCGTGCACCCCCGGCGCGGTGAGGTGGGAATGCAGAACGCCGATCATGCTGAAGGTTTTTCTCTCATCGGCTTTGTAGAAGCCCTCACTTTCTCTCGGTGCAAGGGTAACTCAATCGCCTTCCCACACAATCACGCCGGGGGCTCTGCCCCCGGACCCCCGGGACAACGATGGAGCCGGGAAGGCATAAAAAATGACCATGAAGAGGGGATTGCAGTCCACGACCTATCATGACGCGGGGGGTTCGGGGGGCGGCCAGCCCCCCGTCGAAGAGGACCATCAAGAGGGTTTCTATAGAGCCCTCTCATCTGTATATCCTCTTCAACGAGATCAGGATGGTTCAAATTCTCATAAAAACCCGGAGAGATTATTTTCAGGATCATTTTCATGGTAAATCCTCTTGATGGTTGTCTTCGACAGGGTGCATGCCTCCCTCAGAATCCCTCCTGCGAAGATAGGTGGGAGACGGCAACCCCCTCATCATGGCCATTAGTTCTGCCTTACTGCTCCTATCCTCTTCCCGGGGGTTCGGGGGCAACGCCCCCGGCGCGAGCATTGAGCACGGCGGCCGAGGCACGCGTGCACCAGGAAGAGGTGAGGGGTGTCTATACCGCCATAATCTGGCTGTTATTCCAGATATTCTGTACATTTGGTAGGGCAGGGGAGGATTTCCGCGCCCCCGGTCTGCCAGCACCAATCGATTTATGACGGTAGATGAAGAGGGGAGATCATGGAGATTGCGTTCAGAGGCCCGGTCCTCTTTGTCAGGGATATGGAGCGTGCGAAAGAATTCTATGTCAATGTCCTGGGACAGGAGGTGGGCCTGGACCTTGGGGTGAATGTCGGATTTGTCGGGGGGTTCGCTCTCTGGGAACGGGGGTATGTGAACGACTTCCTCTTCGAGGGGAAGATGCCGGGAGACGAGGGGGCACCCAGGGTGGAGATCTACTTTGAGACGACTGCGGTGAGGGAGGTGGCCCGGCGGGCAGAGGAGGCCGGGGCCAGGTTCCTCCATCCTCTCACCGCACAGCCCTGGGCGCAACTGGCGGTGCGGTTCTATGATCCTGACGGTCACCTGGTCGAGGTGGCCGAACCGATGGACGCGGTGGTCCTCCGTCTTTCCGATGAGGGACTCTCTGCAGACGAGATCGCAGAGCGGACCCTCCTTCCCATGCCGGTGGTCGAGGCGTTCCTCCGGGGAGAGTGTTGTGACTGAGGTGAGGTACAGGGAGGTGCAGCACTTCACCTCCCCCTGGCTCTGGGGGCTCCTGATCTTCATCGCGGGATTGATCTGGTGGGGCGCAGTGCAACAGCTTGTGCTGGGTATCCCTTTTGGGAATAATCCGGCGTCTGATGAAGGGATCGCGGTCGTCGCCCTCATTTTCGGGATACTCTTCCCCCTTTTCTTCGTCGTCACGAACCTCACCCTTGAGGTGCGGGACGACGGGATCTATTATCGGTTCTTCCCTTTTCACCTCAGGTTCAGGGCGATCCCCTGGGAGGAGATCACTCGCCTGGAGGCCTGCACCTACCGTCCCTTTGCAGAGTTCGGGGGGTGGGGGATCAGGTGGGGCGGTCTGAGACAGAGGGGCTACTCCACCGGCGGGAACCGTGGGGTGCGGGTGTACCGCAGGGACGGGGAGATGGTCCTTCTTGGGACCTGTGACCCTGCGGCACTCGTTGCTGCGGTGAACGCGGAAATGAAATGAGAAACACTACATGAAGGGCCTGGCGAGGGTTGCGAACTCTACGCACTCCACTCATCTGTGATGAGAACCGGTGAATAGTGGCTGAACAGAGAACGTTCTTCATAAGGTTCAGTATAGACCCTCACTAATTCCTGGTGTGAGCGCGACTCTCCCGCCTTCCTTCAACTTCTTGCCTGGGGCTCTGCTCCCGGACCCCAGGATGACGATAGAATTGGGAAAGCAGAATAGACGACCATGACGAGGGCGCTTGCAGTCCTCAACCTTTTATCGTGTGACAGCGGGTTGTGGAGGCGGCACCTCCCTGCACAGAGCATCATCTCAAGGATTTACCATGAAAATGATCCAGACGTTCAATTCTGGAGTTATGGATGAGCATATCCCAAAAGTATCCCAGGCTCGATCAATCATCAGGATCGAGACATTTTCCAGCCATTCCTCTGCCTCCTCCACTTCAATCCCAGAGGTCCAGGGGGGGGGTGGCCCCTGTGCGAATGACAGAGAAAGGCAGATCGATCAGCCATGCCGCCCACAGAAAGAATAAAGAATGTTTCCTCGCTCTCTCCTGCTGAGGGGAAACCCTCCGGACCCTCCACGACGAAGGTAGGGGTGGGGCGGCAACAATCTCTTGAACGACACCCTGCTTCAGAAACGTCTTTCACTCACCGATCAAGGCCAGAGAAGTTTTGGGATAACTTCGATGAGAACTCGAAAACAGGGCTCTGTAGAAACCCTTACTTTTTCTGGGTGCGAGCGCGATTCAACCGTCTTCCCCCATCTTCTCGCCGGGGGCTCTGCCCCCGGGCCCCCGGGATGAAGATAGGGCCGGGCAGGCAGAATCGATGACCATAAAGAGAGTGCTGCCGTCCTCGACCTTTTCGTGTGGCGGGGGGTCCGGGGGGTGAAACCTCCCGGCAGAGAGATCCATCCAGAGGATTTCTACAGGGCCGAAAACAGAGATATCCCTCATACCTTGATATACGGAGAAAAGAACCGTCCTCAGAACGTTCAGGCTCTCTGCCTTCCGTCCCTATCGTCATGCCCGGGGTCCGGAGAACGCGCTTCCGGGGTGCCGATCCGATGTGCCGCCCCTCATTGCAGAATCTTTCCTGTCATCTCTCGCGCCGGGGGGTTGCACCCCCCGGACCCCCACGACGAGGAGAGGTGGGGGCGGCGATGAAACAAGACCCCCAGCGGATTTTCAGTCTTGAAAAAGAGTGAGCAAGCGACGAGATATTTTCCTCCCGTATGCGTGAAGCGTGCCTTCGCTTCATGAGTAATTCTACAGCATCTGTCATGAAGATCGTATCCCCTCCTGCGCGAGACGAAGGTGATGTTCTACACAACCGGGCCCTCTTACGTTCCGGTCCGCCGGTCCATGTAGCGTGCGAATTGTATTGATTTATACATGAAATCCCCGACGACGGCGAAGGTGACGACCGGCGAACATAGGAAGGGACGTGCAGCCCGAAGGCGTCGAGGAGCATCACCAGGCCCAGACAGAGGATGAGTACATTGCCCCGTTCTTGAGAAAGACATAGCGCCTGATCTGCTCGATGTTCCCGACGCTCACCTGCCGTACCCCCACTGCCCTGATCCATCCCATTACCGGGGATGATGGAGGGGACCGAGAAGGTGAAGGCAAAGGCCCCGAGGACGCCGTCGATGGAGAAGGTGGCATCGATCACTTCGAGATGTCTGAGAGGTGTGCCTCTTTCAGTTGCTGTTCTTTAAGCTCGGCATTGTTCCGAAACTCCTGCACGATAAAAAATGCCGTCGAACCCATGACCGCACCAAAGGCCATGAGAGGTTCGCGGGTGATCGCGAACCAGACGATGATTGCAGGGGCCACCGAGACGGCGGCATAAAACCAGACGCCCTTCCCGGCAAGGTAGCGTTCGCCCCGCCCGCCGCAGGGTCGTCGGAGAAGGTGGCAATGAGCCCCCTGACCACAAAGACCGCGAGGAGTAGACCCCAGAGAAGGAACCAGCGCCTGGCACGCCCCCCCATCGTGCCGAGCACCTTGTCGATGGAGGAGATGGTCTTGAAAAGACAGAGACCCGCGACCGTGAGGACGATCCTGAAGAGGTCGAGCATGGGCGGTCAGGGGGAATGGCCCTCATGGGTGATATAAAGAGGGGATGCCTTCCCATATCTTCTGCCGGGGTTTCACCCCCGGGCCCCCAGGACGAAGATCGGGACGAGAAGGATCTGGTGAGGAGACACACCACCGATCACTGCGAGGGCCATATTGATGAGAGAGGAGACCCTTAAATTCTGAGCTCTTCCCTCTTCTGCATGATGTGCGCCTCGATGAGGTCGGCGGCCCCGAGTGGCGACGGCTCCACGAGCAGGGTCGCGCCCACCACCCCGGCAAGGTCTGTTGTCAGGAGATCGACGACCTTCTGGCTCCCGGCGATCATCGGCATCACTCCGAGGACGGTGGTGATCCCTGACGCAACAAAATAGAGCGCAATCGAGACCGCCTTCTGGGAGTACCATTCAGGTGCCGCACCTGCCAGGGGGAGACGGTCGATCCCCACGTTGAACGCCTCTGCCAGGGCCGCGGCCAGGGTCAGCACCCTGGAGTTGTCGACGCATGAGCCCATATGGAGGACTGGCGGGATCCCATAGGTCTTGCAGAATGACGCAAGCCCTGGCCCGGCGGCGTCCGCCGCCTCCCGTCGCATGAGTCCGGCCTTTCCTGCAGCGATGGCCGCACATCCGGTTCCGACCACCAGGATATCGCGGCTGAGCAGTTCCCTCACAAGGGTCACATGCCCGGCGTCATGACTGACCTTTGGGTTGTTGCACCCGACGACCGCCGCAATTCCCTGGACCTGCCCATCGGTAAGGGCCCTGGCAAGAGGGTCGAGTCCGCCGCCGAGGGCATGGGTGAGCGCTTCTACCGAATACCCGGTCATGGCACGGACCGGACCCCCTGGGATGTACGCCCTTTCATGGTCCCGGTGCTGGAAGTTTTCCACCGCGAGGCGTATGATCTCGTGGGCCGTCTTGTGTGCGCTCTCTTGGTTGAACGGTATATAGAGCGCCCCAGGCAACCGCGCCTTCTGACTCGTGGAGATGATATGTGTGTGGAAACATGCCGCGGTCTGGGGGAGGGATGGGAAGATACACTGGTAGTCCACCACCGCCGCCTCCAGTGCTCCGGTGGCGATGACAAGTTCCTGATCGAGGTGGTTGCCGGCCAGGGGTATGCCTCCCCGCATCAGGAGTTCGCTCCCTGTGCAGCAGAGCCCGACAAGGTTGATCCCGGTCGCACCCAGGGCCCTGGCACGGGCCAGGAGGTCGGGGTCAGCGGCGCCCCTCACCATCTCTGCACAGAGAAGTGGGTTGTGACCATGGAGGGCGATGTTCACCTGGTCATCCCTGAGCACCCCCAGATTCACCTCGGCGGTGCGGACTGTCGGTGTGCCAAAGAGGAAATCAGAGCATTCGGTCGCAACCATCGAGCCTCCCCACCCGTCGCTGAGGGCTGTCCGCAGTCCGTGCAGGAGGAGAGACCGATAATCCGCTCCCACCCCCATGTGGACCCGGTGCATCGCCTCCACGATCTCCCTGCCCACGCCCCGCGGGCTGATCCCGGCTTCTGCCCAGATCGCCCTGGTCTGTGCGGGAGCAGACCTGACCCCGCTCGTTTCGCTCCGTGCACTCCAGCACTCCTCATAGAGGGCATGCGCCAGGTCATGGGCGACATGAGTGTCGTCCTGGGGGTCGGTCTGGACTCCGTGTCGCCTGGCACTCTCTCTCAGTTCCCCAGGGTCGGCACCAACCCCCCCGGCCTCTGCCATCCGGTGCAGTGCTTCTACAAGATCGAGGCCATGGTCGGCATGCGCCGCCGCTCCGGTGACGATGGTGTCAAGGAGGTTTCTGGCCACGATCAGGTCGGCGTCGGCCCCGCAGACCCCATGCACCCGACCGGTCGCCGGGATGATCCGACATGGCCCCATGGCACATCGGCTACACGAAACCCCCTGTGCACAGAATCGGCAGGGTGGTTGCTGCTGCTTAAACCGGTCCCAGACGGTCTCGATTTCTTTCCTGGGATTCTTGTCCTTTCCACACCTCATCACGAGTATATTCAGGAGGAGAGTTATATATGACGCCCGATATGACTTAAGTCTGTTATCGGGGTTTTAGATATGGGGAAGAGATTTTATCTCCGGTCTGTCCTGGATAAAATCCTGAATATCCCCCTGACCCCGTTCATGAAGGGCGTCTCCTCCTGGAGAAGAGGAAAAACCGCCGGCCAGGCCCGTCCCACCCCCTCGTCGTACGGCAGGTAGGTGATCGTGGTAAAGAGATGACAGGGACCGATTGCCCGCCCCACCTCCTCCAGGTCGGTCTCCCCGCAGACCTGGTTCACCACCAGGTGGATCTCATCGATCCCGCGGGTGTGGACAAAGGCGGCCGCCCTGAGCGCGACAGAAAGTGCGCCCTGTGAAGAATCGGCCATCACCAATGCCCTGGAAAATCCTTCTGCCGTCGCCTGGTAGAGGTGCTCCGCCCCCGCAAGGGTGTCGAGGAGCACCACCCCTTCGGTCAGGCGGAGAAACTCACGGGTCATCTCCCCGAACCTGCCATACCCGGTGCCGTCGAGATCTCCGGTGATGCACAGCGTGAGGCGGTCTGCGAGACGCATCTCACAGCATTCATGAGGACCTGAGACCTGCGGACCCAGGTGCAGGAGCGTACCCGTACCATTTGCGTGCTGCTCTTCTACCCCGCCTTCGTAGAGTCGTGCCAGCGGGAACCCGAGTGAGGCCGCAAGATGCTGCTCGGGGTCGGCGTCCACGGCAAGCACCTCCATGCCCTGCATGGCGAAGAGGTGGGCGAGCAGGGCAACAAGGACTGTCCGGCCTGTGCCCACTCCGCCGGTGACAAGAAGCCTGGACCCCTTCCCCGCCCTGGCGACGTCGTGCATGGCCTCATGTGCCTGACAGGCCCAGTCTCTCCTGTTCATGCACTCCGCTCCAGGGTCCGTGCCTCTGGCTCAGCAGTTCTCTCCTGACAGGCATGGCCTCCTTCCACCCTGCCCGGGCCATGAGGGACCGGTGTCATCTGTGCGAGCCGCCCCTCTCCCTCCGGTGGAACCGGGATCAACCGACAGTAAAAGTCTTCAGACCTATCCCCATTGCTCATTCCCCCTCCGGAATTCCGGGTGTTCCATACCTCTCCATGGCAATAACTCTTGGGGAAGGTACCATGTCCTGGAGGTGGGGGGGTATGGGAAGAAGAAGTGCCTGATGAGATGTATCACCGGCGGTTCTAGAGAGTCAATACAGGTTTTCGTTCAGGCTCTGTAGAATTCGTCATGAACCCTGGACGGGTTCAGGCATAGGTGATGAGGTCATCTCAGAACTCTCGTCTTCCCCCTTTTTGTTGCGCACCTGTGCCTGCCTGCCTGCCTGCCTGCCTTCTCCCGCCACCACGCCTGGGGAAGCCCCCACGACGAGGGGAGGCGGGGGCGGCCATATGATGATCTTCCTGCATGGTGTCCCAGGAGACCTATGATCATTTTATGCCATATGCGTGAGCCAGGGGTTCATGCCTGATTCTACACAGTCGCTCTTCGAGATCATATGTATGGTAAATCCTCGGGTGCCGCTCTCTGCAGACCCCAGGCGTCTTGTTCAAGAGGCCTGGAGACAATTCACCGGCTGACCCCCCGCGCCTCCTCATCGAGCGCCTTCAGGTCGGTCGGGATCGGGTGCGCCTTCAGGAGCCCGGCCATGAACACCAGGTTGTGGACCATATAGCGCACCGTCCGGTTCGTGTACAGGTGACGGTCGCCTCCCGCCTCGATATAACTCGGCCCGGGCCCGGCGTCCCCCACCCAGTAACAGTCGGCATTTGGCGGGATCGTGCACCCCAGGTGCGTGAGATTGAAGAGCGTGTGGGCCGCCACTGTATGGGCCCCGTCCTCGTTGCCGGTGACGATCACCCCGGCCACCTTCCCGTACAGCGGGTACTGCCCGTTCTCGGGATCTCCCTCGGCATATGTCCCGTCCAGACGCTCGAGGACCTGCTGGGCCACCGACGACCGTACCCCAAACCAGATCGGCGACCCGATCACCAGGATATCGCAGTCCTTGATCTTCTGGAGGACCGCCGGCCACTCGTCCCCCTCTCCCTCGTTTGACGACGTCCCAAACCTCACCGCATATTCGGTAAGCCGCACCACCTCGCTCTCCACCCCGAGGTCGAGGAAGAGTGCCGCCGCCTTCTGGATCAACGCCTCGGTATTCGAGACTTCAGGGGAATACTTCAGGGTACAGTTGAGAAAGAGCGCCTTCAGTACCATGCCAGGGCAGGGGTTGCCTATCTATATAGACGATCCGGTTGCCAGAAAAAAAGAGGGTTAGAAGTCCTCGTCGTCCTGCACGAGCTGCACATCGCCGATGCTGTGCTGCCGTTCCGCGAGTCTCTTTGCCTTGAAAATGTTCTTGCCTTCCTTTCCGATGGCAAGACCGCGTTCTTCGGGCTTTACGTCGACGTACGCAACAGTCTCACCCTCTTCGTCTTCCTCGAAGGTGACCGAGAGAACCTGAGCCGGCATGAAGCAGTTCTTGACAAACTGCTCAGGCTCGTCCGAATACTCGACGACCTCGATCCTCTTGCCGAAGATCTCGGAAGCCTTCTTGATCGTCGAACCCCGCTTCCCGATTGCAAGCCCCATATCGCCAGGATTGATGACAAAGATGATACGATCGTTTCGCTCGTCGATGATGCAGTCGCGGCTCCCGGCGCCGGTCATATTCTCGAACTGAGAGATCAACTGCATGCAGTCTTCAGTGATTTTAATTTCCGCCATTTAGGCCCTCTTGATGCTGAGGATGTCGGACTCGCCTCCGTCTACGATGGCGAGTGCGCTGACAACATGCGGCCTTCCGCACGCCTTCCCGAGCTGGACACCTGAATCATTGTAGACATATGTCTCGATGTCCTCGCGGGCCAGCATGGCCTCTTTGAACTCTGCAGGGCAGTTCTTTGCGATGACTACGAGTTTGGCCTTCCCCGCCTTGACACACTCTTCGGTCGAGTTCTGTCCAAGGAAGACCTCTCCGGTTTTGATGGCTCTTCTTAAAGACTCGTTAAAGTCCATTTTTAATTCTCCTGGTGTAAGGGTTTTGCAATCAACTTGACATCTCCAGTCCCGAGCTGGATCGGCTGGCCGACGATGACGTTCTCGGTCACGCCGTTGAGAATATCAGTCTCGTGCGCGACTGCAGCATCGAGAAGGTGGTTAACCGTCACCTCGAAGGCTGCACGCGAAAGGACACTCTCCTTCTCGCCTGCGATCCCGTGCCTCCCGATCTGCTTGACCTCGCCGTCCATGCACATCATATCTGCGATGAGCATGATGTGACGGACATCGACCGAGATACCCTGTTCTCCCAGGGTGCTTTTCATCTCGTCGATGATCGCGTTTCGTGCCGCTTCGATCCCGAGGATCTGGGAGATCTCGTTGATATTGTTTGTGCGGGTACGGGTGGTGTCGACACCCACGACCTCGAACACATCCTTTAGGTTGGAGCCTTCAGTATAAAGTATATACTCTCCCTTCTCTTTCCTGACGACGACCCGCTCGATGTCGTCAATCCCCTGCACGATCACGCCCCTGACGTGCTCGGCAAGCTGGAAGAGATTCTGGTAACTCTCGTTCTTGGGGAAAAAGGTGATCCTCGCCTCGGCGACGTCCGCCTCTGACTCGAAGTCCCGGTAGTGCCGGCGTTCCTTGATCTTCTGCGGGGCCCGTTCCAGGATCTCCTCGACCGAGATCTTGCGCTTGTCGCAGACCGCCGGGTTCAACCGCATCTCCACCTTCAGGTTTGCCATGTCGGTGACGACATCCCCGAACTCGTGGAGCGGCGCCGCCTCGATCTGCCAGGAGACCTCTCGTGCTTTGTCACGGTCTGAGGCGTACTCATCTTCGAGATGGATGGTCATCGTCGGAGTGGACGGTTCCTTCCTGGCGTCCATGATCTCGATAAGACGCGGGAGACCAAGGGTTACGTTGATCTCGGCCACACCCGCGTAGTGGAAGGTACGCATGGTCATCTGCGTACCAGGTTCGCCCAGGGACTGGGCAGCCACGATCCCACAGGCCTCGCATGGTTCGATCCTGGTCTGCGTGTACTCCTCGGTGATCCCGGCCATGATCGACTCGAACTGTTCAGGAGTGAGCTCCTTCTCTTCGAGGTACTTGACCATCTCCTGCTTAGTACTGTCCGGGATCTCGGCATGACTGATCGCGTCATGCATCCCCTCGTCCAACATCAGATCTCCTCCTTGAGCACGTTCTCGATCACACCTTTCACGTCCACCGGTTCACCATAACTGCTCTTTGTCGGGTCGGTCCCGTCCTCGCCGTACTTGAACTGGAGGATCCGCCCGCCGGTCGTCCGCACTGAACGGTCATATTCGACCTTGAGGTCCTGGAGGGCGTTGATCATCCGCCGCTGCAGGTAGCCGCTCTGTGACGTCCTGACCGCCGTATCGACCAGACCTTCACGCCCACCGATGGCGTGGAAGAAGAACTCGGTCGGGTTGAGCCCTTTCTTATATGAAGACCTGACAAACCCGTGGGCCCCCGCGCCCCGGTCGCCGCGCTTGAAGTGCGGCAGGGTCCGCTGGTCGTACCCACGCACGATACGCTCACCACGGACAGACTGCTGCCCGACACACCCGGCCATCTGGGTCAGGTTCAGGATCGAACCACGAGCACCAGAGACCGCCATCACCACTGCACTGTTGGAGAGACCCAGGTGCCTGGAGGCGATCTCACCGGTGCGGTCACGGGCCTTGCCGAGCACCTGCATGATCTGCATTTCCAGGGTCTCTTCCTCGGTCCGGCCAGGCATCGGTTCGAGCTGGCCTTCCTCGTAGATCTGGATCCGGCGGCGGACATCGTCCTCGGCCTTGTCGAGCATCTCGTGGATGAGGCCATATTCGGTCTTGGAAAGGTCTTCGTCGTTGATACCGAAGGAGAACCCGTCGTGCATGATCCCGCGGATGGAGAGCCTGGTCACATCGTTGATGAACTGTGCGCCCCGCTTCTGGGAATATTGACGGATGATACGGGTGACGATCTCACCGTCGAAGGCGCCGATCGCCTTTTTGTCGATGGTGCCCGAGATGAGTTCGCCGTCTTTGATCCGCACATAGGCGTCACGCTCGCATGCCTCCCGCTTGCAGACCTCGCAGTGCTCGCAGGACGAGGCCTTGAAGATCATGTTGATCTTGTCGGGGAGGATCATCGAGAAGACCTGCTTGTTCGTCCAGTAGGGCTTTCCGTCCACGACCCTGTCGGGCTCTGGGAGGTGTTCGATATGGGCGTAGCGCAACAGGTAGAGGGTCTCGCTCTTATCGAACCAGCGCTTTTCGTGAGTTAAAAGGAAGATCCCTGAGATGTGGTCGTGGATGCCCCCGATGATCGGCCCGCCAAAACGCGGCGAGAGGATGTTCTCCTGGACATTGACCAGAATCTCGGCCTCGGCCCGCGCCTCCTCGGTCTGCAGGACATGCATGTTCATCTCGTCGCCATCGAAGTCGGCGTTGTATGGAGGACAGACCGCCGGGTTCAACCTGAAGGTCTTGCCGTCCATGACCTTGACGTGATGGGCCATGATCGACATCCTGTGCAGGGAGGGCTGACGGTTGAAGAGGACGAGGTCGCCGTCCTGCATCTGCCGCTCGATGGTCCACCCTGGTTCGATCTGGTCGGCGACGTCTTCCTTGTTCTCTTCGGAGAGACGCAGGCGCCGCTGGTCAGGGCGGATGGCATAGTTGGCACCAGGCGGTTCGGTGAGTTTTGTGCGTTCAGGGCCGTTTCTGATATATGACCTGGCCACTTCGATGTTCTGGGAGGTCACCGGGACCGGGATCGTCATCTCGTTGGCGATAGCCAGGGGTACCCCGACCTCGTTTACCTCCAGGTACGGGCAGGGCGAGATGACGGTACGGGCCGAGAAGTTCACACGTTTCCCAGAGAGTGAACCCCTGAACCGGCCGTCTTTCCCTTTCAGACGCTGGGAAAGGGTCTTGAGGGGCCGGCCAGAACGGTGGCGCGCTGGCGGACACCCGGCCACCTCGTTGTCCATGTAGGTGGTCACGTGGTACTGGAGGAGTTCCCACAGATCCTCGATAATTAACTGGGGTGCCCCGGCGTCCTGGTTCTCCTTGAACCGCTGGTTGATCCTGATGATGTCGACGAGTTTGTGGGTGAGGTCGTCCTCAGACCGCTGCCCGTTCTCCAGGATAATCGACGGGCGCATTGTCACCGGCGGGACCGGGAGCACGGTCAGGATCGTCCACTCAGGCCGCGCCACCGTGGGATCGATCCCAAAGAGGCGGAGGTCTTCGTCAGGGATCCGCTCGAGTCTGGCGCGGATGTCCGCCGGGGTCAACTTGTGCTCCTCTTTCTTCTCCTTTCCATTGTCGTCGGTGACGATGAAGACTTCAGAGAAGGTCGTCGGTTTCTCGAAGTTGACCTTCAACTGCTGCTCGCCGCAGTAGGGGCAGACCCGTTCTTTCTTGATATCTTTCTCGGTGACCAGTTCCCCAACGACCTCGTCTTTCTTCTCCCCGACGATCTTGGTGATCTCCTCGGGGGAGAGGAGGATCCTGCCGCAGCTGCGGCAGGCGACACGCAGGAGTTTCCTGATCAGCCTGGTGTACCCGACGTGGATCACCGGCTTTGCAAGTTCGATATGGCCAAAGTGCCCTGGACATTCGCTTGCTTTCTGGCCGCAGGTCTTGCACCGCATCCCCGGGTCGATGACCCCGAGGTGGAGGTCCATCAGCCCCTGCGAATAGGGGTAGCCGTCGTCGTCATAGGTGTCAGCCCAGATGATCTTCCTGACTGACATCTGGCGGATCTCTTTCGGCGAGAGCAGGCCGAACTCGATCTTTCCAACTCTTTTCGGACTTGTCATCTCTTTTCCCCCCCTTATACCATGTCTTCAAGCCGCATTCTGGGCGCGATCCCCATACTCTTCATCTCGTCGAGGAGGAGTTTGAACGCATAACTCATCTCCACCGGGTAGATGTCGGTCTCGCTGTCGCAGGTAAGGCACCTGGTCACGTTGCGCTTGCGGTCGACCATCGCGATCATCCCGCACTTGGCGCAGACATACTGCTCCACCTTGTCGGACTCCTCGAGCAGACGTTCTTTGAGGACCATGGCGGCGCCGTGCCCGATCATCACGTCGCGCTCCATCTCACCGAACCGCAGACCACCCTCGCGGGCACGACCTTCGGTCGGTTGTCTGGTGAGCACCTGGATCGGGCCGCGGGACCGGGCATGCATCTTTGAGGAGACCATGTGGTAGAGTTTCTGGTAGTAGATGACCCCGACGTAGATGTCGGTGAGGAAGTGTTTGCCGGTGTAGCCGTCGTACATCACTTCACGGCCGGTATGCGAGAACCCGAATTTTTTCAGGGACGCTCTGAGATCTTCTTCTTTCTCGCCACGGAATGGGGTGGCGTCGATCCGCCGCCCTTCCAGTGCCCCGACCTTGCCGCCGAGCATCTCGAGCATGTGCCCGATGGTCATCCGGCTCGGGACGGCGTGGGGATTGATGACGAGGTCAGGGGCGATCCCTGCCTCGGTGAAGGGCATGTCCTCCTGCGGGACGATCCAGCCGATGACACCCTTCTGCCCGTGCCTGGACGCAAACTTGTCCCCGACTTCGGGTACCCTGAGGTCGCGAGTCCGCACCTTGACGAGGCGGGCCGAATTTTCGCCCTCGGTGATGATCACGGTATCGACGATCCCGTGCTCGTTGCTGCGCATCGTCACCGAGGTGTCGCGCCGCTTCTCGACGGCGATCAGTTCGCCGCTCGGTTCTTCAAGGAACCGCGGCGGGGATGTCTTGCCGATGAGGATGTCCTTCTCGCGCACGACGGTCTCGGGGTTGATGATCCCGTCGTCGTCGAGGTTTTGATAATATTCTGCGCCATGGGCGCCTGAGACCTCTTCGTCCGGGATCTCGATCCGGTCGACTTGGCCGCCGGGGTACCGCCGCTCTTCGCCTTCATAGGTCCTGAAGAAGTGGGACCTACCAAGCCCGCGCTCGATGGAGGCCTTGTTGAAGATGAGGGCATCCTCGATGTTGTAGCCTTCATAGGAGAGAATGCCCACGACGAAGTTCTGGCCTGCAGGCCGGTCGTCAGATCCGATCAGGTCGGAGGCCTGGGTGTAGACCATCGGTTTCTGGGCATAGTGGAGGAAGTTGGCCCTGGTGTCAGGACGCAGTTTCATGTTGGCGGTCGCAAACCCGAGGGCCTGCTTGACCATGCCTGCACCCATGGTGACACGCGGGGAAGCGTTGTGTTCTGGGAAAGGAACGTGGGCCGCTCCGATTCCGAGGATCAGCGAAGGGTCGATCTCGAGGTGGGTATGTTCTGGAGTGACCTCGTCCTCGGTGATCGCGATGAAGAGGTTCTCTTCCTCTTCTGCATCGACGTACTCGATGAAACCCTGGCCTACAAGATCTTCGAAGGTTTCGTCATGGTTTTGAAGGTGAGCAAGGTCTTCATTGGTGATGAGGGGTTTGCCGTCCTTGAGGACGATAAGGGGACGGCGTGCCCGGCCGCGGTCGGTGTTGATGACCACGTCGCCGTTGAACTCCTCGTAGGCAATGTTCACCTCGTTTGAGATTGCGCCGTGGCGGCGCATTGCCTTGGCCTTTTCGACGAGTTCTTTCGGGTTTTCTACCAGCCCGATGAGTGAACCGTCCAGGAATATGCGTGATTTTTTCACTGCTGTTCACCCCCGAGGGTCAACGGTTCAACGCCGAGGTTGTAAAAGATGTTCTTGACCTCCTCTGTGTTGTCATAGCCTTTTGAGATCTCTACCATCTGTGCAAAGTTTTTCACAAGCCCACAGTTCGGACCTTCTGGGGTCTCGGACGGACAGATCCGACCCCATTGGGTCGGGTGCAGGTCACGGGCCTCGAAATGGGGTTGCGACCTGGACAGCGGCGAGATGACCCTGCGCAGGTGCGAGAGTACGCTCATCCGGTCGGTCCGGTCCATCAACTGGGAAACCCCCGTCCTTCCGCCGACCCAGTTCCCGGTGGCCAGGGGGTGGAGGAGGCGTTCGGTGAGCACGTCGGCCCTGACCGCGGTCGAGATCGAGAGGTCGCGGTGGCGCATGCTTGCCCGTTCGAGCTGGTATTTGACGTCCCTGGTAAGCCGGTTGAGGGAGATCCTGAAGAGGTCTTCCATCAGGTCGCCGGCAAGTTTGAGCCGTTTGTTTGAGTAGTGGTCCTTGTCATCGACCTTACGCCGCCCGAGCACGAGGTCGAAGCACGCTTCGGCCATGCGTCCGAGATAATGCGCCTTCGCAAGTCTCACGCTTACGACCGCCTGTTCATATCCCTCGTCGCCTTCCTTGAGGTGCTCGGGCATCAGGTAGTTGAGGTGCGGGAGGAGATAGGAGTCGAGGACAAACTCGGCCCGCCGCCGCTGGTATTCTTTGGTCTGGTTGGGCGCGAGTTTCTTGCCCACGTACATGATCCCGCTCTCGATCGAGTCGCACTCAGATGCTTCGAGGTTCTGCATCATGTAGGTGAGGATCTCTTCGTCGGTCGAGACGGCCTCCACGACCTCGCGGTCGGTTCCAAGCCCGAGTGCCCGCATCAGGTCGACGAAGTTCAGGTGGCCGGCGACCGAGGGGAACGAGACCTCAAGAAGGTTCTTCTTGTTCTTCTCCACGACGACGAGTGCACGGTAGCCACGGTACTGTGAGAAGACCTTTGCCACGTAGATACGCTCGTTGTAGCGCTCGGTGAACTCGGTCATGATCTTGTTCGAGGCAAGGTCCTCAAGGGTCATCAGCACCCGTTCTGAGCCGTTCACGATGAAATAGCCACCTGGATCATAGGCGTCTTCGCCGTGGGTGACCCGCTCAGATACCGGGATCTCGGCCAGGTTGCAGGCCTCTGACCCGATCATGATGGGCAACTGCCCGATCACGGTGGTGATCGGTTCGCCGCGTACATCGCCCTGGACCAGAGTCATCTCCAGTTCGAGTGGTGCTGCGTAGGTGAGGTTGCGCAGACGCGCTTCGGCTGGGAAAAGAGTGCTCTGGGAACCGTCAGCCTCCCTGACGACCGGTTTCTTGACACGGATCGTCCCGAGTTCGACCCATACCGCCTCACTGTTCTTACCTCTGTTCTCGATGTCAGTCTCAATGATGCGCTGTTCGTCCACCACCTTCTGCAGGTTGTGTTCAAGGAAGTGATTGAACGAGTCCAGCTGGTGGCGGGCAACATGATCGCCTGAGAAGTATGCCCGCGATAAAATACTTCTATCCAACAGGTTTATCCGCCCCGTTATTTTTTCGGTCTCTTGACCACGTACCGATACGACTCGGCAAGTCCTGCTGTCTGACTTTTCCGAACAATTTTGATGACGTCTCCGGTTGTTGCTCCGATTGACTTCACTGCCGGATCGTCGCCATAGATCCGTGGAAGCTGGTCGAGCGTGATCTGGTAGCGGGACAGCAGTTCCGCAACCTCCCCCTCGCTCATTTTCTGGTGGTCCGGCACCATCTCGTGCTCTATAACATTAAATTTGGTGCTCAATTTTTGTCCCCCGAGTGAGAAAGAGTCAAGTTCAGGTGTATCACCACATAAAAACCACAGTCTGCGCCATGGCAGCGGGCCTAGAGGGATTTGAACCCCCGACCACCTGGTTAAAAGCCAAGCGCTCTACCTAACTGAGCTATGGGCCCATTGTGCAGACAGCACTATTACAATGCTTTCAGAGAAGATAAGGGTTTCGGACCGTTCGGTCTGGGCCCTACCCATCTCAGACTCTATGAGTCATGTGAGGATATAACTGCTCCGATCTGTTTCATCGAGCGGGAAATTGCATGAATTGGGGGGGTATGGTCCTGAAATTGTTCCAGATGGGGCGTTGATCCTGTCATGTGACCTCCTGCCCAAATCTGGGTGGTCAGGGGAAAGGCGTGAAGATGAATTCCTGGATGCATCCAAAAAAAGTGTGTGGCTCAGATGTTCTCGCCATAGGGCGATCGGTCCGGGGCGCATGCCTCGCGGCCGCCCCAGGATCTGATGTCAGGGGGTCACTCCTGGGTCTGCTTTCCCTGGAGTGCTTTGATCTGTTCCTTGATCTGCGTGAGCCGGTTTTCCTGAAACTTGATGCTGTTCTCCATATTCTTGATCGCCAGCGAGATCTTCTCGCTTGCCTTGGAGTCGTGGATATTGTAGGTGGTCTCCAGGATGCGCAAGAGTCGCGAGTTCACGTCGACGCCCTTGGCAAGACGGGTGTATTCGTCGACCAGGTGCTGGTCGAGCCCGACCTGCTGTGCGTTCTCGACATCGCTCCTGATCATCTCGCGGCGCTGGAGCACTCGTTCGATCGCCTCGTACAGCTCGCGGTGGGTGATCGGTTTGAGAATATAGTCCTCGATGTACGACCCATATCCCTCCGCTTCGTCTGGGGTCAGCTGCTTGGCGGTCAGCATCAACACCGGGACCTCCCTGGTCTTCGGGTTGATCTTGATGTTCTCAAGCGTCTCCCAGCCGTCCATCGGTTCCATCATGATGTCAAGGAGGATGAGGTCGGGGGTCACGGTCTTGAGGATCTCAAGCCCCTCTTCTCCACTGTAGGCCGCAATGGCCTGATAGCCCCCTCGCTCCAGCATCGTGACAAAGACGTCTACGATGAAGGGACTGTCGTCGATCACCATGACGGAGTACATTACAGTACCTCCGCGATCTCGTGCGCGATCTCTGTGAGGGAGGTATAGATCTTTTCGTGGTCGGTGTTGTCGTCGACTATTGCTGCAATTAGTGTCCGCTCCCCTGCACTGATCACCATCAGCGACGCCCCCTCGCTGGTGGCCACGATCTGTTTGGGGGGATGGACGTGTGCGATGCTGGCGGCCGCTTCGGCGGATGCGAGGAGTGTTGCACTCATCGCGGCGAAAGAGGGTGCTGATATCCCGTCAGGAAATGCCTTGCCGATCAAGATCCCATCTCTTGAGGAGAGAGCGCAGGCCGAGACGCCCTCCACTCCCATGATGGCCTTGATAAACCGGTTGATCCTCTCCTTCAATCCCAGTTGTTCTGTCATGCCCACCGTACCTTACCTCTGCTCATATAACATTTTTTGCTTTCTCTCGGTCTACATATGGGGCGTACCCTCCGATAAAGAGAGCTCAGATCTCCCTTCGCGGTACGATCTGGAATCTTTGTTGAATTTTTTGGATTTTTTGTCTTTTGAAGCTGATTTGCTCCATTTCTGAATCTGCCCGCGGGGTTCTGTGTGAAAATCTTCTATTTCAGTCTATGGCCCAAGAAATGAGGTTATCTGCAATAGGTATATTTTTATCGGTATCTCACTACCATCGCATCGTCATATATATCTTATTCCATTTGGCCCAATTAACATATAGTTATAATATCTACAAACGCTACAACCTAGTAATGGATATTCCGAGAGGTAACTTCTCTTCCATCAAGCGAGATATTCCTTTATCTACCATACTCGCTGAGATGGCAGAAACCTCGTTCTCAGGTTATGCGATGGTGAACCACGGGGGGACCTCAATCTCGCTGGTCTTCTCGGAGGGCACCTGCATTCTCGCCGAGTATCAGACCCTGCAGGGGGCCCGTGCATGGGACGCGGTCAGAACTCTGGAGGGCCCGGCAGAGGTGGCTCTCTATCTCCTGACCGGCCCGCAGATCCGGTTGGCGGCTGAGTTCAATGCAAAGGCGGCCGTCCCGCGCCCTGAAAAACGTCAGGAAGAGGGTCCGGTCAAAAATCAGAGGCCGGACCCGAGACCGGCACAGGGTCAGGCCACTCCTCTCCAGGTGCCCAGGGGTCGTCTCATTGAGATCAGGCAGGGTGTGGTCGGCAACACACTTCTTGAAGAATTGGAACGTGATGGTTTCACGGGATATGCCATTTTCAACCTTGATTCAAGCAGTCACACCCTCGTTTTCTCGGGCGGTGCCTGTGTCCTTGCAGGGGGCGGGCGCGAACGCGGCGCTCCTGTGCTCAGAACGATGCGGGAGACGGATGGGCCCTGTGTGGTGGCTGTCTACTCGCTGACCGGCCCGCAACTCGCTCTCGCCATGGAATTCAATCAGGAGTGCAAGGTGGGGGGCGGCAGGACACGTCCCGCGTCCCCCCCTCCCGTGCTGCGCCGCAGGCGCGAGGCCGATGCCGCACCTGTGCCCGTGCGTCCTGGTGCTCAGGGTACGGTCCCAGGACTGGGCCCGGAAAAACGTTCAAAAAAAGTGCATCATCCCGGGGAACCCGCACCTGAGTCTTATGTGGACCCGGTCCTCAAAGACCTGGCCGCCCTTGATACCATTGATGCGGATCAGATGGCGGTCGATCTGAAAGAGAGTTATCTCTCGATACTCGACCGTCTGGAACTTGGCCATCTCGTAGAGAAAGAGAAGAAAAAGGAGTGAAGTAAGAATATGGATGACGGAACGATGCTCGTTGTTTTGGGAGAGATCATAGTGGTCCTCCTTACCCTGATTGGTGTCGGCATCGCCGGGTGTGTGCTCCAGTTGATCAGGGTCAGGGGGCTCATTGAAGAGGTCAAGACCGAGACGCTTGAGACCCAGCAGGCCGGACGCCTGCGGGAGATGGTCGGTGGGACGGCGGCCCAGGGGCCGGTCGATATGTTCAAACTCTTTAAACATATCCAGCGGTCCCGCGAGGTCGAGTGGGAAAAGCCGCCCCGTGAGACCGATCTTATTGAGGGGCGTGCCGATATCATGGGGAGCATGAAGGCGCTCTGTGAGAAGTATTACCTTGACTGCTTCACGATTTCGACCGACGACGGTCTTGTTGTTGCCTCTTCTGAGGAGGATGCCGCCTCGGACGCCGCGAAGTATAGTTACATCTTCTCAGAAGGAGGATATCCTGACGACCCCACGGTGATGCTCTTTGGTATCCAGCACAAGGGATCGAACCTGGTGGGCATCCTGCGTACAGAGCACAACATCCCTGAACGGTGGGTGCAGGACATGGAGCACGACGCAGTTAAGATCCTGCAGCAGTGGCTGTAGTTCGTTTGTGGTGCACACCCACATGAAGGAACACTGAAATTTGGACGAGGAATGAGATGATCAAAGCATATACGATCGCTTCAGGCAAGGGCGGAACGGGCAAGACGACCACGACGGTCAATCTCGGGACCGCGCTCGCACAACTCGGCAAAGAAACCTATATCCTCGACGCTGACGTGGGCATGGCCAACATCGGGATCCTGCTCGGGCTTGAAAATGTGCCGGTGACCCTCCATGAGGTGCTTGCCGGGAAGGCCACCATCGACGAGGCGATCTATGATGGGCCTGCCGGCCTGAAGGTGGTCCCCTGTGGGATCTCGCTCCAGGGTTTCCAGGACTCGAATCCTGACAGTCTTCGCGATGTGATGCATGAACTCACCAACCGGTGTGACTATCTCCTCATCGATGCCCCGGCTGGCATCAGCCGGGACGGGGTGGTCCCGCTTGCGGTTGCCGACGAGGTGATCCTGGTGGTCAACCCCGAGATCTCCTCTATTGTGGATGCCCTCAAGACAAAGATCCTGACCGAACTGGTGGGGGGTCGTGTCCAGCATGCCATCATCAACCGGGCCGGGAGAGACAATATCGATCTGGTCGAGCACAAGATCGAAAAATCGCTTGGAGTCAGGACGCTGGGTGCGGTTCCAGAGGACACGTTTGTCAGGGAGTCGGCGGCGTATAAGACTCCCATGGTGATCAGGCACCCGACGTGCCCTGCGTCGCGGGCGATCAAGAAGATCGCGGCGGAGATCGCAGGGTGTGAGTATCATGACGAGGGCGGCGCCGCGCGTGAAGGGTTCATTGACCGTCTTGCAAGAACATTGTTCAAGGTGAAGAATTAGAATGACAGCAGAAGCATTTGACATGGGAGGGATTCTCCTCATTATCTTTGGCATCGTGATCGTGATCCAGCTCTTTATCATGTACGTCATGTACGTCAGGATCCAGCAGCTCCTTCATGAGGTGGATGTCCTTGGGAGCAGGATGCAGATTACGGACAGCGAACTTGAAGCGCTCACAAAGAATGTGGAGAAGTTCAAAGAGCTCAGGATCTGATTGGTCGGTCGATATATCCTGGAATCATTCTCTTTTTTGGTTCAGTAAGGTCTCTCGCCAATATTGGGTGTGTGTGGCCTTGCCTGCCTCTTATTGTAAAAAAATCTTCATTGTAATTTCGCACCGGTGAGTCCAACCCCCCGGACCCCCTATGATGAGGGCTGGCGGGGCGACGCATTGAACACGGCTCTCACTGATTTTCCTGCCTTTATATGGGAGATCACGCGATGAAAAAATGTTCATCCCGTATATGTGAGGCGCGATCTCGCCCCATGCCGAATTCTACAGGCCCGGGTGGTGCGGTTACTCCCTGAGGAGGGCAACCCGCGACCCCTTCGGCACCCCGACCATCTCCGCGATCGTCTCGCACTTCACCGCCATCATGTGCGCGACCGGTGGGAAATCGTCGTACTCGGTGAGTGATTCATAGTTTGCCATCCCCTTGGCGATGACCAGCGTACACCGGTCGAAGGCGTCGAGCAGTTCGGGCGTGGCCACGTCCAGGTTCACCCCGAGTTCGCGCTCCCCTGCCGTCGTCGTGAGCAGATGGTCGGCGAGCGTGTCCAGGCCCAGGGCATGGGCGTCCTCGAGCGTGGCGTCGTTGAGGATGGGGGCACCCCGTACCACGACCGTCACCTCGGCCCCGGCCTCCTTGAGGTACCTGATCAGGAGGCGGTCGAAGACGACCTCGCCGCAGTTGTCGGTCAGGTATACCACCCGGTCGCAGAGGGGGAGGATCGCATCGGTCTCGTCGATGGTCAGGCCCTTCGGGAACTCTTCATCAAAGAATGCAAGAAAGTCGTCGGTTACATGATGCGACTGGACGCCATAGTCGAAGGTGTTGGCAAGCACCGCCGCACAGACATGGTCCCTGAAGGTCGAGAGGCGGGGGGCGACCACTTTTGCTGCGGCAAGTGCGTCGGCATTGTTCTGTCGTTTGAGTTCAGAGTAGGGGTCGTTTGAACCGATCATCTTGTAGGCGCACCGGTGCACCGTGCTTGCGATGACCGGGGCGGCAATTCCGCGGTCCTTCCCTTCAGTCAGAATACTCTCGGCAGTGCGGCGCACTGCTTCGATCTGGTCCTGGTCGTCGAGCACCAGGCCTGCCTCATAGACGGCACGGGAGATGAGGCAGTCAGTACATCGTGGCTGAAATTTCATAAAAACACCAAAAACAAAGGAATGGGGTCACCGCGATTCGAACGCGGGTCAGAAGACCCCCAGTCTCCTAGGATGGTCCAGGCTACCCTATGACCCCAATGACTCATTACTATTCGACTTCACGGTATATGTACTCTTCCGTCCTGGGATATGCCTGGCAGGGCAGGGGGGTGCGCAGCCCTCCTTATCTGCCGACAGAGTGGCATGATTTGCCTGAAATGGCTCCTGTAGGAGTCCTCTCAATCCAAGGAATGTGCTCTCTGGAAGACCGACAGAATTTATATCCGGCTTTGTAGAATCAGGCATGACCTTCTGGCTCACGCATATGTGATGAACATTTCTCCGTCGCCGCCCCCCGCCCCTGGGGGAGGTCACTCTCCGGGATCTCCACTCCGCTCGTCTTTCTGCGCTTCTCTGCATCTCTTTGTGATCGCCCTGACCCTTGGGTCGTCGGGACAGAGTGCAAGGGCACGCCTGCAGAACCCCGCTGCCTCTTTTGGACGTCCGATGTCCATGAGTCGCTCGGCGAGTCCGGTGATGAGCGAGAGGTTCTCGGGGTCGAGACGCCAGCCTCTCAGAAGATAGTCGATCGCCTCCCTCTCTGAACTGGCGGTCCTGGCAAGATAATACATCAGTGCCGGTTGGTTGGGCTTGAGACGGTATGCGGTGAGCAATGCCTCCTTTGCCCCGACTTCATTCCCGAGATGATAGCGCGCGATCCCGTGGCCGAGCCATGCCTCGCCGTCGTGCGTGTCGAGGGTGATCGCCGCAAGAAAGGCCTCGTTGGCCGGGTCATATCTCTCCAGTGTGAGGAGGGCGGTGCCGAGGTGGAGGTAGCCCGTACTATTCTCAGGTTCGGCGGTTGTCGCCGCAAGGAAGTATTCGTACGCCTCGTGATAGTTTTTCAGGGCCATCAGGACCTTCCCTTTGCCGATGAGAAAGTCGGGATGGTTGGGGACAGCCCTGAGGGCGCGGTCGAAGTAGGAAAGGGCGTCCTCGTATTCATGAATGGAGAGGTGGGTGATCCCCTCGTGGTACCAGCCAAGGGCATACCGTTTCAGTCCAGAGATCCTGTGGTTCTTGGTCATCTGTGTGCTCTACGGTATTGGATCCAATCCATGATATTTATAGTTTCGTAGGCAATAACATATATTATTCGTACGATTCTACATTTTTAATGATTTTTTCTCTATTTTATCGGCCCATGTGCCCCCGATTGGGGTGTCAGGCCGGTCTCCATCTGGGTGATGATGCCCCTCTTCCTCGCAGGCCTGTGATTGTTCAGGTTCTCGCCATCGCCAGATGTGAGCATGATAGGGGCGCCTTCTCTTCTTTTCTCATCTGGGCCGGCACGTTCCCTGTCACGGAGAGCTGTCTGGAGAATGTTTTTCAGAGGCTTGAGAAGAGCGGCCGTGTAGGGCCCTGGACAGTCACCTCCTGGCGCGAGAGAGCAAGGAAACGCTCATTTATTCTTGATGTGGGCGGCACGTTGGATCGGTCTGCCCACCATCATCAGTCAAGTCAGGTGTCCCGCCCCTGAAATCCCCGGGATTGCGATTGACGCGGGGAAGGCAGAGAAATGGCAGAAGGGATCGATCGAGCCCTGGATATTTTTGGGATATTATCTTTGGCGGGGGGCGTGCCGCCCCCCGGGCCCCCGCGCGCGATTCGAGAGGCGGTGAATGGCATTACCCTCCTCATGGCGGTTGAGTGTGCCTTCCTGGCCGAAGAGGGGGGAAGGCAGGCGACACACATCTCCCACAATAGGTGGGGGGTTTTACAGAGCAGAAAAATTAATCTAATTTCTTCCCAGACTTCAGTTCTTCGATCGACTCTCCCTCATCGATCTTCTCTTCGAGCTGGCGGAGGAGGGTCTCGACCTCCTTTGAGGTCGGGATCTCACCGAGGATCGTCTCGTCAAGGGCCTGCGCCGCCTCTGCGCCCTCCTCTTCGGCCATCTCGTCGGTCGCCCCGAGGAACTTTGCGCTCTGTTTTACCAGGCTCGAGATCTCGAAGGGGAAGATGATCTTTGTCGCCTGGCCGTCGGCCATCTGTTTGAGGGCGTCGAGGGAGAGGACGGTGATCGCCTTCTTGTCCAGCGGCCTGGACCCGAGGGAGAGCACCCGCAGCCCCTGTGCCTCGCCCTGCGCCTGGAGGATCTTCGAGAGCCGGTCACCCTCGGCACGGAGCACTTTGCTCTGCCGCTCGCCCTCGGCCTGGAGGATCATGGACTGCCGCTCGCCCTCGGCACGGAGGATCGCGGAACGCTTGTCGCCCTCGGCGCGGAGAATTGCCGCACGCCGTTCACGCTCGGCCGCGGTCTGCTCGGTCATCGCCTGCTTGACCACGCCCACCGGGTCGACCTCCTTGATCTCCACCCGCTCGACCTTCACGCCCCACTGGTCGGTCTCGCGGTCCAGGATGTCGCGGAGTTTGGTGTTGATGAGGTCGCGGTTGTACAGCACCTCGTCGAGTTCCATGTCGCCGATGATCCCTCTCAGGCTTGTCTGGGCGAGGGCGACCGTCGCCATCCGGTAGTTCGAGACCTCGAAGAACGCCTTCTCCGGGTCGACCACTCTGGTATACACGATCGCATCGACGTTGGTCGGGGAGTTGTCCTTGGTGATCACCTCCTGCGAGGGGACGTCCATCACCTGGGTCCTGAGGTCGAGTTTCTCCACGGTCGTGATGACCGGGACCACCCACCTGAACCCGGGGTTCAATCGTCCGATATATTTTCCGAGCCTGATCTGCAGCCCTTGTTCATAGGGCTGGATGATCACGACTCCCTTGGACATGATATAGATCACGACCAGGATCAGAAAGATCGTGATGAGATTACTGGCAATCTCTTCAAGTACCATTTATTTCATCTCCTCCACCACAATATGCACACCCTCGGAACGCACGACGACCACCCTGGCCCCTGCCTGGATGGTGCCGTCTGCTGAGCGAGCACTCCATTCGACGCCCTCGATCGTGACCTTGCCTCTGATACTCTCGGGCTCGACTTCTTTTGTCACCAGTCCTTCGAGGCCGACGACCGAGTCGCGGCTGAGGGTCGTCGGGGGGTTTTCGTCGGGGGTGATCCTGGAATAGAGCCAGACCGTTATGATTGCGGCCGCAAGGGCGGTCACCACGCCTACGATGACCCCAAGGGTTGAACCAAAGACGTCGACCCCGAGGACGAAGAGGACTCCAAGGATGATCATCACGGTGCCTGGCACGGCGATGAAGAAGCCCGGGTTGGTCGCTTCTATCAGGAGAAAAAGGGCGCCGAGGACGATGAGGATCCATCCGATAGAGATGCCCAGCAGTTCCATGGGTTGGAATTGGTTTCTCAAGATATAAAGATGCTCAATGGAAAGAATAGGGGATGTTACTGGATATATAAAATATAGGTTTTGTGGCGCTGTAGTATCTCTCGTTTATTCTTGGTGTGACTGTAGCTCTATTGCCTTCCTGCATCTTTCGTCCCCGGGCGAGTGCCGCCCGCATCCCCTGGATGAAGAAGGGGCCAGGAGGCACATCTGATGTTCTTGAAGGGGATTATGCCGTCCTCGACTGGTCTGTTGCGAGGGGGCTCGGGGGGCGGCACGCCCCCTGACTCCTGCCCCTGGTCAGGGGTGGTAGAAGACCATGATCCAGATCGTCGTTGCGATGATGGCGAAGAAGCCCCAGGTGACGACCGAGATGATTGTCTCTGCGTAGCGTTTGAGGCCCCGTGGTTCGAGGACTCGTTCCAGTCCTTCCTTGAGGATGAGCCCACCGTCGAGGGGGAGCATGGGAAGGGCGTTGAAGATCCCGACGTTGATGTTGATCCAGGCCAGCCAGAAGAGGAGGTGGATCACTTCCCAGAAGAAGGGGAAGGGGACGGCGAAGAACTGGACGTCGGGCGTGGGCGAGGTGAGGATCATCAGGTGCTGTCCGAGGACCGGGTTGTAGAGGTGTGCCAGCGGGATTGCGATGAACAGGAGAAGGCCTGGCACCGAGAGGATGCTTTCGGCGGTGCTGGTGACGATCTCGGGCTGGTAATAATAGATGCCCATGTAGCCGCTCTCCCGCGGTCCGGTCTGGGGGGTAAGGCTCTCAGGCCAGGGGTCGAGGGTGAGGGTGTATGCGGTCTCTGTCCCGTCGTTTTCGAGGACGAGGTCGAGGGTGTCGCCCGGGCTGGTGGTATTGAGGACGGCGGCGACGTCTGCCGGGGTTGCGACCCCGATCCCGTTCACTTCGGTGATGAGACTCGGTGTCGGGAGGTCGGCGCGGTCGGCGGGGCCGTCCTGGTAGATGCCGTAGACGACGGGAGCGTTGGTGGGGACGGCCATGCCCATGAGGGCGACAAAGAGGAGGATGCAGATCGCGCCGAGGACGATGTTGTTCGTGATCCCGGCCCCGTACATCCTGGCCTTGGGCATGCCGGTGGTCTTCTCGACGTCCTCTTCATCGGGTTCGACGAAGGCGCCGATGGGGATGACGGCGTACAGGAGGCCTGCACTTTTTACCTTGATGTTCTCGATCCTGCAGAGGATCCCGTGGCCGCATTCGTGCACCAGGAGGGTGACGAAGAAGGCGATCCAGACGGCGACGGTCGAGGGGATGAAGGGGTTGAGTCCTGGGATAAGGAGGACGGCCTGGGGGGCGAGCGACCCGGCCTGCTGGTCGATGTTGGTGAGAGTCAACTGGAAGGAGAGGATGACCATGAGCGCCATCCCGATGGAGGCCAGGATGACCATCGCGACGCCGAATGTCCCGTAGGCGCGGAGAAACCTGGAGAGGGGTTTGAAGAGGTCGAAGAACCCGACCCTTGAGGTCCGGATCATCATGACTGGGCCCCAGAATGTGACGTGATCACTGAACCGCCCGGTTTTCAGGATATAGATCGAGATGGCGATGTAGATCGCAAGGAGAGATGCAAGTACCAGTACCCAGTCCATCTGAAGATACTGGTAGTTGTCGCTCTCTGATTAAACTACTGTCTTTTTGATCTGGGACACCGGCGCTCCCAGGAGATGCGCAGGGATGCGTGTCGTGCCTGGAGGGTTTGCGGGGGGGCCTGGACTGTGCGCGTGATTTTTTTCCATCGGCCCGGGGATGGGGCGGGGGTATGGGGGTGGGCCGACGATTTATCGTCATTTTGCGATGATGTTATCCTGGAAATGATGGGTTGACCAAAATCGGCAATTATTTATATTTTCATGCGATCTTATGATCGCACATATAAATCTTGGGCGATGAAATTCATGGATGCGACGAAAAAAATTCTTTTGGCGTCTATTGGGATTGCTTTAGTGGCATTCCTGATCGGCGGCGGGACGTACGCGTACTTCAGTGATATTGAGAAGACTCAGAACAGCACCTTCACGGCCGGGACGCTGGACCTGGACCTTGGGGATGTCACGGTGCCGGTTGCTGTCGATCCGCTGAAGCCAGGGGATAAGGATGAGACCTATGCCGAGTGGACCCTTACAAACACTGGGAACGTTGCGGGGGTGCTCAATGTCTCGGTAGGTGTGGTGTCAGGTAACGAAGGAGGAAATCCGAACGAACCTGAAGGGGACGCCGAGGAGGGTACCTCTGTTGGACTTGAGGAGAGACTGAATGTCTCCCTCTGGATTGAACAGGATACGGAGAAAAAATATCTCAAACCCGAGGGTGACTCTCTGGTGTGGGCTGATACTGAAACCTACGCTCTTCTGAACGATTTCAGCGGGAAGAGCACGACAGAGACGATCTCTCAGGGCACTGGAGACCCCAATCTCGGTACCTTCCACATCGCCTACGACCTCCCCTACGAGACCGGCAACGAGGTCCAGGGGGACAGTTGCTCGTTTAATGTCACCTTCGAGTTGAGGCAGCCACCCCAGCAGCCGTAAGACCAGACCCACACAGCACACGCGTTGAACAATGACAGAGAAAGGGAAGGCCCTGGCCGGGCGGCGGGGGGTGCTCCTCCTGCTCCTGGTCGTGGCAGCGGGCGCCATACTCCTTGCGGCGATGGGGGGGTGGCGGGTGGACGCCGTGCTCTCGGGGAGCATGGAGCCTGCGATCCCTGTCGGCGGGGTGGTGGTCACCCGGCCGGTGGCGGCCTCTGAGATCGGGGTGGGGGAGGTCATCACCTACCAGACCAGAGGGCACCTCACCACCCACCGCGTCGTCGAGGTCGTCCCTGGCCCGCCGCGTACCTTCGTGACGAAGGGCGACGCCAATGAGGATCCAGACCCCACACCGGTCTCGGCCGGGGACGTGGTCGGTGTCGTCTGTCTCTCCCTCCCCTTCCTCGGGTATCTTGGCCACTTTGTCAGGAGCCCTCCGGGTTTTGTCCTTCTGGTCCTCGTTCCCGTATTTCTCCTCCTTCTGACCGAGACCGTGTCGCTCCTGCGGCAGGGCGGGAAAGGGGGGACATAGATGGACCTTCGTGAGCGGGGCGCCGGGTTGGTTTTATTTTTTCTCCTTGTCCTCGCCTTCTGTGCTCTTCTGTTCGGTGAGAGCGGGTGTGTCTTTGTCGATCATGAGAAGACCAGGGAGATCGCCTTTGAGGCATGGCGGTCAGAGTGCCGGGAGTGGACGACGCAGGCGGACTTTGTGAACTGTACGCCTGAAAACGTCGATGTGCACCTGAGACCTGGCAGTGTGACCCTGGCGCTGAAGGGGAGTGGCAAACCACTTGAACCACGAGCGGTGGTAGGGGAGTGGAGTCCTCAACAATGGGCCGGGCCTGAGGTGGACCGGGACGTGGGGAATGATGTTGCTGCCCCGCCTCCCATTGATCTGGAGGACGAACCCTCTCCCTCTCCCACTGATTTGCTCGCTGATCCGGATCCTTCCCTTGAGAACGAGACGGCCGCAAATACCTCGATGGAGGATGGAGAGGAGGGTGGAGGCGGTAAAGGGTCCGAGCATGTTTCCGCTCCTGATCAGTCCACTCGCAGGGTGTCTGCACAGATCATGGCGACACAGATGAATGCGACGGCGGCGAACCTCACGGTCGAAGAGGAACTTATAGATCCAGATGGGGTCGAGGTGTTGTCGCCAGCGCCTGTTCTGCCTGCCGCAGGAGAAGAGGATGGAAACGATGACGATCCCCTTGAGGTCCTGGGATGCAACAAGAGTGCAGGAGAGATCCCGGTGCGGGAACCTGCAGGCCAGGAGATGATTGGGGAATACGATCCCGTCCTGGCCCCCTCCCCGCCGGCCGCAGGCATCGGGACCGAGGTGACGGGCGCCGGGGGAAGGGTCTGGAAGCGTTGTGCACCGGTCACCATCATCAATCCAGGCGGCCTGCTCACTGATTATCAGGTGAGGGTTGAGGTGCTGTATTCAAAGGGGATGAAGAACGACTTCCGTAATATTAGATTTACCAATACAACAGGCCAGGAGTCCCTCCCTCACTGGTGCGAGGGATATGAGAAGAAGAGTTCGGCGGTCTTCTGGGTGCGGGTGCCGTCCATCCCTTCAGGAAATTCGACCATCTATATCCTCTATTGGAATAAGAATGCACAGAGCGCGAGCAATGGGACGGCTACATTTCTCTTCTATGACGACTTTGGAGATACCACCACTGGTTCTTTGGATCGATGGACTTCAGAGGGTACCATTGAGACAGAGGTGTTCAATGATGGCGGAAATTATGTTCTGAAAGTCTCTAGTCCGTTATGGAATGGTCCTCCATTTCGGGATGATCTTCCATCCTGGATCATTGACAACGGTGGATATCTCATCGCAGATCACAACGAGAGTTGGGATAATATCGCTGTCAGGGAGCGTATCAAGTTAGATGGTGGTTCTATTGGAGTCGCGGGAATCACTGCTCGATATGAGAGTCCAGAAAATCATCTCTCAGCATATGTGCTAGGGAGTTTTACAGGGATTTCTGGTTGTACTGAAGGGAGATTATGGCTCGGTGAGATATGGGATGTACCCTGGGATCAGGGGACATGGCATACCGAAGAACTTGGCCTCTCCGGGGGTCGGGCCGACCTCTCTGTCGACGGAGATTGGCTTGGGAGCACCATGTCGCCTGAGAATGCTCCAGAATATGGGAAGACTGGCCTCTATGTCTTAGATATTATTCCTCAATACCGTGACGAACACATCGTCCGCCGCTACTGCCCGGTCTATGGGGGGTATCATCAGACCGGCACCCTCACCTCAGACGTCTTCGACACCGGCGACACCACCTCGAAATGGGACTCCCTTGCCTGGGACGCCGACCTCCCTGCGAGAACAGAGATCGCATTTGCGGTGCGGGCCTCGAACAATTCGAACGCGTTCTCCGGATGGATAGCGGTGGGAAACACCTCACCAGTAAGCGCGGACGCCCTCCCCCAGGGCCGCTACCTCCAGTGGCGGGCCACTCTCTCGACGGCCGACGAAACCCAGACTCCCATCCTCGAAGAGGTGCGGGTCTGGTACACCCCGGGAGGATCCTGACGATGCGGCCCGCCCCTCTGCTCTTCATGGTGCTCCTCGCGATCGTCCTCACAACCCCTGTCTCTGCCGCGGCGATCGATCTCGTCATCGACGAGGAGACTGCGGTCTCCTGGAACGAGACCGGGCTCGCCCCAGGCGACGAGGGAGAGGGGGTGGTCATGCTCAGGAACGCCGGGAACAGGCCCGGCACCCTCTCTCTCTGGGTGAGCGCCCTCACCGAGACCGACGCCGGTGGTGACGGTGCCGCCCTCGGCCGCTACCTCCTCTTCAATCTCTCGGGCGAGGGACTGGAGAGCAGGGTCACGTTCCCGGCACCTCTCGCGGCCTTCCCGCATGGCCCGGATGATCCGAATTCGATCCAGGTCTCAGGTCTCGGTCCTGGGGAGAGCGTCGCCCTCACCTGGCACTGGGAATTTCTTGAGGCCCATACTCCGCAGAACGACGCTCAGGGTGATACTCTCACCTTCGAGGTCACCTATCATCTTGTCGAGGTACCTCCCACCACCCCGTCACCCTCTGGTCCAGGAGACGGCGGGAAGAAAGTGAGATACTGGTTCCCATCCGCAACAGGGATGGATGGGGTTGAGCCTGAGAATAGAACCGTGGTCGCAGACGGATCGGTCGTCCCCCCGACACCCGCCGGCCCTCTCCCCCCGGCAGACTGGAGTCTAATCTTCCACTGGCTTCCCGCCCTCCTCGGCATCGCCCTCCTTGCCTACACCCGCAACAAGGCGGCGAGCGAGGGGACGCTCCCGCAAGGGACAGACACGCCGACCTTCGTCGGGATGCTCCTGGTCCTCGCCGGTGCCGGGCTTGCGGTCGTCGAGATCGGGGGGTGGTCAGGGTTGACCTGCGTAGGCGGACTCTGCCATGCCCTGGCCGGGGTGCTGGCCGCAGGCGTGATCGCGTTCGTCCTCATCTGCTGTTGTACCAAGAAGGGACGGGCATGGCGGTCACGTCGCTCTGCCCTCCAGCGCCGCCACGTCGTCAGGACGATCACCCTCCTCCTCCTCGTCGCTCTTCTCACTGGATTGCTGATGGCGTTCACTCGGTGGTGGGGGGTGCCTCTGGGGTAGTATCCGGGCAACTGGCTGATCCTTGAGTTCATCCCAAAAATCTCTGTGGCTAGAATATCCCTTTGAACCGAAGCGCTTCCTTCCAGAAATTCTGGCCTCTCTCCTCCGCCGGAGGGCTTACCTCTCGAAAATCATAAATTTTCTCGACTTCTTCCGGTCGTACTCGGAGATCAAAGATCTTCTCAAGCTCACTGGCGCTCGCACCCCCCGGACCCCCCGTTAATGAAGAGGTCATCCCAAAACTCTCCGACCTTACCTTTACAGAATATAGCGATGGATGATGGTTGAAAGATCCTCGCCCCCTCGTAGCCTAAAGAAGCACCTATGGCCTTCCCGCACGCTTGTGCTGGGGGCGGGGGCGCTGCCCCTTGGACCCCCGGGATGGCGATAGGTGGAGGATGGCGTCTTTTATAATCACGAAGGAAGGATTACTGTCCTCCTCCCTATCTTCTGCGGAGGGACCGGGGGGCTGCCGCCCCCCGGCGGAAGATACGCATTCTAAATTCTTGGAAAGGAGTGTTTCAATTCAGGCCTCAGAGGGTTTTGGGATATGCTCGAAGATTGACGGGGGATTCCCTACGGTCTTTATGGTCTTCTCTTTGCTTTCCCTGTCCAATCTTCGTCCCGCGGATCTAGTGGAAACGTGCGTGAGCAAGTTTGAGGAGATCTTTGATCTTCGCTGTGCGACCGGAGGGAACTTGAGAATATCTATGATCATCGAGATCTCCCCCGGTGCGAGCATGGAGGGGGACGATTGCGTCACATTCGAACTAAAAACAGATGAGAAGTCTACGGGACTTCTCCTCCGTTGCCCAACTCTCTCGTCTCACCTGCTAAAAATCGCCAAGACTTGTCTGCCGCCGCCGGTCGAAGAGTCGGGAGACCGTCTCCCAGCTCGTGCGGGCAAAAGCCGGGGCGGTGCCGTGTCCCGCGATATAGTCCTTGAGATAGGCGATGGTGACCCGGTCTGAGGGATACCCGCTCCCGACCGCGCCGAATTCTGCCCTGAGATCTTCGAGCGCCCGGTCCCTCGTCACCTTGGCGACGATGCTTGCAGCGCTCACCACCGGGAAGAGGGCGTCGCCGTGATGGCGGGCGACGACTTCGCAGTCGCCGCCGATGAGTGCAGCGACCTTTGAGCGGTAGCGTTCCTCATTCACATCGCAGGCATCAAGATAGGCCCGCCCGGCACCTCCCAGGCGCATGACCGCCCTGGCATGGGCCCTGGCCACCAGGTCGTTCATCGTCATCTCCTGCCTGAGCCGGTCGATCTCGGCCGCCTCGACCACCACCGTCTGCCAGGGGAACGACGCCGTGATCTCGGTATAGAGCACCTCCCGCCGCCTGGGGGTGAGGGCCTTTGAGTCCCGCACCCCGTCCGGCAGAGCTTCTTCGGCCTCGCACCCGACGACTCCGACCACCAGAGGGCCGAGGACTGCGCCTTTTCCCGCCTCGTCGACGCCACAGATCATGTACGGGTAGATTGGATGCACAAGGTATTTCAAGCCAGGGGCGGCAAATTGGTGGTGTGTATATCATCATCGTTGGTCTCGGCGGGATCGGGCGGAATCTGACGGCGATATCGGCATACCGCGGCGACAGCGTCGTGGTCATCGACCAGGACGAGACGAAGTGCAACGACATCCTTGAGCACTATGATGTGCTGGCGATCGCCGGCGACTCCACCGACAGTTCGATCCTCGACGACGCCGGGATCGACCGGGCGCAGAGCCTTGTCGCGACGACGAGCGATGATGCCGTGAACCTGATGACCTGCTGGCTTGCGAAACGTTTCAAGGTCCCCAACGTCGTCTCCATCGTGAACCAGAAGGAGCACTCGGCCCTCTTCAAAGAGGTGGGCGTGAAGATCAGCGAGAACCCGGACGAACTCGTGGCGACCAGGCTCTATTACTGGGCCGAGAACCCGAACATGCAGCAACTCGCCTCCATCCCGGGCGGGACGATCTTCGAGGTCGTGGCAGAGGAGGGGGCGCCGATCATCAACCACGAGATCAGGGAACTTGAAGTGAAGAACTTCGTCTTCATCGCGATCAGGCGGGCAGGCGGCGAACTGATCATCCCGAGTGGCGACGTGAAGATCCGGCCAAGTGACATCATCACGGTCTTCACCAAAAAAGAGGCCGAGAAGGAGTGTATCACCATCCTTAACCGGCAGTTGAAGAGTCCAGAACCCTGAATATCCCCTTCGTGTGCTTTTTGGCTCTGTAGAGACTCTCGCCTTTTATGGGTGCACGCGCGATTCTCCTGCCTTCTCTCGTGAATCGCCCCCGGCGCAAGGGTATGGGAAGGCATGATGATCAGTCGTGCCGCCCTCATCGCAGACTCTTTCCCGCGGTCTCGCGCCGGAGGGCTTTTCCCCCCGACCCCCCTGGAGAAAATAGGCGGAGGCGACACGATGCAAGATTTCTGGCCGTTCCCCCGTCACGAGGAGAATGACCAGAGATCCTTCCACGCCCTGGAACCCTGTGACATGAAAGTTTCAATCGCGTATGCGTGAACCTACGGTTCATGCTCAATTCTACTAGAGCTGTTTTTTCATTTTTTTGGCTCTATAGAAATGCTCTTAATGATTATCTCTGCGGGGGTCGTGCCGCCCCCCGAACCCCCCGCGCCACGATAGGTCGTGGACGGCAATCCCTCTTCAAGGATTTCGAATATGCCTTCCCAGTTCAATCTTCATCCCGGGGGTTCGGGCGGGTGCCGTCCGCCAGAGTGTTTCATCAAGAGGATTTACCATGAAAATGATCCTGACGATTATCTCTCCGGGTTTTTATGAGAATTAGAACTATCCATATCTTGTTGAAGATGATATTCAGATTACTGAGACCCCTTCAGCATGATCGGCGTTCTGCCTCCCCGCCCCTATTGCCATCCCGGGGTGCGGGGGCGCCGTGCCCCGCGACGAGGATAGGTGGGCGGGAGGTGAGTGGTGGTCCCCCCGTGGTGTGTGTGTGTCCTGCGCGAACGGGGGATCACGGGTCCACACACCCTGGAGACCCACGATCATGTTCATCTCGTATGCGTGAACTCAGGTTCATACTCGATTCTACAAAGCCGAAAAAAGAATCAGGGAGGCAGGTGCGGATCGCGATCCGGCGCACCCCTCCCTGCCAGGCACGTATTGGTCTTAATGTTTCAGGGCATCTTTGAGTTCTCTCAACTCAAAGAGCATCTTTGGATTTCTCTTGATCAGTTCCATGACCAGGGCCCTGACCGAGAACTCGGCGAAGTCGATATGTGCGATCGAATCGGCGAGGTCGTTCATCTTCTCGTCAGAGAGTTTTATAAAGAACTCTTTGACCTTGTAATTGCGCTCAAGGCTCTGGCCCATCTTCGAGTTGCGCCACTCCTCGTCGTACGGCATCAGGGCCGCCTTCGACGTGTCGCCTGCTGCGATCGCCTCTGCCGCCACCTCTGCAGCGAGCCTTCCGGTGACCATCGCGTTGCCGATCCCGCCGCCGGTGATCGGGTCGACGACCCGTGCGGCATCGCCGACGACCATCAGCCCGTCCGCCACCGTGCAGTCGAGGGGCTGACAGACCGGATCGCCGCCGAAGACACACTCGATGATCTTGCCGTCAGGGTAGTGCTCGGCCATAAAGCGGTCGAGATAGTCCTTGGCACGGTTCCCTGGCCCCCTCTTTGCGGCCGGGATCCCGATCCCGATATTGGCGCACCGCTCTCCCTTGGCAAAGACCCAGAGATACCCCTGCGGGGAGACCTCGTTGCCGAGGTAGAAGTCGTTGCAGACCGGGTCGATGTCGATATCGGTGACAAGATACTGGATGCAACTCATCAGTTCGTCTGCCGGGACTGTTGAGTCGATCCCGCACCACCTGGCGAACTTGGACTCCACCCCGTCGGCGGCGATGGTGACCGCAGCCCTGACCTCCTGCTGTGTGCCGCAGGACTCGACAACCGCTCCCATGACTTTGCCGTCCTTGATGAGTGGTCTGACGGCCCGTGTCTTGACATAAACGTCTGCACCGGCTTCAGAGGCCTTCCAGACCAGTTCACGGTCAAAGATCTTCCGATCGAGGACGTACCCGACCTCTGCACCGGCCTGGTCCTCCTTGAGTTGGATCTGGGTCCCGTCAGGGGCGATGATCCGGGCGCGTTTGATGTCTGCGGAGATCCAGCGCGGGTCAGGCTCAAGAAACTCGGTGAGGAGGTTTTTCCCGACCCCTTCGGCACACCTGACAGGGACCCCGATCGCCGGCCTCTTCTCGATGAGGCAGGTCGAAAGTCCCTTTTTTGCGGCGGTCCATGCTGCGACGGCACCGCCTGGTCCGCCCCCGATGACGAGGACGTCGTACTCAGACTTCATCGGTTACCTCCAGCGCACCAAGGGGGCATGCCTTTGTACAGATGCCGCAGCCGATACAGGTCTCGCTGTCGACGGTCAGATATGCGTCGATCAGTTCGAGGGCCCCTTCAGGGCATACAGAGACACAGGCACCGCAGTACCCACATATCTCCCGGCGAATATTGAGCATTGTACACAATATTATCCCGCCATTCCATTAATATTATCTTCCCGTTTCGACTGCCTACAGTCAGGGGCGATCTCATTATTGCTGCATCTTTCACGGTGTTCTGTCCCTGAGTCTCCCTGCTGATGCGGATCTCGCCCGACAGCCCGGATCTGGATCTCCCGGCCGCTTTCCCGGGCATAGGTGGCGATCCGCTCGCGGGTATGGGCGAGCATCCCGCCGGTAGTGAGGATGAGCGAGTCCTCCCCGGCGACCGCCCGCAGGAGACACTTGTCGATGACGCCGTAGGTGAAGTCCAGGACAATCCCTTCCTCAGATGCCCGACGTTTCGCCCTGGTGCCCATCGCCCCCACCCGGGCGACGGTGCCCGAAGAGAGGAGGGTGGCGAGAGCGGTGTTGTCGGTCCCGGCGGCGTCCCAGAGATGGATGGTCCCACGCCTGTCCTGGGTAGGCCTTCCGTCGGCCAGGCCCTCGACCAGGTCGGTGAACTCGAGTGCGCTGCGTGGTGGCGTTTTGTCTTTGAAATACCCGCGGTCGGAGAGTTCCTGGTAGAGGTCCAGCACCGCAGGCGGCTTGAGCCTGGCCTGGTGCAGGAGGGCCGGGTCGGAGAAGATCGCTTCAGGGCTTCCGTGCCTGAGCACTGCTCCGTCCTCCATCAGGACAACTTCGTCGGCCCAGCGATAGGCGAGTTCGACGTCGTGCGTGGAGAGGAGGATGGTCCGGCCCTCGTGGTTCAGTTCGTCCAGCAGGTCCATGACCTCCTCGGCGGTGGCCGGGTCGAGGGCGCTGGTCGGTTCGTCGAAGACCAGCACCTCCGGGTCCATCGCAAGCACCCCTGCGATGGCGACTCTCTTCTTCTCCCCTCCAGAGAGGTGGTGGGGTGGGCGTTTCTCATACCCGTTCATCCCGACCTGGTGAAGGGCCCGCCCGACCGTCTCATTGATCTCGTGCTTTCCCATCCCGAGGTTGAGGGGGCCGAAGGCCACGTCCTGCCAGACGGTCGGGGCGAAGAGCTGGGTGTCTGAGTTCTGGAAGACAAGCCCGACCTTCCGCCTCACCTCGCGGAGGGAGCGGGTGTCGTACTGCACCGGCACCTCGCCGATCTGCACCTCGCCCCGTGTCGGCCTGAGCATCCCGTTGCACATCAGGAGGAGGGTGGTCTTGCCGGCACCGTTCGGGCCGACAAGGGCGACCTTGCTCCCTTCTCTGACGGCGACGTCGATGCCGCGGAGGGACTCGGGTTGGTTTGAGTAGGCGAAGTGTACGTCCTTGAATTCGATTGCGTCTCTCATGGTCGTTCTCAGAATATCTGTACGCCTCTGGTCAGGAGGGCGATCACGCCGACGGCGAGGAGGTACGCGGCGACGGCGGCGGTGCTCAGGGGCGAGGGGCCGTCACCACCCTCTTCGAGGGGGAATTTGCCGTCATAGCACCTGGCGTCCATGGCAAGGATCAGTTCCTCTCCTTTCTCCCAGGCCCGCACAAAGAGTGCCCCAGCAAGCATCGGGAAAGAGCGGAGCGAGTTCCTGAACCCTGTGTAGCCCTGGCGGATCTCCTGGGCATTGTGGGTGGCCACCGCCTCGCCGATGAGCATGAAGATGAAGTGGTAGATGAGCATGGCGAGGTCGACGAACTCTGCCGGGAGTCTGAGCCCACGCATCACCGCGAAGATCTCGACCATCGGGGTGGTGAGCGCGATGAAGAAGAGGGAGCACATCCCTGCAAAGGTCCGGGCCAGGACGAGGGCGGCCATGTCGGCGCTACCGGTGGTGGCGGTGAGGGTGAACCCGCCGACTGGGAGGGTGATGAGGGGTGCGCCCCCGCCCTGGAGAAAGAGGATCACGCCTGCAGAGAGGGCGGCGAAGGAGAGGGGGATGGCGAGGAGGGCGGCGTAGAACCGTCCTGGTGTCCTGGCAAGAAAGACGGTGATCGCCGCCATGGAGACGGCGATGAGGAGTGGGGCGACCGGGCCTGTCGAGAGAATGCCGACGGCGATCGCTCCTCCGCCGAGGACAAGTTTGAGTCTGGTGTCGACGTCCCGCAGGGCGTTCTGGTGGGCATAATCGTCCAGGATATTCTCCATGCTCCTCTCCTGCTTTCCTCTCTCATCTACAGAGAAAGGGAAGTTTCAGGTATTAATCCGCCTCCCGCGGTAATAATACCCGAAGAAGAACCCGATCACCAGTGCCCCGATGGCGGACTGGAGACAGAAGAAGAGCGACTCGATCTCGCCGCTCGGGGGTTCGTAGAGGGGGTCGGCCCAGGGTTCGTACTCGGTGCCGGTCATCTCGTTGATGACGTCGCCGGCCTGGTCGTCGGTCCCGCTCCATTCGTGCTCGCCGGTGTTCTGGACGAGGACAAATGCGCCGGTGAAGATGAAGAGAATTGCAAGGACGGTAACCTCCAGTGCGTACTTCATGCCTGCACCCCCTGCAGCCGTGCGACCACTGCGTTGGAGATCACGCCGAGTCTGACCAGGATCTCGGCGCGGACATCAATGATGTACTTGAAGGTCAGGGCGATGACCGCACCCTCGATGATCGCAAGGGGCACCTGGGTGACGGCGTAGACCGCGGCGAAGGCGACGAACGAGGTGACGACCCCGCCGGCCTCTGCCGGGAAGGCGAGGGCGAGCTGGGCCGCGGTCACCACATAGGTGAAGAGATCGGCAAGGGCGGCGGCGAGGAAGACGGTGAGGTAGGTGTTGAGCCCGACCTTCTGGCCGCCCCGGTAGATTGCATAGGCGAGGAGCGGACCTGCGATCCCCATGGAGAAGAGGTTTGCTCCCAGGGTGGTGAGGCCGCCGTGGGCCAGGAAGATCGCCTGGTACAGGAGGACGATCAGCCCGAGGATCGCGGTGATGAAGGGGCCAAAGAGGATGGCACCAAGCCCGGTCCCGGTCGGGTGGGAACAGCTCCCGCTCACCGACGGGAGTTTGAGTGAGGAGAGGACGAAGACGAAGGCACCTGCGACGGCGAGGAGGGGGAGCGCCTCTCTCTTCTCTCTCATCAGTATTCTCAGTTGATACATCCCGTAGACGACAAACGGGGCAGAGACCAGGAACCAGAAGAGGCACCAGGCCGGTGGGAGGAACCCTTCCATGATGTGCACGATATCACCTATATCAATTTAATTTGAGTTAGGGAAATATGATCATACTTCTGTGCGGTCATGGTATTTATCCTGCGCTGTTACTCGGGGCGACAACGAGGGCCGTGGGGCCTTTTGCCCCTTCGCTATGAAGAGCGAGGGGGAGCGATTGACGGTGGACCGGTGAGTCGTTTTCCCTCCGTGATCGATCCCTCTCGATGTCCTCCCCCCTCTTCCTATTCGCTGTGAACGAGAGCGAACATGAGAATATCGTTTCTGTTGAATCCCTAACTTTTTCCGGATGCGAACGCGATTCAACCGCCTTCCCTCATGCTCAACACCTGGGGCGAGTGCCGCCCGGACTCTGGGATGGGAGGTAGGGACAGGAAGGCACCATCAATGACGATGAAGAGTGGAGTGCTGTCTCCCACCAATCGCTCGCGCGGGGGGGTTCGGAGGGCGGCACGCCTCCTGCCAGAGAGATTCATCAAGAGGATTTCTACAGAGCCCAATTCCCGGCCATCCCCCTCCAACCTTCCATGATGAAGGGTGAAGAGGGGGAGATCACTCTCACTGGTCCTCTGTCAATCGTCAGTGATCTGGTTCTCTAGGCTTTGTAGAAACCCTCGCCTCTTGTGTGGGTGAGACGTGTGTCACCCACCTTCTTACCTCTTTGGCCGGGGGCTCTGCCCCCGGACCCCCGAGACCACGATAGGGTCGGGAAGGCAGAATCGATGACCATAAAGAGAGTGCTGCCGCCCTCGCCCTATCGTGTGGTGGGGGGTTCGGGGGGCGGCACGCCTCCTGCCAGAGAGATTCATCAAGAGAATTTCTACAGAGCCGTTCTCTAAAATCTTTCTCCATCTTTAGAGAGGGAGACATGGACTGATCAGGTCCACCTTTCTCCTATGTTAAAGAAAAGAAAACGTGCCGTATTTTCCGCCGCCGCCAGGGACGAGTTTTACCTGTCCCTCCCTGAATGCGCCGATGGCCGCCCCGATCTCGGGGTCGACCCCGGCGATCTCTTCTGGGGGCACCTCGGCAAGGACGGCGATCTCGGTCTCGAAGGTCTCGGTCAGGCGTGCATATCGCGCCTCCACCTTTTTGGTCATGGGGGAAGAGACGCCGAGGACCACCCTGATGATCTCGCCGAGCGGGATGATGTGATAGTAGGGGGGGCGGCCAGAGAGATCGCCGCCCCCGCCGAGTTCATGGGCGCGGTTCTGCACGCCCTTCTTGATCCTCCCGCCGTCGACCGGACAGGTCCAGGCATGGGCCTCTGCCTCGTCGAGGGAGTAGTGCCGGTAGCACCTGGTGCAGGCCGTGCGGTTGTACTTCCCCTCCTCAGGGAAGAACCCGGCATTGAGAGAGACCTTCCCTTGTTTCACCGCGTCGAAGGCGGCCTTCGTCGTGACCGTATCGAGGTCGAGGCGGTTGAACTCGCGGCCCAGTTTGACCGGATGGGCTGAATGGGCGTCAGAGTTGGAGAGGAAGGGGACGCCGTCGAGTTCAGGGATCCCGGCGCCGTATGAGGTGTCGGCCGAGAGCCCGAGTTCGAGAAAGTTGATCGGTTCTTCGCCATAACAGGAGGCGACCGAATCATGCGACGCATAGAGCGAGGTCCAGGGGGTGAAGGCATGGGCTGGGCCGACCAGACCACCGAGGTCATGGACCGCCGCGGCGATCGTCTCGCCGTCGAGGCGCACATGCGGCCGTCCCCCGGTCAGAAGGTCGCGGGAGTGGGGGGCAAGGACTGCGGCGAGTTCCTCGAAGAGAGAGAAGTCCTCCATGATGATGAGGTGGTGGACCCGTCCCTTCCCCTCCACCTCGGTGGTCGGGAGGACGACCGTCCCGGTCTCATCTTCATATGCCTTCCAGGCCGCCCGCCACTCTGGGTGAAGGGCGTCCCCGCTTCCCAGCACCTCGATCCCCTTGACCGCTGCCGCCTCGCAGAGAGACGCCGGCGTCATTGAGGGTGAGGTCGCCATCGAGAAGGGGGAGTGGATATGGAGATCGGCATAGACCGCCATGGTCACCCGATATAATTGAGAGACTCGTCCTCTTTGCCGCGTTCCATCTCCTCGTACCTGGCGATGATCTTCTCCATCTCCGCGGCATGCTCGGTAAGCCGTGTGGGATCGACCTCGATCCCGAGGAGCCTGGCAAGGACCAGGAGCACCTCCCTGGCACTTTTCGGGTCGACGAGGTACCCGGACGTCTCGCCCATCAGGCATATCCCGTCCATATTGCGCTCTGCAGAGAGCCCGAGGAGGAGCCCTGCCGCCCCGACGATCCCGCCGGGTTCGTCGCCGGTCATCACGCCGCCGGCCGTGGTCACCTCTTCGATGAGCCTCTCGTCGTTCACTGCGCCGAGCACGTGCGGCTCCTCGACCAGGTGCCCGACCCCGAACCCGCCCAGGGTATAGACCCGCTTTACCCCGAGTTCCTCGGCGATGTCGAGATATGCTTCTGAAAGGAGATAATGCCCCTCATTTGAGGTGCTCTGGAAATCCCCGATGAGAAACGCGATCGAGATCTCTTCGCCCTTCCAGAGATAGATCTCGTTGGAGGGCAGGCGCGCAACCCCGCCAGGTTCGATGAGCACCTGTGGTGGGAAATAAATAGAGTAAATATCCACGATCTGTTCTGCGCCGAGTTCATCGATCAGGTGCTCGACGACGAGTTTGCCGACCTGCCCGATCCCTGGCAGGCCTTCGATGAGGACGTCCGCCTTGACCTTATCTTCGGTGAGAAACGCTATGTCTATGTCGTCCATCGCTTTGCCAGCCTCCTGTAGGCGCCGTACCGGTCCTGAGGAGAGTATCTGGCCGGGTGTGCCGTCCTTGTCGGCCCCCCACAGACTGGACAGCGGAAAAACAGGGTGTAGCGGCGGTCCCGCTCACAATATCGGATCCGACCGCTCATGCACTCTTTGCCTTTCGTACGAACTTTCCGGAGTCTTTTGCCCGTTCCATGACCCCAATTGCCGCGGTCGATGCCTTGTCAATGACCTTCTCGGCCTTCTTGTAATCAGGGGCGGTGACCTTCACCCGGTAGTTCGGTGCCCCGAGATAGGTGAGTTCGATCTCGACGTCGTCATCGACCTTTGGCTGGGCGCTCCTGAGGGCCCTGCGGATGATGTTTACGCCGTCCGGCTTTGTCGAGGTGAGGACGAGGGTGCCGGTGATCGTCACCCTCGGGATCTTTACATTTTCCTGTGCGACGGTCTTGAGGGCCTCGTTGACCTTTGAGTCAAGCTCGAAGGTCTTCAAGGCGTCGTCGCCCTTGACCACGATCTCCTCGAATGCCGGATAGAGCAGCCCGAAGGCAGCGTAGAACGTATCTTTGATCGCTTGTGGATCGGTGCCAGTGTCTTTTGCGACAAACCCGATCCACTTCTCGGCCTTCTGCTCGTTCTTCCACTCCTGGATCTTCTCGCGCCGCTGGTGGTCGTTGACATCCTTGAGAGAGAGGTCGATGTGGCCGCGGCGTGGGTCGACACTGAGCACCTTGCAGACGACCTTCTGTCCCTCCCTGACGTAATCGCGGATGTACTTGACCCAGCCGGTGGCGATCTCGGAGATATGAATGAGCCCTTTCTTGCTCGTGTATTCATCCAGACGCACAAAGGCTACAAAGTCTTTGACGTTTTCAACGGTGCATACGACGAGTTCGCCCTCTTCCGGCCATTCGTCTTTATCGTGCATCTGTCAATCTCACTGGAGTTCTGCCGTGATCTCAGCCTTGATCGTTGCCCGGCCACCGGTAGGTTCGGCGAGCACATGCCCGCAGACCGCACACTCGACGACCGTTGCAGCCTTCTCGAAGATCACCTGTTCGTTCTCGCAGTCCGGACACTTGACCTTGTAGAACTTGCTCCTGTTCTCTCTGTGCTGACGTACCATTTTTTTCACTCCACAATCTCGAACTTGCCTGCTCTCCAACCCGGACGGAGGTGTGCTTTCCCGCACTTGGTGCAACGGTACCTGATGTTGACCTTCTTGGTCGGCTTATCGCCACCAGGCACCTTTGAGAACTTGCCCATGTTGCCCACTTTGCCTCTCCGGGCTTTCTGCCGGTCGATCCAGTGCAGGCCGTTTACACGACCTTTCTTCACCTTTTCAACCTCGTGTACCTCATGTGATCTGCAGTGCGGACAGTAAGCCCTAAATTTTGCTGGCATCTTCATGAAATAAGCCCCTCACGATGGTCGTTGCAGCCCGTCCCGGGCTTTGCGGCAGTGCCGGGTCCGACCGTATTATCTGGGGGATCGGGGATCCATAGAAGGACCGCCCGTCATTATCCCGCCCTGATTGCCCGGCACTATTCTCTCGAATACCTGTATTATTTGATAAGCCTTATATTTAAGGCTATGTTGCGCCCGCAGAGGACGTCCGCATTCTCCCTGGGGAGGGTGACGATATCCTCTCTCTCAAGGGCATAGGTGCGGCCGTCAAGTCCCATGAACTCGGGAACCTCCTCTCTGATCAGCACCAGCGCGGTCTCGCTCTCTGGCGTGACCTCGAGTGCCGGCCCTTCCTCCTCATGAGGCAGAGGGACCGGTCCGGGCTCGTGAGGTGCAGAAGAGAGAGTGAACTCCCTCTCTGTCCCTTTCAGGAGGTCGCTGCGGCATGCGGCGATCTCGCCGCAGACCGCATCAAACATCGCCCGCTCTGCCGGCAGCATCAGTTTGAGTTCTTCTTTGTCTGAGTACTCGGCCTCGTTCTGGGCCTCCGCGAGTCTCAGGATCTTTTTGAGCCTGATCTTGATGATGGCATTGAGCGTCTCCTTGATCGCCTGGAACCTGTCCTGGAGGACGGCGCTCTCCTCGGAGAAGGGGTCTCTGATATGATCGATCTCGTCGTAGAGTTCGTCGAGAGAGACCTTCGCCGCCCTGAAGAGGTCGTTTGGGATCTCGGAGAGTTTCCCGCTCTCCCGTTCGTTCCATACGATGATCCTGAGGTCGTCAAGGTCCATCATCTGGCCCCACCCCCGACCTCGGCGATCCCGCGACAGCAGAGGAAGACGGCCAGGGCCTCAGGGACGAGGTTGGTCCCCTTCTTCACCGTGTAGGTGTTCCCCAGGATGGGCATGGAGAGGGTGAATGCGGCGTCCACCTTCACCTCCCGCTCAGAGAAGACGACGGCGTCGACAAGAGGGTCGAAGTCGGGAAGTTCCTTGAGCGGGACTTCGACGACTCGCAACCCGCTCCCGCCGTGGAGGGAGGTCGGCATCCTGATCAGGCGTTTGATGTCGGTCGTCACCGGTTCGTCGACGAGAGCGGCCCTGGCCTTGAGGAGGGGGACGAGTTCGCCGCCGTCCTCGGAGAGGATGGTGTGGAGCACCGGAGAGGAGACAAGGTTCCTTGGCATCCCGCCTGCGGCAAACTCCTCTGACTGGACCGCGGCAAGGAATCGTCCGGCATAAGTCTCTCCCACCCCTTCGATCCCGAGCAGATGGGTGCGTGCGGCCTTCTCGCCGTCGGCAAGGAGGTGGTCGGCGTAGTCGCGGAGGGCCGCGGCGACCCTGCCCTGCCAGCCTCCTCCTCCTCCTCGTCCCCCGGCAAAGAGGGAGGTGGGGACAAGCCCGGTGGCGCAGAGATAGTCGACGACCTCTCTTCGTTCCTGGCTCTCCCAGCCAAGGACCCGCGGGTCCCTGACATGGACGTGATAGCCCCGCCCGCCAGAGAAGACCAGGGTGAGCGACTTCCTGGAGAACCCGAGTTCGTCGGTGAGCATGGCCAGGAGTTTCTCGACCTCCTCCTTGACCCGTGCGAGCATGGCGTCATAGGCCACGCCCTTCACCAGGTGGTCGGCGTCGATGTCGAAGATGAGGTCGGCCCCGGTCCATCCCTTCTCGCCCATCGTCGCGGCGCCAGGATCGGAGTAATAGGCCGTCGAATAGTAGGCATGCGCCGGCGCCATCGACCTGATATAGTCGGTGCACTCCTCGCGCGATCCGAACCCGAGGTGGCGGCGCATCCGCATCCCCTGCCCCTGGCCGAAGAAGACAAAGCCCCACTCCCGCTGCTGAAGCGCTGGAGGCATGGCGAGGTAATGCTCGCGATAATACCAATTGAACCGTTGGCTGAGGAATTCAAGGGTTGCGGGTTTCATTGCAGTCTCTTTATCATGTATGGCCCTTCGCGTTCATAGCCCTGACCCCGGTAATAAGGCCTGACTCCGACCCCGCTGTTGACGGCGATCTTTTCGAACCCGTCGGTGCGTGCGGTCTCCTCGGCCCTGGCAAGAAGTTCTCTGCCGAAATTGCGGTGCTGGAACTCGCCTTCCCGGCCGTGTGTCCCGAGAGGGACCATCATCCCGTAGACATGGAGTTCGCGCAGCAAGGCCGCCCCGTCGAGTTCGGGCCTGACCGCTTCGCCTGGAGAGCGCAGGCGCGCAAATCCGATAAGGGCGTCGCCGGCCTCGACCTGGATGAAGTGTTCGGTCCCGCCGCAGCACCCATAGGCGAAGTCCCGCATCCCGGGTTCGCCGGAAGGTCTGCGCCGCCCGGCCTCGCGGCACCTGATGCACCGGCACTCCCTGCCCTGCTCATGCAACCGCTGCTGGGCAAGCTGCCTGAAGTTGGAGTGGTGCGACCCCGCGACGATCAGCCGCGCCGGGATGTCGCGCTGCACCCGCTGGAGGCGGACGTATTCGGGCAGGAGAGACTTTGCATAGGCGACGAGGTCCACCAGGTCGTCTTCAGGGTACGGGGCGAATTCCCCCTTCTCCCAGAGACCCTCGATCTCAGAACCCGGCGTCACCAGGGTGGGATAGATCTTGAGAAAGTCGGGCCTGAACCGTTCGTCTGCAAAGAGCGTCCGAAACATCTCGCGGTCATTTTCGAGGTCGCTCCCAGGAAGGTTTGGCATCATGTGAAACCCGACCTTGATCCCGGCGTCCCGCAACAGACGGTTTGCCTCGACCGCGTCGGCCACGGTGCACCCGCGCCGGTTGAGGGTGAGGACGGCGTCGTCGGTGTGCTGGACCCCGAGTTCGACCTTGGTCACCCCAAGGCCGAGCATCTCGTCGACATGCTCGCGCCTGCACCAGTCTGGACGGGTCTCGAAGGTCGTGGCGATGCACCGCACCGGCGCCGACTCGTTCTTCTCCAGGACCGTCGCCGGGTCAAAGGGACGGTGTGCGTCTGAGCGGTACTCGTTCATGGCGTGGACGCACGAGTGGACGAACCATTCCTGATACTCCCGTGGACGTGCGGTGATCGTCCCGCCCATCACGATCAGTTCGGCCTTGTCCACGTGGTGGCCCAGGGCCTCGAGCTGCGAGAGCCTGGCCTGGACCTGGGCATAGGGATCGAACTCGTGCTGGGTGCCGCGGAGGGCCGCGGGCTCCTGCCCGGTGTAACTCTGCGGCGAACCAAAGGGGTGGTCTGGGCCGCCAGGGCAGGGGAGGCACTTGCCGTGCGGACAGGGGGCCGGTGAGGTCATCGCCGCGATCGGGGCGACACCCGAGATCGTCCGGGTAGGTTTGACCATGAGGACCTCGCGCAGCACGGGCTCTTCGTCTGGAGTGGCTGCAGCAAGGATCGCGGAGTTCTTGGGGATAGAACTCACGCGATATTTCCGGCAGACCGCGATTTTAATTCGCTGGAGGTCTGCGGGTTCACAGGGTTGAGAAGAGATGCGGGAGATGATCTCCCGACAGAGGTCAACATTATCCATACCGTCTTAATGCTCTTGTGCTACGCCCTCATTATGGGTTGCCTTGTGGATCCCTTCCACCTGCTGGGCGTGGGGAGTGACGTCGCGCAGCTGGTGGACCAGGTCCTCGCCGAGGGCGAGGATCGCTTTCTTGTGGGAGATCTTGTTCTTGTGGATGTGGGCGGGGGAGACGCCGAGCACATCGTAGTCAGGGGTATAGACCTCATCTCCGGTCGTGGTCTCATAGTACTTCTTGATGTGTATCAAGAGCATGTGTAAATGGAGCAACTCTTCTTTCTGCACACTATCACCTAACTTCAAAAATTACATTTTTTCAGCGGTTGATATAGTTTATTGGTGATCTTTATATTGGACTTCGCACGGGCGGCTGGGTGCCTTGTAGGGCTTGCGGTAGGCGACGCGTTGGGTGCGCCCCTTGAGGGGATGCTTCCCCCGGAGATCCCGGTGACCGGAATGCGTGGTGGAGGGGTCCATCATATGGTGAGAGGCGAGGTCACAGACGATACGTTCCAGGCGATTGGACTTGTAGAATCTCTCATCTCGTGCCGGGGCTATGCCCCCGCGGACTTCATGGGGAGGCTGGTCAGGGCCTATGAGGAGGCGCCTGAGTTTTATGGGCCGACCTCGAGGACGGTCTTTGCCCTGGTCCGCGAGGGATGCGCTCTTGAAGAGGCGGCGGCCGTTGCGCATATCATAAACGGAGGGAGCAGGACGAACGGAAGTGTGATGCGTGCCCCGCCCCTTGGGGTCTACTATCCGCCGCGCGCGGTGCGTGAGGTGAGTCGTGCGTGCTCGGCACTCACCCATTATGACCCGGTCGCCGGCGAGTGTTCGGCCTTCGTAAACCAGATGATCTCGGAGATGTGCCGCGGGGTCACGAAGGGGCGGGCCTTCGTCCATGCCCTTGCCCGGTGCGAGCACCCCGAGGTCGCCGAGCGCCTGGGTGATTTTCGTCGCTGGCCCCTCGACTCCTCGCTTGATGCCGTCCTTGCCACCCATGCCGCCGTAACGGTCTTCATGGACTCGGACACCTTCGAGCAGACGCTGGTGCGGGCGGTGAACCTGGGCGGCGACGCCGATACGGTGGGGGCGATCGCCGGAGCGCTTGCCGGGGCCGGTTATGGGTTTTCATCCATCCCGCACCGGTGGCTCGTCGGCCTCCGTCATACCGGGAGACTCCTTGCGCTTTCAAGGGGGCTCTGTGCGGTGGCCAGGGAGTGAAATGCTCCCGGTGATCGGCGCTGTAGAGATGCCCTTGATGTTTTAACTGTTACTTCTCGTGCCGGGGGTTTCACCCCCGGACTCCTGCATGGCGATTGGCAGGGTGCTGTAGAAAAAGGGGGAATCCCCGCGACCTGTTGATGCCTCCCCTGCCCAGTCTTCCCCCTGGTGGTCAGGGGTATGCGGCTGGAAAGAGGTTGAGAAACAGTTCTTTAATTCGGCATGAGGCGATTCACGCCTCACCAGATGGGATGAACATTCCCTGTTGTTGGGGCTTTGTAGAAATGCTCTTGATGACGATCTCTGCGGGGGGCTTGGCCGCCCCCTGGTCCCCCCGCGCGATTCGAGAGGCGGGGGATGGCAATACTCGCTTCATGTTCAATGAATGTGCCTTCCCGGCCCTATCTTCAATCCTGGGGGTCCGGGGGCAGCGCCCCCGGAGAGATGATGGGGGAAGGCGCCTGAATCGCGCTCGCACTGAGAATAGGTAAGGGTTTCTACAGAGCCTGTTGTTTGGGCTTTGTAGAAACCTTCAGGATGGAACTCTCTGGCAGGGGGGCGTGCCGCCCCCGGCGAGAAGATAGGGGACGGGGGGTGAGTCACACTCACACCAGGAATCGGTGAGGGTTTACCATGAAAATGATCCAGACGATCCTCTCTTCAAGTTTGCATGAGAGTTTGCACTCGTAATATCACGTTGAAGCCGATACGCAGAGGATAAAAAAATTCTTCTGATGGATCGGCCGCTCCCATCGTCGAGATTTCCCTGCCATCTTGCGCCGGGGGGTTTCACCCCCCCGGACCCCCCACGACAAAGAGAGGTGGGGGCGGCGAATGGAACACGATCCCCCCCGATTCTCCTCTCTTGAAAAGAGAGAGCATGTGATGAGAAATTTTCATCACGTATGCTTGAACCCCACGTTCATGCCCGATTCTACAGAGACGTTGTTGGATCATTATTTTAAGACAGAAGAATTGGTGGAGGCCGTGTTCAATTTCCTGACCCCGTCTCTCCTCATCGTAGAGGGTCCGGAGGGTTGGACCCCCCGACACGAGACTACTGTCGAGTCAAGAACGAAAAGTCGTCACCACGATGCAATAGAACGAGAGGTCTCTCTCCTCGCGTGAAGAGAACGTAGGTCTCGCCACTATCCTCTTCATGTTCTCGCCCCTGCCTTCCCGTCCCTCTCTTCATCCCGGGGTTCCGGGGGAGCCGCGCCCCAGGGGCGAGGGCACGGGAAGGGACGTCGATCCACGGTGCCGCCCCCACAGAAAAACGAAGACATTGTTGTCACTCTCTCGCGTCGGGGGGTTTCACCCCCCCGGACCTCCACGATGGAGATAGGGGTGGGGGCGGCGAGGAAGCGGCGATCCCGCTTCCTGCCTACTCATGAAGAGTGTGATCCGCGGCATCCCGGTCGGACATGTGAGTGATGACACGACACTACGGTGATGATTTGACGATTGGGCCGGGAAAGCAAAACTGTGATCGTGACGATGGTCTACGACCCCCCGCCACTCTTTATCACCGGCGGGTGCGGGGGAAAGCCTTCAGTTCAAGACGATTGGTCAGGCCTCGGGGAGTTCTGGGGTATGCTCGCCAGGAACTGGTGAGGATTTCTCAAGGGTCAAAAAAGTGGGGGCGGTCTAAAAAGATCTGAATCTTCTGTACTCAGGCCCCGACCGGGCGCAGTTCGACAAGCTTGAGGGTATGCCCCTTCTCGCAGATGTCGGGCCCGCTGCCAAGCACCTTGGTGACAGTGTACTTCTCGCCCTCAATAACCCCGTCAGGGTGGCAGAGATGATAACTCCGGCACCCGCTCCTGGTGCAGGGCGGCTCGAAGCGAAGACTTGAGTTGAGGATGGCCCGGTCGGCCGGGACGAGTGCGGTGACCGGCGCCTCGATCACCTCGACCGCACAGATCCCGTCCTTGTGGACGGCACAGTCCTGCCTGGTATTCGGCCTGACCGCCACCACCTGATATTTTTTTCCTGGCTGGAGATTGTGGCAGACCTTCCAGATCTTGCAGTTCCGGCACTCGGTCGCCTCGCCCTCATATATGAACTCAAGCCCGATCTCCGCGAGACACGTCCCGATCAGGGTCACTTTTGCTTTTGGTTTGGCCATTGTCTCCTCACTCCTCCTCATAGAGCATCCTGACAAGTCGCCCGGCACTCTCCCTCGAGAGCCCCATGTCCAGGATCGTGAACCGCTCAGGCCTGATGGACCTCGCCGCCAGGAGAGCCTCGACCGCAGTCTCATCGTCGATCCCGAGTTCCGCCGGGGTCGTCGGGGCCCCGAGCCTCTTCAACGAGTCCCTGATCCACCGCCAGTCCCCGCCGTGCAGGTACATGGTCATGATCGCCCCGACCCCACACTGCTCCCCATGGAGCGCCCGTCCAGGAGCGAGACGGTCGAGGGCATGGGAGAACTTGTGCTCGCCCCCGCTTGCCGGCCTCGACGACCCGGCGATGGACATCGCCACCCCTGACGAGACCAGGGCCTTCATCACGATCCATGCACTCTCCTCAGTCCTGGCACCGATCACCCCGGTGTTCTTCACGACGATCTCGGCCGTCATCTTCGAGAGAGCCATCGCGTACTCCGAGACCGCATCGCCCCTGAGACGGTGGGCAAGTTCCCAGTCCAGGATCGCGGTATAATTGGAGATGATGTCGGCACACCCCGCGGCCAGGAGGCGCGGCGGGGCGGCGGCGATGATCGCGGTGTCGGCGACGACGGCGATCGGTGGGTGAGCGTCGAGCGAGACACTCCCCTCTGCCGTCGGGACCGAGGCGCGTGCCGAGGCGATCCCGTCATGGGCTCCGGCCGTCGGGACCGAGATGAACTGGCGGTCAAGATTGTACGAGACGATCTTCGCGGTGTCGATGACCCGCCCGCCACCTGCACCGATGACGAAGTCGGCCCCGGCCCCACACTTCTCGGCTTCAGCGATCTCGTCAAGCGACCCGGTGCGGACGAGAAAGGTGGTCACTTCGCACCGGTCTTCCAGGAGGGCGGCGATCCGGTTGCCCGCGATCTCCTGTGTCCGTTCACCGGTGATGAGCAGGACATCTCTCCCAAGCCCCAGGTCCTGGCAGACGGAGGGAAGTTCGTCGAGCACGTTATGCCCGATGAGCACGTCACGCGGGAGCTGCATCCACTTGGACTTGTCAAAGACCTTCTCCCTGAGTACTTTAATATCCTCTCCGCCCATTGAGATCACAGATGATTAGGGACTTCATCTACAAATATTACATCGATCCGATCAGATACGGCCAGGCGTACACGGTCGTCGATACGCTGACCTATGCGATCATCCTGATCATCGCGGTCTATCTTGTCTACCGGGGGCTCCAGCGGTTCGGGATCACGGTGGACCGGAAGTTCGTCCTCTCCACCATCCCATTCGTCGTGCTCGGCGGACTCCTGCGGGTGGTCGAGGACACCGGGATGATCACCTCTGACGCCAGGTTTCTGCTGATCACCCCGCTCATATTCTTCGTGATCTTCTTTATCACGGTCGGGGCCCTCTTTCTCTCCCGTCTCCTTGAGCTCAAAGGCGTGGTCGCCGACTACACCCGGCCCTATGCCTGGACCGGGACCGCGCTCTCGGTGGCATCGTTCTTCCTCCTGATCTACTGGGGGGCGACGCACACCCAGATCGACCTCGTCGTCCTCACGGTCATCCCGCTGATGGCGGTGGCCTCGACGGCCGCGATCTGGGGCGCCCTGCGGTATCTTGCCGGATGGGAATATGTCTCCGAACCCCTGTACACCCTCCTTATCTTCGGGCATATGCTCGATGCGAGTGCCACGAGTTTCGGGATCGACCTCCATCCCCTCCACTATGTGGAGCAGCATGTCGTCGGGTCCTCTCTCATCGAGTTGACCGGGACGGCCTTCTCGATGTTCCTCCTGAAACTGGCGGTGATCGTCCCGGCGATCTACGTCCTTGAACTCTATCGCAAAGAGGGGAGCCCGGCCTTCTGGCACCTGGTCCTGCTTGCGATGATCATCGTCGGGATGGCGCCGGGGATCAGGGACCTGATGCGGATGGTGCTCTATGTCTGAGGCCAGGCACATCTTTCTCCTCTCCCTTGCCGTCACCCTCCTCATCTTTTTCGGGGGTGGCGGGGCCGGGTATTATCTTGCGGCCTCGGGCGATCCCGCCGCCCAGACCCTGATGGAGACAGTGACCGAGGGGGTCTTCAGCCAGGTCGCCGACGATTCATCTCTCATACTCGCCGCAAAGATCTTTCTCAACAACCTCCAGGCCTGCGTGATCCTTTTCCTGGGCGGGGCGACCTTTGGGCTGCTCACGATCTTTATCCTTCTCACCAACGGCCTGGTCATCGGCATCTTCGTCAACGAGATCAAAGATGTCATCGGGCCGCTCGGCCTGGCCGCAGGGCTTGCTCCTCACGGGATCTTCGAGCTCCCTGCGATCTTTATCTCGGGCGCCCTCGGACTTGCCCTGGCCAGGGCGCTGGTGGCAGAACTGGTGGGTCAGGGTGACGCCGTGGCCGAGGCCAGCAGGATGGGGGGGCAATTTCTCCGTATTGTCGTCCCTCTTCTCGTCGTGGCGGCCGTTATAGAGGGATTTATTACGCCCGCGCTCCTACAGATAGTGATTTGAGGTACCCTAATGGAAGAAGAGAGCGGTTCACTCCCACCAAAATCTGACTTTTCGGCATGGTATAATGACGTGCTCTGGCGGGCGGAGATCATGGACGTCCGCTACCCGGTCAAGGGGCTGTATGTCTGGTACCCCTTCGGGTTCGGGCTGCGGCGGCAGACCTATGCCATCCTCCGCGACCTCCTCGACGGCACCGGGCATGAGGAGACGCTCTTTCCGCTTCTCATTCCGAAGACCGAGTTCATGAAGGAGGCCGAGCACATCAAGGGGTTCGAGGACGAGGTCTACTGGGTCACCCATGGCGGGCTCTCCGAACTCGAGGTCCCCCTGGCCCTGCGGCCGACGAGCGAGACCTCCATCTACCCGATGTTCGCCCTCTGGATCAGGTCGCATGCCGATCTCCCGCTGAAGGTCTACCAGATCGTCAACACCTTCAGGTACGAGACGAAGCATACACGGCCGCTCATCCGTCTGCGGGAGATCACCTCGTTCAAGGAGGCCCACACCGCCCATGCCACCTGGGACGAGGCGGCGGCGCAGGTGGAGACGGCGCTCTCCCTGTACACCAGGTTCTACGACGACCTCTGCATCCCGATCACGATCTCGCGCCGGCCAGACTGGGACAAGTTCCCTGGCGCCGACTACACGATGGCCGTCGATGCCCTGATGCCAGACGGCCGGACGCTCCAGGTCGGGACGGTCCACCATCTCGGCGACCACTTCTCAAAGACCTTCGAGATCACCTACGAGGACGCCGAGGGGCAGCAGCAGTATGTCTACCAGACGTGCTACGGGATCTCTGAGCGGTGCGTTGCGGCGACGATCGGGGTCCATGGCGACGACAAGGGCCTGGTCCTCCCGCCGAAGGTGGCCCCGGTCCAGGTGGTCGTCATCCCGATCATCATGAAGAAGCGTGCCGAAGAGGTGCTGGCGGCGGCCGAAGCGCTGAAGGCCGAGCTCGAAGACTCCGGTCTCAGGGTGCGGATCGATACCAGGGATATGCGTCCTGGGGCGAAGTACTATCACTGGGAGATGCACGGCGTGCCCATGCGGGTCGAGGTCGGGCCGCGTGACCTGGACGCCGGGACGGTCGTCGCCGCGACGAGAGACGGCGAGAAGATGTCGGTGCAGAGGGACGAGGTCGTCACGGCGGTCCCTGAGATCCTGGGCGCCTATGCGGCCCGTCTCCGCACGCAGGCCGAGGAGTTCCTCACCTCCCATATCACCGAGGCCGGGAGTGTCGAGGAGGCGGTCGAGGCGGTCAAGACCGGGATCGCGGTCGTCCACTGGTGTGGCGACGAGGCGTGCGCCGAAGAACTGGAAAAGGCGACCAACGGGAGCGTCCTCGGTACCGAGATCCGCAGCCCGCATATTAAAAAGACTGAGGGTTCGTGTGCGGTCTGCGGCAAGAAGGGGACTTCGACCGTCATCGCACGGACGTACTGAGATTTTCTAAACTCTCTTTTTTTTGGAATGAGGGCTCTGTAGAATCCCTCCCTCATTCTTCAAGGTCATCCCAGAACTTTTGCGCCCTCCTCCTCGCCGATGATCGCGATCGGATGATAATGAAGAGATTCCTGTTCTTTCATCGCGTATCCATACATTTTTCACCTCCCTCCATCCCCACTCCGGGGGCTCTGCCCCCGGACCCCTGGGATAGCGATAGAGCTGGGAAGGCAGAGAAAAAAACCATGAAGACGGGATGGAATCCCTCGCCAATCTTCATCGGCGGGGGTTCGGGGGGCGCAACCAACCCCCCGCCAGAGAGACCCATCCAGAGGGTTTTTACAAACCTGGAATTTGGGCCCTGTAGATACTCACTAATTCTCGTTGCGAGCGCGATTCACCCGTCTTCCCATCTATCTCTTTGGCCGGGGACGAGTGCCGCCCGCACCCCCCAGGATGAAGATAGGACCGGGAAGGCAGAATCAACAGCCGTGTGGAGGGAATTGCCGTCCTCTGCCTCTCCTCATGCGGGGGTTTGGGGGGCGGCATGCCCCCGTCGAAGAGCACCATCAAGAGAATTTCTACAGGACCGAAAAAAGGAGAGTTCTGATCCAGGGTGAAAACTCCCTGGATCGTGTGGAATATGTTCACTGAGAACAGGTGGGACAGCGGTAGATGACAGAGTCTATCGGCTTCTCCGCGTCCCACCTGAAGATCTTTTTCCCGCCTTTGAAGAAGAGGCGGCTACAGTCTGCACAGCGCTTTGGTATGACCCGTTCCCTGAGGGTGTATGGCACCTCGATCTCGAAGGAGAGTTTCTCCCCTTCGTTCCCGGTTCCCCTCTTCTCTTCGTACTTCTCAATGACCTCCATGACCTGGAAGGGGTTGGCGCCGAGGTCGTCGAGTCTTTTGAAGAGGAAGTAGTGGCAGATAAGCCAGGAGAGATCTGAGCGGTCGAGGTCGTCACCGATCTCAAGGCACTCGTCGTCCATATCCTCCAGCGGAGAACCACAGAGCGGGCACTTCCCGCCGACCAACTCCTCGAGGTAGACCTCCTCGTTGCAGAACGGGCAGACCGTGTGGTGGGCGCGTGTGCGTGATGTCATCTCTACTCCATGAGAAAGACGGTGGCTGCGAGTACCGTAGTCCAGGAGCCTTCTTCATCGACGACGGCACTCTCGGTAATGTTCAGGGTTTCTTCCGGGGTCTTGTCGGTGATGCTGTTATACATTCTGTAGGCAAGGCGCTCGGCATAGTCGCCGGTCTTTTCCTTGGTGTCGCCGAAGGCGTGGTGCTCGGCGAAATATCCCCACTGGTGTTCCATGTCTTCAGGGATTGCCACGCCGACAGAGGCCGAGATCCTCCGGTGTGGTTCGTTGGAGGCGATCCGTGACATGACGGTGAAGACCACGCTTCCTGGTTCAAGGTCGGCGAGCCCTTCACGGCGCGAGATGATCTGGCACTTGGGCGGCAGGATTGAACTCACCGTTACCAGATTGTAGCACTCGATCTTCGCTGCTCGCAACGCCATCTCAAAGGACCCGAGATATTCGGAGTCCCGCCCCACGCCGCAGGTGAAAAATACCCGTTTCGGCACAAATGTTCTGGTCAATCCATCGCTCACCTGTAAAATTAATTGCGTCTCTATTTGAGACCCGCCTCTACTTAAAAGTATATTTCTTTGCAGAATATTTTCGAGATTTCGTGATATTGTCCGGCGCTGCGGATTCTCCTGGTGTTCTGGTCGGTGATTGGTTTCTTCCAGGTGATCGGATGGTGGTGTCGTCGTGATATGCTGTCTAGCTGGGGGATCAGTCGGGATTATCATCTGGAGTTCTGTTCGGGAGATGATCTCCTCTTTTGGAGGTCAGAATACGTTGTATCTTTTTCAGAGGCTCTTGTTTATCCGTGGAGCGGCCTGTAGAGGAAGTGGTCAGAGATCACATATAGACGGGTCGCAGATCGGGATCAGGGATACTGATGGCACGTCAAATCACGATCCTGTTCCTGTTCCTCCTGGTTCTCATCGTGCTTCTGCTCTCCTCGGGGTGCACCACGACCCCGCCACCTGAAGTGGTGCCGGTGAACGAGACGCCAACGCTCCCGGTCCTTCACCACGGTGAGATCGCGATCGATCTCTCTGAGATCGAGATCAAAGACCCTGAACTCTTCACCGCAAATCTTACGTCAACGATCTCGACGGTTCTCACGGACAGGCGCGCCACGCTTCTCCTCGATCACGGGTGGAATATCACCTCGGTAAGGCAGGAGTTCGACGAAGAAGTTCTTGACCACCCATATGTGGAGGTCGAATTCATGAAAAATGACCTTTCGTTCTATTTCTGGGTTGACATGGAGGAGGAGAAAGTATTCAGAGGATATTGTGGGGCGGAAGGATGGATATCATCCAAAGATCCCCTCCCAAAAGACTATCATCAGGCACTTGACAAGCATACGAGGCGATGGTATGTCTTTGATGACCGAAACGGGATTCTCAGAGGTGAGGTTATGATCTATGACGGCGACACGATCTACTATCTTGACCCTGAATTCTGATGATGTCGTATTCAGTATATCCAACAGGAGGGATGGAGGTTTTCAGTCGGGAAATGGGGTTCTGAGAATGGAAACACCCCATTCTCACCTCCCCGCCGCCCATCTTCGGGTCTTCCCCACCCCTGAATCACGGCAATTTCCGTGCAGCCACGAGGCACGCAGGTCCTTTTATCGGGTCGGGGGGGTGGGGGACATCACTCTCACTCATACGGGGCAACAGGAGCCGGGGAGGGTCCATGATAATGCCTGGGTTCTGTGGACTGAGGCCTATATGCTCGATCCAGAGATCTCTCTGATCTGGGCCGGGGTCAGGGGTCCAGATCCAGGAATGGAGGATGATATGAGCGTATTTTCGTGGGGGCGAGGGTCGGTCTGGTGAGTGGGGTGCGTATTTGTTCTATGGGTTCTAAATGGATATTCTGGGTTTGTAGAAATTCTCACCGATGCTGGATTTGAACGTGATTCAAATGCCTTCCTGCCGTCTTTCGCCGGGGGCGAGTGCCGTCCTGACCCCCAGGATGAAATTGAGCCGGGAAGGCATATTCAAAATCCCTGAAGGGGGATTGCCGTCCTCTGTCTATCTTGGTGCGGGGGGTTTGGGGGGCGGCACGCCCCCCCACCAGAGAGAGATCCAGAGGATTTACCATGAAAATGATCCAGAAGATCCTCTCTTCAAGTTTACATGAGATTTTGAACTCGTCATATCACGTTGAAGCCAATACACAGAGGATAGAAAATTCTTCTCATGGATCGGCCGCCCCCATCGACGAGATTTCCCTGCCATCTCGCGCCGGGGGGAAACCCCCCGGACCCCCCACGACGAAGATAGGTGGGGGCGGCGATGGAACGAAGTCTCCACCAGTTCTCCTGTCTTGAAAAGAGAGAGAGCAAGTGACGAGAAATTTTCATCCCGTATGCTTGAGCCCAGGGCTCATGCCCGATTCTACAGAGTCGAAAAAAGGTCGTTCCCCCCCGACCTCTCATTCTTTCAGATATTTATTCTTTCAGATATTTCTCAGGCTCCGCCTCAAACGCCTTCTTGCACCCTGGAGCGCAGAAGTAGTAGGTCTTTCCCCTGTACTCGGTGGTGTGTTTCGCCGTCGCCGGGTCGACTTCCATCTTGCAGACCGGATCGATCTCCATCAGACTTCCCCTGGCTCTCCCCTCTTCGCTTCCGGTATATATCCTTTCAGGAGGAGCGAGAGGGTGACGACCGTGACCGAACTGGCGGCCATGGCGAGGCCCGCGAACTCGGGCCTGAAGACGATCCCGAAGGAGGGGTAGAGCACCCCCGCGGCCACCGGGATGAGGGCGGCGTTGTAGGCGAAGGCCCAGAAGAGGTTGAGTTTCACCCGGCCGATGGTCTTTCTCGCGAGTTGCACTGCGGCCGGGACGTCGGTGAGGTCGTCCCTGACCAGGACGACGTCGCCGCTCTCGATGGCCACGTCGGTCCCGCCGCCGATGGCGATCCCGAGGTCGGCCTGGGCCAGGGCCGGGGCGTCGTTGATCCCGTCCCCGACAAAGGCAACATGCCCCCCCTTCTCCTGGAGCGCCCGCACCTCGGCCACCTTCTCGTCGGGGAGCACCCCGGCCAGGACGCGGTCAATCCCGACCTGGTCGGCGACGGCCCTGGCCGTGCGCGGGTTGTCCCCGGTGACCATCACGGCCGGGAGCCCCATCTCTTTCAGGGCCTCGACCGCCCTCATCGCCGTCGGTTTGAGGGTGTCGGCGACGGCGACCACCCCGACGACCTCGCCGTCGGCCGCGAGGTACGAGACAGTCTTGCCCTCGGCTTCATACCGTTCACCCACTTCCGCGGCCCGGCCCGCCAGCACGGCCCCCTCGTCCGCGAGGAGGGCGCGGTTGCCGAGAACTACCCGCCGCCCGCCGACCGCGGCGACGATCCCCTTGCCGCGTACCGTCTCGACGCCCGTGCTCTCAGGGCGTGCGACCCCCTCATCTTCTGCCCGGCGCACGATCGCGGCGGCCACCGGGTGCTGCGAGTTCTGTTCGATGCCGGCGGCGAGGGCAAGCACCTCCACCTCGTCCTCGCCGATCCCCACCACGTCGGTTACGGCCGGCGTCCCCCTGGTGAGGGTGCCGGTCTTGTCGAAGGCGACGACGTCCAGGCCCTCGGCCACCTCCAGTGCCTCGCCGCTCTTGATCAGGATCCCGAGTTCTGCCCCGCGCCCGACCCCGACGGTGATCGCCGTCGGCGTGGCAAGTCCGAGGGCGCAGGGGCAGGCGACGACCAGGACGGCGATGAGCGTGGAGAGGGCGAAGATGAGCGGGGCGTCCAGGACAAAATACCAGATCAGGAAGGATGCCGTAGCGATGGCAAGGACTGTCGGGATAAAGTAGGTGACCGCGGTGTCGGCGATCCGCTGGACCGGCGGCCTCGTCCCCTGCGCTTCCTCGACAAGCCTGATGATCTGGGCCAGGACGGTGTCTCTCCCGACCCGCGTCGCCCTCACCTCCAGCACCCCGTCGCCGTTGACCGTCCCGCCGACGACACTTTTGCCAGGCCCTTTCCCGACAGGGACCGGCTCTCCGGTGACCATCGACTCGTCCACATAACTCTCCCCCCGCCTCACCTCGCCGTCGACCGGGACCTGGGCGCCTGGCAGGACCAGCACCACGTCTCCAGGCGTCACTTCGTCGATAGGCCGCTCCACCCGCCCGCCGTCGACGAGCACGGTGGCGGTCTTTGGCCTGAGACGGACGAGGGCGGCGATCGCCTCGCCGGTCCGTCCCTTCGCCCTGGCCTCCAGGTACCGCCCCAGGGTGAGGAAGGTGGCGAGCATCACCGCCGTCTCATAGAAGAGAAAATCGGTGGTGAGCACGACCCCGAAGGTCCCCAGCACCGAGGCGCCGAAGGCGACGCCGATGCCCATCGAGTACATCACGTCCATGTTCAGGGTCCGGTTCTTCAGGGCCCGCCAGGCCCCAAGGAAGATCGGCCATGAGAGGTAGAGGAACGGGGGAGTGGCGACAACCAGGAGGACGTAGGGCATCGCCACCGGGAGGGGCGGTGCAACAAACATCAGCGCCATCAGGGCCGCCGAGGCGACGGCACCGACGACGGTCCGCCTGAGTCGGTCCTTGAGGTCGGCCTCCCGCGCGGTGCGCTCGATCTCGCCGGTCTCCTCGCCTTCCATCCCGAGGTACCGGTACCCGGCGCCCTCGATCGCCGCTCTCATCTCAGCGACGCCGACGACTGCGGGGTTGTAGGTGACATAGGCCCGCTCGGCCCCGAGGTTCACCATGGCGGTGTGGACGCCAGGAAGCGCCTGCAATGCTGTCTCGACCGTCTTCACGCAGGTGGCGCACATCATCCCGCCGACCTTGAGGGTGGCCCTTCCGGTGACGACCCCGTAGCCTGCGCCGGTCACCGCCTCCTCGATCTCGGCCGCCGAGACCAGCGAGGGGTCGTACTCCACCGAAGCCTGCTCGGCCCCGAGGTTCACCGAGGCGCCGCGGACTCCCTTCGTCCCTTGAAGGGCCTTCTCGATGGTGACGGCGCAGGTGGCGCAGTGCATCCCGGTCACCTTCATGGTCTCGGTGCGGGTCTTCTCTTTCTTCTCCACCCTCTCCATGGCTCCCCCTATACCCTGCCCTGATATCAACGCTTGGTTTCGCCCGCCCTGGCCGCGGAGGCGCAGCGGTGGGCGGCCCTGAGGGGTTCTGGTCGCCGGTATTCCCTGCTCATGGCAAGGACCAGGTCGACCGCCGCGGCATGACCGACGAGGTGGCCAGGGGAGACGTAGACCGGGCGGACACCGCTCCTGGTCCGCACCGCCCACCCGACCACCTCGCCCTCAAAGAACACCGGGGTGGCGTCGTTCCTCTCTTGACCTGGTGCTCGGGCCTCGCCGACGAGGAGACGGTCGGCGACGCCGATGGAGGGGAGGCCGAGGAGGACGCCGAGGTGCGAGGCGATCCCGCACCGGCGCGGGTGGGCGATGCCGTGGCCGTGGACGAGGATGAGGTCGGGGGGCCGGTCCAGCGCTTCGAGGGCGGCACAGAGGGCCGGGCCTTCCCTGAAGGCAAAGAGCCCTGGGATGTACGGGAACCGCACCTCGCACGCGGCCCATGCCTTGTCTATCTGCTCCAGGCCGGGAAATGAGAAGAGGACGGCGGCGCCGTAGACCCTCGCCCCGTCCCGAGAGTATGCGGCATCGAGCCCGGCGACCAGGGCCGGGGCCGGTGCACCTCTGGCGACGATATGATCGCGGAGGCGTGCCTGGAGGGCGAGGGCCGCGTCGGGGTCGTCTGGCCAGAGCGGGTGCATGAGGAGAGGTGGCGCCCCCTCCCCATAAGGGCTATCACCCCTCGTGCAGAGGAGGGGGCATGAGCCTGAAGCGAGCATACTTCGCGGCCGGGTGTTTCTGGGGAGTCGAGGAAGCATTTCGGGAGGTGGTCGGCGTCTTCGAGACGGCGGTCGGGTATATGGGAGGGACCGCCGACCATCCCACCTATGGCCAGGTCTGCACCGGGAAGACCGGACATGCCGAGACGGTGGAGGTGGTCTACGACCCCGGGAAGGTCACCTATGCCGCCCTCCTCAGTCACTTCTGGACGCTCCACGACCCGACGACCCCTGACCGCCAGGGGCCAGACGTCGGGAGTCAGTACCGCTCGGCGATCTTTTTCACCGATGAGGGAGAGCGGGACCTCGCCCTTGCAGAAAAAGAGAGACTCGACCGGTCAGGGAAATACCGGCGCCCGGTCGTCACCAAGATCGTGCCCGCCGGACGGTTCTGGCGGGCCGAAGAGTATCACCAGCACTATTTCGAGAAGATGCGCCGGCGTGTCAGGCCGGTCAGATGAAGAGGTGCTCGAAGAGGATCCGCACCCCGATGAAGATCAGCACCGCCCCGCCGATGACCTCGGCCCGTTCGCGGTGCTTCCCACCAAAGACTCCGCCGCACCAGAACCCGACGAGCGAGAGGACGGCGCTCACGATCCCGATGATCGCCGCCGGCACCAGGACGGCCGACCCGAGGACGGCGAAGGAGAGCCCGACGGCCAGGGCGTCGATGGAGGTGGCGACCCCCAGGGTCAGGAGGACGAGCGGCTTCTCGAAGGCGACCGGTTCGCCTTCTTCTCCTTTCAGGCCTTCGTAGACCATCTTTCCGCCGATGAAGAGGAGGAGGAAGAAGGCGACCCAGTGGTCGATCCAGCCGATGAACCCGGCGAGGGCCGACCCGGCGTACCACCCGAGGATGGTCATCCCGGTCTGGAACCCGCCGAAGATGAGGGCGAGGGTGAGGGCGGTCCTGAACCTGCCTTCCCTGACCGAGACGCCGCCTGCGACCGAGACTGCGGTGGCGTCCATGGCCAGACCGACCGCGATGAGGAATACAGTGGGGAGGTCCATTGCCTCTCAGGGTAGGAGGCGTGGGGTGATGAACCCCTCGTTCCACCGTAGATTTTATCTGGGGACGCACCGATCCCGGCCTCATGCAGCAACTGGTGGAGAGTCCGGCGCGGCTGGTCGCAGACGGAAACGCCTGTTTGGAGAAGGGGGACTATGCCGGGGCGCTGGAGAGATTTGACGCCGCCCTGAGGGAAGAGCCCGGCCACCCTGGTGCGCTGTACCGGAAGGGACTGGTCCTGACCGAGACCGGGCGGATCGATGAGGGGATTGCATGCTTCGATCAGGCACTTGCCGTCAACCCCGACCTCCCTGAGGTCTGGCTGCGGCGGGGGATGGCCCTCTATTATGTGGACGAGTTCTGGGAGGCGGCAGAGAGTGCCCGCCGGGCGGTGGCGGTCGACCCCGACTATGCCTATGCCTGGTACATCCTCGGCCGGTCCCTCAAGGCGGTGGGCCACCTGCACAGCGCCCTTGCCGCCTATGACCGGGCCGCCGAGATCGAGCCTGAGAACCAGGCGGTCTGGTTCATGCGGGGGATTGTCCTCGCCCTGATGGAGCGACACGAGGAGGCGGTCAGGAACTTCGACCGGGCCATTGAACTTGACCCGACCGACCTGGACGCCCGCAAGAACGTGGCATGGTCCCTGTACCGTCTGGGAAGGTATGAAGAGGCGCGTGAGGCCTGCGACGCCGTCCTGGAGGTCTGCCCTGAGCATGGTCAGGTGGTGTACCTGAGGGGCCTGGCGGTGCGGGCCCTGGCTGGCGAACCTCCTGTCGAATAAGGGGGTCAGAGCCGCACGATGGCGCCGGGATCGAAGTAGCCTGTAAAATCGTCGAAGCGTTCGATATACTCGACGATCAGCCCGGTCAGTCCTGACCTCGCGGCCATCATCTGCCTGACGCCGGCGGCCGGCGATCCAGAGAGCGGGAGGGCGAACCCGATGCCGTCCTCTTCCATCCCGGCCGCGACGCCCGCGACGCCGTGGGTCGCAAGGGCCAGGTGGTGGACGCCGGGGCCGAAACGGGCGAGGAAGGGGTCGGTCGCGCCGGGTGTGGTCCCTGAAACAAAGTTGAGGGCAAAGTCTGCCTCTTTCACCCGCACCACGCTGTTGACCGAGCGGAAACGGCCGACATACTCCGAACCCTCATAGACCCCGCCGGTGAGGTGGAGGCACTCGAGCACCGCCGCCGCCCGGTCGCGGGGGTCGAGGCGGATGGCCAGGTGGTCGGGGCACCTGGCGGCCGCGAGGTAGGGGCGGTCAGGGACATGGAGCGAGAGGGGGACCTCCCGTCCTTCGGGGTCAGGGGTGCCGTCGGTGGTGAAGAGATAACGCACTCCGGTGAGGGCAGGGCGCCCGGCCTCGACGGTCCCGGCACCGGCCTGGCGGTGAGGGATCGCCGCGGCCGCACATGCCCTGGTGAAGGCGGGGAGGTCGCGCACCCTGAACGCCACCGCCGCACACCCGGTCCCCTTCCTGATCGTTCGCTCCTCCCTGACCAGGATGGGCGGACATCTCGGACACTCCAGGACGATCGTGAGGAGGGCGTCGGCCTCAGTCGCCTGTGCAGGGCGGTACCTGGAGAGCCCGACGACCTCGCCTGCCACCGCCGCCCCTTCTCCAGGCCCGGCCCTGAGGACGAAGTAGGCGAGGGCGGTCACCCCTGGCGTTCCAGAGATCCCGGCGGCCGCCGCCGCAAGCCCGGCCTCCTCCTCCCTGAGGGTGGCGAAGTCTGGCCCTTCAGATGGTGATGAGTTCATAGTCGGCAGTGCCAAGACCGATCTCTTCGCCGTAGCGCACCTGGCACATCCCGTCGGTGTACGGGGCGACGCCCTTGAACTTGTCCTCGCCTGGTGCATAGTTGCCGAGAAGGCGGCTTTCCCTGATCCCTGGCCTCGCATTGACCAGGTCGAAACTTGCGGCATCGATGGCGACCGGGTCGGTGGAGGCCAGGATCCCGATGTCGGGAACGATCCGCGAGTCGCTCCATGGGCAGCAGTCGCAGTCAGGGGTGATGTCCACGAGGAAGTTGAGGTAGCCGACCTTCCCCTCCTTCTCCTGCACGGCGCCGAGGGCGTACTCGGTCATCATCTCCATGAAGGGCACCAGCCCGTTTTCCCAGTCAAAGTCGAGCGCTCCGGTCGGGCAGACGGTCATGCACTCGCCGCACCCGATGCACCGGGTCGAGACCACCTCCACCGTCTCGTCCCCCGCTTCGAGGGCGCCCTTCGGGCAGGCATTGACGCAGGCCCAGCACCCCTCGCAGGCGTCCTCGTCCACGACCGGGCAGAGCCCCTGGTGCTGCGCCATCTTCCCGGCGGCCGGGGCGCACCCCATCGCGAGGTTCTTGATCGCCCCCCCGAACCCTGCCATCCCATGCCCCTTCACATGGGAGAGGACGACCATGCTCTCGGCGTCCAGGATGTCGCCGGCGATCTTCACCTGCTCGAAATAGTTCTTCCTGATCTCGACCTCCCGCCAGTTCCCTGACCTGAGACCGTCGGCGATGACCAGCGGCGCCCCGGTCACCTCATACCCGAACCCGTGGCGGAGGGCGGTGGTGAGGTGGTCGACGGTGTTCTCCCGCATCCCCGAGTACAGGGTGTTGGTGTCGGTGAGGAAGGGGTTGCCCCCGGCCGATCGCACCCGGTCGACCACCTCCCGCACCCAGACCGGGCTGATATGGGTGTCATTGCCCCACTCCCCGAAGTGGAGTTTGATCGCCGTCAGGTCGCCGTCGCCGATGCACGAGGCGATCCCCGCGGCGTCGAAGAGCCGCCTGATCTTGTCGAGGGTGTTCTCACGCCGCGGGCCGATCCCGGCCTCTGCAAAGTAGACCCTGGCTGTCATAGTACCCTGTCTATCAGTTGCTTCAGGAAAAAAGATGGTGGCCGGGGTGTGGAGAGGCTTTCATTTTTTTGGACTCTGTAGAATTGAGCATACGCTTTGGGCTCAGGCATACGTGATGAAAATTTCTCGTTGCTTGATCGCTCTTTTTCAAGAGAGGAGAATCGGCGGAGATCGTGTTCCATGGCCGCGCCCACCTATCTTCGTCGTGGGGGGTCCGGGGGGTTTCCCGCCGGCGCGAGATGGCAAGGAAATCTCGACGATTGAGGGCGGCCGATTCATCTGAAGAATTTTCTATCCTCTGCGTATCGGCATCAAATGGATATGGCGAGTTCAAACTCTCATGTAAACCTGAAGAGATGATCGTCTGGATTATTTCATGGTAATTTTGCATGAACCTCTGGCTCAAGCATACGGGATGAAAATTTCTCGTCACGTGCTCTCTCTCTCTCTCTTTTCAAGAGAAGAGAATAGGTGTGGATCCTATTCCATCGCCGCCCCAACCTATCTTCGTCCGTGGGGGTCCGGGGGTGAAACCCCCGGCGCGAGATGGCGGTGAGGATCCTGTGATGGGGGGCGACACGTCTGATCATCACGCCTTCCCACACCACCATGCCGGGGGCGCTGCCCCCGGACCCCCGGGATTGCGATTGGGACGGGAAGGCGGAGAGATGGCCATGAAGAGGGGGTTGCAATCCGCCACCTATCTCCGTGTGGGGGGTTCGGGGGGCGCCCTGCCCCCCGGCGAAGAGAACCGTCAAGATGATTCTCCAGAGCACCCCAACAGGGCCGGTGTCCATGTTTTCTCATCTCTCTTCTTCTGCGTTCAACATCTCGATGACCTCGCCCATGAGCAACCTGACCATGGCCGGGGTTGTGCTGGTGACCGCCTCGCGTCGCTCCCTGATCCGCATCACCGAGATCCACTCCTGTCGGTCGATGACGAGGGTAAGGTCGCCCTTGACGGTGAATTCGTCTGCGGTGTAGTCTGTGACATAATTCTCGATGATCTTCTGGTGCGCCTCCGGGACCTCATGGATGGGGAGCCTCATGCCGGTGAATTTCCGCCGGTCGTCCACGATGACGGAGAGGTCACAGCGTTTCGCTGCTTCTTTGAGGACGCTCGTGAACTGGCGGAGATATTCCGGGTATGCGGAGAGGACGATGATCTCGTGCTCGGCATGGCCGATCATCTGCCTGACCCGGTTTTTGATCGCCCACTCGGAGTGGAGGGACCAGATCAGGGACCGGTGCGGGTACTCGGAGCCGATCCTCTTCAGGGCGTCGACGGCCTGGTTGAGGTTCCGGTTGAAATCGTCCCTGATGGCACCGAGGACTTCTTCCGGCGCGACGGCCGCGTACCGCGTTGGGGTGCCGTGCTGGACGTCGAGGTAGCCTTTTCTGACCAGTGCGTTCAGGACGTGATAGATTTTTCCCCGCGGGACGCCGCTCAGTTCTGAGATCATCCTGGCCGTACCCTCGCCCATGCCGATGAGGGCGACGTAGGTCCGCGCCTCGTACTCGTTCCACCCGATCGCCTTCAGGCATGCTACCGGATCGTCGGTCATCACCATTCCCTGGAACCCGGAGAAGATGACTGTTTGCAACCCTGCCTGTTGCATCCATCTTATATCGCGGTGCCGCACACCAGGGATCTGCATGAACGCCTTATTCATCCTTCTCGGTGCGATCGGGATCGAGGTCTGCGCCACCACCTGCCTCAAACTCTCCGACGGGTTCACCCAACCCCTGCCGTCGCTGGGGGTGGTGGTAGGGTATGCCGCCTCGTTCTGGCTCCTCTCCCTTGTCCTGAAGGATCTGGACGTCGGTGTCACCTACGCCGTCTGGGCGGGGCTCGGCACCGCCCTCGTCGCGGTGGTCGGGATCCTCGTCTTCAAGGAATCGTTCACCTTCTTCAAGGCCGCATCGATTCTCCTCATCGTCGCCGGCGTCGTCGGGCTGAACATGGGCGGGGGCGTCCACTGAGGGGCTGGCAGATAATAGAGGGTTTTTTTTGGCTTTGGGCTCTGTAGAAATCCTCACGGTGGCCATCTCTGCGGGGGGGCAGCACGGCCCCGGGATCCGCGTCACGATAGGACGGGGACGGCAGAACCCTCGTTATGGTCATCCATGCGTGCCTTCCCCCGTCACTCGCGCCGGGGGTGAGTGCCGCCCGGACCCCAGGGATGAAGATAGGCACGGGAAGGCAGAGGGCTGATCCTTCTGGAGGAATTTCTATTCTCTGCGTACTGGTCTCAATGAGATTTCGTGAGTTCAAATCGTCATGTAAATCAAGAGGCCCGGCATTCGGGATATTTTCATAGAGCATATCCCAAAACTCTCTGGAGGTGACCATCTCCTCAAACCGAAACGCATCTTTCGAGAAATTCTAAACTCTCTCCTCCACCCCCGGGCTGACCGCTCCCCGACCCCCCGCGGATGAAGAGTGGTGAAGGATTGCGTCCCGTTTTTATGGTTCTGTTCTCTGCCTTCCCGATCCTCTCGTCATCCCGGGGGTCTGGGGGAGGCGCCCCCAGCGCAGGCGTATAGGAAGGCGGTGAATCGCACACGGCCTCCACCGGTTCTTCAGTCTTGAAAAGAGAGAGAAAGCACGCGAAAAGAAATATTCATCCCATATACGTGGGGAATGCGTTCGCTTCAGAAGTTATTCTACAAAGTCGGGGATCAAACATTTCCTTAAGCCCCAGATGCGATCGTGTGGGGAATCGTGCGAGGAAGGCACGCCGGTCAGACCCTCCCCCTGCCGGACCATTCAGCCTGCACGAGGAGAGACTGAACTCAGAGATCTCAAAGAAAAGAGGGGGAGGGACGGTGGTGCTGGTGCGTGTCCCCCCCCCTGTGCCCTCCCTATAGGGAGAGGAGAGCGCGACCCTTCTCCGCCCCCTCTCTCTCTCCTGGGTGACGCGCATATGAGATGTATGAGATAGTCTGCTCATGTCATGGCCGACGTTCCTGGGCCTCGTCTTTCAGTCCTCCGCAGCGACCCACTGATACAGGAACGCCGCGACGACCGCCCCGAGGATGGGTCCGATGACGTAGATGGGGAAGAACCCCCAGAGGTTGGTGCCGCCGATGAGCCAGTCGCCGAAGTACGGCCCGAAGGTACGGGCCGGGTTGAGCGACGACCCGGCGATGTTCCCGGTCGTCGTGATGATCCCGGCGACGGTCAGCCCGATGACCAGACCGGCAAATCCCGTCGGGGCCTTTTTGTCCACGGCCACTCCCATGATGGCGAGCATCAGGAGGAAAGTGCCGATCGCCTCGACCAGGACCGCCTGTCCTATCGAGATGCCGGGGAAGGGCGTCGTGGCACCGAGCCCGCCGATAGTCACGGCGTCCATACCGGCGCAGGCGAAGAAGGCCAGACTGGCGATGCCGGCCCCGACGAACTGGGCGACGATATAGGCGACGCTGTCTCTTGCCGGGAACTTCCCGATGGCCCAGAGGGCGATGGTCACCGCCGGGTTGATGTGCGCCCCCGAGACCCGGCCGAAGGCGTAGATCGCCGCCGCGATGGCGATCCCGAAGGCCAGACCGATGGCAAGCCAGTCGCCCAGACCGCCGAGGGCGCCGATCCCGACGTTGAACTCGTTCGGCGCCGCGGCCCCGTGGGCGAGCATCAGGGTGACCGCCGCCGCCCCGGCCCCGAAGAAGACCAGGATGAAGGTCCCGACCAGTTCGGCGACACTCCGCTTTGCGAGTGATGCCATGGATCGTCACTCCTTCAACGCCGCCGCGCACTCCGGACAGAGGATCCTGGGGAGTTTCTTCTCGAGTTTCTGTGCAGGGAAGGGATATCCCCCTTCCCAGAGGTCGACGTCCTCCCGCACCATGTGCCCGGTGCAGAGGCCCATCCCGCAGACGATGCAGATCCCTGCGGCCTCAGTATCCTTGCCCTCCTGGGCGCAGACATAGCATTTCATGATTGCCTCACCTGACCGCGAATCGGTTCAGACCGCCTCTCTCCACTGGCAGTATTCGTGCCTGAAGTCGACCATCGAGGCCGAGGCACAGTCCTTGCAGGCCCGGACCGGGGCGGCGATCTGCTCGGGGTGGAGGGCGATGACATTGGTCATCATCGTCGCCGTCACCGGTTCGCTGGTCAGCAGGCAAGGATAGTCGGCAAGGCGCATCAGGGCCGAGAAACGCACCGTGATCGCCGAGGCCGGGTAGGCGTAGCGCTGCGGGATCATCAACACCTCGTTCTCGTGGATGGGCGAGAGGTCGACAGGGTAGCCGGCGGCGAGCGGGACGAGTTTGTCGCCGCCACCGTTGCGTTTGCGCCTGGCCGAGTCGAGAAGCCGCCATCCCCGCCAGATCATGTCCATGAAGTCGCAGTTGTGCAACTCCGCGGCCGCCCCGCGGGTCGGGTAGAGCTGGACATAGTTGTGAAAGCGTTTGGTGAGGAGGTCGACGACGACGGGAGCGTTGAAGCCGTCGAGTTCGAGGATGTACTCGGTCGCCGCCGCCGATGATCCAGTGGCCAGGGAGAGGACCTGGGACTCGCTCCTGACCTTGTCGAGGGAGGCACGCAGGCTTTTTTCCATGACGTCGGTCACCGCCTCGATCACCGCCATGACCACGTCGTCCTTGCACATGTTGTAGGTGGACTGGGCGATGTGGTGGGAGATGTCGCCGACACAGTAGGCCGGGACGGTGACGATGTTGCCGTAGTGGACCCCGGCGTCGATCGCAGCCTTCACGAAGGGTCTGATGTCCTGTTTGTACCCTTCCATGTACTTCTTCGGGTCGAAGGATGTCATCCCGGCCTTTTCCATCAGGTCGACCTGGGCATCGACCGGGTGGTCGTAGATCGCCTGGAGCTGCTCAACCTCCTTTCTGGTGGCGTCGGTCAGGGTGTCGCCGGCCTCCAGCGCGTTGGCAAAGACCTCGCCGACGCCGTAACTGGTGTTCATCCCCCATGACTTTGCCGCGAGGATCGCCTGTTTGTGGGGGGTCGGGATATCGACGGTCCTGAGGATCTGGTTGACGACGTTCGAGGTGCTGCCCGGGATGAGGGCGAAGTCCACGACGCAGGTCGGGCCGTAGAACCCGGCGTACCGGCGGGCCGACTCGCGCCCGATGATGGCCTCGGCCTTCCCGATCCCCTCGATGAAGGCTTCCAGGCTCTTCTTAAAGCCCGGGTCTTCCTCGCAGAGGATCTCAAGCACCGGGGGCGTCTGGTAGTGCTCGACAAAGGGGTCGTCCTCTGGCCTGACATAGTTGGTGAGGGCGGAGAGGCGCCCGTAATGGGCCTTGACCGACTCCACATGGAGGTCGATCACCTCCTTGCTCTGTCCTTCGGCGACCCCCATCTGCGTGACCGCATCAAGGTAGGCCTTCCCGTCCGGGACGGTGTACTTCGTCCCTCGCTTCTCTTTGATCGTCGCCACGTCGGCGCGCTGGGCCGCCATGGCTTCGTCTACCATTTTTGTATAAAGTGCGTTCATCTATTTCCCTCCAGATCTGGTATTCAGCATGCGAGCATCCGCTCTTTTGAGCGGTTTTTTTATTTCGAAGAGACTTTTGGTGTTCAAAAGTGTCGCGTGTCCGGCGGGCCGAGGAGAGAAGAACGGTATGCAGGGCCGGATGCCCCGGCTGGATGGGTGATCGATTGTGCCTCCCTGCCGCCCGTGCAGGGTTCAGGCTGGCGGTGCAGATTTTCCGGACTGGTGGTTGTCAGGCTGCTGTCACCTCCCTTAGATTGGGATCTTGTCATCCCCAAATATATAGTTATCTCACTAATCTGCGCCTGCATCTTAGATTTTATTGAATTAATATATTTAATACAATAATTATCTCAAATGCCGATGTTCTGGCTGTGTAGAATTCTTCATCAACTCCTGGTGTGAGTGTGACGTGTCTGCCTCACCCATCATACTCACCTGGGACTCTGCCCCCGACCCGGATGAAGATAGGGGGAAGGCTCGCTCAAAGAGTTATAAAAAAAGGAATTGCTGTCCTCTCTATTATCCTGGTGTGGGAGGTATGGGGGGTCGACCAGAGGGAGTTGAGATAATTTCGGCTCTGTAGAAATCCTCTTGATGATCTCTTCGACGGGGGGCTTGCCGTTCCCTGGACCCCCCGCGCGAGCGATAGGTGGAGGATGGCAATTTCCTTTTCAAGATCATTGATTACGGCTTCCCGGCCCAATCTTCATCCCAGGGGTCTGGGCGGCATTCGCCCCCCGGCACGAGGGTATGGGACGGTGTGATGATCATGGGTGCCGCCCCCAATCGCAGAACCTTCACTGCCGTCTCACGCCGGGGGGTTGCACCCCCCGGACCCCCCCACGATGAAGATATGCAGGGGGCGGCGATGAAACCGGATCTCCCAGATGCCCAATCGCGAGGAGAAGGATCCTCTTAAACTCTGTAGCGCTGCTCAGAACAATTTTCATCGCGTATGCTTGAACCCCACCTTCATGCCTGTTTCTACAGAGTCGTGCCGCCCTCTATTTCTCGATCATCTTGTAGGGTCTGAGGCGTGGCCGAGTGATCGGAAGTGAAGGTCTCTGCAGATCCCTCTGAGATCGTCTCTGGTCTGCGACGACCCAAAAAGAAAAAAGATCAGGGTGTCCCCTGTGCCGGCGGGGTGAAGGCCCTGGTGCCGAGTTCTTTGTCGAGCATGAAGAGGCCGTTGGTCTCGTCCCCGATCAACTGGAGTTTCCCGATGATTTCGGTGTCGTTGGCCTCTTCCTCGACCTGTTCGTCCACGTACCACTGAAGGAAGTTGGTGGTGGCATGGTCCTTCTCCTTCATGGCGAGGTCGACGAGGTCGTGGATCATCTGGGTCACCCGCTGTTCATGGGCATAGGTGGCCTCGAAGACCGCGAGCGGCGACTCCCACTCGTTGGGCGGGGCCTCGATCGCGAGCATGGTCGCCCGTCCACCCCGTGCGATACAATAGTCGTAGAACTTCATCGCGTGGAACTGTTCTTCCTTCACCTGGACCTGCATCCAGTTCGCAAAACCGGGGAGACCGCGGTCCGAGAACCAGGCCGACATCGAGAGGTACAGGTAGGCCGAGTAGAGTTCACGGTTGATCTGGCGGTTCAGCGCCTCAAGTATTGTGTGCGATATCATGCTCTCACCGGGTGTCTCCTGGACATGCCCGGCAATAAAGGGATCGTCTTGGTCGGTGACGGCGGGCAGGGGGGGTGATGGGAGAGCGCTCACATTTTTTCTGTGACTTGCCGCCCGGGTGGCGATTGAAGAGGGAGGCAGAGTAGTGGCGGGGTATTGTCCCTTTCTCTTCTACGGACGGTCCGTCTGCCTCTATCCTCTTGATATGGGGGTCAGGGTTTCCCCCGGACCCCCGCTCTGGGACGTTTGGCAGGGGACGGCACAGCAGAAGATGTGATTGGAAGCGGCCCCCGAACCCCCTACGGTGGCTACAGTTTGGAGACGGCAGGGCGGTGGACCCCAAATCAAGGAAGTCACCTCTTTCCCCCTCCCTCTCCCTTATCTCCTCTCCTCCAGCACCCCCCTGATCACCTCCCTGCGCCGGTGGTCTGGCAACCGTCCCATCGGCGGCCAGGCCTCGCGCTCCCGCTCGACCTCGTAGAAGACGCCAAGGGCGATAGGGGCGCCATCCGAGTAGTCCCATTCACGTGCCCGCTCTAGCGCGGCGGTCAGGTCGGCGGTGTCGTGGCCGTCGAGTTCGTAGGCCTGGTCGTGGTAGGAGGCGGTGAGGTTGTTGTAGGTGGCGCAGATCTGGAGCACCTCCACAAAGGAGAAACCCCGGTGGAGGACCGCCCGGCGCAGCACCTCCCTGAGGTGGTCGAGGCGGCGGGTGTAAGCCCTGGCCACAAAGGTCGCTCCTGAGGCGAGGGCCAGTTCGACCGGGTTGAAAGGGCGTTCTTTCGCGCCTTTGGGGGTCGAGCGTCCCCTGAACCCAGTGTACGAGGTCGGGGTGTACTGTCCGGTGGTGAGGCCGTAGACCCGGTTGTCGTGGACGACGGCCGTGATGTCGGTGTTGCGCTTGGCGGCAAAGACGAGATGGCCAAGCCCCTCGGCATAGGCGTCACCGTCGCCGGCGCAGGCCACCACGGTGAGGTCCGGGTTGGCCAGGGTGATCCCGGTCGCCACCGGCAGGGTCCGGCCATGGATGGCGTAAAAACTGTTGACCGCGAGGTAGTCGGCGATCTTGGCATGGCACCCGATCCCTGTGACGAGCACGAACTCTTCTGGCCGCCGCCCCTCGTCTGCGACGAGACCGGCAAAGACGTCCTTGAGGGCGTGCTGCACCGTGAAGTTGCCGCATCCAGGGCACCAGGTATTCTGGGCATCGGTGATCCAGGTCATGCCCCCACCCCCTTCAACTGTCGCTCAAGATCTTCCAGGAAGAAGGGGCGCCCGTCGTACTTCCCGATCACGGCGTTCACCCGGTAGCCCTCTGCCCTGACCAGTCTGGCAAGGTGCCCGTCCAGGTTCTCCTCGACGGCGACGACCTGTTCGGCCCCCCCGATCGCCGCACTGAACTGTTCGACCGGGAAGGGCGAGAGGACGACCGGCCTGACCACCCGCAGCCCCAGGTCTTTTGCTGCCTCGGTGCAGACCCCGGCGGTCGAGCCCCAGCAGAGGAGGACGGTTCCGGCCGCGGGGTCGCCGGCGGTCATGACCGAGGGGTAACTCCTGAGCACCTCGGCCATCGCCTTCTCCTTCTCGTTCCGTTTCTCGGCCATCCTGGCGACGGTCGCCCGGTCTTCGGTGGTGATCCCCCTCTCGTCGTGGGCGTACGAGTTCACCTTCACGACCGCGCCGGCCGTCCCCGGACTTGCGAGCGGCGAGACGCCGTCAGGACCGGGAGCATACCGCCGGTACCCGCCGTCCCCATCCCAGCGGACCGACGGGAGAGGCGGCCTCTCTGGTGCGCCGTGGAAAGTGTACATCCCCTCGCCGAGATTTTTGTCGGTGAGCAGGACCGCCGGGGTCTGGAACCGCCAGGCAAGGTCGAGGAGCGCCCCGGCCCAGTACCAGGCCTCTTCGAGCGTGCCCGGGGCGACGACCGGGCGCGGGAACTCACCCTGCCCGGCCGAAAGCGCAAAGAGCAGGTCGCCCTGGCCAGAATAGGTCGGGACGCCGGTGCTCGGGCCGGGCCGCTGGGCGAGGACGATCAAAACCGGGAGTTCGGCCATCCCGGCCAGGGAGAACCCTTCGGTCATCAGGCAGAACCCCCCGCCCGAGGTGCCGACTGCCACCCGCCGCCCGGCGTACGCCGCCCCCAGGGCCATCAGCATCACCCCGATCTCGTTTTCAGGGTGGACGACGCTCGTCCTGAACTCCTCCTGCCGTGCGGCCAGGAAGTGGAGGATGCCTGAGGAGGGCGTCATCGGGTAGGCGATATATCCCTCGAGCCCGGCCTCCACCAGACCGAGGGCGATGGCCTCGTTCCCGCTGATCGCCGGGAGCACCCTTATCCCCGCCGCCCTGGCCGGGAGAGGCCTGACCATCTCGGCCGCCTCGTAGCCGCGCCCGGCCACCCTGAGGTTCGCTTCCACCGCCTTTGGCACCGCACGACTGAGCACTGCCTCCACCGTCTCCCACGGGATGGCGCAGGCCTTGCAGAAGCCCCCGATCAGCCCCATGTTCCGTGTCACCGCCGGGGCGCCCTCGTCTTTCACGATCTCGTCAAGGGGAATGCCGGTCCCCTCCCCCTCCTGCACCCGCCCGGTGTCGTAGATGACCTGGCCGCCGGCACGGAGCCTTCCATGGTGGCGGCGGACCGTCTCCTGGTCCAGGGCAAGGACCAGGTCGAGCCCTTCCCGGTGGCAGTACGGCTGTTCGGCCGCCCCCCTGATCACGGCGAAGTTGTGTCCTCCTTTGATCAGGGACTGGTAGTCATAGTACATCGCGGCCCGCAGCCCGCAGCCCGCGATGAGCCGCATGACCACCGACCCTGCGATATTGATCCCCTCGCCTGCTTTCCCTCCGATGAGCACTGCGATCTCGTCCATCTCTCCCCCTCGGCGGGAAGTGCACCTGGGCCATGATATATCTTTGCCGGACCTGGCGCCTCTCGCGGGGGATGGCACGCCACCACCTGAGACTTGAGATCTAAAGCATATCCAGGAATTCTGGCTCTGTAGAAATCTTCTGGATGACTCTCTCTGACGGGGGGCGCTCACGGCCGTCCCCCGCCCCCCCCCACACCATGATGGGTCGAGGAGGACACTCCCTCTCCAGGGATTACGAATATGCCTTCCTGCCCAATCTTCATCCCGGGGGTCCGAGCAGCACTCGTCCCCGGCGAGACGAGGGGGGAGGGCGGTTGAATCATACTCGAACCAAAAGAACTGAGGGTTTACCATGAAGATGATCCTGACGATTATCTCTCCAGGTTTGTATGAGAATTTGAACCATCCTGATCTCGTTGAAGATGAGAGAGGCGCCTTCAGCATGATCGGCGATCTGCCTTCCCCCTCCTCTCGCCGTCTCGGGGGTCCGGGGCGCCGCGCCCCAGGCGAGAGCGTGGGGGAAGGCGTGATGATCATTCGTGCCGCCCCAGATCGTAGAGTCATCCCTGTCATCTCGCGCTGGGGGTTGCACCCCCCCGGACCCCCCACAACGAGGAGAGGCGGGGGCGGCAGGCGGGTGGTGATCCCCTCATGGAGTCCCGCGCTCAAGGGGAAAAACTGGCCCACACCCTCTGGAGACCCACGATCATGTTCATCATGTATGCGTGAATGAGAAGGAGGAGTCATGTTCACACCATGAATAGGGGAGGAGATCTACAGAGACGTTCTTCGTGTCGTCGAGAAAAACTCTGATCTTCGAGCACAGAGTCCACGGCGCGAGCAGCAGACGATTCCCGGCCGCGGGTGAGGTCACTGATCTTTGTCAGGCGAGAAGATCTCCTCGATTGTCACATTAAAATAGCGGGCGATCTTAAAAGCAAGATCAAGGGAAGGATCATATTTTTTCTTCTCGATGGCGATGATCGTCTGCCTGGTCACTCCCAGCGCCACTGCCAGCTGCTCCTGAGTGAGGTCGTGCAGTGCTCGGTAGACCTTGAGTTTATTATTCATCGTCCCCTTCATCCCAGAACGGCTTAATCGCGATGATCCAGAGGACCAGGTACAGGAGGATGATCCCACCTGAGAGTTCAAGGAGGAACATCCCGTCATTCATCGCCCTCTCAAGATCGAGGAGCGCCCCTGAGACGAAAAATCCCAGTCCGAAGAAGATCATCAGGAAGAGCGCGATCTTCAAGGTCTTCTCGGCCACCTGCTCCTCGACCCGGCTCAACCGTTCGTCCCAGATCACTCCCTTCACCCGCTGCCTGCAGACAAAGACCAGGAGCAGGGCGATATAGAACGAGAGTTCCGCAACAGCGTCATAGCCCGCGCTCAGGGCGAGCGTGAAGACGATGACCTCCACGGCGGCAATGAGAGCGATACAGAGGAAAAACCGGCTTCGATTCATGTACAGCGTTACAAATCGTGTTCGCGGCCACTGTTAATATACCTTGACATCTGGCAATTGGAGTGTGTTCACCCCATCGCCAGGTCATAGATCCTGGCAAAATACCTGGCCTGGAAGATCGACAGCGGAACCATGGCCAGCGCAAAGAGGGCAAACGCCACCACGTCGTTTGGGACGAGCAGGACAAGGCCGATGACTGTGTTCACAAAGGCGGCGAGAAGGATCACGGCGGCGACATACTGCCAGAGCCCGATGCGGCCGATGCACCTCCAGATCTCTCCAAATGAGAATGCCGCAAACAATCTCTGCTCGCGGGCAAACTTGATCGTTGCAAGGTTCACAAACAGGCCTGTCAGGATGTAGAGCACACAGACGATCAGCACCCCCCCGATGATCTCGGTCAGGTGCGGCTCGATCGCGCTGACGCCGTCTGTCACATAAAGAACCACTACAGAACCGACGAGGGCCACAAATGCCACGAGCACAGGGACAGTATAGAGGAACCAGATCAGGCACACCTTGATCCCGTCAAGAAACATCTTGAAAGACCACCGCACCGGCGGTGCCGGGTCCTCTCCGCGCAGCACCTGAACAAGATACCCAAAAAAAAGAGGGAAGATGACCACACTGACAAGCAACTTGAGGGTGTTCTTCCCCCGCCCCCAGAAGGTGCCCTTCGTATAGCGGGCTGCGTCCATAAAGAGTGCACCAAGATCCATTCAATAGTCACGTCTCCCTCAGAGATGTGCAGAGATCATAGACAAGATTTGTGGTGTATGCCATGTGCGGCAGAACCATGAATCACAAGAAGAGAGATACAGTATGTCAGCACTCCCGCCCATGCCCCCTGGTGGGGTGTGATCACGACGGGAGTCCTTGAAAGGAATAGCGATGAAGTCTATTACACGTGACGGGAACACGTTCTACAACGGAGACTGCATCACCGGTGCCAGGGAGGTGATCGAAGACGGGTCCGTCGACCTGATCATCACCGACCCACCGTACGGGATCGGCGGCGACACCCTCCACCGTCACTACAATCGTGACGAAGGTTATGTGGTCGATGGATATGTCGAGATTCCTGAATCTGAATACGGAGAGTTCAGTCTCAACTGGATCCAGGAGGCCGAACGGGTGCTCAGGCCCGGCGGTTCGATCTATATCGTCTCAGGCTACACCAACCTCTACCATATCCTCCATGCCCTGCGGCAGACTTCGCTGCGCGAGGTGAATCATATCATCTGGAAGTACAACTTCGGAGTGTATACCAGCAGGAAATATGTCTCGTCCCACTACCACATTCTTTTCTACGAAAAACCGGGTGGCGAACGGACCTTCAACCTTGAATCAAGGTATGGGACAGGCGAACACGCCCCCGACGGCGGCTCTCTCAATTACCGGGATAGGGAGGACGTCTGGGTCATCAATCGCGAGTATAAACCAGGGCAGGTGAAGAACAAGAACGAACTGCCGACCGCGCTCCTCACCAGGATGATCCAGTACAGCAGCAATGCAGACGACGTGATCTGTGACTTCTTTATGGGCGGGTTCTCGACGGCGAGGGTGGCGACCGGGCTTGGCCGAAAGTTCGTCGGGTTCGAGGTCTCGGAGACGATCTTCGAGAACGGAGTCCATGACCTCCAGGCGGTCACTCCGGGTTTTCTCCTCAGTTCGCTCCGCACCCCGGTCCTCGGCACCCCAAAGAACCAGCGGAAGCGCTGGACCGCCGACGAACGCCGTCGCCTTGACCGGCAATACGAGGAACTGCGAAATAAGGGAACGACACGGAAGCGGTCCATCGAAATTTTGCAGGAAGAGTTCGGGAGAGGGCGGTGGGCGATCGAGCGGGCGCTGAAAGAGAGAAAAAACCGGTCATCTCACTTATAGTCTCTTCTGGGTTCTGTAGAATCGAGCATGGCCCTGAGGTTCACGCATACGCGATGAAAATAACATCTCAGAACTGGATCGATTCTTGCCCCTCATCCATTTTGTTCGAGAAGCGGATCGAAGTCGAGCACCATGTCGCCCCCAGGACCCCCCTGGCATGAAGATGGAGACTGGAAGGCAGAATATGACTATGATGAGAAGGTCATCCCAACACTCTCCCGCCCTCCTCCACCCAGAAGAGAGCAGTAGAGAGGATGAGAAATTCCTCCCCTTTTCGTTGCGGATCCATGCATGCCTTCTGCCTTCCCACACCCCCGCCCCGGGGGGCGGCTCGCCCCCGGACTCCCAGGATGGCGATTGGGGCGGGAAGGCAGAGCGATGATCGTGACGATGGGATGTGAACCTCCGTCACTCTTCATCAGTGGGGGTTGGGGGGTGGGACGCCCAAGGTGTAGGATGGGTCAGAATTTCTGGAAGAAAAGATTTTGGTTCGAAGAGATATTCGTCCCAGGAAAGTTTTGAGATTTGATCATCTTTAAAACTTCGGTGTTGCTTTTCGGCGAAAAGGAGAGGGAAGCGGTTCTGTAGAATTGGACATGAACCCCTGGCTCATGCATACGCGATGAAAACTCTGGTTGGGCTCTGGAAGGTGGATCCTTGCTCCCTCTTAGGAGTAGGACACCGGGAGGACCCCCACCCAATTGCCGCCCCGACCCTATCTTCGCCGTGGGGGGTCCGGGGGGTGCAACCCCCCGGTGCGAGATGACAGGAAAGAATCTGCGATGGGGGGGTACGTTCTGATCATCATGCCTTCCCTCACCATACGCCCCGGGGGCGCTGCCCCCGGACCCCTGGGATGGTGATTGGGCCGTGAAGGCAGAGGCCCGATCACAATGATGGATGTTGTATCCTATTTTTTTTGGATTAAAAGGGATCTGGTGAGCTCAAATACTTGTGAAAACCGAAAGCGATGATCTTCTGGATCATTTTCATGGTAAATCCTCGTGATGAATCTCTCTGGTTGGGGCTTGGCCGCCCCCCACAAACCCCCGCCACACGATAGGTCAAGGACAGCAGCGCCCCCGGCCAAAGAGGGTAGGAAGGCGGGTGACACACATCCCTTCCGCATAATAGGTGAGGGTTTCTACAGAGTCAGGGAAGCATCGATTCAGGCCCATCAGGCTACGTCGCTCTCTTCTCGTTCCAGCATAAGAGTGAAGGTGCTCCCTTCGCCCGGCACACTCTCCACCTCGATCCACCCGCCGTTCTGGCGGGCATACCGCTCGGCGATCGGCAGGCCAAGCCCCATCCTCCCATACCTGCGGCTCAAGGTCTCACTGTCGCCAAGGGAGAAGGGCTCGAAGATCCGCTTCAGTTTGTCGGGTGTGATCCCTGGACCATTGTCCCTCACCCTCACCCACTGCCGCCCCCCCTCCTGACCGCAGGTGATCGCAACGACCCTCGGGTCGTCGCTGTACTCGACCGCATTGGAGACGAGCCCTTCCAGGACCAGGTAGAGGTGCTCCTTATCGACCCGGACCGTCATACCCTCCGGGACCGAGACCTCGCACCTGGCCCTGGTGGTGAAGCCATGGCTCTTGAGCACTTCTTCGATCAGCGCGGCAAGGTCCACCTCGGTGGGCCTGCTCTTCACTTTTCCACTGTCCAGAAGGCTGAGTTCAAGCATCCGGTTTACGATACGCCGTTCCCGGTTGACATTCTCAAGGCAGACGCCGAGCATCCGCGCCGCCTCATCATTGATCCCATAATGGGTATGGTCGTCATGGAGGAGACCGAGATAGCCGAGCACCGGTTGGAGCGGGGTCCTGAGTTCATGGGCCGCCGTAGTCGCAAAGTCCTGCCACCTGGCCGCTTCGACCCCGGCCTTCTGCTCCATCTCCTGGTATGAACGAAGAGAGGTAAGGTCGAGGACAGAGCACCGGCATGTCGCGCCTTCACTGACGCAGGTGAGGAGGACCGGTACCTGCTCCCCTGCACGCCCCCTGAGGACGAGTTCACAGGGGGACCCTTCCATCATCCCGCTACGGGCCCGCCCGACGAGGACCCTGGCATCTCCGGGATCGACGCAGAGTGATGCCAGCGGGACTGTTTTTCCAGGGGAAAAACCTGGAAATCCCAGACGGTCAGCAAGGTCATGGCTGATCCCCCTGACCTCAAGGGATACCGGGTCCAGTGAGAAGAAGAGAGACGAGTCGTAGAGCGCGCCCGCACGATATGGCGGTTCAGAGGAGAAGAGGATGACCGCTGTCATCCCCCAGAGGTAGAGGAGAGTGAAGAGGAAGAGGAGGACCGGGTCAACAGAATACCCCCCGATGGCCAGGAAGAGGGTGACGACGACGTACCCCAGGGAGAGGGCCGCCGCCGTCCAGATCGAGCGGTTGGAGTACCAGACCGCCACTATGACAAGGGGTATGTAATAGAGGGATGACTGTCTCAATTCTACATCGTAGAAGATCGAATAAAAGACGGTAAGGATCAACAGGGCCAGTAAAAATCCTATTACACCTATTATGCGGATATCTGATGCCCAGTGATTAAAAGAGACATCTGATATGTTTGAACCCCTTGAAAACATTGTACAATTGAGAGGTAAACAGGATCGTTATTTATGCCCTTTCATTTCTTTCCGGGCAAAGCACACGAATAAGTAATTCTCCGTCAAACCTCAGGGCATGCGTCCATATATCTTTGTCAACCTCGCGATGAGCGCGGACGGCAAGATCTCGACACGGGAACGGCGGCAGGTAAAGATCTCTGGCGCAGACGATTTTAAACGGGTGGATGAGATTAAAGCCGGTGCTGACGGGATCATGGTCGGGATTGGCACGGTCCTTGCCGACGATCCGTCGCTCACTGTCAAATCGTCCGAACTGAAGGCCGCGCGCAGGGCGCGAGGGGAGGACGAGCATCCCCTCAGGGTCGTCGTCGATTCGATGGCCAGGACCCCCTTAGATGCCGACATCCTCTGCAAGGGGGAGGGGCGGCGGGTCGTTGCGGTCTCGGCGGCGGCACCGGCAGGACTGGTCGAAGCCCTGCAGGAGAAGGCCGAGGTCGTCGTCGCCGGCGAGGAGGGGATTGACCTCGCCCGCCTGATGCACGAACTGGCCAGCCGCGGCGTGAAGCGGTTGATGGTCGAAGGCGGGGGAACGCTGATCTGGGGGCTCTTCCAGGCAGGGCTGGTGGACGAACTGATCACCTATGTGGGTTCGGTCATCATCGGGGGAGAGGGCGCCCCCACCCCGGTCGACGGCGAGGGGTTTGTGAAAGAGTCCGAATTCCCGCGCCTCGAACTTGCCGGGGTCGAGCAGGTCGACGACGGCGTGCTGCTGCACTGGCGTGTCGAAAAAGAGACTCAAGCCCTGTAGAAACTCTTGCTCTTTCTGGGTGCGAGCGCGATTCAACCGTCTTCCCCCCTCTTCTCGTCCCGGCAAGAGACTATGGGGCGGCGGTCCAATCGCGCTCACACTAAGAATAAGTGAGGGTTTATTTTGGTTTGCATGAGAATCTGAACACATCAGATCCCATTAAAGCCAGGACGTAGAGGATAGAACATTCTTCAGTGTGATCGACCTGTCCGAATCGTCAAATCTTTATTGCCATCTCGCACCGGGATTGCGCCCCCCGGTCCCCCGGGATGAGGACTGGCATGGGTGGGGCAGTCGAGTGGTGGTCCCCCCGTGGTGTCCCTGCGTCTCAAGGGGAGCAAGGATCCCTCTCCTCCTGAGAAATTCAATCATTTTCATTGTGTTTACTTGAGCCCAGGATTCATGCCGAACTTTACCGAGCACAAAAAAAAGAGGTGAACAGGGTCAGTCGATGGGCAGGACCGAGTCGTAGATCTTGAACTCAGTCTCCCCGTCGGTACCGAGTGGGCGGTCCATGGTGACCCAGACCTGGATCCTGTCCTGCTGTGCAGTCCCGTTGAACTCAAGGGTCGACCCGGTCGCGACCGATTTCCCTGACGGCTTGGTCATGCTCTTTGTCTCGATCTCGTTGTCCGAGCGGGTGACCGTCGCTGTGAGTTCCTTCAGATTCATCTGGCCCTTGCCGCCGTCAAAGGTGACCGTGATCGTGTGATAGATCGGGTCTTTCTGGGCGGATGCCCGGACCAGATAATTGTCAGGCATCTCGTCGGTCGGTTCTGGCTGGATGGACGGGGCGGGCGTGGTCTCGGTCGGGGCCGCCGTCGTGGCCTCGGTCGGGGTTGGGGTCGGGGTCGCCTCGGGCGATGTGCCCGTGCATCCCGCAAAGACCGCCGCGACGGCTACGAATCCAAGAGCAAGGATGAACAATACATTTTTCATACCTTCGTCTGTGTAGAGTTACTCTATTTCTGTGTTGCGGTTCTCCCTTTGCCTGCATGTGACGCGGGATGAGGCTTCATGAGGAGCAGCACCCGCATTAGCGCAATTTTGACTCTGTAGAATATCTCGTCTTCTAAAGGGCCCGCAGATCAAAGATAGTCTTGAATGCTCGAAATTTGAGATTTCGGCCCTGTAGAAATCCATCTCGAGGGCTCTCTTCGACGGGGGGCTTGGCCGCCCCCCGAACCCCCCCGCGCCGAAGATAGGCGGCGAACGGCAATACTCTCTTCATGATCATTGATAGTGCCTTCCCGGTCCAATCTTTGTTCCAGGGGTCCGGGGGCAGCGCCCCCGGCACAAACATGGGGGAAGGCACGTCGATCAGGCGTGCCGCCCTCAATCGCAGCAACTTCCCTGGAATCTCGCACCAGGGGGCGAGTGCCCCCCGGACCCTCCACGACGAAGAGAGGTGGGGGCGGCGATGGAACATGATCCTCACCAATTCTCCGGTCTTAAAATAGAATGATCCAGCAACGAAAAATGTTCATCTCGTATGCTTGAGGCATGTTCTCGCCTCATGCTCATTCTACAGAGCCGAAATTCTGAACCCTCCTACACTGGGGGGCGTGCCGCCCCCGGTCCCCTCGCGGATGAAGGTCTGCAGGGGGCCGCCTCTCGTCTTCACACTCATCGCCCTTGTTTTCCCATTTCAATCGTCGTCCTGGGGGCCAATCAGGGGACGAGCGAGAGCGGACATGAGAAGACAAAACATTCGATGAACCCCTGGCAAGAAACTGAGGGGAAGTTGGAGCATTTTACTCGCGTCGGGAAAAGGAAGCCACTCTACAGGCCCCAAAAAAGAAGAGGTGGGATGAGGGAGAGTTCGTGTCCCACCGATGATGATGTGTGCGGGTTGGAAGGTCCAGGGGTGTGTTGCGCCCTCTCAGAGCAGGATAGAGAGGGCCATCGAGACGATGAAGACGATCGCGACGATCATGCCCGCCTTTGCAGTGGTGAGTTCATGGGCATGCTTGAACCCGAAGAACCAGATCACCACCGACCAGAGGGTGAAGATGAGTCCCAGGACGGTGATGCCGAGGGCGGCGCCCAGGTTCTCGATGTCCATATGGTAGACGAGGAGAAGGGCAAGGGCCAGGATGCTCACCAGGATCTGGGGGAGGTTCCCGTAGCCGATGACGGCGAGGGTCGACTTGAATGACCCGGTGCCGCCGAGAACCTTCGCGATCACGTGGAGGACCAGTGACTGGAGGCCCCAGCCGATGAAGACAGCGATGAAGGCGAAGACAGCGGCGAAGGGGGCGATCAATGTCTTGAACGCTTCTGCGTCGGCACCGCTTATCCCGGTCATGGGCACGGCCCCGGCAGCGAGGTAGCCGGTCATCGCCGCAAGCAGTGCGGTGATGAAGATGATGAGGCCCGGTACCTTGATATTCTCGATTCTCTCGCCCAGCGACCGAAAGAACCGGTCGGGGGCGGTAAGGATGTCGATAAGAGATGCGTCTGAATCCATAATGTGCTCCATATAGCAGTGGCCGCGGCCGCGGCCTGGTGCAGAGAAATGTAAGGTGGGTTTGTCTATATGAATGCTCCCCTTGACATATGGTAATGTATTAAATACAAAATGTACAACCTACTTTACACAAGGGTGGGCGCCGACGTCCACCCACGGAGATCAGTATATCCATGACATCTCGCACACCCCTCGCCCTTATCATAGGGCTGATGGTCCTTGTCTGCTCTGCTGCCGCCGCCGTCCCTGCGGCGATGACGGCCGGAGCGGCATCACCAGTATCGGTCACGAACACCAGCGTCTCCCCCGCGACCCTCATGCCCGGTGACACCGGCACTGTCACTGTCGAAGTCAAGAACGGCGGCCTCGAACCGGTCAAGATCAGCAGGGCCGTGCTGAAAGGGAATGATATCAGAACCCTCAGCGACACGAACTATGGAGCGGCAGGGGCCATCGGGCCAGGGAACACCGCCTCGTACACCTTCACGGTCAAGGCCGACCAGAACACTCGTGACGGCGTCTACTACCCCTGGTTCTCTCTGGACTATGGGGGAGACGGCACTCTCAACACCAATGTCCCGGTGAGAGTCGAGGAGACACCGCTCACCACGGTCGTCACCGGGCAGCCCGACGCCTTCACCGAAGGGAAGAAGGAACATATCACCCTCGTCGTCGGTAACCCCCGCGCCTCGTCGGTGACCGGGATCACCGTCACCCCGACCGGCGAAGGGATCGAGGCCGCCCAGACCGGATGGTTTGTCGGCACCCTCGCCTCCTCGGCCCAGGCCAATGTGAGCCTTGACGTCACCGCCCACCAGGAGACCGACCTTCACTTTGACGTCGCCTACCATACCGGGCCCAACACCCACACCGCCACTGTCACCATCCCGGTCGTCTTTGGCCAGTCCAACACCAGGGCCGAACTGGTGGTGAACAATATCGAGGTCCATGGCGGGTTTGGCTCGTACTCGGTCAGCGGCGACATCACCAATGCCGGTCTCGAGGCCGCGAAGTCGGTCGTCGTCACCTCAGACGACCCTGCCGTGCCTGAGAACCCCTACCCTGAGTACGCCATCGGCAGCCTCGACCCTGACGACCTTGCAAGCTTTGAACTCGACTTCAGTGCCGAGGACGCCACCTCGGTCCCCATCGTGATCACCTACCGCGACGCCGAGGGCACCCCATACACCAAGACGATGCAGGTCAACATCGACCAGCACCAGACCTTCTCAGGTGGTGCGCACGGCGCCGACGCCACCCAGCCCAAGGACGAGTCCATCCCCCTGCCGGTGATGATCCTCTTTGGCCTGGTCGGGCTTGGCGTCATCGGAGCGATCCTGAAGAGCACCGGGCTCCTGAACAGGTGGAGGAAATAATGGGAGACGAGCCGGTCATCCGCCTCGTTGACGTCGTCAAGGTCTATCCCAGGGTCGCCGGAGACGTCAGGTCGCTTGACGGCGTCTCGCTCTCCATCGACCCCGGGGAGTTTGTGGCGATCATGGGCCCGTCCGGCTCAGGCAAGTCGACCCTCCTCAACCAGGTCGGCTGCCTGGACACGCCGACCGAAGGAGACGTCATCATCAACGGGGTGAACACCAGGACGCTCTCTGACGACGCCCTCACCGAACTGCGCCGGGACGCCATCGGGTTCATCTTCCAGAAGTTCAACCTCATCCCGGTCCTGACGGCCAGGGAGAACGTGGAGTATCCCTATATCATCAAGCACAAACACCAGGAACAGAACGGCCGGGGTCTCGCCCTCCTGGAGAAGGTCGGACTTGACGCCGAACTGGCCACCCATACCCCCAACGAACTTTCGGGCGGGCAGCAGCAGCGGGTGGCCATCGCACGGGCCCTGGTCAATGACCCGGCGATCCTCCTCTGCGACGAACCGACCGGGAACCTGGACTCGAAGATGAGTGTCCAGATCATGGACCTCCTGAAGAGACTGAACGAGGCCGGCAAGACCGTGGTGATGGTGACCCATGACCCGAGCACGGCGGAGTACGCCGGCCGGGTGGTCAGGCTCAAGGACGGGAGGCTGGTGGCATGATCGGCACCGACATCTACTTCGACCTGGCCAAGCGCAATGTCCGTCTCCATCTCCTGAGGTCGGTCCTTGCGGCGATCGGGATCGTCATCGGGGTCTTTGCCATCACGACGATGGGGATCCTGGGCTCGGCCCTCCAGGTCTCGGTGACGAGCGGTTTCGGCGACGAAGGTGGGCAGATCACCGTCACTCCGGCAATGGAGGGGGGCGGGTTCTTCGGCGGGAGCGAGGAGAAACTCAGCATCCCTGAGATAAGAAAGATCGAGCGGGCAAGCATGGGCAACCCGGTCGTCCCGTTCTCTTCGACATTTTCGAGTATACGGGCTGCCGGCGAGGACACCTATGCCTCGGTCTATGGGCTCGACCCCGGCGATATTCCTCTCGTCCTTGAGGTCGAGAAGGGCGTGATGATCCATGGCGGCGACCGCGCCCTCATCTCCTCGGACATCGCCGAGGCGCATGACCTCAAGATCGGGAGCAGGATCACCATCGGCGATGAGGAGGAGGGCAAGAAGGTGAGGGTTGCCGGCATCCTGAAGAACACCGGGTTTGGTGGCGGGATCTCGACCTACAGTTCGATCATCATCACCGACCGGTTGTACCAGGACATCAACGGGAAAGACCGCGGCTACGACAAGGCCCTGGTCATCGTCGAGGACCTCGACGAGGTCGAGGCGGTGCGGGAGAACCTGGACAAGAGTCTCAACGGGAGAAAGGAGACGGTCGATATCTCGGACCCCAAGGCCCTGATTGAGATGATTTCGGGGGTCCTGGGTGCGGTCTCGCTGGCGGTCACCGGGATCGCCGGGATCTCGCTCCTGGTCGCGGCGGTGAGCATCTTCAATGTGATGATGATGTCGGTGACCGAGCGGACCCGCGAGATCGGGATCCTCAGGAGTATCGGGGTCAAGAGCAGGGAGATCATCAAGATGTTCCTGTACGAGGCCGCGATCCTGGGAGCGCTCGGGGCAGTGATCGGCGGGGTTCTCAGCCTGATCGCGGGGGGGATCCTCGTCACGGTGATGCTCGAAGATATCTCGTATCTCTTCGCCCCGTCGGTGCTGATGAATGTGGTCATCGGGATCGGGGTGGGCATCGGGATCTGCGTGCTCTCGGGTGTGTACCCTGCCTGGAAGGCCTCGCGGCTCTCCCCGATCACGGCACTGGCGGCCGAGTGAAGGGTTCGTCTCTCTTTTTTTTCTGGTTCTGAAGAATTTCTCAAGAACTCCTGGTTCAGGCATATGGAATAAAAGTTCTGAGCGGCGTACCGTCCCACCTCTCCGTGCTTGGAGACTCTGCCCTCGAACGCAGGGGATGAAGACCGGGGCGGGAAGGCACACTCAATGATCATGGAGAAGGAAATGCCGTCCGCCACCGATCTTCACGCGGGGTGCGAGCGGAGCGAGCATGAGAAAATCTTCAATTTTCGGGTTTTTTAGAAACTCTCACTTCTTCTCGGTGCAAGGGTGACTCAATCGCCTTCCCACACAGTCATGCTGGGGGCGGCCAGCCCCTCGTCGAAGAGAACCATCAAGAGGGGTTCTACAGAGCCGTTTTTCGAGCTGTCGAGATGATTGGAAATCTTCGAGTGGTCATTCACTCGGCGAAGAGAACTGTCACGATGATTTCTACAGAGCGGTTCTGTAGAATCTGGCATGAGCCCCCGGCTCACGCATACGTGATGAACATGATCATTGGTCTCCAGAGTGTGTGGATCCGTGCTCCCCTGTTAGAGCAGGACCCCCCATGGGACCACCACTTTGTTGCCGTCCCCGGCGCGAGATGACAGGAAAAATCTACGATCTGAGGTGGCACACCTGATCATCACGCCTTCCCTCACGTTCTCGCCGGGGGCGAGTGCCGCCCGGACCCCCAGGATGGCGATAGGGTCGGGAAGGCAGAACACCGATCATGATGAAGGCGTCTCTGTAATCTGCATATAATCTTCAAAGAGATCTGGATGGTTGAAATTCTTATAAAAACCCGAAAAGATTATCGTCAGGATCATTTTCATGGTAAACCCTCACGAATTCCTGGAGTGAGCGTGACTCGCCCCTCTTCCCCATCATCTCACCAGGGGCGGCCAAGCCCCCCACCAGAGAGATTCATCACGAGGATCTCTACAGGGCTGGATTTCTTGAAAGATGGGATGCCGTCCTCTGCCCATCTCCACACGGGGTCGGGCGCCTGGGGAGTTGGCACATGTGCACCCGCTCTGCACCGGGATTGCACTGAAAAAGTACCATGGACGCGGACAGAGGAACGGGCGTGGAGTACCTATTCTAAAGAGAGGAGAGAGATCTCTCTCTCTCATAGTACTATATTGCACCAAAAAGAGAGCACACGCCCCACCCTTGATCTCTCCTGGTCTCTGTGGGTGTGTGTGTGCGGTCTGGATCCGGGTGCACACGAAGACGAGAACTGAACGAATGGAGCCATAGTGATGAACGGCGTTCTAAAAATCATTTGTTCGGTGGCAGGTATGGGGTGCGAAGAGGTGTATGCCGGTGCACAGGTGCGAACAGGGCGACAAAAATTCTCTGGCCACCCCCCGAACCCCCCGCCACATGATAGGTCGAGGAGGGCAGCACTCTCTTTAGGGTCATCTATTCTGCCTTCCCGCCCCGTGGGATGCCCCCCGGCCAGAGGAGTAACACATGTCTCCCCCACACAAGAGGAGAGGGGTTCTACAGAGCCAGTTATGCGCCTCTTCACCCGACCTGGTAGACAAGGTGGACGCACCTGTCTCCCACTTTGCCGGCACGCTCCAGGACAAAGTCCTCTCTCTTTGACTCCAGACCTTCGAAGAGGTGTGTCGCCCCCCTACCGGCGACGAAAGGAGTGATGACGAGGCTGAGGGTCTTTGCAAGGCCCGCTTCCAGGAGTGCGGAGTTCAACCGCTCGCCGCTATCCGAGACGACGACCTGCACGCTGAACCGGCGGCGGAGTACCTCCAGCGCGGTCTGCAGGTCGACGTGGTCGCCCCCGGTCCTGATGATGGGATAGTCGCGTGCGCGGAGATATTCGAGGTACGACGCCGGGGTCTCTTCGGCGACGAGGACGACGATGTCCCGGCAGTAGTCTGAGCGCCGGTATACATGGAGGAGACCCTGCAACCTCCCTCCGCTGTCGACGAAGGCCCAGAGCGGACGGGTGTCCCCGGCATGCGCCGCCGGCCGTGCCAGGTCTCCGTCCTCTTCTGGCGGGACCTCCTCCAGGTAGTGCTCGATGCCGCTCTTCGCGGTCCTCGACCCGACCAGCATGGCGTCGGGCGTGAACTCAGCGGCGACCTCGTAATGGAGGGCGATGTCGGGTTCGAACCCGGTGACCGCGCCGTCGATGCTCACGCTCGTATGGATGATCACGTCTGGCAGCATGGTGCTCATCTCCCCTCTCGGGCAGGGCAGGGATAAGGGTGTCGTCCTGTGTGGGGAGCGTGTGCGTCATCTTTCTTCTCGGCGGGGGCGGCCGCCCCTGGTACCGCGGGGCATCATGAGGAGTTCGCCAGGCCCGATCCATGCGCGAGGTGCGTGCCCGGTTTATGGCTGATCGATCTTGTTACCGGACGTTCTTTACGGCCGCGGGTATCTGGGGTATCTGCTACCGGGCAGAAAAAAAGCATTTATGCTAACGTGTTTGGTTTTCGAATCGAAAATGAGAAGAAGTGCCCCAGCCCGGATTTGAACCGGGGACAACCAGATCTTCAGTCTGGCGCTCTCCCAGTCTGAGCTACTAGGGCAGCCATATCATATTGGTGGTCCTGATTAATAAACGGTGCGGTCTCGCACGCCGCCCTTTTTATCCCTCTCCGGTTCCAAGAATAGATAATGGTAAGCGTCATCGTAGGCAGGAAGACCACCGACGAGGATCTTGTCGCCGCGGTGGAGGGGCGGAAGAACGGGATCCTCCACCTCACGCACAACGACCTCGACGCCGCTGGGGCCGACGCCATCCACCGGATGGTGTATGGGAAGATCACCACGATCTTTGCATCGGTCGGCGGGTATACCTCGATCCTTGCACTCATCGCCGGACTCCCTGGCCGGGGTGACGTCCTCTCGATCAGCGACCTTGGATATAAGAAAGGAGTCGAGGCGTCGGTGAAGGCCGCCGCCGAGAACGGATGGAAGGTTGAATGGCGGGACCACCACCGCTGGACCGATGCCGAGGCCGACCTGGTCAGGCCGCACTGCGCCCACCTCACCATCGACACCTCGGTCTGCGCCACCGGGATCGTCGCAAAGGAACTCAGGCCCGGCGACCATACCGCCGCAGAGGTGGCCAGGGTCGTCTGCGACTATGACCTCTGGAAGAAAGAGGACCCCCGCGCCGACGTCCTCGGCCTGGTAACCCAGCGCCGTCACCTCCTCCCGCATGTCAGAAACCTCCTCTCGCAGGGGAAGTTCTCCGATCGCAAGGTCGAGGGGATCTATGCCGAGATCAGGGCAGAGATGGACGCGGCGATCGGGGCCAGCATCAAGGAGGCGAAGGTCTACCGGGAAAAATATACTGTCGTCTTTGCCCCCCTCCACGGCTACCCCTCAGAGACCGCCCACGCGATCAGGGACGCTCTGGGCACCGACATCGAGGTGATCGTCTCTAAAAACGGACGGTTCTCCATCCGCTCGGTCCCGCCGGTCAGCCACCTCATCGCCAGGAAGTTTGGCGGCGGCGGCCATCCCAATGCCGCAGGCGGGAACTTTTCCTTCTCCCTCATGGACCGTTTCTTCTTCTGGCTCCTGAAGCGCAACCGCCACTATAAGGAACTCCTCAAAGTCGCGGACACGCTCTAAAGGGGTTGATCAGAATGCCGCGGCCTCCGGGCCGGGGCGAACCCTGTACCCCCTTCTGTGATGGCTCTGTAGAATCCCTCACCAGTTCTTGGTATGTCGCCCGCCTTCTTTCATCTTCACACCAGGAGTTCCTCGAAATCCTCCGGTTTTCTTGTGTTCGCTCCGCTCACATATTGAAACTTGAAAATTTTCGGCTTTGTAAAATAACTCTGGATGACTGCCTCTGCGAGGAGGCGTGCCGTCCCCCCGATCCCTCGAAGCCCCTACAGGTCTCTCATGTTTGGTCCGTTTATACCCGCCACATGATTGGTCGTAGATGGCGAATCCCTCTTCAAGTCTATTGGTTCTGCCTTCCCGACTCTATCTTCCTCCCGGGGGTCCGGGGGCAGCGCCCCCGGCGTGATGATGGGGGAAGGCATGATGATCCGTCGGTGTGCAGCTCCTATTACAGCATCTTCACCGCTGTCTCGCGCTGGGGGATCTTGCCCCAAGAAACTCGAAACTCTAAGATTTTATCGAACTTCTTCGGTCGTTCCGCCACGCAGAGGGGATCGGAGAAGCGGCAGGCCAAGAGATTTCTGGCTGTGTCACAGGGAGAAGGATCAAAGATCGATCCTTCCCACGCGCAAGAACCCTTTCCTGGTCCCAGGTGCGGAGAAGTTCACTTGAGGACGTACGCCTCTTCGAGGAGCGCGGCCCAGGCCTCCTCCTCGCCCGCCGCGGTGTAGCCCCCTGCCGAGATCTCGTCAGGGTCGAAGAACCCAAGCGCCTCGCCGAGCGCCTGGTGGTCGGGGTGGAGGAGCGAGAGTTCGCGGACATCATAGCAGTCGATGAGGTCCTCGGCCCACCCGAGTTCTGACGGGGCGAGTGGGAGGAGGGACTGGTGTTCGAGCACTGCTTCGAGGGTGGTGGGACTGCGCCTGAGCGGGAAAACGATACACCTGGTCCCGGCAAGGAGGTCGAGTTCGACCTCGTCGACCTCGTCGATGAGGAGCACGTGCCCGCCCACGCCGACGTCCCGCATCTCGCGCAGCAGGTGGCGGAAGGCACGGCAGACTTCCTCCTTCGCCTCCTCAGGATCGCCATAATAGCGGTCCTCGAACCCGAGCACCGAGGGGGCGGGAAGAGAGAGCCAGGCGCCCTTCCACCCCTGGAGGTCGTCGAACACGGCGTCTGGGGCGGCCCCCACTTCCCCGGTCACCGCCCCTTCGACGACCCCGGCAAGACACTGGCGCACCCGCGCCCCATAGAAGACCCCGCCGGCGGCCGGGAGGTCCACGCCCTCCTGGAGTGTGGCCGAGCGTTCGATCTGGTATGCAAGCAGGTCGCCGCCCCGTCCTTTTCGACTTTCCACCCACCGGGCCAGGTCTGCCACCGCCGGCGTCCCGACCTCGGCCCCAAACCCCCGTGTCCTGACCGGTATCCGCTTCATCACCAGAAATGTTCCTTCCCTCCATATAGGGATGGCGCGAGGGCCGGGAAGGCAGAATAAAATCCATGAAGACGGGACGCAATCCTCCACTATTCATCAGGAGGAGAGCGTTTCGAATTTCTGGAAGGACGCACTTTTGTTCGAGGGGATGTTCACCCAAGAGTTTTTTGGGATATGCTCTTTGTAAAAATGGCTCTGTAGAAATCCTCGTGATGAATCTCCCTGTCGGGGGGCCTGGCCGCCCCCCGAACCCCCCGCGCCACGATAGGTCGAGGACGGCACCACTCTCTTGATGGTCATCGATTCAGCCTTCCCGACCCTATCTTCCTCCCGGGGGTCCGGGGGCAGAGCCCCCGGCCAAAGGGGTAGGAAGGCGGCTGAATCATATGTGACCCACGAAAAGGCGAAGTTTTCTCCAGGGTCAAAAAATGCTCAGGTTCGAGGAGGGCGCGACCACACTGACAGATCACCGATGCCTGCCTGCAGGGGAGGGTGCCGTAAGGCTGTGCTTCGAGGGGTACACGCCCGTCCCCCTGCACCAGGTTTGGCGTCACCACCCTCTCACCAGGACCACTGAATCTGGTTTAAATAATCTATCTATATCTTCACCACCAAGAGGTATGAGATGAGTGGCAAACCGTTGCTGGTGACATGTGGGCTCCCTTATACAAACGGCCCCTGTCACCTCGGACATCTCCGGACCTATGTCCCTGCTGACTTTTATGTCAGATATCTCCGCCGCTGCGGGGAGGACGTGGTCTTTATCTGTGGGTCTGACAACCATGGCACACCGATCGTGATCAGCGCCGAGCAGGAGGGCACGACCCCCCGCGAACTCGCCATGCGCTACCACGCGCACTTCGACGAGACCTTCAAGCGCATGGAGATCACCTTCGACCACTTCGGGATGACCGACGACGAGATGAACCACCAACAGACCCAGGCGATGGTCCAGGGCCTTGTGGACAAAGGCTACATCTATTCTGAGATAATCCAGCAGAGTTACTGTACCACCTGCAAGCGTTTCCTCCCTGACCGGTATGTCGAGGGCATCTGCCCGTACTGCGGCGCCGAGGCACGGGGCGACGAGTGCGACCGCGGCTGCGGGCGCCACCTGGAGCCTGGCGAGATCAAAAACCCGGTCTGCAAGGTCTGTGGGTCGCCGGCCGAGATGCGCGAGCAGGAGCACTACTTCTTCAAACTCGGGCAGTTCAAGGAGTTCCTCCTCGACCACCTCAGCCACCTTGGGGGCACGGCCAACGCCCGCAACTACGCCACCGGATGGGTGCGCGAGGAACTGCGCGACTGGTGCATCACCCGCACCCTCGACTGGGGCGTGAAGTTCCCTGGCCGCGACGACCTGGTCGTCTATGTCTGGGTCGACGCTCCCATCGGCTACATCTCCTTTACCAGGGAGTGGGCCGAGGAGACCGGGAACGACTGGAAGCGCTACTGGTGCGGCGACGGCGATATTGTCCACTTCATCGGCAGCGACATCATCTACCACCACTGCATCTTCTGGCCGGCCCTTCTCAAGGGTGCGGGGTATGGCATCCCCTCGGCGGTCGTGGCCTCAGGGATGGTCAAGATCGACGACCAGAAATTCTCGAAGTCGCGGGGCTACGTGGTCTGGACGAACGAGGACTACCTTGACCAGGGCCTCCCTGCCGACTACCTCCGTTACTATCTCCTCTCGTACACCAACCACACCAAGGAACTGAACTTCTCGTGGAAGGTTTTCCAGGAGCGGGTGAACTCCGAGATCGTCAACACCCTGGGCAACTTCCTGTACCGCACCCTCCACTTTGCCCACAAGTTCTTCGGCGGGGTGCCGGCGGGGACGGCAGCGCCTGAGGTGACGGCCGAGATCGAGCGTTCGCTTGCGGCCGTCGAGGCCGAGGTGCGGGAATACGAGTTCAAGGGTGCGGTCGACGCCATGATGGCCCTGGCCGCCTACGGGAACTCCCATATCCAGAAGCACGCCCCCTGGAAACTGGTCAAGGAAGACCGCGAGGCCGCCGCCCAGGTCATCGTCGACTGTCTCCAGGTGGCCAAGGCCCTCACCCTCCTGGTCGAACCGGTGCTGCCCGAGGCCGCCCAGCGGGCCTGGGAGATGTTCGGCCACGAGGATGCCGTCTCTGACCACCCGATCGACGAAGGGCGTGTGCCGGTGCAGGAGGGTCCGCTCCCTGCGCCCTCGCCGCTCTTTGCCAAACTTGAGGACGACAAGGTCGCCGCCCTCGAAAAGATCCTTGAGGGCCGGGTGGAAGAAGCGAAAAAGAAGGAACTGAATGTTATGACAGACGCAGACCAGATTTCTATTGACGACTTTGCAACGATGGACCTGCGGGTTGCCCGCGTCCTCACCGTCGAACCGGTGAAGGGGTCCAAGAAACTTCTCAAGTTCCAGCTTGACCTCGGCGATGAACAGCGCCAGGTGGTCTCGGGGATTGCGCCGTTCTATAGTCCTGAAGACCTCGTCGGGAAGAACGTGGTGATGATCGCCAACCTCAAGCCCGCGAAGATCTTCGGGATCGAGAGCAATGGCATGATCCTTGCCGCCGGCGAGGAGGCCTCCCTCCTGACGACCGTCAGGGACGTCAAGCCGGGGACAAAGATCTGCTAAATTTTTAAATTTCTTTTTTTGGCTCTGTAGAATCGGGCATGAACGTGGGGTTCAAGCATACATGATGAAAATTTCTCGTCACGTGCTCTCTTTCTCTCTCTTTTCAAGAGAGGAGAACCGGTGGGGATCGTGTTTCATCGCCGCCCCTCGGCTATCTTCGTCGTGGGGGGACCGGGGGGTTTCCCCCCGGCGCGAGATGGCAGGGAAGATTCTATGATCAGGGCGGCACGTCGGATCATCACGCCTTCCCACAACACCATGTCGGGGGCGTTGCCCCCGGACCCCCCACGACGAAGATAGGACAGGGAAGGCAGAGGCCTGATCATTCGGAAGATGTATCCGAAATCTTCGTGTCAGTTCAGACGGTGTTTGGTGGACTCAAATCATTATGGAAACCCTGAGAGGCGATCTTCTGGATCATTTTCATGGTATTCCTTTAGATGGAACTATGTCGCGGGGATGGCACCTCTCTCTTCATGATCGTTGGTTGTGCCTTCCCGCCCCAATCTTCATCCTGGGGGTCCGGGCGGCACTCGCCCCCGGGACGAGCATTGAAGAAGGCGGTCGAGGCACGCGTGCACCTCGAAGAGTACAGAGAGAGACGCGTCTCTCTCTCTATACTATAGTAGTGTGAGATCCCATGCCTTTCCCTGGAGATTGATCTTTCCCTCAGATGCTGAAATTTTGCTGGAAAGGTGCGAAGATCGATTCTGTAGAGACCCTCGCCAATTTTCGATGCAGGTGCAACTCACCCCCCTTCCCAGATCATCTCGCCGGGGGCCGAGCTCCCGGACCCCCGGGAGCAAGATAGAGTCAGGAAGGCAGAATAAATGATCGTGAAGGGGGTACTGCCGCCCTCACCCTATCGTGTGGTGGGGTGTGAGCGGAGCGAACTCGATGGCTAGCCCTCAGTCAGAGGGATTCATCGAGAGGATTTCTACAGAGCCCAAAGATCATCGTCAGTGAGGTCGCAGTGAAGACGAATAGAAGATGAAGGTTGTCCTCCCTCTTCATCGTATCGCGGACTGTTCACATGTTCGAGAGTTCCTGCTCTGGAAAAATTCTCTGGAGTGATCACTCAACGGGAGTGCGAAGATGAGAAGAAGAATGTCTTCGATGAATCTGTGGTGTGAGATGGCTGATGAAGATCCTTGAAAATATTTCCAAGTTCTTTGTGCTCGACAGTGAAAGTTTATGGCTTTCCCCACTATCGATAAAGGGATATCTCTCTCTGGCGTGGGACTGACCATTTGAAGATCAGAGATCTTCTCGACTCCTTCCAGTCGTCCTCCTGAACCCCCCGCGCACGATTGGTCGTGGATGGCACTCCCTCTTCATTGATTTTGAATATGACTTCCTGATCCAATCTTCATCCCGGGGGCGTTGCCCCCGGACCCCCGAACAGAGGAGCGGTGGGGGCGGCAGGTGGGTTGATCATCGCTGACGGCCAGAGGGAGTTGGGAAGACAAATTCTTCGCAGGCCGATGGAAACGAACGAATGGGTTCAAGAAAATCTCTGCTTTTCGATCTGTGAGCGGAGTGAACACTTCAAAGTTAGGGGCTTTTGAAGAGCCCAGGCAAGAGACAATTGGGCGGGCGGGGGAGTCACACTTGTGCGGGAAGGGCAGGAGAGATCAGGTACGACTGCATGAACAGAGTCGTGCAGAAAAAAATTATTGAAACGTCGCAGAATAAGACGGGCCTGGAGGGATTCGAACCCCCGGCGTCCGGGTTAGAAGCCCGGCGCTCTATCCTGGCTAAGCCACAGGCCCCGGCTGAGCCAATAACTATTGTTCTTCAAGATAATTAAATTTTTGAAGGGGGGAGGTCAGATCGCCCGGTAGTGGGAGGCCTTGACCACCTCGACTTCGATCGGCTGACAGATCGGTCCGGTCCGCACCGTCTTCACCATCGAGTTTGCGCAGGAGCGCAGCTGGACCCGCGCCGTGAGCCGTTCCCGCTCCTCATAATAGACCGGGTGGATATAGTCGACCACCCGTTTCATGCTGACGCTCACCGAGAGCACCCTCGCGATGATCCCGACGTCGCCTGGAGAGAGGTCCTCGAGGTCGACGTTGGTGAGGAAGAGATAGGTGTCGGGCCCGGGTTCAAGCGAAGCGATCGAGATCACGTTATGGGCGCTCTGGAGTTCGAGGGTTCTGGGCTTGCCCATCTTGAGTTCATTGAGTACGGGGCCTGAGATCCCTGTCAATGCAGTCATCTTCATCTCGATCACCCGTACATCGGAAGATACTCTTTCTTCTGCTGTACAGGCTCGGTCCGCTGCACCTCTTCGGCGAGTTTGTGCATCGTCGCCTCGATATCGGCCGCCTGTTCAAGGAGCGGGTCGATATCGACCTCAAAACCGTAGAGGGTGTTGAGGACCGCGAGGGTGGCCGCCGACGACCTGGGGTCAGGGGTGTTGACGGTCTCGCCCAGGAACCCGAACCCCGGGATTTCCCTGATCTTGCACTCGGTCAGGATGCTTCCGGCGATCCCCGAGATGCTCCCCATAGGGAGAACGACCGTGTGGTCCTGGATGCGATCGAGCATCGCCTTCTGGGTGGCAACCCCAAAGACCCGTTTTTCCGGTTCGTTCGTGACGATCCCGGCGATCGCGATGACCTCCCTTGGCTGGTAGGGGGTGATCCAGTCCATGATCCCGTTGGCCACCTCATAGCAGATCATCGGGTGGATGGGGATATCTGCGACGATGGCCACGACATTGTCTTTCTCATAGATCCTGACCGGTACGTTGATGACCCCGTTTGCCATCATGGCGACCGGCGGGAAGTATTTGCTGGTGATATTCCCGATCAGGTCGAAGTCCAGTTGTTCGACGAGGTACTGGAGGGCGATGCTCCCGACAAGCCCGTTGCCAGGAAAGCCCATGAGCACGACCGGGTGTTCCCCGCGGAGGGGTTCAGATGTGACTTTGACATCTGGTTCGGACGACATCAACCTACCATGGGCAGGGGAGCATAAAAAGATTCTCAGGCTATGGCGAAGACGTCTGGATCGGTGCGGGCGATGGGTGGTGGAGGTCACATCTCTCTTCAGATTCATCGGTCCTGCCTTCCTGCTCTGATCGTTCTCATGGGGGTCAGGGGGCGCCGCGCCCACGGCATGATCGATGAAAGGTGAGGGGTTTTCCAGGGCCTCAGGAACAGGAGCCGTCATCTCGTTTAGAATGGAGGGACGGCATCGAGATCCTCACCCCCTGCCCAATTTCATCCTGAGGGGTGGCGCCGGAATACGTCCACCCAGGGGCGAGGGGTCAGCCAGACTCAGAGATCCTGATCTATGGTGAGGGGGAGGAGAGGAGGGTCTGGCCTTCTGCCTCTCCCAGGCATCTCTGGTCGCGCGCTCGACCGCCCCTGGAGATGGGGTTTTTATGCGGTCCCTGGAATGTTTTTAGCCGGATGCCTGCCTGGTCTAAGGGTTTATCCGGTCGGCCTGCACACCTGATGGTATGCAGGAGTACAAGATCAAGCGGGGGTTCACGAAAGGGATGGAGGAGCGGATGATCGCCTCTTTCTCTGAGTGTTTTGGTGTGGAGCCCGAGGAGAAGGACGGGCACTATGTCATCTCGTACGGGGCGCTCAAGCGGCTTGACGTCTCTCTTGGCGAGAAGGGAAAGACCGTGGTGGTCGACACCGAGTCTGACATGGAGGCCGAGGACGAGGCGATCCTGGACACGAACCGCCGCTTCAGGAAGTACCTTGATGCCGTCACCGGGTACAACTCCAAGGAACGGGCAAAGAAGTTGCAGAAGAGCTGAACTCGTTTATTCTTTTTTTCCCTCATCTCAGGGGGCGATCGCCGCAGAGTGTGAGCGGTTCTGTTTTTTTGACCCTGGAGAGATCCATATTCCCTTCAGGAGAGCGTGTGCATCAATTTCCCTCTCTATCGATCGTGCCAGGGTTTCGGACTCGTTTTTGTTTGTTTTCACCTGGCCTCGAGGACGAGGAGTGGACCTGGAAGGCCGAGAAAGGACGGACAACCCCTCTTCAGGTCCAACGATTCTGCCTTCTGGAATTCATCTTCATCCCGATGATGCGGGCGGCACGCGCCCCCGGCGTGAGTATAAGTGAAGGCGATTCTGTCAGGCATATTCTAAGAATTGGCAAGGGTTTCTACAGAACTGAAATTCTCATACTTTTGACAGAGAGCATATCCCAAAAGTCTCCAACTCTCTCCCTCTCAGGAGATAGCGATGGATGTGGTGGAAATATCCTCTCCTCTTCGTTGCGCACCCATGCGTTCATGCCTTCCCACACCACTGTGCCGGGGACGAGTGCCGCTCGGACTCCCGGGATGAAGATAGGGGTGGGAAGGCACAAACAATGATCATGAAGAGGGGATTGCCGTTCCCCGCCTATCCTGGACGGGGGGGTTCGGGGGGCGGCGAGCCCCCCGCCGAGATGGCTATCTAGAGGAATTCTACACAGCCGTTTATTCTTTTTTCTTCTTCAGATAGAGTCCGGCGCCCGCAGCGACGACCAGGACCAGGACGATCCCGATGACCGGGATGGTCCAGTCTGTGCCTTCGCCGCCGCTGGCATCTTTCCCGGTCTGGTCGGTGACCCTGGCGCCTGGAAGGTCGGCGTTGCCGGCAGTCGGGGCCTCGGTGAAGAGGGCGAAGGTGCTGAAGTGCGAGACCTCGGCGGTGATGGTCATGGTCTCAGGGTCGACGGTGGTCTCAAGGTCCACCCATCTCCCTGCGGCGGGGTCGTACCATTTCACGACAAGGCGGTCAGGGTCGAGGTCTGCCCAGGTCTCTGCCGGGACGGTGAAGGTGAGCGAGGCCGGTGGGTCGAAGGCGGTCCCTTCTGGCCCGCACTCGACCGCAAGTCCGGCGAAGGTGAAGGTCGCGTCCGCCGGGATCTCGGGCAGGTCGCCTGCCGTAAGTGGGGTGATGGTGATCGCGTCGAGCGGGTCAGGGGTGTCGCTGCTGACCCTGGTGCCTTCGAGGACGGTGAGACAGGCGGTGCGGTCGTCGGCGGTGACGGTCAGGGTGGTGTTGACGGTGACGGCCCCTGCCCTGAGGTCAGGAGCGAGGGTTTCCGCGGCCGATCTCCCCCCACCTCTTCCTCCAGGGCTGCTCGGGCCTCCTGGAGAACTCTCATCGCCCTTTGCCGTCAGGGCAATGGCGTGCACCTCGCCGGGCCTGAAGGTGGTGGCATGCCCGGCAGGTTTCCCGTTCACCGTGAAGGAGACGGTCTTGCCTTTGTCGTCGGCATACCCGGTGACTGCCAGGTTCTGGTCGATGTTTTTGTTGCCGCCGAAGGTGCCTTCCTTATCGACGGTCAGGGTGCCGCGCACCTCGCCGTCGATGAGGGCGGTGATGGTGGTGCCCGCAGGGGCCAGTTTGCCGTCGATGGTGACCTTGCCTTTGTACTCGTCTGGCATCTGCGGCACCTCTTCTGCCGCCATGACGCCTGCGACAAGGGCGAGGGAGAGGATGAGAACGATGGATACTTTTGTTGTGTTCGTCATGGATCTACCTCAAAAAATTAGGTGCTGATGGCCGCCAGGGTGCCGTCCGCACGGACATACAGCCAGTAACCCTTCCCTGGAATCATCGGGAGGGTGTCGGTGTGGCTTCCGACGGCGCCGTTGATGGCCGAGTGTTCATATGCCTGACTCTCGGCGTCGTAGCCGATGAGGATGGCCCAGGTATCTTTGACCGAGGCGAGGGCGTCTCTGGTCGGTTCTGGATTGGTGTCAGAGTAGCCGATGGCGTTCCAGCCTTCGGTAAGCCGTTTGGTCGGCGGGGTCTCTGGTTTGGCCGGGTCGAAGATGAGCTGGGTGCTGGTGCTCTGGGTGGCATAGATCCAGATGCCGTCGAGAGGTCTGACCGTGTCGTTCTTGCCAAGGGTCTTCCAGAGTCCGGTGGCGGCGTCGAAGGTGAGGATCGAGTGGCCTGCCGAGTCGATACCTGCGAAGATCTCTGCGGTGTCGTTGCCTGGCGCGAGGGTCCGCGGGACCGAGACAAAGTTCCAGCCCCTGTGGAGCGTGAGAGCCATGCCCTCGTCGCTGCCGGTGAGGCCGTCGAGCCTGATCGCGTCGACGCTGCCAAGCCGCTTCTCGGCCGGCACGTCGTCACCGACGAGTTTGAGCGGCCAGTCGCCCTCTTCGAGCGGCCACTGGTTGATCTCGTTGGCAAGGATGATGTTGTTGTTCTTCTTCACCTCGGCGCTGGCGAACTCGACGGCGCGGTCGTCTTCGGTGCCAGCGATGCCGTCATCCCCGTAGTCAGTGAGGACGACGGTGTAGCCTGCGTCGGCGAGGTCGTCGCGGAATGGGGCGTGCTGGTCGGCGTCGTCGACCCATCCGCAGAGGAGCCAGAGGGGTACGCCTGACCAGGTCTTGCCGTCGTCGGTCCAGGTCGCGCCGTGTTTGGCGGCGGAGCAACTGACGGCCTGCTCATAGTAGGAGCGGTCGATGGTCCTGACGACTGCACCTGAGAGGTCGAGGTTCCAGTCTTCCCTGGGTTCGGGGACGATCTTGATGGTGGCGATCTTCTTGACTGACATGCCTGCGGCAGAGGGCCACTTCATCCAGTAGTGGTGGTAGGCCTCGTCGAAACAGACTCGCATGTCGTCGTTGCCGAAGACCCTGTCTGGAGTGAAGAAGAAGAGCTGCGGGCCTTCGCTCCATTCGGGGTACTCGCCGTCTTCGGCGTCCCACCATGCGATCATGGCCGGGCCCTGGCGTTCGTGGGGGGCGAGGACTGCGGAGGATGGAAGTTTTCCGGGGAATTTGTCTCTGCCGGTGAACTGGATCTCGCCGCCTTCGTAGACCCCTCCGACGAGGTCGCAGAGGTCGGCAAGGGCCGTGCCTTTCACAGTGTTGTTGATCTTGTCGAGGTTGATGGTCTCTTCAGGGTTCCAGAGGTCGTCCTCGTCGAGGGTGATGCTCTGGAAGTGGAGTTCGGTGCCGTTCTCCCCGCCGAGCACCGGGAGGTGGCGCTGCATCCACCTGATGGTGACGCTCTTTTTCTCCTCGACGGTGATGCCGTCAGGGGCGTACCTGATGATCTCGATGGAGGGGAGGGAGTCTGGGGCGACGACGGTGACCTGGGCGGTGCCTTCGACCCCGTCGCATGCGGCGGTGAGGGTGGCGGTGCCCGGTGCGACGGCCTCGAACCATCCGGTCTCGTTCACGGTGCCGACGTCAGGCTCGCTGCTCGCCCATGTGAAGACGAGGGGTCCGGGGATCTCGGTGCCGTCCCAGTTGAGGCCGGTGGCGTTGAACTGCCAGGTCTCCCCGGTCTCGGCCTCGAAGGTCTCGGGTTCGATGGAGACGGTGGTGAGGATCGGCTCTGGTGTTGCGATCGCATCGCCCTGCCAGATGCCCATCATTGGGTACTCATCCTTGTAGTCGCCGAAAGACATCGGATCGTCGCCGATGCCGTTGTTGTCCTCGTCGATGCCCTCGTAGCCACTGTAGTAGTTGCCGACATAGCCGGTGTGGTCGGTGCCGTCATAGGTGTAGGTCACCTCGTCGGGCGAGTGGTAGGTGTTGACGTTGAGGCACTCGACGGTGCCGAAGAAGGCGTTGGCCCAGATGACGTTGTCGGCGGCTTGGTCCTTGACGCAGAGTTCGTCGTCTGCGTTGTTCCAGCAGGTGTTGTTGTACACCGTGGTGCCGGTGACGTCGTCCCTGAGGCTGATGCCCCGGCGGGTGTTGTCATGGCAGGTGTTTGCCTCGATGAGGGTGCCGGTGGCGTCGCCGCCGAGGTGGATGCCGTTGTAGCAGGCCCCGCCGCAGTCGTTGCCGATGATGCGGCAGTCGTCGTAGCCGACGCTCTCGATGCCGGCGACATGTTCGTTCGTCGGGCCGCGGACTGAGAAGCCTTCGACGGTGATGCCGTCAGCCTTGAGGTCGAAGACCGGTTTCTCAGGGGAGGCGGCGGTGACGGTCACGGCCTCTGTCCCGTTCTCGGCCCTGATGGTCAGGCCCTTGTCGACGAGCACGTTCTCGGTGTAGGTGCCGTTCCTGACGACGATGGTGTCGACGAACTCTGCGGCGTCCACTGCCTCCTGAATGGTGGTGTAGACGCCGTCCCCGCCGTCGTCGTCGACGTACCGCGTCTGCGGGACGAGGACGTTATACTTCTCGCCTGCTGCGGTCAGCGGGGCGTAATCGGTGCCCAGGCCGTCTGGGAGGTCGTACTGGGTGTCGATGACGCCGTCGCCGTCCTCGTCGATGTCCTCGTAGTCGGACCAGGAGTTGCCGAGGTAGCCGGTGTGGGTGGTGCCATCGTAGGTGTAGGTGAGGGGGGCGGTGGAGTTCCAGTGGGTGAGGGTGGGGGCGACGGTGCCGTCGTGAATGGTGAAGGCTCCTTTATTGTCAGTGAAGGTGTTGAGGAAGATCCTGTTGTTGTCGCCTGCCTCTCTCCAGTAGATGATGCCGCCGTTTCGTATGAAGGTGTTTCTGGTGATGGTGTTGTTGGTTGCTTCTGCTTTCCAGATTCTGATCGCGTCACCCGTGTTGTCCTTGAAGGTGTTGTTGGTGATGGTGCAACCTGTCGCATATTGGAGAGTCGTGGTGTAAGGACATGTGCAGTTCTCGAAGACGTTGTCTTCGACGGTCGCGTTTGCAGCTTCTGTTCTGAGATATAGGGCACTGTGTCTTCCTGGGAAGTTGACGAAGGTGTTGTTGACGATCGTGGGGGATACGCCTTTTACATTGATTCCTGTGCTATCTGATTTTAGATCTTGGATTTTGTTGTTTACAACCGTACAATTCGACGCACGAATATCTATGGCATTTGATCCTGTCATCGCGTCAAAGACACAGTCTCTGATAATGCAATCTTGACCATATACCCACAGCATAGAGGCTTTGAGGATCGTAAGTCCTTCGAGTGTTGTTTCTGTTCCTCTGATCTCGAGGCTAACTCCATTTAAATCGACCGTGACGAGATCAGCCCCTTCACCTGAGATGGTGAGGTATGGCTTATCAGTCTGAAAATGAGAATAGGTTCCAGCTCTGATAATGATCGTGTCGCCTTCTGCGGCGGCGTCGAGCGCTCCCTGGATGGTGGTGTAGACTCCCTCGCCACCGTCGTCGTCGACATAGAGAGTCGTCGCCGCCGCCGGTGCGATGAGGAGAGCAAGCAGAATAAGACAGAAAATTCCAATCGATTTTTTCATGAAAATCACCATAGTGAAAAGAAAAAAAGGGTTGATTAGTGGTGGTGGGTCACCACGAGCTTAACGTAGTCGGTTGATAGAAGAGAAAGGAATGTATTCTCGTCTTCGTCCTCGAACTGCGCCGTGTTCTGCTTCACGAGCACCGTGACATTCCCATTGACGACGTAGTCACCGATGTTTGAGGTGATGTCGCCGGAGAGGGTCTCGTAACCGGTGCCGTTCTTCCAGATGTAGGTGGTGGCGCCCTGGTCTGCGTTGGGGTTGTCGTGGCTGCTGGTGCCGTCCCAGGTGAAGGCGAGCTTCTCGATGTTGCTCGCACTCTCGGTGACGTTGAAGACGAAGCGCTGGGCGGCGTACTCGCCGTTGACTTCACTGGCGGTCTGCTCATAGACGCTGTCATTGGCGGCGATCTTCGAGGTGTCGACAGTGGTAGCGCTCGGCACATCGTTGGCGGTCGGCAGGCCGGTCACGCCGCCCTCGTACGCGTACTTGACGGTGTCGCCGCCGGTGGCGAAGTCATAGCGGTGCGGGGGGTAGATGTTGATGGTGTCGACGGTCTGAACCGAGAGGCCCTTTGCCGACGGACCGGAGAAGGACTCGTTGTTCTTGTCGGTGGAGAACTGGTAATACCATGGGGCGAAGACTTCCTTCATGTCCATGTTGCTGAGTTTGAGGTCATCTGGGGTGTAGAAGAAGAGCCGCATGCCTTTCTTCCAGGTGTCGGCAAAGCCGTACTCAGAGTCCCACCAGCAGAGGACCATCTCGCCCTGGCCAGTGGTGGGGGTGTAGACATTGGTCTTGCTGAAGTGTCTGGTCGCCCTTGGATAGGTCGAGTCGGCGACTTCAAGTTCTGAGCCGTCGGGCATGCCGCCGATCTCTTCGACGATGTCCTCGACCAGGGTGCCGTTGTGGGCGCCGTAGTAACTGAGGCGGACGCTCTCAGTGGGGTCCCATCCTGAGTTCTCTTCGGTGTAGAACTCGGCCGGGTCCATACCAGCGTCGACCCAGTCATCGTAGGTGACCAGGCCCTGCATGATGACCTCGCCGTTGCTCTGGTACTCGCCGATGGTCATGAGTTCCTGGTACGTGAAGTTGTTCGAGATGTCGACGACAGCATAGTTGTTGTCGCAGTACCGGGTCACGGTGACATTTGTCGTCCCCGCCGCCGCCGGTACGACCAGCAATGCGATGGCAATGCATAGACAGAGCAATGCCATGGGGGTTCTTTTTGTAAGACGGATTCTAATGGAGTTCATAATTTCTTACCTGTCGCATCAGCGACAATGAATACTCGATCGGGCGGGCTATAAATCTCTTTTCATGGATGTGTAAAATATATTAACCAAATTACCTTTACGTCGTTGACCTGGATGTGCCGGTTTGAGGGCATCGAATCTCGAAATTCCTTGTATAAAGTCGATTATTCTCTCTGAAGTGTCGGCATTATTGGAAAAGGAGAGCATTCATTGGGGGATATGCTCTGTTTCAATCATCTGGCCATTATATCGTGAACAACGAAAAAAATAAACAGATTTGTATTCTGCGCTACCGATCATATCGGGTGCGCTCAGAGTGCGGTCCCCGCGAGGGTGCCGTTCTCGTTCATGCCGAGCCAGTAGCCGCGGCCAGGGAAGAGGGCGTGGTCAGGGAGGTCGGCGGTCACCGGCGCCTCGTAGACCTGGCGCAGGGCGTCGTAGCCGGTGCACTGCTCCCACTGCCCCTCAGCCGAGACGAGGGCGAGGGCGGCAGGTTCTGGATCGGTCCCGGCCGCACCGACAAAGTTCCAGCCCCTGGAGAGAGATTTTGCCGGCGGCGCATGAACGGGGTCGGCGTCGAAGGTGAGGGGCACGGCGGCCGCATCCTCGGCATAGACAAGCACCCCGGTGAGAGGCGTGACCTTGTCGTCTGGGCCGATGGCCTGCCAGCACTGCGTCCCGGCATCGAAGATGCAGAGCGAGTGCCCGGCCGAGTCGACCTCTGAGAAGATCAGGGCCGTGTCATTGTCTGGCGCCAGTCGCTTCGGGACCGAGACAAGGTTCCAGCCAGGGGCGAGTTCGACCACCCCTTCTTTGAAGGCCGGGCCCTCGCCTGGCGAGAGGACATAGAGCTGCTTTTCCATCACATTGTTCTCGCGCTCGTACTCGCCTGGTGGCCCCTCGACCATGGCCACGAAAGTATGAGGCCCTGATTCCGTGGGTGCCCAGGCGAAGGCGAAGGTCGCTGTCGCGCCGGCAGGAAGACTCTCGGCCTCCTGCTCCCCGAGAGGTGCGTCATCGACGGTGAGGTTGACCGCAAAGTCCCCCGCCTCGGTCCCGCCGATGTTCTTGACCGTCACGACCACCGTGGCATTCTCCCCGGCCACCGCCGGGCCATCGGTCGTGATCGTCACCGGCGCCAGGTCGACCCCGCCGGCCCCGCCGATCACTACCCGGTCGAAGATCTCGCCTGGCGGGCGGATGCCGCCGACTTTCTTGCCGCCATCTGTGATGTCGGCCACCGGCACGAACTCCATCGTCACCGTGGCGTTCACCGGGTCCACCGTCACCCGCTCATAGCCCAGGATATATTCCATCCCTGCCTGGTACTCAGGTTCCTTCTCCTCGTTGAGTTCGTACTGCATCCCCCCGCCGGTCGCCACGGTGAGGAACTGCGTGCCATTGTCCGCATGGCGCTGGTATGAATGGACATGGCCGTTGAAGATGGCGGCCGTCTCCTTCTCCTTGAAAACCTCCTGCCACTCGGTGTCTGGCCACCCGCTCGCATGGTGTCCGCCCGAGTTGTACGGCGGGTGGTGGAAGGCGCCGACCGTCCAGCGGGCCTTGTCATCCTTGAGGTCGTCCTTGAGCCATTTGGTCTGTTCGGCCATCTCGCTGCCCTTCATGCCGGTGGAGTCCAGCACCACCACATGGAGGTCGCCGCAGTCGAAGGAGTACCACTGAGGCAGGGCGAAGGTCGTGTCGGCGAGGTCCTTATAGTCCTCCTCATGGTTGCCGAGGACTGTGTACAGCGTGGTGTTCGCAAGCATCGGCTTTGCCGATGCAAAGAACCGGTCCCACTCGGTGGGGTCGTCCGCCTGGCTCACCACATCGCCGAGGTGGAGGATGAAGAGGGCGTCCTCCTCCTCCTCTGCGATCCTGTCCGCAACGAGTTTGTGCATCTCCAGTTGTGTGTAGTAGGGCTTCTGCTCCTGCGAGTCGCCGTAGGTGATGAAGGTGAACGTCTCCCCTGCCTCAGGGAAGGTCTCGAAGGTGAAGTCCTGCGTCATATTCCGCCCGGCCGTCACCTGGTAATGATAGGTCGTCCCAGGTTTGAGGTCGGTGAGGCTGACATGGTGGAGACAGGTCTCCTCTCCGTCGGTGACGCTCAGGGTGTAGTTCCTGTCCGAGTACGCCGCCGTCGGGGCATAGTCCACCCGCCCGGTCGTCGGGACGTCGGTCCGCCAGTTGATCGTCGTCTCAGTCCCGGTGGTGCCGGTGATGTACGGGCCGTGGACGATCGTCTGCATCGGTGGGAGGATCTTGTAGTTCTCGGCCGGGGCGACGAGCGGGTAGGGGTCGTAGACCTCTCGATAGCCCATTTTGTGTGGAATGTCTCCGATCCCATTCAGGTCCGCATCAGGCTGAGCACAGTTCCAGTAGTTGCCCAGATATCCTTTCTGATCGGTATTGTTGTAGGAGTAGTCGAGAGGAACAGTGGAGTTCCAGGAGTTCGGGTACATTGCGGAGTAGTGGTAGTTCAGCCCCTCCCCGCAGAGTACAGTGTTGAGATAGATCTCGTTGTCGGCTGTTTTTGCTTCAAAGGTGAAACCACAATCTCCTTTGAGGGTATTTCTGGAGATCGTGTTGTTGGATGAAGATTTGAGAAAGATGGGGTTATACATTTTTGATATCTGATTGTGCGTGATCGTACAGTTGTCTGAGGACGTCATCCAGATCCCGAATGTCCCGCCCTCGACGGTGTTGTTAGTAATGGTGTTGGTGTTCGATGAGATGATCTCGAGCCACTTTACGTTGTTGTCGACGATGGTGTTCTCTGAGGACGAAGAGAGGACAATCCCCTCCTCATCGATACTGGTGACATGATTTCCTCTGAGCGTGCAGGACGCTGAGGAGTTCAGGTGGATCCCGCGGTAACATCCGGTGGCGACATTCCCTTCCACCGTACAATTCTCCGCCCCTTCAAGCCCGATCCCTGCCGCCGGGTTGCCGGTCTGCTGGACCGTCATGCCGCTGACCGTTGCATTGTTCCCGGTCACCATGATCGGGGGCTTTACAACACTTTTTGCCGTCACGACCGTCGTCTCAGGACCGTTCTCCGACCTGAGCACGATCGCCCGGTCCACCACCACGTTCTCGGTGTACTCGCCGTCCTTCACCACGACCGTGTCGCCGGGGTTGCAGGCATAGACGGCCTCCTGGATGGACGTGAAGTTCGCCGGACCGTCGTCGTCCACGTACCAGGTCTTTGGTTCGGGCGGGACTGGGACCACGCTGACCTCGGCCGTCCCGCTGATCCCGGCGGCCGAGGCGGTGACTATTGTCGTCCCCTCGGCCAGGGCCGTAAAGACCCCGTCGTCGATCGTCCCGACGGCGGTGTTGGAACTCGACCACTCGACCGCGACGTCCTTCATCACGCGTCCCTTCTGGTCGCGGACCATCGCCGTGAAGACCTGTGTCCCGTCGATGAGCACCGTCGCCTCAGGAGGGAAGACGTCCAGAGTCGTCGCAACGGGTCGCTCCTGCGCCGCGATGAACTGGTGGCGGGTCTTTGTCGCCGTCCCGTCTGCGGCCGTGACCGTGAGGCTCACATCGAAGAGCCCGGCCTCCTCATAGGTGTGGGTTAGGTTCTGCCCGTCTGCAGACGTCCCGTCGCCGAAGTCCCAGTGCCAGGCCTTCGGCGACTTTGCCTCGGTCGTGCCGGTGAACTGCACGGTCAGGGGGAAGTAACCGGTGGTCTGGTTGGCCTCGACGGTGATCGGGAAGAGGGGTGCCGGCTCATGGCTCTTGATCTCGATTTTCTTCACGTACTTCTGGCACTGTGACTTTGAGCACGGAAATTCCTCATAAAAGGTCCAGTACTCCTTGTCCAGGAACCGGCGCATATCGTCGTTCCCAAAGACGTACTGCCCATCCGCGTTTGTCGTGGTCGCAAAGAAGAAGGTGCGCATCCCGCTCTGATAATCAGGCACATACCCGTCGTCTGGCCGCCACCAGGTCAGGACCAGCGGCCCCTGCTCGGGGTTGCCCCCGTGCTCGGTGTCGGTGTAATAGACGTTCTTGTACGGGTGCCTCGCCGCTCCGTAGTTGTCGTTCGGGTAGATATAGATGATATCATCAGGCCCCATCCCGCCGACCAGGTTGCAGAGGTCGCGAACGTCGGTGCCCCGCATGGCATGGTAATCCACGATATTTTCCTTTTCTTCAGGGTCCCAGAGATTATCCAGGTCGCATGTTATCCCCTGCATATAATAATGCGTCACGCCGTCCCCGACCACCGGGAGGTTCTCCTCCATCCAGGTGTAGTTCACGGTCCGCTCGTCAAGCACGGTCTCCCCGTCCTCGGCCAGTTTGACGACCGTCACCTCGGTCGTCTGGAATATCTCGGACGCCGCCGAGACCGGCGCCGCGAGGAGGAGACCGGCAAGGAGGAGCACAAGGAGAAACAATCCCGGTTTTATCCACTGTTCTGGATGAGAAGAATGTGATAATGTATATGGTCGATCTTTTTTCGATTTCATGTGATTTCGTCCTGTAAATTATAGATCGATACCATCTCTCGATGGACAATATAAATGGATTTTGATTTTTCGGTCAAATATGTTAAACAGATTGTATGAATTTCCCGGACCCGGTGCGACGCAAGAATACGACGAAATATGGAGTTTGGTCTGTGAAATGGGGCTTGATTGCGTGGTTCTCTCTGGTGGGGCGGCAATATCAATGAAAGAACGGTATTCTCTATTTTTTAGAGAGGGATTTCATCATGTCAGGTATTGTGGCCAGATATTCTGGATGCGCTCTGATAGCTCGGCGGGAGGTCTGTATACTCGGCTCTGGAGAAGGATTCCTGATAGGTCTCTGTGGGAGGATGGTCGGCTTCGAAGACAGGCACAGGACGGCGCACTCTCCTTCGAGAACTTCGACTCTGCCTTTCCTACACGATTTTTTCCATCTCAGGGGATCCGGGGGCCGCGCCCCGGGCGTGAAGATGAGGGGAGGGGGAGATGCACACTCTCCTCTGGAGAGAGGGAAGATTTCTGTGTCGCGGCATTGTAGAAATGTTCTTGATGATCTCTCCGGGGCACCCTCATGTGAAGACGGGCGGCGGATTGTACCTTCTTCTTCATGGCCATCTCTCTGCTTTCCCTGCCTGAACCATATTCTCTGAAATTCGGGTTCTGTAGAGATCCTCTGGACAGGTATCTCTGGCTGGGGGCTTGGCCGCCGCCCCCCCGGTCCCCCGCGTGCGATTCGAGAGGTGGTGGACGGCATTACGCTCTTCATGGCGATTGAGTGTGCCTTCCCGGCCCGATCTTCATCCCTGGGGTCAGGGGGGCACGCGCCCCCGGCGAAAAGATAGGGGAAGGCGGTTGAATCGCCCTCGCACCGAGAATTGGTACGGGTTTCTACAGGGCCGTTTTTTGACCCTGAAGTCCATGCCGCACCTTCGCCTGGACGTGCCAGTCCCCTGGTATGTCTCCAACCCTACAGGAGAGTCCATCCAGAATGGGAAGTGAAGATCACCAGACCTTCTCGTCTCCCCCGCCCTGACGGTCTTTTCACAACTCTTATTGTTTCCGCCCCCAAGCACTCCTCATGGACCCGGTCATCACACAGATCCGCGAGGAACTGCGGGAACAGGCAGACCCCGCGGTCCAGAAGAACTCGGGACGGTTCTTCAGGGAGGAGGTCGTCTGCTATGGCCTCAAGACCTCGGCAGTCCACGTGATCGCAAAAAAATACTGGAAGGAGATCAAGGCCCGTGACAAACCCGAGATCTTCGGCCTCTGCGAGGAACTCTACCGCTCGGGATATATGGAGGAGGCGTTCATCGTCTCGAAGTGGGCGCACCTCCTGAATGACCGCTACGAACCCGGAGACCTCGCCGTCTTCAGGCACTGGATCGAGACCTACATCTCGAACTGGGCCGAGTGCGACGGGCTCTGCACCCATGCGGTGGGCGACTTCATCCAGGAATACCCCGAGTATCTCGATGAACTCAAATGCTGGACGCAGTCTGAGAACCGCTGGATGCGGAGGGGCGCCGCGGTCTCGTTGACCATGCCGGCGCGACGCGGAAAATTCCTGGACGAGGCGATCGCGATCGCCGACCTCCTCCTCACCGATAAAGACGACCTGGTGCAGAAGGGCTATGGCTGGCTCCTCAAGGAAGCGAGCAGAGCGCATAGGCAGGAAATTTTTGCATATGTGATGGAGCACAAGAAGGGGATGCCGCGCACGGCGCTGCGGTATGCGATCGAACTGATGCCAGAAGAGATGAGGGCGGCGGCGATGAAGAAGGACTGGTGACGGGAGAGGGTCTGGCGGGGGTATGAGATGACGCGTGGGGTGCGTGAGGAGATCTGGTAACATTTCTTGTGGCAGGGAAGATGTATTGGTCGCTGTCCCCCGGCGCGAGAGAATGGTGTAAATTCTCCAATGAGGGCGGCACATCCGATCATCACGTCTTTTTTCGTCTTCATGCTCGGGGTGCGGCTCCCCCGGCCCCCTGTGACGAAGAGTGGACCGGGAAGGCAGAATTGAGAGCCATGAAGAGGATTAATGCCGTCCACGACCTATCTTCACGTGGGGGGTCCATGGAGTGGCACCTCTAAACGACGTGCCTTCCCCTCACCCTTGGGTCCTGGTCTCTCCCCGCCGACCCCCCCCCCAAATACGGCCATATCGTCCCCAGATCCCGGGACTGACCCTCTGATCCAGGGCCGGATCAGGCTCCATTTCAGATCCTGGCGGAATGCCGGTATTTTCTCCAACGCGAGGGGGAAACCGCCCCCCACAAGGCCCACAGGAGGAACATATGATCCATAGTAATACAAAACGCCATGGACCAAGAGTACGCCCCTGAAAAGGGAGGAAGAGAAGCCTGGATCAGGGGTGGATTTTCAGAAACCCCGGATGTGCAGAGAGGGGCTGTGCAGAATCCCTCCCCTCTTCCAGGTGCGAGCGTGACCGAATCGCCTTCCTTCATGCTCGCGCCGGAGGCGAGTGCCGCCCGGACCCCAGGGACGAAGATAGGACCGGGAAGGCACAATAGACGACCATGAAGAGGGGGTTGCAGTCCCCGCTCTATCATGTGGGGGGGAGCGGGGGGCGGCGAGCCCCCGGCCAAATAAAAATTATTCGATGACGATCGCCGGCTTGAACGGCAGAGCGGCGTCGGCCTTCATCTCGCCGCTCCCCTCGGCCTCCAGGATCCTGACCGGGACCTTGACCTCGCGCTCCAGGAACTCCTTTGCCGCGGTGAGGACCGCCACCTCGTCGAGGTCATGGGCGGCGATGGTCTCGACCAGTTCAGGGGGCAGGCGGTGGATGAACTTCGTCACCTGCTTGGCCGCATCGGCCGCCGCCTTGCCCCTGCTGCGCAGGTCCTTGTCTGCCATCACCAGTGTGATCGCCTTCTTGGGGTCCGCGGCGCCTGCGATGATCGAGAAGACCTGCCGCTTCCATGCCGGGGCCACGTACAGGTTCACCGCACGCGGCTCCATCTGGATGATCCGCACAATCGACTCGATGTCCTCCACCGTCCTCGCCAGGAACTCCTCGGCCAGTTCGGTCTTCTCGTCGATCTTTGCGGCATCCGCCACCGGCCACCGGGCAAAGGCCACCGACTCCTCGTGCCCGAGTTGGTGCCAGAGTTCCTCTGAGGTGTACGGGACCACCGGGGCGAGCAACCGCACCCAGACCGAGCAGAGCTCCTTTATCGCCGCCGACCCCGGGGCGATCGTCGGCAGACGCCGACGGTACCACTTCAGGTCGGCCTCGATCCCGAAGAACGCCTCCTGCAATGCCTGCCGCGTCTGGAAGTTCTGCAGCGCTAGCGTGGTGTGCTCGATCCGGTGCTGGAGCCTTGAGATAAGCCACCCATCGATCTCGCGCCCGTCGTTCTCCTCGACGGCGATCCCCTCAGAGACCGTATTCCAGAACCGCTCGATCTGCTTCTTTGCACCGATGACCAGTTCATTACGCCAGTCGAAGTCCTGCCAGGGCTCGGCCGAACCCACCAGGAACATCCGCACCGTGTCAGGCCCGAACTCGTTGAGGGCATCGTCCAGGAGCACCACATTCCCCTTGGACGAGGACATCTTCGCCCCATTCAGGAGCCCCATCCCGAAGATGACCATCCCCTGCGGCTGCTTGTCCTCCTCCATCACCGCACGGTGGTGGAAGAGCTGGAAGGTGAGGTGGTTGGAGATGAGGTCTTTTGCCGAGAACCGGTAGTCGTAGGGATACCAGTACAGGAACTCGGCCCTGATCGCATCAAGCGTCTCTCTTGGCACCGTCGTCGGATTCCCGGTCCCATAGATGATATAGTCATAGACCTCAGGCGTGAGTTTCTCCGGCTCGATCTTTTTGATGTGGTGGGCGATCGTGTAGAACGCCATGTACAGCGTCGAGTCTGAGAGCGGCTCGATGATCCAGTTCTGGTCCCACGGGAGCTTTGTTCCCAGGCCCACCCGGCGGGTGCAGGCCCAGTCCTTGAGCCAGTCCACCGTCCTGTCGAACTCGGCGCGGACCTCCTGGGGCACGATCTTCATCTCGTCGATCTGCTCGTGCACCTGGGCCTTCCATGCCGGGTCAGAGTACTGGAGGAACCACTGGTCATGGAGGATCTTCACGTACACCCGCCCGCCGCACCGGCAGACCACGTTCTGGGTATCGAACTCGAACATCACCTTCGAGCCATAGTCTTCGAGCATGAGGGCGGCCACATCGTCGCGGGCCTGCTTCACCGGTTTGCCCGCCTGGTCCCCACAGTTTGCGAGGAGCGTGCCATGGAGCAGTTCGGCGCCATAGACTTCGCGGGTCACCTCGTCCATCCGTGGGTCGAGCTGGTGGGTGATCCCGGCCCGCTCGATGGCGTCCTTTGCCGGGATGTCGCCGTAGCCCTCTGAGGTGATGATCGCCACCGGCGTGACCCCGGTGAACTCCCCCTGCTCCTGGAGATCGCGCAGCGCGATATAGTCGAAAGGCGCGTGGGCCGGCACCGACATCACCAATCCAGACCCCACGTCAGGGTCCACAAAGGCCGCCGGCAGGACCGGCACCTCGCCGCAGAGCGGGTGCGAAGCCTTCGACCCCACGATCTCCGCGCCCGAGACCTCGCCGGTCACCTCGACCGTGTGGTCCTGCATCTCCAGTTTGTACGCCGCCTCGCGCGAGAGGATCCATGCCTCGCCGTCGACCTCTGCCCGCAGGTAGGTCACCTCCGGGTTGGCCCAGAGGTTCGTGACCCCATAGATCGTCTCGGGCCTGAGCGTGGCGCACGGGATCTTCGCCCCCTGCCACTCGAAGAGGATGAGGGTGAACTTCATGATCTCGGCCTTCTCGCCCTCGAGAAGGTCGTGGTCGCCGACCGGGTTGTCACAGGACGGGCAGTACTTCACCGGGTGGACCCCCTTGACCACATGCTCGCCCTCCTTGAGATGGGCGTACTGCCACTCGATGTACTTCGAGTACTGCGGGTTCACCGTGATGAACCGCCGCCGCCAGTCGATGGAGAGCCCGCACCGGTGCATGATCCGCTCATAGTCCCTGGCAAAGTACTGGACGATCGTCATGGGGTCGCCGAACCGTGCCAGCACGTCCTCAGGCACCCGGTAGAGGTCGCGGTACAACCGCACCGTCTCGGGATCGCCCTTCGCGATCCGGCTGGAGATCCCGATCACCGGGGTTCCCGTCACATGGAACGCCATCGGGAAGAGGACATTCTTGTCCTGCATCCTCCAGAAGCGTGCGATCACGTCGGGCACGATATAGGTCCGGCCATGCCCGACATGCATCGCCCCGCTCGGGTACGGGAAGGCGACATTCAGGTAGAACTTCTCCCTCTCGTCGGGGTCGGCCTCAAACATCGCCGGCCAGGTATCGCGATACTTCTCTTCCAGTTTCTGTATGTCCCATTCTGCCACGTCTTGTCACTCCTGCACTTCACTACTTATACTGCTCTCAGCCTGATGCTCTCATGGTTGTTGTATCTGCGAATCAACTCCTGGGCGATACTGCTGCTCTTCGCAAGATCGATCTCGCCCTTCTCGTTCACCGTCGCCGTAAAGAGATACTCTCTCCCGGCAAAGACGTCCACGATCATCTCCCTGTATTCGGGGGCGACAAGGGTCAGGTGTCTCTTCTCGATACGGAGACGAAGCCCGTCGCTTGCCTCGAGTTCCTCGGCCTCGGCCTCGGCCTCGGCCGGTTTCGGGAGTTCTGACCTGGGCCTGATATCGATCCCGACCCCGATCTTGTTGACGACCGCCGCGATGTTCTTCCCGCCGCGCCCGATCGCCGCCGGCACGTCCTTGTCCTCGATATAGGCGACCGCCTTGGTGTCGCTCTTCATGAAGACCTCCACCGGCCCGAAGGTATAGCGCCCGAGTTCGTGCTGGATGCTCTGCTCGGTCGCTTCCTTGCTCCGCTCCTCGGTCTCTTTAGGGGGCTCTGCCCGCGGGGCCTGGGGATGCTGTGGCGCTCTCTCGACCGCCCTGGCCTTCTTTGGCGCTTCTTCCTCTTTCTTCTCGGCCGGAAGGGTAGACTTCTCGACCGGCATCACGATCGTCTCGCTCTCGTACTTGAAGACCTCAAAGACCGCTTCGCCCGAGATCGCGTCCTGCACCCTGGTCACCGGCCTGATATGGAGGTCAGGGTTCATCCCTTCAGGTACCTTAATAGAGGACGAGACATCGAAGACCCTGGTGATCTCCCCGTCTTCCACCTGGATGATGGTGCTCACGACCTGGGGCAGGACCACCGAGTCGATCCGCTCGAAGAACCGCTGGAGAGCGTCCTGCACCTGCATGGCATGGACCACGCCGATCATCCCGACACCGGCAAGCCGCATGTCGGCAAAGACCCTGAAGTCCTCGTTCTTGCGGAGTTCGTCGAAGACGACATAGTCGGGCCGGACCAGGAGGAGCACCTCGGCGGTGTTCTCCATGCTCCCCTCAAGGGCCGTGTACTGGGTGATGTTGTCAGGCACCTGGAGGTCTCGCGGCGCCTCCATCGTCTTGACGATATATTCCTCGTCTGCAAGATAGGTCGCGATGCTCTGGGCCAGCGTGCTCTTCCCGGCACCTGGCGGGCCTGCGATCAGGACCCCGCGGCGGGTGTCCCTGACCCGCTCCTTGATGAGGTCGGCCATGGCGTACTGGTTCAGGGTCACGTCCCTGATCGGCCTGACCGCCGTGATCTCCATCCCGTCGGAGAACGGCCTGCGGGCGATGGAGATCCGGATCGACCCGATCTGGACGACCGTGATCCCGCGGCGCTCGATCTCGATAAACCCGTCTGGGTCGCGTTTTGCCCGTTCAAGGATCTCCTGGGCCATGGTGCGCAGTTCGTACTCGTTCATCGGGTTCTCGCGCAGATGCACTAGGTGCATCGTATTGGGGTATCCTTTCCTTGCCGCCGGCGGGACCCGTTCTTTAAGGTACACCGCGACCGTGTCCTCGTCGAAGTACTGGTCGATAAGAAGAGGGGTCGCCTCCCCGGTCTGGGGCCTGAGATAGAGGACATCGATCCCCTTGGCCTTTGCCACCTCAGACTGGACCACGTCGCTGGTGATGAACTTTGCATCATATTCGATGGCGACATTCCGGATCAGGGCGTCGATCTCGCCGCCGCTGGCAAGTTTGACCTGGTTGAGATTGGGGCGCTCGCCCACATACCGCAGTTCGATCGTCTCGTCTGCAGCCATTTTGGAGAGCGCTTGAAGTTCGTTCAGTCCAGAAAAGCCTATTTCACGCCCCTGGTTGGCCTGAGCCTCGAGTTCTGCGACGACTGCCTCGGGGATAATTATTGTCGCACCCGTATATTCTCCGGCTTTTATCAGGGAGGTGATGCGTCCGTCAATGACGACACTGGTATCAGGTACTATTTTCATAAAAAATTCACCATAGTTTACGTGTCTTTATTCCTTATTAGCATATACTTCTGCTGGATCAAAGACGGGTGCACTGATCTCTTCCCCGTCGATACGTCGATAGAAACAGGAATAATGTCCGGTATGGCAGGCGGCTCCCGTCTGCTCGACAAGGTAGAGGAGGGTGTCGGCGTCGCAGTCGACCCGCACCTCCAGGACCTGCTGGACATTCCCGCTCTCTTCCCCTTTTTTCCAGAGTCTGTCCCGGCTGCGTGACCAGTAGTGAGCACACCCTGTCTCCAGGGTGAGGTGCACCGCCTCGTCGTTGGCATAGGCGAGCATCAGCACCTCGCGGCTTGTCGCCTCCTGCACAATGACCGGGACCAGTCCGTTGGTATAATTCAGTTCCATCTGTATTAGGCCCCTATAAGGATCATCATGATCATATAGAGGAGGTCGCCAATAAACAGCGCGGTGAGAAACCCTGCGGTGATCGGGATGATGAAGGGGACGGCATAACTGATCCAGACCGTGCCGGCCCGCGAGTACAGGGAGAGTTCTTTTCGGTATTTATCCGGGTGTTCACGCAGGTCTTTGGTGTACATCCGCCGCTCGCCCCCTTTGACCGTCCGGCGCAACGAGTCCCTGATCCGCAGGAACCGGCGGGTGAGGGTGCCGTCGTTCGCCTCCTCGATCTCTTCCATCACAAACCCGTAGTGGTCCCTGATCCGGGGCCCGTCTGCTGGATAGCCAAGGAACATGTACGGGAATGGGGCGAAATCCCGGTTGACGACATTCTTGAGAAAGAGGAGCACCGGTGCGGCAAGGTTGAGGATCAGGGCATTGGTGAGGACCGTGAAGGGGAAGAATCCAAGCGGCGGGATCCCGAAGAGCGGGTCAAGTGGGAAGGCCGGGATGCAGGCTGAAAGAAAGATCAGGGCCCATGCATCGGCGCCGCCGAAGAGATGAAGACTCCCGAAGGTATAGAAGACGACAGAAAATACCAGGGAGAGCGCGGCGAAGTAGATCGCTATTCTCAGGTCCCCGCCAAGGATCAGGCCGGCGTAAAAAAAGAGTACCGACGGGAACGCGACGGCGAGCATCGGGTACCAGGTCTTGAAGGGTACCCGCCGTTCGCGGTGGTCGAGGACCGATGCATAGAGCAGGGTAATCACCACCGCGGCCGAGGCAACGAGGAGGGAAAGAATCATGGTGCTTTATTCTTATTATTGGCACCGTTTTTAACCCTAACGATTTTCAATAGGTTTTAATACGGTGGGGTCTGAAAATTGTATCGTCCTACAATTATGTTTGGTGGTGTGTGTGATAGAGATATCAGTTGACTCAGCAGCCTGCAATGGCTGCGGCCTCTGTGTAAAAGACTGTCCTATGCGGGTCTATGAACTCCAGGACGGTGTCAGTGTTCCTGTCCGTCCAGAAAACTGCATGGGATGCCTGTCGTGTCATGAGATCTGCCCGGCCCAGGCGCTGGAACATCGCGGCGTCTATCCTTCAAAGCGGCATTATATCGACCTACGCGTCTGCGAGATGCTCAACCGGGTGATCTGATGACCGAGAGTGTTGATGAGATAAACAAGCAATTTAAGACAGGGTCCGTCTTCAGGGCCGAAGACGTCCCCATCTCGTGTACCCCCTCAGCAAAAGAGCTTGAACCGACCCTCCAGGGTACCATGAGGATGAACGGCCTGATCATCAGGTCGCTCCAGGAGATCGCCGGGAGGGGCGCGAATGCCGTCACCTTCAGGGCCGGCAAGAAATTCGGTCACGAGACCGCGAAGTACTTCAGGAAGATCGACGACGTCGAGGAGGCGCTCCGCGAACTCTCGTACATTCTCCACGGCCAGTACACCTTCGAACTCTGGAAACCAGAGGACAAGGAGAACTATGTGGTCACCGAGAACGGGGAGACCTTCATCTTCCTGGTCTTTCACGACTGCATCGTCCGCCAGACCCTCCGCTACAATGGCATGGACCAGGGCGGCCCCCTCTGCCAGACCCTGTACGGGTATGTCGTCGGGGCGATCGAGGAGATCACCGGCCGGCGTGCAAAACTCGAGATCGTGCATACCGGGCCGAACGCCTGCCTGAAGAAATTGATCCTGAAGTGATTGCCATGAGCGTAAAGATTGCAATCGAAGAACTGGCTGGGTGTTCTGGCTGCACCATCTCGGTCCTCGACCTCCACGAGGCCCTCCTCGACCTCGTCGCCCAGGCCGAGATCGTCTATTCCCCGGTGATCATGGATGCCAAAGAACCCCCCGAAGGGATCGACATCGCCTTCGTCACCGGTGCGGTGAGGAACGAGGAGAATGAGGAGCGGTTGAAACTTCTCAGAAAACGCTCAAAGACTCTCATCGCCTTTGGCACCTGCGCCTGCTACGGCGGGGTCTCTGGCCTCTCGATGCTCGGGAAGCAGGAAGACCTCTTCAAATATGTCTACCAGGAGGTGGAGAGTGCGGCCCCCGACAATGTCGTCCCCACCGATGTCCCCTCCTTCCTGTACCGTGCCTTTGCCGTCGGCGACCTCGTGAAAGTGGATTATTATATCACCGGGTGTCCGCCAAAGGAACAGTTCCTCAAGACTGTCCTCCCTGCCCTTGTTGCTGGAGACAAGACCGAACTCTCGAAGAAGTCGGTCTGCTCTGAGTGCAACCGGAAGATGGGCGAGATCAAGGACTGGCACCTCAAGCGCCGCTACGAAGGCGTCCCCGACCCTGAAACCTGTCTGCTTGGCCAGGGCTACCTCTGCCTTGGTCCGGTCACCTTCGGGCGGTGCGGAGCCTCGTGCCCGCGCAACAATGTCCCCTGCCACGGGTGCAATGGCCCATCCCTGGACATCCTGCGCGAACCCTGCCGCGACATCTACAATATGATGGTCAGGCGGATCGCCGACCTCACCGACCTGCCTGAGAAGGAGGTCGAGAAGCAGGTCTACGATGTCGCCCATACGATGTACCCCTTCACCATCGGAAGCCTGGTGATGGAGGACAAGGACATCTCCAAGATCCGTGACATCGTGAAGGGGGGTGCACAATGACGCGGCTGACCATCTCGCCGGTGACCAGGATCGAGGGGCATGCCCAGGTGCGGATCGAACTCGACGAGGCCGGCGAGGTCGCCGACGCCCACTTCAACGTGGTCGAACTCCGCGGGTTTGAGAAGTTCCTCCTCGGCGCCGCGGTCGAGGAGGCCCCCAGGATCACTCCCAGGATCTGCGGGATCTGCCCGACCTCTCACCACCTGGCCGCGGCCGCGGCCTGCGACCAGATCTTTGGGGCGGCGCCCCCGCCGACAGGGAGGAAGCTGCGTGAACTCCTGCTGGCAGGGCAGTTCATCCACTCGCATGCGCTCCATTTCTTCATGCTCGCCGCTCCCGACTTCCTCCTCGGCGACGCCCCTGCGGCTGAACGCAATGTCATCGGCCTTGCCAGGCACTCGCCCGAGATCGCAAAAAAGGCGATCGAGGTGAGAAAACTCGGGCAGCGGATCACCGAGGCCGTCGGCGGCAAACCGATCCACCCGAGCAATGCCATCCCTGGCGGGATGTCCATCCCCCTCTCTGAGGAGCACCGCCAGACCCTCCTTGCCTCGGCACAGGACGGGCTTGCCATCGCCAGAGAAGGATGGGAGACCGCTCGTGGGTTGATGGACGGGATCGACACTTCCTTTGGTACGGTCGAGACCTCGTTTATGGGCATGGCACAGAACGGCGTCCATGCGGTCAGCGGGGGTGAGGTGAAGATCCTCGGTCCTGACGGCCAGGAGACCGGGTCCTTTACCGGTGCCGACTACCTGGACCATATCGAGGAGTACTCAGAGGACTGGTCGTACCTCAAGTTCTGCCGTCTTGCCGGCGGCGGCGCCTACCGGGTCGGTCCGCTTGCCAGACTGAATGTCGCCGAATCGATGGGCACGCCTGAGGCCGATGCCGCCCTCAAGGAGTACAGGGGTACCTTTGGTCGGGTGGTCCAGGCCCCGCTTGCCTACAATATTGCGAGATACATCGAGTTCCTCTCTGCCTGCGAACAGGCGGTCGCCCTCCTCGAAGACCCTGGCATCACCGGGACCGAGGTCAGGACGCCGGTCACTGGCGTCGCCGCCAACCGGGGCGTCGGGATCATCGAAGCCCCGCGCGGCACCCTGGTCCATGACTATTCGGTCAATGCCGACGGCATGATCGAGAAATGCAACCTGATTGTGGCCACCTGTCAGAACAACTATGCCATGGACCGTGGCGTCGAAGATGTTGCCCGGAAGGTCATAAAAGATGGAGAACTGACTGAAGATGGATCGAACAAAATCGAAATGGTCATCCGTGCCTATGATCCATGCATCTCATGTGCAACTCACGCCATCGGCAGGATGCCGATGCGCATCGAGGTGGTCAGGCGTACGGGCACCGGGTGTGAGGTGCTCGACGTTACTGAGGTGAACTGAATTATGGAAATCCTTAAACAGATTCTGATGGAATTTCTTAGACTGGACGGTGTAACTGCCGCGGTCGTCATCGGCAGAGATGGGTTCGTGATCGAGGACGCCGTCTCTGGCGAGATCGATACCGACGCACTTGGCGCCATGGCCTCGACCGGGATGGGGACCTCTGAGGCGATGGGTGCCGAACTTGGCAAGGGCGAACTGAACCAGATGCTTGTGGAATTACAGAACGGCCCGATCCTCCTCTCGCCTCTCTCAGAAGACGAGTTGATCGCGATCGTCGCGAACGACGGTTCCAATATCGGCAGGATCAGATACGAATTGAAGAAGAACAGAGACCGGATCACTGCAGCACTGTGAGTTATGACACTGCCTGATGGACAGAGCTTTGGCAGCATGACGGCCCCGCTGGAGGAGGTGCTCCCTTTCACCAGCGCCTTCCAGGCGGTCGTGCGCCTCCGCTCTGAGAACGGGGAAGGTTTTATCCTCTCTGACGAGGGAAATCCGGTGGCGGCCGGGTATCAGGATGACGACAGGGCCCTGAGAGGGGGTGCGGCCCTGGAGTATCTTTCTGCTGAGCCATCGCTCTCTTCCGAACTCAGCCGATATGGCCCTGACGAATATGCGCTGGCCCTGGCATGGTGCGAGGAGGGAGGATATGTCATTGGTGAAGAAGAGACGACAGAACCTGGTACAGGGGAGGAACATCCCCCTGATGCAGATCCGGGCGAGGGTGCCATCCCTGAACTTGACAGGGAGGCCCTCAACCTCGTCCTCTCCCAACCAGGAGTGAAGGCGGTGTCCGCGTTCTATGAAGGGTTTGCCGTCCACTCTGTCGGTGCGGCAGATTTTGAACGCGTGGCTGCGATCTCAGAGGACCTCCTCAGGGCGAGTTCACGGATTGCAGGCGATATGGAGATGGGTGCGCTCGACCAGATCATCCTTGAGACGCCTGGCGGGAAGTTGATCATCGCTCCTGTAGGGGATCTCTCGGTCTGTGTCTTAACAAAGGCGAACGCAAACCTGGGCCTGGTCAGGATCGCCCTCAAGAGTCTCAGTTGGAGGGGATAGGTACGCACCTGCCACCTGCCTGGAGGTCTGCGGGCACCCGTCTCCTTCCTCTTGCTGAGATCGTCACCGCCTGTCAGAAGAGGTCATTTACCGGGGCACTGGTCTTCTCTGCCGGCCGGTCGGGAGGCACGGTCCTGTTCAGGGGTGGAGCACCGGTCTGTGCCGAGTACGGGGGGCTGTCCGGTGTCCGGGCTCTTCAGAAGATACGCGCGGGAGACCTGATGGTGCAGGGAGAGTTCTTTCCGTGTTCGATCTCGGACATGGACACACTTATCCCTTCCAATGCCGCATGGAAGACCGAAGTGCCCTCTGATGTCAGGGGAGCGAGCACGACGGTCAGGCCGGTACGGGTGAAGGGGAAGACGTCCGGGGCCAGGGTGCGGACCGTGCGTACGGTCGAGAAGACCGCCGCCCCCTCGCGGCCGGATCAATCCCCCTTGCCTTCATCAAGTGATCAGAAAAAGCAGGTTCTGAATCCTGCTGCAGTGGAATCGCTCAGACATCTTCAGGAAGATTTTCAGAAAGATGCTTCTGTGCTCCTTAAAGAGATGAATATGGATCATCTCATCGCAAGAAAAGAAAAAGAGTCCCGATAAGGGCTTCATTTATTTTTATCTATTGTGGATGGTTAAATGAGTGTTTAAACTGCTCTATGCCTCCCACCCAATATCATAATCTTTAAGTAGCATCTTCCACAATCATTGGAGTAGAAGGTGTCGTATTGATCAGGGCATTCACGATCGCATCCGGGAAAGGGGGAACCGGGAAGACAACGGTCACCGTGAACCTCGGTGCTTCCCTCGCCAGGCTTGGCAAAGAGACCTACATCCTCGATGCTGACATTGGGATGGCGAACCTGGGCCTTGTGCTCGGGCTTGAGGAAGCTCCGGTTACCCTCCACGAGGTCCTTGCCGGGCAGGCAAAGATCGACGACGCAATTTACGAAGGACCGAACGGTGTCAAGGTGGTGCCGAGCGGGATCTCTCTCCAGGGTTTCCAGAACGCCGATCCCGACCGTCTCCGGGATGTCATGCGGTCCCTGGTGGACCGGTGTGACTATCTCCTTGTCGATGCTGCCGCCGGCATCAGCAAGGACGGGGTCGTCGCCCTCGCGATATCAGACGAAGTCATCCTTGTCGTCAATCCAGAACTCTCCTCGATGGCCGACGCATTGAAGACAAAGATCCTCACCGAGATGGTGGGAGGGACGGTCTATGGCGCCATCATCAACAGGTCAGGGATGGAGAACACCGAGATCAGGAGACATTCTGTCGAAGATGTCCTGGGCGTACGGGTCGTCGACATGATCCCTGAAGATTCCAATGTCAGGAGATCTGCGGCGTACAAGACCCCCATTGTTTTGAAATATCCTTCTTCGGAGGCATCACGGGCATTTCGGAGAATTGCTGCGGAGATGGCAGGCGTGACCTATGAGGAGGAGACCGAGGAGAGAAAACAGGACTTTGTTGACAGACTTGCACATACCCTCTTTGGTGGCAGTCGCTGATGGGGTGGGCCGGGGAGAGTCGTTTCTCTCCTGCATTCATGTTTTGCCCCCAATTATCAGATGGTCTCTGGCTTGACACCTTCGCGAGAGGGCCAGGGAGATGAAGAATGGACATAATGGATATTATCAATGAGGTTCTTGGTCGGTCACGCTATCTCGGGTCATTTCCTTATCATGAGATGACTGCACAGGCAGCGGGTGAGGCCGGAGCGCTTGGTATTCTCATTGACGGGAAAAGAAACTCAACAATTTTATTTTCCGGCGGAGAGCCCTCGGGGGCGATCTATTTTGACGAGATCGGTGGACTGTACGGTGATCCGGCGGTCTTGAAGATCCGGGAATCTGATGACTATGACCTCTATGCCACTGACCGGCGGGTGGCGGACCTGATCATCGCACGGTGCCGGGTCTTTCATAATAGTTATTTTCCCCACAATTTTTCCTCCGATCTCCCTGAGATCGGGGGGGTGCGACGGATACCCGGAATTCTCGCCCTTGTAATCATCAACAACGAGACACCCCAGGAAGGTGTCAGAGTATCAGTGCGGAGGGGCAGGCACGTCCTTGCGAGTGATACGACAACCGGCGATGGCCGGGTGTCGTTCAGACTCTTCAACGGCAAATATGACATCCTGCTCGTCGACAGCGCAGACGAGGTCGCCACATTCATGGTGGACTTCAAAGGCGAACGGAGTGAACTTGTCATTGAGATGGATGGTGTGACAGATGTCTGAGAGAAAGAAACCTCACAATCGTCTTCATGATATCCTTGAGAAGATGAAGGGCCCTGCCAAAAAGAACGAATGGGAGGAGTGCTCTTCTGAACCAGAACCGACAGATGAATCAGGCAATCTCAGATCCCTGGTGGGTGGGAAAGAAACTCTCGACCTTGAAGCCCTGATCAGGGACCCTCGCACCTATGGCGGCGGGGGAGACGGACCGTCGAAACCGGTGGACACAGGGGAACCTGCTGAAAAGATCAGGACGCCCGAGGCCTCTCCTTCTCCAGTACGGGAAGGATCTCAATCGACAGGATTTGATGACCAGGACCTTATGGAACTGAAGTCCGCAGTCGACGCCATCTTTGATGCTCGTAAAGAGGATGGCTCCCACGAGCCCGTGGAGGACGAGCCCTCTTCCCCGCGTGCGTCCTCTGAGGTCGTGTCCCTGGGCGACCTGCCTCTTGAGGAATTCTCTCTTGAAGACGTCCCTCCTGAAGAAGGACCTTCAGAAGACGATGTACTTCCTGAAGACGCACTTCCAGAAGACGTCCCTCTCTCTTCTCCTGTACCTGAACCCCATGCCCCCTCCAGGGCAACCAGATGGTCCTCCGGCGCCGGGGAGGGCGATGATTCAGAGGCCTGCGTCACCGACGTTGGAGATCTCGGGTTTTATTCAGAACTGATCCTGCCGAAGGCCGCGACCTTCGACGTCGAGGAGTTCAATATCAAACGCTCGACACACCACGACGCCCTTGGCGTGAACACCCTGCCCCCTGAGATCGATCAACTCTGGGCCGAGTCTGTCCCTGCCATCACCGAAGAGGCAAGGGCCGTGGTGGCGGCCAAGAAAAAACAGACGCCCCTGGGATTCCTCAGTAAAATTGAGTCCATAGGCAGCAAGACCCAGCATAAATCTAAAATTGAAGAATACGATCCCGAAGTTCACGGCCCGCTCGTCGACCTCACCTTCACCCCGCCCCCTGATGTCGAGGAGGTTGAACTCTATCCGGTCAACGAACCCTACGCCTTCGTGCGCATTTCCTATGACAACGCCTCCCATGAGTACAGTTACGACGTCCTCGAACCGGAACTGACCGCCGCGGAGACCGAACTCCTCGCCGAGATCAAGGAACGCCTCTTTGAGAGACTTGACATCAGCACCAAGGACCTCACGAGGGAAGGGGCGCGCAAGATCCTGCGTGACCTCTCCGATGAGATCCTCACCGACTTCGGGATCACGCTCACGCCCCTCTCCAGGGAGAAGATCTACTATACCATCGAGCGCGACTTCCTCGGGGACGGACTGATCGACGCGATCATGTACGACACCTATATCGAGGACATCTCCTGTGACGGTCTCGACAACCCGATCTTCATCTTCCATTCAGGGTATGAGTCGATCAAGACGAACCGGATGTACACCGACGCCGTTGAACTCGACTCGTTCGTCACCAAACTCGCGCAGCGGGCCGGGAAGTACATCTCCATCGCCGACCCGATCCTTGACGCCACGATGTCGGACGGTTCCCGTATCCAGATGACATTGGGCAAAGAAGTGACCGCCCACGGCTCGACCTTCACTATCAGGAAGTTCAAGGACGAACCGATCACCCCGACCGACCTCATAGGGTGGGGGACCTTCTCTCCCCTCTCGGTCGCCTTCCTCTGGCTGGCGGTCGAGGCCGGGAAGTCGGCGATCTTTGCAGGCGGGACGGCTTCTGGGAAGACCACCGCCCTCAACGCCATCTCGCTCTTCATCCCGCCGCAGGCCAAGATCGTCTCCCTTGAAGATACCAGGGAATTGAAACTCCCGCACTCCAACTGGATCCCCTCGGTGACCAGGGAGTCTTTCGACACCGAAGGCAAGGGCTCGATCGACATGTATGAACTCCTCCGTGCGGCCCTGCGACAGCGGCCCGAGTACATGTGTGTGGGTGAGGTCAGGGGTGCGGAGGCCCAGACCCTCTTCCAGGCGATGTCCACCGGTCACGTGACTTATGCCACGATGCACGCCGACTCGGTCGCCAGTGTGGTCCACCGTCTCGAAAACCCGCCGCTGGACGTGCCCAGGAACATGCTCAACGCCCTTGACGTGGTGTGTATCCAGGTGCAGGCCAGGATCGGCGGGCAGCGGATCAGGAGGAACAAACAGATCATCGAGATCCTGGACATCGACCCCAGGACCAACGAATTGATCACCAACGAGGTCTTCTCCTGGAACCAGGCCACCGACGAGATCCGCTACTCTGGCAAGTCGTACATCCTTGAGTCGATCATCGAGGCGAAAGGCTGGAGCGAGGCCAGGATGCGCGAGGAACTCAAGAGGCGCCAGGAGATCCTTGAATGGATGCGGGTCAAGAACATCAGGCACTATCAGGACGTGTCCAAGATGCTCATCTCCTACTTCCGTGACGCAGACACGGTGATCGGAGCGGTCAGGAAGGATCTCTATGGGAACGGTGATGGCGAATGAATGGCTTTGAACGGTTCAGTTTCAACCTGCTGGGACAGCAGGCGAAGGGAAAGAGAGACGAGTTTGTTGAGCTGAGAAGCGACCTGGTGCAGGCGCGGATGAAGACTCCCTTCGAGGCCTATCTTGCCACGGCCTATGTCGCTTCGATCTGTGTCGGGTTGACCATGGCCCTGCTGATCGGGGGGTTCACCTATCTCTTCAACATCCCCTCGATGATCACCTACAAGGGGGCGCTGCCCAGTTTCTTCATCGGTTTCTCTGAGTATCGTCTCCTCATCGGGACGACTCTGGCGATCATCCTCTCGTTGCTGATCTTTGGCGGCATCACCTACTTTTCCTTCCTCATGTACCCCAAGGTGGCCGCAGGGAACAGGCGGCGGAATATCGACGCCACCCTTCCCTATGCGATCAACTATGTGACCGCCATGTCGACGGCCGGGATCACGCCGGCCGAGATCTTCAGGCTTCTCGGGCAGAGCCGGATCTATGGTGAGACTGCGGTCGAGGCGCGCTACATCTCGCGCGAGATCGATATGTTCGGCAAGGACCTCATCGAGGCGATGCGGATCGCCTCGACCTTCACCCCGAGTCCGAGGATGAAGGAGTTTCTCCAGGGTGCGATGGCGACCATCTCCTCAGGGGCGAACCTCACCGACTATTTCAGGAACAAGGCGGTCCAGTACAGCAACGAGAATCAACGGCAGCAGAAGACATTTCTTGAAACCCTGGGGCTGATCGCTGAGTCATATGTGACGGCGATGGTGGCAGGGACGCTGTTCCTGATCATTCTCCAGTCGATTATGTCTATTATGGGCGGCGAATCGAACCCGATCTTTCTGATGATCATCATCTACCTGATTGTCCCCTTCGGGAGCATGATGTTCCTCATATTGATCAGTGCGATGACCCCGGAGGTGTGAGAGATGGGATTCAAGGCGCTTTTTGACGACTTCCTCAATCGTGACGGGACTGGTGCGGCGCCGGTCGAGGTGACCGACCTCGACCGCTACGAGCATCAGGAGCAGGACATCTTCAGCAAGATCGAGCACCAGCGCAAGATGGAGGTGGGGCTCGGCCGCCTGGTCAAGCATCCTATCCAGGTGCTCACCGAGACCCCGACCAACAGTCTCATCGCCACGGTCCCGGTCTCGTTCCTCTTCTTTATCGTGGGGGTCTCTCTGATCGTGGTAAATTACGGGTTTCAGGCCCTTTTCAGTACCACGCTTGTCGACGATGTCATCGTCTTCTCGATCCTCATTCCTGTGGTCCCGCTTGCGGTCCTTGATTTCAAGGAGGGGCGACGGGAGAAGAGTCTTGAAGAGGCCCTTCCGAACTTCTTCAGGGATGTCGCAGGGATGAACGACTCGGGGATGACCCTCCCCAATGCAATTCATATCGTTGCCGAAGGTGAGTATGGGATGCTCACGCCGTACATCAGGAAACTCGACATCGATATGTCCTGGAATGTGCCGTTCGTCGAGGCGATCACCAGTTTCGGGAAACGGATCGGCACCCCCCTCGCCGAACGTTCAGTCGACCTCATCGCAAAGGCGAGCACCGCCGGTGGTTCAGTCTCTGAGGTGTTGCGGGCTGCCGCAAGGGACAGTTACGAGTTCATCAACCTCAAGAATGAACGGGGGAGCAACATGCTCATCTACGAGGTGATCATCGTTGCCGCCTTCTTCGTCTTCCTCTTCGTGATCGCGATCCTGGAGTCGACTTTCCTTTCCACCATGGCCGACGCCGGGGCGCAGGCGGCGGAGTCCGGTGCAGGGAGCCAGTTCATCGGGAGTGTCGATATGGACCTGTACAAACGTCTCTTCTCCCATTCCGCGATGATCATGGGGTTCTTCTCCGGGTTGGTCGCGGGCCAGATGGGCGAGGGGCGGGCGACTGCAGGGCTTAAGTTCTCGGCATTGATGCTCCTCATCGCCTGGCTGCTCTTCAGGTTTGCGATCTGAGAGGCGGGATCCTTTTTTTGTCCTGGAGTCTGGCGGGGGTTGCACCCCTCGCTCCTTTCCCCACCATCATGGCGATGGGGGCGGGAAGACATCTTTGATAATCCAGAAGAAGGGATTACTGTCATCTTCCTTATTTTCCAGGGGGGATGGGGGACGGCAGGAATGTGTGTCACCCGCCTTCCCTTCTTTTCTTGCCAGGGCGGGGGGGCGTTGACCCCAGGTGCGACCGAAGTGGGAAGGCACGTGATCAGAAGGCTACTCTGACAGGTCCATCAAGGTCTACCATGAAAATGATCCTGACGATCATCAACCTTCCCCTCTCCTCTCTTCAGGGGAGCACGGCTCGCCCCGACCCCCAGGGAGTTATCGTGAAGATTTACCATGAGCATGTCCCAAAACCCTCTGAATTTTGAACTGAAACTGGAATGGAGCATGACCCTGAGGCTCACCCAGACGCGATTGAACATGATCGTGGGTCTCCAGGGGGTGTGGATCCGTGCCCACCCCTTCAGACCGCCGCCTCATTGCCGCCACCGCCTCTACTCTTTCCGTGGGGGTCCGGGGTGCACCCCCCGGCGCAAGACGACGATGAAGGTGCTACGCTGAGGGCGAGCGATCATTCTGAGAGGTCATCCCAAAACTCTCCAGCCCTCATTCTCATCGATGAAGAGCGATGGATGACAATGAAGAGATCCCAGGTTTTTCATCGCGCACCCATGCATTCGTCGCCTTTCCCCTCGCTCCTGCCGGGGGCTCTGCCCCCGGACCCCCTGGATGGCGATAGGGACGGGAAGGCAGAGAAAAGATCGTGACGACGGGATGCAATCCTCCACAATCTTCATCGGCGGGGGGTCCGGAGGGCGGCACGCCTCCCGGTCGAGGATAGCGTTTAGAATTTCTGGAAGGAAGCACTTCAGTTCGAGGAGATCTTCAACCCTGGAGAGTTTTGGGATATGCTCTGAGAGAGTTTCTGTATTCCGTATATCAGGTATGGAGGATCCAGGTGAGGAGAAGTCATCATACAGACCTCCAAGGTGGATGAGTCACGTGTACGTCGGGAATGGGCAGAGAGTTTTTGCAGAACCAGGAACAGAGAAAGAGTTGGTCATCGGGGTTTCATCAGGCGGCGCGCCCGGCCTGTGATCTCCCCGGCGGACATATAATGGAAAAAATATGATCGATAAGTAGGAGTCAAGGGATCAATTGATCTGCTCCAATTTGTACCCCTTTTGCGCGAGCAAGTCCTTGACCCTTTCTTTATGGTTGCCCTGGAGTTCGATAGACGTATCTTTGACAGTTCCACCGCAGGCGAGTTTTGCCTTCAGGAACTTGGTGAGGTCATTCAGGTCGATGTCGTACGGGTCAAGCCCTTCGATGACGGTGACTTCTTTCCCGTACCGGCGTCTATTGATCTTTACCTGAATCCTCTGTTGTTCCTTCGCTACCTCCTCACAGATACACAGTTCTTTGGGTAGTCCACATTTTGGACATATACCACCGTTCATTGGTTATACCTTCAAGTTCTCGTTATATATTTCTTGGCATGAATATCACTTCCATCCTGCCAGATATGTGTCTTGAGGATCAGAACAGGACCGATCTTCATCATTTCATGGTGAGAGGCCATGTCTCAGAGGGAAAAGGGATCTTTGTATGGCTAATGACAGGGGTCCGGTGAAAATGCAGGGAGAAGGGGGGAGGCAGAGACGAGGAGCGTGAAACACGCATCATTGCAGAGAGGAATGCAAAAGAAACCACTCGGTCCTGTAAATGCCATTCAGAGGGGCTCTGTAGAATCGGGCATGAGGGTGGGGTTCAAGCATACGCGGTTGAAAATCGTTCTGAGCAGCGCTACAGAGTTTAAGAGGATCTTTCTCCTCGCGATTGGGGATCTGGAAGATCTGGTTTCATCGCCGCCCCCTGACCCCTGGGATGGCGATAGGGGCGGGAAGGAAGAGGGCTGATCATGCAGGAGATGGATCTGCACTCTGCGTATCAGTCCCGGAGGTGTATGGCGGATTCAAACCCTTCTATAATCCAGAAGATCCTCATTTCAAGTTAGTATGAGAGTTTGACCTCTTCATATCACGTTGGAGCCAATACGCAGAGGATAAAAAAATTCTTCTGATGGGTCGGCCGCGCCCATCGTCGAGATTTCCCTGCCATCTCGCGCCGGGGGGTTTCACCCCCCGGACCCCCCACGGACTGAAGATAGGTGGGGGCGGCGAATTGAACACGATCCCCACTGATTCTCCTCTCTTGAAAAGGGAGAGAGCGAGTGACGAGATATTTTCATCCCGTATGCTTGAACCCAGGGGTTCATGAGCAATTCAACAGAGTCCAATGGTCATGGTATATGCTTGAGACGGGGTTCATACCCGATTCAAAAGAGCGGCGTGTAGTATCAGTCGTTTCATGGGGCACTACCGATAACTGAGGGGTTACCATGAACATGATCCTGAAAATCGCCTCTCTGGGTTTCCACAATGGTTTGAATCCACCAAACCCCTTCTGGACCGATATGCAGATTGCGAATACATCTCCTGAATGACCGGGCCTCTGCCTTCCTGTCCCTCTCTTCCTCTCGTAACGAAGAGAGGCAGGATGTGCATCGCGTATGCGTGAGCCAGAGGTTCATGCCAGATTCTCCAGAGCCAGAAGGAGTATTCTGATCCTGGATTCTACGAACGATGCCCCCCCACCGCACCACATATCCCTTCAGGCGATCAAGATCAATGACGATGTCACTGATGGTCCTCGGGACCGCCTCCCATGTCGGCAAGAGCACGATCGTCGCCGGGATCTGCCGGGCCCTGAAAAACCGGGGCATCGGAAACGCCCCCTTCAAGTCACAGAACATGAGCCTCAACTCCTGGGTGACCGTCGACGGGGCCGAGATTGGGATCGCCCAGGCGGTGCAGGCAAGGGCCGCCGGCATCGAACCCACGGCCGAGATGAACCCGGTCCTTCTCAAACCGAAAGGCGATCAGGTCTCCCAGGTCGTGCTCATGGGTCGGCCCTACAAAGACGTCAGGATCGGCAGATATTATCAGGAGACCGACGCCCTCCTCGCGACTGCAGTGAAGGCCTTCACCCGCCTCGAAGAAGAGCACGGGACCGTCGTCGTCGAGGGTGCGGGGGGTGCCGCCGAACTCAACCTCTATGACCGCGACATCGCCAATATCAGACTTGCCCGCGCCCTCAACCTGCCCATCCTCCTTGTCGCCGACATCGAGCGGGGTGGGGTCTTTGCCCAGGCCTACGGGACGATCGCTCTTCTCCCAGAGGACATCAAACCCCTGGTCGCCGGGATCATCGTCAACAAGTTCAGGGGGGATCCCGCCCTCTTTGCCGACGGCGTCGACACCCTTGAGGAGATCTGCGGCGTCCCGGTCCTCGGGGTCCTCCCCTATGCCGAGACAGGGCTCCCCTCAGAAGACTCCCTCTCCATCGCGGACAAACAGACACGGGAAGGAGGGGTCAGGATCGCGGTTCTCAGGCTTCCCCACATCGCCAACTTCACCGACTTCGAACTCCTGGAGCGGCGGGCGTCGGTCACTTATGTCAATCCTGGCAAGAGCCTGGCGGGCTACGACGCCGTCATCCTCCCTGGCACGAAGAACACCATCGACGACCTCGAAGTGGTGCGGACCTCTGGCACCGCCGACGAGATCTGTCGGGTCCGTGCCGCGGGGATACCGATCATCGGGGTCTGCGGGGGTTTCCAGATGCTGGGGCGCCGGCTTCTTGACAAGGGGTATGAGGGCGACGCTCCCGGCGAGGCCGAGGGACTCGGCCTCCTTGACGTGGCCACCACCTTCTCGGCCTATGCCAAGACCACCAGACAGGTGCGTCGCCAGGCGGCCGATGTTTCCCCCATACTCTCGCAGATGGGCGAGGTGAGCGGGTATGAGATCCATATGGGCACGACCGAGCGGGGTGGCGATGTCCCGGCCTTTGGCGAGGACGGGGCAGTGAGCCGGGACGGGCTGGTCATCGGGACCTACCTGCACGGGCTCTTCTCCGACCCCGCGGTGGTCGACACCCTTGTCGGCTACCTGGCAGGCCGGAAAGGGATCGAGTACCGCCCGGCAGAGGACGAGTGCGATCCCTATGACCGTCTTGCCGCGCTCTTTGAGGTGCACCTTGATATGGGACGAGTCGCCGCCCTTGCTCTCGGGAGCGGGCGCGAGGGTTACCTTTACAAGGAACGTGACCAACCGTGATTACTGCGTCCAGATATTCGTGTGTGGAGTGATGTCCTATGGTGATGCGGTGTTCCTTCACTCTTGACCCGGAGCTCCTCGACGCCATCGATTCCTATGCCAAAAAAGGATCGATCGGGCGGAACGAGGCTATCCTTGAGTTGATCGAGGCAGGTTTTGCCAGCCTTGAGTCCGGAAAAGAGATTGAGATCAAGAAGCAACGTACATTTGAGGAATATGTTACAATCAGAAAAGATGTCGAGGAGATGAAGGGACTTGTCCAGAATATGCGCGACGAGTTGAGGCTTGTCCATCATACCATCGAGTCAGACTACTGCAAGGAGGCGCATGGCGTTCCTTACCAGAGGCGAAGTCTCTGGGACTATCTGAAGGGACGGGACTGATTGATAGGCGCGAGGGGTCGAGTCATGCCCGCCTGGATGATGACGGCTTCTGGCCGCAGGGTGCGGTGCGGTGCTCTTGCGTGGGGCGTGAGCCCGGAATGTTGTCCCTCATTTCATGATCTCTCTTCTGTCTTCTCTTCTCACCGGTAATCCCGGTCGCCCCGCCATATGGTGCAGGGCTGGGGACTGTCATCCCCTTGTCATGTCTCTTGATCCGGCTCTGTAGAAATCTCCTTGATGGTCCACTTCGCAAGGGGGTGAGTGCCCCAGGCGTGACTTTGAGGCGAGAAGGCATGTGATCAGAAGGCCCCTCCAGTTACGATCTATGAGGGGTTATCATGAAAATGGTCCTGACGATAATCTTTCCAGGTTTTTATGAAAATTTGAACCATCAAGATCTCTTTGAATATTATATGTAGATTATAGAGACGCCTTCAGCATGATCGGCGTTCTGTCTTCCCCCTCCTCTCGCCATCCCGGAACCCGCTGCGGCGAGTGAGTGAGGTCTCCACCACTTCTTCTGTCTTGAAAAAGTGAAATCAAGCGACGAGAAGTGTTCATCCCATATGCTTGAGGCGCGTTCTCGTCTCATGACTAATTCTCCAGAGTCGTAATTCTCGCCCTTGCAAGAAGATCCGTCCCCCCCATACACCGGAGAGATCTGCCGCACCCCCGCGACGGCGATTGACCCGACGCTAACTGATCACCGTCATGATACTCCGAAACCCTTCGTTCCTCTCATCGTCGCACTCGACCGCGCTCACCCCGGCGAGGTCGACCTCGTCGGTCGCCTGCTGGAGCGTGCAGTAGGCGCGGGCCGGCGAGGGCACCCACCGGTCGTCCAGACAGAACCGCCTGGAGTGGACGCAGAACCGGCAGTGTTCCAGGGACCGGTCCCTGCCGTCAGGGCAGGGCACGCGTCCTCCTTTCAACTCCAGGACCCTGACGCCCGTGGTCAGTCCTCCTGCTGCCGGTACCAGACCGTCTCATACCCGGCACCTGAGAGGATCCGGTCGGCCTCCACCTCCCACTCTGGGTCAGGCAGAGAGAGCGGCCCGATCTCGTCGTCCCAGACCCGCTGCAGTCTCCTGTCATCGGTCTTGAGAGTCCGCCTGCCCTTCAGTTCACCTGCGATCTCGCCATCCTTGAGCACCCGCATCCTGGCACAGACATAGTCCCTGCAGAAGTCAGGACGGTACGAGTAGATCGTGCAGATGTACCTCCCGCTGTCCTCCCTGAGAAACGGGCATGCCGTCGGCCTGGACCACTGGACCGACGGTCGCCCGAAGAAGGGGAGATACTCGGCCTCGACTTTGGCCGTGAACTCCTGCCTGGTGATCGTCTCCTGGCACCGATACTCCTGTGGTCCGGTCCGTTTGATGATGGTGATGTAGCGCCCGAAGCCCATGCAGCATTTGCCACAGAAGGTGCAGGTGAAGGGCTCTTCTCTCATATGATGATACTGTCCCCCACGGAGCATAGCCTTTGTCTTATGGGCCAAGGTTCAAATGCTTTTTCGCGCCACACTATCCGTATGAAGGTCTGCATCATGTGCGGCGGTGAGGGCACCCGCCTGCGGCCGCTCACCTTTGAGCGTCCCAAACCGTGCATTCCGATTGTGAATAGGCCCTCGATCACCCATCTGGTCACACACCTCGCGGACCTCGGTTTCACCGAGATGGTCGTCACCCTCGGGTACAAGGGCAATGACATCGAGAATGCCCTTGGCGACGGTTCGCTCTTCGGTGCCGAGATCACGTACGTCCACGAAGAGATCAAACTCGGCACGGCCGGGAGCGTCAAGAACGCCCAGGAGTACCTGGACGGCTCGCCCTTCCTTGTCGTCGGGGGGGACCATGTGGCAGACCTCAATCTCCTTGAGTTCTACCGTGAGCACCTTAAGAACGACGCGATCGCCACCATCGGGCTCATCTCCATCGACGACCCCTCTGACTACGGGATCGCGGAGATCGACGTGGGCTATGACATCAAGCGGTTCAAGGAAAAACCCGGGCCAGGCGAGATCTTCTCGAACCTGGCCTCGACCGGGATGTACGTCTGCGACCCCGAGATCTTTGACTATATCCCTACAGGGGAGAAGGTCGACTTTGCCCGCAATGTCTTCCCTGCGCTCCTGCAGGAGGGACGGAAGGTCAAAGCATGGCTTGCCCGCGGGAACTGGACCGATGTGGGAAGCCCGCGGTCGCTCCGCCAGGCCGAGCGCTGGAAGCTCCAGGAGATCGAGACGACCAACATCACCGGCGACCTTCATATTAAGGGGGCAAAGATCCTCGGCCCGGTCTCGCTTGGGAGTTCGATCTCGCTTGGCGCCAACTCGCAGATCATCGGGCCGGTCTCGATCGGCCGGGGGACCACCATCGAGAGCAATGTCATCATCGGGCCATACACGAGCATCGGGGAGGACTGCGTCATCAAGAGCAATGCCAAGATCTTCTCCTCCTCGATCTACAACCAGGTCGTCATCGGGAACCGGACGACGGTCTCAGGGGCGATCATCGACAATGACACCATCATCGGCGACGATGGGTCGGTCGAGAACGACACGGTCATCGGCCCACGGGTGGTACTCCAGAACGGCGTTACCATCCACTCAGGGACCAGGCTCTGGCCTGAGGTGATCGTCCCTGACGGCTCGGTGGTCAAGGAACACGTGCTTAACGAGAAGTACGACCTCAGGTGCGAGGGGTCGTAGGGCTTTTTTTTGGCTCTGTAGAAATCCTCTTAATGAATCACTCTGGCGGGGTGCGTGCCGCCCCCCGGACCCCCCGCATCACGATATGCCAAGGACGGCACTATTCTCTTCATGTTCACTGATGTCGCCTTCCCACTCCCCCACGACGAGGATAGATGGTGGTGTCGAATAGAATACAGTCTCAAAAAATTCCTCGGTCTTGAAAAAAGAAAGAGAAAGTGATGATAAATTTTCATCGCGTATGCATGGGGTGTGATTTCGCTTCATAAATAATTTTAAAAATCCGAAAAATCGGCCTTGTAGAAACCCTCACGTATCGCAGGGAGAATGTGTGTCACCTGCCTTCCTACCCCTTTGGCCGGGGGCTCTGCCCCCGGACCCCCGGAACGAAGATAGGGATAGGAAGGCATATTCAAACTCCCTGAAGAGGGTGTTGCCGTCCTCGACCTATCGTGTGGCGGGGGGCTCGGGGGGCGGCACGCCCCCCGCTAGAGAGAGACATCCAGAGGATTTTTACAGAGCCGAAAATCCTTTTAGTGAGGGGGCGCCCCATCTCAGTGCTCGCCTTCTCCTCCCGGTCACGTCAGGGGCTCTCGTCTTTTCCAGGTTCGCTGACGCTTGATCCCATTAATACTTCGGGATCCTGATCGGGGGGAAGGAAAGTTGTTTGCACTCCAGGATAGGGATTCAGCAGAACTAAAAAAGAGATCAGGGTGGCCGGCCCTTAACTCTGCCTCACCAGTCGGTGCGTGACGGCGACGAGGGGGTGGCGGGCATAGTCCATAACCTTGATGTCGTCGAGCGTCTTGAGGTTCTGCGCCTGCGCCGTCCGCTCCATCCCGAGCTCGATCTTCTCGGTGACATTGATGATATAGGCGTCAAGCGTCTTGTGCCCCAGGCGCTTGGCGGCGATCGCCCGGTGGTGGCCGTCGACAAGGATAAACCGTCCCGGGCGTCTCACGACAATCAAAGGCTCTGCAAGCCCTTTTTTGATCTCGTACATCCGTCCCTCCAGCTCGTCCTCATAGATCTTTGGCTGGGTGGGGAGGAGTTCGTCGATCGCGACATATCCCCGTTCCAGACTTGGATCGATATTATGGAGCCTTCGGAGGGTGTCCATGAAGTTGAAAACCTTTTCAGGCGAGACATGCTCGATCTGCGACCTGATCACGTCAGCGTTTGAGATGATCCCGATGAGTCGGTCCTCCTCGTCCACGACTGGAAGTTTCTGGATCCCGGAGCGGAAGATCACCCGTGCAGCATCATTGACACTCATCTCTGGGTCGGCGACGATGAGGTGCCGGCTCATGATCCGCTCGACCGGTGTCTCCGGGTGCACGGCAAGGAGATCCCTCGCCGAGATGTATCCGAGCACCTTCTTCTGGTCGTTGATAACAGGAAATCCGTCATGTCGTGTCTTCTGGATAGACTCGATGACATCACGGGCGGTCTCGTGGACGTTGACGGTGACGACGTCATAGGTCATGTAGTCCTTGACCCGCTTTTTCTCCATTATCATCTCTTGTTACCAAGGCTACATCAAGGGTTCGGTGATAGATAAAGGTTTTCGGATTTGGATGAAGAGGAGGGGGTGCGGCTCCCCATTTATTCGATGGGGATGGCGGTCCCCTTCTCTTCCTCCGTCTTCTTCAGGTGAACCTCGAGGACGCCGTTCTTGAAGGTGGCATGCGCGTCCTCCTCATTCACCTCGACCGGGAGCCCGACGGCCCGCCGCACCGTCCCGTAATACCGCTCACGCATGAAGTAGCCTGCTTCTTCGGTCTCCTGGTCCTGTGCCTGGACCGCAGAGATCTCAAGGAGCCTGGGGTTGATGAGCCGCAGGGAGATATTTCCCTTCTCGACGCCAGGGAGATCGGCGACGACCATTACCTCGCCCTCATGGTCGCAGACGTCCACCCGCATGTCCTCTCCCCTGACCACTGGCAGGTATTTTCCTGCGCCGCTCTCGGTGAGGAGGGACTGGACGCGACTCTCCATGTCCCCCCGCATCTCGTTCATCATCGCGTCGAAATCTCTCCAGAATGGGTAAAATCCTCTTCTCTGTACCATTTACGCTCTTCTCCTTGCACCCTTCTGGTGGTGCTAACCAATAGTTAGTGATTGTTATATATATTGTTTGCTCTCCTGCCGCGGACCATAGTGATTTATGAACCCAGCACGCCATTGAATATTTAATGGTTGCCAAATCTGCGAAGCGCAGTCCAAAAGAGAAGAAATCTAAAGAGAGAAATTGGACGCAGATCGGCATGGTCGTCTTCGGCGTCCTATTTGCCTTCCTTATGGTGGCCTCCTATGGTGTCCCGGCAATGAGCGCCTTCAGGAGCGTCGGGCCTGGCGACTCGGTCCTGGTCGAGTACACAGTCCTGGACAATGACGGCAAGCCGGTCATCACCACCAGCCAGAAGGTCATGGAGAAGACTATGAAGCAGGGCGATATCGCCCTCCTGACCGGTCCGCTCTCTCTGACAGGTGGGGCGAACGCCACCTCCTATGTTGAAGGAGTGCCTGTTGCCCTCGGTGGCGGACAGGGCAAGTTTGCTCTTCTCCAACCCGAGATAGAGGCCATGAACGATGGAGTGATCGGGATGCACGAGCGCGAGACCAAACGGGTCTCGATCCGTGACCTCCCCATTGTCCAGACGTTTGATACCGAGAGAACAGAAAAGATGGGGTTGAACTTCACAGAACTCCAGGTCGGCGACCGCATCTCAATCCAGATGACGATCACTGATCAGCCGACAGTCTTCACCGACCCGGCGAACGACATCTCGTACCTCCGTTTCGGGACGATCAGCGAGAAGAACAATGAGAGCATGACCGTCAACTTTGACTATGCAGAGGCAGAGATGACGGTCCTGCAGATCACCAAGGTGTAAAATCCGGTGGGTATTTATACCCGCCACTCTTCTTTTCCCCCATGCCGGTGCAGGTGCTCTACTATTTTCAGGACGGGTGCATGGGGTGCATGGAGCAGGAACCGATCAACCGTGAGGTGACGGCCCACCTTGGGGTCGAGATCGAGGCCCGCGATGCGCTCAGTCGTCCTGAAGAGATCAGGACCTTCGGGCTGAAAGTGACCCCCACGCTCCTGGTCGTGGTGGACGGCGAGGTCAGAGAGCGGTTTGAAGGGGTGGTGCACGCCGAGGCGCTGGAAGCGGCGATCAAAACATGGCTCACTCACGAAGGAGAAGTGAGCGTACGATGATAGGTGACCGGTCGCCTGGCAGAAAGATGAGAGCGTCTCACGCATTCTCTTGTCCAAGCTATTGAAAATATTTTTTTGGCTCGGTAGAATCTCTTATGGTGGGTCTTGCCACACGATAGGTTCGAGGAGATCTTTGATCTTCGCTGACGACCGAAGGGAGTCTGAGAAAATGGTTCTGTAGAATCAGGCATGAGGGTGGGGTTCAAGCGTACGCGATGAAAATCGTTCTGAGCAGCGCTACAGAGTTTAAGAGGATCTTTCTCCTCGCGATTGGGGATCTGAAAGATCCGGTTTCATCGCCGCCCCCTGCATATCTTCGTCGTGGGGGGTTCCGGGGGGTGCAACCCCCCGGCGTGAGACGGCAGTGAAGGTTCTGCGATTGGGGGCGGCACCCACGATCATCACCCCTTCCCATACCCTCGTGCCGGGGGCGCTGCCCCCTGACCCCCGGGATGGCGATAGGGGCGGGAAGGAAGAGGGTTGATCATGCAGGAGATGGATCTGCACTCTGCATATCAGTCCTGGAGGTGTATGGCGGATTCAAGCCCTTCTATGATCCAGGAGATATGATCTTCAGGATCATTTTCATGGGAAACCCCCTGGACAGTTATCTCTACAGGGGGGCGTGCCCCCCCGTCCCCCCCGCGAACACGAGAGGTCGTGGACTGCAACGCACTCGTCATGGTCATCTATTCTGCCCTCCAGACCTCATCGTAGTCCCGGGGGTCCGGGGGCAACGCCCCCGGCACCGATGTTTGGGGAGGCGTGATGATCAGGACGTGCCGCCTGCCCTCCTGGTGAGGATAGGCAGGAGCGGCAATGGAGTGATGATCCTATGTGGTGTCCTGCTCCGAAGAGGGAATAAGGATCCACTCACTGGAGACCTACAAGAATTTTCATCGCGTACGCTTGAACCTCGAGTTCATGCCCGATTCTACAGAGCTGAGAAAATCTATGATTTTCGGGTTCTGTAGAAACCTTCGCTCATTCCTTGTATGAGCATGACTTACTCCCCTTCCCCCCTCATCTTCGCGCCAGGAGGTTCACGCTCCGGAGACCCATGATAATCTTCATTCCGTATGCGTGAGTTAGGGATTCATGCTGAGTTCTCCAGATCAAAAAAGAAAAAAATCCCGGTCACCCGGGAACCTTCAGATCTTATTCCCATAGATGCGCTTGATCTTTTTTGCAACCGTCTTCCAGCCCTCTTTCCTGAGCATCTGCCCGGTGCGCATCTTGATATGACTGATCCTGAACCTGACATCGCCGAAGGTATAGACCTCGTCCACCACAAAGGGCTCCTCCCCCTCGCACTGCTGGTACAGCGGGATCGTCTTTGCCCCATGGTGGACCGAGGCCTTGACGACGACCTCCTCGATCACGCGCGTCCAGAGCGTTGGGATCTCAGAGGCCTTTGCCAGTCTCACCCGACGGTCGCCGACCTCGATAGAGGTGACCTCGACCGAGACGACCTCCTCTCCATCTCCAAACTCCGCGACCAGGGTGTTCCCGACTGAGACAAGATCATCCTCCAGGAGCTCGACGCTCCCGACTATCGACTCTTCCTCCATGCTCACGATCGCCTTTACGTTGATGAGCCGCTCCTTTGGGACCGGGACATGATAGGTGGCTCCGCAGACGGTACAACGCACCAGGAGGTCGCCCGGTGCCTCCTTGAGGACCTCATGGTCGGTCTCGTCCTCGCACTGCGGACAGACAACGGTGATGTACATTCAATAGCATGGGAGTTCCATGATTATTAATAATGAAGGCACGGGACGTCATCCACTGTCGCGGTCACCCCAATGTCAGGGCCCTCCACCCCTCCACCTTTGAGGTGACGACCGCACCTGATCTCAGTCCGGCGGGCGACTGCATCATCGGAGTCGCGGCCGACAAAGGAGCCGCCGATCTTGACCCCGCACTCAAGCACCTCCTTGCCGACGAGCGGGCCGAGGTGACCATCAGGCTGCGGGCCGGCGAGGTCGAGGAGGTGGTCCATGCGAGGGGGAGCGCCGGGCTTGCCCTCGACCACCCCACCGACCTGGTCTGGCGGAGAAGTTCATTTGTCTGCGGCCGGACCGCCGCCGTCGATGCGGACACCGTTGCAAAGACCCTCGACCGGCGGTTGGTCGCCCTCCTCCAGGCCGGCGCCGACCTCGTCGTCGAGATCGAGGCCTCTATCCCTGAGTGAGGCTGGTGACCCGCACCTCGGCCTCGTCGAGGAGGCGCTCGCACTCCTTTACCAGTTCCTCTCCCTTCTCGTAGAGGGCGATGCTCTCCTCAAGCCCGGTCGAATCGTCCTCGATCTTAGTGATCGTCTCTTTTAGTTCACGTATCAGGTCTTCGTACGTCTCTGTCATCATGCACACACTCCACTATGACCCCGGCCCGCCCGTCGGCGAGGAGAAGGTCGAGGCGGTCGCCTGGCCCGAGATCGCCGGCCGACCGTACCGCCATATGGTCCTTGAGGGCGAGGGCATATCCCCTCCTGAGGGGAGCATACGGGTTTTTCCCTTCAAGCCTTGCCTTCAGCCCCGCAAGGACCAACCGTTCGTGTTTCACCTTCCCCGCCGCCGCCCTGAAGAGTCGCTCTTCCATATCGGCGGTCTGCTGTCTCATCTCGGCCACGCGGCGGCGCGGCCTCCCTGGCCTGATCCTCACCCGCAGGTCCTCGAGCCCGGCCCGCCGCCGTTCGATCGCGGCGAGCACCCCGTCTCCGAGACGTCGCCGGTCGGTCCTGAGGTCTTCGAGAAGTGTTCTCCGGTCAGGCACCGCACATTCGGCCGCGGCCGAGGGAGTCGGCGCCCGCAGGTCCGCGGCAAGGTCTGCAAGGGTGACGTCCACCTCATGCCCGACCGCGCTGATCACCGGCGTCGTGCAGGCGGCGATCGCCCGCACTACCTCGGGGTGGTTGAAGGGGAAGAGGTCCTCGAAACTCCCGCCGCCCCTCCCGACGATCATCACCTCTGCCAGGCCGTCGGCCCGCCTGATCGCCTCCGCGATCTCAAGGTGAGCGGTCTCTCCCTGGACGGCCGTCGGCGAGAGGAGCACCTCAAGAGGATACCGGCGCGAGAGGACATTGGTGATGTCATGGAGGACGGCCCCGGTCGGCGAGGTGACGACCGCGACCCGTCCCGGGAAGGTGGGGATCGATTTCTTCCGCGAGGGATCAAAGTGCCCCTCGGCCGCGAGTTCCCGCTTCCACCGCTCGATCAGCAGGTGTTTCTCGCCCTCGCCTGCCAGGCGCATATCCTCGACATAGAGTTGATATTTCCCCTGCGGGCCATAGACCCCCACGCGTCCGTACGCAAGGACGTCCATCCCCTCGGCCGGTTCGAAGGAGAGGGCGCGTGCGCTCCCCCTGAACATCACCGCGTTGAGAACCGCACGCTCCCTGCCCTGCCCCTCCCCAAGGGAGAAGTAGCGGTGGCCAGACCGATGGTGCGTGTAATTGGTGACCTCGCCCCGCACCCAGAGCCCTGCAAGTTCGGGGAGGTCCAGGGCGTCCCTGATGATCCCGGTGACCTCGGCGACCCCGAAGACCGCCGGACCATCGGGCCCCTCTCCCTGACCCATCACGTTTATCTTGGGGTCGGGGTCTATATCAACCAATGCTCAGCCTCGCCGTCTCCAGTATGTTCTTCCACGAGTACCCGGTCGACGAGATCTTCTCTTCGGTCGAGGAGGCCGGGCTTACGGGCCTGGAGTTCTGGGTCGAGACCCCCCACTTCTGGCTGCGAGGCCACCCTCTCCACGAACTCAAGGCCGCGGTCAGGGCCCACCCCCGCCTCAGCCCGCTTACCCTCCATGCCCCGGCCCTCGACCTCAACCCCTGCTCCATCAACCCGAGAGTCGCCGCCGCCTCCCAGCAGTACGCCGTCGAGGCGGTCGCACTGGCGGGGGCGGTGGGTGCCGACGTGGTCACCGTCCATCCTGGGAGGAGGACGGCCAGGCGTCCCCCAAGCCGGTACGACTATGCGCACTTCAGGACCTACCTGGCGCGCCTGCGGCAGGCGTCCGCGGAGACCGGCGTGAGGGTCGCGATCGAGAATATGGAGCCGAAGGTGAATTCCCTCCTCTGCACTCCCGAAGGGATGCGTGAGACCCTCGACGCCCACCCCTGGCTCTGGTTCACCCTGGACGTCGCCCATGCCATGACCGTCTCAGGGGCGGAGGTCGCCCGATACCTCGAGACCTGCGGCGACCGGATCGCCAACGTCCACCTGAGCATGGTCGCAGAGGGACAGCGGCACCTGCCGGTCGCCGGAAGAGAGGAGGCATGTGAGGTCGTCCGCGCCCTGCGAGACGCCGGATATCGCGGCCCACTCACCCTGGAGATCGAGGACCAGGTCTTTGCACACCCCCTCTCCCTGGAGGAGAAGGTCATGGTCCTCAGGGATGAACATCGCTACATAACCTGCTGCCTCTCCTGAAGCGCTGACTTTAATACCTCTGAGTACCTATCAAAAATCGAATTACAGTTTATGAACGATAGTTGGATTGCGTTATGCTGTAGATCGGCGAGGCAGCAATGACCCCCGATGAAATTGTTTTTATCGGGCTCTTTGTCATCTGTCTCGCCCTGTCTGGTTTTTTTTCCAGTTCTGAAGTTGCGCTGATCTCGATCACGAAAGCGAAGGTCCGCACTCTTGTCAACGAGGGGAGGAAGGGTGCCGAGGCCCTTGCGCATCTGAAAGAGTATCCCGACCATATCCTCATCACTATCCTTATCGGGAACAATGTCGTCAACGTGGCGGCGACTTCGCTGGCGACGGCCCTTGCCATCGAGTACTATGGTGACGCCGGCGTCGGGATCGCCACCGGGGTTGTTGTGATCCTGATGCTGATCATCGGCGAGATCGGGCCCAAGACCTATGCCGCACGGTATACCGACCGGCTTGCTCTCTTTGCCGCACCATGGGTCCTCGTCCTCGCAAAAGTCCTGTATCCTATCCTCTGGGGCTACGACCGGGTCAGCGGCCACTTCTCCCTGGCGCGTGGCCCGACTGAACCCTCGGTCACCGAGGAGGAGATCAAGGAGTGGATCGATGTCGGCGAGGAAGAAGGGACGATCGAAGAGGAAGAGCGCGCCATGCTCTACTCGGTCTTCAAGTTCGGGGACACGACCGCCCGCGAGATCATGACCCCGAGAGTGGACGTCGTGATGATCGAGGACACCAACTCGCTCGACGGGGCGGTCACCCTCTTCAACGAGACCGGGCTGTCCCGCCTGCCGGTCTACCACGACCAGATCGACAATGTCGTCGGCGTCCTCAATGTCAAGGACGTCTTCTCGGCTGAGTTCTCAAAGGAAGATCTTGTCATCAGCGAGATGATGTTTGACGCCTTCTTTGTCCCTGAGTCAAAGATGATCGACGACCTCCTCAAGGAGATGCAGATCCGCAAGGTCCACATGGCCATCGTCCTCGACGAATATGGCGGGTTTGCCGGCGTGGTGACGGTGGAAGACATCCTGGAAGAACTGGTGGGTGAGATCCTGGACGAGTTTGATGAGGAAGAACCGCCGGTCCAGAAGCTCGGCGGCGGGGTGTATATGGTCGACGCCCAGGTCTGGGTCGAGCACCTCAACGAGGAGCTCGGGGTCTCGCTCCCGGTCGGCGAGTCGTACGAGACGATCGGCGGCTTGATCTTCAATCAACTCGGGCACCTCCCGTTGAGGGGCGAGGTGATCAAACTCGAGGACGGAACCTCGCTTGCGGTGATGCAGATGCGGGGGCGGCGGGTGACCAAGGTCAAACTCATCTTCCCCCCGCCCCCTGTGGAGGAGGAAGAAGAGAATTGTTAATGCTCTCTCACGCCGACGTGTGAGCATGAAGCGCATCGCAGTGCTGGCATCTGGAAGGGGCTCGAACTTCCAGGCCGTCCTTGACGCCCTGGCCAGGGGAGAGATCCAGGCCGAGTGTGTCGGACTGATCACCGACAATCCCGAAGCCTATGCGATCACCCGCGCCAGGGACGCCGGGGTCGAGGTGACGGTCCTCGACTATCATGCATACTCCTCGAAGGATGCCTACGAGGCCGACCTCCTGGCGGCGATGCAGGCGTGCGAGGCAGACCTCTTTGTACTTGCAGGGTATATGCGGATCGTGGGGAGGGCGATTGTGGAAAGTTTTGCCGGCAGGATGATCAACATCCACCCGGCTCTCCTCCCGAGTTTCCCGGGGCTCCATGCCCAGCGACAGGCGGTCGAGTACGGCGTGAAGGTCGCCGGGTGTACCGTCCACTTCGTGGACGCCGGGACAGACAGCGGCCCGATCATCATCCAGCGCGGTGTGCCTGTACTTGAGGACGATGATGAAGACAGTCTTGCCGAGCGGATCATCGTGGAGGAGCACCGCGCCCTCCCCGAGGCGGTGGCCCTCTTCTGCGAGGACCGGATCGAGATTGATGGTCGGCGCGTCCGGGTTCTCCCCCCGGCCTGAGTTCTTTTTTTGGCTTTGGAGGACCCTGTAAAATCGGGCATGATCCGTGGGTTCACGCATACGCGATTGAATCTTCCCTGTCACAGGGTTCCGGGGCGTGGAGGGATCAGTGGTCATTCTCCTTGTGACCGGGGACCGGCCAGAAATCTTGCCTCGTGCCGCCCACCCCCTGGAGACCCACGATCATGGTCATCCCATATGCGTGAGCCCGGGGTTCATGCCTGATCCTACAGAACCAGATATCGGAAGGTACCTCCGGACCCCCGGGACGGCAGAGGGGGGACATTTAGAAGATGGCCCTGTCCTCTGCTGATTATCATGCAGAGGCGGGGTCTGGTCGGCCCCCTGATCTCTCCGAGAATGCGCGCTCAGCAGATCCGGCCCAACCCCCATGCACTGCTATAATTATCTTCCTGCATAACATATCTGGAGTACTGATGCACCCATGCGGCGGAGACCCAAGGACCAGAACGCGAAGAAGATCGCACACGAACGGATCGCCCTTCTCTTTGAACGAGCGGCCGAGTTCTACCCTGTAGATCCCGAGGTGAGCAACCGGTGTGTTGCTCTTGCTCGACGGATCGCCATGCGCCAGCGGGTCAGGATCCCCCGCGAGTATGGGACACGCTTCTGCAGGCGGTGCTCGGCGTACCTCGTCCCTGGGTCCAATGCCCGCGTCCGGGTGCAGCACGGAAAGGTGCTCGTCACCTGCCGTGTCTGCGGTCACCAGAAACGCTATCCGGTGGTGAAAGAACATCGAAAAAAATGAACTCTTCCAGGAACTGAAGCCGACCATATGGATCGGCAAACAGGGATGTTCGGATACCCTCATCGAGGAGATCCGACTCCAGCTCAAGCAGCGCAAAGTCGTCAAGATCAAATGGCTCCGGAGCACCGACGTGGATGCCGACGAGATTGCCCGCCGCGCCGGCGCCACACTCGTCGGCGTGCGGGGCCGGACCATGGTCCTTGCCGAAAAGCGGAAAGGAAGCAGGCGGGTCTGATCCGATCCCCCTCTTCTCCGGGCATATGGGCTCAGATTGCCTGAAAAAACCCGGGTTTTGCCGCTCGAAATATATAAAAACACCCATGGCAAATAGATAAAGACTGGTAACATCGATCGTTACAGTGAGGTTAACCAATGACAACTGTATATGACATCCCGGCTGAGATGCTCATCCCGCAGGTGGCCCGTGAGTTAAAGGAGCTCCCTGCCATTGAGCCTCCAGAATGGGCGGCTTTTGCCAAGACCGGGATCCACAAGGAAATGCCTCCTGAAGACCCCGACTGGTGGTATATCAGGACGGCGGCTGTCCTCCGTCGCGTCTACATCGACGGTCCGGTCGGCGTGGAGAGACTGAGGAGTGCATATGGCGGGCCCAAGAACCGCGGTTCCCACCCGAACCAGTTCAGGAAGGGAAGCGGCTCGGTCCTGAGAAAGGCGCTCCAGCAACTCGAGGCAGAAGGTCTTGTCGAGAAGGTGCACGACGGCAGGCAGGTCTCTGCAAAGGGCCGCGCCTTCCTGGACACGATTGCGAACAGCCAGAAGGCCGCGGCGACTGAGGCCGTGCCTGACCTTGCGCACTACTAAGGACAGGGGATACTGATATGAGTGACGACGAACTCTCTGAGATCAGGCGCAAGAGAATGGAGCAGCTCCAACAGCAGGCCATGAGCCAGCAAGAGGATCTGGAACGTCAGAAACGCGCGGAATCAGAGATGCAGTTGGCGCTCATGCAGATCCTTGAACCAGAGGCGCGTGAACGGCTGAATACGATCAAACTCGCCAAACCCGAGTTTGCACAGGCGATCCAACAGCAGCTGGTGATGCTCGCGCAGAGCGGCCGGATCAGGCAGAAGATCTCTGACGAGCAACTGAAGGCGCTGCTGGTGCAGGTCGCCCCCAAGAAAAAAGAGTTTCGGATCACGCGGAAGTAGATGAAAGTCGGTCTGCTCTTCAGTGGAGGGAAAGACAGCGCCCTTGCTGCGATGCTCCTCTCCCGCGACTACGAGGTCGAACTCAACACCTTTGTCTTCGACCCCGACCGGGAGGTGGCGTCTGTCGAGGGTGCGGCCAGGACACTCGGGTTCCCATGGCGAAAACACGCCCTGGGCCTCGAATGTCTGGCGGCGGCCGCAAAAAAAGTGATCGCGGACGGCTATCCGGCCGATGCGATCACGGCGGTCCACCGTCGGGCGGTCCGTCTTCTTGCAGAGGAGTACGAGGTGGTTGCCGACGGCACCCGGTTGAACGACCGTGTGCCGGCGATGACCCGGGGAGATGTGATGCGCATGGCAGACCGGTATGGCTGTTCCTATGTCCGTCCACTCCTTGGCTTCGGGAAAGCCGAGGTGCAGCGGCTTGCCAGGCAACACCTCTGTGTCGCCTATGGTGAGACCGGCACCATCGAAAACGGTGATTATGAATATGAGATCAGGGCTGCGGTCGGACAGATGGGCCACCGGTGTGCGGAACTCTTTCCAGCACACCATCAGCAGTCCCTGGTCACAGGTGCAACCGGCATCGAATGACGGTGATAGCTATGAGCAAAATTACCAAGGGCCGTAAGGTCCGACTGGCAAAAGCAGGCATGCAGAACCGCCGTGTTCCTGCATGGGTGATGATTCGGACGAAGCGCCACGTGGTATCCCACCCTAAGAGGCGCATGTGGAGAAGAAGCACGCTGAAGGTGTAGAGAGATGGTAGAGGCACTCAAAGAGCAGATCTATATTGTTCCTCTCCGCGACGCCAAGCGCGCCCCCAGGCGGAGGCGTTGCAATGTTGCGATTAAAGATATCAGGGCATATCTTGTCCGGCACATGAAGAGCGAAGAGATCAAACTGGACAGCAGCATCAACGAGAAGGTCTGGGAGCGCGGCGCCGGAAAGCCGCCAGCGTCGATCCGGGTCCGTGCCATGAAGTTCGAGGACGGACAGGTCCAGGCCGAACTCGCTGAGGAGTGAAATGGAAAGAACGATCGACTTTGCCGCCGATCCGCATATCGGTGTCTTTGCGCGGGCCTTTGAGGAGTTCGCAGTCGTTCCCCCCATGGCGACCGAGGAGTTTACAGAGAGTGTAGCCGAGGCGCTCGATGTCGAGGTCGTCAGGACGACGGTCCAGGGCTCGTCGATCATCGGTTCACTCCTTGCCGGCAACTCGAACGGGATGGTGGTGAGCGGGCTTGCGACTGATGAGGAACTCGCGGTACTCAGGGAACATGGGGAGGTGATGACCCTCGGGACCTCGATGAACGCGGCCGGGAACGTGATCCTTGCCAACGATTCGTTCGCTGCAGTACACCCAGACATGCCGATAGAGGAGGCAGAGGAGATCGGGACGTTCCTCGGGGTGCCGGTGCGCAGGCTGACCTTCGCCGGTATAAAGACCGTGGGAATGGCTGCGGTCGCCACCAACAAGGGTGTCCTTGTCCATGCCAGGAGTACTGATGCTGAGATCGCCGACCTCGCAGAGTGTGTGGGGGATCTCCAGATCGGGACAGGCACGGTAAATATGGGCGGCGGCCTTGTTGGGACCGGGGTTCTTGCGAACAGCAAAGGATATGTCGCCGGGTTCGAGACCACAGGTTTTGAACTTGGGCGGATTGAGGAAGTGTTTGGCTTTCTGGAGTGAGCAGAATGGAGATGCAGAAGTTTGAAGTTAAAGGCGCCTGTCAGATGGGTGAGATCAGGCAGTCCTTCACGAAGGTCGTCGAGGCCCCGAATGAGAAGGTTGCAAAGGAACATGTTTACGCTGATATCGGTAGTAAACACAACCTGAAGAGAAGGTATATCTCAATCGATGGCGTTACCGTACTAGGTGACTAAGTCCATGGAACATGCCGACCCGAGGGAGCTGCAGTCGCTCCAGTATTATCTTAACGAGTATGGACAGCAGGCGGAGGTCATGGCCAGGCAGCTGGAGATGATGGACCAGCAGAGAGTCGAGACCTTTGCGGCGATCGAGACGCTCCGGTCCCTTGGCGAGGCCCAGGATGGTACCGTCCTCCTTCCGATCGGTGGCGGCGTGAGCGTCAGGGCAGCAGTCCCTGACCCAGAAAAGGTACTGGTCGCGATTGGGGCGGACGTAACTGTCGAACGCAGCAACGAGGATGCAATCTCGTTCCTCGAAGGGCGGGCCCGCGAACTTGAAGCCTCAGAGAAGAAGGTCGCCGAGACGATCGAAAATCTGAAGAAGGAGATGAACGAGATCGCAACCCGCCTGAACGCTGCTTACCGTCAACAACAGCAGACCGCTCCAGGCAGGTAATCCCCATGTTTGAGGGCCTGAAGAACAAACTGCAGAATATCAAGGAGAAGTTTGGCCACTCGATCAAAGACGCCGCCGGCGAGGCGGTCCGCGAGGAGGTCAGGCCTGAGACCACGACCCCTGCTCATGCAGAGGTCAGTGAACCTGTTTTTGAGCCGGAACAACCGGCGGTTGAACCTTCACCCGAGACCAGGGTGCCAGAACCTGAACCCGAACCCGAACCCGTGTCCCGCGCCCCTGCTCCGCCGGCACCTGAGAACCAGGTTGCCGCCGAGCCTAAGAGGTTAGGCGGGATCGTCTCCAGGGTCAAGACACTGGTACTTGAGCGCGAACTGGTGATCTCTGAGAAAGACATCGAAGAGCCCCTGTTCGAACTCGAGATGGTTCTTCTGGAGAATGACGTCGCCCTTGAGGTGACCGACGCGGTCATCGGGTATATGCGCGAGGATCTGGTCGGGAGCCACCGCAAGATCGGCACGCCGGTCGACGAGATCGTGATGTCGGCGCTCCGTGGTGCACTTCTGAACGTCCTTGGCGACGGGTTCGACCTCCTGGAGTATATCCAGGCGCATGAACGTCCTGTCAAGATCCTGGTCACCGGCGTGAACGGAACCGGGAAGACGACGTCCATCGCAAAGATGGCCCACTATCTCGAAGCAAACGGCCATTCAGTCGTGCTCGGGGCAGGGGACACCTTCAGGGCCGGGGCGATCGACCAGATCGTCGAGCACGGTCGGCGGCTTGACATCAAGGTGATCAAGCACCAGGAAGGTTCTGACCCGGCAGCGGTGCTGTACGACACCATCGAATACGCCCGTGGGCACGGGATCGATGTGGTCCTTGCCGATACGGCCGGGAGGTTCCACAACCGCAAGAACCTGATGAACCAGCTCGAAAAGATCAAGCGGGTGATGAAGCCTGACCTGGTGGTCTATGTCGACGAGGCGGTCGCGGGCAACGATGCCGTGGTGCGGGCCAAAGACTTCAACGACCTGGTCGGGACCGACGCCGTGATGCTCACCAAGGCCGACATGGACTCGAAGGGTGGGGCGGCGATCTCGATCACCCAGACGATCGGCAAACCGATCCTCTTCCTTGGGACCGGGCAGGCCTACCACGACATCGTCCCCTTCAGACCCGAAGCCGTGGTCGATGAACTCCTTGGTACGGAGGAATAATACACATGGTGCTCGACTCGCTCAGTTCGTCTCTCAAAGACGCAGTCAAGAAACTCGCAGGCAAGACCGTCGTCGACCGGGCGGCAGTGGAGGAGCTGGTGCGCAGCCTCCAGCGCGCTCTCATCCAGGCCGACGTCAACGTCAAGCTCGTCATGCAACTCTCCCAGTCGATCAAACAGCGGGCCCTGGAGGAAGAACCCCCGCGCGGGATGAGTGTCCGCGAGCATGTGCTGCGGATCGTCTACCAGGAACTGGTCGGGCTGATGGGTGGGGCCGGCATGGTCGACCTTGCCCCGCAGACGATCCTGATGGCCGGACTGCAGGGGAGCGGCAAGACGACCACGACCGGGAAGCTCGCCCGCTATTTCAAGCGCAAGGGCCTGAAGGTCGGGGTGATCTGCGCCGACACCTTCAGGCCGGGCGCCTACCAGCAGCTCGCCACCCTCTGTGAGAAGGTGGACGTCCCGATCGTCGGCAGGCCCGACGAGGATGACGCCCTCAAGATCGTCCGCGAGGGGATGAAACACTTCGAGGGGGCTGAGGTCGTCATCATCGATACCCAGGGGCGTCATGCCCTTGAAGACGAACTGATCGAGGAGATCGTCAATATCAACGAGATCGCTCGCCCCGACCACCGGTGGCTCGTCATCGACGCCGCTCTGGGTCAGCAGGCCAAGGAACAGGCGCGGCGGTTCAACGACGCCATCGGGATCGACGGCGTGCTGATCACCAAGATGGACGGCACGGCCAAGGGTGGCGGCGCCCTCTCTGCAGTCTCTGAGACGAAGAGCGGGATCGTCTTCATCGGCGCCGGCGAGACCGTCGACGATCTGGAGCGGTTCGACCCCGACGGGTTCATCTCAAGGCTTCTAGGGATGGGCGACCTGAAGGCCCTGGTCGAGCGGGCCGAGGAGGTCATCTCCGAGGACGAGATGGACGTCAACGCCATCCTCAGGGGAAAGTTCACCCTGCGGGACATGTACAAACAGCTTGAGGCGGTGAACAAGATGGGACCGCTCAAGCAGGTGATGTCCATGCTCCCGATGGGTGGGATGCAGATCCCCGACGACGCCTATGACGTCACCTCGACGAAGATGGAGCGTTACAAGGTGATCATGGACTCCATGACTCCCGCCGAACTCGACGACCCCCAGATCATCTCAGGCCCCAGGGTCCAGCGGATCTCGCAGGGGTCGGGGGTGCCGCCCGAGGATGTCCGTGAACTCCTCAAATATTATCGGATCATGCAGCGTGCGCTGAAGGGGATGCGAGGGAATAAGTTCTCCATGCAGCGCATGATGAAGCGGTTCGGGAAGATGCAGTAGGAGCAGGATGAGGCGTTTTGTCGTGGTCGGGCACCTGGGGAGCACTGACCCCGGGTTTTCGCTGAATGATCTCCCTGGTGCCGGCCGGATGGACGAGCTCTGCCGGTGCGTGGCGGCTTCCCTCTGTCTCTCTCACGGGATGAGGCGGGACGCCGAGTGCTGGCTTCTCCTGCTGGGCGGACCAAGGGGTCCAAAGACGATCTGTTTTTCCGGGGCGAAGGTGCGAAACCTCAGTCCCGACGAGCGCAATATTGCAGGCCTGATCAAGAAGGCCCTGGGCCTGCCGTGCGGGACGACCTTCCGTGAGGCGAGTCCGGGCGTGTGGGTGCGGAAAGGAGGGCTTGCCGCGGTGCTCGAAGAGTGCTCGTGTGCAGTCCTGGACGAAGGGGGAGAGGACGTGCGGGAGGGGTCGTCCCTGCCCGAGACCCTCCTCCTCTCCGACCACCTGAACTTCACCGAGGAGGAGGAGGCCCTGGTCCACGGGCTTCCGACCTACTCTCTGGGGCCAGAGGTCCTCCATGCCGACCAGGCGATCGTGGTGCTGCACAACGAACGTGACAGGAGAGAGAGCTGAATGGATCTGATCGAGACGGTCGGGGCGGTCCTGGAATATGGTCCGATCTGCGACCACTGTCTCGGGCGCTTCTTCGGGAAGCGCTCGTTCGGGTTGTCGAACAAAGAGCGCGGGCTGGCCCTGCGGATTGCCTATGCCCTCGCAAAGAACGAACCCTTCTCCGGGGAACCTGACGAATGCTGGGTCTGCGACCGGGTCTTTGACCGGGTGGACGAGTGGGCGGGCGGCGTCGTCGAGGCCCTGGAGGGGACCGAGTGCGCGACTTTTCTGGTCGGGACGCGGGTGCCTCCGCTCATCGCCGAGAGCGAGGAGATGGTCTGGTCAGACCTCTCGCTCACCGACCCTGAACCGATCAAGTCGGAACTGAACCGTGAGGTCGGCAAGGCGGTCTCGGCCCTCACCGGGAAGGTCGTCGAGTTCAAGCGGCCCGACGTGGTCGCGATCCTCAACCTGGCCGAAGCGCGGGTGGAGGTCGAGGTCAACCCGGTCTATTTCAGGGGGCGCTACTGCAAGTACGAGCGCGGGATCCCGCAGACCCACTGGGACTGCCGGGTATGCCGCGGCAAGGGGTGCGAGCGGTGCAACTACACCGGCAAGATGTATGCCGACTCGGTGGAAGAACTCATCGGGCGGCCTGCGGCCGAGATCTTCGAGGCCGAGGCGGCGGTCCTCCATGGTTCAGGGCGCGAGGATATCGACGCCAGGATGCTTGGAAGCGGCCGCCCCTTTGTGATGGAGATGCTCAACCCGAAGCGCCGGGAGGTCGATCTCGCCGCTCTGGAGGCACTGATCAATGAGCGTGCTGAAGGGCGCGTTGCGGTCAAATTGACCGGATGGAGTTCCCACACCGAGGTGGAAACCCTTAAATCGAACAAAGCGCATAAAAAATACAGGATTCTCGTTGAGATCGATGGAGATATTTCCCTGGACGAACTCAGATCTGCACTGGACCGGTTGAATGGTGTGACAATCCACCAGCGCACCCCAAAACGGGTCGCGCACCGCCGGGCCGACAAGATCCGAGAACGCAGGGTGATACACATTCAATCTCCGGGGATGCAGGATGGGAAATTCGTCATCGAAGTCGCAGGCGAGGCTGGTCTTTATATCAAGGAACTGGTCTCAGGCGATGAAGGGCGGACGACCCCAAGTCTTGCTGGGCTCCTGGGCAAAGAAGCTCGTGTCACCAGCCTTGATGTAGTGCTGGTGGAAGAACCAGAGAGAGGTGAATGAGATGGCTCATCATAATGGTCTGAGGAAGAAGACACGGTATAAGCTGAAGAAGGATCTCAGGCGCCGGGGCATTGTCCCGCCGACTGCAGCGATCCAGAAGTTCGAGATGGGGCAGAAGGTCCACATCGTCTGTGAACCGAGCATCCAGAAAGGTATGCCCAATCGGAGGTTCCACGGGAGGACGGGGACGGTTGTTGGCCAGCGCGGCCGCGCCTGGCTCGTCGAAGTTCCTGACGGGAACAGTATGAAGATTGTAATTTCCAGACCACAACATCTAAAGCCTCAGAAAGTATAATTTCCACCGAGTGATTGGCATGAAGGTTAAAGGAGTAATTAGCGAGGAGCGGATCACCCTTCCCGAGATGAAGGGTCAGCTCGCACAGGTCGAAGCACGGCGTCTTGATGCCGAGCAGGAGATGTCCTATGAGCTCCGTCAGAGCATCGAGCATGCCAATCACCTTTCCAAGACCTCAGCCGAGCAGTCCCGCGACCTCGTGGACAAACTCCTCACTCTTGAAAAGATGAAACCTGATATCGCGTTCAGGATCGCAAATATCATGCCCCAGTCAAGGGATGAGCTTAGAGCGATCTATGCCAAGGAGCGCTATACGCTCACTGGCGAGGAACTCGATGCTATTCTGGAGATGGTCATCACTCATCTCTGAGGGTTTGTTATGAAGGCTGAGAAAAAGGAGATCTACGCAGTAGTTGTGGATATACTTCTCCAGGGACGCCTTGAAGACCAGAAACGCGGCTTCAAGCGCGAACCTGTCGTGCAGGCGGTGGGGACAGGCCAGTTCAAGCTCCTTGAATTGATCCCGAAGAAAGGCGCGGATATCCAGATCCATGATGCGGTCTATATCGGCGAGAAGGAGCGGGACAAGGTCGAGCGGGTGAAGCGTCGGATCAGTTATGCTGACCTGACCAACACTGCAAAGGTCGAACTCCCCTTTGCGATCGAGGCGATTGTGAAGGAGGACGAGGCACGGTTTGTTGACTTTTTCAACAAGGCGGTACCGGTCACGCCAAAGCTCCACATGTTCCATCTTCTCCCTGGCATCGGGAAGAAGCTTATGTGGGAACTGGTCGAGGAGCGTGACAAGAAGCCGTACGAGAGCTTCGAGGATATCGCCCTGCGGATCAAGTCTATCCCGAACCCGACCAAACTGATCGTCGGGCGCGTGATGGAAGAACTTGAGGATCCAGAGGTCAAGTACCGCCTCTTCACGGCACGATGAAAGCACGGCATGATCAACATTTTCTGATTGACCGGCGGGCTGTCGGTCGGATCGTGGACCTGGCAGGCGACCTTGAGGGTCGGCGGGTTCTGGAGATCGGGCCTGGGAGGGGGGTGTTGACCACCGCCCTCCTTGAGGCCGGCGCGACGGTGACGGCCGTCGAGCTGGACGGTTCCCTGGTCGAGGAACTCTCGTTCATGTTTATCGACGAGATCGAGGCTGGGCAGCTTGAACTGATCCATGGCGATGCGACCAGGGTCGCGTTCCCGCCGTTCGAGATCGTTGTCGCAAATCTTCCTTATTCTGCTTCTTCGCCGATTACGTTCCGTCTGCTTGAAATTGGTTTCGAGCGGGCGGTGTTGATGTACCAGCGCGAGTTTGCAGAGAGGATGGCGGCGACGGTCGGGACACTAGACTGCGGGCGTCTCTCGGTGATGGTCCAGACCTATGCTGATGTGGACCTCTGCTTCAACCTCGGACCGGGTTCGTTCTCCCCGCCGCCGGCAGTCGATTCGACGGTGGTGCGCCTCACCCCCCATGAACCGCCGCACTTCATCGCCGACCGCGAGATCTATGCGGCGGTGGTGCGCGAGCTCTTCTCTCACCGGAGAAAGACGGTGAGGAATGGGCTGCGCGGGGCGAAGCGGGTTTTTGGGAAGGAGGAGCTGGACCGGGTGTTGACCGAACTCCCTGACGAGGTGCTCATGATGCGCCCGGAAGAACTCTCGATGATGATTTTTGCGATGATCGCAAATCTCCTGGTGCCGCGCGAGAACTGAGCGGCCGCCCCTAGATCTCCTTTTTCTGAGGAAAGGTGATTTTTTCCCTTTTCTTTTTTTCAGGCTGCTTTTGTAGGTCTGCGTATCTATTTGGGTTGCAGGCATGAGTTGATCGATTTTTCTCTCTGAATGAATCTTTTAGACAGGGATTGAACATGACCGTGGGTCTCCTGGGTGTGTGGGCTTGTGCTCCCTCTTCAGAGCAGGACACCACGGAGGGAACACTGTCTCATTGCTGCCTCACCCCTACCCGCTTCATGGGGCCCGGGGGGTGCAACCCCCTTATCATTCGGAAGATGGATCCGCACTCTGTGTATTGGTCAGGAAGGTGTGTGGTGAATTCAAATCATTATGAAAACCCGGAGAGATGATATTCAGGATTATTTCCAGGGTAATCTGGCATGGGGCGAGGTCACCCCTCATGCATACGGGATGAATCCCTGGCACGATCAATATGGGAAGGTGGTTGAGTCATCTGCACGTCAGGAATGAGTGTGGGTTTCGAGCCATTTTTTTCCTTTTTTTGGCTCTATAGAACCCCTCACCTCTTGTGGGGGTGAGACGTGTGTCACCCGCCTTCCTACCCCTTTGGCCGGGGGCGGCCAAGCCCCCCGCCAGAGAGAGAGCCAGTGAGCGTGACTCGCTTTCGTGGTTTATCCCGGCGCAGAGATACCAGCCTGTAAGCATCTTCTTCATGCCGTTGCCGGGCCTGTATCCATTTTCTCTTCTTCTGTTTCTTCTTTCATCTCTTTCCCAAGTATCTCCCCGGCGTCGGGTGTGAGTCGGTAGTGCATCGTTCTTCCTTCTTTCCTTGACTCGACGAGTCCGTCCCTGATGAGCTTCTTCATGTGCCAGGTGATCGTCGCCCTCGACACTTTAACCGTCTCGGCGGCCTCTGACTGGGAGATATCTGGTGTCTCCATCAGGAGCGAGATCAACTTCTTCTTGGTCTGGCTTTTGAGGTGGATGAGGAGGTGCTCCTCAGTTGCATTGAGGGTTTCAGAGTATGCGAAGTACCCGAAGGTATTTCCCTGCCCGGTTCGGTGGACAAGTCCCTTCCTTTGCAGACGGAAGAGGTGGTAGTTCACGGTGCCGCGGCTGATCTCGGTTGCCCCGGCGATCTCAGATACCGTGATGCCCGGATTATCGCTGATACACATAAGGATCTGCCTGCGGGTCGAGGTCTCAGGGGAGAGCCGACGCGAGGCACACCGGTAGCCGAAGAATGCCAGGATGCCGAATGAATAGAGGAATTTGATGGGCACGGCGAGGGCCGGGCAGTAGATGAGCATGTAATATGTGAGCAACTGCATCGGCGGGACTGACCAGATCGGTACGATCTCCTCGTCATCAAGATTTATCCCGTCGGTCGGGATCTCTGGGGGTATGGGTTCGACGATGATCTTCGCCGTCGCCTGAATCGGGACAAGAAGGAGTATCAGGATGAGTATAATGATGGCAGTGGGGGTTCGATGCATGAGTCAACTCTTGGTCTCTGGGTGGGGGTGGGGCCACAGCGAGATGCTGTCGGCATACACTGAGTAGGAGATATGGACCTTAAATGGTGTGAGTTGATCCACTCTATGTTCTTAGATCCGTGTATCGGCGACTCAGGAAAAATATGTGGTTTGAAAAATATATTGTGGGGAGGTGTGGTGGACTCCGGGGTTTTGCAGGTTTCTTCCTCATGCGATCTGTTCTGAATGATATTCATGCGGTATGCTTGAGGCGTGCGCTCGATTCATGAACGGGTCTACAGGGTCCGCGAGGAAGGCAGAACAGGAGAGTGTGAAGAGTTCGATGTCATCGATAATATAGTGGGTGTCTGGGGATCAAAGAGATCTTTTCCCTTCACCGTTCGCACTCGATAAAAGGAATTCACAAGGCCACCGTCTGAGATCTTTTTCCTGCGCGCCTGAGATTGTCGAACAGATACCAGAGATGGAAAAAATGGCGGATGGTGGCGCGATATGCTTTTCTTCATTATGATGAGGTTGATGCACATGTCTGTGGTTTGCGGGTCGAGTGATTGATCTGGGGGTCTGGTAGTCCTGTGGTTCCTGAGGATGTAGAGGATCATCACAGAATCCACATATATGTGGAATTATAATTCTTACCTGTGGGCGCTGAAATAGTGTCCTTGTGAGGTTTCAGAATTCGCCTGGTTTTTCTGAAATCTTCAAACCCCCCGATCATATTTTTCCCTGACTGGAAGGTCTGTGTACTGATTGGGTAACCAGGAAAAGGAGGAATAACCATGAAAAGAACACACAAAAATGCCCCGCCCCTTGTGGTGCTCGGGCTGTTAGTGATCGGGATGATGCTGATCGTCCCGGCGGCATCTGCAGAGGCTTCGTCCCTTGCAGTGCCTGGTCTCAAGGCACAGTTTCCAATAGGTCCAGATGGAGATGATCCTCACATTTCAGGGAATATTGTTGTCTGGCAAGCCACGGTTGATGGTTCATGGGATGTTATCGCATATGATCTCTCTACAGGGGTCACCACCCCGATCTGTTCTGGCCCTTCTCGGGCATGGGATCCGGCGATCGACGGCAACAGAGTGGTCTATAGGGACAATCCAAACGGCAATCAGGACATCTATCTCTATGACCTGAAGTACAAGTACAGAGTACCGATCTGCACCAATCCTGCATACCAGATGAGTCCCGCGATTGATGGGGATATTGTTGTCTGGGAGGATAATCGCAATGGAGGGAGCAATGATATCTACATGTACGATATTGCTACTGGAACCGAGCGTGCGGTCTGCACTGCACCTGACTACCAGGGGTTCCCAAGCGTATCGGGAGACCTGATTGTCTGGCGTGACGATCGCAATGGGGAATCAGACATCTATATGTACACTATTTCCACCGAGGTAGAAACTTGTATCTGCAACGCGGCAGGAGGGCAGAACTGTCCGGTCATCGATGGGGATCGGATTGTCTGGGAGGATACCAGAAACGGAGACTATGATATTTACCTGTATGATCTCTCCAGCGGGACCGAAACGGCGATATGCACTGATCCAGGAGACCAGAAATATCCAGATATCTCGGGTGACAAGATTGTCTGGCAGGCCGGTGACGGTACGTATCAGCATGATCTCTCGACCGGGACAACCACATTGATAGTGAACGATGGCTCTTGTCCCTCAATTGATGGGGATCTGGTGGCCTGTGAGAAGAATGGTGGTATTTATCTCTATGCGCCCTAGAGATTCCTCTTTTTGAAGGATGCATCGGTGAGAGGAGATGCATCCTCCTCATCATATTACCTTGAAGTGGTAATAGAAATACTCTATTCTGGGATGATATTAACAGATTATTCAGGATTCTTTTGATGGTCTGTCTTGATTTAGTTTTATTGAAATTTAGAAGTGAGGATAAGGAAGGATGACGTCTTTTTGAAGATTTCTGGATCTCTCAATCTTTCAACACTCACAGTGTAAGTATCAATGATTTTCTACCCCTGTAGAGATCCTCTGGATTGATCTCTTTGCGGTGCCTGGTTCCCTACTCGTCAGGATAATATGAGGTCCCCATGTAGGGAGTGCTCCTGAAAGATCAGTGTTTCTCATGTTCATTCTGCTCACACTCGAAACACTCCATGTCGTGGCACATCGAAGATATGCTCGTTAGAAAATTCTTTGTATTTTTTGTGCTCTCATTCTTGTTGCCGCTCGCATCCATCGAACCCTGCGATGAAGATCAAAGCATGAAGGCGGAGAAAAAGATCCTCTAATGTAAGGTGTTGTTCCTCTCCCTGTCTTTGTGTATGTAAGTCGGGAAAATCTTTGCTCTCAAGATATGAGAGGAATTTACTCGAAACGATCGAAGATCTTTGAGTTCGGTCCCCCGGACAAAATCATCTCTCCAGAGTTTTCAACAAAACCAAAAAAAACCTCACCCGATCTCAAGGGAATGATCGGGTCCAGGAATAGTTCGCGAGAAATTCAGCACGCGCGTTCCTCAGGCCGTGGCCGACCTGGGATCCATTTTTTCCTCTTCCTTTCCTCCTCCCCCTCTTTCTTTGTCGAGCAGTTCGAGGGCGTCATGGGTGAGGCGGTATCGCACTCTTCCCTTTGCTTTTTTTGCTTCGACGAGTCCATCGTTGATGAGACGCTCCATATGCCAGCTGACGGTCGGCCTTGAGACCTCGACGGCCTCTGCAACTTCTGACTGGGAGATCCCGGGAGTCTTCCTCAGGACTGAGAGCAGATTCTTTTTGGTCGTGTTTTTGAAGTGCAGGAGGATCTGCTCTTCGTCGGTGTCGAGTCTGTCGGTGTATGCAAAGTAGCCAACAGCTTTTCCCTTGACGATTTTGTGGATGAGACTCCTGTCCTGTAGGTGGGTGAGGTGGTAGTGCACGGTGCCGCGGCTGACCCCGATTGCGGTGGCGATCTCGGTCGCAGAGATGCCAGGATTCTTCCCGATGCACGAAAAGATCTGCCACCGGTTTTGATTGTCGAAGGGGCGGTGACGCGAGACACGACGGTAGCCAAGGTAGGTCCAGATGCCGATCGAGTAGAAGAGTTCTATGGGGCAGGCAAGGAGGGGGCAGTAGATGAGGGCGAAGCACATGACAATTTTTTCAGGGGTGAGGTGCCAGATCGGGACGATCTCCTCGTCATCAATGAATGCTACGTCAGTGCAAATCTCTGGAGATATAGGTTCAACGACGATTTTTGCCGTTGCTGGGCTCCAGACGAGCAGCAGTACCAGGATGAGTACAAAAATAGTGATGGTATCTCGATGCATGGCTCATCTCTCAGTGATTGTGGTCATGTAGTCAGTTTTCAGGAACTTAATATCCTATATCCAGTGTGTACGAGACCCCTTCTTCGGGCACGTCATCGCCAAAGACGCAGAAAGTCCAGGTGCCGCTCGGGAGGGATGGTGATTCGGAGAAAGAAAAACAAATTTTTTCATCGATCAGGCCGTCGTCACTGTCATAATATGGACCAACTTGTCCGTTGGGTGCTGGGAGTAAGATGTTCAAACGGACTGAGTGGGGGCCATCACCGTGCCCGCTCCAGTCGAGATACACCTTTATGGTCTTAACATTTGATGGAATGTCCTTGTTGATGGAATCCAAACTGTTTGGATAGATAGTATCCCCGATCGAACGGACAGCATTATCAAACCCTTCCAGGTCGATCACCCCATCCGGGATGGGTGAGACGGTGATCTGGTCGGCAGTCTCTGTTCTCAGGTCATGGGCGGTCGCAGCAGACACGAGCAGTGCTGCGGCGACGATTAGAATCAGAATGGTTTTTCTAGGCTGCATGATATCGCCATATCCTGAATCAGAACCTGTGAACTTAAACTTTCTGAGCTGATCCTCTAATTCCTCCTGATAGGGAGAGAGAGGGCTCAGAGAAAATATATAGTATAACAATATGTTTGCGTGATTTATGCCTGGAGGTGATTTCTGATGGAGTGGGAGAGATGACCGCGGCGTGGAACTCCCCGCGATTGCCGGTTGACATCGCCGTCCTCGGATGATATTGATCTTTCAGATAAGATCCTGCGCGCCTGCGCTCATCTCCCCTGGCACGAGAGACCAGGTCTTGACCTCTGTCCTTTGGTCGTCTCTTCATGGCCTACAGCCCTGATCACGCGTGGAACCTGGGCCGTTCTCACATCGGGCATATCCCAAAACTCTCTTGGGTGACCATCCCCTTGAACCGGAGTGCTTCCTTCCAGAGATCTTGAACCATCCTCCACCAGACCCGCAGGAGTGCGAACATACCTGGAGAGTTCTTCCTATGATCCTATGACGCGGATTGCAGTCCGACCCACCTATTGCAGGGTATTTCTAAATGAGGTCATCCCAAAACTCTCCCGCCCTTCTCCTCGCCGATGAAGAGCGATGGATGAGAATAAAGCGACCCCTGCGTTTTCATAACGCACCCATCCATTCATCACCTTCCCCCGCCCCTATGCCGGGGTCGATGCCCTGGATACCCGCAATGGCGATAGGTAAGGAAAGGCAGGAGGAAAAACCATGAAGACAGGACGCAGTCCTCCACCACTCTTCATCCGCAGGGGGTCAGGGGCGCGGCACGCTCCCTGGGGAATGCAATTGTAAGGGACATGGGGGCTGTAGCCCTCCTCTTGATAATCTTCTCCAGGAGCACCAGGTCTGATCTCTGTCGGGGTGGTCTGTGGGGCAAGTCCTGGCGAGAGAAGAGGAGAAGGTGGAGAGATGACCATGAAGAGGGGGTGCTCTCCTCGACCCTATGGTGTGGCGGGGTACGCCTTCAATTCTGCCGCATCGGGCGTATTTTGGACCACTCCGATGACTTCCACTCCTTTCTTCTGTTGGTCGCCCTCTCTCAATCTTCTGATCTGTAGAGGATCCGTACACAACACATATATAAAAAAAGAGATATATGAGGGAGCGTGGATGCCGGAACCGGGTGCCCATCTCTGACCGAGGGCTGATGACACCGGACTTCCCTTCCTGTGCCCGCATCATCTGACCCTTCAGGAGAGCATTCTGCCTCACCCTGGAGGGGCACCCCCCCATTCCCTTGAGGACCGGCATCCCGCGGGATGGCGGGGCGGACCTCTTCTTCTCCTGCGGGGCTTCATGGTCCCCGGCCTGTTGCCTGATATGACATTATCAGGAAAGGGTGTGTCCCTGGAGTCACTGGAACATGGATCTGGAAAATTATCGGAAACCACAAGAGAGAAAAACCCTGGCACTGACAAGGGCGGCACTGATTGGCCTGATTGTTGCTGCAGTGCTTGCCGCAGGGTGCAGCGTCCCTTCTGCAGGGGAGGTGCAGGCGGCGGTCGCGGAGGTCCATGAGAAGACGACCGGTCTTTCTGCACATGTCATTCTGGCCGCACCGGACTGGGACACTATGGTCAGGATCTCTTCTGAGGATCGCGATCGTTACCGTTTTGAGTATCTCGAAGGGATGTATGCCGGGACGCTCGTCGTCAATGATGGGGAGAGACTCTGGGTCTATGACCCGGCTGCAGGCAATGCCTCGGTGATCCCGGCGGAGTACGCCGGCACCCTCTTTTCCGATGCCGTCAGGCAGGCGCAGACTGGATGGGAGGTGTACCAGATGGCGGTGGCCGCCGTCGTGGACGGCCCGATCTCGTCGGTGACGGCAGGGGAGCGCGACGGCCGCCAGGTCTACGAGGTCGTTGTCGAGGGAGACGGTCCGGTCGGGACGGCGCCGACCGGACGGCGTGAGGAGGTCTATGGTATCAGGGCGGTGGTCGATGCCGGGACCTGGACAGTTGTCGAGGCGGCCCTCCTGGATGCAGGAGGGGAAGAGGTGATCGTCGCACACTACGCGGAGGTCAGTCTGGACCCGGCGTTCCCTGAAGATGCCTTCACCTTCGAACCCCCGCCAGGGACGAATGTCACCCTGGCACGGACTTTTGCCCTCACGCCGATCTTTGCCGGGAACCTTGACGACCTGGAGAAATTCGCGGGGCCCGGGACGCCGGTGCCGTCCTGGCTCCCTGGGGGGTATGCGTTTGTCGAGGGCCACCAGATCCCTGCGCTCTCCACCACCGTGATCTATGCACGGGACGATGCCCCTGATCAGATCAGGCTTACTGTCAGGCCTGCCGACCTCCCGGTCCCGCCTGTCCCCGAAGGTGTCGAAGAGGTGGGGATCGACGGGATGGATGGTCGGTATTTCACCAGAGATGGGGCCGCCACGCTGGTCTGGTCTGACGGCATAATGACCTATGAACTGGATGGGCCTGATCAGCGGGAGGTGCTGATCAGGGTCGCCGCCTCGGTCGGTCCCCTGGAGGAAGTGGTGTGATCGAATATGGAGAAGGATCAAGGATCCTTCATCTATTTTTTAGGATGGGGGATATCTCAAACATCTCAAGAGTGTGTACCCCTACCCCCGCCTGATCCCCATCGCTCCATCCAGTACCTCCGCCACCTCCTGCAGGTCGTCAAAGATCCGGTCGGCGTCTTTTCTCATCTCCTCGACGGCGGCGGTGAGGCTTCCGCCGCGCAGGTAGATGAGTTTCTTTTTTCGATACAACAGTCCGGCGAGCGTGAGGTTTCTGACATGATGGTTCACCCGCCCCGGGGTGATCTCCAGGTGCCCGGCAAGGGTCTCTGAGGCGACGCCCCGCTCGGCGGCAATTTCGGCGAGGACTTCGAGGACGACCTGCTGGGCGATATTTTCCAGGTCGCGGCCGTTCGTCAGTCCAAGGCTCTCGCAGAACCAGGCAAGATGTTCATCGACCCCGCTCCCTTGCGGCCGCTCAATGGTGTTGAGGGAGATACGCTGTTCGATCATGGTGATACCCCGTCCATATGGTTTACATTGAAACTATTTCAATCATGTTGAGATCATCTCGATTTAACTGGAAAAGATTATATAGAAATCGCGCCCATCATATGGGATGATCCACTCTCTGTGGACCGCAGGAGGAATACTATGGCAAAAATCCAGCCAATCGGAGAGAGAGTACTGATCAGACAGAAGAAATCAGAGGGAAAAACCGCGTCCGGGATCTACCTCCCTGACTCGGCGCGCGAGAAGCGCAACGAAGGGACCATCATCGCCGTCGGCACCTACGAGGACGGGAGGGCGCTCCCGGTGAAGGCGGGCGACCATGTCATCTATGGAGGATACTCATCTGAAGAGATCGAGATCGACGGTGAGAAGTGCCTCTTTGTCGACTGGAAGGATGTCCTTGCAAAGGTAGAGGAGGAGTGAATATCATGAGTGCCAAGCAGATTATGTTCAATGAAGCGGCCCGCCAGGCCCTGCTCGCCGGGGTGGACAAGGTCGCCAACACCGTCAAGATCACCCTCGGTCCCAAGGGGCGGAATGTCGTCCTGGACCGCGGGTCAAAACCGCTCGTCACCAACGACGGCGTGACCATCGCCAAGGAGATCGAACTTTCCGACAAGTTCGAGAATATGGGAGCCAAGCTTGTCAGGGAAGTGGCCTCCAGAACCCAGGACAACACCGGCGACGGCACCACCACCGCGACCCTCCTTGCCCAGGCGATGCTCGCCGAAGGGATGAAGAACATCGCCGCCGGCGCCAACCCGATCGAAGTGAAGCACGGCATCGACCGCGCCGTCGGCCTGGTCGTGGACCGCCTCAAGGAGCAGAGTATCCCGGTCCAGGAGAAGGAGAAGATCGTTCAGGTCGCCACTGTCTCTGCCAACAACGACGAAGAGACCGGGCGGCTCATCGCCGACGCCATGGAGAAGGTCGGCTACAATGGGGTCATCTCGGTCGAGAACGCCAAGACCATGGAGACCTCTCTCAAGGTCGAGGAAGGGATGCAGTTCGAGCGCGGTTACCTCTCCCCGTACATGGTCACCGACCCTGAGCGCCAGGTCTGCGAGTACGAGGATCCCTCGGTCCTTATCACCGACCGCAAGATCTCGACAGTGAAGCAGATCGTCCCGGCCCTTGAGATGGCGGCCTCTGAGGGCAAGCCCCTCCTGATCATCGCGGATGACGTGGACGGCGACGCCCAGGCGGCGCTGGTCCTCAACGTGATCAGGGGTGCGCTGAAAGTCTGTGCGGTCAAGGCGCCCGGGTTTGGCGATGAGAAGAAGGCGATGCTCGACGACATCGCGGTGCTCACCGGCGCCACGGTCGTCTCTGAGGAGCGCGGTTACAAACTCGAAGAGGTTAGCGAGGCGATGCTCGGCCATGCCAGGAATGTGAAGGTCGACCATGACAAGACCGTCATCGTCGGCGGCAAGGGCCAGAAGTCTGCCATCGATGAGCGGGTTGCACTCATCGAGTCTCAGATCAAGATCACCGACTCAGAGTACAAGAAGAAGAACCTCAAGAAGCGTCTCGCCAAACTCGGCGGCGGCGTGGCGGTGATCCGGGTCGGTGCGGCAACCGAGACCGAGCAGAAAGAGAAGAAGATGCGGATCGACGATGCCCTCAATGCCACCAAGGCGGCGGTCGAGGAGGGCGTGGTCGCCGGCGGCGGGGTCACCCTCTTCAGGGCGCAGTCCGCACTCGAAGATGTCGAGTTCGAGGGCGACGAGCAGGTCGGGCTCCTGATCGTCAGGCGCGCCCTCGAAGAACCGATGCGCCAGATCGCGGAGAACGCCGGGCTGGAAGGCGCCGAGGTCGTCGCACGGGTGAAGGCCGACGCCGATGCGCAGACCGGGTACAATGCCAAGACCGGGGTCTTTGAAGACCTTGCCGCGGCGGGGGTTCTCGACCCGACCAAGGTGGTCAGAAGCGGGCTCCAGAACGCCGCCTCCATCGCCGGGATGCTCCTCACTACCGAAGCGGCGGTCACCGACTTCGATGTGGAGAAGGACGAGAAGACCCAGGCGATCATCATCTGATCCCCTCCCTGGTCTATTTTTTTGTGTACAATACCAGGTCCCCTCTCGATACAGGGTAGAATACCACCGGCGAGGGTCCTGGGGCCTCTGGTCCCGGACCCCTTTTCTCATGAGGATCTGAAGTGGGGGGCGATTTTTTTGCGAGGTGGGGTGCATGTCCTCTCCAGAGAGTTGGGCGGAACAGATAACATACAGGTGAGACGATTGTCGGTCTTTGGTGTGCTTTTTTTGGATCTTTTGGCTCTGTAAAACCTCTCACCTGTTGTGTGGGGTAGATGTGTACCACCCGCCTTCCCCCTCTTTGGCCGGGGGCGAGTGCCGCCCGGACTCCCGGGAGCACGATAGGGGCGGGAAGGCATCATGGGCAACTGTGACGAAAGGACTGCAGACCTCGACCTATCGTGTGGCGGGGGGTCCGGGGGGTGCAACCCCCCGTCGAAGAGAACTATCAAGAGGATTTCTACAGAGCCCATGCCTTCTCATATCTTCTTGCTACCGGACGTTGCCGCCCCCCGTTCCCCTCGCCACCCTATAAATCCCATCAACACCCATGATCCTCCATGAGCAGTGACCGTGAACAGGCGACCTTCGAGGCCGGGATCAAACTCGGCGCCCTGTACCACCAGTGGGTCGGGACGCCGATCTCCCGTGCGACGGCCGCAAGCGTGGAGACCGCGATCGAACAGGCCGTCGGGCTCCAGCCGTACGTCGAGGAGATCCATGTCAGCCTGGACCGTGAGATGATGACCGCCAACCCCTTCGGCTACTCCGAACTGGCCGGGGCGATGTTCTCGGTGGAGATCACCACACAGGTCGGGACGGCACGGTGCGTCGCTGACCTCCACTTCACCGGCGAGTATCCTCTCATGAGCATCAGGTCCATCGATGAAGTTGCCTGAGACCCCGATCACCGACGACCACATCCACTTCGATCCCGTCCATGGCCGCGGGGTGGAGGCGGCGAAAGATTTCAAGCGTGCCGGCGGGACGCACGTCTTCATGGTCGCCCTCCCGGCCTACTCAGTCGGGGTCTGCCCGCGGAAAGGGGACGACTATAGGGCGGCCTTCGACGAGACCCTGCGGGTTGCCGGGATGGTCCGCGAGGTAGGCGTCACGGTCTTTCCTATCCTCGGCGTCCACCCCATCGAAGTCCTGAAATATGCCGAGCAGATCGGGCTTGCCGCCTCAGTCGACCTCGCCTGCGCCGGGCTCGACGTGGCGGCCGAGTATATCGAGGAAGGGAAAGCCGTCGCCCTCAAGAGCGGGCGCCCCCACTTCCCGGTGGAGCCCGACATCGCCGCCGCCTCAGAAGAGGTGCTCGTCCATGCCCTCGCACTCGGCGCCGACCTCGGGTGTGCGGTGCAACTCCATGCCGAGAGCGGGCCGTGCGCCGACATCGTCGACCTTGCAAAAAAAGTCGGGATGGACCCAGGCCGCGTCGTCAAACACTACGCCACCCCAGACACCCCGCTCATGCCCTCCTTCCTTGCCAAACAGGAAGGCCTCGCCGAGATGGCCAGGGCCGGGCGGCGGTTCACCATGGAGACCGACTACATGGACGACAACACCCGCCCCGGTGCGGTGCTCGGCCCCAAGTCGGTCCCGAGAGTCACCCGCAAGATGCTCGAGTCTGGTGCGATCACCGAAGACGACGCCTGGCAGATCCATGCCCGCACGCCGTCTGCGGTCTATGGCGTCGAAATAACTCTCTGAACGATCCACCTCTTTTTTACTCTCGCCGTACAACGTACGTACTGATGTACCTCAAGGTCCACCATACCAGGGAGGGTGCCGTGGTGGCAGTCTGCGACAGAGACCTGCTCAACACCACCCTCAGCCACGGTGATGTCGAGATCACCGTCACCGAGTCCTTTTACGGCTCCACGCCTGTGACCGAAGAGGAGGTGCGGGCCGCCCTGCGGGGTGCCTGCAATGCCAACCTCATCGGTGAGCAGGCGGTCGCGATCGCGGTCGAGATGGGACTGATCTCAGAAGAAGGATGTATGAAGATCGGCAGGATCCCGCACGCCGTCATCTTCTCGGTGTGACCATGGAAATTCTCAGGAGCGTCTGCCCACGCTGCGGCAAACCCTCGGCCGGGCTCTGCAACGAGTGCCGGGCGGCGGAGGTCGAGTGGCTGAAGTGCGAACCCAGGGTGGAGAGCATCTACTGCCCGGTCTGCGGATCCCAGAGGCATGGCAAGACCTGGACCGACACCCTGGTCGACCACGAGACCCTGGTCCATGAGATCGCCTACTCGGCCCTCACCCTCCACCCTGATCTGCGGGGTGCCGAGATTGCGATGACCTTCAAGGACCCGAGTCCGAACCGGACCTTTGTCGATCTGACCGTCACCGGGACTCTTTATGGGGTCGAGGTGACCGGGTCCTGCCAGGTCAAGATCGTCTGGATTAAAGAGCAGTGCGACCGGTGCAACCGGATCAGCGGCGGGTATTACGAGGGGATCATCCAGGTGCGGGCCGTGGACCGTCGCCCCTCTGACCGCGAGATGGACCAGGCGGCGCGGATCGCCGAAGAGACCGAAGACGGGCTTCAGGAGGCAGGCGAACGCCTCTCCTTTGTCTCAAGTATCGAGGAGATGAAGGACGGCCTCGACATCGTTGTCGGGTCCCAGCACATCGGGCATATAGTCGCCTCGACACTCTGTTCGACCCTTGGCGGAAAACTCTCCACCCACCCCAAACTGGTCGGCGAGAAGGACGGCAAGCGCCTGTACCGGGTCACCTATCTGGTCCGTCTCCCGAGATTCCAGATCGGCGACGTCGTCGTCGTCCGCGGCGGATACGTGGAAGTGCGTGGCACCGGGCACGGCCGTCTCCAGGTCTACGACCTCGGGGATGCGTCGGCACATTTTGTCTCCGAGGACGAGGTCGAACGCTTTGTCGGGAATGTCGGCGACGCCCAGAACGCCCTGGTCACCTACCATGACGGCGACGTCATCGGGATCCTCGACCCAAAGACCCAGGGACCGGTCGAGTGCCGGGCGGTCCCCTGGCTCGAGGTCGAGGACGGGGGAACGATCCGGGTGCTGAGAGACGACGAGACCGAACGTTTTGTCCTTGTCGGGTGAGCATGCGGGTACGGAAGGTCTCCAGGGACGACCTCGCCGCAGCGATGCGCGAGGGGTGGGCAGACCGGTCCCGCCGCCCCTATGTCGAGGGGGAGTGGGGCTATGTCCCGGTGCGTGAAGGGTATCAGGCAGACCTCGACCTCCCTGAGCGTCGGCCGTACCGGGGCCGGGCCTTCCAGATGATCGGGGACACCGCGGTCCTCCATGGCCCCCGCCCCACCGAGGAAGAAGTGGCGGCGGTCGTGGCATGGCGCCGCCCGGTCTGCGTGCTCTACCTTGCCGGGATCGACGGGATCCGCCGTCTCCCCCAGACCGAGGTGCTCTATGGCGAGCCCCACCTGGTCTGCCACCATGAGAACGGGTTTCGCTACTGGCTCAACCCGGCAGAGGTGATGTTTGCCCAGGGCAACCTGGATGAGCGGCGGCTGATGGGCCGGACGGTCGCCCCTGGCGAGCGGGTGGCAGATATGTTTGCCGGGATCGGCTACTTCACGGTCCCGATGGCGTCTGCGGGGGCTGAAGTGCATGCGATGGAGATCAACCCGGTCTCTTTTGGGTACCTCAAGAGAAATATCACTGAGAATAACATTGAAGCGCGGGTGCGCCCAGAGCACGGCGACTGTCGCGACCTCCTCGACGGGGTCTACGACCGGGTGGTGATGGGCCACTTCGACGCCCCCGGGTTCTTCGCCGCGGCCCTTGCCCATGCCAGGGCCGGGACGGTCATCCACCTCCACGCCCTCGGGGACGCCGCGGCGGCGGCCGAGGCGGCGGCAAAGGGTGCCGGGTTTACTGCGGCGGTCACAACCCGCAAAGTAAAGAAATATGGCCCGCATATATGGCATGTCGTACATGACGTGGTGCTCTCATGAGTGATGACAGAAGGTTGAGCGGAAAGACGGTGGTCCTGGCGGTCACCGGGAGCATCGCCGCCGTCGAGACGGTGAAACTCGCCCACGAACTCAGGCGCCGCGGTGCGGAGGTGCAGGCGGTGATGAGCGGGGCGGCGTGCGGGATCGTCCACCCTGACGCCCTCACCTATGCCACCGGGCGGGAGACGATCACGAGGTGCACCGGGATGGTGGAGCATGTGGTCTACTGTGGGGAAGGGGGGTGTGCCGACCTTCTCCTCGTCGCCCCGTGCACGGCAAACACGATCGGCAAGATCGCCGTCGGGGTCGACGATACTCCGGTGACCACCTTCGCGACGACGGCCCTGGGCCGCGGGATGCCGGTGGTGGTCGTGCCGGCGATGCATGAGAGCATGTACCGCCACCCCGGCGTGGTGGAGAACCTTGAGAAACTCCGCACCTGGGGGATCGATGTGGTCCCGCCGAGGATTGAGGAGGAGAAGGCGAAGATCGCGGGCATTGAGGAGATCGTCCTCCATGTCGAGCGTGCCCTCTCTGGCAGACCGCTTGCAGGGAAACGAGTGGTCGTCACGAGCGGCGCCTGTGCCGAACCGGTCGACGACGTGCGGGTGCTCACCACCAGGTCGACCGGGCGGATGGGCCGGGCGCTTGCCCTGGAAGCATTCAGGCTCGGGGCCGGGGTGACGGTGGTCCATGCAGGGCCTGCGGTGCCGTGCGTGGAGAATGTCCATGTGGAGACGGCCGCCGAGATGATGGAGGCCGCCCTCTCGGCGGTGCGTGAAGGCGCCGACTATTATCTCTCGGCGGCGGCGATCTCAGATTTCGCCCCGGTGCGTTCAGTAGGCAAGATCCCGAGCGGGGCGCCGGTGCCTCTCACTCTCCGCCCCCTCCCCAAGGTGCTCGACGCCGTGCTCCGAGACTTCAAGGGGACGGCGGTCGCCTTCAAACTCGGGTGGGCCGAGGAGGCACGGGCAGAGGAGATGATCAGGATGATGGGAGTGAGGATGGTGGTGATGAATACCCCGCCTGCGATGGGGGCGACAGGCGGAGAGTTTGAGATCCTGACGGCCGAAGGGAAGATGCAGGTCTCAGGGACCAAAGAGGAGGTTGCAGAGGCGATATGGTCCGCACTGCGATAGCCTTCTGTCCAGGACACATCTCCGGATATTTCAGAAAGGTGACTGGGGAGACGCCTGAGACGACCGGAAGCCTTGGCGCCGGGATCGTCGTCGAGGAGGGGGTGCGCGCCGTGGCATCCGCGGCCGCCCGCCCTGAGGTCGCGATCAGGCAGGTCGACGATCAGGGCAGGACGCACTCCGCCTTTGCAGGCTCGCCGCCGATCGAGTATCTCATGGACGAACTCGGGGTCGCCGCCAGGGTGGAGACGACCTGCCGTCTCCCGATCGGATCGGGCTTCGGGCTCTCGGCGGCGGCGCTTCTCTCTTCGGCGGCGGCGCTCGACGCCCTCTTTGAGATCGGGCTTGGTCGAGAGGGAATCGCCGCCCTTGCCCACCAGGCCGAAGTGGTGCACAATACCGGGCTTGGCGATGTGGCGGCCTGCCAGGGCGGCGGCGTGGTCTGCCGCGAAGGCCCTGGGACCGCTGCCAGGATCACGAGGGTGATGTCCGACGAGACGGTCTACGCCCTCTCCTTTGGTCCGCTTCCGACGCCTGACGTGATCGGTTCTCCTGCGCAACTGGCGCAGGTGGCCGAGGCCTTCCCGTCCGAATGTCCCTGCGACCTTGCCGAGTTCTTCGCCTTCTCGCGTGCGTTCGCCGAGAAGAGCGGGCTGGTGAGGCCTGAGGTGCGTGCGGCCCTTGATGCCTGTGACCGCGCCGGGGTACCGGCAAGCATGACGATGCTCGGGCTCGGGGTCTTTGCGGCCGGCGAGGATGCCGGGGAGGTGCTCGCGGGGTTCGGCGACCCGCTCCCTCTCCGCGTGGCGCGAGAGGGGTTCAGGTTTGTGGAGGTGCATGAATGACAGAAATTCCAGAAGACCACCCGCGGTATGCGGCGTTGATGGTCCGTGACCGCCTGACAAAGGCGATGTGGGCAAAGATCGTCGCCCCCGAGGGGCTGATCGCCCAGGGGCGGGGGGAGGCCTATGACTATCTTCTTGGTGAGCAGACAACCGGGAGCGCCGCAAGGGCCGAGAGGGCCGCGGCGGCGATGCTCCTCTCGGCCGAGCACCCGGTTATCTCGGTGAACGGGAACACGGCGGCCCTCTGCGCTCATCAACTTGCCGCTCTCCAGGAGGCGAGCGGGGCGGCGGTGGAGGTGAACCTCTTCCACCGGACTGAGGAGCGGATGGCCAAGATCACCGCACTCCTGGAGGAGCACGGAGTCGAGGTGCTCGCCGGGACGCCCGAGCGATTGATCCCGCTCTCCCATGAGCGGGCGCTCTGCCTCCCTGACGGGATCGGGAGGGCCGACCTGGTCCTGGTCCCGCTGGAGGACGGCGACCGGTGCGAGGCCCTGCGACAGATGGGGAAGAGCGTGATCACCATCGACCTCAACCCTCTTTCCAGAACGGCGCAGACCGCGACGCTGGCGGTCATCGACGAGGTGACCCGGGCGGTCCCGGCGGTCACGGCGGCGTGCCGCACGCTCTCTCAGGAGGAAGCACGGGCACTCGCCGTCGGGGTGGACAACACGGTCTTCCTTAAAGAGGCGCTCGTGACGATGGCCAGACACCTGGAGGAGATGGCCGATGCTCTGGAGTGAGAAATACCGGCCGACTGAGTTCTCTGAGGTTCTGGGGCAGGACGAGGTGGTGCGGGTTCTCTCCTCCTTTGCAGAGAGCAGAAATGTCCCGCACCTCCTTCTCGTCGGTGCCCCTGGCACCGGCAAGAGTGTGGCAGTCGAGGCGCTGGCACGAGGACTCTACGGCGCCCACTGGCAGGAGAACACCACCGTCCTCCCGACTGCCGACCTCTTCGAGGGGGGGAAGAAATATTTTGAGGCTGAAGAACGGTTTGCACACATCTACCGGAAGGACGAGAGCGTGATCTCGAACTTCAAGAATGTGGTCAGGTGGTATGCCTCGATCCGTCCGCTCGACGCCGAGTTCAGACTCCTGGTCTTCGAGGGTGCGGACACCCTCACCCGCGAGGCGCAGCAGGCCCTCCGCAGGACGATGGAGCGCTACTCGCGTACATGCCGGTTTGTCTTCCTCACCTCCAACCAGAGTGCGATAATCCCGGCGATCGCCTCGCGGTGCCTTCCTCTCGCCTTTGTTCCCCTCCCTGACCAGGTGGTGAGGCGGCGGCTCGAAGAGGTGATGGCGGCCGAGGGTGTCGGTGCCGACCAGGTGTCGTCGGCCGACCTCGATCTCATTGTCCCGGTGGCAGGCGGCGACCTCCGCAGGGCGCTCCTTCTCCTCCAGGTCTGTGCCGGGGCCGAAGGGGGGGTCGACCTTGCGGCGGCGTCCACCTCTGAGACCGAGACCATGGCCGCCTCGGTCTTCGAGGCCCTGGCACAGAAGGACCTCCAGGGCGCCAGGCAACGGGCCGAGTCCATGCTCATCGACTATGGCCTGACCGGGCGTGAGGTGATCAGGGAACTGGCGCAGGCGGCTGAACGGGCCTATGCCAACCCGCAGACCGCCGTCGCCCTGGCCGATGCCGACCTCAAGGTCCTGAGAGGCGGGAACGAATATGTCCAGATCAATGCCCTGCTGGCAAGGATCAGCAGGGAGGTGTTTTTTTGAAAGAGAACCTGGAGAAGGTGCAGGAGCACTATGACCATGTCGCGGAGGTCTATGACTCCCGGTATGGGGGCGATGTGGGGGAACGGTATCACGGGCATATCAGGGAAGAGGTGATGTGTTGTCTCCCAAAGGGCGGCGATCTCCTCGACATCGGGTGTGGGACCGGGTTGTTCATGAACTATTATCTCTCGTACGGCGGACGGGCGGTCGGACTCGACCTCTCCCCGGCGATGGTGCGGGAGGGACGGTCCAGGAACAAACTTGACCATCTCATCACCGGGACGGCCGATTATCTCCCCTTCAGGGACGACTCATTTGATGCGGTCTCAAGTATCCTGGCATTCAGTTATGTCCAGGACCCGGCAAAGGTGCTCGACGAGGTCTACCGGGTGCTGCGGCCAGGGGGCCGGGTCGCCATCTGCACCCTGGGACACAACCTCTTCACCGCCGCACTGCCCGCGGTCTACAAGATCGGGGAGAAGGTGCACTGGGGCCGGGTCGGGGTCGGCGACTTCGACGAGCACTATTATACTGACGAGGAGATCAGGGAACTCTTCGTGTCGGCGGGGTTTGTGAAGATCGAGACCCACCGCTGCTCTTTCGCTCATGTGAACCTCTCGAAGCCGCTCTTCAATGCGGCACAGCGGTTTGAACCGTTTGTGGAGCACCGGGTGCCGTACCTCGCTTTCAACCTCTGTGCCAGCGGGAAGAAAGAAGAATAATTTTTTTGGGCTGTTTAGAATTGGGCATGAGGCGATAGGGCTCCTCAAGCATGCGGGATGAAAATTTATCGTCGTTCAATCGCTTTTTTTCAAGACCGAAGAACCGGTGGGGATCGTGTTCCATCGCCGCCCCCACCTATCTTCATCGTGGGGGTCCGGGGGGTTTCCCCCGGCGCGAGATGGCGGTGAAGATTCGACGATGGGGGGCGGTACGTCGGATCGACGTGCCTTCCCGCACCACCATGCCTGGGGCGTTGCCCCCGGACCCCCCGGGATGAAGATAGGGGCGGGAAGGCGCTATTGATGCACCTGAAGAGGGAGGTGGCGTCCGCCACCTATCGAATCGCGCGGGGGGACCGGGAGGCGGCGAGCCCCTCGCAGAGATGGCCATCAAGAGCATTTCTACACGGCCCAAAATCGGCGACTTTATGGCTCAAAAACGGTCTGTCGCCCTTCAAAATCGCACCGATCTCCGGGCATTCACAACGCCCCCTGCTCGCTGTGCCCGGCCCCCCCGGCCGGAAATATCACTCTCATTCATATGGGTCGTCAGGGGGCGTTTATGGGCCTGGTTTCCTCGGGGTGTTCTGGAAAAGAGGATTATTCTGGGGAGATCGCTCGATCTCCCCGATCCGGGCCAGAATCGGGGCCCCCGATCCCGGAACCGGGCCAGATCCTGGCAGATCTCTCTCTCCTTTACTCGGTCTTCTGGAGTTGTCTGAGGATCCGCTCTTTCTTTTCGATGGCGGCGTCGGCGGCCCTGCGGACCTGCTCCTTCATCTCCTCGAAGTCGCGCGGCTCTCTGTCCACGACCTTCTTCACCGGGGTGTAGGCGGACTCCCTGAAGCGCGGCTGGAAGTCCCGCTCCTTGCCCTCAGAGAGGAGGACCGAGTCGGCCGGGCCTTCCTCGACATACCCGATCTCCGCGATCGGGACACCTACGGACCTGACGACGGCCATGACCTCCTCGGCATGCTCTGGCGGGACGACGATGAGGAGAGCGTCGAGGGAGACGCCGAGATAGTCGATCTGGAGGGCGTCGAGCATCTTCAGCACCCGCGGCTGCACGAGTTTCCTGAGGTTTTCGTCGTCGACGACGATCTTACAGTCGGCGGTCTCGGCCATCTCGTAGACGTCGCCGCGCAGTCCGCCATTGGTGACGTCGGTCATGGTGTGGATATGTTCGAGGACCGGGCTCCTGAGAAGGGCCTCGCAGGCCTTGAGGAAGTGGAGGTTGATCGTCTCCTCGACGACCTCGGGGTGGCCGAAGTAGAGAGCGGTGGTGGCGATGGTCCCGCCGCCCGCCCCGGCGGTCATGAGCAGGACGTCGCCAGGTTTTGTCTCGGTGCGGGCGGTGAGGTGGTCGGCGACTCCGACGGCCCCGACGCACCCGGTCATCCGGTCGCCGAGGACCATGTCCCCGCCGATGCGGAGGGTCGACCCGGTGACCAGCGGGACCTTCATCGCCTCGGCGACCGCGGCGATCCCTGCCGTGTAGTCAAAGATCTTGGCGACGTCGCCGTCGTCGGCGACATGGATGTCGGAGAGGAGGGCGATGGGGTGCGCGCCCATTACGTAGGCGTCGCGGAGTGTCGCCCTGGTCACGTGGAACCCGGCAAGAAACGGGAAGTCGGAGAGACGCGAGTGCATCCCGTCGACGGTGGTGATGATATATTCCCCGCCGGCCCTGACAGCCCCGGCGTCGTCCATCTCGTCGACGCCGACCGCGACCGCCGCTTTCCCGATGATCCTCGGGAACTGACGGTGGGCGAAAAAGTCGCCCCGGCCCCTCGACCCGACGCCGAACTCGCCCATCGTCACACCGGCGTGCTCGTATTCGAAGAGGTCGCCGGTCAGCCCTGAGGTGTTCTCGACCTCCTCGACGACGGCCGTGGCGAAATGCCTGGCATATGCTCTGGAAACGCCTCTCTTGATCTCAAGGATCCTGTCGGTGAGGGCTTCAACCACGTCCTCCCTGCTCCTGCCTGCCGCATGTTCACGGCGAGCGAATCCCTCAATGTCCATGAAAAGAGGTCGACTGGAGCCATGTTAAAGGCAGTGATGTACGACCGTCCTGGAAGGGCAAGGGTTGATATTGGAGGGGTTCCAGAGGGGAGGTGCCGGGTCTCCGGCACTCAGGGGGGAGATGAGGAATGAAGAGATATATCCTGACGGCGGCACTCTGGGAGGAGGGGGGCGTCTATGTCTCGAAGTGTCCTGAAATAGGAGTCGCAAGTTGCGGCGATACGCCTGACCGCGCCCTTGCCCATCTCAGGGAGGCGACAGAACTCTATCTGGAGAACGCGAAGGTGCTCGGCCTGACCGAAGACATGCTCCCTGCACTCCGCTCGCCGCGCAAGTTCTCGACGACCTTTGAGGTGTCTGAATGACCCGTCTTTCGGTGATCTCTTCAGACCGGGTTATCAGGGTCCTGAAGAAGATCGGGTTTGACTTCGCACCGAAGCGGAGCAGAGGAAGCCAGATCGCCCTCTCACGTCTCGACGAGTCCGGCCGCCCGCTCCTGGTGGTCGTGCCGCGCCGCGGCGACCTCCCGGTGGGGACGCTTCTTTCGGTGCTCCAGCAGGCCGCTCTCCCGAAGGAACGCTTTCTCCTGCTTGTCCGCGAGGCGGTCCCGGTGTCGTCCTGAGCGGGGGATGTTCAGGGGAATTGGTTGGGCTAGTTTTGTTGAGATCTCTAGTGTATCCAGGAATGAAAATGTAGATTCAATTCTGTAGAATCAGCTTTATAGAATCTCTCACTTATCGTGGGGAGCATGCGTGTCATCCGCCTTCCTATAGCCTCCCGCCGGGGGCGAGTGCCGCCCGGACAGCGAAGATCGGAGATCTTCTCGACTCCCTCCAGTCGTCGCCCAGGAGCACGATAGGGGCGGGAAGGCTGAATAGATGACCATAAAGAGAGTGCTGCCGACCTCGACCTATCGTGTGGCGGGGGGTCCGGGGGGTGCAACCCCCCGCCAGAGAGATTCATCAAGAGGATTTACCATGAAAATGATCCTGACGATCCTCTCTTTTGGTTTGCATGAGATTTTGAATTCGCCATACCCCGTTGAAGTCAATACGCAGAGAATAAAATATTCCTCTGATGGATCGGCCGCCCCCAATCGTCGAGATTTCCCTGCCATCTCGCGCCGGGGGGGTTGCACCCCCCGGGCCCCCACGACGAAGATAGGTGGGGGCGGCGATGGAACACGATCCCCATTGATTCTCCTCTCTTGAAAAAAGCGATCAAGCGACGAAAAATTTTCATCCTGTATGCGTGAGCCAGAGGTTCATACCCAATTCTACAGAACCAAAAGATCGGTATTTTCTTCGTGGAGGGGGATGGGCATGCGGTTATTCTTACACAAAGAGCAGTACAGAAATATTTTCAAGGGTAAATTTTCGACTCTGTAGAGATCCAATCCTATCGATGTTTCTCTCCGGGTGGTGGAGAGCACCTCGAAGATCAAAGAGTCATCTCAGCGGCCCGAAAGCCTCAGGATTTCTCGACTGCTCATAAATTGAAGATCATCTCGCCTCCCTCCGGTTTTCAAAGGGTCCCTTGTTGCACGATTGGTCCTGGACGCTACAACTCCATTCTGATACTTCGTTCGATGGTGCCTTCCTGGTCCACTCTTCGTTCCTTGGGATGCGAGTGAGAACAAGGTTGAGATGATCTCTGATCTTCGAGATGTGAGCGGAGCGAAGATGAGACAGTCAGTGGCTTTCGAGGAGCCCCTGATGAGAAGTGATGGGAAGGCAGGTGAGTCACGCTCGCGTTGGGAATAGGCAAGGGTATCTGCAGAGCAATCATACAACATGTGCCTGCCCGTGACCTGGTGTTCCTGACATACGCCAGTGGTGGCCCGGCCGACGGAGGTATCCGTCCCCTGGTGCGCCACTTACTTCTGCACAGAATGTCCATCTTCACGGGATGACCGAATATTTCTCTCCCTGTGCCATGACGATCGCGGGATCAGACTCAAGTGGGGGTGCAGGGGTTCAGGTCGACCTTGCGACCTTCGCGGCCCATGGGGTCTGGGGGACGGCGGCGGTGACGGCGGTGACCGCCCAGCACCCGGGCGGGGTGCAGGGCTCATGGCCCCTCCCGCCCGAGGCCGTGGCCGCCCAGGTCGAGGCGGTCACGGGTGCCTTCAGGGTGGGGGCCTTCAAGACCGGGATGCTCGTGGACGCATCGGTGATATGGAGGGTGGCCGACGTCCTGCCAGAAGGTGTCCCGCTCGTCGTCGACCCGGTGATGGTCTCGACCTCGGGCACCCGTCTCCTCTCAGAGGACGCACTTGAGGCGCTTGTCGCCGCCTTGATCCCAAGAGCCTCGGTGGTGACCCCGAACCTCCCTGAGGCGGCGGTGCTCGCCGGGATAAAGGTCGACGGCCCTGAGTCGATGCGGGAGGCGGGCAGGGCCCTCCTTGCGATGGGGGCCGGTGCGGTGGTGGTGAAGGGGGGGCATCTCCCTGGCGAACCGGCAGACCTCCTGATGGACCAGGACGGCGAGGTGCTCCTCACCGGCACACGCCATCCCTACTCAGCCCACGGCACCGGGTGCTGCTTCTCGGCGGCACTTGCTGCGGGTCTTGCCCGCGGGGATCCGGTGAAGGCGGCCTTTGTGGAGGCCAAGAGATTCATCGACGGTGCCATTGCTCATGCCGTCCCCGACCTGGAGGGCCGCCGCTCGGTGAACCCCCTCTGGCGGTGCGGGGGGGAGGTGAGCGGCCAGGAAAATATTTCTGGTTGATTTTGAGATCACTCTCCAGAATGTTCTTTTTTTAAATGTTGTAACAAATATTTCATTGTATGATCTGCGGATAGTTCTTATACCAGAATCGTGCGATATTTTTTTGCCCAGACCTGGTGCTCTTCAAGGTCGACAAACCCCTGGCTCATTTATATATATTCATAGAAGTTCGGACCGATTTCGCCGCGTATTTCCAGGGATTATGCCTGTGGATCTGGGGCGCAGGCCCGGGTATCATCGCTGCATCTCATCGGCGCGTAAATTCTGGATTTTCTGGCCCGCAGGTGTGTTTTGAAAAACTCAAATCAAAATATATATATAACGACCACTGGATCTAAGTCCGATGAAATCAAAATGTTCATATACTGTGCCATGAGAGCATGTACTATCCTACCTGTAAGGGTAGGGTGGTGAAACCGATGAAACTGTTTGAGAAGTTTGAGAAGAATGACGAGGCTGTGTCGCCGGTTATCGGCGTCATCCTCATGGTCGCCATCACGGTGATCCTCGCGGCCGTCATCGCCGCGTTTGTCTTTGGCATGGCAGGCAACATGTCTGGCACCAAGAGCGTCGCTGCTACTGCATCACACAGCGTTGATAATAATGGCAACCAGATAATCACTGTCACATATCAGGGTGGCAGTGATGCTGGTCTTGTCCAGAACGTCACTGTAAATGTCAATGACGGTAATAAAGTCCCGTTCCCTGGAAATATTACAGTGGGTGACTCAATGAAAATTAATAAGAGCGTCGAGAAGGGCAACCGGAACCATGTCGTTGCAACTGCAAAGTTCACTGACGGTTCCGACCAGGTCATCCTGGACACCTACATCTGAACCCCTTCCCCTTTTTTCTTTGTGAAGGTGGAGGCCCATGGTTCAGTCTGTACATGACGACGCGGTCTCCTCGACCATCGCCACAATCCTCATGGTCGCTGTCGTGGTGACCCTTGCCGCCATCGTTGCCTCCTTTGGTTTCGGCTCTACTGGAGATCTCCAGGAGAACGGGATCGTCGGGGCGACGGCAACGCAGTACGAAGACGGCACAATCAGCGTGACCTATGTCGGAGGCATGGGGGACCGGGAGATCGATCACCTGAACTGGACGATCGATGGGGTCGAACAGACAAACTGGCTCGATCACGAGGTCGGCGCGTCTGCAACCAATGCCACGCCGATCGCCGACCCGTGGGGAACGCACCAGGTGATGGTCATGGCGACGTACCTTGATGGATCGTCGCAGGTCATCCTGAACACCCAGATCTGACCAGAAAAAACGATGCTTTCCATCTCGTCTCCTCTCCTATCATGAGAGAGAAGACTGTGAATGACTCAATTGGACACTCTATGGAACCCATACCCATGCCGGGCGGAGAGGGAGTGGCGCACAAGATCACGAAATCCACGCTCTCCGCCCTCATTACCCTTATACTCGTCCTGCCTGCAAACATCTATCTCATCGGAGATGGCCTGGGTGCAGGCCTCCAGTTCCCGCTCCTGCGCTACCAGCAGACCTATCTGGGGACAAACCTCATCACTCTCGTGCGCGACTTCGAGTATGTCTCATCTGGCATCCTTGGGGGGAAGACCGCCCTCTCGGTCCTGTTATGGATCGGCGGTACCCTTCTCCTGGTCGCTGCGGTCATGTATCTTGTCTGCAGGTGGTATGAGGAGTATGCGTCCATCAAAAAACTCCTCTCCCTCCTCATTGCGGGAGCGGGGATCGCCTATCTCGCCTCGGTCGTCGTCCAGTACGGCCCCCTTCTCCATGGGCCTGCGGGCTTCTCGATTCCGGTCGGCGTGCCTATGGTCCTGGGGGTCGCATGGCTGGCATACCATGCCGAGATCGAGGAGGAGTATCTGGAAGAAGAAGATCCTGATGAGGACGATGCTCTGGAAGAGACTTCAGATGAATCACCTCGACCAGGAGAAGACTTCTCCTCCTCGACAAGTCCCTCGGAACCAGGGCAGGAGAGGTGAACTGGACCCCGGAAATTTTTTCCTGGACCTGGTCGGTGAATCAGGTCCCTGAACCTTTTTTGCGATTGGATGGAGGCCACGTCCCTGAAAATCGTCCCTGAGATTAGGGAAGGCAGGCGATTCGTGCTCACTTCTGGGACTGGTGAGATATTTTACAGGGCTCAGAGCATGCCTTCGTATCATTCTCGCCGTTGGATCCTTCTGGCGGGAGGGGACATGCCACCCCCCGAGCCCTCGCTGATGGGGATTTGCGGGGGATTGCATCCTGTCGTCATGATCATCGCTCTGCCTTCCCGCCCCTATCGCCATCCCGGGGGTCAGGGGGCAGGACCCCGGGCGTACGCGTGTGGGAAGGCGTGGTGATCAAGCGTGCCGCCTTCAATCGTAGAATCTTTCCTGGAATCTTGCACAGAGGGTCCAACTCCCCCGACCCCCTACAACGAAGAGAGGTGGCGGCAATGAAGTGGTGGTCCCATATAGTGTCCTGCTCCAGAGAGAGAGCAAGGGTCCATAACCCTGAGACCACCTAATATTTTCATCCCGTATGCGTGAGCCCCAGGTTCATGCCAGATTCTCCAGGGCCGAAAATTGAAAATGTTCTCAAGCATGAAGTCAGAGGGAGTCTCTCTCTTTTCGCACGGTGATCAGAAGTTGTGCCCTCCCTTTCTCTCCTGGACTCTGATTTCATTCATGGAGGGCGGGAGAATATCAAAAATAGTATATATCCTCCAGGAGATGAGCATAGAATCATAGACGGTGTGATCGAGAGTATGGAGGGAGATACAACATGCAGAGAATCCTATTCACGTGATCTCCCCTGCAGTCCCCCTGAAGAAGGGGACGGCGAGGTGACAGAGAGGACGCATGCCCTGAAATTGGACCTCGTGATCCTCCTTCTCTCCTTTCTCCTCGCCCTCACCATCTCGTACCCGGCCATCTACATCACCGACGAATGGATCTCCGCAGACCAGGTGAACCACCTGGTCGAGGGCGACGACCTCCTGTACGGGTATCACCCGTACGGTTCTGCCGCCTATGCTGCCTCGCACCACGACTGTCTCTGCTACACCCTGGCACTCCCTACCCTCTCCCTCCCTGCATACTACTTCTTCGATCTCTTCGACGACTCCTTCCGCCTCTTTGTCATCCTCCTCTGGTCGGCACTCCTCCTTGCCGTCGTCCTCATGATCGAGTGGTGGTACCCCAGATACGCACGCTGGCATGGGATCCCCTGGACCTATGCCGCCATCATCTCCTGGGGCATCCTCTTTGTCCTCAACATGGCCCTGTACCACCCCTTCTGGTTTGTGCGCGGGGTGCACCCCGCTGACGTCAGCGTCTATCCTGAGGTCGCGGCCATCGTCTTCACCAACACTATCGCCTTCGCCCTCTTTGCCCTCCTCGTCTATCATATCTTCCTGGAGGTCTTCGGGTCGGTCCGCTGGGGGATCTTTGGCCTCGTGGCAACACTTGCCTCGTCGTCCTATCTCTTCTGGTCCGGGAATGCCAAGGACCACATGCTGGTGATGCTCTTCTTTACGATCGCGATCTACTGCTTCGTCCTCTCCCTCACCAGAGACCGCCCGCTCTATCTCTTCTCCGCGTTCATCGCCGTCGGGTGGACCGCATGGGCCAGGCCAGAACTCGGGCCCTCGCTCCTCGTGGGGTTTGCGCTCTTTGCGCTCCTCCTCTCGGTCAGGAAGGGGTGGCGCGAGTCAGGAAAGACCGCCCTCGCCATATCGGGCGTCCCGCTCGGGGCCCTCCCGCTCTTTGTGAACAACCTCGGCCTCACCGGACACCCCCTCCTCCTCCCCTGGGTGGCCGGGTACGGCGCCGCCGCCCCTTCAGGCCTCCCGTCTGCGGCCGGCACCCTCAGGGCGACGGTGGCCAGACACTATGCCCCGCCGGCCGGCGATCTCCTCTCAGGATTTTACGGCACCTTCTTCGATCCCTCGTACTCAGGCTCGGCCGGGATCTTCCAGGTCTCCTCTTTCGGCTTTTTCGCCCTGCTCCTCCTCGTCCCGGTCGGCTACCAACTCTACACCTCCGGACGCTCTTCCTTCTCCTCTCGTGACGGCCGACTCATCGCCTTCTTCGCCCTTACCGTTCTCATCGTCCTGGCCGCCTATCTCAAGTCCATCCCCTGGATGGGAGGGAGTCAGGGGATCGTCCCTGACATGCGCTATCTCAGCCCTATCTATCTCCCGCTGGTCGTGCTCGGGACCTATGCCCTCAGGTATGTCGGGTTTGGCGAGGTCGAGATCGCGCGCTCCTTGAAAACCCTCTTCTGGCTGATCGTCATCGACCTCCCCCTCATCTACCTCGTCCTCCAACTTCTCTCAGGGGGAGAGATAAGCGGCCAGGTGGCATTTCTCATGCCCCTCACCTATCTCTTCCTCGCCCTTGCCGCTCTCCTCTACTTCCTCACGGCCGCAGGGAAGACCCGGCCCATAGCCCTTGCCTCCCTCCTCCCGGTCCTGATGCTCTTCACCCTTGCATGGGGAGCGGTGGTGGACTTCCGCTTTGCCACCCTCTGCTGGGAGGGGTATCATTTCTGGATCCCCCTGGTGCAATATCTCTGGTACATCCAGTATGCGGTCTTCCCGTTTTAGTGGGGGGAGACTGGTCATCATTTATATCAACAGACGCGAAAGAGTGTATCGGGGAGAATCTTATGCTTGATATTAAACGTCAGTATGTGATGTCCGAAGACAATACCCCGGTCGGCGTCATCATCGATATCTCTACCTTTGAACGGATCGAGTCCATCATTGAGGATTACGGCCTTTCACACTACATTGAGGAGGCAGATGATGATGAGCCCCTCGACCGTGCAGAGGCGCGGGAATATTATAAAAAAATGAAGGAATCAGTTTGAAATGGTTCAATGCCTCTATAAAAAGACATTTTTAAAAGATCTCACAAAGGTGCCGATTCCCCTCAGAAAAAATATAGAAGAACTGGTATTTTCTGCTATACCAGACTCCAACGATCTCTACACTGATTTTGATTTCAAAAGGATGAAAGGGCATTCGGATTTCTACCGGATACGGGTGGGAAGATACAGGATTGGATGCAGACTCACCAGTTCAGGTGCCCTGATCTTCTACCGCGTAAAATCCAGAGAAGAGATCTATTCCGTATTCCCGTGACCCTCACTCCTTTTCCTCAGAGATGAACCCTTCCAGCACCCGTGCGGCCTCCCACTCCCGCGGTCCACCGCAGCGCTGCACCAGAGCGAGGTGGTGGTCGATGAGGGCCCGAAGACCTGGATCGCGGGTGCGGACAAACCTGGTGGCATGCACCGTCGCCTCGATGATCCCGGCAAACCCGCGGTTCACCGGGCAGACTCCCTTCTCCAGGGCGACCGGGGCGGCGAGCGGGGTGAGGGCGACCAGGATCTTCTCGGCGGTCTCGTGCTTCACCTCCACGGCAAATGCCGCCCATGCCTCGCAGGTGCGGAGACGCTCGACCTCCCTGCCCGCCACCACCTCGGCGACCAGGTCTTTCTGCGGCAGGTCCTCGAAGGCCGTCCGCACCCAGACCACCGGGTCGGCGGTGAGGTTGGCGACCACCCATCCGTCCCGCCTGATATTCGCCTCGGTGTGGGAACCCTTGAAGAGGACCATCGAGAGGGTGCCGTTGCGGGAGATGATCCCCATCGGTGCGGCATTGCCGCGGGTCGTGGCGATCACCTCGTTGATCCCCTCTCTCAGGAATCCCATTCCCACCCCTCATTGAGCGCGAGATAGATCCCCGCGATCATGATGTCGGCCAGCGAACCAGGGTTCACCCCGGCGGCCAGGCACTCCTCGTCGAAGTCCTCGAGCGAGACCTTTCCTGCCTTCACCTCGCCGGCCCGCGCCATCGTCCGGGCGGCTCTCTCCACACCAAACTTCTTCGCGACAAAAGTGTCGGGGTGGGTTGCAAGGAGATCGAGGAACGTCTGCACGATCGCCTCCTTCCCTGACCCATGGGCAAAGAGGAGGTCCCTCGTCTCCTGCGAGAGGGCAAACCCGTTCGTCCACTCCCGCGCCACCATGTCCCGCGGTGCCGAGTAGGCCATCACGTCATAGAGCGTCATCCCTTCATCACGCAGGGCTTGAATGGCCGCGGGATCGTTCACGTCCAGGGCGTCGCGCTCCAGCACCCGCACCTGCGTCGCCCCGAAGGCCTGGTAGAAGGCCACCGCGTCCTCGACTGTGGTGGCCCCGACCTCCCGAATGGCCCCCTCGACCCCGCCGCCCCGGACCAGCGGGACGAGCAGGATGAACGCCCCAAAGTGTGTGTTCCCGCCGGCATGGCAGTTGGTATCCTTTACCGCTTCCAGGATCACCTCGCCGATCCCGGGCTCCCCCTTCTCGGCCAGGGCGAGGGCACGGCCTGCAAAGATCGTGGAGGCCAGGAAATGTTCCAGGCGGGTGTCCGGATAATCGTGCCCGCGGTCCACGTTCCCTGGCTTTGGGGAGGCCGAGACCTCCAGGGCCATCGCGAGCTGCGCCAGTTCAGTCCGCGTCTTCCTCCGGCACTTCATCAAAGACGCACTCCATAATCCTGTCGGCGAGATCGCGCTTCAGGTGCATATACTCCTGGTCGGTGATCCCGGCCGTCTTCGCCGCGATCCCGCGCAGCATGCACGGTGAACTCGACTTGCAGCACCAGGCCATACTCCCAAAGCAGGTCATCTTCCCCTCAGCAAGGGGCGTGCCCGTGACCGCCCTGGCCTTTAGGTCCATATACTCCTCCCTGGTGAGTCCGACCTTCTCCAGGAACGGGATGAGCGGGCAGTGCTTCACCGGCAGACAACAGAAGGCGAGCGCCCTGATGTCGCCGCCCCGGCAGAGTTGTTTGGGGGCGTTGTACCACCCGACCTCGTCGGCCCTCCGCCTGATGGCGGCATCGATCCCGGCCAGGGTCCGCTCGTCCGAGCGTCGTGCAAGGGAGACCATGTCGGCCCCATGGGCGAACATGTCCATTGCCCGGTCGAACGAGGTGATCGAGTTGTTGGCGATGAGCGGCAACGGGCAGGCATTCCTGATCTGGCGGATCCGTGCATAGCCAAAGTCCATCAGGTCCACGTGGAGGATGTCGGCCCCGGCCTTCCAGAGGAGACGGGCAAGTGCGGCGTCGTCGTCCGCGACCCCGGCACGGATCTTCACCGAGACGGTCACACCCTGGGCCTTGAGCGCCTCGACGATCTCGACGATCCGGTGCGGCTCGTGCAGCAGGGCCTCGCCGCACCCGAGCGCCGTCATCTGGGGCTGGCGGCAGTGGGCGTCGACCTCATAGACCACGCCGTCCCCGATCTCCCTGGCGACCGCCGCGTACGACGCAGGCGTGCTCCCCCGCAGGTTCAGCCCGACGAGAACTCCGCACCCTTCAAGGGCCTCAGTCTGCGTCTTCAGTTCGGCGACGGGGTCATCGTACACAAACTCGTCCCGCCCGGCCGCCGCCATTGCACGGCTCGCCTCCATCGTCTCCGCGTCGATGGAGTATCCCCCAATGAACGCGGCACCGATATGCTCTTTTCTGGCCAGCACATACCCGGCGTCGGTGATCCCTGCCATCGAAGCAATGACGACCGGGGTCTTCACCACCTGGCCGTTGAGAATCAATCCGCAGCGCTCGTACCACTCGATCATGCTTCCAGAAATGTTGTCACTGCCATCACAAAGCCCTTTTGTTACTGGTCGTTGAGGGCGTACGTCTCGCCGGTACGTTCACGCGAGGTGCAGTGCTTGAGGTCATCGCGCCTGATATCCCCCTTTCCTGGAGGGGTGCACCTATTTTCAGGGCATCAGGTAGGCCCGGTTCTTCCGGCACGATCTCTCGCGGCACTCGACGGGAACTCCGTGGCCGCATCGACCTGCGGGAATGGCGGGGGTCAGGGGAATTCTTGATGCTGTGGACGATATCCAGGTTGAAATCGAGGTCATCCAAGAACTCTCCTGAGTTTCCCCTCTGCCAGAGATAAAGAAAGATGATGGTGTCAAACTCTCCTGTCTTCGTAGCGAGAACATCCATTCATCGCCTTCTTCTATCTTTTCGCTGGGGTCCTGCCACCTGACCTCTATCTTCGTCGCGGGGGTTTCGCAGGGTCTCCCCCCGGCGAAAGAAACCAGGAAAACATTCATTAGTCTCTATGTGGGGCAGCACGTCGATCGGTCTGGTCTGCCATGCCTTCCTCGAACGATCGCATCCGGGCCGCCGCCCCCGGACCTCCAGGATGGCGAAAGGGCCGGGAAGGCAGAGAAAAAACCATGAAAACGGGACGCAATCCTTCACCTATCTTCATCAGTGGGAGGACAGGGGGGGCGGCACGCACCCCGGTCGAGAAGGGAGTTTTGAATTTCTGGAAGGAAGCACTCTGGTTCAAGGGAATGTTCATCCCAGGAGAGTTTTGAGATATGCCCTTCATCAGAATCTCACGGGCCGATATTCTGGATCACTTTCATGGAGCATATCCCATAAGCGCCCTTGGCTTGATCGGTCATCAGGACCGAGGACTCTCTTCATTCTCATCCATCGCCATCATCAGGGGGGAGGAGGACGGGAGAGTTTTGGGATGACCTCGAAGATCGAAAAACCCGCGCCAGGCGTGACTCCATACACAATGAGCAATCGTCTCCCTGTCTTCCAGCCTCTCTCCTCATTTCATCCAGACCCCTTATGGGGAGAGGATATGCGGGGGCGGCGGGTCAAGAGATTTGTGTGACCCCAAGTTCATTTTGAATTCTCCAGAGCCGAGTATTGAAATGTACTGCGCCAGGGGCGGCCGAAAAGCCAATCAGTAATACATTTATGCTACGAACGTAGTACTCAATAGTGTATGTCACGAAAGGGATTACTACTCGTCGGACACGGCAGCAAACTCTCCTACAACAAGGAACTCATCGAGAAGACCGCCGCCCATATCGCCGAAAAACACCCCGAATACCTTGTCAGGCCAGGATTCATGTCCATGAACACCCCGACGGTGGAGGACGCCCTGAACCTCTTCAAGGACGATGATATCGAGATGCTCGTCGTCGTCCCGCTCTTCCTTGCAAAGGGCGTTCACATCCTCAAGGACATCCCGGCCCTTCTCGGCCTGCCTGAGGGCGGGACCAGAGGCACCTTTGCCCACAACGGCGGCGAGATCCCGCTGGTCTATGCCGGCCCCATCGGGCCCGACCCCCTCCTGGCCGACCTGATGGTCAAGAACGCCGAGGAAGCAATCAACGCAGACGCCTGAATGAAAATTCTTGTCCTCGACACGATCCACGGCGGCACCGAGATTGCGGGGGCGCTTGAGAAGGCCGGACACACCGTCGATGCGGTGGATGTCTACCGCGGCGAGGGCGGGATCCCCGCTGCCGAGGCGGCGCGACGGTCCTATGACCTGGTCGTCGCCCCGGTCCATCTCGATCCCGATCATCCCCTGCTCGGGCGGGCGCCGGAGTGCGTCACGCATCATGAGGCGGTCCGCCGCCTCCTTGCCCCATGCCGCCCAAGGATGATGGTCGAGGTCACAGGGGCGAGGGGGAAGACTACCACGGCGACGGCCCTGGCACATGTGCTCGGCGGCCGTGGGGTGCTTCACACCTCGATGGAAACTTCTCTTTTTCCTGCGCGTCAACGTCTCTGGAGACGCTCGATCACCCCTGCTTCGGTCCTGCCCGCGGCAAAAGAGGCGGTCGCGTGCGAGGGCTGGCTCGTCGCTGAAGAATCTCTTGGAGTCTCTGGCGCAGGCGACCTTGCTATCCTCACCTCGGGCGACGACTATCCCTGTGCCGCCGGGAAGAAGCGGGCTCTTACCGAGAAGGTCCGCTCCCTTGCGGCAGCGCCACTGGTGCTCGTCCCCAAAGGGGTGCGTGTGCCCGGCGGCGTCGTCGCCGACGAGGTCGCCGCCGTCGAAGGGACGCGCTGCACCTACCAGTACGGAAAAGTGCAGGGTTCATTCGAGAACCCCCTCCTTGCCCTGCGGGGCTACCGGACACCGCTGCACCTGGCCGCCGCCGCGGCCTGCCTGCTCGGGTACGACCCGGCCGGGCTTGCGACCTTCGCCCCCCTGCCAGGCAGGATGGCGGTCTCGCGTGAGGCTGGCGGCCTCACCGTCGACTGCGCCAACAGCGGTGCCTGCCGCGAGGTCGCCCTTGATGCCGCGGCGTACGCCAGGGCCCTGGGGGGCGGCGCCCCTCTTGTCCTGGTGATCGGGACCGAAGGCCAGACCATCTGCGAGGGCTTCCCGGCTGCGGAGGTGCAGGCGGCGGTGGCGGCGATCAGCCCAGACCGCCTGGTCGTCGTCGGCGACTACGATGCAGCCGACCTCCCTCCCGACGCCGTGACGGCCACCGACCTGGAGGACGGGATCCGCAGAGCAGAGCAGATGAGCAACGGTGGGACTATTGTCCTTGCCGTCAAGACATGGAGATAGAATGGAATACGTACAACCACGGCCAAGTTCGATCGTCGCCTCCCTGTACACCGCCCGCGACCTGGGAGTGGAGGTGGCCATCCTCCACGGCCCGTCGGGGTGCTCGTTCAAGCATGCCCGCCTCCTTGAAGAAGACGGGATGCGGGTCCTGACCACCTCGCTCGGCGAGAACGAGTTCATCTTCGGTGGCCAGGGTGTTCTGGAGCGGGTGCTCAGGTACGCCGAGGCAGAGTTCTCTCCGACGCGGATGGCAGTGATCGGGACCTGTGTCTCGATGATCATCGGCGAGGACATCGAGGCGGCCATCGAAGGCTCAGGGGTGGAGACCCCGACCATCGGGGTCGAGATCCATGCCGGGTTCAGGGAGAACATCGACGGCGTCCTTGCGGTCCTCGAGCCCGCCGCACGGGCCGGGTGGATCGCCGGGGACGAACTCGAACGGCAGCGCCGTCTCCTCGCCGCGGCAAACCAGGTGGAACGTCTCAGGGGTGCGGCCTCGCAGCCGTACATCGAGCCTTCACGGGGCGACCTCAAGCACCGTGCCGCCCATCGTCTCCTCGACCTTGCGAGGAGCGGGAAGAAGGGGGTCGCGGTGCTCAATGCAAAGAAAGAGACGGCGTACATGTTCGCCGACGAACTCTGCGCCCTCCACGAGGTCTGCCCTGAGGCCGAGATCACCTATCTTGCCAACCTCGAAGACCGCGGCCTCCCCAAGGTGCGGGCCGACGCCGCTCGTATCCTGGCCGGGATGAAAGAGCGGGGGATCGACCCCGCACTCCTCGGCGCCCTCGACGAGTATGGGGAGAACGGCGAGGCCGTCGGCGAACGGATCCAGGAGATCAAACCAGACTTCGCCTTCCTGGTCGGGGTGCCCCATGCCGTCCCGCCAGAATACACCGACGGTATCGAGACGATCTCGGTCACCAACGGCCCGCGCCAGGTCGCGCCCCTCAAGGCGATCGGCCATGCCATGGTCGTCGTCGAGGTCGACCTCCACCCCAAGACTCTCGGAGTGAGGGAGATCGTGGAGAGCGAGTTCGGCGCGGTGTTGCGGAGCATGAACGGAGAGTGAACTGATGAAAGCCCTCCTCATCTCAGGCGACCGGTCTGGCAGCGGGAAGACGAGCATTACCCTCGCCCTCGCCGCTCTCCTCTCGCGGGAGGCCTCGGTCCAGACCTACAAGGTGGCGATGGACTACATCGACCCGTCATATCTCACGGCGGTCACCGGCAGGCCCTGCCGGAACCTGGACTCCTATGTGATGTCTCCGGCCCAGATGCAGGGGGTCTTCGAGCACGGGGCGGAGGGCGCCGACCTCGCCCTGGTCGAAGGGGTGCGGGGGCTCTTCGAGGGGGCCGAGGCCACCGGCGATGCAGGCAGCACCGCCTCGGTCGCCAAGGCCCTCGGGCTTCCTGTGGTCCTGGTCGTGGACGCCAGGAGCATCACCAGGAGCGCCGCCGCCATCGTCAACGGGTATGCCGGATTCGACCCCGACGTCAGGGTCGCCGGCGTCATCCTCAACAACATCAGGACCGAAGGTCACCGTGACAAAACAACCAGAGCCATCGAACACTACTGCGGGCTCCCGGTGATCGGGGCGGTCCCGAAAGACGAGGGGATGCGGCTTGCGATGCGCCACCTCGGGCTGGTCCCGTACCGCGAGGGCCAGGAGGGCGACGAGTTCCTGGCACGGGTCGAGGCCATCAAGGAGGTGGTCGCCTCATACATCGACCTCGACACCCTGAAGGGACTGATGACCGAGTACACCCCGCAGGGGCGTGTCAGGGAGATCTTTGCGCCGGTGCAGGAGGCGCCAGACCTCAGGGTCGCGGTCGCCTATGACGAGGCCTTCAACTTCTACTACCACGACCTCTTCGATCTCCTTGGGGCGCTCGGGGCCGAGGTCGTTCCTTTCAGCCCGATCCACGACTCGTTCCCAGAGGCCGACGGGTATATTCTCGGCGGCGGGTATCCTGAACTCTATGCTGAAGGGCTTGAGAAAAATCTCCGGATGCGAGAAGGACTCTGTGCCGCGGCCGGAGACGGCGTCCCCATCTATGCCGAATGCGGCGGGCTCGTCTACCTCACCGACCGTCTCACCCTCCGATCAGGATGGCAGGGGCGGGAGCACGAGGAGGTCTACGAGATGTGCGGCGTCCTCCCTGGCGACGCCGCTATCCCGGGCCGCCGGACCCTGGGCTATGTCGAGGGGCGTGCCGGTCCGGCATGTCCCTTCGGGGACTGGGGGTTCCGCGGGCACGAGTTCCATTACTCTGAGGTCGACCTTGCCGAAGGGACGACCTATGCCTACCGCCTCTCCAGAGGGACCGGGATCGCCGGCAGGAAGGACGGGGCGGTCCGAGGCCAGGTACTCGCGAGTTACACCCATCTCCACCCGGTGGCAAGCGCCGCCCTGTACCGTGGATTCGTCGCCAGGTGCAGGGAACGGCGGAACGAACCATAAACTTCTATACCCACATCGCGCCAACAGATAATTCATGATCATTTACCTCAACGGTGAGTTTGTCCCCGAGGAGGAGGCGAAGGTCTCAGTCTTTGACCACGGCCTGCTGTACGGTGACGGTGTCTTTGAGGGGATCCGGGCATACAATGGCCGGGTCTTCAGACTGGACGAGCACATTGACCGGCTCTATGACTCGGCCAAGACGATCGACCTTGAGGTGCCCCTCTCCAAGGAGGAGTTCAAGGAGGCGCTCCTTGAGACCCTGCGCAGGAACGACCTCAAGGACGCCTATATCAGGCCGGTGGTCACCCGCGGCAAGGGCAACATGGGCCTGGACCCCAGGAGTTGCGCCACCCCGACGGTCTTCATCATCGCCGCCGGGTGGGGCGCGATGTACGGCGACCTCTACGTGAAGGGGCTTACTGCCGTCACGGTCTCGGTCAGGAGAAACGCCGCCGACGCTCTCCCGCCGAATGTCAAGAGCCTCAACTATCTCAACAACATCCTTGCGAAGATCGAGGCCAACTACAAGGGCGGCGACGAGGCAATCTTCCTCGACACCCACGGCAACATCACCGAGGGCTCGGGCGACAACCTCTTCCTGGTCAAAGATGGCGTCCTCATCACCCCGCACACCCTCAACAACCTGCGTGGGGTCACCAGGCATGTCGTCCTCGAAGCGGCGGCGGCCCTCGGGCTCACCGTGATGGAGCGCGATGTCGGCTACTTCGACCTCTATACTGCCGACGAGGTCTTTGTCACCGGCACGGCGGCCGAACTTGGCCCGATCGTCACCATCGACGGCCGGACCATCGGGACCGGTACCCCCGGCCCGATCACCAAGCAGTTGATGGCCGGGTTCTCCGCCATCACCGCGAAGGAAGGCACCCCGATCTACTGATCGGGTCCCCTTTTTGTTCTTCTTTTCTGGTGATTGAGGGGCTGTGTTAAGACCTCTCTTGATGCGTATCCCTGCGTTGATGCCGCCCCTGGCCTTTCATGTCCTGCCCTCTCTTCATCCGCGGAGTCCTGGAGCAAAGCCCGTGGTGAGAGACTATGGGAAGGGGGTTTGAGTCTCATTCACACAAAAAGCAGATCCCAGAACTCCCTGAGGCTTGACCATCGTCTTGAACTGAAGTCTTTCGTTCCTGAATGTCCGGACCCTACCCACCGTGGGGTGTGCCGCCCCCTGAACCCCTGCTGATGATGATTGACGGGGGATCGCATCCCATCGTCATGATCATCGCTCTGCCTTCCCGTCTCTCTCTCCGTCCCTCGGGTCCGGGGGCAGCACCCCGGCGCGGTGGCGTGAGAAGGGATGAATGCATGGATGTCTGGGTAGGAAGACGGAATCAAGGGTCATCTCCCCTCTGGGGAGCAAGAGCGTCAGCACCTCCGGTCTTCTCGCGTTATCTTCGTTTGCCCGGGAGTGCAGACGGTCCAGGGATCCCTCTTTATTTGATCTCGCTCTCCCAGGGGGGACTGTAGTCGTAGAACCGGTACACCCGTTCGAACCACGAGAGGTCGTCGGCCTTTGGCCAGTGGCCGTGGTCGAAGTTCGGTGCCGTTTCCATCGTTTCCTTTCTCATCTTCAGGAGAAAGTCGTCCTCCTCTTCGGTGAGTGCCTGCCAGGGTACAGGATACAATTTCTCTCCCAGGCCCATGATCCCGCCCGAGGAGAGGACGGCAAAGACGATCGAACCCGAGCCCATGTCTATCATCAGGTGGTGGATCTCGCCGAGGTCTTCACCGAGGGCGTTCTTCACTCTCCTGCCAAGGATCTTTTCGGTGGCCACAATCCGCGGGTGGACTATCGTGACCGGACTTGCAAAACTCATCTCTTCTGCTCCCCCCTTTTGTGCGCGTGCGTCTGTGGCTATCCCATTATTTGAAGATTGTGGAGGAGTGGAGGGGCGGTGCCCCGTGACCGCCCGAAAATTTAAGTACCAGGATTTTTATATACAATATGGCACTTCTGCTGCCATAGTGTAGTGGCCAATCATGTCGGCCTTTCACGCCGACGACTGGGGTTCGAATCCCCATGGCAGCATTCCGGGCAACATTCCAGATGCCCTTTTTCAAAACCAATCATTTCGTAAATTCATTTTCTCAAAAATTTCGTTCCTGTAGAATTTTGCATGAACCCCTGGATCACGCATACGGCAGGAGACCATAGTGACCACCACTTCATTGCCCCCCTCGGTTATCTTTGTCGTGGGGGTCCGGGGGGTCTCTCCCCGGTGCGAGATTCCAGGAAAAATTCTACGATTAGGGGCGGCATGCTTCCGCCACAGAGAAACATCAAGGAGATCTCTCTAAAACTTTTTACGAGCAATTTTTCAGGCTCGCTCATCTCACACTCACGAGGCATACTCCTCCGGCGCCCTCATCCCTGTATGTGGATTTTCGGTCGATAGGAAGCAGTCACAATAAAGTTTACTCTTCCTTCAATGCCAGGTAGCCGCTGAGCAGCACCCCCATCATGGCGATGATCAGACCGAGCGTCCCAATGCTGAACCCGGTCGGTGCCGCACCGAAGAAATAGTACTCGCTCCCGATGAAGTGCAGGACGCATGCGATCCCGAGGAGAGAGAGGGTGAGGGGCAGTGAGTTGAGATGTTGTTTCATAGATTTAGTATACACTCGGGCCTATTATCATTTTTGAGGGGAGCGCATGGGAAGGATCGCCTCTGACCGCTCTCTATACGAGATCGTGCGCCCCCTTCAGTTCTGGAGAGAGGGTCTCGAAAAATCAGATGAGATGATTCTAATCCATCATCTCGAGGTCGATCTCGATCCCGCCGGTGGCCGCGAAGACCAGGTTGTAGATGAGCGCAGCGATCGCCCCGCCGATGAACCCGCCGATCGCAAAGAAGATCACGCTGATAAGGATCCCGGCGATCCCGGTCCCGATGGTCTGGAGCATCCCGGCCCCCTGGCCAAAGTCCCCGAATAAAAATACCATGATCCCGAGGATCAGTGCATAGAGTGCCATCAGCACGGCAAAGAAGAGTCCGACCGAGACCACCCCAAGACGCTTCACCTTCACGGTCCGTTTTGCCATCATTTCATTCCCCCCCCTACCGCGGCCTCTATCCACCATGAATTTAAAAATGTTGCCGTCGTCCGACCTGAGACAGGGCCTTCACGTTACGCCGCACTCCTCCCTGCATGATATCGACATCTATCTGGAGATACCATGCATTTCCTTCCTGCATCGCCTGTATGATCTGATATTCCACCTCATATCTCGGAAAAATATCGGTGAACCCCGGGTTCTCATCATGGCCGAGAAGGAGAACGAAGTACGGTGGGAGCACCTCACCCTGACCCCGCACCCGACCCTTTGAAGCGCATGGGAATACCAGGGAAGAATGTGCCGCAGAAAAGACGACTCTCCGGCCGCCATGCCTGACACCGAGGAAAGACATATATGTCGTCCTCTGCAGTAGAGAGCAGAGTCGTGCTGGCAGGAGCGGGGACCACCGCGCCGGTGCTGCCAGGACGAAGAGGGGGACTATCTCGGATGGACTGCCGGGCATTGCTCGTGGTCATATGCCTCATGCTTGCCGTGCCGGCCCTGGTCTCTGCAGAAGAGGTGCAGGCCCTCAAAGGCAGGGTGCTCGAAGAAGGCGGTGTGGTCTATCTTCTCCCTGACTTACAGGCCGGGGAGACCATCTCGGTGCGGGTGAACCGGAGTTCAGGAAACCTCGACCCCTTCGTCGCGATCGCCCCGCCCGAGACAAACCGCACCACCCTGGGAGAGGAGTTCTGGACCATGGTCCAGACCGGGGTCAGGGGTGGCGGGGAACCGGTCGCGGAGATCACCGGGGCCGCCGACCGGTTCTTCCTTGCCTGGGACGACGACAGCGCTGAAGGACATACTGCCGTCCTCAAGTGGGTCGTCCCGAAAGACGGCGATTATCCACTCATTGTCACTTCGTCGCCGCTGACCGAGACCTTCGGCGAATATAGCCTTCTGCTCGGGATCGATGCACCTGGTGTACTCTACGGCACGGCGACACCGACGCCAGGCGTGGTCCTTGCCGTCCCAGACCCTGCGATGCCGCCGGCAGGCAAAGGTGCCGAGGAGCGGAGCGGCAATCTCACCGCCGACAAGACCTCGACCTTCTACCCGCTCGAGAACCTCGAGGCCGGGGACACCGTTCATGCTGTGGTGGACTCGGTCTCCGGCGACCTGAGACCGGTCCTCATCCTTGAGAGCGTGGACGGGAAGCCCATGATGGCGGCAAACTTTCTGGACCATGGGACCAGGGCGGCGCTCTCGTATCAACTCAGGGCCGACGAGACCGAGGGCCTGGTCCTCCGTGTCGAGGCGGGGGAGGGCGAAGGTACATTCAGGCTCCGCGTCGGGATCAACGATCCCGAGGTGCTCGACGGCACCGCCGTCCTCGGTGGGAGAAAGGTGATCCGGGAACCGGTCACCGTCCTGGCCGCGGTGGAGTTGGACCAGATCACCAATGTCGATCAGAAGGCTGAGAACTACGCTGCCGTCGCCAACATCAGGATGCAGTGGAACGACCCTGTGCTTGCCTTCGACCCCCAGGAAGAGGGCGTCCCATTCAAGATCTACCGGGAGATCGACGACTTTGTCGAGGCCGAAGGGACGAGGTGGCCTGAGTTCACCCTTTTCAACCAGCAGGGGAATAGGTGGACCCAGAACCAACTCATCACCATCACCTCGAATGGTACGGCGACCTACTTTGAGCGTTTCTGGACAACCTTCCAGGCCCCTGACTTCTACTTCAAGGACTATCCATTCGACACCCAGACCTTCTACATCAGGATCCAGGCCCTGTACCCGGAAGAGTATTTCAGGTATGCCGACTGGGAGGGCGAGACGATCGTCGGCACGCAACTCGGCGAGGAGGAGTGGTATATCACGGGATACTGGACCGAGGTCGACACCGTCGAGCAGAACCAGGTCCATTCCAGGTTCTCGTTCGGCTTTGATGCGAAGCGGCACCTTGAGTATTATATCCTCAGGATCTTTGTCCCGATCTTCATCCTGATCATGCTCGGGTGGGTCACCTTCCTCCTCAAGGACTACAGCAAGCGTGCCGACGTGGCAAGCGCCAACCTCCTCCTCTTCATCGCCTTCAACTTCACCATCGCCGGCGACCTCCCCCGCCTTGGCTATCTCACCTTCCTTGACGCCGTCCTGATCACCACCTTCGTGGTCAGCGGGCTCACGGTGGTCTACAACCTCTATCTCAAGTGGCTTGCGACCAAGGAGCAGAAAGAGGTGGCCGAACGCCTCGACCGCGTGCTGGTCTGGTTCTACCCGATCGCGTACATCGTCTCGATCGTGCTGATCACCACGGCCTTCTCGTGAGGGGACGGTCTCCTGGAGAGAGGAGACTTTTGCGTGGATCTTTCAAGCATACCTGAAGAGAATTCCTGTATGGTTATGGGGTGTGCGTGGATCCGTGCTCGTCCTTCTGAGCAGGACAAATGGTGGGAACACCACTTTCTCTCTCTCTCTCGAAGTCCGGGGATCTTCCCCCAGAACCCTGGGGAGAAGATATGGATGAGAGGGCAGAAGCCAGACCTCTCTCTCTCTGGCGGGGGCTGGCTTTGAAGAGGGGCAGTGGGCGGCACCCTCCTCTTCAAGAATTGTGATCATGCCTCCCCTGTACAGTTTCGGTTTTGGCGGATACCTGGAAGGATCTTTGGGTCCCTCATATCTTTACCAAAAGATAGAATGGAATGGCATGATTTCAGCGAAAAATATTTCCATACTCCTTCGAATCACCTGGCCCTCCGCTTCTCGAGGAGTGGGGCGGCGATGATGCAGGTTCTCCATGTCGACGACGAACCGGTCATCCTTGAGATGACGCAGTTCTTTCTTGAACGCAGCGGCGAGGTGCAGGTCACCACCTGCACCTCTGCAGAGGAAGCCCTTGGACTTATCGAGAGCACGGAGTTTGATGCGGTCATCTCCGACTATGAGATGCCTGGCATGAATGGGATCGACTTCCTCTTTGAACTGAGATGTGCCGGGATCACCGTCCCGTTCATTATCTTTACCGGGCGGGGGAGAGAAGAGGTGGTGATCGAGGCGCTCAACCAGGGGGCCGACTTCTATATCCATAAGGGGGGAGAGGCCAGGTCGCAGTTTGCAGAACTGCGGAACGCAGTCAGGCAGGCCGTGGAGAAATACCAGGCCGACCAGGAGGTCCGTGTATCTGAACGCCGGATCTCTGAGATCTTTCACCACCTCCCTGATGCGACCTTTGCCGTCGACTGTGGCGGCAGGATTCTTGCCTGGAACCGAGCGATGGAGGAGATGAGCGGGGTGGCGGCACGCGAGATTGTCGGGACAGGCGGCCACGTCTATGCGTCTCCCTTTTACGGCATCTCCAGGCCGACACTGGTGGACGCCCTCCTTCATCCCGGCGAAGAGGTGGACGCCGCCTATACCGTCATTCAGCAGGAGAAGGGGCTGATCATTGCAGAGACCGAGGAGGCGTCGGTGGACGGGCGACCGGCGGTGCTCTGGGCCAAGGTAACCCTGTTGTACGACCAGAACGGAAATGTCGCCGGGGCGATCGAGTCGGTCCGCGATATCACGGCACAGAAACAGGCAGAGAAAGAACTCATCTTGGCCGGGGAGTACCGCCGCACCCTGATCGAGGCACATATCGACCCGCTGGTGACCATCGGTCCTGACCGGCGGATCACCGACGTCAACGCGGCGACCGAGACATTGACCGGCCTGGGACGGACCGCCCTGATCGGCACTGATTTCTGTTCGCTCTTCACCGATCCAGGGCGTGCAGAGGACGTATGCAAGATGGTGATGGCCGATGGCGCAGTCAGGGAATATCCCCTCGCAATCCAGGGTGCGGATGGAGACGTGTGCCCGGTGCTCTTCTACGGCACCATCTACCTGGGAAGGGACGAGGAAGCGAGAGGGGTCTTTGCCGAACTGCACGCTCCTCTGCCTGGTGGCGGGGAGCAAGGCATCTGCCGTGTCATGGCCCCGTCTCTCCCAGGCTAGTCTAGGGAATTGTCCTCGTCGCAGTGGCGAGGGCAGAATGGTGTACTCGTGGTCCCGGAGACCTCAGGCAAATGATCATCATTAATAGTGAGCGAATATACATGAGATCTAATGAACATTCAGGAGGTCTGTCGGTGCGATATATCGTGGTCGACCAGATGACAAAAGAAACCCTCTGCCTCACTACCGACCTGGAAGAGGCATATGCTGTCTGGCAGGGACAACTTGGTTACTCTGCCGAGGTCCATGCCGTCCCGGTCAGGGCGCGGGCGATCATCCTGGGCCGGAGGAGCAGGGATGCCGGGATGAGAGCGGTGGAAGCGGCGCGGTGCAGGGTCATGTATCCGTGCCTGGGGATGTCTGGGATGGTATAAGGCCCCCTCGCAGAGGAGAAAGATGGCAGAGGGGAAGGTCTTATCTTCCTCTCTCCATATGCCCGGGGCGTAACCTTTGTCTCATGACCATTGTCCCCCAGTTATTTTTGGTTCTGTAGAGATCCTCTGGATGAATCTCTCTGGAGGGGGGCCTGGCCGCCCCCCGAACTCCCCTGCCACATGATAGATCGAGGACGGCATCACCCTTTTCATGTTTGGTTGTTCTGCCTTCCCAACTTCATCATCATCCTGGGGATCCGGGCGACCCTCGGTCCCAGTCGAAGAGGGGGGAAGGCGGATGAGTCGCGCTCACACCAAGAATGGGCGAGGGTTTACCATGAAAATGATCCCAAAGATTGGTTCTGGAGGGTTGAGAGAGGACTTGAAGCCGTCTGATTGCCTTCTGAGCGATATGCAAAGTATAGAAACACCTTCAGAATGATCGGCCCTCTGCCTTCCCGACCCTATCTTCGCCCCGGGGGTCCGGGGGCAGCGCCCCCGGCCGATGGTGTGGGAAGGCACTTCGATCAGAATGGCCGCCCTCCATCGTAGAATCTTCCCTACCATCTCGCGCCGGGGGGTTTCACCCCCTGGACCCTCCACGGACCGAAGATAGCCGAGGGGCGGCGATGGAACACGATCCCCATTGATTTTCCTCTCTTGAAAAAGAGCGATCAAGCGACGAAATATTTTCATCCCGTATGCTTGAGGCGTGTTCTCGCGTCATGAGCGATTCTACAAAACCCATTTTTCATTTTTTTCCGGCCGCCACCAGTTCTTCAAGGAGGGCGTTCGTCTTTCTCTGCTCGGCGAGCATCTCCTGCTCGGTCTTCAGGAGCGCCTTCAGCAGGTCGAGGGCAAGCATGCTCCTCCTGAAGAGTTCTTCCTTCCGGTCTCCAAACCGCGCCTCAAACCCGGTGAACTCCCCGGTGGGTGCCGAGACCTCGACCACCAGGTCCTCGACTGCGATCACCGGTTCGCCCTCCGCCCGCACCCCCTCGAAAAAGGCGGCAAGGTCCGCGGCATCTCCCTCGGCCACCATCTCGACCGTGCCGTCAGGGAGGTTCTTCACATATCCCTCGACACCGATTCTCGCCGCGCACCCGGCGACATAACTCCGGTAGCCGACGCCCTGCACCCTGCCGCGTGCGATGGTCCGCATGCGCAATCTGCCTGTCTTCCCTGCAAGGGGGCTCTCGCTCATCTGCATGGAACAAAATATGGAAATAGAGTGTTATGGGAGTGACGGTCAGTCGGCAGGGAGGGCAAGGACGGCGCTTGCCTTGAACCTGACCGAGACCCTGTCACCAGGCGCGAGACTACTCTCCTCTGCCGAGCGCCTGGTGATCATGGCGACGAGCGGGAACCCGCAGTCGAGCCTGACCATGACGAGAGGGCCGCCCCTCGGGATCACCTCGGTGATCACGCCGTCGAAGTGGTTGCGCGCCGTGCTCTCCTCTGCTCCGGCGCGGGCAAGGACCACGTCGGCCGCCCTGAACGCCGCCGAGACCTTCGCCCCTGGGTGTGCGCCTGAGAGGGCGAAGAGGACCCGGTCCCCGACACGGACCGAGACAAGCCCGTCCTGGCTCTCGTCCACGACGCCGTCGACGATATTCTCCATCCCCACAAACCGCGCCACCTCCACGCTGTGCGGGGCGTCGAAGACTCCCTCCCGTGTGTCCTCCTGGACCAGGCGCCCGTCGATGATGACGGCGATCCGCGTCGAAAGCCGCAACGCCTCTTCACGCGCGTGCGTCACCTGGACCACGGTCAGCCCGGTCTCCTTCCTCACCCTCACAAGTTCGTCCATCAGCGTCTCCTTCGTGACCGGGTCAAGGGCGGCAAAGGGTTCGTCGAGGAGGAGGATGTCGGGCTCAGTCGCAAGCGCCCGCGCGATCGCTACCCGCTGCTGCTCGCCCCCGCTCATCGTCAGAGGATGGCGGTCGGCAAGGTGGGTGATGGAGAAGCGTTCCAGCAGTCTGTCCACCCGCCTCTCGATCTCGGCGTCAGGGACCTTCTTGAGACGCAGCCCAAAGCCGATGTTCTTCCTGACCGTCATGTGGGGGAAGAGCGAATAGTCCTGGTAGACCAGGGCCACTCCACGCCGCTCTGGCGGGATGTCGCCGACGTCCTCGCCGCGCAGGAGGACGCGCCCCTCTCGCGGCGTATGAAGCCCGGCGACCGCCTCAAGGATCACAGTCTTCCCTGCTCCAGAAGGCCCAAGGATACAGTAGTGGTCTCCCTTCTGGATCGAGAGGCTCACGTCTTTCAGGGCAAAATCTCCAAGTTCCAATGATACATGCTCAAACTCGATCATCGTACCTCCCCACATGCTTCATTATGATCCTGAGTCCTGCAAAGACCGCGAAACAGACCACGATCATCACGAATGCCACCGAAGTGCTCTCCTTAATCCCGTCGGTCGTGAAAGTGTTGTAGATGAGCGTCGAGATGACGAACGGATAATAGGCGATGAAGACAACGGCGGCAAACTCTCCGATGGCCCGGCCCCATGCGAGAATAGAGCCGTTGAAGATATGGCGTACGCTCAGCGGGAGCACCACCTTCGTGAATGCCTGGAACCTGGTGGCCCCCAGGGTGCGGGCCACATTCTCCAGGTGGACCGGCACCTTCTCGAACCCCTCCCTCACGGCGTCGACGAAGTACGGCGCCGAGACAAAGAGCATTGCGACGATGATCCCGAGGAACGCCTCCTCGAAGACGATCCCGACTTCATAGAGGGGAGCGCCGATGAGCCCGCGCCGCATGAAGAGGATATAGACCATGATCCCCGCGACGGTGTGCGGGAGCATCAGGGGGATGTCGATGATCGCTTCCACGAGTCCTTTCCCCCTGAAATCAGTCCTGGCCAGGACATATGCCAGCGGGGTCCCGATGAAGAGGAGGATGAGGACCGTTGTCAGACCCGCTCCCATGGTCGTGACGATGGTGTCGATGACCTTCTCGTCGGCCGCCACCCGCAGGAGGTGCGGGATGTCGGAGAGTTCTCCCACTGCCATGTTGAGGAGTGCAAGGAGCGTGAAGAGAACGATCAGGCTCCCGATGAGGGCAAAGGAGATGAGACAGCGGTCGGCGAGGTGGCGCCTTCTTCCCATGATCATATTCTGGACGTTCCAGACTGTTTGTTCTTTTGTTTTTTATCTGGAAATGAGCGATATTGTTGTTCTGGTGAGGACCTTCTCTGGAGAACTCTGTTGGGTCGGTCATGACGCAAGAGCACCCCTCAGCCAGACCAGGGGTTTTCATCACCTCATTGCCTCCTCCCTGTCTCTCCTCATCGAGGAGGTCAGGGCGTAGAACCCCAGGCACGTGGATGTGGGAAGGCACACCGATCAGGCGTGCCCGCCCTCAATCGCAGAACGTTCACCGTCATCTCGCGCCGGGGGGACCCCGAGGATCCCCTACGAGGAGGATAGGCGGGGGGGACCATTCGATGATGTTCCCACGTAATGTCCTGCTTTGAAGGCGGGGCACGGGTCCAGACACCCCGGAGAATCATAATTGTTTTCATTATGAGCATATCCAGAAGTTCTCTTTGGGTGAACATCTCTTCGAACCGAAACGCTTCCTTCCAGAAATTTTGAACTTTATCCTCCACCCGGGGGGCGTGCCGCCCCCCCCGGTCCCCCCCGCGGATGAAGATTGGCGAGGGACCGCATCCCGTCTTCACGATCATCGCTCGCCTGCCCGCCTCCATCTTCATCCTGGGTCCGAGGGCAGCGCCCCCGGCACGTGGGTGTGGGAAGGTATGAATGGATGCATGAGTGCACAACGAAAGGGGGAGGCTCTCCTCACCACATTCAATCGCTATTTTCTGGGAGGGCGGGAGAGTTCTGGGATGTCCTCCAGGCATGAGGCATGCCCGGGGCCTGAGGGTCATGCCTGATTCTATAGGGTCACAAAGCCGTTCGCTGGTTCCCTCTGGGAATGAATGACATGAACCAGGCCCGGAGAAAAAAAGAATTCAGTCCCGCCGCTGTCGGCGGAGCCGCACTGAGTTGGCATGGGCGTGAAGCCCCTCGGCGGCGGCAAGCGACTCGACGATATCGCCGAGCGCCTCGGCACCCTCTTTGCTGAGCATCTGGACCGATGAGGTCTTGCAGAAGTGGTGGATGTCAAGGCCTGAGTAGGTCCTGGCATAGCCCGCAGTCGGGAGGACGTGGTTGGTCCCTGAAGCATAGTCCCCGAAGGCGACGGCGGTGTACGGCCCGACAAAGATGGATCCGGCATGGTGCACGGCGTTGAGGGCCGCCATCGGGTCGGCGACCTGGATGGAGAGGTGCTCAGGGGCGATCCCATCCATCGCCTCGACGGCCTCGTCGAAGTCGGCGGCGACGACATATCCTGAGTTTTCGAGAGCGGCCTCGATGATCTCCCGGCGTTCGGCCGTCTTGAGCTGCCGTTTGATCTCGGCCCCGACCCGCTCAGGGAGTGAGGAGTCGGTGGTGACCAGGACACACCCGGCATGGGGGTCGTGCTCGGCCTGGGCAAGCACATCGGCAGCGACGAAGGCGGGGTCTGCGCTCTCGTCGGCAAGCACCCCGATCTCTGAGGGCCCGGCCGGGAAGTCGATCTCGGCGTGGTCTCTCAGCATCATCTTGGCCGCGGTCACAAAGACGTTTCCTGGCCCGACGATCTTCTGGACCGGGTCGATGCTCTCGGTCCCCAGGGCCATCGCGGCAATGGCCTGCGCCCCGCCGATCCGGTAGCACTCGTCCACCCCGGCCAGGTCGAGGGCGACAAGGGTGAGGGGATGGATAGGAGGCGGCGAGCAGACGCAGACCTCCGCCACCCCTGCCACCTGCGCGGGGACCGTGGTCATCAGGGCTGTCGAGGGGTACGATGCGCGTCCGCCAGGGACATAGGCCCCGACCCGATCGAGAGGCGTCGTCTTCACGCCGAGCACCACGCCGGGTTCCACCTCTTCGAGCCAGAGCGAACGGTTGCGCTGCAACTCGTGGAAACGCCTGATATTGGCCTCGGCATCGGCAAGGGCGTCGACCAGAGCGTCGTCCACCTCGTCGTACGCCGCCTCGAACTCCTCGGGGGCGACCGCAAGATCTTCAAGGTCGATATGGTCGAACTTTTTGGTGAGGGCGTAGAGCGCCTCGTCCCCGTCTTTCTGCACCGCATCGACGATCCCGGCGACGGCCTCCCGCACCCCGGCAAGGTCGGCCCGTCGCTGTTCCTTCCATGCAGCAACATCCAGCGCCTTCCACATAGTGCGAAAAGATTCGACACATGAAGGCATTAAGGCTTGCTGTCATTCCAGGAAATGACGGATCCAAAAATATGGATACAGAAGAATTATTTAAGGGGGATACCAATTTAAAATATGATGAAATCGAAATCCCTGCTGGTAGCTGCGGTGCTGCTTGTATGCGCCGCAGTCTTCCTCTGTGGGTGCACCGGCACCCAGACAGATGTCACCGACGACGGAGCCACCACTCCGGCGCCTGGCGATGAGAATGGTACCACTGCACCGTCTGAGACGGGCACCCCGGCAACAAATGAAACTGTTGCCCCGGTAGAAGGAGAGGTGCTGAACGTCTTCCACGCTGGCAGCCTTGCCAAGCCCTTCGAGGAACTTGAACAGACCTTCGAGGACGCCCACCCAGGTGTCGATGTGAGGCTCTATGCCGGCGGCTCGACCAAGCTCGCCCGTGAGATCACCGAACTCGGCAAGAGCGCCGACGTCTATGCCACGGCCGACTACTCACTCATCCCTAACCTTATGGTCCCGGCAGAGAAGGCCGACTGGTATCTCACCTTTGCCAAGAACCGTCTTGTCCTCTGCTACACCAATGAGAGCAATTACGCCGATGAAGTCGACGACACCAACTGGTACACCATCCTTGCAAAGGACGACGTCAACTGGGCCTTCTCCGACCCCAACCAGGATCCCTGCGGCTACCGCGCTCCCATGGTCATCCAGCTTGCCGAACTCAACTATGGCGACGACCAGATCTTTGAGAACACGGTCAGCGCCCACAGCAACATCACGGCGACTGAAGAGAATGGCACCTACACCATCCACGCCACTGAGCCGGCACCAGAACTCCCGCTTCAGATCCGTCCGAAGAGCGTCGAACTCGTGCAGATGCTCCAGGCCGGCGGGCTTGACTATGCCTGGGAGTACAGGAGTGTCGCCGTCCAGCACGGTCTGAACTTCATCGAACTCCCAGAAGCCATCGACCTCTCGTCTGTCGAGTATGCCGACACCTACAAGCAGGTGCAGATCGAATGCACCGGCGGTATGAAGACCGGGAAACCGGTTGTCTACGGGGTGACCATCCCGACGAACGCCGAGCACTCTGAGACGGCCCTTGAGTTCGTGAAGATGCTTGTCGGCGAGGAAGGCCAGGCCATTATGGACGCCCAGGGCCAGCCCCCGATCGTCCCCGCAAATGCCTTCGGTGATGTCCCTGCCGCACTGGTAAACGTCACCGCCACCCCCTAATCTCTTTTTTTCTGTCAGGATTGTGTCGCCTATGTGGAATTCTTCTTGATGACTCTCCGTATGTACATAAGGTCGAAGACCGTGCACTCTTCTCCAGGAATGCCGATGTGCCTCCCGGTCCACCCTCTGTATCCTGAAGTCGGGGGGCCGTGTATCGCGTCGTGAAAAGGCAGGGTTTTTTGCAGGGTTTATTGTTCTGAAAGTGACTCTGTAGAGTTCTGATCCTCTCTGGCCAGGGGCGGTGCCACTCCCCCACCCCCGTGCTACACGATGAGGTTGAGGACGGCGATCTGGTCAGGTTCATGCCACGAAAAGGGCTCTATTTTTATGAAATATTGGTTCTGGAGAAATCCTCTTGATGAATCTCTCTGGCGGGGGGCTTGGCCGCCCCCCGAACCCCCCGCCACACGAGAGGTCGTGGACGGCAGCACTCTCTTTATGGTCATCTATTCAGCCTTCCGACCCTATCGTGGTTCCCGGGGTCCGGGGGCAGCGCCCCCTGCCAAAGGGGTAAGAAGGCGGGTGATACATGCCTCCCCCACACAAGAGGTGAGGGTTTCTACAGAGCTGAAAAATTAGGTTATAAGTTTAGGAATTACATTAAAATCGAATCTATTTCGAGTGAAGTTCTTTGCTCCCTTATCCTGTAATTAAATGATGTGGGGAGTCTCCTCCTTACAGGATCATATACAGGAGAGGGCAGACAGATGACAGAGGCAGAAAAGCTTGTGGATTACATGAAAGTCGAACTCGATAATGTGCATGACGATATCGAGCACGTGGGAAGAGTCATTGAAGCATGCAACGCGCACATCACCCACCTCGACGTTCATCTCCCCCCCTCCTTGAAAAAACCGGGGAGGGGATAACCAGATAGACTGTCGTTTATGATATCGTGCAATCAGATTGGATCTGATGATCAATCCTCCGCGTGATGAAACCTGGAGGTATTGAGAACACCTGCCCCTATGAGGGGGCGTCCTTGAATAACGTAGTTCTCTGCTTGAAACAGGAGATATCCGCGATCGCTGATACACTGCCAGGGTATCTCATCCTGTTTCAACTTTCATCCGACTTTTGAACGATCATTGATGAATATGAGAGGATGCGAATCCTCGTGAGTACCCTATTCTCCGCGTGGTCGGTTCATCTGAGGAGTATGATTTATGAGTTGCGAGCATCAGCGAGATTGAGAAATGTTTCGACTCTGAGCCCTGTGAACTCCTCTGGATGGTATCCTGAGGTATAGGGGGTGCCGCTCTGGTCAGCATAATCCTCTCCCAGGAAGGAATATGGTGCTGCTGTCCTTGCCTTATCTTCATCCAGGGACCATGATGGAGTTTGGAGGACAGAATAGATAACCATGAAGAAGCGCGTTGCAGTCCTCGACCGTATCGTATTGCTGGGGCCCTTGAGCGGCACGCCCCCTGGTAGAGGACAGGGCGTAGCACTCCAGGACGGAAAGACTTCAATTCAAGACGAGGGTCTGGTCCCAGGGAGTTCTGGGATATGCTCCGTGAAAATGATCTCAAAGATCGGCTTTTTCGGTTTGCATGAGAGTTTGAACTCCCCAAATTTTTTTGAAGCCGATATGCAGAGGATAGAAGCATCTTCAGCGTTATCCAGCTCCCTCTCACTCATCGGTTGAATCTTAACCTCCATCTCGCGCCTATGATGAGGATAGGCAGGGGGTGGTAGAGTGGTGCTCCCGCATGGCGTCTCGCTTCAGAAGGGGCGCATGGATCCCTCAACTCCAGAGAACTCCAGGAATTTTTATCATGTATGTGTGACCCAGGGGTTCATGCCTGATTCTACATGGCCGAGAATCTCTCACCCACATCCATTGCCAGTTTCTGCAAAAAGAAGGCCGGAAAGTTTTTAGATGGCCCCACGGTCACCAGGAATCAAAAGGCGTCCCCGAGGGAGTGGTCGACGAGGGGACAAAGATCGGCACCCAGTAGCCCCCGCCATTGACGGCGCGGACCGGGGCAAGGTCCCGTGCCGGGGCTGAGGGAGCGGACGGGCCGATGACGATGACCGCACCGATGACAGATCCGTCGCGTACGTGGGGGGCGGCGAGGACTGCATGGTCCCTGCCTGCATGGGTCAGGGTGGCCCGGGAGACGACGCAGAATTCAGCAGAACGCCGCGCAATTTTTCTGAGGATATAGGCACATGCCGCTGGGATGACTGCCTCTGCGGATTGGCCGACGGCATTGTCCTGGTCGACCTTGAAGAGATCTGCAGCGGCCCGGTTGAAGACGGTGAGGTCTCCTGTGCGTGAGAGCGCAACAACTGGTGTCGGGAGTGATTCAAGGATACAGGAGTCGTCTATAATAGACTTTTCCATGCTGTTACCACAAGATTTCAGAGCGGCAAGGTTTTTCAGACTCTCTGACGGGGCAGAATTCATATACTCCATCTCCAGATAAAGATCTCCCGGATAGGAGATAAATGATATGTATTAAACCTCTTTTCCTGCCATTCATGGGCGTGCCGCCGAACTCCTTGCGCGCCTTTCTGCCCGCCGGTCACGCACTCATCCCGTCACCCGGACGGGGCGGGGTTCAACCGCCAGATCGCCCCGCTGAGAAAGGCGGCCAGTGTCACCCAGAGGAGATAGGGAATGAGGAGGACGGCGGCCAGACCGGAGACCCGCGAGAAGAGGACGATCGTTGCGAGCACTGCGACCCAGAGGAGGAGGATCACCCCCACACTTCCGGCAAGGGAACGGCGTCGCCAGAAGACCATGGGCCAGAGGAGGTTGATGACCACCTGCACCCCGAAGGCGATGAGCGCCGGCGGGGCGTGCGGCCCGCCCTCGAAGACCACGAGGAGTGCCGCACCCCCCATCAGGAGATAGAGCACGGCCCATACCGGGCCGAAGATGCTGGCCGGCGGGGTGAACCACGGTTTCTTCAGCGAGGCGTACCATGCCGAACGGTCCATGCATCCCCCTCCGCCGTGTGACAGATAGAGTTTTCTCTTCTTGCCGGGAGCCACCAGGTTCATCTCCAACCGTACGATCAGGCATGCATGCCTGATCCCTATCCTCCACCAGAGGACGTGCCGCATGGCCCCTGGATGAAAATGTGCGGTGACCACCAGGGTAGACTTGGCCCTCCCGGAAAGGGCAAGGGATTTTACACACCCAAAATGTCAGGAGGAATGTCCCTCAGGGCGGGAAGGAGAATGAAAACAAAAAAAAGGTGAGGAGATTTACTCCTTCTGGAAGATGTTGAAGATCTGGTCGCTGCCGGTGGCAGAGAGCCTGTCCCTCTCCTCGTTCTCCTCGACAAGCGCAAGGACCGGGAGAGTCATGTCGACACCAGGCACAAACCCGAACATCTCCTGGAGATCGACCTGGAGGGCGTGCATGAACAGCGAGTTCGGGATGTCCATTGCACAGAGTTCCTGGCACTGACCACAGTTGACACAGGAGTCAGAGATGTGGGCGAACCTGATGAGGTGGAACATGAAGTTCGGCGGGACCTCACCTGGCTTGACCAGGTACGGCTTCTTGGTGGAGCACTCGACACAGTAGCAGATCGGACAGTTCTCAATGCACTGGTAGCACTTGATACACCGGGAGGTCTCCTCGATGATCTTCTTCAGGCGGTCGCTGCCTTCGCCGAGCGCGGCGAAGTCCTTTGCACGCCAGGAGTCGCCGAGCTTGAGCATGGCGTTCTCGACCTTGCCGCGGATCTCGATACCCTTCGGGTTCGGAGCCTCGGTGGAGAGTTTGCCTGCCTTGATGGCCTCGTCGAGGAGGTTTGCGCCCTTCTCGGAGCAGACCTCGATGAAGGTGGCCTTGCCGGCCTTGTCCCCGATGACACCCCAGTTCCCACAGGCAAGGTCGGCCTGACGTGGAACCTTGGTCTTGCACCGGCGGCAGTTTGACCTGCGGCCATAGCCTTCCTCTTCGAGCTCGTCCATCTTGATGCCCTTGTGCTCGCCGTCGGCAGTCTCGATGATGAACTGACCCTTGTCGATCTCTTCCTTCACGACAGTGTCAGGGTCGGTCTCGAACTTGTCGGCGATCATCGTGCGGGCGGTGACCGGGCTGACCGTACCCCCACAGTTGAGGCCGATCATCACGACATTGTCGAGGTTGATCTGCTTCCTCTTGGCAAGTTCGTAGATACCCATTGCGTCGCAGCCCTTGACGGTGACCGCGATCTTCATGTCGTTGGCACCGTTGAGGTACTTCTTGAAGAGCTTGGAGAGCAGGAGCGTCCCACAGTGGAGGGATCCTGCAGTCTCTGCGATCTCTTCGGGGTCGGTGATGATGGTCGGGACCGCATCGTAGATATCCGCACCCTTCTTCACGGCCAGGACCGCGTCGACCATCTTGCTCTCAAGGGCGAACTTGAGGAGCGAAGAGACTGCGCCGCCGCACTCTCCCTTTGCAAGGAGGTCCTCGTCGGTTGACCATGCGTAATACATATCGCCTTTTGCTGACATTTTCAGGCCTCCTGGATCTTCTCAACCTTCACCGCACATGCCTTGAACTCCGGGATCTTGGCGATCGGGTCGAGGGCATTGTTGGTGAGAACGTTTGCTGCGCACTCGGCAAAGTGGAACGGCATGAAAGTGACACCCTTCATGATATCCTTCGTGACCTTTGCCGGGACATTGACGGTACCACGGCGGGAGGTCGCCTTGACCATCTCACCATCGACGATGCCGAGTTCCTTGGCATCCTCGGGGTTGAGTTCGATCCAGCCGGTCGGGACCTCGGCGTGGAGGTGCTCGGAACGGCGGGTCATGGAACCGGTGTGCCAGTGGAAGAGGCACCTGCCGGTGGTGAGGACAAGCGGGTACTCCTCGTCAGGAACTTCCGCCGGCGGCTTCCACTCGATTGGGTGCATGACACCCATGCCGTCTGGGTGGGAGCACTTGCCGATGTGGAGGATCGGGGTCCCGGGGTGGTCCTCTGTGGGGCACGGCCAGTGGAGTGCTTCAGGCTTCTCGAGCCGCTCGTAGGTCATCCCTGCATAGGAGGGAGTGAGTGAGCGCATCTCGTTGAAGACATCCTCTGACGTCTTCCAGGAGAACTGGTCGGCATAGCCCATCTTGGCGGCGAGTTCGGCGAGGATCTGCCAGTCGAGCTTGGCGTCGCCTGGGGCGTCCTGGGCCTTGTGCCACATCTGGACACGCCGCTCAGTCGAGGTCTGGGTGCCGGTCTTCTCTGCATAGCAGGTGGCCGGGAGCACGACGTCGGCGATGGCGGCGGTCTCGGTCATGAAGATGTCCTGCACGACCAGGAACTCAAGGCTCTTGAGTGCCTTCTCGACGTGGGTGAGGTCAGGGTCGGAGAGCATCGGGTTCTCGCCCATGATGTACATCGCCTTGAGCTCGCCAGGGTTGTCGGTGAGGACGTCCATCATGACGGTGACCTCGTAGCCGTTCTTCGGCTCGCAGATCCCGTCGGGGAAGCCCCATGCGTCGGCGAACTTCTTGTGGACGGCTTCGTCGGTGACCTTCTGGTAGGCGGTGAAGACGACCGGGAGTGCACCCATGTCGCAGGCGCCCTGCACGTTGTTCTGGCCACGGAGTGCGTTCACACCGCCTCCGCGCTTTCCGATGTTGCCGGTGAGCATCTGGAGGTTTGCGGTGGACTTCACGTTGTCGACACCGACGGTGTGCTGGGTGATACCCATCGAGTAGAGAAGGGCAGACGACTCGGCGGTCCCGATCCACTCTGCCGCGGTCTTGAGCTGATCTGCCGGGATGCCGGAGATCTTCTCGACATTCTCGGGCAGGTAGTCGTCCTTCAGAACAACTTCTTTCAGTTCTTCATAGTTCTTTGCACGGTTCTGGATCCATTCCTTGTCTTCCCAGCCATTGCGGATGATCTCGCCCATGATACAGTTCAGGATGGCGACATCGGAACCAGAGCGGAACTGCATGTACAGGTCGGCCTGCTTGCCGGTGGCGGTGAGACGCGGGTCGGCGTAGATGACCTTTGCACCGTTCATCTTTGCCTGCATGATCTTGCGGCCGATGAGCGGGTGCTGCTCAAAGGTGTTGGACCCGATGATAAAGACGCACTTGGACTCGGCGATGTCCAGGATGGAGTTGGTCATCGCGCCTGAGCCGAAGGAGGCGGCAAGCCCTGCGACGGTTGACGCGTGGCAGAGACGGGCGCAGTGGTCGATGTGGCGGGTCTTGAGGGCGCCACGGGCGAACTTCATCAGCGCGTAGTTGTCCTCGTTGGAGGTACGGGCTGAGGAGAGGCAGGCCATCTCGTCAGGCTTGAAGGACTTGAGCTTCTGGGCGATGAGGTCGTAGGCCTCTTCCCAGGTCGCTTCGACAAACTCGCCGTCCTTCTTGATGAGCGGCGTGGTGAGGCGGTCCTCACGGTTCACAAATTCCCATGCATAGGTGCCCTTGGGGCAGACCTTTCCCTCGTTGACAGGGGAACGGTGGTACGGCTGGACGCCGCAGACCTTTCCGTCCTTGACCACGAGGTTGAAGGAACACCCGGTACCGCAGTACGGGCATGTCGTTCGAACATACTTTACGTCCATGGAAAAACCTCGGATGGAAAAATGTCACAGAGACGGCATATAAGGTTACCCCCTCTCGCGATCGTATTTGGTGAATAGTGGTGGACGGACGCCCTCATGTCTCCTGATTTTGGAATCACACCTCATTAACCTGCATGGGTTTTGGTTTACCTTCCCATGCTGATAGATTGAAAAAGTGGGGGAGCGCAGGAGTAGAGTATGCAGGTGCCTGTGCCGCCCATGCTCGCCGACCTTGTCGCGACCTCGTTCTCGGCGCTTGACGGCGTGGAATTCTCAGACCTTTCCAGTTGTCCGGAGTGTGGCGGGGAGGTGCGGGGGCATGACATGAAGAAACGGCGGTTTGCAGTGATTAAAACCGCAAAAGGACGCACTGAGATCTCGGTCTGGGTGCGGCGATATTATTGTACCCGGTGCAGAGCGCTCTGTTCGGCCCCGGCCCCTTTCTATCCTGACACCAGGGTGGGGGCACCGGTCGTCGACCTCTGCCGGGTGTTTGCCAGGGAGTATTCTTTCAGCCGGGCGGCACGGGTTCTTGCCGCCATGGGCATCGTCCTCGACCGCGGCTCGGTCAGGAACTATGCCGCTCTCGAACTCGGGTCGATCCCGTCCATCGAACTCTGGGGACTGCACCTGCCCGGATCTCTCCTCTCACTCATCTCTCTCACCATCGGCAGGAGCCAGGTGACTCCCGTCCCAGGGGCAGAAGTCCTCGCGGCCTGTGGTCTCCCAGCCGCAGACCGGGCACCGCTTCACCTGCCGCGGTCTCCGTCCAAGGAAGGGGATGAGCGGGATGAAGAGGAAGAGAATGAAAAACGGGAGTCCTGAGAGAAAGCAGACTGCCGTGACGAGGAGTGAGCCTGCAAGGAGGAGCAGGCTCAGCGTGACGGATCGCGTTCTGCCACCTCCAGGACGGCATACGCGGGCAGGGCGTCGGCCATCCCATTGAGCTCACGGTTCAGGTCGGTGCCAGAGAGCATCCCGGCAAAGACCGGCGACCCGATCCCGCCGCAGAGGACCTGGTTGCACCCGTGGGTTCCCATGCAGGTGCCGACCGCCCTGACGATCATCCCGGCCTGGGCAGACCAGCACTGGACGGCGATCCCCCGTACCGCCTCTTCGCCGATCTCTTCGAGGTCGGCGCAGACGACCCTGGCAAGCCGGCGCATCGCCGCTTCCACGGTGACAGGGCCACCGTCCGGGGTGGGCGCAGTATAGTCTTCTGGTTTGATCTGGCCGAGGACCAGGTGGACGTCGCCGCTGCACGCGAAGTATTCGGTCGAGACCGGGGTGAAGACTCCTCCCACCTCGACGGCCCTGACCAGGGTGGCGACATTTGTCCTGAGCATCCCGGTGTAGACCAGGTAGCCCTGCTGGAGGCGGAGGAGGTCGGTGAGCCCGCAGAGGTCGTCGAAGGTGTTGAGCGGGATGATGTCGGCGGTGGTGCTCCCGACGTCAAGGAGGGTGGCGTTGGGATAACGGCCGCGGAGATAGTCTGCAGAAGCCAGCCAGTTCGCGGCGGCGAGTTCGGGCACCGGACCTTCATGGAAGGTCCCGTCGGTCCCGTAGAAGAGGGCGTCAGGGAAAGACTCCTGCACGGCATCCACGATAAATTTGATCCCCTCGGCCTTGGACGAGAAACTGTCGGCAAGTTCGCCGCTCATCACGACCGCGGCGTTCACGCCGCCTTTAGCATAGGGAGCAAGCAGGTCGGTGAGCGGGGCCTCCTTCCAGAGGGGACAGTAATGGATGTGGGCTCCGTCTCTGTCCACCACCTTCAGATTCGCCCCGCCGATGTCGATGCCGATCATAGGGGCGTCACCCGCCCCTCGCGGTCGAACTCCACTCTTCCTTTGAGATGCACTCCGTCGGCCGGCACGTCCCCGTGGGAGGCGTCGACGAGGAGGGCGGCGATCTCTTCCTCCATGCAGGCGGCGATCCCGACCATGCTCGTCGTCATCCTGGGGTTTACTTCCAGCACATAGGGGCGGTCGCCGACGACGAGGTCGACCCCGACATAGCCCTGGCACCCGAGTACCGTCGCCGCCTCCACGGCGGTCCTGACGATCTCGTCTTTCATGGAGTGGTCGACCGGGGTCTCGCCGCCATGGTAGGCGAAGTAGCCGTCCTCGCCGAGGGTGATCTTCTGCCGGTTGAGGGAGAGGACGAGCGGTTCTGCTCCTGAGAAGTAGAGACAGGCTTCGCCGACGATCCGGCTCCCGATGAGGCTGACCGACATGGGTTCGCCCTCGATATATTCCTGCCCGATCTCGTCGGGGCCTGGCGACGCCTCGGTGAGTCTGGTGTTGTAGGTGTCGCACCCACGGATCGGTTTCACCACCTTAAGTCCGTCGGTCTTCTCTGCAGGGACCGGGATGCCGTGTGCGGCAAGCACCTGGAGAGACCGCTTTTTGTTGGCGCAGAGGGCGATGTTCATCGATCCGCATCCGATGTTACGTGTGCAGTCTTCGAGTTTTTTAGTGAGGGGGGCGAGGAGGTGGTCGGGGGCGATGATCAGTCCGACGTCGCAGTCAGGAGCGAGGCCCTCGATCTCGGCCATCAGGTCTCCGTCGCGCGGATAGACCACTTCGTAGCCACAGCGTGCAAAACTCTCAGAGAGGATCTTCAGCATGGCCCGCCCTTCCACCGCGAGGTCGGGGTCATGGAAGACTGTGTATTCAGCAAGAAATGCCCTCATTCATTACTGGATTGGCACCGACCGAAGATGTAGATATTGATCGCAAACGACTATCAGGGAAGGGGGTACACTCATTCAACCAACGATGGACCGGAAGATTCTCCTCACCAATGATGATGGTGTATATTCCAACGGGATCTGGGCGGCATATGAGGCGCTCTCCGAGATCGCCGACGTGACGGTCGTGGCTCCCGCGACCCAGCAGAGTGCGGTCGGACGCTCGATCTCGATCTTCGAGCCGATCAGGGCGACGAAGATCGCGGTCGACGGGGTGCCGGCCTATGCGGTCGGCGGTAAACCGACTGACTCGGTGATCATCGGGCTCTTTGCCCTTGACCTCAAGCCCGACCTGGTGGTGAGCGGGGTCAACATCGGCGAGAACCTCAGTTATGAGTCGATCATGACCTCGGGCACGATCGGGGCGGCGCTGGAGGCCTCGAACCAGGGGACGCCTTCGGTCGCCTTCTCTCTTCAGGTCTGGGACCAGGGCGACAAGTTCGACGACCCGCGTCATGTGGGGAGCAGTTTCGAGGAGGCGAAGACGGTGGTGCGGGACGTCTGCGAACGGATCTTTGCACGCGGGTTTCCGGAGGCGACTGATGTCGTCAATGTGAACATCCCCTCGAAGGTGCAGGGAGGCTACGAGGTCACCCATCTGGCGCGCAAGCTCTTCCACACCGGGGTGGAGCGGCGCCTTGACCCGCGCGGGAGGCCGTATTACTGGATCAATGGACCGCTGGTCGATGATGCGGAGGAAGGGACCGATGTCCATGCGATCAGGAAAGGGAATGTCTCGGTCACCCCGATCACCCTGGACTGCACGGCAAGCGGGGCCGAGGCCGGCATCCGCGACCTCCTGAAGTGAACGCCCCTGTGTCACACCCTGGGCAGGGTTTTTCTTCTTTTTTGGCTTTGTAGAAATTCTCACCCTTTATAGGTGCACGCGTGACTCACCCTCCTTCCCACCTCTTCGTGCCGGGGGCCCTGCCCCCGGACCCCCGGGATGATGATAGGACCTGGGAAGGCATATTCGACCTCCCTGAAGAATGATTGCTGTCCTCGACCTCTCGTGTTGCGGGGGGTTCGGGGGGACGACTGGAAGGAGTTGAGAAGATTGGAAATCTTCGAACGGCCAAGCCCCCCACCAGAGAGAGATCCAGAGGGTTTCTACAGAGCCTCTTTTTGGCTTTGTAGAAATCATCTGGATGGAGTTCTGTGGCGGGAGGCGTGCCACCCCCCACACCCCCGCAGCAAAATTGGGAGAGGAAGGGTGCCCTACTCATCATGAAAGTTTATCTTCGCCTTCCCGACTCAATCTTCCTCCTGGAGGTCTGTTGGCTGTGAGCAGGAGTGGACTTGAGGAACTTTTGGCCCTGTAGAAATCCTCTTGATGGTCCTCTTTGACGGGGGGCTCGCCGCCCGCCCACCCCCCGCACCCTCGGCGATTGCGATTGGCGGGGGACGGCACCTCTCTCTTTATGATCGTTGGTTGTGCCTTCCAGTCCCTATCTTAATCCCTGGGGATCTGGGGGCCGCGCCCTCGGCACCGGTCTTAGGGAAGGCGTGATGATCGGGTGTGCCGCCCTCAATCGCAGAACCCTCCCCGTCATCTCGCGCCTGGGGTAGCCATTCGATGACGTTCCTGCGTAGTGTCGTGCCCAGAAGGAGGAACCCAGTTCGGTGCATGACCCAGAGACTCAGATCATTTTCATCCTGAAGTCATCCTGAAACTCTCCGGCCCTTGCTGTGTGACCGGAGAAGATTGTGATTGAAGCGGGGAAGGCAGAAAAATGGCAGAGATGAATCTCGAACCACGTGATTGATCGAGCGGTGGATATTTTTGGGATATGCTCCCTCTATGCCTGGACCCTGGGGTGTGTGCCTGATTCTACAGGACCGAAAATTCGCCTGTTCACCCGGAACTTCGGTCCGCCATTGGTCTGTCCTCTCCAGACTCCACCCCTCGCGTGGCACTCGGTCCCCGGCGGCACTCCTTATCTGTCCAGGCTTCCATACTTTTTTTCAATGAGCAAACAGGACAACCTCGAAGTGAAACGAGTCGCGGGCCTCGCCGCCGCCGAGGAGGTGCGGGACGGGATGGTCGTCGGTCTCGGCACTGGGTCGACGGCGCATTATGCGATCCTCAGGATCGGCGAACGGGTCAGAGAAGAAAGGCTCTCTATCGTCGGGATCCCGACCTCGTACCAGTCGGCGATGCGGGCGCGGGCGGCCGGGATCAGGGTGGCCGACCTCGTAGATTACCCTGAGATCGACCTCACCATCGATGGCGCCGACCAGGTGGACGCCGACTTCCGCCTCATCAAGGGCGGCGGTGCGGCGCACACCCGCGAAAAATGCGTGGCCGCGGCATCAAAACGGATCATCACCGTTGTGGACCCATCAAAACTCTCCGAACATCTCAATGTCCCGGTGCCACTTGAAGTCGTCCCCTATGCCCTCGCCCTTGTGGAAAAACAGGTCGCGGCCCTCGGCGGCACGCCCGCGTTGCGGGAAGGCGTGAAAAAAGACGGCCCTGTCATCACTGACAATGGAAACTTTGTCCTGGACTGCGACTTCGGGACGATCGCCGATCCTGAAGGACTTGAGACAAAACTGAATGCCCTGCCAGGTGTCCTGACCTGCGGGATATTTACGGAATTTGCAGAAAAAATATGGGTTCTGGTCGGGGAGAGCGGGGGGTGCAAGACCCTTACGAGATCAGGCCCCTGGCCTTCTCAATGAGCGCCAGCTGGTTATCAACCTCTTTTCTTTTATTTTTCTCGATAATGTCGATGATCTCGTTGATCGGTTTGGAAAGTGAATAGATCTTGACCGGGCGCCCCTTGCTCTCGGCCTTGCTCTCGCGAGTGTTGATCCACTTCTTCTCCTTGAGGTAGCGCATCGCAATCGAGACCTCAGGTTGCCTGAGGTCGGTGCCACGCTCGATCTCCCGGGAGGTTGCCTCATCGGTGTTGGCAAGATATACAAGCACCTTTGCAACATTGCGCTTGATCCCAATGTCGATGAGGAGTGTGGCGAACTCTTCTTCTTTCTGAGTAAAGTACAGGACTTCTTCTGCTTTCATGATTGTTCACCCAGTTGACCAATATTAGGTTTCGTATCTGGACTATATGAATATTGGTGCTCGATATATATCGCGCACGATAATCACAGATACAATATCATCTCTCAAAATAGGAGCTCCTTGCAGTTGGATCCTCATGGCCGCCCGTCGATATGAGGTTCCCGATGGCTGAAGGGGGTTCTCTTCTCAAATATATTGACTCAATAATTAAAAAAGGTATAGCTTAGAGGAGGCCAAGATTTGAGAGATCTGTCATGATCTTCCTGACCGCGAGGCGCGCATCTTCAGGTTGCTTGCCGCCGGTGATGATCAGCTTCCCTGACCCGAAGAGGAGGACAACCACCTTGGGTTCATCAAGGCGGTAGACAAGGCCAGGGAACTGCTCGGGTTCGTACTCGATCCTGTCGAGGTTGAACCCGATTGCAATCTTGTTGAGGTTGATCGGTTTGCCGAGATCGGCGGAGGTGACGATGTTCTGGATCGTATAGGTGAGATGTTCATCGATCTCGATCTCCAGATCGCGGAGTTTGTTCCCCAGGATCTCAAGACCCTTGTTGAGGTTGTCCACACTCTTTGCACCAGTAAGGACGACTTTCCCTGATCCAAAGACGAGCGCAGCGATCTTTGGATCTTTCATCCTGATGACCACGCCGGGGAAACGTTTTTTGTCATAGTCAGCACCCGGGATGCGTGATGATATCGTTATGAGGTCAAGGGAGTCGGTTACCTTGGCAGAGGCAACGATATTTTCTATTTTCAGGGATTCCTCTGGGCTACCGTGCATGTTTATAACTGACGTAAAAAAGGTATATAAAGAGTTGGTCGGTCACTCTTCCAGGGTCGAGAGGTCGCCCAGGTCCATCCCGAGTTCTTGGGCCCTCAGTACCCGGCGCATGATCTTGCCGCTCCTGGTCTTGGGGAGCGAGTCGACAAACTCCACCTCGCTTGGCATGGCGATCGGTCCTACTGTCATCCTGACATGATAGCGCAGGTCGGAGACAAGGCGCTCGCTCGCAACCTGTCCATTGCGGAGGATGACGAAGGCCTTGATCTGGTTGCCCTTCACCGGGTCAGGGACACCGATCGCCGCCGCCTCGGCGACGGCCTCGTGGGAGACCAGGGCCGACTCTACCTCGGCCGTGCCGATATTATGGCCAGCGACGATGATCAGGTCGTCGGCGCGCCCGATGACCATGATGTTGCCGTCATGTCCTTTCACCGCGAGGTCGGTGGCAGTATAGACATGGTCGATGGTGGTCCAGTATTTCCGGTAGCGCTCGTCGTTGTTGAAGACCCCTCGCAACATCGAGGGCCAGGGGTGCTGGATCACGAGGTACCCACCATTCCCTGGTTCAACCGGGTTGCCGTCGTGGTCGACGACGTCGGCGATGACGCCGGGGATAGGCCGCCCGGCAAACCCGGGGCGCATCGGTTCGCCGACGGTCGTGGTGATCATGTGCATCCCGGTCTCGGTCTGCCACCAGGTGTCGATGATCGGGCACCGGTCGCCGCCGATATGGTGGTAGAACCACTCGAATGCCTCAGGGTTGAGAGGTTCTCCGACCGATGCAAGGATCCGCAGCGAACTGAGGTCGTACTTTGCGGGCCACTCCTCGCCCACCCGCATGAACATCCTGATCGCCGTCGGGGCGGTGTAGAAGACTGAGATGCCGTAGTCGCGGATCAGTTTCCACCAGATCCCGGGGTTCGGGTAGTCGGGGGTCGCTTCGGTAAAGAAGACCGTCGCCCCGTTGAGGAGGGGGCCGTAGACCACATAGGAGTGGCCGGTGATCCATCCGGGATCGGCGGTGCACCAGTAGACGTCGTCCTCCTTGACGTCAAGGACATATTTAGTCGTGTACTGGGTCCCGACGGCGTACCCGCCGCAGGCATGGACGATTCCCTTGGGGGCCCCGGTGGTGCCGCTGGTGTACAGGAGGAAGAGTGGGTCTTCGGCGTCCATCACCTCTGCCTCACAGGTGTGCGGCTCGTTCTCCATCAGTTCCTCGAAGTCAATCTCAATCTCAGAGTGGAGCTCGACCCTGGGGTCGTCACGGCGCAACACAACGATCGTCTCGACGCTGGGTGCGTTGACCACCGCCTCCTCCACGATCGGTTTGAGCTGGATCGCCTTGCCGCGGCGCATCGAACTGTCGGCGGTGATCACGATCCTGGAGCCTGAGTCCCTGATCCGCTGGTTGAGGGCGTTGACCCCGAACCCTCCGAAGACGACCGAGTGGACCGCACCGATCCTGGCACAGGCCAGCATGGCGATGACCTGTTCTGGAATGACCGGCATGTAGATGCAGACCCGGTCCCCCTTCTTCACGCCGATCCGCTTGAGACCGTTGGCCAACCGGCATACCTGCCTGAGAAGCTGGCTGTAGGTGTAGGCCTTTTCTTCGCCCTCCTCTCCACGCCAGAAGAGGGCGACTTTGTTTGCCCGGCCGTTTTTGACGTGCCGGTCAAGGCAGTTGTAGGTGATGTTCAGTTTTCCGTTCAGGTACCACCTGGCGTACGGGAAGTCCCACTGCATCACCTCGTCAAATGGCTCGAACCAGTCGAGTTCGGCGGCGCGTGCCTTCCAGAAGGCCTCGGGGTCGGCGATGTATTTCTGATACGCGGTCTGGTAGTCCCCGACCCATGACTGCTCCTTGTAGGAGGGGTCGGGCCGGTAGTACTTCGGGGCCTCGAGAGGCACAGCAAAGTCTCGCTCTGTCATGGGGCACCTCAGATCTCCATGGAAAAACCCCTGCGGGATTCCCATGGACAGATCTACACGATCAATAGTGAACATTAGATATATATTTTGTGGTACGCTTGATTCATGCTTTATTTCTAAATCTACGACCATACTTCGACGATCTGCGAAAGGTAGATAAACTCACATGATCGTACGTGAGGGATCGCGCAGATCTGGGAATTCAGCATTTATGGACGAATTAAGGAAAAGATCTCATCAATTACGTCTGTTTCGCGTGTCCCTGGATGAAGGGCGGGCACGGATCTTCGGCGATTGCCGATAGGGTCTTCAACAAATTCAAAAAGAACTTAAAGCCAGGAGTACACCACTATGGTATCAATCCAATACTTATTTCAAATCAGTGCATATACCGAATGTTGTCACATTTGAGAGCGCTGTTCCCTGATCCTGGCCGTCAAGATGCCTCAGATGGCTGCTTCGGGTCAGTTCGTTCCTAGTATCTGAGAGGAAATTTCCATGGCAAAGAGAATGCTGAGTGAGGCAGAGGGGTATGATCTTCTCCGGGAATATGGTGTCCCAACCCCTGGCTTCGAGATTGTTACGAACGCCGATGCAGCCGCGAAAGCGGCGTCAGCCATTGGCTTTCCGGTCGTCATGAAGGTAGTATCCCCCCAGATCGTCCACAAAAGCGATGCTGGCGGCGTGGTTGTGGGGATCTCAGGGGCTGCCGAGGCAAAGAAGGCATTTACGCAGATCGTGGACTCTGCGAAAGAATATGATCCAGAAGCCGAGGTCAAGGGCGTCATCGTCGAAGAGATGGCACAGCCAGGTCTTGAACTCATCCTGGGCGGGAAGACCGACCCGGCCTTCGGGAAGGTGATCACCTTCGGAATGGGCGGCACCCTTGTCGAGTTGATGAAGGATGTCACCCTCAGGATCGTCCCGGTCTCCGAAGAGGAGATCAGGACGATGGTCAGGGAGATCAACGCCTACCCCCTCATCGCGGGATACCGCGGGATGAAGCCGAGGGACGAGGAAGCCCTGGTTGAGATCATCGCCGGGGTGGCGCGGTTCTTCGAGGAGAACCCCCAGGTGACCGAGTTCGACATCAACCCGTTGCGGCTGTACGAGTCTGGCGCCTGTGCGGTGGATGCCAGGATCATCGTGGACGAGGATCTCAAACCTGTCGAGCGCAGGGAGCGGACTTTTGTCCCTCCCGAATACTTCACCCCGCGCTCGGTGGCGGTCATCGGGGCCTCGTCGAACCCGCAGAAGATGGGGTATGCTGTCCTCCACAACCTTCTCCACTTCCCCGGTCAGATCTACCCGGTCAACAACAAGCGGACCGAGGTCCAGGGGTTGAAGGCCTACCCGAACGTGACGGCGATCCCCAACCCCATCGATCTTGCGGTGATCACCGTCCCGGCGGTCCATGTCCCGCGAGTGATGCAGGAGTGCGGCGAGAAGAAGATCCCGCTGGTCGTGGTCATCACCGCCGGATTCAAGGAGGCCGGAGAGGAGGGCAAGGTCCTCGAAGAGCGGATGCTTGACATTGCCAGGCACTACCACATCAGGGTCGTCGGCCCTAACTGCCTGGGCCTGATCATCCCACCGCGGGGCCTGGACACCACCTATGTCCACGAGTCACCCAAGCCCGGCAGTGTCGCCTTCATCTCACAGAGCGGTGCGATCATCAACACGGTCGTCGACTGGAGTCTCAAGCAGGACATCGGGTTCTCGGCGGTCTTCTCGGTGGGCAACCAGGCCGACCTCGACTTCCTGGACTATCTCCGGTTTGTGGAGCAGGACAAGAGCACGAGAGCGATCATCCTGTACATCGAGCAGCTCACCAATGGCCGTGAGTTCATGGAGGTCGTCTCCGAGGTGGCGAAGAAGAAGCCGGTCGTGGCGATCAAGTCGGGTTCTTCACAGAAGGGGCAGAAGGCGGCGTCGTCTCACACTGGTTCGCTCTCGGGATCGTATGAGGTCTACATGGAGGCGTTCAGGGAGGCCGGGGTCATCCCGGTCAGGGCGCTCAGGGGTGCCTTCGAGGTGGCCGAACTCTGTGCGTCGCCTGGCGGGTACCCGAAGGGCAGGCGTGCGATCGTGATCACCAATGCCGGTGGGTTTGCGGTCCTCTCCTCGGATTATGCCGAGATGTACGGTCTTGACCTCATTGACCTGCCGCCTGCGATCCTGAACGAGCTCAATGAGATCCTCCCTGACTACTGGAGTCATGCAAACCCCCTCGACCTCCTCGGCGATGCATCTGAGAAGCGTTTCCAGCAGGTCTTCGAGGTGCTTGCCCGTCACTCCGACCTCTGGGACATCGCCTTTGTGGTCGGGTTCCCGAACCTCGTCCTGGACTCTGAGAGTCTGGCCCACCAGATCATCAACTTCAGCGGGAAGACCGAGAACCTCGTCGTCGGCACTCTCCTTGGCGGCGAGTGCATGGACGCGGGGATCAAGATCCTCAAGGACCACGACATCCCCAATTTCGACGAACTTGAACAGTGTTTCAAGGTCGTGGGCCGCGTCGTCTGGCAGCGGTGCAGGGCAAAGTCCATCGGGCTCCCCTGAACTTTTTCCAGACTCTTTTTTTGGCGAAGTTGGGATGCCGCCGGCTTGATGTTCTCTGGTACAGAGAGCAAATAAGAATTAATCGGTTCTGTAGAATCGGGCATGAAGGTGGGGCTCAAGCATACGCGATGAAAATCGTTCTGAGCAGTGCTACAGAGTTTAAGAGGATCTTTCTCCTCGCGATTGGGCATCTGAAAGATCCAGTTTCATCGCCGCCCCTCGACTATCTTCATCGTGGGGGTCGGGGCGGCCATTCTGATCGACGTGCCTTCCTACAACCCCGCGCTGGGGGCAAGTGCCCCCCTGACCTCCTGGACCACGTGGACCACGATGAGGGGTGGAAAGGCAGAATAGATAAATATGAATGGGGTGCTGCTGTCCTCGACCTGTCGTGTCGTGGCCTTTCCCATCCAGAGGGTATTTACAGAGCCAGATGGGGTTGCTGCTCCTACTGACATGCCTTCCGTGCTTTACGCCGGTGGGTTCAGTCGAAGATCAGAAATCTTCTCAATTCCCCGGTTTGTCCCCAGCCCTCCTGGCGGTGATTGGCCGGGGAGGGTAGGGCAGTGAACCTGGTGGGGAGACCTTCTCTTGTCAAACTCCATCAGGATAAGAGGCCCAGGTTCCTCTTCGAGTGATGAGGGATGATTGAGGAGAGTATTTGAGGGGGACCTGTCTTGTGGACATCACGAAGGTATCTACAGTCCCTTCCTGACATTTTGATCTCTGACCGCTCGCTACTGCAGACGAGGTCCAGTTCACCTGGATCATGTTCCTGTCCTCCCAGCGCACCAAACTATTATCTTCTTCGACTGACATCTCAACACCGAGGGGGACCAGAGATGGAAACCAGCAGATTGTATGTCGGAAATCTCACCTATTCGGTAACTGAAGATCAATTGGAGGAACTCTTCGCCAACTACGGGGGGGTCAAGAGCGTCAGGATCATCGGGGATAAGGGGTTCGGGTTTGTCGAGATGGACTCTATCGAAGAGGCTGAGGCGGCACAGGAAGCCCTGAACGAGACCGAGTTTGTCGGACGGACGATGCGGGTGGAGGAGGCACAGCCCCCCAAGCCGCGTCGAGAGTACCGGGGATATTGATCTCTTTCATTTTTTTGGTGCACCGTTGCGGCGGGGTGCAGAATTTTTCCTGTCGGGCTCTGGGAGGTCAGGGTGCCGATGGAATAAACCTGCGCTCCGGCACACTAGTGTCGAGTCAAGAACGAAAAGTCGTCAACACGATGCAATAGGACGAGAAATCTCTCTCCTCGCGTGAAGAGAACGTAGGTCTCGCCACTATCCTCTTCATGTTCTCGCCCCTGCCTTCCCGCCCCCATCGTCATCCCGGGGGTCGGGGCGGCACCCGCCCCCGGCGGGGGCGAGGGGGAAGGCGACCAATGCGTGGGTGCGCGATGAAAAAGCTGGGATCTCTTCATTTTTATCCATCGCTCTTCATCAGTGAGGAGGAGGGCCAGAGAGTTTTGGGATATGCTCATGGTAACCCCTCCCTCATTCCTGGAATGAGTGTGACTCGCCCGCCTCCCTCCCTCCCTCCCTCCCTCCCTCTCCGCAGAAGAGGAGGAATGCACTCCCCTCATCATGATCATCAGATATGCTTTCCTGCCCCATCACACAGGACCAGAAGAGTGGTCACCCTTGGCCCGCATCATTCAGAGACCTTCACCAGCATCTCCTCGATATGATCGATCCTCCTCCCCATCTCCTCGATCCGCTCACTTGCCTTCTCCAGATTTTTGTCATCCTTCTTCCCCACCATGGCATCCAGATAGTCCTCGACCCAGGCCTTTACCCGCCCGGCACAGACACAGAGGCCAAGATACCCGTATGCCAGGAGGAAGAGGTAGAGAAGTCCGGGCCAGAGGGCCCCTGCGATCTGTGGGTTTGCCAGGGAGACGAGGACGGCGAAGACCAGGGCCACTGTGACCGCCACCGTCGTCCAGGCAATCCAGCCCTCGTCTGATATCTTCTCAAGGTCCATACTCTCCCTCCTCACTCAGAGACCTTCACCAGGATCTCCTCGATATGGTCCAACTGCCTCTCCATATCTTCGAGTCTCTTGTTCATGACTGCCATCTTCGCGCTCGTCTCTCCTGAACCGGTCTTCTGTTCCACCATGGCGTCCAGGTAGCGCTCAAGCCAGCCTTTCACCTTCACGACGACGATGGAGAGGATCATGTAGATCAGGATCAGCGGGATCAGCAGATAGGAAATCGTTGCCAGGGGGATGATGAAGACACTCAGGTCGACAGGGAGAATGTACATCAGGACCAGAGAGACGATCATCGCTATCATCAGCCCGATCACCAGCCAGGTCAGCCAGTGAAAGGTCCGCAGTCTTGTGCAGTGCATATTTACTCCTCACGCAGGTTTTTGATCAGGTCCAGGTCCACAACCAGTGTAAAGGGGACGGCCCGGTAATATCGTCTCATCAGGGGCGGGTCGTCGGTGACACGAGCGGTCCCGACGGCCAGCCCTCGCTTCTCCAGTTGTTTGAGATAGATGGTGACGAGCGGGCGTGAGATCCCGAGTTCTTCCGAGATCTCCCGCGCATACTTCTCCTTCTCTGCAATCGATTTGAGGATCCTGAGCCTCTGCTCATTTCCCAGGAAACCGAGCAGGTCGGAGAGTGCTCCGAGGGTGGTGGTCGTGAACATCAACAGGTGTAAATTTTGTTTTACATCCGATAGTATTTTTGATCTAATATTTTTACTATTTGATCGTCCAGGAATTATCGATTGATCTGAATGCCGGGTGGTGCCATCTCACCTCTACGATGAATTGCGCCGTTACATCGATCAGAGATCCCTGTTGCGTCCTGGTACAGGCCACTCATTTCTCTCACTACGCGACCGGATAGCAGGTGAGATGAACGTAAAGATCTGGAATTCTCCGGAGAGATTACATCGGCGCCAGAAGAGAGGCGCCCGTTCTGATCACACCGTGCCTGCACTCAAGGTGCATGGCACACAGGCCAAAGTATTAATACCAGATCACTGATCATCCGCCCATGGCTGGGGTATCTCGACCTCTTGGGGTCACAATCGTGGGTCTGTTGTACCTGTTTCTTGGGGTAATCGGACTGCTTGCCGGGGCTACGATGTATATGGCCGGGAGCGCGCTTGAATTGCCCGGGGTAGGGGCATTTACAGGCGCTATCGTCATCCTTGTTGCCATCATCAATCTTGCACTCGGGATCGGGTGCTTCATGGGTTGGGGCTGGGTATGGACACTCGCCGTCCTCTTTGCCTTCATCAACATCGTGATCGCCTTCTATAACTGGTGGATAGCGGGTCACACCATGGCAGGACTCACCACGACACTGGTAAGCATCATCATCCCGGTGATCATCCTCTGGTACCTCTTCAGGGACAACGTGAAGGTCTACTTTGGGAAGGCCTGATCCCCTTCCCTTTCTTGCGGGGGTGAACGCAGTCAGATCACGTCATATTGAACCTAGATTCAGGAATATACCCATCTAAAATCGGTCAGATCGGCTTGGGATTGTGATCTGGTCAGAATGTGGGGGGTTCGTGAAATCCAGTTCATCGCAAGGGATATATCGGGCTTCTGTTGGGGTAGTATGAGAGAAGGAGATACAATGGTCCCCTGGTCGGATTGGAAGGACGGAAGGGGTCAGGAATGTGCCTGAAACCTGGCGCGATATGAAGAGAAGTTGTGTCTTCTTCTGGCTCTATCGCAGCTTTCAAGCCGTTGATTTGCCCTCCCTTAATATATATGTCGCCAGAGTCAAGTATAGAACTCTCTTGAAAGCCCGAACTCATCACATTCTCGCTCAGAGAGTGACGTTGAGAACTCTACGTCAGGGTTCTCTTCTCTCGCCGAAGGGAAGTCATCGAGTATCTGGACGGCCATCGTGACCACCGCTTTTCTGAGATAGTCCTCAAGAGACATGTACCTGCTCTCGACGGCGGACGCATAATACTGCTCTATAACGTTGAACTCATGGTCGGAAAAGTCGATTTCAAGTGTTGGCATAGATGTGGATATAGCGTATGTCATTATAATCGATCCGAAATGATCTCAGACTCTGTCATCACTCGCTCTCCAGTTCTCCTTTCGTAAGAGGTCGAAATCCTCACCTCTTCGTCACGTACTTCACTATCATGAAGCATGGGGAACGGCACGCCCCCCCGGCGGAGAGCATTTCCAAGAGGATTTCTACAGAGCCAAGTAATGCAAAAAAATTGTATCTGGAAAATTCAACTCCATAGTTCTCTGTGGTGAGGTGCGTGCTGCTCGAAAATTGGGTTCTGTAGAAATCCTCGATATAGTTCTCTTTGTGGGGACGTGCCACCTCACGGTCTCCCCGCGCAAAGATAGGCGGTGGACGGCATTACGCTCTTCATGGCGATTGAGTGTGCCTTCCCGGCGAGATGATGGGGAAGGTGGGTGAGTCACGTTCACACCAGGAATTGGTGAGGGTTTCTACAGAACTTCATCAAGATGATTTCTACAGAGCTGAAGGCAGTACTTTGGTTCGCAGAGTAATTCACCTCAAGAGAGTTTTGGGATATACTCATGGAGAATATTATGGGATAGTTTGAAAAAATTCGAGAAAGAGTGCATGAGATCACCGGATATCTCTATGTGGAAGAGATCGAGGAAGGCTATTCAGGTGAGCAAAAATATGTTCTCGGTCTTCCTGGCGATGAAAAACGTCTCCTGCGGATCAGTGAACCGGCGAATGACGTGGTCATCCTGAGAAAAAAAGCTGAATTCAATCTCCTCCAGGATCTCAGAGATTATTCTGACAAGATCCCGGATGCACACTACTTCGGAGTTTCTGAAGAGAATGATCTCTGTTTCATGATCGTGCGCTTTATCGAAGGCACAAATGCAAAGCAGTCACTTTCCAATTATTCTGATGAAGTTCAGTATGCGATCGGTGTCGCCGCCGGAGAAGAACTGAAAAAAATGCATGCCTTGAAAGCGCCTGCATCGTATCCTGGTTGGTACGAGACAAAAAAACGGCTCTGTAGAAATCCTCTTGATAGTTCTCTTCGACGGGGGGTTGCACCCCCCGGACCCCCCGCCACACGATAGGTCGAGGACGGCATCCCGTCTTTCAGGATCTTCTATTCAGCCTTCCCGCCCCAATCTTCATCCTGGGGGTCCGGGGGCAGCGCCCCCGGCGGGAGGCTATGGGAAGGCGGATGACACACATTCTCCCCACGATATGTGAGGGTTTCTACAGAGCCAAAAAAACGGAAACACGAGTATTATCTCAGGGCACTTGAGGAGTGCACCACAAAATTAGAGGGCGTCGACCTTGACGCCATTACCACATACGTCGAATCCCGGATGGATCTTATGAAAAATGTCGAACCCTCATTTCAGCATGACGACTATCATCCTGCCAACATCATCGTCGACGAAGGAACATTTGGCGGGGTGATCGATTTCAACCGCTGCGACTGGGGCGATCCGATTCATGATTTTTACAAAACTGCGCTCTTTTCACGAAATGTCAGTGTCCCCTTCTCTGTCGGACAGATTGACGGGTACAACGGGGGAAACGTCCCAGACGAGTTCTGGAAAAAATATTCCCTCTATGCCGCAATGAGCATCGTCCCTGACATCGTCTGGTCATATCGGTACTCGATCCATACCGGCACCTCCGAACAGATCGAACGATCACAAAGGACCATCCGGACGATCCTCTCCGACCACGAGGGGTTTGAACTGGACGTACCTCTCTGGTATCGCGAATTGAAAGAAAGAGCATAATCCTCAACTCTCGATCAGGAGGGGGGTGCCTTCCCGGCTCTATCTTCGTCCCGGGGGTCCGGGGGCAGCGCCCCCGACGCGTATGATGGGGGAAGGCACGTCGATCCGAAGTGCCGCCTCCAATTGTCGAATCTTCCCCGCCGTCTCGCGCCGGACCCCCCACGGACTGAAGATAACCGAGAGGCGGCATGATGCTTGACTTCTTTTCGCTCCTCGATCACAAGGGGTCAGGAATCGATCCAACTCCGATATGAAATTTTCATCGCGTATGCTTGAGGCGTGCTTTCGCTTCATGTTGAATCGAGCATGAACCTCTGGCTCACGCATACGGGATGAAAATTTTTCGTCGCTTGATCGCTCTTTTTCGAGAGAGGAGAACCGATGGGGATCGTGTTCCATCGCCGCTCCCACCTCTCTTCGTCCTGGGGGTCCGGGGGAGGCCCCCGGCGCGAGATGGCAGGGAAATCTCGACTATTCAGGGCGGCCGATCCATCAGAAGAATTTTCTCTCCTCTGCGTATTGGCTTCAACGAGATATGGCGAGTTCACACTCTCATGCAAACCTGAAGAGAGGATCGTCAGGATCATTTTTCCATGAAAACCCTATTGAAATCCGAAATAGAATCCAATGTGTCGGTTTTCATTGGTTCAGCATGAGGCGTTCGCCTCATCCCCTTTCATGGTAATTCTACAGAGCCACAAAAACACGAAACCAGATTCAATCTTCATACATTGAATCAATTTCAGAAGAAGTGCGAGGGGAGCGATTCGAACGCTCGAACACCTACGTGACAAGGCCCTCAACCTTGCGCCTTTGACCTGGCTCGGCAACCCTCGCCCAAAAATATGGGTGGAGAACGATGTTCCCAATACCTATGTGCGTTCCTGAGATTTAATCGTATTCCCGCCAGGTGTGCCCACACTTGGTGCAACGGAAGAAACGGACCTCGCTCTCATCAGCACTCCGCAGCTGGCGCAGCCACCAGAAGGCAAGGGTGTTCCCACACTCAGGGCACAGGACATTGGTCGTCGGGAGAGTCTGCGCCTTCTCCTCATCGTCGACGATGGTGATCTCCTTCTCGATGCGAGTGGCCGTGATCTTCATATCTTCCTCGCTCTCGATCGCCTGAACATACCCGCACCTACGGCATTTCATCTGACCACCCGATGAAATCATCAGGTTGTTGCACTTCGGGCAGAATAACATCTATCACTTATTGGGAAGCCATGCCTGATTAAGCCTTGTATATCTGACAATCCCGCACAGGGAGCAGAAGACATCAGATTTTGATCCCCTTGAGAACGGTTAATTATATGGGCCGGCAAATAATGAGTGATGGAAGCACTCCTCCTCACCGCCGCCTTCGTCTCCTTCATTCTCTTCCTTATCCCAGGAAGACATAGTGCATATGCAGGGATCGCAGGCTGGCTCTCGATGTCGCTCTTCCTCTTTGCCGAGGTACCCTATTATCTCTCGATCAACAACTTCCTGTACCCCACCATGGCGGTCCTCTCGGTCCCCTTCCTGTATGTGACCGCAAAGAGACTGCGTGCCGGGGACAAGAACGTCCAGTACCTCACCCGTGCCGCGGCGGTCGCTGTCCTCGTCTACCTCCCCTTCGGCTACACTTCCCTTGGCGACTGGCTCATCGAGGTCGTTACCGGGGAGGTCGGGTGGCTTCTCAACATGGTCGGCATCCAGTATTCGATGTACGACTGGAACATGTTCATCAGAAATGGGTTGCGGGTCGAGATCGTGCTCGGGTGCACCGGGATCCAGAGCGTCGCCATCATGCTCGGCGTGGCCGCCGCGGTCCCGACCGAACTGCGCCAGAAGATCCTCGCGGTCCTCTTCATTGTCCCGACGATCTATATCCTCAACCTGCTCAGGAACGTCTTTGTGATCACCGCCTACACCGGGCAGTGGTTCCCGTACTTCCCTGAGATTGCAAGCAATGGTGAGTACGGCTACGAGAGTTTCTTCTGGGCCCACAATGTCCTCTGCGAACTAGGGGCCCTTGTCGCCCTCGTGATCATCGCCTATGCCCTCTTCGCTCTCATCCCCGGCCTCGCCAAAATGGCCGATGGGCTGTACAGGGCCTATCGCGACGACCTCACGGGAGCGTTCTCGAGAGATAGATGATCCGCTGGATCGCCGAGAGATTGGTGCAGACGGCGATGACCAGGACCGAGAGCCAGGCATACCCGAGCGAGGCCCCGACGATGAGGACGATGAGAGTCTCGGGCCTGCCAAAGAACCCGACCCCCTCGAGGGGGTCGTGGATCTTCCCGCCGACGCGGTCTGAGAACCCGACCTCGGCATAGACCACCGGTTTGATGAAGGTGTTGATCATCGAGCCAAAGATCGCGATCGCCACGACCGCGAAGTCGGCTTCAGGCGGGACAGGGAAGAATCTGGAGAGGATCGCTGTCCCTGAGAGTCCGACGCCGAGAATGGCCAGGGCGTCGACATATTTGTCGAAGACCCAGTCGATCACTGCACCGAAATCGGTCTGGCATCCCTTCTTCCTTGCCACGGTCCCGTCCACCAGGTCGAGGACGGCTGAGACGAACAACAGAAGACTGCCCAGCAGAAAGGATTCCTTTGCATAGGCGATCATGCAGAAGACCCCGAACAACAGGGAGAGATAGGAGATCTGGTTGGGGCTGATGCCGGCCTTGATAAAAATGTCGGCGATAGGTTCGAGTTTGGAGATGAGACGCGGCCTCAGCGCCGTAATATTCATATCAATAGTAAGGGCCGCTCAAAGGCATAAGGGTTGCTTCGGTGTCGGCGTCACAGACCCGACCCTCTTTTAAATCTCAGACGTAATATAGAGACAGAGATGACAGCGATACCGACGCGACCACATGTGCTGATGATGTCTGAGATCACCGTGGACGGGAAACTCACCCTGAAGAGGGGGGCGTCCAGCAAGATCCTCATGCAGCATATGGCCCCAGAGACCGAGGTGCTCCTCCACCAGACCCGCGCCGACTGCGACGCCATCATGGTAGGGTCAAGGACCATCGCGATCGATAACTCCTATCTGACTGTCCGCCTTGTCGAGGGGAAGAGTCCACTCAGGGTCATCCCCTCAGGCATGGCTGCCATATCCCTGGATGCCAATGTGCTCAACAGTGATGCGCCCACCCTGGTCGCCGTCTCCGAGGCGGCGCCCGAGGAGCGGGTCGCCGCGATCCGGGCGAAGGGTGTCGATGTCGTCGTCTGCGGGAGCGAGCACGTCGACCTGCCCGCGCTCATGCAGGTGCTCCGCGAGGACTACGGCGTCGAGAAGATGATGATCGAGGGCGGGCCGACCCTGAACTGGCATATGCTCAGGCACGGCCTTGTCGACGAGATCAGGCTTATCCACCTCCCCTTCATCGTGGGCGGCGAGGACACCCCTTCCCTGGTCGGCGGGATGCATATCGAGTCTGAGGACGAGATGATCTGTCTCGGTCTCCAGAAGTATTATATGTGCGGGACCAACCTGGTGACTGAATATACAGTCCGGTACAGGAACAGTGAATGAATTTTCTCAGGGAAGAACTTGAACGGGTGCAGAGGAGACGGAGACAGAAGAAGTGGCTCGTCGCAGCAGGGGCCATCATATTCATCTTTTTTGTCGTCATCGTTGCCGGAGTCATCGTCTCGTTGGCCCTGATGCCCACGGTCGCCGGCGATGAGGTCGCCGTGATCAGGGTGGAGGGCGAGATCCTCACCGGCGACTTCTCAGGCGGGGGGTATGTGGGGAGCGAAGCCGTCGGACGAGACCTTCGCGCCGCCGCCGACGACCCCTTTGTGGAAGCGGTGGTGCTCAGGATCAACAGTCCTGGCGGGAGTCCGGCCGCCGCCCAGGAGGTGATCCGCGACCTGGAATATACGAGGGCGAAAAAGCCGGTCGTCACCTCGATGGGAGAGATGGCCGCCTCCGCAGCGTACCTCATCGCGGCGCACACCGACCGGATCTACCTCTCCCCTGATACGTTCACCGGGAGCATCGGGGTGATCTGGTTCTTCCCTGACGAGAGCAAGTGGATGGAAGAGGAGGGCAGGCAGGTCGAGGTGGTAAAGTCGGGCGAGCAGAAGGACATGACCTCCCCGTACCGTCCTCTCACCGAGAACGAACGCGCCTATGCCCAGAAGATGGTGGACGAGAGTTTCGAGACCTTCATCGCCGATGTCATGGAGGAGCGTCCGGTGAAACGCGCCGACGTTGAGACCGCCAGGGTGATCCGGGGGGAGGAGGCCATCTCCATCGGGCTTGCCGATGAGGAGGGGAACCTCTTCGACGCCATCGAGGGTGCACGGGGCCTTGCCAACACCTGATACCCGGCCTTCACTCAGGACCTGAGACTATTGTCTGGGTGGTGCGGTACGCGGCCTTGCAGAATCTTCACCAATTCTTAGAGGTCATCCCAAAACTCTCCACCCCTCCCCCTCCCGGAAGAGAGCAGTCGATATGGTGAGGAAGTCCTCCCTTTTTCGTCGCGGATCCATGCATTCATTCATGCCTTCCTGCCCCTTTGGCTGGAGGCTCTGCCCCCAGACCCCCGGGACCGCGATGGGGGGGTCGGGAAGGCAGAACAGATGAGGGTGCTGCCGTCTTCGACCTATCGTGACGTGGAGGGGTTCGGGGGCGGCACGCCCTCAATCATCGAATCTTCATCCTCCTCTCGCGCCTGGGGGTAGTGCTCGCGGACTCGAAGATTTCCTGAACTCAATGACGCTCACACTCTTCTCGATAAGGATAGACGGGGGCGGCCATTGATCAGAGCCTCCATCAATTCGATCGTCTTGAAAAGAGATAGAAAGCACGCGACGAGAGATGTTCATCCCATATGCATGAGGCATGCCCTTGTTGCTTCACGAGTGATTTTACAGACCCTGCAAAAAAGAGATGCAGGCTCTTGAGGCCCTAAATCATCGCGTGCGGGTCGGCCTTCATGAACTCCCGGCAGACAGTGGTGGCATAGTGGCCTGGGGGGAGGGAGAAATCAAGGTTGACATCCTGGCCGACGACCTCGGCCTTTACTTCGGTCCTGACAGCGATGGGCCTGAGGGTTCCATTATATCGGAGTCCGACAAACTTCGCCGCCCGTGCAAAGTCTTCCGTGGTGATCCCGTCCTCTTCAAGGAGGGCGGCCATCCGGTCGTCGTCTTTCCCGAGCGACGCACGCGGCTCAGCACCAGGCATGAAAAGCGCGACCGCGCAGCGCCCCCTTTTCATATGGACCGAGACGACCCGTGTGTTCTTCTCGGTCACGGTGTCCTCGCGCCCGTTTGCAAAGATGAGCCTCTCGCCAGGGAGGGGTTCGTCGAGGGGTGCACCGTCGGCAAGACGCATCGAGAGCACCCGGTTGAAGAGCCAGGACTGGTAGGCCGAGACGAACATGGAGAGGAGTTTTGGCGGGAGGTTCTTGAGGGCCGCGGCATAGTCCCCGGGTGTTTCGGCAAGCCCTGAGAGTATGGAGCGTTCAAATCCGAGGTGGCGGGGGAGGGCGGCGATCGCCGGGCCAGGTTCGTGGGTCTCAAGGAAGGTCTGCCTGATCTCCTGCACCTCTGGCGTCTCGTCAGGGAAGGCGAGGCCGACATAGGTCTCGACCGCCGCCTGGTAGTCGCCGCGCAGGATCTCGCGGCCCACCAGGTGAGTGACCGGCCTGATTACCCCGAAACGCTGGAGCCCGAAGTAGTTTGGGAGCCCGGCGGCGGCCGCGGTGGTGCAGGCCTCGACGGTCTCCTGGAGCGCCGGGCCTGTGCACCCCCTTACCATGATCGAGAAGCGGTTCCCCGCAAGTTGGCCTAGAGCGAGCGGGTGCTGGTTCCGGCCGATCGGTTCGAGTTCGATCTCCTTGAGGTGCACGCCCTCGACCATCTCTTCGTCTGCATTGTAGATGGAGATGTACTGGGTGGTGACGGCGTTCTTGTCCTTGGTCCCGGCCCAGGCGATCCGCCGGTGGGAGATCCCCATCGCTGAGGCGATGGACTTCATGGCATGCTGGTGCTCCCAGTTCCGCGTGGTGAGTCTGCAGATGAGGTACGGCCCCTCGCCTGCGGGTTCGGCAAGCGGGATCTCTTCGACCAGGAAGTCTTCAGGGGTGGCGCGCAGCACCCCACCGATGCCAGGGGCGTCGGTGACGTACCACGCCATCCCGAGGTCTGCCTCCAGGGGGTAGGGAGTCTGCATCATAGGAGTTTGAGGTCTCTGGTGATCTGGTCGAGGTCTTCGCTCTTGGCCGGGCCAAGCCCCAGGGCGGTGATGGTGCCCGGCGGGATCTCGGTCATCCCGGCGTCCTGGATGAGCGAGGTCGAGATCCCGGCAAGTTCGGCGGCGGCCTTCAGGTCATAGAGGGGGCGCTCGCCTGAGACCTTGAGCACGACCTTCTTCTGCCCTTCGGAGAGCCATGCCTTCTTTGCCTCTTTCCCGGCGTGTTCGTAGGCCATGATCGCTGCATGGGCGACCTGCGCACACTTCTTCCCGCAGCTCATCTTGATGTCAGTCCTGATGACCAGACACTGCTTCCACTTGAACACTGGCTCTTTGGACATCTACACTCTGTTGGCGCGGGAGAGCAATAAGGCATGGGCATAGGGACATTCATGTAGGGGAAAGGGAGAGATTACCACCGCATGTATGACGTAGCGGTGGTGGGGGCCGGGCCGTCCGGATCGTCGGCGGCACGGGCCTGTGCAGAGGCCGGGCTCTCGGTCCTCTGCATCGAGGAGCATGCCGCCCCAGGGTTCCCGGTCCAGTGTGCAGGTCTCCTCTCGTCTCGGGCCTTTGCCGGGTGTGAGGTCTCCGACCATTCGGTTCTCAACATGGTGCAGGGAGCGCGGGTCGTCTCAGACCTCGGTGCCGAGGTCTTCTTCGACGCCAGGGAGACGAAGGCCTATGTCGTCGACCGCGCTCTCCTCGACGAAGAGATGGCCGCCGACGCCGCCTGCGCAGGGGCCGAGTTTTGGCCGAAGACCGCGGTCGTCGGGCGCGAGGAGGGGCGCCTGGTCACCTGCGGTGCTTCAGGGCGCCGTGACGTCGAGGCACGGATGGTCATCGCCGCCGACGGGCCGCGCAGCGGCATGGCGCGGATGCTCGGGCTTGCCCGTGCCCCGGTCTATCTTTCTGGCGTCCAGGCCGATCTCCCCCTCGACCTCGACACCAGGTATGTGGAGGTCCACCCGAACGCCGCCCCGCAATTCTTTGCCTGGGTGATCCCGACCGGCGCGGGCCGGGGGCGGGTCGGGCTCTGCGGGACCGGAGGGGTGCGCGAGGCCTTTGCACGTTTCGCGGCCCGCTACCCAGGAGGGTGCACCCACCTGGTCACCGGCACCATACCCCTCGGTGCGATGCCGCGGACCTACGGGCGGCAGACTCTCTTTGTCGGGGACGCCGCCGGGATGGCCAAGCCCACCTCTGGGGGCGGGGTCTATACAGGAGTGCGGGCGGCGCGGCACGCCGCCGCAGTCACGGTCTCGTGCTGCGAGGCTGACGATTTCTCTGACCCCGCCCTCGCCGCCTATGAACAGCGGTGGCAGGCAGACTTCGGCAGAGAACTCGCTCTCGGGATGCGCCTCTTCAGACTGAGACAGGAACTCACGGCAGAGAAAGTGGACGCCCTCCTTGAGCCCCTCTCAGACCCTGATATCACCGATCTCATCGTCAGGTACGGGGACATGGACCGTCCCGGCGAACTGGTCCGCAGGCTTATGACGAAACCAAAACTCCTGCGTGGGCTTGTAACCGTTGCCGGGCCATCAGTACGCGTCATTTTGAAAGATCTTGCCTTTGGAGTGAACGAGTAACACTTATATCCAATAGCGTGCTACGATCACATGATAGACATGCATATACCTGATGTGTTCATCCCACTCTGGCAGAGTGCGATCTACTGGGTGATCGCCCTTGTATTCATCGCACTTGCGCTGCGCTGGGCACGAAATGAACTGGACGACGAGAAAGTCCCCCTTATCGCCGTCCTGGCCGCCGGGATCTTCGCCATCCAGGCGTTTAACCTCCCGGTCGGCATGGGCACGACCGGCCACCTGGTCGGTGGAGCCCTTGCGGCTATCGTCCTCGGATCACCCTATGCGGCGGTATTTGTCCTCACCCTCGTCCTCCTGGTCCAGGCAGTCGTCTTCGGCGACGGCGGGATCACCACGATGGGCGCAAACATCATCAACATGGGCGTCATCGGTGGGTTCGTCGGCTACTACTCCTTCCAGGGCATCCATAAGGTCGCAAAAAATCCATACCTTTCTGCAGGGATCGCTGCGTGGCTTGCCTGTTTCATCCCGTCCCTCGCCGCCGCGATCGAGATGTTCGTCGCTGGCATCTGGCCGCTCGTTGAGGGCATGATCTTCATGGGTGCTTATCACGCTGCCATCGGGATCATTGAGGCATTCATCACGGCCGGTGCGCTCTACCTCATCGCCTCGGCGCGCCCAGAACTGATAGAATCTTCAACGGGGGCGACAGCCTGATGGAGACCAAACAGTTCCTGGCGATCGGACTCGTCGTGGCCATCCTTATCGGTGTCACGGCCGTTTTCTTTGCTGCAGGCGATCCCGACGGTCTGGAGAGCACGGCCCTTGTCGTCCAGGGCGAGAAAGATCTCTTCGGCCCCTCCCCTGAGGACGGCGATCCTGAGGCAATCGGTCATGACATCGGTTTCGAGTATGAGGCCCCGATGCCCGATTACTCGATGGGGGATGACGCCGGCAAGATGGGCGAGGTCATCGCCGTCGTCGTCGGTATCATTCTTGCGCTTTTCATTGTCTTCGGTGTTGGCAAGGCGGTCACCGCCTCAAAACACTGAACATTTATTCTTTTTTGGAGAAACTCTGTAGAATGCATATCATCGAGACCCGGGATCTCACCTATGCCTACCCGAACCGTCCTCCTGCCCTCAACGGCGTGAACTTCACCGCGGGCCGGAAAGAGAGGGTCGCGGTGATCGGGGCAAACGGTGCCGGGAAGAGCACGCTATTCAAACACCTCAACGGGATCCTGAAGCCTTCTTCGGGTGAGGCGCTCGTCCACGGCGAGGCTGTCACGAAAAAAAATCTCCGCGAGGTGCGAAAGACCGTCGGGCTCGTCTTCCAGAACCCCGACGACCAGGTGTTCTCACCGACAGTCGAACAGGACATCGCCTTCGGCCCGACAAACCTCGGGCTTGACGAGGAGATGGTCACCCACCGGGTGGAGAGCGCCATCCGACTCATGGCCCTTGAAGACCTGCGCGACCGTCCGCCCCACCACCTCTCCGGCGGGGAGAAGAAGAGGGTGGCCATCGCAGGGGTCCTGGCGATGGAGCCCCAGGTGCTCGTCCTCGACGAACCGACGGCCGGGCTCGACCCCCAGGGCGTTGCCGACCTGGTCAGGTTCGTGAACACCCTGCCCGAAGAGTTCGGGATGACCGTGATCTTCTCCACCCACCACCTCGACCTGGTCCCAGAACTCGCCGACTCGGTCTATGTGATGGACCACGGTCAGGTGGTGGCCCATGGCTCGGTGCCCGAGATCTTCTCACGGCCAGCCCTCCTTGAGCAGACCCGCCTCGACGTCCCGGCACTCCAGCGGTTGATGCACGACCTGCGCGATGCCGGGGTGCCGATCGGTGAGGGCTACACCTATGAAGAGGTCGTGGAGGCCTTCACCGAAGCATACCGGGGCCGGGCATGATCGAGAAACTCTTTGATATCGAGGAGTCGGCCCAGGGCAGCAGCATGGTCCACCGCTGCGACGCACGGGTCAAACTCATCGTCACCTTTGCGGTGATCATCGCCGCCGTGGCCCTCCCCTATACCACCGCCGCCTACCTCCCGTCCGTGCTCTTCATCGTCTTCTTCGCACTCCTCTGGGCGGCGGCGCGACTCTCCCCGACAGTCTACCTCAAGCGTCTCCTCCTCGTCCTGCCCTTTGGGTTCTTCCTCATTTTTTTCCAGATCTTTTTCACCAACCCGCACTATGCCGAGTTCCACTCTCTCGTCACCCTCCCCCTCGGGATCCATATCTATGCCGAGTCGGTGGAGTTTGCGTCCATCCTCGGGATAAAGTTCCTGGCCTGCATCTCTTTTATCATCCTCCTCTCTTCGACGACGACGATGCAGGGGATGCTCAAGGGTGCGGGCAGGCTTGGTTTCCCGGCTGAGTTCACCCTCATCATCGGGATGATGACCCGCTACCTCTTCCTCTTTGCCAGGATGTATCTGCGGATCGGGGCGGCCCTCCAGACCAGGTACTTCGACGCCTTCGACCGTTCCCTCCCATACCGCTACCGCATGAAGATGCTTGCCTACACCATCGGGACGGTCTTTCTCCGCTCCTTCGAGCAGGGGGAGCGGACCTATACGAGCATGCTCTGCCGGGGGTATGGCCGGGACTCGCACCTCTTCATCACGAAAAAACCGCTCCAGAAGGGTGAGTGGGTCTTCCTTGCCGCGAGTCTTGTGGTCGTCCCGGTCATCGCACTCCTCGGATGGGTCGTCTGAGGAGAATGGTTTTTATTGGTTCTCTAGAATCGCTCATGAAACGAATTTTCAAGCGGTTCTTTGAGATCCACCTCCAGGATCAGGATGCGAATGAGAAGGGAGGGACCTGATCATTCTAAAGAATATTCTATCCTCTGCATATCGTCCACACCAGGATCCGGTGAGTTCAAATTCTCATGCAAACCTCAAGGGCTGATCTTCGAGATCAGTTTCATGGGAACCCCTTGCATGTCCTGGGCGTAAGCGAGAACCACCAACCCCGCATAACTTCTTGCTCGGGGCTTATGAAGATCCTGAAGGTTTTTGGCATGCTTTCTGATGTCTCGCTCCGGGGCCTGCTCTCGAACTTGTACAATGAAGATTGGACCGGAAAGCACCTTTGATGTTCCTGGAGAGAGAGGTGCAGTCCTCATCACTATCTCCTGAGATACAAGCGAGAGCGAGCACGAGAAGATCTCTTTGAAGGATCGGAGTATACAGTGCGAGAAGAGGAGAAGAAGTGAGTCCAGGCTCTGTAGAAATTATCTTGAGTCATGGACGGCGCCGCACCTTTCATGTCCCTCTATTCAGCCTTCCCGGCGCAATCGTGGTTCCTGGAGGTCTGGGGGCAGAGTCCCCGGCGAAAGTGTATAGGAAGGCGGGGGACACACGTTCCCCCCATGATAAGTGGAGGTTTCTACAAAGCCAGAGTTCTGAGATTCACACCACGGTGGTCGACGGGAAAAAGACGGTGAATGATCAGAGTGCCGGGACGAACACCACATCTTTTTTCAAGACCCGCGGCAATCCCCTTCTCATGGAAAGCAAATTTGGCAGGGGGTTTGTGATCCCGCTCGTCGCTCTGAGCAGACATTTCGCTCTTCCACCTGAGAAGGCATTCCTCGGGGCGGCCGACCACCTCACCGAACTGACCCTCCCCGGCCAGTTCAAAGGCACCAGGGTCGAGGAACTGCTCACCCATCTCCGCACGCAGGTGATCTGGCACCAGCCAGGGGTCGCAGACGCTAAAGATGCCGAGGCGGTGAAGAAGACGCTGAACCGTTTGCTCGTCGAGATCGACCGGGGTCTCGGGATCGACGATCCGCAGGTCGGGGTCTATGAATAAGTGAATGCCGTCTCCTTTATCCCTCGCGGACAAACGGCTTCGCGGCGCTGGAGAACCAGGCATGAACCTCTGACGCATACGCGGTTGGAAATGAGTGGAGTTCTCTAAGAGTGCTTTCTGCACTATCATGCCTGGGGCGGCACGCCCCACACCCCTGAGGGGGGATATGGGAGAGGACAGCGTCTTTCTCTCTCTCTCTTCTGGATCGCTGAAGATGCCTTCCCGGCACCGGAGTGGGGGACGGTGGATGGTTCGCACTTGCACCTTGGAAAGATGAGGGTTTCTACAATGCCAGAATTCTACAAAACCCACATCTCATGTGTAGAAGAAGTCACACCAGGTCTGCCCCTCGCTCTTCCAATTCATATATCCCCTGAAAAGGACACAAAAAAATGCGGGGGCTCCCTGGTCTGGGAGCGTTCCCTTTTATTCTTCGTCTTCATCTGCCTGGACAAGGGCAAACCCGACAAGTTTGTCTCCCTCGCCCATCTTCATCACCCGCACGCCGCGGGTGTCCCGCTTCTGCACCGAGATCTCTGATACCCTGGTCCGCATCGCGATCCCCGACGCGCTCATCAGGATGATCTCGTCCTCTGCCGAGACCGCCCTGGCCGCGACCACGCCGTCTCCATAGGCGGCCCTGAGATTCCTGATCCCCATCGTGCCGCGGTGACGGTTCCTGAACTCGTCGAAGTGGATCAGTTTGCCGGCGCCCCTGCCGGTGACTGCGAGCAGATAGTCCTTCTCCACCAGGGCAAGCGAGACCAGACAGTCTCCCGGCCGCAACCTGATCCCGATCACGCCCTGACTGTTGCGGTGGAGACTCCTGATCTCCTCTTCCCTGAACCTGAGCCCAAGCCCTTTCCAGGTCGTCAGGAAAATTCCCTGCTTCCCATCGGTGATCTTCACGTCCACCAGTTCGTCGCCCTCTTTCAGTTTGATCGCGAGGATCCCGCTTGACCTGGGCCTGGAAAACTCTTCGAGTGGGATCTTTACGACCATACCCTTCTTTGTTGCAAAGAAGAGGAACCGTCCGGGCTCAAAGTCCCGCGTCGGGATGATGGTGGTGACCCGCTCCTCCCCGCTCAGGTTGAGGAGGTTGACGATCGCCTTCCCCTTGCCGGTGCGGACCGCTTCAGGGATGTCCCAGACCCGCATCCAGTAGATCCGGCCCAGGTTGGTGAAGCAGAGGAGATAGTCATGGGTCGAGGCCACGAAGACATCGGTGACCACATCGTCCTCCTTGGTCGCCATCCCGATGATCCCCCGGCCGCCCCGGCGCTGCTTGCGGTACGTCTCCAGCGGGAGACGTTTGATGTAGTTGGTGGCCGTAAGAGAGACCAGGGCTGGTTTGTCCTCGATAAGGTCGGCCTTGGAGATCTCGCCTTCTGCCGCCGAGATCTGGGTCCGGCGCTCGTCGCCGAACTCCTCCCTGATCGCCGCGATCTCTTTCTTGATCTCCTTCAGGATATGGGGACGGTCAGAGAGGATCTCCTGCAGACGTGCGATCTCTTTGCCAAGGGCCTCGCGTTCATCGAGCACCTTCTGCTGCTCAAGGGCCGCAAGACGGCGCAGCTGCATCTGGAGGATGGCGTTCGCCTGGACCTCGTCGAGCCCGAACCTGGTGATCAGGGCCTTACGTGCGTCGTCTGCACTCTTCGACGCCCTGATCGCCGCGACGACGTCGTCGATACTTTCGAGCGCAAGGACCAGTCCGTTGAGGACATGGACCCGGTCCTCTGCCTTGCGCAGGTCAAACTCGGTCCGCCGCCGGACCACCTCGACCCGGTGGTCGAGGAAGTGCCCGAGCATCGCCGGGAGACTGAGCACCATCGGCCGCCCGTCGACGATGGCCAGGTTGTTGATCCCGAAGGTGGTCTCAAGGGGCGTGTGCTTGTAGAGCTGGTTCAAGATCACCTGGGGCATGGCGTCACGCCTGAGGTCGATGACGACCCTGATCCCCTCCTTGTCAGACTCGTCGCGGATGTCGGTGATCCCCTCGATCCGCTTGTCCTTGACCAGGTCTGCGATCTGCTCGACAAGGTTTGCCTTATTCACCTGGAAGGGGATCTCGGTGATGATGATCCTGGGGCGTTTCCCCTCGTCCTCGATCTCCGCAACTCCCCTGACGACGCACTTGCCCTTCCCGGTCAGGTAGGCCGAGCGGACCCCGGCCGTGCCCATGATCACCCCGCCGCCCGGAAAGTCCGGGGCCGGGATCTTCTGCATCAGTTCCTCGACCGTGACTCCTGGATCGTCGATATAGGTGCAGAGGGCGTCGCAGACCTCGGTGAGGTTGTGCGGCGGCATGTTCGTCGCCATCCCGACCGCGATCCCGGACGACCCGTTGACAAGAAGATTTGGCATCTTCCCTGGGAGGACGGTCGGCTCTTTCGTCGACTCGTCGAAGTTCGGGATGAAGTCCACCGTCTCCTTCTCGAGGTCGTCGAGCATTGCCTCGGCAAGAGGCCTGAGCCGCGCCTCGGTATATCGCATTGCTGCTGCCGAGTCGCCGTCGATGGACCCGAAGTTGCCCTGCCCCTCGACTGGCATGTAGCGGTACGAGAAGGGTTGCGCCATCTTCACCATCGTGTCATAGATCGCAGCGTCGCCGTGCGGGTGATATTTCCCCATCACATGCCCGACGATGCTTGCGCTCTTCTTGGTAGGTTTGTCGTGGGTGTTGCCCATCTCCCACATCCCATACAGGATGCGGCGGTGGACCGGTTTGAGACCGTCCCTCACGTCAGGGATGGCCCGGCCGATGATGACGCTCATGGCATAGTCGATGTACGAGGACTTCATCTCGTTCTCGACCGTGACCGGGATCACCCGTCGTCCTTCGGCCGCTGTCTCAGATGTCAAGGTTCTTCACCTCCTGTGCATGTTTCTTGATGAACGCACGCCGCGGCTCGACGTTGTCGCCCATCAGCTTCTCAAAGATCTCGTTCGCATAACTTGCGTCCTCGATCTGCACCTGTTTGAGCACCCGGTGCTCGGGGTCCATGGTGGTCTCCCAGAGCTGGCCGGCATTCATCTCGCCAAGACCCTTGTAGCGCTGGACGCTCACGCCCTTCTCGCCCATCTCGGCGAGGGTCTCTTTCATATCTTCCTCGCTGAAGGTGTAGCGCTCTTTCTTGCCCTTGCTCACCCTGAAGAGCGGTGGCTGGGCGATGTAGACATAGCCCCGTTCGATGAGTTCAGGCATGTACCTGAAGAAGAAGGTGAGGAGCAGGGTCCTGATGTGTGCCCCGTCCACATCGGCATCGGTCATCAGGACGATGTGGTGGTAGCGTGCGCGGTCGGCGTCGAAGTGTTCCCCGACGCCGGTGCCGATCGCGGAGATGAGTGCCTGGATCTCGGCGTTCTTCAGGATCTTGTGCGGGGAGGCCTTCTCGACGTTGAGGATCTTGCCCCGCAGTGGGAGAATGGCCTGGAACCGCCGGTCACGTCCCTGCTTCGCAGAACCGCCTGCCGAGTCACCTTCCACGATATAGACCTCGCTCTTTGCGGGGTCGCGTTCAGAGCAGTCGGCAAGTTTGCCAGGGAGGCCGCTGCTCTCCAGGGTGTTCTTGCGCCGCGCCAGTTCGCGGGCGCTATGGGCGGCCTCGCGTGCCCGTGCGGCAAGGAGAGCCTTGTTGACGATCGCCTGGAGGACCTTCGGGTTCTCCTCGAAGTACTCGGTGAGCGAGGCATAGGCAAGGGAGTCGACGATGCCCCGCACATTGGAGTTGCCGAGGCGCATCTTGGTCTGTCCCTCGAACTGGGGGTTGGCGATCTTGAGGGAGATGACTGCACAGAGTCCTTCCCTGACGTCCTCCCCCCGCAACGACCCGCCGTTCTTGAGGAGGTTGTTCTTCTTGGCCGAGGAGTTGATCGCGCGGGTGATGGCGCTCCTGAACCCTTCGAGGTGCGTGCCGCCTTCTCTGGTGTTCACCGAGTTGACAAAGGTGAAGATCTGCTCTTTGTAGGTGGAGGTGTACTGGAGGGCGACTTCCACCTCGAGTTTGTTCTCCTCGTCCTCGCGGTCGAAGGCGATGACCTCTTCGTGGACTTTTTCGTCGCTTGCGGTGAGGTGTCTGATGAACTCGCTGAGTCCACCCTCGTAGCAGTGGCGTTCCTCTTCGCCGGTCCGTTCGTCCAGGATCGAGATGGTGATCCCTGAGTTGAGGAAGGCGAGTTCGCGCATCCGGTGGGCAAGCACCTCGAAGTCGAAGATGACGGTCTCGAAGATCGCCGGGTCAGGGCGGAAACAGATCTTTGTCCCGGTGATGTTTCTCCCGAACGTGTCGAGGAAGCGGTCCCGGTCTTCTCCGATCTCGTCCCAGTCGCCCTCTGTGCCGTAGACCTGGACGTACCTGGCCTTCATCTCCTCAAGGCTCTCGTCCCGCCTGGTAAGCCGTTTGGTGACGATGCCGCGGGAGAATTTCATCTCGTGGACTTTTCCGTTCCTGAATACGGTGGCTAAGAGTTCGGTCGAGAGGGCGTTGACTACCGAGACGCCTACGCCATGGAGGCCGCCGGAGACCTGGTAGGTGTTCTTGTCGAACTTGCCGCCGGCGTGAAGGACGGTGAGCACCACTTCAAGGGCGCTTTTGCCCCCGTCCATCCTGTCGACCGGGATGCCCCGGCCGTTATCCTGGATGACGCAGGTTCCGTCGGCACCAAGGACAAGGGTTATGTGGTCGCAGTACCCGGCGAGCGCCTCGTCGATGGCATTGTCCACCACTTCATAGACGAGGTGGTGCAACCCCCTCGTGTCGGTGCTCCCGATGTACATGGCGGGCCGCTCGCGCACTGGCTCAAGCCCTTTCAGTACGGTGATATGGGAGGCGTCATATGATTCTTTCATAGATGTCCTCCGTTATAATAAAGGAAGCAAAAGATCGTGGATTCACAGTCTGATATATAGGATGTATATCCTCATTAAGGTACTTATATTGCGAGACTTTTTCTTATGCCAGGTCAGGGTTTGGCACCGCCGGCATGGTCTGCGTCGCCGAGAGCATCTCTCCAGGTTTTCTTCTGTGCAGGGTACAATATCGAGAGGGGCGCCTGCCGACGGGGGGTTTGGACCAGGTAAAAATTGGTGTAATACGGCTCTGTAGAAATCCTCTGGGCAGGTATCTTTGGCGGGAGGCGTGCCGCCCCCCAGATCTCCCCGCGCGATTCGAGAGGTGGTGGAGCGATTGATTGTGCCTTCCTGGCCCTATCTTCCTCCTGGGGGTTGGGAAGGCAGAGGGCAGATGTTCTGGATCATTTTCAAAGTAAATCCTCATAGATCTCTCAGAGGATCTTTCTGATCACGTGCCCTCCCACCTCATACGCGCCGGAGCCATCCCCTGATCCCCGGATGAATATGAAAGGAATGGTGCCTTCCTCGGCTCGATCGTGCGGTGGGAGGTGCGAGAGGCGGCGCGGCCCCTGCAAGAGAGAACCATCCTGAGAGATCCTGCAGAGCCAGAAGTAGCTCACTCTCGCCCTCCTTCCTTCACGCAAATATCAGAGCAGAAGGCAGGGACCATCATGATGAAAAAACGACCCCGATCTCTTTTGATCTGTCATGAGAGGAGTCAGGGCGATCTGAATTTCGTGCACCTCTCTCAATTCTAATCATTGGGCTCTGTAGAAATCCTCATGATGAATCTCTCTGGCGGGGGAGCGTGCCGCGACACGATAGGTTGAGGAGGGCAACATCCTTCTTTATGATTATTTATTCTGCCTTCCCGACCCCATCTTCCTCCCGGGGGTCCGGGGGCAGCGCCCCCGGCGGGAGGCTATGGGAAGGCGGTTGACACGCATTCTCCCCACGATATGTAGGGGCTTCTACAGAGCCGATCGCCGGGATCATGTTCACGGGGGAGGTACGCTCCGGGCAGACCGCATGCGCAGAATCCCATCGCAGTGTCCTGGTATAGAAGGACCCCTCATCACCTCCCTCGCAAAAGGTGGCGGAGTTGTCTTCCCTGCATCCAGGGTATGCTTTTTCTACCTGGCCGCTGGATGCTCACCTATGGTGCATCAAGAACGGATCACGGTGACCACCAGCGGGGAGGGCGACATCATCGACCTCACCCCGGCGGTGCACCGGTGTGTGGAAGCAAGCGGAGCCGAGAATGGGGTCTGCACCCTCTTTGTCATCGGTTCGACGGCGGCGATCTCGACGATCGAGTACGAGGACGGGGTGCTCGACGACCTGCGGGGCGCCCTCGAGCGGGTCGCTCCTTCGGATATCATCTACGCCCATGACAGACGGTGGGGGGACGGGAACGGACGGTCGCACGTGCGTGCCTCGTTCGTCGGCCCCTCTCTCACCCTGCCGGTGGAGCACGGGTCGCCGGTGCTTGGCACCTGGCAACAGGTCGTCCTCCTGGAACTTGATATCAGGCAGCGCCGTGAAAGAACGGTGGTCTGCACGGTGCTGCCCTAAAAAAGTGGATCTCAGAATTGAGATAGAAAAATATCTACCAATGGTTTCTGTTCAGTCGAGTGGGATCGTTTCAAGCTGTGAGACCAATTCCCAGATCCGGGTTCGGGCATGAACCGGCATGTTCGGATCATTGGAGACCTCATCGATGGTTGAGATCGCCTCAGCCGCACGCAGGCCGATGCTCTTCTCCTCGTTCATGAGGAGAGTCTTGGTTTCGTCAGCAACCCTGCGGATGTTACGAGGGATGGTGTTGTCTTCAGAAATATGCTGAAGCATCTGAATACACACATTTATTGTTTCCTCTGGAGTGGCCATTGACAATCACCCTTTATTACTATATACCTCTGGTTCTTATATACATTGATTTATCAGAACGCATTCGGAGGCAGAGATGACAGAGAGAAAACCAGAGGATATCATGGCCGAGTATCTCCTGAAAGGAGGCAAAATGCTCGCAAAAGAGTGCAAGGTCTGTGGATCTCCGTTATTCGAGTATAAGGGGGAGACGCTCTGTGTCGTCTGTGCAGAGAGGACAGAACAGGAGGAGAGCGCATCGACCGCGCCGGTGCCCGCCGCGGCCCCGGTCTCCCCCTCCACCCCTGCTCCCCAGGCCAGGGCAGGCACTGCCGAGGCCGGGATCGAGGCGGCGGTCGCTTCCCTCTGCGGACGGGTCGAGACCGAGACCGACGAGCGCCGGTGCCTCACCCTGATGCAGGCGGTGCTTGCCGGCGCCGAGGCCCTCAAACTCCTCCGTCACTCATAAGGCCGGGTCGAGAGTTCCCTGATCTTCTCGGCCGTCTTTTTTCCGATCCCTTTTACCTGGCTCAGGTCGTCGACGCCTGCGTCGATGACCGCCTGTACCGACCCGAAGTGTGCGAGGAGGGCGCGCGCGTGTTTGAGCCCGACCTCAGGGTAGGCCGCGACGATATATTCCTGCTCTTCCTGTGCGGTCCGGTAGGTCTTTGCCGGCAGGACCGCTCGTTCGGTCCGCTCGCTCCCCTCTCTCCTGGCGATGACGGCAAGCATCTCGGCGGTCTCCGTAGCGCTCCTGGTGAAGATGAGCGAGACGCCGAGGTCGATGGTGATCGCGGCGAGCGCTCCCCTGATGGCGTTGGGATGGATGTCTCGTGCGGCATAGAGATCCCCCTCGCCCTCGACGATGAGGACCGGGCGGGTGACCGCGGAGGCCAGGGCCCGCACCTGGCCCAGGAGGTCGCGCTCGACCAGGGTGTCGGCAAAGTCCTGAACGGTCTTGCGCTCCACCAGCACGCGGTCGCCGACGGCGTAGTCCCCGACTTCCAGGCGGGTGAGGTTCACCCGCATTCCGAGGTCAGAGAGAACCTCGACGACCTTCGAGGAGGTCTCGCGGTCGTCGGCGGTGATCACCGGAGCGTCGGGTTCTGGGGACGCCGGTGCGGGGGCGTCGGCAAACGAACCGATGCTCGTCTGTCCCGTGGCCTGGGGTGCCGGGGGTGCAGGCGGGGCCTGGCCGCCGTTGTTGTTCCCAAGTTTCCTGATCCCCTTGATCATCTGGCGCTCGCGGTTGAGGCTCACGTACTTGTAGACCTCGTCTGCAGTTCCTCTGGTGGTGAGGACGATGATCCGTCCTGCCTCGTTCCGGCCGGTCCGCCCTTTCCGTTGGATGCTTCTGATCTCCGACGGGACCGCTTCGTAGAAGATGACCAGGTCGGTGGACGGGACGTCGAGTCCTTCCTCGCCGACCGAGGTGGAGACGATCGCCGGGAACTCGCCCTCGCGGAACCGCCTCAGCACTTCGATCTGCTGCTTCTGCGTAAGCCCCTTCTCGGCGTCTTTGGTGGCCTGCCCCACGAACCGTTCGGCATGGACCCCCGCCGCCATGAGAGCGTCGACCAGGTGGCCGACCGTGTCCCTGAAACTCGCAAAGACGATGGTCCTGCTGCCAGGGTGCTCGCGCACCTCTTCGAGGACGAGGTCGACGGTCAACCCGACCTTGGGATGGAGTTCATGCTCCCACCCGGCGGCGCGGGTGCAGAGTCTGCGGAAGACCGGGTCGCCGGCAAGCCGCCTGCTTGCCTTTGTTCCTTTTGATGAGTGTCCCTCAGAGGAGAGTTTCTCCAGGTAGGTCCTGAGGGCCGCACTCCCCTGCGACTCGGCAAGCGAGACCGCGTGCCTCACCTTCATGATCTCGGCGTACACCGAGGCCGCCATGAACCCGGCAGCGTCGCGCTGTGCGATCCGCGCCTGCACCTGGGCGTTGAGACCGTTGAGCGCCTTCATCGAGAGTCGTTCGCGTCCCGGCACCCTGAACCCGGCCTCCCTGAGGGCGTTGAGCCGCGAGTCAAGGAGACGGTTGAGGTCGGCGACGGCCTCTGCAAGGTCGTCAGGAAGGTCGACTGAGAGATAGTCCACCTCGCGCTCATGGACGTACGGACGGACGTCGGGATCATGCTCGGTCCGCGTCTCCACCTGCACGACCCCGAGGTGTGCCATCACCTCTTCCACCTTCCCGTGGTCCCCGCCAGGCGAAGCGGTCATCGCAAGGAGAAGCGGCTTCTCGGCCGTCGTCAGGTAGCGGCGGGCGAGAAAGACATATGCATAGTTCCCGACCGCCCGGTGGCACTCGTCCACCACCAGGAGCGTCACCCCGCCGAGGTCGTAGCGCCCGGCGATGAGGTCGTTTTTCACTACCTGCGGGGTGGCAAAGACCGCCTGCGCGCGTTCCCAGGTCGCCGTGCGCTCTTCGGGGGCGGTGTCCCCGGTAAAGAGTGCGCACTCCCCGTCAGGGAGCATGAGCCGTTCTGAGAAGAAACGGAAGTGCTGCTCCACGAGCGGTTTGGTCGGGGCAAGCATCAGGAGCCTTCCCCCCTCCTGGTACAGCCGTGAAGCTGCGGTGATCAGGGCGACGGCGGTCTTGCCAAGGCCTGTAGGCAGGACCACCATCGTATGGGTGTCGAGGGCCTGGAGAGCGATGGCGAGCTGGTATCGCCGTTCTTCCAGGCACTCCGGCCTGATGAGGGGGTGGCTGATGTACTTCATTCTGTCGTAAGGTCGGCAAAGGTGGTGCGGCCCCTGGTAAGAGAGACCAGCGTCTGGACCAGAGCGTCGGTCCTGACCCGCACCTGTGCCATGGAGTCGCGGTCACGCAGGGTGACCGTCCCCGCCTCTTTCGTCTCGGTATCGACGGTCACCGCAAAGGGCGTCCCGATCTCGTCCTGCCTGCGGTACCGGCGGCCGATCGCCCCGTTGTCGTCGTAGTCGGCAAGCACGCCGGCGTCCTGGAGGTCGACGGTGATCTCCCGCGCGATCGTGTCGAGGCCGTCCTTGTTCACCAGCGGGAAGACCGCCACCTGGACCGGGGCGATACATGGGGCGAGGCGGAGCACCTTCCGGACCTCGCCGTCGACATCCTCTTCTTCATAGGCGTGTTCGAGAACCGAGTAGATCATCCGGTCGACCCCGTACGAGGGCTCGATGACATGGGGCATCACCTCGGCGCCCCGCACCTCGACCTCCTCCTCGTGGAGGGTGTAGAGGTCGCCTGGCACAAAGATCGTCTCGCCGTCGACGACCACCTCGGCGCCGTCAGGTCCGGGCATCGCCTCTTCCAGGGCGGCGGCGATCTTTGCGGCCTTGCCGCGGTACTTGGGGCCGAGCACGCCCATGTTGGCGACGATCCGCTTCCTCGTCTCTTTGCGCGCCTTGTCGAAGGGGACAAAGACGGTCATGGAGTCCCCGCTCTCGGCCGCATGGGCCTTGAGGTCGTAGTCGGTCCTGTCGGCGATCCCGACGACCTCGACCCACCCGAACCGCTCAGAGTACACTTCGGCGTCCCAGCAGTCGATGGCATAGTGGGCCCGCTCGTCAGGGAGGTGCTGCCTGAAGCGGGTCCGCTTCGGATCGATCCCGATGGCGGCCAGGAGTTCGTGGGTGAGGGCGAGGTAATAGGCGATATACTCGTTGGCGATGATCCCCTCGTCCACCGCCTGGCGCATCGTCCTGGTGATCGCCTCGGTGTTCTGCTGCTGCTGCTCGATCGCCCAGAGTTCTACGGGGTAGTCGGCGTAGCGCGCAAAGGCGGGGTGCGTCTTCTCCTGGGGGTTGACAAAGATCTCGGCTTCTGCCTGGGTGAACTCGCGCAGGCGGATCATGCCCTGGCGCGGCGAGATCTCGTTCCTGTACGACTTGCCGATCTGGACGGCGCCGAAGGGGAGTTTCTGCCGGTAGAAGCGCGAGAGCCTGGAGAAGTCGGTGAAGATCCCCTGGGCGGTCTCGGGCCTGAGATACCCTTTCCGCTGTGAACCTGGGCCGATGGTCGTCTGGAACATCAGGTTGAAGTCAAAGACCTCGGTCTGCCCGAAGGGTTCGCCGCAGGACGGGCAGGTGGCGTCGGTGATGGCGGCTTCCAGGTCCTCTTTGGAGAGGACCGCGCCATTCTCGACCCCGCATGCCTCGGCAAGGTGGTCCGCCCGGAAATATTCGTGGCAGTGGGGGCACTGGCACATCTTGTCGGCAAATCCCTTCACATGGCCTGAGGCGAGATATATGGACTCGGTCCCGACGGTCGGGCACTCGATCTCGTAGTAGCCTTCTCTGATGATATAGTAGTGTCTCCAGATGTCTTCGATCCGCCGTTTTGTCATGGCACCGAGCGGGCCGTAATCGATGAACCCGGCAACAGAGCCATAGAGCTCTGCTGAGGGCCAGACAAAGCCGCGGCGTTTTGCAAGTTCTATGACTTTATCGTAGATGTCACTCACTGTGATCAGTCCCTATAGTTGTTTGACCATAGGATTATATAGTGACACTTTCCCTGCCAGGACGAGGTGGGCACCTGGCAGGGAGCAGGGGTGTGCCTGGGGGTGTTGTCGCAGAACCGCGCAGATAATTCGACCTCGCAATAGGGGGTGTGGAAAGAATTTCCAGGGAGAAAGGTTGGATATCATCCCGATGGGCACGGAAAAATCCCATGCGCGGGGGGTGGAAAAATCTGAAAAGATCAGGGGGTGGAATGGCAGGATCTTTTTTTTGTCGTGCCTTTTTTACTCCATACACCAAACATATTTCAATATCTCGGAGTGAATCTTACAGGTCGTCCCGGGAATTAATTAAAAATTTTTAAATATGATCAGACGTATTCTATTTCAGACCTAGTGTG